>JACESI010000002.1 GCA_013911885.1 Hyphomicrobiales bacterium | reverse complement strand
ATCCGAAACCGGATGGCAAAATCTCCTTCGACCGGCTCTCCTCGGTCTTCATGTCCTCGACCAACCATGAAGAAGATCAGCCGATCCACCTCCGGGTGAAAGATCCGGCACTTCAGGTCACATCTGAATGGGACGTCTTCAAAGGCCCGTCGAGCCGGTATTGCCCGGCAGGCGTTTATGAATGGGTCGAGGCGGAAGGCGGCGGCAAGCCGAATTTCGTCATCAATGCGCAGAACTGTGTCCACTGCAAAACCTGCGATATCAAGGATCCGAACCAGAACATCAACTGGACCGTGCCAGAGGGCGCGGGCGGTCCGAATTATCCGAATATGTAGGAAGAGCGGCTGAGGAAGGGCCGGCGAGGGGAGCGCTTAGTGCTCCTTCTAGCATTGAGGCATCAATGAAGCACGCTGACGGTGATGGGAAATCGGTTGCAGAAAGGATGGTTTTCGCGACGTCGGTCTGAACGACGGCAATGCGGGACGTTGCTGCCTTTCGCTGCGACTGCACCAATGGCCGGTTCGACTCTCATTGCAGGAACGCTCTGTGTGCGTTGGTACAACAGTACATGCCTTAACCGGTTGAAGTATAATCGAAATTAAGAGGGTTATTTATCGGAGGTAATCGCCGTGGTATGATTCTCATATGAAGATGAAGGCCTGCGACAAATTCCATAAGCGGCGGTCGCCGAAGAAAGTGATGCTCGACAAGAGCTTTGCCGGGATCAAGGCTGGCCAGATGCTTTTTGTCGGCACGCCACAAATCGTTGCGGACTACATTTCAAAAATTTCGCACGGCGAAACGTCGAATGTAGTCAAGATGCGAAATCAGCTGGCCCGGCGAAATAAATGCGATGCGATGTGTCCGGCCTCCACCGCGATCTTCCTGCGGATCGTCGCTGAGTACGCGATTGAAGAGATGGATCAGGGTAAATCGCCTTCTGACGTGATCCCATTCTGGCGCGTTGTTGAGCCAGACGACAAGCTCGCGAAGAAACTTCCGATTGATCCCCAGTGGATCGAAGATCAGCGTAAATTCGAGCAGGGGGCATGAGGATGTTGGGCTTAGCAATCGGGTTGGTCATTGCGATTGTTCTGTTGGCTGGACTGGCGGTTCACTTTTTTGTCCCTGAAACGCGTACTGGCACGCACACCATCACATTGGATGGGACCGTGGAAGAGGTTTGGGACGTCTATACTGATCCTGGGAGCTTGCCGGAATGGCGCGCCTCTGTGATTGAAATCGTCGATCTGGAAGGTGAGCCAGGACAACGCGCATGGACAGAGGTTTCAGAACATGGTGTGCGCATCAACTTTCGTGAAACTGCATTTGATGTTCCGACACGGTATGAGCTGGCGACGGCTTCCGAAGGCTACTTCGAGGGCAGTTATTTTGCCGAGTTTGAACAAGTCGGACCAAAAGCGGTGCGTGGAACATTCACTGAGACTTTGACGACAAACGGGTTCCGATCAAAACTGCTTGCGCTTCTTTTTGTTCGACCGAAACAACTTATCGAGGACTTCGCTCACGACGCGCAGCGAGAGATCAATCGACGGTCATCTGAAACGCAGTAGCAAGTAAGATGCTAAGCTAGGCCGTCACAAGCGGTCATTCATGCAAAGCGCAGCATCGGTAAGTCTGGGCTCACAGCAGAATTTCGCCCATCTTTTTGCGACAAAGTTTTGCGACACTTAAGTCATTGAAATATCAGGGCACGAAAAACCGTTGCAAAAACCTTCCGTATTGCAATGTTACTGATTTCACCCGGTTCACCACCGTGTCCGGGCCCGATGTGAACGCGCAGCACCGCGATCATTTGCATCTCGATCTTGGATGTCATGGCGCCAGTTGCACGGCGCTCATTTGTGCGTAGAAGCGTCCCGGCAGGGGAAAAATTCCGGCCGAGCCTCAGCCCTTGCTCTTGACCGCAATCGGGCTACATTGCCCTGATGCAAAGAAGAGGACGGCGGCATGATGCATCACATAAAGCAAAGTCCGGCCAGCATCGAAGCGACGCGGGTGCTGCTCGCGGAAGCGGATTATATCGCGCCGCGCGCGCTTGCAACCGTCGTTTTCCTCGCGCTCAGGCTCGGTCGTCCGCTGTTTCTCGAAGGCGAGGCAGGGGTCGGAAAGACCGAGATTGCCAAGGTTCTCGCAGCCAGTCTCGACCGGACGCTGATCCGGCTGCAATGTTATGAGGGGCTCGATGTTTCGAGCGCTGTCTATGAGTGGAACCATGCCCGACAGATGACGGAAATCCGGCTCGCCGAGGCCATGGGTGATGCAGACCGCACACAATTGTCGCATGATCTCTATAGCACCGAATTTCTGATCGAACGCCCGATCCTGAAAGCGATTCGTCATCATGGTAGCGAAGAGGGCAACAAGCGCGGGGCGCCGGTGCTGCTGATTGACGAACTCGACCGCGCCGATGAGGCTTTCGAGGCGTATCTTCTCGAGGTTTTGGCTGACAATCAGGTGACGATTCCCGAAATTGGAACGATCCGGGCAGACGTGCCGCCGATTGTCATCATCACCTCGAACCGGACCCGCGAAATCCATGATGCGCTGAAGCGGCGCTGCCTATACCACTGGGTTGATTACCCCGACCGGGAGAGTGAACTTGAAATCGTCCGCCGCAAGGTGCCCGGCGCGGGGGCGCGGCTTTCGGCTGAGATCGTGGGCTTTGTCCAGCGACTGCGGGAGGGTGACCTGTTCAAGAATCCGGGCGTTGCGGAAACCCTCGACTGGGCAAGCGCGCTCTGTACCCTCGACCAGATGGTGCTCGATCCGGACGTTGTTTCCGATACGCTCGGCGTTCTCCTGAAATATCAGGACGACATCGAAAAGGTGCGGCGCAGCAAGGTTTCCGCACTTATTGATGAGGTCCGCGCTCTCGCTGAGACCGAGATTGCCTGATGGGCGGACTTATTCCGGAAAACATAGCCGATTTCGCCCGCGCCCTTCGCCGCGCCGGTATCCCGGTCGGCCCCGCCGCCGTGATCGACGCCGTCGCAGCATTGGAAGCAGCGGGCATTGGCACGCGCGAAGACTTCTACTGGATACTCCACGCCATCTTCGTCAAACGCCGCGACCATACGGAGGTCTTCACCGAGGCCTTTCATGTGTTTTTCAAAAATCACAACCTGATTGAGAAAATGCTCGAAATCCTGTCGCCGGTGGCCGATGGGCGCGAACGAGAGAGAGAAAAGCCGAAGGCGGGTGCCGCCCGTGTCTCCGATGCCTTCCGCAAGGCGGCGTCGCGGCGGGACGAGGACAAAAAGCCGGCGGAGATCGAGGTCGACGCCCGCTTCACCATGTCGGACAGGGATATCCTGCGCAAAAAGGACTTTGCCCAGATGACGGCGGCCGAGATCGAAATAGCGAAGCGGGCGATTGCAACGCTCGCCCTGCCGTTTGACCGGATCCGGACGCGCCGCCTGCGCGCCTCGCATCATTCGATCCGGCTCGATATGCGCCGCACGATGCGCGCCTCCATGCGCTCCGGCGGTGAAGTTCTGTTGCCGCTCTACAGCGCACCGCGCGAGGTGGCCCTGCCGATTGTGGCTTTGTGCGACATATCCGGCTCGATGAGCCAGTATTCGCGGATATTCCTGCATTTCCTTCATGCGCTGACACTGCGAAACCGCCGTGTTGACACGTTTCTGTTTGGAACACGCCTCACCAACATTTCCCGGCAACTCAGGATGAAAGACCCGGATGAGGCCTTTGCCGATGTTTCGAACCTCGTGCAGGACTGGTCGGGCGGCACCCGGATCGGTGAGGCAATCCAGACCTTCAACCGCGACTGGTCACGTCGCGTTCTCGGACAGGGCGCGGTGGTGCTCATGATTACGGACGGGCTGGAGCGTCACCGCGCGGCCGACCTTGATGCCGCGATGGACCGGCTGCACCGCTCGTGCCGCCGTCTGATCTGGCTGAACCCGCTTCTGCGATTTGAGGGTTTCGAGGCCAAAGCCTCCGGTATCCGCACCATGCTGCGTCATGTCGATGATTTTCGCGCGGTCCACTCGATCGAGGCGATGGCTGATCTCTGCGCCGTTCTGGCAGAGCCGCGCGGGCGCCGTCACGATCCGAAAACCTGGCTCGCGGCCTGAAAGGGGGTAAAATGGCACAGACAGCCGATCCACATGATGTGCTCGCTATCGCCGAACGCTGGATGCGCGAAGGCCGCTCAATGGCGCTTGCAACCGTGGTCAAGACCTGGGGCTCCGCGCCGCGTCCGACCGGGGCGCATCTCGTCATTGATGCGGACGGCAATTTCGAGGGATCCGTCTCCGGCGGCTGTGTCGAGGGGACGGTGGTGCATGAGGCTATGGCGGTGATTGAAAACGGCAAGCCGCGCCTTCTGTCCTTTGGTGTGGCAGATGAGACGGCGTGGGGCGTCGGTCTTTCCTGTGGCGGCGAAATCAAGATCTATGTCGAGAAGGTTGGGTGAATGGAAGGCAGCCTGCTTCACGCCCTGAACAGCCTGCGGCAAGCGCGCCGCGCCGCGATTGTGACGACTGATCTTGCGACGGGCAGCCAGCGGCTTTATGAGCAGGGCGCGGTCTTGTCGGCCAAGGATCCGTTGTCCGCCGAAATCGACAGGCGCTTCCTGTCGGGTCAATCCGGGCTGGTGGCAGCGCCGCAAGGCGAGGTCTTTATCGCAGTCTATTTGCCCGCGCCACGCCTTGTGATCATCGGTGCGGTGCATATCGCCCAGTTCATGCTTGTCCCTGCGCGCGCTGCCGGGTTTGATCTCACCGTGATTGATCCGCGCACGGCCTTTGCGACGCCGACACGCTTTGTGGATGTCGATCTTTGCGCCGAATGGCCCGATGCCGTGCTCGCCCGCGCCCCGCTCGACCCCTATACCGCGCTCGTCGCCCTGACTCATGACCCAAAAATCGACGATGGCGCGCTTGTCGCCGCCCTTCAGGCGCAATGCTTTTATGTCGGCGCGCTCGGTAGCCGCAAGACCCACGCCAAGCGTGTGGAACGGTTTGCGGCAACCGGGGTGAGCGACGCGGATATCGCGCGCATCCATGCTCCGATCGGTCTTGATATCGGTGCAGCGAACCCGGCGGAAATTGCGATTGCCGTTCTTGCGGAAATCATCAAGACCCTGCGCGGATCGAAAGCGGGGCGGGCATGATTTTCGGCGCGCGCGAGACGGCGGCGGCGGAAGGCTGCTATCTTGCTCATGCAATCGCCTGCGGGGGTATGCATCTTCAAAAAGGCCATCGCCTGACCCGCAGCGACCTTGCAGCACTTTCCGCGGAAGGGGTGATGAGTCTGGTCGTCGCCGAACTTGAAAGCGGTGATGTGCACGAGGAAGAGGCAGCCCGCCGAATTGGCCGGGCTGCGGCAGGCGCTGGCGTTCGCACCGATCCTGCCTTTACCGGGCGGGTCAATCTTTTTGCAACCGGGGACGGTCTGCTGGTCGTCGATGTTTTGCGCGTCAATTGCTTGAACAGACTGCATCCGGCGCTGACGATTGCGACCCGCGCGAACCATAGCCCGGTCGAAGCGGGCCGGATGGTGGCAACGGTCAAGATCATCCCCTTTGCCGCGCCTGAAAGCGCCATCAGCGCTGCCGAGGCGCTCGGTGCGATGGTGCACGTTGCACCTTATCAGCGGCAGAACGTGGTTCTGGTTGCAACCCAACTGCCGACGCTCAAGGCAAGCACGATGGACAAGACGCGCCGGATTCTCGACGATCGTCTGAAGCGGGCCGGTGCCCGGGTGATTGAGGAATTTCGTGTTCCCCACAACGAGCAAGCTGTCGAGGGCGGGCTTTACCAGGCCATGGCGCTTTCGCCCGATCTCGTGGTTCTTTTCGGCGCGTCGGCGACGGTCGATATTGGCGATGTCGCTCCCGCCGGGCTTTGCAGAGCCGGGGGCAGGGTCCAGCATTTCGGTATGCCGGTAGACCCCGGCAATCTCCTGTTTCTGGGCGCGTTGCAGGGCACCCCGGTGATCGGCGCGCCAGGGTGTGCGCGGTCGCCTGTGGAAAACGGATTTGATTTTATATTGAACAGGATAATTGCAAATATTGAAGTAAATCCAGAAGAAATAATGGATCTTGGTGTTGGTGGCTTGCTGATGGAAATAGTCTCACGCCCGCAACCGCGCAGCGGCCCGGTCGCAAGGGGCGGTCCGGTCGCTGCCGTGGTTCTTGCTGCGGGAAAATCCACCCGCATGGGCGGACCGAACAAGCTTCTCGCGACGATCGACGGCGTGCCACTCGTGCGCCATGTCGTCACGTCTCTTGCCGCCAGCAAGACCGGAGAAATCATCGTCGTGACGGGCGACAGGGCGGCGGCGGTGGAGGAAGCACTGGCGGGAATGCCGGTACGTTTTGCCTTCAACCCGGATTTTGCCGAAGGACTCTCGACCTCGCTGCGGGTTGGCATCGCCGCCCTTGCAGATGACGTCGATGCCGCCCTGATCGCGCTTGGCGACATGCCCTTTATCGATGCGGCAGCGTTTGATCGGGTCATCGATGCCTATGTCTCGAGCAGCGATACATTCGCGGTCGTCGCAACCGCCAATGGCAAGCGCGGCAATCCCGTGCTCTGGTCGCGACGCTTTTTTGATGACCTGAAGAAGATAAGGGGCGACACCGGCGCGCGCCATCTCATCGGCGCCAACGAAGCTTTTGTGGCCGAGGTTGAGATCGGCGAGGCGGCAAGCCTCGATCTCGATACGCCCGAGGCATTGCGCGCAGCAGGCGGCAGGATCGGTCCGGACACGGAGCGTTAGATGAAGCGCAGGCCCTTGAGGCTCGAATGGCCTTCCTTGCCGATGATAATGTGATCATGGACGGCGATGCCGAGCGGCTTTGCAACCTCGATAATCTTTTGCGTCATGAGAATGTCGGCCTGCGAGGGGGTCGGGTCGCCGGATGGATGATTGTGCAAGAGGATGACCGCGGTCGACGAGAGTTCAAGCGCCCGTTTGACCACCTCGCGCGGATAGACCGGCGTATGGTCGACCGTGCCGACCTGCTGAACTTCATCGGCGATGAGCTGGTTTTTCTTGTCCAGAAACAGAATCCGGAACTGCTCTTTCGCCTCATACGCCATTGCCGTGCGGCAATAATCGAGAAGTTCGCTCCAGGATGAGAGAACGGTCTTCTGGCGCACGCCGTCTCGGGCAAGGCGCTGGCCTGCGGCCTGCATGATCTTGAGGTCGACCGCGACGGAGCGGCCAATGCCCTCGATCTCCATCAGCCTTTCGATCGGCGCGGAAAGCACTTCGGCAATGGTTCCAAAACGGCCAAGAAGCGCTTTCGCGATCGGTTTGGTGTCGCGCCTCGGGATCGCGCGGAAAAGCATCAGTTCGAGAAGTTCGTAATCGGCGAGCGCCTTTGCACCATTCTCCGTGAAGCGAGCGCGAAGCCTGTCGCGATGACCGGCATAATGCGGTTTCTCGGCCGGAATTTCGACCCGGATATCCTCGAAACCGGATGGCTTTTTCGCCTCCTCATCGCTCATTCAGGAACGCGCCTTCATGATGGGAAGGCAGGCTTGTGCAAGCCTCTCGGGGAAGTGGTGAATATGCGGCAGCCATCTTTCGTGACCCCTACCGTGTGTTCGAACTGTGCCGACAGGGAGCGGTCTCTGGTAACCGCGGTCCAGCCATCGGGCAGGACTTTGACATGCGGCCTGCCGAGATTGATCATCGGCTCAATGGTGAAAATCATGCCAGCTTTCAGTGCCACGCCATCGCCTGCGCGGCCATAGTGCAGAATGTTGGGCGTGTCGTGGAAGAGCCTGCCCACGCCATGGCCGCAGAAATCGCGCACGACACTGCACCGCTCCTCCTCGGCATAGGTCTGAATAGCATGGCCGATATCGCCGGTGGTGGCGCCCGGTTGTACAACGGCAATGCCGCGCATCAGACATTCATAGGTGACGTCGATCAGCCGTTCTGAAGCCCGCTTGACCGCGCCTACCGCATACATCCGGCTCGAATCACCATGCCAGCCATCGACCACATAGGTGATATCGACATTGATGATATCGCCCTCCCGCAGGGGCTTGTTGTTCGGAATCCCGTGACAGACGACATGGTTGATCGAGGTGCAGGATGATTTCGTATAGCCGCGATAATTCAGCGTTGCCGGAAGCGCGCCGTGATCAAGGCCGAATTGCAGGACAAAATCGTCAATTTCCTCGGTTGTGACACCGGGTTTGACCATGTCGGAGACATGATCGAGGGCGCGCGCTGTCAGTTGCCCGGCGACTTCCATGGCGTCGAAATCCGCTTCGTTATAGAGGCGTACCTGTCCTGTATTGCGTAAAGGGGCTGTCGCCGCTTCGATATAGGTGACCATGCCGTTGGATTTCCGCATTCTGATACGATAGAGCCCTTGTTTATACGCTGGCTTCTGGCGATGCCACCAAAACATGGCTTCCCATATAAGTTACCGTATTGGCCAGCGGGTTCAAGTCGTTGCATGCATGGCAATCATCGCAACCGGCTTTGTCACGATCATCACCTCGGTCAATAACGCGCAATCAGCCGTCCGCGCAGGCGTGGCAAGGGGGCTTCACCGAAATTTCACGGTTTGCCGGTCAGGGTCCTGCGAAACCACGCGACAACGCCGCGTTTTGCCTCGATGACCTGATCGCGCGCATCATCCGCACGATCGCCGACATCTTCCATCATGGTGTCGATCTGATCCACCATCGGGTCGATGCGCCGGGTTTTGAAGGCATGGACCGCGCGCCAGAGCAGAACGAGAAGGATGGCCACAAACACGAAGAAGGTGATGTTGAACCAGGGGATCAAGGTCACGTCAGGGCCGGCAACTTCGCGGATTTTGAGAACATTCGGAAAAATCGACAAGAATTCAATGCGCCAGCCATAATGACTGACGCTGACCCAGACGCCGTCCTTCTTCGAAAATGCCTGTGCCTGAGCGGTAATGTCGCTGCTGTCGAACTTGAAATAGGGCGGCCAGGACCAGGCAGTGTCCTCGTTGCGGTAGACCTTTGTGCCGCCTTTGGCGTCGATCGCATTGATGAACCGAACATCGCGGGTTTCGAGAGAGCGGGCAGTCTTCGGCGGGGTCGCCCAAAAAAGCGAGGTGCCGCTGATGTCCATGCGTTTGATATCGGTCCCGGCAATCTGGACGATATCGCGGCCGGGCAGGGTGTAGTGCAGGAAAAGCCCGATCAGCAGCGCAATCATGACCCCGGTAATCCATTTGAAATAGACCATGGCTTCGCATCTCCAACTGGGCTTGCTATCGGGTTATCAGTCTTTAATAAGCATGCGCGAACGGTTTTTCGAGCACGTTCTTTGAATTTGTCGCTTCTCCTCGTGCAGGCGTCGTCCTGAGCCATGCGATGGATTGTTCATGGGGCGACGGCAGGGCTGCCGGATACACGTGTACTCTTCTCGTTTCGGGCCTTGCTGTGCTAGACATATCTATTCAGCAAGCCGAAGGACGCACCATGGCCGAGCCGACTCAACGCGATATTTCTGTTACAGCGGCGATCCTTGTCATCGGCGACGAAATCCTGTCCGGACGAACGAAGGACACCAATTCGGGCTATATTGCGGATTATCTCACTGAAATCGGCGTCGATCTCAAGGAAATCCGCGTCGTTCCCGATGAGATGCCAACCATCGTTGCGAGCGTGCGTGAACTCTCCCGAAAGTTCACCTATGTCTTTTCGACTGGCGGAATCGGGCCGACCCATGACGACATCACCGCGGATGCGATGGCAGAGGCCTTCAATGTCGGCATCGCACACAACCCGGAAGCGATCGCCATGATGAAAGCGCGCTATCCCGCCGACATCGAACTCAACGAGGCGCGCCTGCGCATGGCCCGCATTCCGCTTGGCGCGAAACTCATCGAGAACGAAGCCTCTGCGGCGCCCGGCTTCATCATCGGCAATGTCCATGTCATGGCTGGCGTGCCGAATGTGATGCGCGCGATGATGGATACGGTCGGCCCAACCCTTGCCCACGGCCGCATCGTGCATTCCCGCACCTTGCCTTTTTATGACGGTGAGGGCGCGATTGCGGCGGGCCTCGGCGAGATACAGGCACAGTTTTCAGACGTTGCCATCGGCTCCTATCCAACCATGCGGGGCGGCAGATACATGACGAATATCGTGATGCGCTCGCGCGATGAGGAGCGGCTCACGCAATGTGAAGCGCTGGTTTCCGTGCTCATCCAATCGCTCAGCATAAAACTGCCCGGTTGAGAGAAAGCCCTGATGGACAGGTCCGCGCCCACCCTATCGGCAAAGATATCGTGGGATGATTTCCACCGCGATACCGCGCTTCTTGCCGCGCTGCTCCGTGCGGTCCAGCCGTGCAACACGCTTCTCGCGATCACGCGTGGCGGGCTGGTGCCGGCGGCGATTGTCGCCTGTGCACTCGATATCCGCCGCATCGAGACGATTGGCCTTGCCTCTTATGACGATAACAACCGGCGAGGGGATCTCGAACGCCTCAAGCCGGCGAACGACATCATCACGAACCAGTCCGCAGGCGGTCAGGGCCTTCTGGTGATTGATGATCTGGTCGACAGTGGCAAAACCTTCGCCTATCTGCGCCAGCACCTGCCAAAGGCGCATTATGCCGCCGTCTACGCCAAGCCTGAAGGCGCTGCCGCCGCCGATACCTATGCTGTCGCCGTCGAGCAGCATGTCTGGCTCGACTTTCCCTGGGACAAGCCTGAGACCGCGCAAGCAGACGAATAAGCGAAGGTGGGCAGCCGTTTCCGCTTGCGTCGCTGGCGTCGGCTGATAAATCAGGAATGCTTTCAGGCGAAAGCCGGGCCGAACCCGAAAAATCGCCACAAAGCCGCGACCGTGGTGGAATTGGTATACACAGCAGACTTAAAATCTGCCGACTTCGGTCATACGGGTTCAACTCCCGTCGGTCGCACCATTTCCGATCTGTTCACTTATTAAAGCATGGACAATTAATACTGAATTTGCGACGATCAAAGCCGCAGGATTGGGGGACCGCGAAATATAAAAATATAAAAGAAAAATAAGAAACAAGGATGAGCGATTTGAAAATTCGTTTATTATCAATGATCGATGGGTCTACGAGAATAAATACGTTTATTACCGCTTTTCCGCTGTTTTGCTTCTTTTTTTATTGTGTCCTCGGGGCGCTTCCTGCCGGAGCGATGACAGAAATCAGGATCGGCCTGATCCAGCTTCCGGGCGAGCGTCCGCCGAACCTTTCGAATCTTGAAGTGAGGCCGGAAAATGAGGGTGCCGCGGGCGCGGAAATTTCAATCACGGACAACAACACGACGGGCAAGTTTCTCAATCAGGCGTTCTCGCTCGCAGCTATCAAGCTCGATATCGGCGCTGATATTCTCGCGGCCTACCGCGAACTGCGCGAGAAGGGTGTTCAGTATATCGTTGTTGATGCGCCAAAGGCTGATCTCCTGAAACTTGTCGATGCTGCAAAGGATGAGCCTGTCCTGTTCTTCAATTCGAGCGCGCCGGACGATGATCTGCGCGTCGGGGAATGTCACGCCTTCGTGTTTCACATCGTACCAAGCCGGGCGATGATGACCGATGCGCTCGCGCAATTTCTCGTTAAAAAACAGTGGAGAAAGTGGTTTCTGATCAGCGGAACCCGCGAGGGTGACAAGGCGTATGCGGCAGCCCTGCGCAACGCGGCGGCAAAATTCGGGGCGAGGATTGTCGAAGAGCGCTCCTGGGATTTGGGGGCCGATACGCGCCGGGTGGCGCAGGCTGAAGTGCCACATCTCACCCAGGGCGTAACCTATGATGTCATCGTTGTCGCCGATGAGATAGGTGTTTTCGGCGAATATCTGATGTATCGCACCTGGGATCCGCGCCCCGTGGCCGGAACCCAGGGTCTTTCCCCGACGACCTGGCACAAGACCCATGAACAATGGGGCGCAGCGCAATTGCAGAGCCGGTTTTTCAAGCGTTTCAAACGGTCCATGACGGCACTCGATTATCAGGTCTGGGCACCCATTCGCGCGGTGGGCGAAGGTGCGAGTCGGACAAATTCCGGCGATTTCGACAAGATCAGGGCCTATCTTAAGAGTGATGATTTCGAGCTTGCGGGCTTCAAGGGCGTACCGATGTCTTTTCGCAAATGGAACAACCAGTTGCGCCAGCCGATTCTGCTCGCCCATCCCGCATCGCTGGTTTCAGCCTCGCCGCAGGATGGCTTTCTGCACAAGCGCTCGACACTCGACACGATGGGATATGACAACACGCCGGATGTTTGCGACCTGACGAAATGAAGACGATTCACGGGAGGGACCGGATGAGAGAGGGAAGAGTGAGAAGGACATTGGCGTTCGCTGCGGTCGTGGCGTGTCTGACAGCAAGCCCGGCTTTCGCCTACCGGATATTCGTCAGCAACGAAAAGGATAACACCGTTTCCGTCATTGACAGCGAGAGCTTCAAGGTGATCGATACGATCAGTGTTGGCCAGCGCCCGCGCGGCATCCTGATCACCAAGGACGGCAAGCAACTTCTTGTCTGCGCAAGCGATGACAACACCGTGCAGGTATTCGACATCAACAGCTATGAGCTGATCAAGACCTTGCCTTCCGGGCCTGATCCGGAACTCTTCGTTCTCCACCCCTCTGGAAACCCGCTTTACATCGCCAATGAGGACGACAATCTCGTCACCATCGTCGATATCGAGAACAACAAGGTTCTGGCCGAGGTACCGGTCGGCGTCGAACCGGAAGGGATGGGCATGAGCCCGGACGGGAAAATCCTGGTGAACACGTCCGAGACCACGAACATGGCGCATTTCATCGACGTCGAGACCAATGAGATCGTCGCCAATGTACTGGTTGATTCCCGCCCGCGCTTTGCTGAATTTTCCTCTGACGGGCGCCAGCTTTGGGTCTCTTCCGAGATCGGCGGCACGGTGAGCGTGATCAACCCGGAAACGAAAGTCATCGAGCAGAAGGTGTCCTTCGGCGTTCCAGGCGTCACCCGCGAGGCGTTTCAGCCTGTGGGGGTTCGCCTGACAAAGGATGCCAAAACGGCCTTTGTCGCTCTTGGACCGGCCAACCGTGTTGCCGTGGTCAATACCCAGACTTTCGAAGTCGAGAAATATCTCCTTGTCGGCCAGCGGGTCTGGCAGCTCGCCTTCACCCCGGACGAGAAATATCTGATCTCGACCAATGGCGTTTCCAACGATGTGTCGATCATCGATGTCGAGCGGCGCAAGGTGATTAAATCAATCCGCACCGGCCGCTTCCCCTGGGGCGTCGTGGTATCGCCTGACTAGAAAAAGCGCAGAGGTGCCCATCCGACCTATTCATTTCGAAAGGAGAAAATGAAAATGATCCGTCACGCATGTGCCAAATCCGCCATCCGAGCCTCTTTCGCCATCATCGCTCTGGCCTCAGTCTGCGTGTCCGGTATCGGGACTGGCCATGCACAGGGCTTTTCCGGCCTTCTGACCGGCAAAACGCGCCTTGCGCCGATTACCCTTTCTTCCGGCAAGCCGCTTGCGGAAACGCCATATGAACTAGAGTCCGGCAAATATTACGCCATCGACATCATTGCGGACGGTTCGGCGGAGATTGCCATCACCGGCCCGTCGTTCTTCCGCAATGTCTGGGTGAATGAAATCGTCATTGAAGATATTGAAATCAGGCCGAATGGCGTCGACAGTCTCGAATTCGACGATGAGGGCAAGGCGACGATTTCCTTTGTGACCATTCGTCCGGGAATTTTCGAGCTTTTTGTACCCGGCACAACATCCGCGAGCCAGCGCGTTGTCTTCAACGTGAAATAGGGAAAGATATGGAAGACCCGGCGCTTGCCATCCGCAATGTCAGTCATGCATTCGGCGCCCGAAAGGCGCTCAACGATGTGAGCCTGACGGTCGGTCAGGGTTCTTTTACGGCGCTCCTCGGCCTCAACGGGGCCGGGAAGACAACGCTGGTTTCGTTGATTACCCGGCTTTACGACAACACCAGCGGCACGGTGAAAGTGCTCGGCCACGACGTGCGGCGGCGACCGACAGAGGCCCTCCGTCAGCTTGGCGTGGTGTTTCAGAACCGCACCCTCGATCTAGATCTGTCGATCGAGCAGAACATGCTCTATCACGCGTCGCTGCATGGCATCCCGGCAAAAGAGGCGCGGTTACGGATGGCAACCGAGCTTGAACGGATCAATCTTGCCTCCCGGCTCAAGGACAAGGGACGCGCGCTTTCCGGTGGCCAGTTGCGCCGCGTCGAGATCGCGCGTGCGCTGCTGCACCGCCCGAAGCTTCTCCTTCTTGACGAGCCGACAGTCGGCCTCGATATCGGAGCGCGTCAGGAGATCGTATCTTATGCGCATCAGCTGGCGTGCGGCGGGGAACGGGCAGTTCTCTGGGCAACCCACCTCTTTGATGAGGTGTTGCCTGACGACCACGCGGTGGTGCTGCACGAGGGATCGGTCTGCGCCGCGGGCAGGGTAAGCGGTCTGGTTCAAGAATCCGCAGAAGCGGATCTTTCCGGCGCTTTCCGCAAACTCACCAGCCGGAAGGCGCAAGCTGCATGAAACCTTACAGCATTTCGGCTTATATGATCTGCCTTTATGGCATCGTCTCGCGCGAATGCCTGCGCTTCGTTCAGCAGCGCGGCCGCTTCATCGCGGCACTTGTGCGCCCGCTTGTCTGGCTTTTCATCTTCGCTGCGGGCTTCCGCTCGGTTCTTGGTGTCTCGATCATCGAACCCTACCAGACCTATGTTCTCTACGAGGTCTATATCACGCCGGGTCTTCTCGGCATGATCCAGCTCTTCAGCGGCATGCAATCGTCACTCTCGATGGTCTATGATCGCGAAATGGGCTCGATGCGCTCGCTTCTGGTCAGCCCGTTCCCACGCTGGTTTCTGCTTGTCTCGAAACTTCTGGGCGGGGTTCTGATTTCCCTCCTTCAGGTTTATATTTTCCTTGCTATTGCCTTTGCCTGGGAAATCCAGCCGCCCCTGATCGGCTATCTCACGGTGCTCCCGGCGCTGTTGCTGTCGGGGCTGATGCTTGGCTCTATCGGTCTTTTTCTCTCGTCGCTGATCAAGCAATTGGAGAATTTTGCAGGCGTCATGAACTTTGTGATTTTTCCGATGTTTTTCATGTCATCCGCGCTCTATCCGCTGTGGCGCATGGAAGAATCGAGTCCGCTTCTCCATCAGCTCTGCCTCTTCAATCCCTTTACCTATGCCGTGGAGTTCATTCGTTTCGCGCTTTATGGGCAGTTCAATGCAGACGCTTTCATTATCCTCAGTCTCTGCACGATCGCCTTTCTCACGCTTTCTGTCTTTGCCTATAATCCGTCCAAGGGACTGATGGCGCGACGCGGCGGACCGGGAGGAAACTAGATGCACTATAAAAAACAAATGGCTGCTCTCACCCTTGCAGGCATTCTTGCCGCTGCGGCACCCGGCAGTGCGCGGGCAGCGTCAGAGGGCGACTGGCCCTGCGTCCAGCCTCTCGTCCCGACAATCAGCGCGGCGACCATGTGGGAAGAGCCGCCGCTTGATCCGGCCCGGGCGGACGAGTGGAAGAGCGACCAGAAAATCAGCCAACTGGTCCAGCGCCTTGCGCTGCGCCGGGTCTCCATGGATGAGGCATCCAGCCTGATTGCCGAATATGCGCGTCCTTTGAATGATGCAGAGCGGCTTGAGAAAATTCCTCTCGTGTTTCAGGGCCTGCTTCAGACTGTCAACAAGGAGCGCAGTGCTATCATCGACAGCATCGGGCGCTTTACCCGTGCCCAGCGCGGTCGTGCCGACGAAATTCGCAAAAACCGGGCGGCGCTCATCGCTCTCCAAGCATCAGCCTCCGATGAAAACAAGCGTGCTGAGATCCAGGAAGCCATCGACTGGCAGACCCGCATCCACAGGGATCGTGAAAAATCGCTCGAATATGTCTGTGAATCGCCAACACTTCTCGAGCAGCGTGTATTTCAAATTGCGCGGGAATTGCAGACGCAACTGCCTTGACCGGCGACGGCCGGTTGCCTGCTTTCTTCCGCTTATTCCTGGGGTAGTTTTTCTTCGAGCGGCAAGCCCGCTTTTTCCCATTCATCAGTGCCGCCCGGAAACCAGACGATCTCGCTGTAGCCATAGGCCATCGCGCGCTTGGCGGCGTTCCACGACATCCAGCATTGCGCCTGACAATAGATCACCAGGGTTTTGGTCCTGTCGCCCCTGGTGAGTTTTTCGAGATTGCGCCGGTAATAGTCATCTATCGTCGGATGCAGCGTGCCGAAGCCGACATTGGGAAGCCAGACGCTTCCTTTGATATTGAGCCGTTTTGGCGCTTTCCACTTGGCAGGATCTTTAAGATTCTGCGGCTGCGGCGGTCGCGGCAACACATCGATAAAGATTGCCTCGGCTTTTTCCCAGAGCATATGGGCGGCGGCGGCGTCAACGACCACGGCCCCTTGCAGCGTGTCGGGAACCGGCGCGCGGAAATCGGTCTGGCGGTAGCCCTCCGGCCCGTCGCCGATAAGCTCAGTCACGCCCTCAGACCGGGCGGGCGAACCGATCATCGTCGCGACCAGAAGAAACAGCAGGAATGCATGAACAAGCGCGCGCATGGACATTTTCCTATCGTGAGATCAGGCGATCGTGCTCATCCACCAGCGGCACGCCATATTCGGCGAGGATCGTGTTGATCTCGGCCTGATTGGCGGTGATGAACGCGTTGAGTGTGTGTTTCCAGTCGGGTTCGCCGTGGCGGATGCCAAAAGTGATCCGGAAAATCATCCGCGGCCCCTTGGTTTCATGAAGCATCGGACGCACATCGAGTTTACCGCCGCCCAGTTCCCTCGCAAAATAGCCGCCGATCGGCCCCCAGACGAGCGCGATGTCGATATCGCCCTTGACGAGATCCCTGATCATCGTTTCGGCCGGGGCCTCATGACGCCGGTCAACCGTGAGGTTGTAGCCCTTGATCTGCGGCAGCAGCCCGTTGAGCGCGAGAATATTGCCAGGCGGGGTTCCGGCGATGACGCCGATTTTCGCCTGTTTCAGGCGCGGGTCATCAAGATTCTTTATTTCGGAAAGCGGGCCTGCTTTTTTCACCACCATCGCATAGGCGGAGCGATAATAAGGATTGCTGTTCTGAACGAGCTCATGGCCCTGCGCAAAGCCGATGATGATGTCGCAGCGCTTTTCCGAAAGGGTTCGCCGCACGAAGCCGGTCGCTTGCGGAAACCATGTATAGGCCACGGGCAGGCCGAGTTTCTCGCCAAGCAGATGGGCGATCTTGTTCTCGAAGCCGATCTTTTTCTCATCGTCGCTCGAGAAGGGCAGGTTCGCCGGATCGGAGCAGACCCGCAGCGTCTTGCGCTCTACGACATCCGATGTCTGGGCATGTGCCGACACGATGGGCAAAAGCGCCACAAGGAAAAGGCCAAGCAATCCGGCAACAAGGCGAGGCGGGAAAATGCTGTCGCAAAAGACTTTTCCTGAAAGAAAGCCTTGAGGAAACGATGTCTTTTCCGCGCGCATGGTCATTCTCCTGCCATGTGTCCTACCCGATGCAGCCTTTTTCGTATGCTTTGGCTGAGGCTGGCTTGTCGGCGCGTTTCGTCGGGCGCCCCGGCGGGAGAACATCATCGGCGCGCGCTTTCAGATAGGTGTAGATGTCGTCGATATAGCACCACACATTCACATTGTCGCCGAGAGCCGGCATCTTGCTGATTGCGCCATCAGCCGTGACGCGCTCGCGCCCAGAGGCAACGGTCTCGATGAACTGGCTATAGGTGAGTGTCCTGAGCGAATTCGTTAATGCCGGGGCGAAGGAGCTGCCATTGCCTTCCGGGCCGTGGCATACA
Source organism: Hyphomicrobiales bacterium (assembly GCA_013911885.1). Taxonomy (GTDB): domain Bacteria; phylum Pseudomonadota; class Alphaproteobacteria; order Rhizobiales; family JACESI01; genus JACESI01. The sequence continues at coordinate 399,477 of JACESI010000002.1, read as the reverse complement.
TGGCATTCGGAATGGTAGCGCCGAAACCCGCTATACGTATACCAGTCAACGGTCCCATCCTCACGAATGTTATAGGTGGGTTCGGATTCCGCATTGAAAAACTTGCCGTCCTCCTCCGTCACCACCTGATCTCCTGCAACGACAGCGCCGGGAATGCTCATGATCGCCACGATACCGGCGACAAGAAGGTTTTTCCAAAAAATACCGATCATCTTCAATTTATTCCTGTTCTTGTGCAACCTGACAGCAGGGCGCTCACCATGTGGGTACTTCGCTTTGTGCTGCTCAAAATTCGAGCACTCCGCGTTGCTTTGGATGGAAGGAAAAGCCCGCATTCATAAAGGCGGATCGCCGAAAATACGGCAATGACTTAAGGCGATGAAAACGTCACGGGGCTTTCGCCCCGTGCCATTTTCGAGATATTGCCCATGAGTCGGGTGGTCTTAGTCGAGCGAGAAGACAGTCAACTGCCCGCCGAGACGGGTGTAGTCATGCAGCGCCGCATACCCTCCGACGGCGCCTAGGCCGGCCTGAGGATCCGTAAGGCCCGCCGCAAGACCGATACCGGCCCAGCCACCAATACCCGACAGGATGCCGACATATTGTTTCCCCTTGTGCTCATAGGTCATCACATTGCCGATGATGCCGGACGGTGTCTTGAACTTGTAGAGTTCTTCTCCCGTTTTGGCATCGATGCCTTTCAGATAACCTTCAAGCGTGCCGTAGAACACGACGCCGCCTGCCGTTGCAAGCGCACCGGACCAGACCGAGAACCGTTCCTTGTTCGACCATACGATCTTACCGCTGGTCGCATCCCAGGCAATGAAATTGCCCATATGGGTTGACCCCTTTGGCGGATACATGGACAGCGTCGCGCCGACATAAGGCTGCCCTGCCGTATAGCTCACCCGGAAAGGCTCATAGTCCATGCAGACATGGTTGGTCGGTACGTAGAACAGCTTGGTGTCCGGAGAGAATGCGGCCGGTTGCTGGTCTTTGGTCCCAAGGGCGGCCGGGCAGATATTGGTGGTGTTCACATCCTCGCCACCTTGTGCGGTCGAATACTGCGCCTGTACTACGGGGCGGCCGGTTTTTTTGTCGACATGCGAAGCCCAGTTGACCACAGGATCGTATTTCTCTGCCACAAGAAGCTCACCGGTAACGCGGTCAAGCGTGTAGCCGAACCCGTTGCGGTCGAAGTGAACCAGTGTCTTGCGCATTTTGCCATCGATTTCGAGATCGGTCAGGATCATCTCATTGATCCCGTCGTAATCCCACTCGTCGTGCGGTGTCATCTGATAGACCCATTTCGTCATGCCGGTGTCGATATCACGGGCAAAAATCGTCATCGACCAGCGATTATCGCCCGGGCGCTGAACCGGGTTCCATGTCGAAGGGTTGGAGGTGCCATAATAGACGAGGTTGGTTTCGGGATCATACGAATACCAGCCCCAGGTTGCGCCCCCGCCGATCTTCCACTGATCGCCTTCCCAGGTCGCCGTGCCCGAATTGACGCCGACCGGCTTGCCAAGATGAGTGGTCTTTTCGGGATCCATCAGCGTATCCGAATCAGGGCCCATGGAATAACCGCGCCAGAGTTGCTTGCCGTCTTTCAGCGCATAGGCCGTAACGTGGCCACGCACCCCGAATTCACCGCCGGAAATGCCGACAATGACTTTGTCTTTCACCGGCAGAACCGTTGCCGTGTTGGTTTCACCGCGCGCCGGATCGCCGTTTTTGACAGACCAGACAACCTTGCCGCTATTGGCATCCAGCGCGACGACGGTTGTGTCGGCCTGATGCAGGATCACCTTGCCATCGGCATAGGCAAGACCGCGATTGACCGTATCGCAGCACATGACGGGGATCGTGTCCGGGTTCTGTTTCGGTTCATAGCGCCACTTGATCGCCCCGTCATTGTCAAGGTCGAGCGCGTAAACGTTGTTCGGGAAGGGTGTATGCACATACATTGTGCTTCCGATCACCAGCGGCGCGCCTTCATGGCCGCGCAGAACGCCGGTTGAGAACGTCCATGCAACGTTAAGGTCCTTGACATTTTTCGCGTTGATCTGGTCCAGTTTGGAATAGCGATGATTGGCATAGTCGCCGGTTTGGATGGCCCAGTTTTTGGAATCGCCCATCTTCGCGATGAGATCGTCATTCGCGAGAACCGGTGCAGCGGCGCTCAAGGAAAGCCCCACTGTCAAAACCGTAGCCAATATCGACTGTTTCTTTTGCATTTTTTCCGTCTCCCTATTGAATTGCCCGCCTTGCCATTAAGATGTGGGCGGGCCATCGGATGATCGGGAATGTGAACGACAACAGGCTAAGTCGCAGACTGACAAATTCGGGGAGGGCTGGGCAGCAAGAGAACGGCGCTTTATTTCACTTTTGAATGAATGACCCTGCGGTCATATCCGAAACCGAAAATAGCCTTGCTGACTTTTGCTCTCTCTCTCTCTCTCTTGGCACTGGCGCGCAATAAAGGCGGAGCCGCATTGCCCGCCACCAGGCTGCATACGAAACCGGTCCGCAGCGGCCCTCCCAAGCCTGTGCGGATGATATCGAACACAAGATCAGGTTAGAACATGGAAAGAGAAGCGCAAGAGTATTTTTCTGAACCAATCCGGATGCGGATGGACTATTGAATGATTTGCACCAAATTGTGATCAACTCCATGTATTCACTTTGATCATCATTCAAGAAATAAGTTGTGAGTGAAAGTAGAATATTGCATCGCAAAAAGATGATGAAAAAATTAGACAATCTACCGCTTTTTGCTTGCTATTGCTTGATCGCGGCGCTGTTTTTTGTTCCCTTGTCTGCGGCACTTGCGAAGGCAGATGTCGAACCCCTTGCGGTCGTGGAAGTCGGCCCCGGAATTTTTGTCGCACCCGGCGCTGTTGAACGTGTCAATCCGGAAAATCAGGGGCATATCGCCAATCTCGGCTTTATCATCGGCGAAAAATCCGTGGCGGTCATTGACACCGGGGGAAGCCTTCTGGTGGGTCAGCGGCTGCGCGCGGCGATAGAGGCAAAAACCGATCTGCCGATTGGGTATGTGATTAACACCCATGCCCATCCGGACCACATTTTAGGCAATGCGGCCTTTGTCAATTCCGGCGCTGTCTTTGTCAGCCATCCCCGCTTCAATGATGCGCTGGCGCTGCGCGGATCGTTTTATCTCGCAGCCAATCTCGAACTGATCGGCAAGGCGGCGTTTTCCGGCTCCGGCCTCATCCCGTCGACGCAAAGCGCCGTTGGAGAGATGACCATCGACCTTGGCAACCGGGTGCTCATGCTTGAATCCTTTCCGACCGCTCATACCGACAACGATCTCATCGTTGTCGACCGGAAGACCAGCACGGCCTTTCTTGGCGATCTTCTTTTTATCGATCACGTCCCGGCGCTTGATGGCAGCATCAAGGGCTGGCTCGCGGTTATGGCGCGCCTCACCGCGCGCCCGTTCGCCCATGTTATTGCCGGTCACGGTCCGGTTGGTGGCCCGCTGGTTCAACCCTGGCCGTTCGCATCGATCCCGCAAAAGCGCTATCTGGAACTGGTTGCAAGCGACGTTCGCCGCCATATTGCCGCTGGCCATTCACTCACGACAGCGTCGAAAGACACGGCCTTGAGCGAGGAAAAACGCTGGCTTTTGTTTCATGATTTCAACACCCGCAACGCGACAACCACGTTTTCTGAGCTTGAATGGGAATAAGGCCACCGCCATATCCGGCTGAAATTAAGCGTAAAATAAGCCGGGCAATTTCTTTTTGACGGAAATATCTATCCCGTCTATCCTATCGCATATGATGAAGTTTGAATTGTGTGTGGGTTTAAACCCCGACTGTTCAAACCCGATGCGTTAAAATCACATGAGGAGATTGAGACAATGAAAACCTGGTCAAAACCGTCAATGACAAGCGTCAATGCAGGCTTCGAGATTTCTCGTTACCTGCCAGCAGAACTTGGTTCCTGCAAAGCAAAATAGCAATATATTGCGCCCGTTTTGAGCGGGTTTTATCTCGAAAATCAGGAGCCGGACACAAACTTCTGGTTCCTGCTTTTTTTATGACAAAATTCGCTAATTTTGTTGCAAGGCAGGCCCGGTTTTACTGAATATCCGATTTTACCAGTCCTAGGTTTCCAGGCAAACGGTAAATCCCTGCTGTTCCGGTTTAAATGAGGGGGATGCATGCGCGTCGCGGTGCTTGGTTCTGCTGCAGGCGGCGGTTTTCCCCAGTGGAACTGCAATGCGCGGCTAAGCCGTGCGGCGCGGGCTGGTCTGCCCGGATTTCGCCGCCGCACCCAGTCGAGCATCACAGTCTCGGCCAATGGCGCTGAATGGGCGTTGTTCAATGCTTCGCCAGATATACGCGAACAGATTGCCGCATTCCCCGCACTCTCCCCCGCGCCGGATGCGCAGCTGCGTTCGACGCCAATCGCCTGTGTTGTACTCACCAATGCCGATGTCGATCATATCGCGGGTCTCCTGTCCTTACGCGAAAGTGAGCGTTTTGTTCTCTACGCGACCAGGCGCGTGAGCGAGGTTCTGGAGGCAAATCCGATCTTCCGGGTGCTCAATCCCGCTTATGTCGAGCGCCGTTTGTTGAATCTCAACGAGACCGTGGCGCTCGAAGGCCCGAGCGGGCCGATCGGCGTCATGATCGAGACCTTTGCGGTTCCGGGAAAAGTCGCGTTGTTCATGGAAAATGACGCTGCTTCCGACCGGAATTTTGGCACTGAGGACGGCGACACGATAGGCCTTCGCATCACGGCGGCGGCAAATCCGGATGAGAGCCTTTTTTACATTCCAGGCTGTGCCGCAATGACCGATCGGCTGCGTGCACGCCTTAGTGGCAGTCGGTGTCTTCTGTTTGACGGAACAGTCTTTACCGACAATGAAATGCAGGAGGCGGGTGTCGGCACGAAGACAGGCAGCCGCATGGGCCATATGCACATGGCGGGGCCGGCCGGTTCGATTGCGGCACTGCGCTCCGTTGACATTCAGCGCCGGATATTTGTGCATATCAACAACACCAACCCGGTCCTGGAGGAGGGCAGCGCTGCGGAACGCTCCGTGCTTGAAAGCGGTTGGGAAATCGGATTTGACGGGATGGAGATCACACTATGAGCCTGCAACGCCATACATATCTTAAAAAGGCATTGAGCCCAGATGCTCTTGAAGCGGCACTGCGCGATGTGCTGAGCGAGCGCTACCATATTCACCATCCGTTTCATAAGCTGATGAATGCCGGCAAGCTGACCAAGCCGCAAATGCAGGCATGGGCGCTCAACCGCTATTGTTATCAGTCGATCATTCCGAAAAAAGACGCGATCATTCTCTCCCGTTCGGATGACCCGGAATTCCGCCGTGAATGGCGCAAACGCATCATTGATCATGATGGTGAAGAGGATAATCCTGCAAATCCGGGCGGCATCGCGCGCTGGTTGAAGCTCGCCGAGGGGGTTGGCCTGGAGCCGGCCATGGTCAAATGCCGCGACAGGGCGCTGCCCGCGACGCGCTTTGCGGTCGGCTCCTATGTTAACCTCGTCTCCGATCATTCGCTTCTCGTTGCTGTCGCCTCGTCACTCACCGAGCTTTTCTCGCCGCTCGCAATCGGCGAGCGCGTTCCGGCCATGCTTTCGCGTTATGATTACATCAACGAGGATACGCTTGCCTATTTCACACCGCGCCTGAAACAAGCGCCGCGTGACGCTGATTATACGCTGGAACTGGTCAAGCAATGGGCGACAAGCGCCGAGAGCCAGAGCGAGGCAATCGACGCCCTCATCGCGAAATGCGACATGCTCTGGGCAATGCTTGATGCGCTCTATCATGCTTATGTCGAACCCGGCCACATTCCGCCGGGTGCTTTCGTGCCGGAGATGGGCTGAAACCATGGCGACTGCGGATCACGCCCCGTTTCGGACCACGCGAAGGCGGCTCATCATCACCGATGCGTTGAAGCCGACGCTGCAACCCTATGTCTATTTCCGACAGGACAGCCTGCGCAAGGTGTGGGTCGTTCTGGCACCGGAACATGTCTATTGGCCGGATGAGACGAGCATCGCCATCCTTCAGAAGCTCGATGGTGCGCGAAATGTCGCCTGCATCATCGACGATCTCGCCCGCGACTATGGCGCTCCGCGTGCGGCGGTGGCCGCCGATGTGGTTGAATTTTTGCAGACCTGGGCGGACGAGCGCCTGATCCGAGAGGCGGAGCAGCCATGAACGCGGCCAAAGGATCACCGACGCCCGCGATCGGACTTCCCCTTGGCATGCTGGCGGAACTCACCCATCGCTGCCCGCTGCAATGCCCCTACTGTTCCAATCCGCAGAAACTGCTGAAAGCCAGCACGGAGCTTGATACCGCAACCTGGCAGCGCGTCTTCGAAGAGGCGGCGGATCTGGGCGTGCTTCAGGTGCATCTGTCCGGCGGTGAGCCGACATTGCGCCGCGATCTGCCACAGATCATCCGTACATTGAATGCGCGTGGAATCTACACCAATCTGATCACGGCCGGGGTGTCGCTTGATGCTGCCGGGCTTGAAGGGCTGGTCGCTGCCGGGCTTGATCATGTTCAGGTGTCGATCCAGGGCGCAGATGCGCGGGTAACCGAGCTCATCGGCAATTTCAAAGGTGGCTTTGAAAAGAAATGCGAAACGGCTCGCACCATGCGCCGCCTCGGGATACCGCTCACGATCAACGCTCCGATCCACCGCCATAATATCGCACAGGTCGACGCGTTCATTGATCTCGCCCTCGAACTCGATGCCGACAGGCTCGAAATCGCGAATGTGCAATATTACGGCTGGGCCTATATCAACCGTTCGATGCTGATGCCGGACCGCGATGCGGTTGAGCGCCAGGTCGAGACCGTTACAAGGGCACGCGAAGCCCTGCGCGGCGTGCTGACGATTGATTTCGTGACGCCCGATTATTACGCCGATTATCCGAAACCCTGCATGGGCGGATGGGGCGCGGATGCCCTGGTCATCACGCCGGAGGGGAAGGTTCTGCCCTGCCACGCGTCTGAGACCATTCCCCATCTCGAATTCGATTTTGTGACGGAGAAATCGCTTGCAGAAATCTGGACTGGTTCATCAGCCTTCAACGCCTATCGCGGCACCGCCTGGATGCCGGAGCCATGCCAGTCCTGCCCGCGAAAGGAACTCGATTTCGGTGGTTGCCGTTGTCAGGCTTTCGCCCTTACCGGCAATGCCGCAGCCACGGACCCGGCCTGCATCCTGTCGGCGCATCACGCGAAAATGGCTGAGCTCGCCGCCGAGAGTATTGGCAGGCCGCAAACAGAATTTGTCTATCGCAGAATTTCCTGACACAATCTTAGAACGCGAATGTGACCGAGACCGGCGGATGATTGGAGGATCGGATGTATCGGGTGTTCAGGGTTTTATCGGCGGCGCTTGTTCTCGTTCATCTTCAGTTTTTTTCCGCGCACGCGCAGGGCATCCTCGACAATCTCGATCTGACGACACCCGATATGACAGAGGCCGAATTGACCCGCGAGGAGGTCGTGGCAATTCTGGGGCGGGCCAGTCCTGCTGCCCCTGTCGATTTGAGCGGCAAGCGTCTTTCCGGCCTTGACCTTTCCAATCTCGATTTCACCGGTGCCATTTTCCGCGCGGCACGGCTCAACAACACCAATCTGCGGAATGCGACACTGGACGGGGCAATCCTCGATCAGGCATGGATGCTGAAGGCCGACCTGACCGGGGCAAGCCTTCGCGGTGTCCATGCGTTTCAGGCCCAGATGATCCGCGCTGTTCTCGTCGATGCCGATCTTTCCGGTGCCCGGCTCGCAAGCGATCTGAGCTATGGCAACCTCACCGGCGCGAACCTTTCTGACGCTGATCTCGGCGCGGATATGCAGAACCAGTCCATGGGCCTGATGCGCGGCGTACTCCGCTCGGCGGATCTGACCGGGGCAAATCTTTCCAATGCGCGCCTTTCCCATGTCGATTTCGAGTTTGCGAAACTGATCCGGACCAATCTTGAGAACGGCGACCTTTCATCGGCAACACTCGGCGGCGCTGATCTTACCGGCAGCAACCTCAACGGCGCGAAATTCAACAGAACCGACGTCACCTCGACAATCCTCAAGGACGTTATCGGTGCTGAATCATCAAGCCTCGACAAAGCGGTCAATCTCGACCGCGCTCTGCGGTCCTGAGGTGAGCGCCGATGCAGGGCAACAACCTGAAAAAATGGCGTCCCGCGGTCTTGATCGGTGTTCTGACGACGCTCGTCCTGACGGTGTTTTTCGCCTCTGGCGTGCCGGGGGATGCCCAGTCCGCCATGGAAAAGGGCGACTATCAGCGCGCGGCGCAACTCTATGGCATGCGCGCCAGGGAAGGCGATCCGATTGCGCAAAATGCCCTCGGCTCGCTTTATTATCTCGGCCTTGGCGTGCCGCGTGACTATGTCCTTTCCAGCAAGTGGTTTCTTGCTGCGGCGTTTCAGAAAAACGCGGACGCACAGGTCAACATCGCCCGCCAGTATCAGATGGGGTATGGCGTTAAGCGCGATGAACTGCGCGCATTCGGCTGGTTCCGGCAGGCCCGGCTCAACAAGAGCGAGATTGCCGAGAGCTACATGAAATGGATCGCAGGCGGCATGATTCTGGGGCCACTTCAGATGCAGCGTTCACTGGAAATCTACAAGGATCTCGACGATCTGATCCCCTCCGCGGAAAGGGGCGGGCTTTGATTGAGACCGGTGAAAACGATCGCTACCACGCCGTTCAGGGTTGGTGGTTGCTTGCCTGCCTTATCCTTCTGGCACTTTATATCGCCCATGACCGGGGCTATCTCGCCCTGATGCTGGCGACCGACAAAAGCTATATCTCGCCTGTCATCATGCTCGCGTTCCTGATTGCCAGTCTCCATGCCGCATGGAACATTTTTCTCATGGATATGCGTATCGAGAAGGCCAAAGCGGAAATTTCGTCCCGCTCCGGCGAGGCGATCCATAGGCTGGTCCGCACTCCCGAAAGACGAGCACGGCTTCGCGACAGCCAGGAAATCGTCGCGCACTATATTGCTGATCTCGAGCGCTTGCGCCGCGGTCATGCGGCCGATGGCGCCGCCCGGGAGGGGGCGCTGGTTCTTGACGTTCTGGCCGACTGTCTTCGCAATCCAGGGGAAACCGGCTGGTATCTTGTCGACATTCTGACCCGTCTTGGGCTAATCGGCACCATTATCGGCTTTGTCATCGTCCTCAGTGCTTTGTCCGACGGGCCTGCACCGACCGGCGACAATATTCAGATCCTTCTGATTGCCATGAGCGGCGGCATGGGGATCGCGCTTTACACCACGCTTGCGGGTCTTATCTGCGCATCGCTTCTGGGCGCGCAGCACATGATCCTTTCGCGTGCCACGGAACAACTGATCGCACTCCTGATCCGGCTGAAGGCCGAGGTTCTGAAAGCTGAGGTTCTGGGCAATCCCGGTGCCCGTCTTTCGGGCAAAAGACAATCATGACCATTGGGGTCGGCCACAGGAGACAGCGCCGCCGATCCGATGGCGCCGACCCTTTTACCGATCTTTTGTTCAACACGCTGATCGGCTTTTTGCTTCTGTTTTTCGTCGCGATCCTCTTCCTCAATCCGGAGAAAAAGACAGCTGACGTGAAACTCGATGCCCAATATATCATCACCGTTACATGGGCTGACAACAGCCCGGACGATGTCGACACCTGGATTGAAGACCCGCAGGGCCGGATTACCTGGTACCGCGACCGCAATCAGGGTCTTGTCCATCTTGATCGCGACGACCGGGGCATGCTGAATGACACCATCACCGTGGAAGGTGAGAAGATCGCAAATCCGCTCAATCAGGAGATCGTGACCCTGCGCGGTCTCGTGCCGGGGGAATATACTGTCAATCTCCACTATTTCGAGAGCGAGACGAAGCAGCCGGTGGAGGTTCAGGTCCGCGTCTCCCGCGTCAACCCGGTCTATGAAGTCGAATATTACGGCAAGACCACGCTGGAAGCGCGCGGTGTTGAAAAGACCGCCCTGCGCTTCACGATCCTGCGCAGCGGCACGGTCATGAATATCAATCATCTTCAAAAGAAACTGGTGCGATTTTGATGAACGCGGAGAGTTTGCAATGCTCAATTGGGGTTTGGGAGGTCTGACGATCGGCTTTATCGGTGTTATGGTATTGCTGATCAGTCTGCATCTGACATCGCGCCTGCCGCCGCTGACAAAGGCTCTCGCGACCTCTGTTGCGCTGTTTCTATGTGCCGTGACATACACGTCCTATCCCGGGCTGCTCGGCTGGCCCGCATCAGCATCCGTTCTGCCATCGCGACTCTATCTTCTGGGCATCCAGATCGAGGAGCCGCGACGGATCTATCTCTGGGGCCGTAATCTCGATCAGGGAACTGGCGAGCTCAGACCGCGGGCTTATCAAATTCCCTATTCTGTGAGCCTGCACCAAAAAGGCGAACAGGCGGGGGCAAAGATGCGACGCGGTTTGCCGATCATTGTGAACAACCACGCGGGCGCGGGGTCGCGATTGACCACAGACGAGAACACGCCACTCGACGACAGCGATCACATTGAATTCATCGAAGCACCGGAAGGACTTTTGCCAGCAAAAGGATAAGATGCTGAAACCCAAATGGAGGAAGAAGCCATGCAGATTACCAAACGCAGGATCGTCAGGAGCGCATTGCTCACAGCAGTGCTTATCCCCGCTCTCGCACTTCCTGCGGCGGCCCATGGTCCTGAGCGGAAAAAGGTAAGCGAGACCGTCGTCATCAATGCCGCGCCGACAAAGGTCTGGGAGCGGATTCGTAATTTCAACGATATAACCTGGCATCCGGCGGTCGAAAAATCCGAGGGCGAGGGTGGCAATGCCGTCGATGCAACACGTATTCTCACGCTCAAGGGCGGTGGTATCATCAACGAGCAACTCGCAAGATACGAGGAAAGCGAGATGCGCTATGCCTACCGGATCACCGCAGTCGATGTCTCTGTGCTGCCGGTGACGAATTACTCCTCCCAGATCAGTGTGAAACCGGCTGACAATGGTGCGAGCCTCGTGGAGTGGCGCGGTGCGTTCTATCGCGGCTATCCCAACAACGATCCACCGGAAAACCTCAACAATGATGCGGCGATTGCAGCCGTCACCGCCGTCTATCAGGCAGGTCTCGGGCATCTCAAGCAGACGCTCGAAAGTATGAACTAGCGGTGGGCGAGGATGCATCCCGCCTTGAAAACCACCCCGACCGTCTGGCAAAAAAACCGGCCGCTGGTCGCTGCGGCTCACGCTCATCCTGATGATGGTGGCAAGCGCCGCGCTGGTATTCGCGATCGCCGGACCACTTGACTTGCTTTCGACGCGTATTCGAGAGGAAATGTTAGAGCTTTGAATGACTTGCATGAGACAAAGTTGTGAACAGCAGAAATAAATTCCCAAATTGGAAAAGAAACGCGTTTATCCAGTGGATCTCTACCGGTAAGGATTTTGGTTTCGGCGCTTCCGCTTACACGCTAGCTGATGGCCAAAAAGTCATCTCTTTTCATGGTGCGGACACTTCTCTGGTTGATTATACGCCTTTAGGGATGCGCTGGCCGGCTGGAGATTTGGGGCAGGTGCAACCAATGAATTGAGCAATTCTCCCATTCCCATCAAAACGATGGATGGCGGGGCTTTCTGGAGGAGAACAAATGATCTTTATCCCGGTGAATTGTGGCGTTTGCGCGCGGGGTCAAGCTTTTGCCGCCCTTTTCGCGATGATCCTGGTGTTTCTAGCGGATAACGCTGCTTTCGCAGAAGAGAAGACCGCGACCGATCTTATCTTCGCCGCTCCCTATCTGCGGCAAGTGCCGCACCAGACCGCGATCAGCTACAGCTATAGTCACAAAACCGCAGCACCTGAGGAATTCGGTGCGAATTTCGAGGAAGCGGTCACCGTTGCCGTGAATGATCCAGCCTTGCCCGGCGGGTTCAATTCCGTTGCAATCGAACTCAACGCGAAGGCGCATCGCTATGCGCTCGGTCCGTTTGAGAACACGAGCGGCAACCCTGTGGTGATGATGTTTCTGGAACGCGACCTGCAACAGATGCGAAGCCGCGTCGGCGGCGCGCCTGTCCTCTTCCGTAACACGATCCGCCGCGCTTTCCGCGAGGTCGCCGAGGTTGAGAAAGTGTCGCTGATCGTCGATGGCCAAAGCGTCGAGGGACGAAAAATCACCATCCGTCCATTTGTCGATGAAGAACAGACCGGTCAGTTTGGCAGATTCACCGGCAAGATTTTCGAAACAGTTGTGTCTGACGCCGTGCCTGGCGGGATTTTTGCCATGCGCTCGATTGTACCTGGCGAGAGCGCTGAAAAAGCAGCGCTGGTGACGAATGAACTGCAATATCAGGCGACCGGGAGGAAGGAATGATGGACTTAAGAACGTTGAAACTTTCAGGCGCGGTGACACTCGCTCTGGTCGTTACGATCGGTGAGCTCTGCGCACAGACGGTCACGATCCATCGATCACAGAATATCGATGCGAGCCTCAACGATTATCCGACCGTTGCACGGGCGGATTATGTCTTTGGCTGCATGGCGGCCAACGGTCAGACCCGCCAGAAGCTTGAGCAATGTTCCTGCTCGATTGATGTGATTGCGACGATTCTGACCTACGACCAATATGTCGAAGCCGAAACGGTGATCAGTGTCGGCCTGGTGGGCGGTGAAAAGACGACTGTTTTCAACCACTCGGCGGCTCTCACCGATATTGTTGCGGTGCTGCGCCGGGCACAGGCGGAAGCAGAGTTCCGCTGTTTCTGATCGCTCCCTTTCCGGCCTTCATCCAGTACCATTCATGCATCTGTCGGCGACCACGATTTCTGGTATTGTCGGCCTTGCGTGTCGACAGCCGAGACGGTGATCGTCTTGCTCCTGTCTTCCTTGTAGAAGAAACGGATATTCGGGTCTTCGCTGATTGAAATGCCGCCATCCACGCGCAGGATCAGATCATCGCCCTGAGCAATCGTGATGGTCTCGACGAAATTCGGCGGCACGAACAGAAGTGTCACCTGATCCATCTGGAAACCGGTATGGTTTGGATGGCGGATCATCATCTGTGCTTCTCTCGGACTTGCCGCGTCAAAGCGACGAAACCGCATTTCGCCCTTTCCAGCTTCGGCAGCGACCGGATCCTTGCCCGCAGGTGCGGCGCAACCACCCGTCGCCTTGATGAAGCGTTTGACCATATACTGCGTGCCGTCCCGCGCCTCTGCGATAACGCGCACGTAAGAATAGGCGTTGACGCGCACCCGCGTTTGCAGCGATGCGCCGCCGGATGCCGGCCCAAAGGTGAAGATCGCGGCAAGCGGCACCGGGTTTTCGTCAATGATCAGCGAAAGGCGGGCGATATCGAGCGTATCGGCAACGCGAATATCCATCGGCACGGTCGCCGCATCCTCCGCACGCGCCGGGGCCTCAAAGCTGATCTTGCCGCTGCCGTCCTCAAAGTTGAGATTGGTGAAGTGATCCGATTTGATCGCCTCCCAGGTCGCATCGCTCGGATCGATCCCGGCAAGGGCAGGGACCGGGCCCAAAAGCAGCGCGAGGGCCGTGAGCGCGGTCCCGCGAAGAAGCGCCCGCCGCGCGACATTCATCGTGCCGGAAGGATTAATTTCCTGTGCCATGTCGAGCCTCCTCGCCAGCCTTTGCAGTCAACAACGCGAAATATAGCACAAACGACGCAAAACCGAATAGTCATGGATGGGATGCGCGCCAGGTTTCCGAAAGTGCGATAACGAAATGGCGTCGGGTACGGCCCGGAAGATCGGTCTCCCAAATCAGGCGACGAGCCACCCGGTTGAAGCGCGTGACTTCGAACCATGCCATGCTATAAAATCCCTGGAGCCCGCGTTTATGCGAGATCACACTCTCGAGGCATTATCAGAAAGTTGAACAGGCATGATGAAAGCTGCGTCTGCGCGAGACACGACCGCGACCGCTGAGGTCCGCCACGGCGGGCGCATTCTGGTTGAAGCGCTGAAGGCGCAGGGTGTTGAGCGGGTTTTCTGCATTCCGGGAGAGAGTTATCTTGCAGCGCTCGATGGCCTTTATGATTCAGGCATCGAAACGATTGTCGCGCGCCAGGAGGGCGGTGCGGCGATGATGGCAGAAGCCGACGGCAAACTCACCGGCAGACCGGGCATTGCCTTCGTGACCCGCGGCCCCGGCGCCACGAATGCCGCCGCTGGTATTCATATCGCGTTTCAGGACTCAACGCCGATGATTCTCTTCGTCGGGCAGGTTGCAAGCGACCAGCGCGACCGCGAGGCGTTTCAGGAGGTGGATTATCGCGCGATGTATGCGCCGCTTGCCAAATGGGTGGCGGAGGTCGACCGGATCGACCGACTGCCCGAATATGTAAGCCACGCCTTCCATCTTGCCGTCAGCGGAAGACCCGGTCCGGTCGTGCTCGCGCTGCCGGAGGACATGTTGTCTTCATCCTCCATGGTGCCGGTCGTGCCGGAGGCAGTGCTGCCGTCAGGCGCGGTTTCGGAAGCGGATCTCGACCGGATTATGGCAAGGCTTGCCCGTGCCGAGCGACCTTTCGTTCTGGTTGGCGGCGGCGGCTGGTCGGCGGCGGCGGCGGCAGGTCTTGCCATATTTGCCGAAAAGACCGGACTTTCTGTCGGCGCATCATTCCGCTGTCAGGATTATATCGACAACCGCCATCCGAATTATGTCGGCGATGTCGGGATCGGCATCAACCCGGCGCTCGCGGATCGGGTGCGCAATGCGGATGTGATTCTCTGCCTCGGCGCACGTCTCGGCGAGATGACGACCGGCGGCTATTCCCTCGTCGTCCCGCCGGTGCCGCATCAGGCGCTGATCCATGTCTATCCTGATCCCGGCGAACTCGGACGCGTCTATCGCCCGGAAATCGCGGTCGCGGGCAGGCCTGCTGCCGTCATCGCGCAATTGGCAGCGCGGGCTGCTGTCGCAAATTCCCGCCATGCGGCAGCCACCGCCGCGGCGCGCCAATCCTATGAGCGCTGGCAGGAACCGCAGGAAAGCCCCGGCGCCCTGAAAATGGAGCGCGTCATCGCCCACTTGAATGCTGTCCTGCCAGATGATGCGATCCTGTCGAACGGCGCAGGCAATTATACCGGCTGGCTGCACCGCTACTATCGCTATCGCACCTGGCGCACGCAGCTTGCGCCAACCAGCGGCTCAATGGGCTATGGCCTGCCAGCGGCGATAGCAGCCAAGCTGCGTTATCCCGAGCGCGATGTCATCTGTCTTGCCGGGGATGGCTGTTTCCAGATGGTGTCGCAGGAATTCGGCACCGCCTGCCAGTTTGGCGCGAATGTTATCGTGCTGATTTCAAACAACGGCATGTATGGCACGATCCGCATGCATCAGGAGCGTGAATATCCCGGGCGGATATCGGCAACCACCATGCGCAACCCGGATTTTGCCGCACTCGCCCGCGCCTATGGCGCATTCGGCGCGACCGTCGAGCAGGACGCCGACTTTCCGCAAGCCCTATCGGCTGCGAGAGCTGCCGGAACGCCGGCAATCATCGACCTTAAAGTTTCAGCGCACGCCCTCACCACCCGATCCCGTCTTTAAGCCGGGATGGAGCCAGGAAACCGTGTGACGTCACAAAAAGTCACACGGTAATTATATGACAATTTAAACCATTGATTTTATTAGATATTTGGTGCCCCCAGTCCGATTCGAACGAACGACCTACTGATTACAAATCAGTTGCTCTACCAGCTGAGCTATAGGGGCCTCCGGATCACCGTTAACCGGGTTTTCCCGGTAATTCAAGAACAAAGGCGCGGGGAAACCGAGGTCTGAGAAAAATGCGGGCAGCTTTCTGGCTGCCCGCTTGTTATCGTGGCCTACTGACCAGCCGTCGCGATGGCCGGCAGGACATCACTCATGCCTTCCGCGCCAATGATATTGTCTGAAGCCCGGGCACGGCGGCGCTGGATATAGGTTGAACGCAGTGTGACATAAGGATCAGGCGAGGCAAAGATGACATTGTCCAGAAGATCGCCATTGCGGTGGCGCTTGTCGACAATTTCCACGGAGCGGGAAATCAATCCTCCAAAGCCGAAATCGAAGATGAGACCGAGATAGGTCTGCGGCTGAAGCGCTGTATCGACGATACGCCCGAAACTGTCGCGCTTCGTGCTGGGCCCCAGAATAGGAAGGACAATATAGCGGCCTTCTTTGACGCCCCATGTAGAGAGGGTGAGGCCGAAATCGGTCGGGTTGTAGGGTGCGTCGAGATATTGAGCCACATCGATGGTGCCGCCGAGACCCAGCGTTGAATTGACGATGAAGCGCGTCAGCGTCTGACCTGCCTGTTCGGAATTGCGCTGAAGCAAATAGTTGATGAAGTCGCCGGGGGTTTCGAGATGGCGCAGACCATTCTTGATCACGGCGCGGACAGGCGGGGGAACCACGACGCCATAGACTTTTGAAATCGGACGAACCAGCACTTTGTCGAAACCTGTATTGAAGGTGTTGAATCGGCGGTTCAGCTTTTCGCTGGGATCGAAAACCTCTACCTCAGTGTCAGCCAACAGCGGTTCGTCCGTCGGCCCAGTGGCAGCTTTCGTCGGCGCAATACCGGATTGTGCATAACTTGCAACTGTCGGCCCACGCGGATTTTCAATTGGAGCAACGGCGACCGTTTGCGGCTTTGCTTGGTTCACCAAAAGGGCGCTGTTGTTGGGTTTCAACGTTGCGGAGCACCCCGCCATCAAGAGAGCCGCTGCACCTATCAGAACGAATCGCGCTTGAGCGAGCGGGCGAAGGTGTGAAGAAAAAATCATGATGTTCCCAGTCTGACGGTTCGAATTTTGTGTCGATTTGTGTCGACTCTAATCTTGGTTAACTTCTATCAATATTTTGCAAATTTCCAAACGAAGTGTGGTAACAAGTTTGAAATAGCTGTGCTTTTCGGGCAACAATGATAAAGAGAATGCCCAGGCCGATTTTTTAAGAACCATGGCTAAGTGACCCGCATTCTCCAATGACCGAATTCCTGAACAACTCCGTCGCCCGCTTGATCGGATCTGTTGTGCGTCATGCATGGCTCTGGATTACCGGCTATGCCGCGGCCCTGGTCGTCAGTGCCTTTGCCGCTGCCTCGCTGCTTGGTGTCAACACCGATTCAAGCCAGATGCTTTCCCCGAACCTTGATTTTCAGCAGAAGATGCTGGCATTCAATGCCGATTATCCTGGAATAAAGAACGCGGTCGTGATCGTGGTGCGCGCCGACACGCCGGATGCGGCGGATGCGGCCACCCGCTTGCTTGTCACAAATCTTTCGGCAAGCAAGCATCTCACCAATGTTTTCGGGCCGTCGGTCGATCCGTTTTTTCTTAAAAACGGCCTTCTTTATCAAAGTGTTGATGAGCTTGATGCGAATCTTGCCGAATTGAATAAATCGGCCTCGCTGCTTGCGAGCCTGCGCGCCGACCCGACCCTTGCGACATTCTTTCGCTCGCTCTACACGGCGGAGGAACTGGCAAGCAGGGCTGATTTTGACCGTGGCTTTCTCGATCAGTTTTATAGCGATCTGACCATGACGATCGCGGCGCGGCTTTCTGGAAAGGCGATGCCGCTGTCCTGGGCGAAGGCGACCGACAAGAACGCCGTCAATGTATCCGTGAGTGATGATACGCCAGCCGGTGAAGTGGCACCCACTATCAACCCCACCGGAGGCAATGAACAGGTTCAGCGGTTGATCTATGCAACGCCGGTTCTCAATTTTGCCGCCCTGCAGCCGGCAAAAGACGGGCTTGCCGCAATCCGTTCTGCCGTTGATGGCTTGCCGCAGGATATCAAAACTCTGGTCAGAGTCGGCGTGACCGGTGATCCGGCCATGCGTTTTGAGGAATTGCAGAGCGTCTCGAAAGGCATCGGCCTTTCCTTCGCGCTGTCTTTTGTTCTGGTCGGAATCCTGATTTTAATCGCACTACGCTCGTGGTCCCAGGTCGTCCTCAGTTTCCTGGCGCTAATAACGGCACTTGTGCTTTCTACCGGCTTTGCGGCGCTTGTCTTCGGGACGCTCAACCTTGTATCGGTCGCCTTTGTCGTGATTCTGGTCGGCCTCGGGGTGGACTACACCATCCACACGCTCGCCCATCTGGGCGATGAAGCGCATCCGAGTGCCGATGCGGCGGCGATTGCCGTCGGCCATTCGATCGGCGGCGCGATGATTCTGAGCGCGCTCACCACGGTCATCGCCTTTGTCGCTTTCGTGCCAAGCGATTTCACCGGGATGAAGCAGCTTGGTATTCTCGGTGCGGCGGGCGTGGTGATAGCGTTTCTTGTCTCGGTGACCTTTGTCCCGGCGTTGATTTCCAAGGTCGCCTGGTTCCAGCCGAAGGTCAAATACAATCCCGTAAAGGTCACGCCCGTAAAGGTCACAGCACTGCCCTCGCGCACTGCCCGTTTTTTCATTCTGACGCAACGCCCGCTTGCGCTTGTCCTTATTCTTGCGGGCATTGTCGGCACGTTTTATGCGGGCGATGTCCGCTTCGATGCCGATCCGATTGCGCTGCGTGATCCAGAAAGCCCATCGATGCGCACGCTCGCGCTGCTTCAGGAGAGGGCGGACACGGTGCCCTATCGCCTCAGCCTGTTGCGGGACAGCGCGGAAGCCGCGGAGGAAGCGGCCAATGCCGTCGCCAAACTTGAAACGGTCGAAAGCGCGCGCACGCTCATGGATCTCGTGCCGAAAGAGCAGCAGGATAAACTCGACCTCATCGACCAGTCCGCCGCGAGCATGGATACGATCGTCAACGGCGAAGGTCTCGATCATGCCACCCTGCCAGAGGGAAAGTCCCCGCTGGAAGCCCTGCGCGACCGCCTTGCCGCTGAGACGGGCCGTCCGCAGGCAGTCAAACTCGCTGCCGTTCTCGATGCGCTCGCCAAGGCGCCGGACGCGGCGCGTCTGGCGGTCGAGAAGGATGTTTTCCGCTTCTTCCCCGACCTCATCGACACCATCGGCATGCAGGTTGAAGCAGCAACGGTCACGCTTGACACGCTGCCCCCATTCTTCAAGGAGAGGTTCCGGGGCATGAATGGTGATTGGCGCGTTGATGTCGTCCCGCGCGAAGATATGCGCGATCCCGCCGCCTTGCAGCGTTTCGTCGACAGCGTGGAAGCCTTCGATCCGGCAGTCGTCGGAACGCCTTTGCAGATTTCGAAGGCGGGCGCGGTCGTGTCGCGGGCCATGGTCACCGCGGTCGGCATTGCGGGCGTCGCCATTGTGCTCATCACATATCTTCTCCTGCGCAGTCTGTACACCGTGCTCGCCATTTTGTTGCCGCTCGTGCTCGCTGGTCTTTTGACAATAGCAGCGAGCGTCGCCTTCGATATTGCGTTTAACTACGCCAATATCATCGTGCTGCCGCTCCTGATCGGCCTTGGCGTCGACAGTGGCATTCATGTTGCAATGCGCCGTGCCGGCGTCGCCAGTTCAACGGCTCTTTTCGAGACAAGTACCCCGCGGGCGGTGCTGTTCAGCGGGCTGACGACGATTGCGGCCTTCGCCACGCTTGGCGTTTCCGAGCACCAGGGAACAGCCAGCATGGGCATCATGCTCGCCATTGCGGTTACGGTCACACTATTGTGCTCCATTGTGTTGACCTCAATCCTCATGGATATGGTGGACAAATTGGCCAGGCAGCATTAAAACCCCTCAGCGCCTCGGTGCACCCTTGAAATTCTGTTCTGAAATAATCACTTTTGCAAAACAATGACACTGGCCACAGATTGGTTGGATCGTACCAGCTGATCGATCAACAAGGAGATAGCATGCCCTCTTTAAAAGCACTCGCGGTTGGTGTCGAAAAGACCAATCGAAAGACCTTTGCTACGCTATTTTTCGCTGCGGTGCTGACGGTTTTTTATATCTTCCTGCCGCTGGTCAAGGCGCATGCGCAGGGTGCGGAAGATGTTGCTTCACAAAAACAGGTCCAGTCGCTTTTATCAGAGGCCAACAAAGCGGGGGGCGATCTCGGTGCATTGAGCAACGTTGTTGTGCGCCATTTTGCCATCGGCACCTGGGTCAACGCGATATTGGGCAAGGAGGCGAAGAAGTTTTCTGCCTCTGAGCTTGCAGAATTCAAGCGCCTTTTTCCGTCCTATATCGCCAAGCAATATTTCAAACAGTTCGGTGGTAGCAACGGTGTTTTGGGCGAAGTGACAGAAACCCGCAACGTGCGCGGTGATATTCTGGTCACGTCCCGCATTCCCGGCAGCGGTCGCACCTTTACCGTTGACTGGCGCCTGCGCATCATCGGCGGCAAGCCGCGTGTCATTGACTATACGACTGGCGGTATTTCTGCTGTTGTCTTGCGCCGCTCGGAGTTTCAGTCGAAAATCAAGCAATCCGGCCCCTCAGGCCTCAATGATTTCCTGAGAACCTTCATCAGCTCGTAATCGGGTTTTCGCGTAATCCTCGATCAAAAGCGGCTTTCTGCCCATTCGCACCCGGGGACAACCGGGTGTAATGAGGCGCAACTTTTTCTAATAGTTGCGAAAGCGTTACGTTTATTTCCAAAATAAACCATTTTCCGAGAATTGATCGGATTTGATCCTGGCTTGGCTGGAGTGACAGTGCATTTTTGAATAAATACGAATCGCCGGCTTCAAACTTGGGCTCAGGTGGGGCATTGAATGATCCCGACCACAGTCACCAAAGAGATAAGGCAAAGGATGCTGTGCCACTTTCAAGGCATAAGCATTACTGGAAATTGTGATCGCCCTTCTGTCAGCGGCGGCTGTAAGGGTGAAACCGGGAGTTAGAATTGGCTGCGATTAGGGCTGCATCCGCCGACTGTGATCTCAAGGTTCTTCTCGCCAATCCGCGCGGCTTCTGCGCCGGTGTCGAGCGTGCCATCGATATTGTCGAACGCGCCATGAGCCGCTTCGGAACGCCGGTCTATGTTCGCCATGAGATCGTTCACAATCGCCGTGTGGTCGAAGAGTTAAAGGCCAAGGGAGCGATATTTGTTGAGGAACTCGATGCCGTCCCAACCGGAGCGGTCACGATTTTCAGTGCCCACGGTGTGGCGCGCGTGGTCGAGAGCGAAGCACAGGAGCGCAAGCTTCAGGTCATCGACGCAACCTGTCCGCTCGTCGCAAAAGTGCATAGTGAAGGGCGACGCTACGCCGCGCGCGGTTATGATGTGGTTCTGATCGGCCATCGCGGCCATGCTGAAGTCGAAGGGACAATCGGCCAGATCGATCAGCCGATCCTCGTTGTTGCTTCGGTCACGGATGTTGAAAAATTGCAACCGGAAAATCCCGACCGGATTGCCTATATCACGCAGACCACTCTCAGCGTGAATGACACACGCGAAATCATCGAGGCGCTACAGCGGCGTTTTCCGGCCATCGTCGGGCCGGATACGAAGAATATCTGCTATGCGACGCAGAACCGCCAGAACGCTGTGCGCGATATGCTGGGCGATATCGACGCCTTGATCGTGGTTGGCGCGGCGAACAGTTCGAATTCAACCCGCCTGCGCGAACTTGGCACCGAAATGGGCAAACCGAGCTATCTGATCCCCGATGCGAATGCGCTCCAGGCCGAATGGCTGAGCGGCATTGCCGTGGTTGGTCTGACGGCCGGCGCCTCCGCGCCCGAATCGAGTGTTCAGGAGGTCATCGAGAAACTGAAAAGCCTGCGTGCGGTGACCATCGTCCAGCGCGAGGGCATTGTCGAGGATACCCGTTTCAAACTTCCAGCAGCAGTTGCCTGATGCTGCGTTGCAAAAAGCATCAGGCAAACCCGCTTGCAATTGGGTCAAAAGACCTTAATTCAGCGTTATGGATGCTGCCACAGCCTTCTCCGTGAAACGTGAAGGGCGGCAAGACTGGACGTGATTGCAATTTGGCAGTACGAGTGTCGCCAATCGAAAAAGACGAAACCCCGCGCACGCATCTCCCAGTGAGCGCCTTTCGAGCAAAAGGAAAGTATCTTGGCCGTCCCAATGTTCCAACAAGCCGTTGTCGGTGCCTATGTCGCGAAGCAGAAGCTGATGGGCGTGAAACGGTATCCGCTCGTCCTGATGCTGGAGCCGCTTTTCCAGTGCAACCTTGCCTGCGCCGGTTGCGGCAAGATTGATTATCCGAAGCCGATCATGAAACAGCGCATGAGCGTTCAGGAATGTTTGGATGCCGTGGATGAATGCGGCGCCCCGATCGTCGCAATCCCCGGCGGCGAACCGCTGATCCACAATGAGATTGTGGATATTGTGAACGGCATAGTCGCCCGCAAGAAATTCGTGTCGCTCTGCACCAACGCGATCCTTCTCGAAAAGAAGATCGATCTTTTCACGCCATCTAAATATCTCTTCTTCTCGGTCCATCTCGACGGCATGAAGGGTCATCACGACAAGTCGGTCTGCCGCACTGGCATTTTCGACAAGGCCGTAAGTGCAATCAAGCTCGCCAAGCAAAAAGGTTTTCAGGTCAACGCCAACTGCACGGTGTTTGACGGACATCCAGTTGACGATCTTGTCGAATTTCTCGATTTCTGCCGTGATCTCGATGTTGGCGTCTCGATGTCGCCGGGCTTTGCCTATGAGCGCGCACCGGATCAGGACAACTTCCTCAATCGCAAGAAGACGAAGGATTTCTTCCGCGAAGTCTTCAAGAAGGGCAAGGGCCGTAAATGGACCCTGTCTCATTCCTCGCTCTATCTCGATTTTCTTGCCGGTAATCAGCAATATCAGTGCACCCCGTGGGGCATGCCGACACGCAACGTCTTCGGATGGCAGAAGCCGTGCTACCTTCTCGGCGAAGGCTATGTCGATACCTACAAGGAACTGATGGAAGAGACCGATTGGGATCTTTACGGCACCGGCCGTTATGAGAAATGCGCGGACTGTATGGCGCATTGCGGCTATGAGCCGACCGCTGCCGCCGATGCGACCGCCAATCCGCTGAAAGCCATGATGGTGGCCCTGCGCGGACCGCGTCTCGAAGGCCCGATGGCGCCCGAGATCAACATGGACAATCAGCGCCCCGCGAACGACATCTATGATGCGCTTGTTCAGGAACAACTCCAGAAGCTCGACGCTGCGGAATAATCTTGCGCGCTCTAACGGCTTGACGAGTAGACCCTGGCGCTTTCGCCGGGGTTTCTTATGAGGCGCGATTGGCCTTAAGGGGCGGCAAGGCTCGCAAGCAGGCGGACCGCCGCCACCTCCAGCGCCGCCAGCGCCTTGTCCGTGTTGGTTTTCAGCCTGAGGAGCTGTGGCAGGCTCAAAGGGTCGCGCGCAAGCCCGAGCAGGATCGGGGCAAGCCGTGGCGCGCCCTCAGTGGTGACGGCCCCCGCGACATAGCGGGGCAGGTGATCGCCTGGCCCGTCCGAGATCGCCCGGAGCGCGAAAAACGGCAACCCATGCGCCATCGCGGTTCGCGCCAGTGCATGGCTTTCCATGTCGGCGACCGCCGCACCGGTTGCGGCAAAAAGCTCGGCTTTTTCGACCGGTGTGAAGACAATCCTGTCAATGCCACAGATCGTGCCCCGGCGGATCGCACCGACAACACGAAGCGTCGGCTTCTCGGCGGCGGGCGGACGCTCGCCAAAGGATTCCAAGGCTGGTGTCACCACATGGCTTGAAAACACCACATCGCCGACGGCATAAGCCGGGTCAAGACCACCCGCGATACCGAAGGACAGAAGACGGCTGCACCCGGCGCGGGCGAGCGCCTCGCTCGCCGTGCGTGCCTGATTTGCGGAAGAGCCGGAAACGGCAATATCGAACAGGGCGGGATCAAGCCCGGTTGTGCGAAGCGCGCGGCGCAAGCATTCCACCTCCGCCTGAAACCCGCAAACAACACCGCATCGTGGCAAAGCCGTCATTTGGATATCGCCTTCGCGGCCATCGCGCCGGAGCGGATCGCTCCCTCAATGGTCGCTGGCAGGCCGGTATCGGTCCAGTCGCCGGCGAGATAGAGATTTTCAAACGCGGTTCTGGTCTTTGGCCGTTTCGCGACGCTTGCGGGTGACTGGTCAAACGTCGCTCTGCGCTCGCGGATGAGCCGTGCCGCCGCATAGCTTGCCTCCGCCGGAAGCCGCAGTGCGACTTTCACCTCATCCCAGAGGAGAGGCAGGAATTCCTCTTCTGGCAGGCGGTCAAGGCCAAGCGCATCGGCGGCGCTGATCGTCAGACTGATGATCGCTCCCCTTGTAAAAATCCAGTGGGTCCGGGCGTTGACAAGGCCGAGAAGCGGCACCGCCTGCGCGCCCGTCAGCGGTTCCTGCATACGGAAATGGGCGTTGACGATGGCTGCATCGCCGTCCGGCACACTGATCTCCGGCATGAGTTTCGCCATTTGTGCCCGAGGCAGGGCCAGAATGACCCGGTCTGCCGGGGTAATCAGAACCGAACGCTCGGCGAAATCAAGCCGGGTAATGCGGTCGCCTTCAATGCCGATTTCCTTGAGCGGCTCATTGAAGAACGGCTGGATTTTCCGCGCGGCGAGATAGGCAAGGGCCGGATCGACAAAGGTTTCGCTGAGGCCCCGCCGGGCGATCATCGGGCGGCAGGCAGCGCCCCCGCGGGCAAATGTCTCCCTGAGCACAGCCCACATCAGCCGCGCGCTCGCCCGGTCTGGCGTGGTGTTGAGCACAGCCCAGCTCATCGGCTCCCAGAACCGCTGATAGAGCATGTCCTTGCCGTTGGTTCGGGTGCTCGTCCGGCTTTTGCTAAGCCCGTCAATCGTTGCGGTCTGGCTTGCGAAAGGAAATCGGAGCGCGCTCGCATAATCGCGCAGCCGAACCCCCGGAATCGACTTTTCGCGATCAAGAAGCCAGAGCGGCAAGGCCCCCCGGTTCAAGGCGACCTGCCAGCGTTCGCCGCTTTCAAGATCGACAAAATCGAACCTAGCATCGGGCTGAATTTCAAGTTCATCGCGTGCGCCCAGAAGATCAAGATAAGAAAGCGCCGAACGATTGCCGCTCAGAAGAAGATGGTTGCCATTGTCGATCGCGCAATCCAGTCGCGCATCATGAAACGACCGGCAGCGCCCGCCCGCGACCTTCGCACCATCATAGAGCGTGACGGGCAGGCCGCGCTCGGCAAGGCGCACGGCAGCCGAAAGGCCGGCGACGCCAAGCCCGACAATATGCGTGGTGCCGCTCATTCCGCCGCAACGCTTGCAAGGGGCGGCGCGGCGGGATCGGGTGCGGGCAGGGTGCGTTTCGGAAACGCAAAACCGTAATGAAGACCGCGCACGAGCTTCTGCCATTTCGGCATGGAACGCCGTGCCGCAGGACCGCTGAAGCCTTCTGCTTCCATTCGGTCCAGATAGCCCTCATAGACGCCCATCATGATGAGGGCGGCGCGCACCGGTTCGCCTTCGAGAGACTGAAGCGCGCGGCGGGCTTCATTGAAGCGCCCGCGGGCAATCGCCCCGAGCTGACGGCGCACGCCGACAAGGGCGGAGTGGGCTGCGACAACTTTGGGGTCGGTACTCTCAATACCATGGGCATGCAGGATCTCCCGCGGCAGATAAAGCCGATCGATTTCGGCATCTTCCTCGATATCCCGCAGGATATTGGTGAGCTGAAACGCATCGGCAAGATAGAGCGCGAAGGGATCGCGCGCGCCATGATTGCCGACGCCGAAAATGCGGATGGCGAGCATGCCCACCGTTCCGGCGACCTGTCGGGTATAAACGAGCAGATCCGTGAGCGATGGCGCTTGAATCGGTCCATTCACATCTGCCTCCATCCCTTTGATCATAAGCAGAAATTCCTGCTCTGGAAGGTGAAAATGCGCGACCGGCGCCGCAAGCGCCCGGCCAATCAGCGAGCGTGGCCTGCCTGCATAAAGTGCTGTGATTTCCGCTTTCCAGGCCTCAAGAAGCGCGCGTTTTTCGTCGCGCGTTCCGGCCTCGTCGGCAATGTCATCGACGACGCGGCAAAAGGCATAGACCGCAAAAATTGCTTCCCGGCGCGGCCTCGCCAGCATCTTCATGCCAAGCGTGAAGGACGAGCCTGAACGCGCCAGCAGATGCGCAACATAATCCTTTGGCGCGGTAGGGCCGGAAAAGGCGTCGTGGCTCACGATCGGGGCGAATTCCTGAAGCGACATGACAGGCCCTAACCGGACGTGCGGTGAAAGACGAGACGGACAAGGCCGATCATGCTGGCAACCAGAAAATCGAAACCTGAAAGCTTGACGCGGGTTGCAAGCGGATCACCCGTGCCGAGGCGGCGATGGAGCCGACACGCAAGCTCGACAATAACGGCTGATTCCGCTGCCAGACGGCGATCCCTGAGTTTGCCCGGCAGCCGTTTGCAGCGCGCGAGAAGCGGCAGACAATCATCAAGGCATCGGTCGAGCACGCGCCGGAATGCGGGCGGGGTTTCACCACCATTCAGAATATCGGCGTCAAGGCCTTCTTTGGCGAGATAGTCAGCCGGGATATAGACCCGGTCGATTTCCGCCTTGTCGCGCCCGCAATCCTGAAGATGATTCAAAATCTGAAGAACGGTGCAAAGCGCATCGGATGCCTCGTATCCGGCTTCATCTTCCGCGTGAAGATCAAGCAGAAACCGGCCGACTGGATCAGCGGATTTGGTGCAATAATCGAGCAGATCCTGCCACGTCTGATAGCGGTCCATCGAGGCATCCTGCCGGAACGCGTCAAGGAGCTTGCGACCGCGTTCAAGCGAGATGCCGCGATCGATCAGATGCGCGTGAAGGGCAACCGCCTTTTCCGTCCCCGGCTCGGCGTCAGCGGGCATCAGAAGCGCGGTCTCGAAAGCCGTCAGGCGCCGGATTTTTTCAGGCGGCGTCAGCGTCGGATCGTCGCCGATATCGTCGCCCGCCCGCGCGAAAGCATAATAGGCCGCAATCGCGGGGCGAAGGTGTTTCGCGATCAGGAAGGAGCCGACCGGGAAATTCTCATCCGCCGCACCCTTGCCTGACGGCGCCTCGATTGTCATTTGCGGTTGGGCCTGCTTTCCGGTCAGAGCCCCAGTCTCAGCTCCTGGCGCTGTGCGAGGCGTCTCAAGCGTATTTTCCGGCGTGGCTGGCGGTGTCAAAATCGGACTTTCCGGGTGGTTAGAAACGGGATGAGATTTTGCCTACACCTCTAATCCCGATGGCAGCGCTTGACAACCGTCGAGCGAGGTGGTGCTCCTTTGCCCCGTCATTTGTTGTCTGGGACTGTTGAGCTTGCAGATAATTCTTATCATCGCGACCGCGCTGTCCTGTCTGATCTGGCTCTATCTGATCCTGTTCAACGGGCGCTTCTGGCATTTCCGGGAGACGCTTTGCGCAGCCGAGGCCGGGCACGTAGCGACAATAGCGCATCCCGTGCCGGACGTCGTTGCCGTGATTCCCGCCCGTGACGAAGCCGAGACCATCGGTGCGGTGGTCAAGGGACATCTCGCCAGCACATATCCCGGCCGGTTCACAATCCTTGTCGTGGACGACCAGTCGAGTGACGGCACCGGCGATATCGTGCGTGCGCTTGGCAGGGAAGCATCGCGCCCGGATCGTCCGGTCCATGTCGTGGAGGGACAGCCTCTGCCGAAGAATTGGTCCGGGAAACTCTGGGCCGTGCACAATGGCTTGCAGGCAGCGGAAAGCCTCGCGCCGGATGCGCCCTATATTCTTCTTGGCGATGCCGATATTGTCCACGCGCCGGAGACGCTCATAAAGCTGGTCACGAAAGCGGAAACCGGGAAGCGGGCGCTTGTCTCGGTCATGGCCGTGCTCGATGCGCGCGGGTTCTGGGGCGGCCTGCTGATACCGGCTTTCATCTTTTTCTTTCAGAAGCTTTATCCCTTCCATGCGACCAATGACCGCTCGAGCCGGATCGCGGGTGCGGCCGGCGGCTGCATGCTGATCAACCGCGCTGTTCTCCGCGAGATCGGCGGCGTTGAGAGCATCAGCGGCACCCTGATCGACGATTGCGCGCTTGCGGCGCGGATCAAGGACGCCAGGGGTAAGAAACGCGCGATCTGGCTTGGTTTCGATCCGGGCGTGGTGAGCCTGCGCGACAATCGGGCGCTTCACACAATCTGGAAAATGGTCGCGCGCACCGCGTTCACGCAGCTTGGTTTTTCGACCCTTGCGCTTTTCGGTGCCGTGCTGGGCATGACGCTTACCTATATCGTTGCGCCGCTTGCCTTTTTCACCCTGCCGCTGCACGGGTCAGGACTTGCCTTCACCCTTGGAACGTGGGCGTGGCTGCTTTCCATGGTCGCCTATGGCCCAACATTGCTGCGCTACGGAAAGTCGCCGATCTGGGCACTGGCGCTGCCGCTGTCAGCCGCGTTCTATCTGGCAATGACTGTAAGCTCTGCGCTCAATCACCTGCGCGGCCAAGGCGGCGCCTGGAAAGGCAGAACCTATTCCTGAGGCTGATCGAGGGCGGGCATCGTACGGGTGAGGTGACCTTCTTTGGCAAGCCACAGAAGCGCGCCGGCGAGCGCCTCGTCGATCGGATAAAGATTGATATCGAGATCGTTCATCGCTTTCGCGCTGTCAAATTCGAACAGGCGTCCCGCCATGCGCACACCGGCATAGGGCGCGCGCGGCGGGCTTTTTGACATCCGGCAGAGCAGCTTCTCCTCAATGAGCGAGGCGAAGGCGGCGAGCGCATAGGGTACTTCGCGCGATGGCATGGCAAGGCCACTGACGGCCGCGACCCGGCCGAGAAATTCCGACATCGGCCGGTTCTTGCCGGTCAACAGATAGCGCTCGCCCGGTTCTGCCCGCTCGCCCGCCCGCAGGATGGCATCGGCCACGAGTTCGACATCAACAAAATTGGTGGTCTGCCGGATGGTCGCGGGGATTTTTCCATTGACAAGATCGCGCAGGAACGCTGTCGGCGCGGTGAGATTGTGATCACCCGGGCCGATTGGCGCGGAAGGCATCACGATCACCGGCTCGATCTGAAGCGCGGCCTCCATGACAAGCCGCTCCGCCCGTCTTTTGGAGCGCGCATAAGCTCCGAACAGGGCCTGCGGTTCAACAATTGTCGATTCGTCGATTGTCCTGATCACTCTCGGCCCGGAAATCATGGTGACAAAACTCGAACAATAGACGAAGCGGGCAACACCGGCGGCGATTGCGGCCTGAAGCACGGAATTCGTGCCTTCGACGTTCACGGTCTGATAGTCGCCTTCATCCGGCAGCCACAGGGCCGTCATCGCGGCCAGATGAAAGACGATATCAACCCCTTCCAAGACGGCTGCGATCAGCGTGCGGTCGAGGATGTCGGCGTCGATCCGCTCCGCGCCATTCTCGGGCGCTCCGTGAAAGGCGCGGTCAAGGGCGCGGACCTGATAGCCCTTCCCCAGAAGCTGACGAACGAGATGACGACCGACAAAGCCGTCCGCGCCGGTGACGAGTGCAAGCCCGCTCACGATACGCCCGCCCGCCCGCAGACGAGAAGTCCGCGCTCTCCGACACTGCCCAGAACAAGCCGCAGCCCGCTCAACACCGCGACCGAGGCAGCCGAATAGACAGCGCCAGTCGGATCATTGAAAAGAAGCTCAACCTTTCCATCCGCAATCCGCACAATCCGGCTGGCGGATGTATCGAAGCCGGGAAAGCCGTAGCGATAAAGCGCCAGACGCATAAGGCTTGGATGGAGCGCAGCAAGGACAGCGTCCGTGTTGCCATCCTCACCAAAGCCAGAGCGGACAAATGTCAGATTGTCCGGACTGCCTGGAAGCTCGATGCGCGCCGACGGGTCGGTTTCAGGAATCATGCTGAGACGGTTAGCCCGCGTCTCGGCTACCACCAGCGGATTGTCTTTACCCAAAGGGCGGTCAGGATTGCTGATCACGATCCCATTTGCAAAGGCGAGATTCTCGGCAAGTTCCGCATGGTCGAAAGCATCGGTGATCACCACGGCCGCTTCCTCGCGCCCTGTGATCATCTCGAGGGTTGAATAGAAGCCCGCGCAGTAATGCCGGTCGAGGGTGACGGCAAGCGCGGGAAGGCCGTTACTGCCTGTAAAGAAGGTAAGGTCATTCGCCCGGCAGAATCGCTCGTCCTCTAGAATGTCGAGCGCGCCGACGACGCCGTCCTCGAGCGTGAAACGCACAAGAGCCGGTTCTGCCATACCGTCTGCATCATATCCGCGATTGACGAAGGCAACCCGGAGCGAGCCATCCGGCCGGGCGAGGGCATCAATCCCGTGCGGGCGCAGGCCCCCGGGCAATGCGCGAAGAAGCGGCTCAACCAGAGCCTCGCGCTCGCCGAGAAGCGATGGGGACAGGCGGTAAAGCCCGCCCTCGGGTGGCACACCGCCGCCCGTATCAGCGCGCCGGTCATAGGCCGACAGAAGAAGATCGCCGCCCGGCAGGACGACGATATCCTCAATGCCGGTAATCACACCACCCGTCGCCTGATCGGTAAGGGCGAGGCGGTGACAGTCGCTCGCTGCAAAAAGGCTGCGGTGTTCCTGTTCCGAACAGGCAGAAAGAAAAAGAACGCTTGCAAGAAGCGGCAGAAGGCGGCTCACCCGACAATCTCCGGCATGGCGTAATCCCACTTCTCGATGAACGGGCTGAGGCGATCCGCCACCTTGCTGGCGAGAGCGGGCGATCCCTTGAACGTGTTCTTCTGATAGGACTGGACCGATCCGAGATAGGCGCTGAAAGCGGGCCGGGCGTCGTCGAACCCATCAAGGCCAAGCATCTCATAGACCATCTTGATCGTATCAAGCGGGTCCTTGCTCAGCGCATCATAGCCGATTTCGACAAATTCGGGCGCGGCCATGTCGGCGGTTTCCTGCTCGAAGCGGTGCATCATCGCCGAATAGGTTGAAAGCACCACCTCGTCGATATCCAGATGCGCGAAATCCTGCAGCGCGAAGACCGGCAGAAGCTTGCTGTAGAAATTTCGCATCGACAGAAACACATCGAAAGGATTGCGATGTATGTGGATGAATTTCGCGTCCGGAAAGACGCTTTTCACAAATTGCGGACAGCCGGTATAGACCGGGTTCTTGATCAGCAGCGGCTTCTTGTGGCGATGAGCGAGCTTCTGCATGAAGTGGGTGAAAGCGCGGGTGCGATTTGCCTGCTCCGCCGCACTGCAATTTTCGAAAAACAGCCCGCGGTTGAGCTGATCGTGGAAGACTTTCGGAAAATAAATCGCGTGGTAGAAGGAAATCGGCGTCATGTTCGCGAGCGCAATTTCATCTTCCTGCGGCGCGTCGGCGGTAACCGGAATGTTGTCGATATAGCGATCCCGCGGGATCGTGCGCTCCAGAAGCGGCCGAAACGCGCGGGCAAGACCGAACATATCCCAGGGAAGGCCGGTCGCGATCGGGTCGACAAAGCCGAACGCTGCGGATTTCGCCATAATGTTGTAAAGATGCGTCGTGCCGGATCGCCAGTGACCGAGGATGAATATCGGCGGCGGCATATCTGAGACCGCCGGAAGAAGCGGCTCGATCAGGACCTTTTCAAGCGATGAAATCGGCGCGCGGGCAAGGGCAGCACCCCATATGCCGGCGGCTTTCAGAAGATGGCCGCCATCCGGCGCGCCGCCTCGGGCAAAGATCGCACTGAGCGTCTTCAGATCGGCGCCGCAGAGCGGGTGAGACATGGCAGACCTTGTGTTTCCGGTTTCAGTTCACGGTTGCTTTTTCAAGAGCTTTTTCAATTGACGGCATCAACTCGTTGTTTAACCGGCTTTCCGTGAGCGGACCAATGAATTTGTAGACAATAATGCCGTCGTGACTGACGACGAATGTCTCGGGCACGCCGTAGACGCCGAATTCGATGCCGACCCGCCCGCTCTCATCCGCGCCAATGGCGTCAAACGGATTACCGAGTTCGCTCAGAAAGGCAAGAGCCGCGTCCGGCTTGTCCTTGTAGTTGAGGCCGAAGACCGTCAATCGCGGATCGTCGGCAAGCCGGGTGATCAGGGGGTGCTCTGCCCGGCAGGGAACACACCAGGAGGCCCAGACATTGATCAGCGTGACTTTCGCCTCCGCAGCCGACCTATTCGAAAATCCAGGTTTTCCCGAACCTTGAAGCGCGGGCAGATCGAAGACGGGGATCGGCTTTCCGATCAGCGCGGACGGTACTTCCGACGTATCGCGCCCGCCCAGAAGCTGCATGAAGAAAATAACGCAGAGCGCGGCAAAGAAAAACAGCGGCAGCAGGAAAAGGATGCGACCGGATCGCCCCTCTTTCTTTTCTTGTCCAGAATTTTGTTGATCGCCGGTCATGGCTTGTCCGCCTTTTGGGCTGCGCGCGTCACACCGCCTTCCTCGAGCGCCTTGAGCGCATGGCGCTGTTTTGCGCGATCATGGACCACCCACGCCACGAGCATGAGAAGAACAAGGGCGGTCACGCCATAGGCCGCGGTGACAAAGCCCGTCCGGGGGCCGAACAGAAGGTCGATCATTCGCCTGCTCCCGACATCGCGGTTTTTGGCAGGCTTTCGGCACGACCGGCGTCTGCGTTCTCATAGGCCATGCGGCTTTGCAGCGCGCGCACGCGCCGGCGCAGGATTTCATTGCGCATCGCGACGAGATGCAGCGTCATGAAAATGAAGCTGAAAGCGAGCGCCATGACGAGCAGCGGATAGAGTATATCCGGATGAATGGTTGGTCCGCCAAGCCGGAAGACGCTTGCAGGCTGATGCAGCGTGTTCCACCAATCAACCGAGAACTTGATAATCGGGATATTGATAAACCCGACAAGGATGAGAATTGCCGCTGCCTTTGCTGCCTTGACCGGCTCTTCGATGACCTGCCAGAGCGCGATGAGGCCAAGATACATGATCAAAAGGACGAGGACAGAGGTAAGCCGCGCATCCCAGATCCACCAGGTGTTCCAGGTCGGGCGGCCCCACAAGGATCCTGTGACGAGGGTAAGGAGTGCGAAGGCGGCCCCGATCGGTGCCGCAGCCTTTGCCGCGACATCGGCGAGCGGGTGTTTCCAGACGAGACTGCCAATCGCGGAGGCTGTCATCAGCGTATAACAGAACATCGCAAGCCACGCCGATGGTACGTGAACGAACATGATGCGAACAGTCACGCCCTGCTGATAATCTTCCGGCGCGATGAAGAATGCGAGATAAAGACCGACGGCGAGGAGCGCGAGCGCAAGGCCGATAAGCACCGGAAGCAGGCGTGCGGAGAGCGCGAGAAACCGGGTCGGATTTGCGAGTTGCGTAATAAAGCCCATAATCGCTCCTTGATGGATCCGTCAGATGTCGCAATTCTCCGCACGGATCTGCCTGTGATGGCCCTAATCGCGACGGATACCGGATCTGGCGAGGTCGGATCTGGCAAGAGGAGAGGCTGCGGCGTTGCGTTCCCGTTCGCGCCAGTCCCGGTAGGAATCGCCACTGTCTATGTCGTCGAGTTGATTGATATAAGCCACCTTCCAGTTTTTGGGTAGACTTTGAAGCGTATCTTTCAGTGTTTCGGGGTGTGACCAGCGCACATTCTTGAGAAAGTCCGGCGGTACTTGCTGACGCCGCTTGAGGCCGATCAGCCAATAGCCGCCATCCGCCGCAGGGCCGAAGACGGCATCGGCATCCCCGAGCGCGTGGAAGGCGGCCGCGAGATGGACGCGGCTGATTTCGGGAATATCGCTGCCGATGATCACCGCCGGGCCGGGCGGCAGATCGCGAAACATGCGCGACATCCGCGCGCCGAGATCGCCGCCACCCTGATCCATCTCCATCACCGGGCGCGCGAGAAGGCCTCGCCCGCGGAGCGTCGCACGGTCGGGTGTCATCGCAATCATCAATCGGAAATTGCCTTGTGGCGATAGCCTGCGGCAGAGCGCTGAAAGCGTGTTTCGATAGAAGCGCAAGGTCTCGACAGCCCCGATATCGCGGGCGAGGCGGGTCTTGACGCGGCCAAATCGTGGCGAACGGGCAAAAATCACGACATGATAGAGCATCAGTAGAGTTTCACAATCAGCGATGGCGGGACCTTGATCCAGAACAGGAAGAGACAGAAGAGATTGCGCGCCGAACGCCGGAAATAGCCAGATTTGCGGAATTTCTCGCTCGAGGTCACCGCTGTTGCACCCATTGGGCAGATCGCCTGTTTGCCAAAACGCCGCTCGATCCGCCAGATCAAATCGACATCCTCCATCAGCGGCATGTCCCTGTAGCCGCTGAGTTCATGATAAAAGGACCGGTGGAGGAAAAGCCCCTGATCGCCATAGGGCAGCGCAAAAACCCGACAGCGCCAGGCAACCCGCCTTTCGAGAAGGCGAGCCTCCGGGGACGAATCGTCAAGCCTGAAATCGAAATAACCGGCAGCTTTTGTGTGATCTGGCTTTTCCAGAAAGGCTGTGAGGGCCGCACCCGCACCCTGCGTAAGTCTTGTGTCGGCATGAAGAAAAAGCAGCCATTCCCCCTTCGCGAAAGCGGCACCCTCCCGCAACTGGCGCCCGCGCCCGCGCGGCGCGGTAACGACATGTGCCCCGGCCGCGCGGGCGAGCGAAGCCGTTTGGTCACGGGAGCCGCCATCAACCACGATCACCTCGTCAGCGAGGGAAGCGAGGCAGGCAATCGTCGCCGGAAGCGTGCCCGCCGCATTAAGCGCTGGAATCACCGCGCTGATGCGGGGGCGTCGCACGGGCATGGTTTCGCCATTTTTATCGCTATGGTCGGAAAAGATCACCGGATATTCTGGATTTCGCGTTTGGCAGAAGGCGACAGGCAAGGGTTGATCGAACGCCTGATGCCGTTGAGTTTTTTGCTTTCGGTTTAAAGCATATTCGATTTATGCGATTTTTATGACATTTTCTACCGTCTTGCCCTTGAGAATTCTAAAAAGGAAGACTAGAACGACCAGACTTTCAGGGCGCGCGAGCTTCAACATGGCTTTCGCGCCCCCAATTCGTCGTAATTTTGGTCCCACGGTAAATCAGCATAAGACTGCGCAGACCGGTTACGCGACAGGTTCGTTTAAGAGAAGTTTTTGATGGCAGGCGCCCCAAACCCATTCAAGTTCTTGCAGGAAGTGCGCGCAGAAACCGCGAAGGTTGTCTGGCCGTCGCGCAAGGAAACCACCGTGACCTCGGTCATGGTGCTGATCATGGTCGTGGTCGCGACCTTGTTTTTCCTGGTCGTCGATCAAGTTCTGGGCTTCAGTGTCGGCTGGCTCTTGAGCCTCGGACGATAGAACAGGCACAAAGCGGTGCAGAGAGACTGAAACGATGGCCAAGCGCTGGTATATTGTGAATGCCTATTCAAACTTTGAGAAAAAGGTTTGCGAGGCAATTCAGGAAAAGGTCGAGCAGAAAGGGCTTCAGCATCTTGTTGAAGCCGTGATCGTTCCGACCGAAAAAGTGGTGGAAGTGCGCCGCGGCCGCAAGGTCGATACGGAGCGTCGGTTTTTCCCGGGTTATGTTCTCGTTCGCATGGAACTGACCGACGAGACGTTCCACCTGATCAAGGAAACGCCGAAAGTGACCGGCTTTCTCGGCAATGATTCGAAGCCGGCGCCGATTTCGGATGCCGAGGCCGATCGTATTCTGGTTCAGGTTCAGGAAGGTGTCGAGCGGCCAAAGCCTTCGATCCGCTTCGATATCGGCGAGAAGGTCAAGGTTGCCGACGGTCCGTTCTCGGATTTCGATGGTTTTGTCGAGGAAATCGACGAGGACCGCTCGCGGCTCAAGGTAACGGTTTCGATTTTCGGCCGGGCAACCCCGGTCGAGCTCGAATTTGGTCAGGTCAACAAGATCTGACCGGAAAGCCGGCAGGTGATGTCCTGCCGGTGATTGTGTGGGAGGGGAGGCGCTTCGCCAGCGCCAGAACCGCACCACGCGAACTCAAACAAACACTGGTATGTGCCAGTGAAAGGAGTTGGAAATGGCGAAGAAAATTACAGGATACCTGAAGCTTCAGGTTTCAGCGGGATCGGCCACGCCGTCCCCACCCATCGGTCCTGCCCTTGGTCAGCGCGGCCTCAACATCATGGAATTCTGCAAAGCCTTCAATGCGGCCTCGCAGGATATGGAAAAAGGCTCCCCTGTTCCGGTCAAGATCACGATCTTTCAGGACAAGTCCTTCACGTTCGAAATGAAGACACCTCCGGTGTCTTTCCTTCTGAAAAAGGCGGCCGGTCTGAAGAGCGGCTCGGCGACGGCGGGGCGCGGCACAGTCGGCAGCATCACGCGCGATCAGGTGCGCGAAATCGCGACAACGAAAATGAAGGATCTCAACGCATTTGACATCGAAATGGCCATGCGCCAGGTCGAAGGTTCCGCCCGCTCCATGGGCCTGGCTGTAGAGGGTTAAGGATCATGGCAAAAGCTGGAAAAAGAATTGCAAAGGCCCATGAGGGCATCAACAAGAACATGGAATTCGCGCTGCGCGAGGCCGTGAAGCTGGTCAAGGAACGGGCAAGCGCGAAATTCGACGAGACCGTTGATATCGTGATGAATCTCGGCGTTGATCCGCGCCATGCCGACCAGATGGTCCGCGGCGTCTGCAACCTGCCGAATGGCACGGGCAAGACCGTGCGCGTTGCCGTCTTTGCGCGTGGCGACAAGGCAGAAGAAGCCAGGGCAGCCGGTGCTGATATCGTCGGCGCGGAAGACCTGATGGAAACCATCCAGGGCGGCACCATCGCCTTTGACCGTTGTATCGCCACGCCGGACATGATGCCGATCGTCGGTCGTCTTGGCAAAATTCTCGGTCCACGCAATCTCATGCCGAACCCGAAGGTCGGCACGGTGACGATGGACGTGAAAAAGGCGGTTGACGATGCCAAGGGCGGCGCTGTCGATTTTCGCGTCGAAAAAGCCGGCATTCTTCACGCCGGTATCGGCAAGGTCAGCTTTTCCGAGGATGCGCTTGTGGAAAATATCAAGGCGTTCACGGATGCGGTCAACCGGGCAAAGCCAGCGGGAGCGAAGGGCACCTATGTCCGCCGCATCGGCCTGTCCTCGTCCATGGGGCCGGGCGTCAAAGTCGAAGTCGGAAGCCTGAGCGCATAGCCGGCATTAAAGAATTTCAGTGGTGCCGTCCGGCGATGTCGCGCCGGTGCCGCTGATCAGGGATGAGGGCCAGCCCTTGTCCCGCCCTGTCCGAGATTGCCGGTGACATGCCGATTTCAGCGTGTCCTAAGCCGAATGGGCCAGCATGAGATGGGAGAAAACCGAATTTCAAGCCGCGCAACATCTGCGGGGCGACAATGAGGTTTGAACCTTTATTCCTTGTTTTCGCATCAGGCGGAGATGAAGGGGGCAGGCTAAACCGTCGGTTTGGCTCGATGCTAGAAAAGCCTCGCCTGTAAGGTCGGGCGCAGCGAAGCGGAATTGCCGAACCGGCATTTGCCATCGGAACGATTGATTTTCAATCGCTCCAAACGGAGAGAAGCAGTGGATAGAGCAGAAAAGAAAGAGCTCGTTACGACACTCAACACCGTCTTTCAGGAGACGAGCGTTGTCGTCGTGGCCCACTATACTGGCCTCACCGTTGCGCAACTTTCTGATCTTCGGACCCAGATGCGTAACGCAGGTGCCAGTGTCAAAGTGGCGAAAAACCGCCTCATGAAGCTTGCTCTGAAAGGCACCGACGCTGACCACATTGACGGCCTTTTCAAAGGACCGACGATCATCGCTTATTCGGATGATCCCGTGACAGCACCGAAAATCGCCATCGAATTCGCCAGGAAAAACGAAAAGTTCGTCATTCTCGGCGGTGCGATGGGGGCAACCAATCTTGATGCAGATGGTGTGAAGGCGCTTGCCTCGCTGCCATCGCTTGATGAACTGCGCGGCAAACTCGTGGGCCTTCTTCAGGCGCCAGCGGGCCAGATCGCACGGATCATCAACACGCCAGCGGGCCAGATTGCCCGGGTGATTGGTGCCTATGCCTCGAAAGATGAAGCGGCTTGAGGCCGTTTGAAGACAGATAAACGGTTCAAACCTAAGGAAAATGAACAATGGCTGATTTGAGCAAAATCGTAGACGAATTGTCTAACCTCACTGTCCTGGAAGCGGCTGAGCTTTCCAAGATGCTGGAAGAAAAATGGGGCGTTTCGGCTGCCGCACCGGTTGCGGTTGCTGCGGCTGCGGCTCCCGGCGCAGTGGCTGAAGCTGTGGAAGAACAGACTGAATTTGACGTTATTCTTGCTGTTGCAGGCGAAAAGAAAATCAACGTCATCAAAGAAGTGCGCGCGATCACGGGCCTTGGCCTGAAAGAGGCGAAAGACCTTGTCGAAGCCGCACCAAAAGCTGTGAAGGAAGCTGTTTCCAAAACCGAAGCAGCCGACATCAAGGCGAAACTCGAAAGCGCTGGCGCAACCGTCGAAATCAAGTAAGACAGCGCCGCATCTTGGCCTCATAGCCATGGCAAATTGAGGTGTGCCGGGCGTCATTTTCCGACACACCTTTCGTGATACAAAGACTATATAATTATTTAAAAACAACAGACTGATGAAGTTTATTAAGTTTTTGATTGAGCGCCGACTGGCGTTAATGAAGCGGGCGTGATCATGCGGAAACTGAAACCGGAAGCCGGCTGAACACGAAATAGTGAAGTGCACGAGCAAACGAAAAAGGCGGCAATAGAAACAACGAGGGACATATACCGAAGGTTGCTTATCCAACCGCCCGAGGCAGGCCCTGCAAAGGCGCCGTCAGGACGGTTCGACAATCACCCATTTGGTTTCGCTGTGCAGTGGCGTTGAGCGGCGCGAACGGCAGCGAAATGAAACCAAACCGATCTCCCGCGCTCTCAGGGTCGGCATGCAAAGGAACGAAAATGGCTCAGGCATTTTCAGGACGCAGACGTCTTCGCAAATTTTACGGCAGCATTACCGAAGTGGCGGAAATGCCCAATCTGATCGAGGTTCAAAAAGCCTCTTACGATCAGTTCCTTCAGGTATCCACCCAGCCCGGTGGTGGCAGGCTTGAAGAGGGGCTTCAGGCCGTCTTCAAATCGGTGTTTCCGATTTCCGATTTTTCCGGTGCGTCACTGCTTGAATTCGTCTCCTATGAATTCGAAGCGCCAAAATACGACGTCGAGGAATGCCGCCAGCGCGGGATGACCTATTCGGCACCGCTGAAAGTGACGCTGCGCCTCATCGTGTTTGATATTGACGAGGATACCGGCGCGAAATCGGTCAAGGACATCAAGGAGCAGGATGTCTATATGGGCGACATGCCGCTCATGACATCGAACGGCACCTTTATCGTGAATGGCACCGAACGCGTGATCGTCTCGCAGATGCACCGCTCGCCAGGCGTCTTCTTCGACCATGACAAGGGCAAGACCCATTCGTCAGGCAAGCTCCTGTTTGCCTCGCGGATCATTCCCTATCGCGGCTCCTGGCTCGACATCGAATTCGATGCGAAAGACATCATCCACGCCCGCATTGACCGTCGCCGGAAACTGCCCGTCACAACACTTCTATTCGCCCTTGGCTATGATCCGGAATCGGTCCTCGCGGAATATTACGATTCCATCGTCTACAGCCGTTCGGGCGAGGGTTGGCGCATTCCGTTTGATGTGAAAGGCTTCAAAGGCCAGAAGATCACCGCGGATCTGATCGACGCTGATTCAGGTGAGGTGGTTGCCGAAGCGGGCAAGAAAATTACCGCCCGCACGGTGAAGCAGCTTCAGGAGAAAGGCGTCAAAGCACTCCAGATCGAGAATGATGATCTGATCGGGCGTTATGTCGCCGAAGACATGATCAACATGGAAACCGGGGCGATCATCGCGGAAGCTGGCGACGAGATCGATTCCGACATTCTTGAAAGCATCATCGAGCACGGCTTTGCCGAGATGAAGCTTCTCGATATCGACCATGTCAATATCGGGCCTTATTTGCGCAATACGCTGGCGGTGGACAAGAATGATGCCCGCGAAGGCGCGCTGTTCGACATTTATCGCGTCATGCGCCCGGGTGAACCGCCGACAATCGACACGGCGGAGGCCATGTTCCAGTCGCTCTTCTTCGATTCTGAGCGCTATGATCTTTCCGCCGTTGGCCGTGTGAAGATGAACATGCGCATGGGCCTGGATGCTGCGGATACCGTACGCATCCTGCGCAAGGAGGATATCGTTGAGGTTGTCCGCACGTTGATCGACCTGCGCGATGGCCGCGGCGAAATCGACGACATCGACAACCTCGGCAACCGCCGCGTGCGCTCGGTCGGCGAATTGATGGAAAACCAGTACCGCGTCGGCCTTCTGCGCATGGAACGCGCGATCAAGGAGCGTATGTCATCGGTCGAAATCGACACCGTGATGCCGCAGGACCTGATCAATGCGAAGCCTGCCGCCGCCGCTGTGCGAGAGTTTTTTGGCTCCTCGCAGCTCTCGCAGTTCATGGACCAGACCAATCCGCTTTCGGAAATCACCCACAAGCGCCGCCTGTCGGCACTTGGACCCGGTGGCTTGACCCGCGAGCGTGCCGGTTTCGAAGTGCGCGACGTTCACCCGACCCATTATGGCCGCATCTGCCCGATCGAGACGCCGGAAGGCCCGAATATCGGTCTCATCAACTCACTTGCGACTTTCGCGCGTGTCAACAAATACGGTTTCATCGAAAGCCCGTACCGCAAGGTCGTCGATGGTGTTGTGACCAGCGAGGTGATTTATCTCTCCGCCATGGAAGAGGCAAATTACACAGTCGCTCAGGCCAACGCGCCGCTCGATGAAAATGGTCGCTTCGTCGATGACACCGCCCAGTCGCGCCATGCCGGGGAAGTGCTGATCGCACCGGTCGAGAGCGTCAACCTCATGGACGTATCGCCGAAGCAGCTCGTATCGGTCGCGGCCTCGCTCATTCCGTTCCTTGAAAATGATGACGCGAACCGCGCGCTGATGGGCTCGAACATGATGCGTCAGGCCGTGCCACTGGTGCGCGCCGAAGCGCCGTTTGTCGGCACCGGCATGGAAGCGGTGGTTGCCCGCGATTCCGGCGCCGCCATCGGTGCACGCCGTGCTGGCATCGTCGATCAGGTTGATGCGACCCGTATCGTCATCCGCGCAACGGAGGATCTCGATCCGTCCCGTCCGGGCGTCGATATCTACCGGCTCCAGAAGTTCCAGCGTTCGAACCAGAACACGTGTATCAACCAGCGTCCTTTGGTGCGCATGGGTGATTTTGTGACCAAGGGTGACATCATCGCGGACGGTCCGTCGACCGATCTCGGTGACCTCGCGCTCGGTCGCAACGCGCTCGTCGCGTTCATGCCCTGGAACGGCTACAACTACGAGGACTCGATCCTTCTGTCTGAGCGCATCGTCAGCGATGACGTCTTCACCTCGATCCATATCGAGGAATTCGAAGTCATGGCACGCGACACCAAGCTCGGACCGGAAGAAATCACCCGCGACATTCCGAACGTATCGGAAGAAGCCCTGCGCAATCTCGATGAAGCGGGTATCGTCTATATCGGTGCGGAAGTGCAGGCGGGCGACATTCTCGTCGGCAAGATCACGCCAAAAGGCGAAAGCCCGATGACACCGGAGGAAAAACTCCTGCGCGCCATTTTCGGGGAAAAGGCATCCGACGTGCGCGACACGTCGCTGCGTGTACCGCCGGGGGATTCAGGCACGATCGTCGAAGTGCGCGTTTTCAACCGCCACGGCGTTGAAAAGGACGAGCGCGCGATGTCGATCG
Organism: Hyphomicrobiales bacterium; assembly: GCA_013911885.1. Lineage (GTDB taxonomy): Bacteria > Pseudomonadota > Alphaproteobacteria > Rhizobiales > JACESI01 > JACESI01. Next base: position 357,839 of record JACESI010000002.1, on the reverse strand, counting down.
AGCGCGAGGAAATCGAAAGCCTAGCGAAAGACCGCGATGACGAGCAGGCGATCCTTGACCGCAACGTCTATTCGCGTCTTTCCGATACCCTGATCGGCAAGTCGGCCATCGGCGGCCCGAAAGGCTTCTCCGGCGAGAGAAAACTCAGCCGCGAACTGCTGGACGAGTATCCGCGCAGCCATTGGTGGCAGTTTGCTTTCGCCGATGAGAAATTCATGGGTGAGCTTGAGGCTCTGCGCGGCCAGTATGATGACAGCCGCAAATTGCTCGAGCAGCGCTTTATCGACAAGGTCGAAAAGCTTCAGCGGGGCGACGAACTGCCGCCGGGCGTCATGAAAATGGTCAAGGTCTTTGTTGCGATCAAGCGCAAGATCCAGCCGGGTGATAAGATGGCTGGCCGTCATGGCAACAAGGGCGTGGTCTCAAAAATCGTGCCTGTCGAAGATATGCCGTTCCTTGAAGATGGTCGCCATGTCGACGTCGTTCTGAACCCGCTCGGCGTGCCATCGCGCATGAATGTCGGACAGATTCTCGAGACCCACCTCGGCTGGGCTTGTGCCGGCATGGGTCAGAAAATCGGCACCCTCATGGACGATTACAAGCGCTCAGGCAGGCTTGACGAACTTCGCAAGGAAATCGAGACAATCTATTCCGGCAGCGTCAAGAACGAGGATGTGTCGACATATTCCGACGGGGAAATTGAGCTTCTGGGCGAGCAGTTGTCGCACGGCGTCTGCATTGCAACGCCTGTCTTCGACGGCGCACGAGAGCCGGATGTGGTCGAATTCCTGAAATCGGCAGGTCTCGATAAATCGGGTCAGTCGGTGCTTTATGATGGGCGTACGGGCGAACGCTTCGATCGGCAGGTGACAGTCGGCTATATTTACATGCTGAAATTGCACCATCTGGTTGACGACAAGATCCATGCCCGTTCGATCGGACCTTACTCACTCGTCACGCAGCAGCCATTGGGTGGTAAAGCCCAGTTCGGTGGCCAGCGTTTCGGCGAGATGGAGGTCTGGGCGCTGGAAGCTTATGGCGCTGCCTACACGCTTCAGGAGATGCTTACCGTCAAATCGGATGACGTTGCAGGCCGTACCAAGGTCTATGAGGCGATTGTCCGTGGCGACGACACATTCGAGGCTGGCATTCCGGAGAGCTTCAACGTTCTTGTCAAGGAAATGCGCTCCCTCGGCCTCAATGTCGAACTTGAAAGCACGGTCGATGATGACAAATTGATCCTCGACCACGAACCGAGCGAACCAGCCGAATAGGAACAACGCGCCATCGTCAGGCGGAAGCCCTCCCGCCTTTGCCTGACCAATCGTGTTTATGGAAAGCCCTGCGACTTTAAGTAAAGAGGCGCAGCAATTCCGAAACGGGCCAAGCCCAGAAGGAAGAGCAATGAATCAGGATCTTGCACACATCTTCAATCCCCACGTGCCAGCGCAGACCTTCGATCAGATCAGAATTTCGATCGCGAGCCCGGAGAAAATCCGCTCGTGGTCCTTCGGCGAGATCAAGAAGCCGGAAACAATCAACTACCGCACCTTCAAACCGGAAAAGGATGGCCTTTTCTGTGCCCGCATTTTCGGCCCGGTGAAGGATTACGAATGCCTTTGCGGCAAGTACAAGCGGATGAAATACAAAGGCGTCATCTGCGAAAAATGCGGTGTTGAAGTGACGCTTCAGCGCGTCCGTCGCGAGCGCATGGGTCATATCGACCTTGCAGCACCGGTTGCCCATATCTGGTTCCTGAAGTCTTTGCCTTCGCGCATCGGTCAGCTTCTCGATATGACCCTCAAGGATCTTGAGCGCGTGCTTTACTTCGAAAGCTTCGTCGTGACCGAGCCGGGCCTCACGGCAATGAAGGAATTCCAGCTTCTGTCGGAAGAGGAATTCATGCGCGCGCAGGAAGAATATGGCGTTGACAGCTTCACCGCCATGATCGGCGCCGAGGCGATCAAGGAAATTCTGGCAGGCCTCAATCTCGAGCAACTCGCCGTCGACCTTCGCCAGGAAATCGCGGAATCGACGACCGAATTGAAACCGAAGAAACTTGCCAAGCGGCTGAAGGTCGTGGAAGCCTTCATCGAATCCGGCAACCGTCCGGAATGGATGATCATGGACATCATTCCGGTGATCCCGCCGGATCTGCGCCCGCTCGTTCCGCTTGATGGCGGTCGGTTCGCGACGTCCGATCTGAATGATCTCTATCGCCGCGTGATCAACCGCAACAACAGGTTGAAACGCCTCATCGAGCTGCGTGCGCCGGACATCATCATCCGCAATGAAAAACGCATGCTTCAGGAAGCGGTTGATGCGCTGTTCGACAATGGTCGCCGCGGTCGCGTCATTACCGGCGCGAACAAGCGTCCGCTGAAATCCCTGTCCGATATGCTCAAGGGCAAGCAGGGCCGCTTCCGCCAGAACCTTCTCGGCAAGCGCGTCGACTATTCCGGCCGTTCGGTCATCGTGACCGGTCCCGAACTGAAACTGCATCAATGCGGCCTGCCGAAGAAGATGGCCCTTGAACTGTTCAAGCCCTTCATCTATTCGCGCCTCGATGCGAAGGGTCATTCGTCAACCGTGAAACAGGCGAAAAAACTTGTTGAGAAGGAAAGACCGGAAGTCTGGGATATTCTGGACGAGGTCATCCGCGAGCACCCTGTTCTCCTTAACCGGGCGCCGACGCTTCACCGTCTGGGCATTCAGGCCTTCGAACCCGTCCTGATCGAGGGCAAGGCGATCAACCTCCATCCGCTGGTCTGTTCGGCCTTCAACGCTGATTTTGACGGCGACCAGATGGCGGTCCACGTGCCTTTGTCACTGGAAGCGCAGCTTGAAGCCCGCGTCCTGATGATGTCGACCAACAACATCCTGCACCCCGCCAACGGACAGCCGATCATCGTGCCGTCCCAGGACATGGTGCTTGGGCTCTATTATCTCTCGATCATCGCGGAGAACGAGCCAGGCGAGGGCATGGCCTTCTCTGATATGGGCGAGATCTATCACGCGCTCGAAAACAAGGTCGTCACCCTGCACACCAAAATCCGCGGCCGCTACAAATCCGTCGATGAAGCAGGCAAGCCGACGTCGAAAATCTATGAAACGACGCCGGGCCGCATGATCCTTGCAAGTCATCTGCCGAAAAACGTCAACATCCCGTTTGATATCGTCAACCAGGAAATGACCAAGAAGAACATCTCCACGATGATCGATCAGGTCTATCGCCATTGCGGCCAGAAAGAGACGGTCATTTTCTGCGACCAGATCATGTCGCTTGGCTTCAAGAACGCCTGTACGGCGGGCATTTCTTTCGGCATGGACGACATGGTCATTCCGGACTCGAAATACCGCATGGTCGATGAGACGGAGGCGCTCGCTTCCGAATTCGAACAGCAGTATCAGGATGGTCTGATCACTCAAGGCGAGAAATACAACAAGGTCGTCGACGCCTGGGCAAAATGCACGGACAAGATCGCGGACGAAATGATGGCCGAGATCAAGGCCGTGAAATTCGACGAGAAAACCGGCCGCCAGAAGCCGATGAACTCGGTCTACATGATGGCTCATTCCGGTGCTCGTGGTTCGCCGAAGCAAATGCGCCAGCTTGCCGGCATGCGTGGCCTGATGGCAAAGCCTGATGGCTCGATCATCGAAACGCCGATCACGTCGAACTTCAAAGAAGGCCTGACGGTGATGGAATACTTCAACTCGACCCACGGAGCCCGCAAGGGTCTCGCGGATACGGCTTTGAAGACGGCAAACTCGGGTTATCTGACCAGACGTCTCGTCGACGTCGCGCAGGATTGCATCATCACCGCCACCGATTGCGGCACCACTAACGGCCTGACCATGCAGCCCATCGTGGACAGCGGTCAGGTTGTGGCGAGCATCGGTAGCCGCGTTCTCGGTCGGTTCACCGCGGATCCGGTGAAGAACCCGGCAACCGGCGATACGATTGTTGAAGCCGGTCACGTGATCAACGAAAACGACGTCGCGGCGATTGAAGCCGCCAATGTCCAGTCGATCCGCATCCGCTCGGTGCTGACCTGCGAGACCAAGATCGGGGTTTGCGCGACCTGTTATGGCCGCGACCTCGCGCGCGGTACGGCGGTCAATATGGGCGAGGCGGTCGGCGTGATCGCCGCCCAGTCGATCGGCGAGCCGGGCACGCAGCTGACCATGCGCACATTCCACGTCGGCGGCACCGCACAAGTGGTCGATTCGTCTTTCATCGAGGCCAATTTCGAGGGCACGGTGAAGATGAAAAACCGCAACATTGTCCGCGATTCCGAGGGCAAGATCATCGTCATGGGCCGCAACATGTCCGTGGTGGTGGTGGATGCCGGCGGAAGCGAACGTGCAAGCCACAAGGTCAATTACGGCGCGCATCTGTTTGTTGACGAGGGCGACAAGATCAAGGCCGGACAGCGCATCGCCGAATGGGACCCTTATACCCGTCCGGTTGTGACGGAAGTCTCAGGCGTGATCGCGTTTGAAGATCTCGTCGAAGGCGCCTCTGTTTCGGAAACGACGGACGAAAGCACCGGCATCACCAAGCGTGTGGTCACCGACTGGCGATCAAACACCCGCAATGCGGACCTGAAACCGGCCATCGTTATCAAAAAAGCCGATGGCACGATCGAGAAACTCGCGCGTGGTTCCGATGCCCGCTATCTCCTTTCCGTGGACTCGATCCTCTCGGTTGACCTTGGTGCCAAGGTTCATGCCGGCGATGTACTTGCCCGTATTCCGCTGGAAAGCGCCAAGACCCGCGACATTACCGGTGGTCTGCCGCGCGTTGCCGAACTGTTCGAGGCGCGGCGTCCGAAAGACCATGCAGTGATTGCGGAAATCGATGGCACGATCCGATTCGGTCGCGACTATAAGAACAAGCGCCGGATCATCATTGAACCGCATGACGAGGGTCTCGAGCCGGTTGAATATCTCATCCCGAAAGGCAAACCCTTCCACCTTCAGGAAGGCGATGCGATCGAAAAGGGCGAGTATATTCTCGACGGAAATCCTGCACCGCACGACATTCTGGCCATCAAGGGCGTGGAGGCACTCGCAGCCTATCTCGTCAACGAAATCCAGGAGGTCTACCGCCTGCAGGGTGTGACGATCAACGACAAGCATATCGAAGTGATCGTGCGCCAGATGCTGCAAAAGGTCGAAATCACTGATCCGGGCGATTCCGATTATCTGAAGGACGAGCAGGTTGATCGCACCGAAATGGACGCGGCAAACGAGAAGCTCATCAACGAGGCGCGCACCCCAGCACAGGGCAATCCGGTTCTGCTTGGCATTACCAAAGCCTCTCTTCAGACCCGCTCGTTCATCTCGGCGGCATCCTTCCAGGAAACGACCCGTGTCCTCACCGAGGCGGCTGTCGCCGGCAAGATCGACACGCTCGACGGACTCAAGGAAAACGTCATCGTCGGTCGTCTGATCCCTGCCGGTACCGGTGGCATGATGAATGAAGTGCGACAGGTTGCAGCCCGTCGCGATGACCTCATCATCGAAGAGCAGCGCAAAATGTCGCGCGTCTCTGATGCCGATGCGCTTCTTACGGATATGCGCGAGCAGAATGCCGAGGAACCCGCGCAATAGCACGTGCTGCCTTGCATGAAACCGTGGGGAAGGGGCCGAAAGGCCCCTTTTCCTTGTTCACTGTTGCGCCCACCATTGCCCGATTTGAGGTTCGACTTCAGAGATGACGTGCTGCCATACTTCCGCTATGCGAGTCACGCCTTGCATTGCGATCTGTTCTGAGAAGAATTTGGTTCTGGCAGCGTTGTGTCAGACCGGTTTCAAGACTGCCTGAAGGTATTGAAGAGCACCAAATTCTCAAATAAATTGCAGTGAAACAAGGGTTTAAATAAATCTGAATTTCCCCTTGACGCGATGGGGTGCGCCGGGTAGTTTCCGCTCACTTTCAAACACGCGGTAAGTTGTGTCGTTCATAGCAGCCAATGCAGTGAAATATCCGGCTTAAACGGTGTTTGCAAAACAAACGACGTCAACCTGAAGATGCACGATTCCTGTTTTCGGAAATCCTCTGCTCGATAAGCGCTCGCTGATTTTCGGCTGAGCGCATATTTCGCTTATGCGATCTATGCGCCCGCAGAAAGTTCAGGGCGCAATTGAAGTTTGAAAGCTGAAAGGGCACCGATGCCGACGATCAACCAGTTGGTTCGCAATCCGCGCAAGACACCGGTCAAGCGCAACAAAGTTCCGGCGATGGAAGCATGCCCGCAAAAGCGTGGCGTGTGCACCCGCGTCTATACGACCACGCCAAAGAAGCCGAACTCGGCGCTTCGTAAAGTTGCGAAGATCCGGCTGACGAACGGATTTGAGGTCATTGGTTACATTCCGGGCGAGGGGCACAACCTTCAGGAACACTCCGTTGCAATGATCCGTGGCGGCCGTGTCAAAGACTTGCCGGGTGTCCGTTATCACATCATCCGTGGCGTCCTCGATACGCAAGGCGTCAAGGACCGCAAGCAGCGCCGTTCGAAATATGGCGCGAAGCGTCCGAAATAAGAGAGTAGATCATGTCACGTCGTCACAAAGCAGAAAAGCGCGATGTCATTCCGGATCCAAAGTTCGGCGACATCATCATCACGAAGTTCATGAATTCCGTCATGCGCGACGGCAAGAAATCCGTAGCCGAGAAAATTGTCTATGGTGCCTTGCAGCAGATGGAAGACAAAACCAAGGGCAATCCGGTTCAGCTTTTCCACGATGCGCTGAGCAACGTCATGCCGCAGGTTGAAGTGCGTTCGCGCCGTGTTGGTGGCGCGACCTATCAGGTGCCGGTCGAGGTTCGCACGGAGCGCCGTCAGGCGCTTGCCATCCGCTGGATGCTGACCGCTGCCCGCAACCGCAATGAACGCACGATGGTGGAGCGCCTGTCCGGCGAGCTGCTTGACGCTGCCAATGGTCGCGGAACTGCTGTGAAAAAACGCGAAGACACCCACCGGATGGCTGATGCCAACCGCGCGTTCTCGCATTATCGCTGGTAAATCCGACTTCGGTATCAACTCCCAGATCTGGAAGCTCAAGAAATGGCACGCGAATATAAAATCGAAGATTACCGCAACTTCGGCATCATGGCCCACATCGATGCAGGCAAGACGACCACGACCGAGCGGATTCTTTATTATACCGGCAAAAGCCACAAGATCGGCGAAGTGCATGATGGCGCAGCGACGATGGACTGGATGGCGCAGGAGCAGGAGCGCGGCATTACGATCACGTCTGCCGCGACAACGACATTCTGGAAGGGCCGTGACGGCAAGAAGCGTCGTTTCAATATCATCGACACACCTGGCCACGTTGACTTCACGATTGAAGTCGAGCGTTCGCTGCGCGTTCTCGATGGTGCGGTTGCCCTTCTCGATGCCAATGCCGGTGTTGAGCCGCAGACTGAAACCGTCTGGCGCCAGGCGGACAAATACAAAGTTCCCCGCATGGTCTTTGTCAACAAGATGGACAAGACCGGTGCCGATTTTTATCGCTGCGTTCGTATGATCCGTGAGCGCCTTGGTGCCACCGCCATTCCGGTTCAAATTCCGATCGGTGCCGAAACCGAACTCAAGGGCGTGATCGACCTTATCGAAATGAAGGCGCTCGTCTGGCAGGGTGAAGACCTTGGTGCATCATGGGACGTTCTTGAAATCCCGGCCGACCTTCTCGACAAGGCAAAAGAGTTTCGTGAATCGATGATCGAGACCGCCGTCGAGATGGACGAAGCGGCAATGGAGGCCTATCTTGATGGTGTGGAGCCGGACGCAGACACCCTGCGCAAGCTTATCCGCAAGGGCACGGTTGCCAATATCTTCGTTCCCATCCTCTGCGGGTCCGCCTTTAAAAACAAAGGTGTACAGCCACTTCTTGATGCTGTTGTTGATTTTCTTCCCTCGCCAGTCGACATTCCGGCGATCAAGGGCATCAACCCGAAAGACGGTTCCGACATGGACCGCCATGCCGATGACAGCGAGCCGCTTTCGATGCTTGCTTTCAAGCTGATGGACGACCAGTATGGCTCGCTCACTTTCTGCCGCATCTATTCCGGCGTTCTGACGGCAGGTTTGAACGTCACCAACACGGTGAAGGACAAGAAAGAGCGTATCGGTCGCATGTTGTTGATGCATGCGATTGAGCGCGAAGAGATCAAGGAAGCCTTTGCCGGCGATATCGTTGCTGTTGTGGGTCTGAAAGACACGACGACTGGCGACACGCTGTGCGATCCCTCGAAGCCTGTCATTCTTGAACGCATGGAATTTCCAGAGCCTGTCATCGAGATTGCGATTGAGCCGAAAACCAAAGCCGACCAGGAGAAAATGGGTCTCGCGCTCAACCGTCTCGCGGCCGAGGATCCATCCTTCCGCGTCAAGACCGATTTTGAATCCGGTCAGACGATCATGGCGGGCATGGGTGAGCTGCATCTCGACATTCTGGTTGATCGCCTGAAGCGTGAATTCAAGGTGGAAGCGAATATCGGCGCGCCGCAGGTTGCTTATCGCGAGACGATCACGCGCAAGTTTGACGCCGACTACACCCACAAGAAACAGTCGGGTGGCTCGGGCCAGTTCGCGCGCGTCAAGATCATTTTCGAACCAAACCCGGATGGCGAGGATTTTGCCTTTGAGAGCAAGATCGTTGGCGGTTCGGTGCCGAAGGAATATATCCCGGGCGTTCAGAAGGGTATCGAAAGCGTCATGAATGCCGGCCCGGTTGCTGGCTTCCCGATGCTTGGCGTCAAGGCGACCCTTTACGATGGCTCCTACCACGACGTCGACTCGAGCGTTCTTGCCTTTGAAATTGCGGCACGAGCCTGCTTCCGCGAGAACAAGAACAATCTTGGTGCGGTTCTTCTCGAGCCGATCATGAGTGTTGAAGTCGTATCGCCTGAGGAATATACCGGTTCGATTATCGGCGACCTCACGTCACGGCGTGGACAGGTTCAGGGTCAGGACGTTCGCGGCAACGCCAATGTTATCGAAGCCATGGTGCCGCTTGCCAACATGTTTGGCTATATCAACACGCTGCGCTCGATGTCTCAGGGGCGCGCGCAGTATACAATGCAGTTTGATCACTATGAGCAGGTGCCGACGGCACTCGCCCAGGAGATTCAGTCGAAATTGGCCTAGTGGCCTTTATCCGAAGACGACCGCTAGGTCATCACAATGAGAGAGAACGGAGAGTTCTGATGGCAAAAGAGAAATTTCAGCGTAACAAGCCCCACGTCAATATCGGCACAATCGGCCACGTTGACCATGGTAAAACCACTCTGACGGCTGCGATCACGAAATATTTCGGTGAATTCAAGCCCTATGATCAAATTGATGGCGCGCCGGAAGAGCGTGCCCGTGGCATCACCATTTCAACAGCCCATGTTGAATACGAAACGGCAGCCCGTCACTACGCGCACGTTGATTGCCCTGGCCACGCCGACTATGTGAAAAACATGATTACCGGTGCTGCCCAGATGGATGGCGCTATCCTTGTTTGTTCGGCTGCCGACGGCCCGATGCCACAGACCCGCGAGCATATCCTGCTTGCCCGTCAGGTTGGCGTTCCTGCCCTCGTCGTTTTCCTCAACAAGGTTGACCAGGTTGATGACGAAGAGCTTCTCGAACTCGTCGATATGGAAGTGCGCGAGCTTCTTTCGTCTTATGATTTCCCGGGCGATGATCTTCCGATCGTCAAAGGTTCGGCGCTCCATGCAATGAACGGCACCAATCCTGAAATCGGCGAAAAAGCGATCCGTGAACTGATGGCCGCCGTTGATGAATATATCCCGACGCCAGCGCGTCCGATCGACCAGCCTTTCCTGATGCCGATCGAGGACGTGTTCTCGATTTCCGGTCGCGGTACGGTTGTGACCGGTCGCGTTGAGCGCGGTATCGTCAAGGTCGGCGAAGAAGTCGAGATCGTGGGCGTTCGCGCAACACAGAAGACGACCTGCACTGGTGTTGAAATGTTCCGCAAACTGCTTGATCAGGGTCAGGCAGGCGACAATATCGGCGCGCTGATCCGTGGTATCGACCGCGAACAGGTCGAGCGTGGTCAGATTCTCTGCAAGCCAGGGTCGGTCACGCCGCACACTGTTTTCAAGGCTGAGGCTTATATCCTCACCAAGGAAGAGGGCGGTCGCCACACACCATTCTTCACCAATTATCGCCCGCAGTTCTACTTCCGCACAACCGACGTGACCGGCGTGGTTTCGCTGCCAGAAGGCACTGAAATGGTTATGCCTGGTGACAATGTTTCGGTTCAAGTCGAGCTGATCGTTCCAATCGCGATGGAAGACGGTCTGCGTTTCGCGATCCGCGAAGGTGGCCGCACCGTTGGCGCGGGCGTGGTTGCTTCGATCATTAAGTAGTATTCTAAGGGGGCGGGCAGTCGTCTGGTTGCCCGCCCTTTTCACACCTTCCTGTGTGACGATTTTATAACAAGCTGGTTGACCGGCCTTTGATGGTCAATCTTATGAAACGCATCCCTTGGGGACGAAGTTTATGAACGGTCAAAACATTCGCATCCGTCTCAAGGCGTTCGATCATCGCATTCTTGATGCGTCGACGCTTGAGATTGTGAATACGGCAAAGCGCACGGGCGCCCAGGTTCGCGGTCCTATCCCGCTGCCGACGCGCATCGAGAAATTTACGGTGAACCGCTCACCGCATATCGACAAGAAAAGCCGCGAGCAGTTTGAAATGCGCACGCATAAACGGCTTTTGGACATTGTTGAACCGACACCGCAGACAGTGGACGCGCTCATGAAGCTCGACCTTGCAGCCGGTGTAGACGTAGAGATCAAACTCTAGGGCCATTCGGCTTCTGGAAGAAAAAGAAGAGGACGCCATGCGTTCAGGAGTGATTGCACAGAAGGTTGGAATGACCCGCATCTACAATGATGCAGGTGAGGGCATTCCCGTGACCGTTCTGAAGCTCGATACCTGCCAGGTCGTTGCCCATCGCACACAGGATGTGAATGGGTATACCGCTCTGCAGCTTGGTTCGGGTTTTCGTAAAGTGAAGAATACACCAAAGGCGCTGCGCGGCCATTTTGCCGTCGCTAAAGTCGAGCCGAAGGTCAAGGTGGCGGAGTTCCGTGTTGATGCTGACAATCTCATCGAGATTGGCGCTGAAATCACGGCGGACCATTTTGTCAATGGTCAGCGCGTTGATGTAACGGGAACATCGATCGGTAAAGGCTTTGCCGGCGCCATGAAGCGGCACAATTTCAGCGGTATGCGCGCCTCCCACGGTGTGTCGGTATCGCACCGTGCCCATGGTTCGACGGGGCAGTGTCAGGATCCCGGCAAAGTCTTCAAGGGAAAGAAGATGGCTGGCCATATGGGCGCCGAGCGTGTGACCACCCAGAATGTTGAAGTGGTGAAAACCGATGTTGAACGCGGCCTGATCATGATCAAGGGCGCTGTTCCAGGCTCAAAAGGCGGCTGGATCCTGGTACGCGATGCGGTGAAACGCGCGTTGCCGGAAGGCGCGCCTCTGCCGGGTGCCTTCCGTACCTCTGGGGCTTCTGGTGCGTCTGCAGCCGCTGTTGCAAATGAGGGTAATGAATAATGGAACTCTCAATCAAAACACTTGAAGGCGAAGCGGCGGGAAAGATCGTCCTGTCAGATGCCGTTTATGGTCTTGAGCCACGTGAGGATATCCTTGCGCGCATGGTGCGCTATCAGCTCGCCAAACGCCGGGCCGGTACCCACAGTGCGAAAACACGCGCCGAGCTTACCGCCACGGGCAAGAAATTCGTCCGCCAGAAGGGTTCCGGCGGCGCCCGTCACGGCGATCGCAAGGCACCGCAGTTCCGTGGCGGCGGCAAGGCCTTCGGTCCGGTTGTGCGCGATCACGCCCATGACCTGCCGAAGAAAATCCGCGCGCTTGCGCTGCGTCATGCGCTTTCCGCGAAAGCGAAAGCCGATCAGATCATGATCGTGGATGAGGCAAAATCGGACGGCAAAACCAAGTCGCTGAAGCTTTTGCTCGGCAAGCTCGGGCTTTCCAATGCCCTCGTGATTGGCGGCGCTGAACTCGATGCGAACTTCGCGCTTGCAAGCCGCAACATTCCCAATCTGGATGTGTTGCCGGTGCAGGGCATCAACGTTTACGACATTCTGCGGCGCGAGACGCTGGTCCTGACAAAGGCGGCTGTCGATGCACTCGAGGAGCGATTCAAATGATCAACCTTTCGCACTATGACATCATTCGCTCGCCGGTCATCACCGAGAAGGCGACCATGGCTTCTGAAAACAACAAGGTTGTTTTCAACGTGGCGGCGAAAGCAACAAAGCCGGAAATCAAGAAAGCCATTGAGGCGCTGTTTTCCGTGAAGGTGAAAGCCGTGAACACCCTGACCCGCAAGGGCAAGGTGAAACGGTTCCGCGGCGTGGCTGGCAAACAGAGCGACGTTAAAAAAGCAATTGTGACGCTTCAAGAAGGCAGCACAATCGACGTGACGACCGGCCTTTAAGGGGTGAGAGATTTAAGATGGCATTGAAATCCTTCAAACCGAACACACCCGGCCAGCGCCAGCTGGTGCTGGTGGATCGTTCGAGCCTCTACAAGGGGAAACCGGTCAAGGCCTTGACCGAGGGCCTGACGAAATCGGGCGGTCGCAACAATGCTGGCCGTGTGACAGCGCGTCGCCGTGGCGGTGGCCACAAGCGCGCCTATCGTCTGATCGACTTCAAGCGCAACAAATTTGATATGGCGGCTGTCGTTGAACGGCTCGAATATGATCCGAACCGCACGGCATTCATTGCTCTCATCAAATATGAGGACGGCGAGCTTTCCTATATTCTGGCACCGCAGCGCCTCGCGGTTGGCGACAGTGTGATTTCTTCGAAGTCGGCTGACATCAAGCCGGGCAACACCATGCCGCTTCAGGCAATGCCTGTGGGATCCATTGTTCACAATGTCGAACTGAAACCGGGCAAGGGCGGCCAGCTTGCTCGCTCCGCCGGCACCTATGTTCAGTATGTCGGTCGTGACCAGGGTTATGCAATCATCCGTCTCAACTCGGGTGAAACGCGCCTCGTCCACGGCTCATGCCTTGCCACAATCGGCGCGGTCTCAAACCCGGACAATTCGAATACCAATCTCGGCAAGGCTGGCCGCAACCGCTGGCTCGGCAAACGTCCTTCGGTTCGCGGTGTCGCGATGAACCCGGTCGATCACCCGCACGGCGGCGGCGAAGGCCGCACCTCCGGTGGTCGCCACCCGGTTACACCTTGGGGCAAGCCGACCAAGGGCAAGCGGACGCGGTCGAATGTTGCAACAGATAAATTCATCGTGCGCTCACGTCATCAGCGCAAGAACAAACGATAGGAGACGGGACCCGTGGCTCGTTCAGTTTGGAAAGGTCCCTTTGTGGACGGTTACCTGCTTAAAAAAGCAGGCAAGGTTCGCGAAAGCGGACGCAATGAAGTGATCAAGACCTGGAGCCGTCGTTCGACGATCCTGCCACAGTTTGTGGGTCTGAGCTTCGGCGTTCACAACGGACAGAAACATGTGCCCGTTCTCGTGTCGGAAGACATGGTGGGCCACAAGTTTGGTGAGTTTTCGCCGACCCGGACCTATTACGGTCACGGTGCGGACAAGAAAGCGAAGAGGAAGTAACGATGGGCAAGGCAAAAGCCGGCCGTCGATTGGCCGATAACGAAGCGCGCGCAATGAACAAGATGATCCGGGTCAGCCCTCAGAAGCTGAACCTGGTCGCTCAGCTCATTCGCGGAAAAAAGGCAGCCGCCGCGCTCGCCGACCTGACTTTTTCGACAAAGCGCATTGCAGGCGATGTCAAGAAGACACTCGAAAGCGCGATTGCGAATGCCGAGAACAACCATCAGCTCGATGTCGACAATCTGGTTGTCGCCGAAGCCTATGTCGGCAAGGCCATGGTCATGAAACGTTTCCGCGCCCGTGCTCGTGGCCGCGGAGCCCGCATTTTGAAACCGTTCTCGCATCTGACCATCGTCGTGCGCGAAGTTGAGGAGGCCGCATAATGGGTCAGAAAGTCAACCCGATCGGTCTGCGTCTGGGTATCAACCGGACCTGGGACAGCCGCTGGTTCGCCGACAAGGGCGATTATGGCCGTCTGCTTCAGGAAGACCTGAAGATACGCGCCATGCTGATGAAAGAACTGAAACAGGCTGCGATCTCAAAGGTCGTCATCGAGCGTCCGCACAAGAAGTGCCGCGTTTCGATCCACTCGGCGCGTCCTGGCATCGTCATCGGCAAAAAAGGCGCCGATATCGAAAAAATCCGCAGCAAGGTTGCAGAACTCACCAACTCGGAAGTGCACATCAACATCATTGAAGTGCGCAAGCCCGAACTCGATGCAACCCTGGTCGCGCAGTCGATCGCCCAGCAGCTTGAGCGCCGTGTCGCTTTCCGCCGTGCGATGAAACGTTCCGTCCAGAACGCGATGCGCATGGGTGCCCTCGGTATCCGCATCAATGTTGGTGGCCGTCTTGGCGGTGCCGAGATTGCGCGTATCGAATGGTATCGCGAGGGCCGCGTGCCGCTTCACACCCTGCGTGCTGATATTGATTATGGCGTCGCGGAAGGTTTGACGGCCTATGGCATCATCGGGATCAAGGTATGGATTTTCAAGGGTGAAATCCTTGAGCACGATCCGTCCGCTTCCGAGACCCGCGCGCTTGAAAGCAATGATGGTCCGCCAAGTGGTGCCGGTCGGCGTCGCGAAGGTGGCCGTGACCGCGAAGGTGGCCGTGACCGCGACGGTGGTCGTGATCGCGACCGCGACGCGCGTTAGTACAGAACACGATTGATAGGGAACTGAAACAATGCTGCAGCCAAAGCGCACAAAGTTTCGCAAGATGCACAAGGGCCGCATCCACGGCGCTGCCAAAGGGGGCACAGACCTCAATTTTGGTGCGTTTGGCCTGAAGGCTCTGGAGCCGGAACGTATCACAGCGCGCCAGATCGAAGCCGCTCGCCGCGCCATGACGCGCCATATGAAACGTGCGGGCCGTGTTTGGATCCGTATTTTTCCGGATGTGCCGGTTTCGTCGAAGCCAACCGAAGTGCGCATGGGTAAAGGCAAGGGCTCGCCTGATTTCTGGGCAGCCCGCGTCAAACCCGGCCGTGTCATGTTCGAAATGGACGGCGTTCCCGAGACAGTAGCGCGCGAAGCCTTGCGCCTTGCTGCCATGAAGCTTCCGATCAAGACGCGCTTTGTTCAGCGCATCCCGGACTAAAGGATTGAATGCGATGAAAGCCGCAGATTTGAGAACGAAGACACTGGATGAGCTTGAAGATCAGCTCCTCGGCCTGAAGAAAGAGCAGTTCAACCTGCGTTTTCAGCGGGCGTCCGGTCAGATGGAAAACACCTCGCGTGTTCGCGCGGTTCGCCGCGATATCGCGAAAATCTTGACAATTGCTGCCGAAAAACGCGCAGCAAGCAACGCTTAAGGGTAGGCAACAACATGCCAAAGCGCATCCTTCAAGGCACTGTGGTGTCTGACAAGACCGACAAAACGATCGTGGTGAAAGTGGAACGCCGCTTCAACCACCCGCTTTTCGGAAAGGTTGTTCGTCGCTCGAAGAACTATCAGGCTCATGATGCAGACAATCACTTCAAGACCGGTGATCAGGTGCTGATTGAGGAATGTCGGCCGATCTCGAAGAATAAACGCTGGACGGTTCTGGCTGAACGCAGTCAGGCACTTTCGAAATCTGATCAGGCGTGACGACAGCTTGAACATTGAACAGCCCGACCATTTGGTCATCAACACTATCAAAATAGGCGCAAGCTCATGATTCAGATGCAAACAAACTTGGATGTCGCGGACAATTCCGGCGCCCGCCGTGTTCAGTGCATCAAAGTACTTGGCGGCTCGAAGCGGAAATATGCCTCTGTCGGCGACATCATCGTGGTGTCGGTGAAGGAAGCAATCCCGCGCGGTCGCGTCAAGAAAGGCGACGTCCGCAAGGCGGTTGTCGTCCGCACCAAGAAAGACATCCGCCGTCCAGACGGCAGTATCATCCGGTTTGATGGCAATGCTGCCGTCATTCTGAACAACAACCAAGAGCCGATCGGGACTCGTATCTTCGGTCCGGTGCCGCGTGAACTGCGCAACCGTAACCACATGAAGATCATCTCGCTCGCGCCAGAAGTTCTCTAAGGGGAAAACCATGGCAGCGAAGCTGAAAAAAGGCGACCGGGTCATCGTGATCGCCGGAAAAGACAAGGGCCGCAAAGGCGTGATCGCGAAGGTCATGCCGGACGAGGGGCGTGCTGTCGTCGATGGCGTGAACACTGTCCGTCGCCACCAGAAACAGACGGCCGGAAACGAAGGTGGCATCATCGCGAAGTCAGCGCCGATCCAGCTTTCCAACCTTGCAATCGAGGATCCGAAAGACGGCAAGCCGACCCGCGTCGGCTTCAAGATTGCGGATGACGGTAAAAAAGTGCGCGTTGCGAAACGCTCAGGAGAAGTGATCGATGGCTGAGGCAGCTTACACCCCGCGTTTCAAAACGCTTTACGACGATGTCATCCGCGGCAAGCTGACGGAAGAATTCTCGTATAAGAACCCGATGGAAGTGCCACGCATTGAGAAGATCGTTCTCAATATGGGCGTTGGCGAGGCTGTAGCGGATTCGAAAAAAGTGCGTGCCGCCCTTGGTGACCTCGCGCTGATTGCCGGTCAGCAGCCCGTGATCACGAAGGCGCGCAAGTCGATTGCCGGTTTCAAAGTGCGTGAAGACATGCCGCTCGGCTGCAAAGTCACCCTGCGCAAGGCGCGCATGTACGAATTTCTCGACCGCCTGATCACGATCGCGCTGCCGCGCGTTCGCGACTTTCGCGGTCTGAATCCGAAAAGCTTTGACGGTCGCGGCAATTATGCCATGGGCATCAAGGAGCATATCGTGTTCCCTGAGATCGATTACGACAAGATCGACCAGACCTGGGGCATGGATGTCGTGGTTTGCACCACGGCGCGAACCGATGAAGAAGCTCGCCGGCTTCTGGCTGAATTCAATTTCCCGTTCCGTAAATAGGCGACGAGAGGAAAGACGATCATGGCAAAGAAAAGCGCCACTGAAAAAGATATGCGTCGCCGCAAGTCGGTCGCTAAATTCGCATCCAAGCGCGCCGCGATCAAGGCTCAGTTGAAAGACGAAAGCCTTGCCTTCGAGGAGCGTTTCAAGCTGCACCTGAAACTGGCGGAAATGCCACGTGACGGTTCGAAGACCCGCATCCGTAACCGCTGCAACGTCTCGGGACGGCCGCGTGGCTACTATCGCAAACTGGGCATGTCCCGCATCGCGCTCCGTGAGCTTGGCAATTTCGGCCAGGTTCCGGGCATGGTCAAATCGAGCTGGTAAGGGGAACATAAGATGAGCATGACTGATCCTCTCGGCGATATGCTGACACGCATCCGCAACGCGCAGATGCGTTCCAAGTCAAATGTCGTCACGCCGGCATCGCGGTTGAGAACCAACGTTCTTCAGGTTCTGCAATCGGAGGGCTATATTCGCGGTTTTTCGGAAGCCGAATATGCAAAAGGCAAATCGGAAATAACGATTGAGCTGAAATACTACGAAGGAAAGCCGGTTATCCGCGAAATCAAGCGGATTTCAAAGCCCGGTCGTCGTGTCTACGCGTCGGTAAAAAATATTCCGACCGTCTCGAATGGTCTGGGCGTCTCGATCCTGTCCACCCCAAAAGGTGTGATGTCGGATTCGCGCGCCCGGGAAGAAAACGTGGGTGGTGAAGTTCTTTGCCAGATCTTCTGATGATCTTGGGCACGAGAAAACACATCGCTGAATTGAAACGAAACCACAGGCAGGAAGTCTGATGTCTCGTATTGGGAAAAAACCGGTTGCCGTTCCGTCTAACGTGACTGCAACCATCGACGGTCAAAACGTCTCCGTAAAGGGTCCGAAGGGTGAACTCTCCTTCGTGGTCAATGATGAAGTGTTGGTGAAAATGTCCGAGGACGGCATTTCCGTGGATCCGCGCGACAAGTCTCAGGACGCGCGCGCGAAATGGGGAATGTCGCGGACAATGATCCAGAATCTCGTGACAGGCGTCACCACAGGTTTCGAGAAACGCCTCGAGATCAACGGTGTCGGTTATCGCGCAGCGATGCAGGGGACAAACCTCCAGCTCGCGCTCGGCTTCAGCCATGACGTGATCTATGAAGTGCCGGAAGGCATTCAGGTTGCCGTGCCGAAGCCTACCGAGATCCTGATCACCGGCATCGACAAGCAGCAGGTGGGTCAGGTGGCGTCGGAAATTCGCCGTTGGCGCCCGCCAGAGCCTTACAAAGGCAAGGGTGTCAAATATGCGGACGAGACAATCTTCCGCAAAGAAGGCAAGAAGAAGTAGGATCGACAGATGGCTTACAAAAAAAATCCGGAAGATCGTCGTCGCGCCCGCGTTCGCCGCCAGATCAAAGAAGTTTCCAACGGTCGCCCGCGGCTCAGCGTGTATCGCTCGTCGGCGAACATCTATGCCCAGGTTATCGACGACAGCAAAGGCCACACGGTCGCTGCTGCCTCGACCCTCGATGAGGGCCTCAAGGCCTCGATCAAGGGCGGCGGCAACATTGATGCCGCGACGGCTGTGGGCAAGCTCATCGCCGAGCGGGCGAAAAAGGCCGGTATCGAGGAAGTCGTCTTCGATCGCGGTTCATATATTTATCATGGCCGGGTGAAAGCCCTGGCGGACGCCGCCCGTGAAGGCGGCCTGAAGTTCTAAAAGGGTTGAAGACCATGGCAGGAAGAGATCGGGACCGCGAAGAGCGCGACAGCGAGTTTGTAGACAAGCTGGTGCATATCAACCGCGTCGCAAAGACCGTTAAAGGCGGACGCCGCATGGCTTTTGCAGCCCTGGTGGTGATCGGTGACCAGAAAGGCCGTGTTGGCTTTGGTCATGGCAAGGCGCGTGAAGTACCGGAGGCGATCCGCAAGGCAACGGAAGTGGCCAAAAAGACCATGATCCGGGTTGCGCTTCGCGAAGGCCGCACGCTGCATCACGATGTTGCCGGCCGTCATGGCGCAGGCAAAGTCATTCTGCGTGCAGCGCCAGCCGGTACCGGCATCATCGCCGGCGGCCCGATGCGTGCCGTGTTCGAAACGCTGGGCGTTCAGGATGTGGTCGCAAAGTCGCTTGGCACGTCGAACCCTTACAACATGGTTCGTGCAACGTTCGATGCATTGAAAAACGAAGACAGCCCGCGCGCTGTGGCTGCCCGCCGCGGCCTCAAGGTTTCCGAGCTTCAGGCCCGCCGCCAGTTGGCTGGTGTGGAAGACGTCGCGTAACAGGGGCGAGAGGGATAGAAAATGGCCGACAAGAAAACCATCACCATCGAGCAGATCGGAAGCGCGTCACGCCGCCCGCCGGTGCAGCGCCAGACCCTGATCGGTCTCGGCCTCAACAAGATGCACCGCCGCAGCGTTCTCGAAGATACGCCCGCCGTGCGCGGAATGATCCGCAGGGTTGACCATCTCGTTCGCGTGGTCGACGAAGCTTAATTTTTAAAATTGGGATTGAGATCATGAAACTCAACGAAATTGCTCCGCAGCCCGGTTCGATGAAATCGCGCAAGCGCGTTGGTCGCGGCATCGGTTCCGGTGTTGGCAAAACGTCCGGACGCGGCGTCAAGGGCCAGAGCTCGCGATCGGGCGTTGCCGTCAACGGCTTCGAGGGCGGCCAGATGCCAATCCATATGCGCTTGCCGAAGCGCGGCTTCAACACGCCGAATGCGAGCCACTTCAATGCGGTGAGCCTTGGTCGCATCCAGACTGCAATCGACGCTGGCAAGCTCGACGCCAAAGCAACAATCACGGCGGAAGCCCTGAAAGCCGCCGGTGTCATCCGCCGCATCAAGGATGGCGTGCGCCTTCTTTCCGACGGCGAAATCAAATCAGGCCTCAGCTTCGAGGTGGCGGGTGCGTCAAAAGCGGCATCGGCTGCTGTTGAAAAAGCAGGCGGCACGCTGACTATTCTGGGTGCTTGATTTCCGCGAGAAAACTTCGGGCCTGAACTCTTTCGCCAAATGGTGATTGAGTTTTCAGGCCTTTGTTATTTAAATGGATGAGTATTTCGTTTATGACCCGGCGATAGCCCGATTGAGCGGGCAGCGCGCCATTTCGCTTAGGGCTTGAGCCCGCGTTGAGAGGACTTTCATGGCATCTGCGGCAGAACAACTTGCGGCAAATATCAATTTTGGAACCTTCAGCAAGGCGAAGGAGCTTCAGAAGCGGATCTTGTTCACCCTTGGTGCGCTGGTGATCTATCGCCTGGGGACCTATATCCCGATTCCGGGGATCGACCCGGTGCAGCTCGCAATTGCCTTTGAACAGGCGCAGTCCGGCATTCTGGGGCTTTTCAACGCCTTCTCGGGCGGTGCGGTTGGCCGCCTTGCAATCTTCGCCCTTGGCATCATGCCTTATATTTCCGCCTCGATCATCATGCAGCTGATGACCTCGGTCGTCCCGAAATTCGAGCAGTTGAAGAAAGAGGGCGAACAGGGCCGCAAGGTCATCAATCAGTATACGCGCTATGGCACGGTCTTGCTTGCGATCGTTCAGTCCTATGGCATTGCTGTCGGGCTGGAGAACAGCGGCGGGCTTGTCGAGGAGCCCGGCTGGTTCTTCCGCCTGACAGCGGTCGTCACGCTGACCGGTGGCACCATGTTCCTGATGTGGCTTGGTGAGCAGATCACGTCGCGCGGGATCGGCAACGGTATTTCCCTGATCATCTTTGCAGGCATTGTCGCGGGTGTTCCGGCGCTTGTCGCACGGCTTTTCGAACTTGGCCGCACCGGTGCGATCTCGACGCCGCTTCTCCTCGGCTTCATTGTCATCACCCTTGCCACCATCGCCGTTATCGTGTTTTTCGAGCGCGCCCAGCGGCGATTGATCGTGCAATATCCGAAACGTCAGATGGGTAACCGGATGTTTCAGGGCGACAGCTCGCATCTTCCGCTCAAGCTCAACACATCCGGCGTTATTCCGGCGATTTTCGCAACGTCACTTCTGCTTCTGCCCGCCACTATCGCGAGTTTCGGGGCGAGGGGTGGCGGCAATGAATGGCTGAATTCTCTTGCCGCAGCCCTCGGCCACGGTCAGCCGCTTTACTTGTTCCTTTATGGAAGCCTGATCATTTTCTTTGCCTTCTTCTACACGTCCATCGTCTTCAATCCGCAGGATACGGCCGACAATCTGAAAAAACAGGGTGGTTTCATTCCGGGCATTCGTCCCGGCGAGCGCACGGCGACGTATATTGATTACGTTCTGACCCGGATCACTTTTGTCGGCGCGCTGTATCTTACGGTGGTCTGCCTCATTCCTGAATTCCTCATACCCAATGTGGGAATTGAGATCGCTTTCGGCGGAACATCCCTTTTGATTATGGTGAGTGTCACGATGGACACGGTTACGCAGATCCAGGGGCATCTGATCACGCAACAATATGAGAATCTGGTCAAGAAGTCGAAGCTGAGGGGCAAATTGAAGTGAATCTGATCTTGCTTGGCCCGCCGGGAGCGGGAAAGGGTACCCAGGCACAACGCCTTGTGGAAGAGCGTGGCGTCGTGCAATTGTCGACCGGCGACATGTTGCGTGCAGCCGTTGCTGCCGGAACCCCGGTCGGCCTCAAGGCAAAGGCGATCATGGAGCGTGGCGAGCTTGTTTCCGACGACGTGATCTGCGGCATCATTTCGGAGCGGATCGAAGCGCCCGATTGCGCTAAAGGCTTCATTCTGGACGGCTTTCCGCGCACGGTCGCCCAAGCGGAGGCGCTTGATATGCTGCTCGACCGCAAGGCAATGAAGCTCGACGCCGTGATCGAGATCACCGTTGATGAGGACGTGCTTCTGTCGCGCATCGAAAATCGTGCGCGCGAAACGGGCAGCGCCCGCGCCGACGATAACGCCGAAACCCTGGCGAAGCGGCTCAGGGTCTATCGCGACCAGACCGCGCCGGTGTCGGAATATTACCGCCGCTCAGGTGCGCTGACGGCGGTGGACGGGATGAAGCCGATTGATGCAGTTACGGCGGAAATCCGCGCGGTTCTCGACGCCTAGAGCCATTTCGCGGCGGCATTTGTCCATGCGGCGAGCCCGCGTGAATCATAATCGTGTTTTTTTGTCAACAGGGTATTGACGTCGGCTTGTATAGGTCTTAGACCCCAACGATCCGAGATTAGGTAGTGATTTCAGGACGGGTCGTTTTCGTGTCTATCGAAGGCGGTCTCCCTTTTTACACCTCGAACAACAAGCAGCGGCACCGGGACTAATAATCCATTTGCCGCCCATACGGGAGTTTTGCCTTGGCACGTATTGCTGGCGTTAACATTCCAACGAGTAAGCGCGTGGTTATCGCCCTGCGTTATATTCATGGGATTGGGCCTAAAAAAGCGGAAGAGAT
Source organism: Hyphomicrobiales bacterium (assembly GCA_013911885.1). Classification (GTDB taxonomy): domain Bacteria; phylum Pseudomonadota; class Alphaproteobacteria; order Rhizobiales; family JACESI01; genus JACESI01. The sequence continues at coordinate 335,395 of JACESI010000002.1, read as the reverse complement.
CATTCAGGCGGTCGGCATTGAGCCATCACGCCGGGTTAATGAACTGTCGGATTCGGAAGTGATCCAGATCCGCGAAACGATTGACCGCGACTATCTGGTCGAGGGTGACCTTCGCCGTGAAACATCCATGAATATCAAGCGTCTGATGGACCTTGGCTGCTATCGCGGCCTGCGTCATCGTCGCGGCCTGCCGGTCAACGGACAGCGCACGAAAACCAATGCGCGCACACGCAAAGGGCCTGCGAAACCGATTGCCGGCAAGAAGAAATAATCAACGTTAAAATTCGTGACCGGCGCATTGCGCTGGTCTGGTTTAGCCGCTGGTGTTACGGCGGCGCCTGAGATCGAGGACAGATAGAATGGCAAAAGAAGCCACACGTGTTCGCCGCCGCGAGCGGAAGAACATTACGTCGGGCGTGGCCCACGTGAATTCAACCTTCAACAACACGATGATCACCATCACCGACGCGCAGGGAAACACGATCTCCTGGTCGTCTGCCGGCACGATGGGTTTCAAGGGTTCGCGCAAGTCGACCCCTTACGCCGCTCAGGTTGCCGCAGAAGATGCAGGCAAGAAAGCGGCTGAACATGGCGTGAAAAACCTTGAAGTCGAGGTTTGCGGCCCAGGTTCGGGCCGCGAGTCGGCACTTCGCGCGCTTCAGGCGGCGGGCTTCGTCATCTCATCGATCCGCGACGTCACCCCGATCCCGCATAACGGCTGCCGTCCACGCAAACGGCGCCGCGTCTAGCGACATCCAACAAACCGCAATTTCGGACCGGTGCGGTTTTGCGAGCCGGAAGAGACAAGCCCGAGGCACGCTCTTTCAACGCCACAATTGGCCAACGTGGCACTCGAGACTAAGGATTGAAACAGTGATTTCAAAGAACTGGCAAGAGCTTATTAAGCCGACCAAACTGAGTATCACCCCCGGACATGACGCGCGCCGCGTCGCGACCGTGGTGGCTGAGCCCCTTGAGCGTGGCTTCGGCCTGACGCTTGGCAACGCGCTTCGGCGTGTCCTGTTGTCCTCGCTTCAGGGCGCTGCTGTAACAGCGGTGCAGATTGACGGGGTATTGCATGAATTTTCGTCGATCGCGGGTGTTCGCGAGGATGTGACGGACATCGTTCTCAATATCAAGGAAGTCGCGATCCGCATGGAAGGCGAGGGGCCTCAGCGGATGGTGATCCGCAAGGAAGGGCCGGGCGTCGTCACCGCCGGCGATATCAATACCATCGGCGACGTCGATATCCTGAACCCGGATCACGTCCTGTGCACCCTTGATGACGGCGCTGAAATCCGCATGGAATTCACGGTCAATATCGGCAAGGGCTATGTTGCTGCCGATCGCAACCGACCCGATGATGCGCCAATCGGCCTCATTCCGGTCGACAGCCTCTATTCGCCGGTAAAAAAAGTATCCTACAAGGTCGAGAATACCCGTGAGGGCCAGGTTCTCGACTATGACAAGCTGACGCTCACGATTGAAACCGACGGTTCGCTCACCCCGGAAGATGCGATTGCCTATGCTGCGCGCATCCTCCAGGATCAGCTCTCGATCTTCGTCAATTTCGAAGAGCCGGAAAAAGAAGTGGTTCAGGAACAGATTCCGGAACTTGCGTTCAACCCGGCGCTTTTGAAAAAGGTTGACGAACTCGAATTGTCGGTGCGCTCGGCCAACTGCCTGAAGAACGACAACATCGTCTATATTGGCGACCTTATCCAGAAAACCGAAGAGGAAATGCTGCGCACCCCGAACTTCGGGCGCAAGTCGCTGAACGAAATCAAGGAAGTGCTTGCCCAGATGGGCCTGCATCTCGGCATGGAAGTGGCCAACTGGCCGCCAGAAAACATCGAAGAGCTTGCGAAGCGCTTCGAGGATCACTTTTAATCACGGGATAGGGGCGGCCTGGATGCCGCCATCTGCTCAAGGAGAACAACAATGCGCCACGGTAATTCAGGTCGCAAACTCGGTCGGACATCGAGCCATCGCGCGGCCATGTTCGCGAATATGACGGCCTCTCTCATCAAGCACGAACAGATCGTGACAACCTTGCCGAAAGCGAAAGAGCTGCGTTCGGTCGTGGACAAGATCATCACGCTTGGCAAACGCGGTGACCTTCACGCCCGCCGCCAGGCGATCAGCAAGGTTCGCGATGTTGAAATGGTGAGGAAGCTGTTCGACATTCTGGGACCGCGCTATGCGGAGCGCAACGGCGGTTATACCCGCGTGCTCAAGGCCGGTTTTCGCCATGGCGACAACGCACCGATGGCGGTGATCGAACTCGTTGACCGCGATGTCAGCGCCAAGGGAAAAGACTCTGGTCCGACCTCTGAGGCCGCAAACGAAGCCGCGTAGTCTCCCACTTTCCTGCGAGAATGAATCAAAAGCTCCCTTGCCCCGGCATTGGGAGCTTTTTTGTTGTTGATGCCGCACAATGACCTAAATTGAGGGCACGAGAAGACGTGTTGAATGTCAGTGCCTTCACGCGGGCTAAAAGACTGACCTGCCATTCGGCGCTGCTATCGAGGTTCGGGCCAGTTCAGGCAAAAAGGATAAGACCGATGCTCGGTTCGAATGATCTGGTACTTGTCACCGGCATATCAGGTTTTATCGCGCAGCATGTTGCCGTCGCTCTCCTGCGCGAAGGATACAGGGTCCGCGGAACCGTGCGATCGGCCGCCAAAGTGGCGCCGCTGCGTTGTGCCCTGATCAGCGAAGTGCCAGAGGCGGCAGATCACATCGAGTTGGTGGAGGCCGATCTTCTGGCCGATGCTGGCTGGGCGGAAGCGGCCCTTGGCTGCCGCTATGTACTTCACCTTGCTTCGCCTTTTCCGAAAGTTATGCCGCAGTCCCGCATGGCCCTGGTGCCGGAAGCGGAGGGTGGCACTCTGCGCGTGCTCCGGGCCGCCGCCGCCGCAGGCACCGAGCGCACGGTCGTTACCTCGTCGATCGCAGCCATTGTCTACAGCGACAGCCGCGCGCCGGTGGTGACCCATGACGAGACCGACTGGTCGGACCCGGCTGCAACCCATACAAATTCTTATCTGATCTCGAAACTCATGGCCGAACGTGCCGCCTGGGATTTCGTGCGCGAAAGCGGCACGCCGATGCAGCTTGCCACGATCTGCCCTGGCTTCGTCATGGGCCCGCTGATCGATGCATCCGCCGGCACCTCGGCTACCGTTATCGCCGATATGCTGGCCGGCAAGATCCCGGCGGTGCCGCGCGTCGGTTACATGGTTGTCGATGTGCGCGATGTCGCGCAGGCCCATATTCGCGCCATGCTGCATGACGCTGCGGCGGGTGAACGCTTTGCCTGTGTCAGCGAATACCTGTCAATGCAGGAAATCGGCGCGACGCTGGCACGGAAATTCCCCGACCGTGCGGGAAAGATACCGAAACGCACGCTGCCCGATTTTCTGATCAAGATAGCGCGTAAAATCGACCCTTCTCTTGCCTCGGTCCTGCCGGATCTCGGCATTGAGCGGCATGTCTCGAACGCCAAATCCCGTGCTGTTCTGGGGATGACCTATCGCAGCGCCCGCGAAGCTGTGGAGCAAATGGGCGAGAGCGTGATCCGCCACGGGCTGATATGATAGGGTATATGACCTGATCGGGAAAGTTCAGATGCGATCCAAAGCACCATTCATGACGGGGTTTGCCCTTACGGCTGCTCTTTTCATCATCGGCGGTTTTCTGCCCGTGGTCACCGCACATCTCGCAGTCACCGGCGCCTATGCCGAGACGCCGTTGCGCGGTCTCGGCGGGGACCAGAATGCCGCGGTTCCAACACTCCAATCCGAGGTGAAACTGACCTTCGCGCCGGTGGTCAAACGCAGCGCCCCCTCGGTCGTCAACGTTTATGCGACCCGCATGGTGCGCGAGCGGGTATCGCCGTTTGCAGGCGATCCGTTTTTCGAGCAATTTTTCAGCAACCGGGATTTTGGCCGCTCGCGGCCACGGGAAAGCAGCTCTCTCGGCTCCGGCGTGATTGTCGACCCGTCGGGCATTGTCGTCACCAATTTCCACGTCATTGCCGATGCGACCGATATCCGCATCGCCCTTTCGGATCGGCGCGAGTTTGAGGCCGAGGTGATCCTCAAAGATCAAAACAGCGATCTCGCGGTCCTCAAACTTGTTAGCGACGGTGCTTCCTTCCCGGCGCTTTCCTTCGCGCGGCAGGACAGCCTGGAAGTGGGCGATCTGGTGCTTGCCATCGGCAATCCGTTTGGCGTTGGCCAGACGGTGACGCAAGGCATTGTCTCCGCGCTTGCCCGCACCCAGGCCGGCATTTCCGATTCAAGCTTTTTCATTCAGACAGACGCTGCAATCAATCCTGGAAATTCCGGTGGCGCACTGATTGATGTGAACGGTGATATTGTCGGCATCAATACAGCGATCTTTTCCAAAAGCGGCGGCTCTATTGGTATCGGTTTCGCCATTCCTTCCGACATGGTGCAGACCGTGGTGAATAGCGCCCTGCGCGGCAGCACCCGCGTCGAACATCCCTGGATCGGAGCGGAATTCCAGAATGTTGATGCAGACAGCGCTCTCGCGCTCGGTCTCGAAAATCCCTCCGGCATTCTCATCACCAGTCTTTATGACAAGAGCCCCGCGGCACAGAGCGGGCTTGCGGTTGGCGATCTCATCGTCGCTGTCAACGAGGCTGGCTTTGATGATGTGAACGGCTTCAACTACCGGGTGGCGACGCTTGGCGTCGGCAAAAAGGCGGCCTTGTCGGTCGTGCGCGCGGGCAGGAAAAAGACGATCGAGGTCGATCTGGTGCCACCGCCTGAAACCGTGCCCCGCGATGTGCGCCTGCTTGACGGCCAGCAGCCGTTTTCGGGCGCGACAATTGCAAACTTGTCGCCCGCGCTTGCCGATGAACTGCGCTTCAGGGGACCAACCAGAGGCGTCGTCATTACCGAAATCACGCCGCGCTCCTTTGCCGCCCGGTTTGGCCTGCGCCCCGGCGATATCATCCTGCGCCTCAACGGGCGGACAGTCGAAACCACCCGGCAGCTTGAAGAGATGGTGAGCGCACGCCAGCCGAGCTGGCAGTTTGCTGTCAACCGGGGCGGCAAGGTTCTTCAATCCGATAAAATCCGTGGCTGACCTTTTCGCCTCGCCTGATTTGCCGAACAGCACGCCGCGACCGCTGGCGGACCGGCTTCGCCCGGTCCATCTTTCCGAGGTCGTGGGCCAGCCGCATCTCATTGGCGAGAGCGGCACGCTCACCCGGATGTTGCGCTCGCGCTCCCTCGGCTCGCTGATTTTCTGGGGTCCGCCGGGAACGGGCAAGACCACGGTTGCCCGCCTTCTCGCCGCTGAAACCGATCTGGCCTTTGATCAGATATCAGCGATTTTTACCGGCGTTGCCGATCTGAAGAAAACCTTCGAACTCGCCCGCGCGCGGCGTCACTCGGGCAAGGGTACACTTTTGTTTGTCGATGAAATCCACCGCTTCAACCGTGCGCAGCAGGATTCCTTCCTGCCGGTAATGGAGGATGGCACGGTCGTCCTCATTGGGGCGACGACCGAAAACCCGTCCTTTGAACTCAACGCCGCGCTTCTGTCGCGCGCACAGGTGCTGACCTTCCGTGCCCTCGATGAGGCAGCGCTTGCCGATCTTCTCCTCCGTGCGGAGGCGAGCGAAGGCCGCCCCCTGCCGCTGACGGAGGATGCCCGCGCAAGCCTTTTGCGCATGGCGGATGGTGACGGGCGGGCATCGCTGATGCTGGCTGAAGAAGTCTGGCGGGCGGCGGGCGAAAAGGAATGCTTTGACAGTGCCGCCTTGCAGTCCGTCCTTCAGCGGCGCGCGCCCGTCTATGACAAGGGTCAGGACGGGCACTACAACCTGATCTCCGCGCTTCACAAGTCCGTGCGCGGCTCTGACCCGGATGCGGCACTCTACTATCTCGCACGCATGTTCGATGCGGGTGAGGATCCGCTTTATCTCGGGCGCCGCCTTGTGCGCATGGCAAGCGAGGATATCGGGCTCGCCGATCCCCAGGCGCTCGTCATCGCGAATGCGGCCAAGGACGCCTATGATTATCTGGGTTCGCCCGAGGGAGAACTCGCGCTGGCGCAGGCTTGCGTCTATCTTGCGACAGCGCCGAAATCGAACGCGGTCTACAAGGCCTACAAGAACGCGATGCGCGCAGCGCGCGAGAACGGCTCGCTCCTGCCGCCAAAGCACATTCTGAACGCCCCGACCGGACTGATGAAGGACGAAGGCTACGGCGCGGATTATGCTTATGATCACGATGCGCCGCAGGCTTTTTCAGGGCAGGATTATTTTCCTGATAAAATGCGCCGCCAGACTTTTTATGCCCCGGTCGAGCGTGGTTTTGAGCGTGAGATCAGAAAGCGGCTCGACTATTGGGCCGCTCTGAGAGCCGAGCGGGCAGGCCGCCTGCCGAAACGGGAGGAGGAATAGGCGTGTTTCATCTCATGCTTGTGGCGCTCGGGGGGGCTGTTGGGGCGGCATCGCGGCATCTTGTCGGACTGGTCGCCCTGCGCGCGCTCGGGCCGGGCTTTCCGGTGGGGACGCTGGTTGTGAATATCCTCGGTTCGTTCCTGATGGGCCTTCTGATCGCCATTCTTGCGCGCAAAGGCGCGGCCATCACCTCGGCCACAGAATGGCGGCTCTTTCTCGCGACGGGCGTTCTCGGCGGCTTCACAACCTTTTCCGCTTTCTCGCTCGATGCGGTACTCCTCTGGCAACGCGGCGAAAGCGTGAGCGCCATCTTTTATGTGCTGGGCTCGGTGGCGCTTTCCATACTTGCTTTGATGGCCGGTCTCATGCTTGTAAGAGCCACAGCATAGGCGCGCTCTTCGCGTCATTTTCAGAATGAAGGTTCCCATGGCTGCCGTTGAGCAGAAGAGTGTTGCCGCGGACGAGGCAGGCATGCGCCTCGACCGTTGGTTCAAGTTCCACTATCCGGGTTTGAGTTTCGGGCATTTGCAAAAGCTGATGCGCTCCGGGCAGATCCGGGTGGACGGCGCCCGCGTGAAGACATCGACCCGGCTTGCGGTCGGCCAGACTGTCCGCATTCCGCCGCTTGAAGAAGACGGCCAGCCAAAGCCCGTCACCGCCCGCACCATGCGCGACCGCCATGACGGTGATGTTCTGGCGGAAAACACCCTGTTCGAAGATGATATGGTGCTTGTCATCAACAAGCCGGCGGGCCTCGCGGTTCAGGGCGGGTCAGGCCTTAACCGCCATGTCGATGGCATGCTGGAGGCCTACCGTGACCGCAAAGGCCAGAAGCCGCGCCTCGTCCACCGCCTTGACCGTGACACATCGGGGGTATTGGTGATTGCCAAGACCAGACTTGCGGCGGCGTTTCTGACCAAGGCCTTTCGCGACCGGACCACGAAGAAGGTTTACTGGGCGCTGGTGCGCGGGGTGCCGCGCCCGCCACAGGGACGGGTGTCGACATGGCTCATCAAGGAGGAGGATGAGCATGGCGACCAGAAGATGCGTGTCTTGCGCGACCGCGCCAAGGATGCCGATCACGCCGTGACGCTCTATTCTGCCATGGAATGGGTCGGACAGAATCTGTGCTGGGTCAGCCTGCGCCCGATCACGGGACGCATGCACCAGCTGCGCGCCCATATGGATTATCTTGGCTATCCGATCATCGGCGACAAGAAATATTTCTCGATCCAGAATTGGGAAATTCCCGGCGGTATTCAGCAGAAGCTCCATCTTCACGCCCGTCGTCTGATCATTCCCCATCCGGATGGCAGCCAGATCGACGTGACCGCACCGCTGCCGCCACATATGGTGCAGAGCTGGAACCTGCTCGGTTTCGACGAAAACACCTATGATGCTGTCCAGAGCGAAACGGTGGACGCGGGAGACGTGGAATGACGGCAACCCATCCGCATCTCGTCGTGTTCGATTGCGACGGCACGCTGGTCGACGGCCAGCACCGGGTGATTGCGACCATGAAGCGGACCTTTGCCGAACATGGCCTTCAGGAACCCGGCGACCGTGCGACACGGCGCGTCATCGGCCTGTCGCTCAAGATCGCGATCACCGAACTGCTTGAAGACGACGAGCGCCATCACGCTGGAGCACTGACGGAGACCTTCAAGCGGTGCTTTCATGAACTGGTGGCGGAAGAGACGATTGACGAGCCGTTCTATGATGGCGCCAGAGATCTTGTGAACGCGCTTGCTCAGCGTGATGACGTACGCCTTGCAATCGCGACCGGAAAGGGGCGCCGCTCTGTCGACCAGATGCTGGAGCGCGAAGGCTGGATCAACGCATTCCATAGTATCCAGACGGCGGACAATGCGCCCTCCAAGCCGAATCCCGGCATGATCCTGAACGCGCTTTCCGACACCGGCATTGGCCCGGAAAATGCGATCATGATCGGCGACACGACCTATGATATGCAGATGGCGCGCGCGGCCGATATCCGCGCTTTTGGCGTTGCCTGGGGCTATCACGATGTGAAAAGCCTCGCCAGGGCGGGCGCGCATATGATCCTTGATGACTACCCGGCGCTTGCGACCGCCTTGCGCAGTCATCTCGCATGACGGAGTTTTGCCGATGAGCGGCACCTTTGATATTTTTGGCCTTGGTGCGGACCCGGAAAATCCGGGCGAAAGCCCCGCGCGCAAAGCCCAGATCGCCTCCGCACGACCATTGCCGAAACGCTTCTATACAAGCGTCAGCCATGTCGAGGATGACGACGGCTTTCTGCTCCAGCTTGATGGACGGCCCGTGCGGACCCCGGCACGCGCGCTCCTGAAGGTTGCATCAAGACCTGTCATCGAACGACTTGTCGAGGAATGGAGCGCGCAACGCGACCACATTGATCCGAAGACCATGCCGCTCACACGGCTCGTCAATTCCGCGATAGACGGTGTCGCAGCCAGCATGGCCGAGGTGCGCGCGGAAATCGTCCGCTTTTCCGGTACGGACCTTCTGTGCTACCGCGCGGAGGCGCCCGAGCGCCTGGTTGCCCGCCAGTCGGCGCATTGGGACCCGGTGCTGCGCTGGGCAGAAGCGCATCTGAACGGCCGCTTTCTTCTCGCGGCAGGCGTCATCCATGTGGCTCAGCCGGGTGCGACGCTGAAGGCTGTCGACAATGCGCTCGCAAGGATCCAAAGCCCGCTTGATCTGGCGGCGCTCCACACCATGACGACATTGATGGGCTCCTGTCTTCTCGCTCTTGCAGTCCGGGAAGGGCAACTCACCACCGAGGAAGCCTGGCGGAGCGCTCATATCGACGAAGACTGGAACATCGAGCAATGGGGCGAGGATGCGGATGCGCAGCATCGCCGCGCCTACCGCTTTGCCGAGATGAAGGCTGCTGCACTCGTGGCGCGTGCAGCGAGCCTTTGAGCACCGCCTAGGCGACGACTGCACGGTCTGCGCATAAGTTCTGATGATGCGGGCGTCGAGTGCCCTTCGCCTGATACCGTGTCCAGAGATCATGCAGGGCGACAAGGCTCAGAACTCCCGCAACGGCGCTCAGCACCAGAATAAGCCAGACCGACATGAAAAGCCCGAATGGCAGCACATAACTGAATTCCGATGCCTTGCCGAGAATGAAGGGCAGGGTCCAGGATACAAAGGAAATCAAGCCTGTTGCCGCAAGCAGGACCAGCACGGGCAATGGCGAATCGATCAGAAGCCGCTTATTGATGCTACGCTCTGCTTCCCGCAGGACAACATAGTGGACAAAAAATCCGTTGAGAGTGAGAATCACGACCATCACCATTTTGGCCCAGAATTTCTCATTTTCGAGAAATACCTCATTCGTCAGGTAGGCCTCATAGGCAAGCGCTGCGCCGGATATCCACAGAAGCACAAGCCCCCAGGTTACAACCCGCGACAGGCGTTTCACTTCGATCAGGGTTTGCGGTTTGAGCGGTCTCAATATACCGCCGCTGATCATCAGGTAATCTGTATAGAGCGCGCCGCCGAATCCCGCCATCAGGCCGGAAAGGTGCATGATTTTCAAGAATGTCAGAAACAGCATTATGAATTCCCTCTGGTTTCAACAATGCTTGTTTCTGGCAGACAACAGATCGCACCCGAACACACATTGCCTTATCGCAGGAGACGAAGTGTGTCAGCGTTCACGCCGTTCTCACGGCCACGTGTGTTGCAGAATTAAAGAAGCCACGAACTGAAGGGTTTTCTCTGCGTTTGTGGACAAATCAAGGTCAGAGATATTTACCGAATGAATACGAGATGGAAGGCGGCCGCTCTGCCCGGTGAATGCGTCATGTGAGAACGGTATCAAAGGCAATCAAATCGCGTTTCATCACGCAATCCGTGATTGACCAGGCGGCGATCCTTAGAGTGCGGTGAAGCCCAATGTGGAAAAATCCCACAGGACGCCGCTCTTGTCGGTGGTAGAGCCGCCGAGTTCAACCAGATGCGGTGCAAGATCGGCAGGTGTTTTCAGAGTTGCCGGGTCTTCACCGGGCGCTGCGAGCGCGCGCATGGCGGTGCGCAAGGCACCGGGATTGATGACAATGGTCTTGATCGGTGTATTCGCAGTTTCGCGTGAATAGACAAGGGCCATGACTTCGAGTGCGGCCTTCGACATGGCATAGGCGCCCCAATAGGGTCGGCAGCTATGGGCCGCTCCCGAGGAGATAAACAGCGCGCGTCCGGCATCGGATTGGCGAAGCAGCGGATCGAGCGAGCGGATCAGCCGCCAGTTTGCCGTTACATTGGTTGCCATGACCTCATCAAAGACCTTGGGCTCCAGATGGCTCAGCGGTGTGATCGTGCCGAGCACACCGGCATTTGCAAGAAGGATGTCAAGCCGGCCCCAGCGCTTGTAAATCTCTCCGCCCAGCCGGTCGATGGCCGGGCCGTCCCGCAGGTCGAGAGGCACAAGGGTCGCGCTGCCGCCGCTGCTTTGGATCGCGTCGTCAAGCTCTTCCAGGCCGCCGACGGTGCGCGCAACCGCGATCACATGAGCGCCCGCCGCGGCGAAGGCCTTTGCCGCCGCATAGCCAATGCCGCGCGATGCGCCGGTGACAAGCGCGATCTTGCCCTCAAGCGATCGGCTCATCAGCCGGCCTCGGACAACAAAGAGAGTTGGCGCACATTGCCGCCGCCTTCTCTGTCTGTAAGCGCGGTCGGGTAGTCGCCGGTGAAGCAGGCGTCGCAATATTGCGGCATCAGTGCATCGCGCGTTGCAACGCCGACAGCACGGTAAAGTCCGTCAATCGAGAGAAAAGCCAGACTATCGGTGTTGATATAGGTCTGCATTTCGGCAATCGACATGCGCGAGGCGAGGAGCTTGCCTTTTTCCGGTGTATCGACGCCATAATAGCAGGACGACATTGTCGGCGGGCTAGCGACACGCATGTGCACTTCCGCCGCCCCGGCATCGCGTACCATCTGGACAATTTTCACCGATGTGGTGCCACGGACAATCGAGTCATCAACCAGAATGACGCGCTTGCCCTTGAGCACCTGCTTGTTGGCATTGTGCTTCAGGCGCACGCCCATGTGTCGTACGGAATCCGATGGTTCGATAAAGGTTCGCCCGACATAATGATTGCGGATAATGCCAAGATCGAAGGGAATGCCTGCTTCCTGTGCATAACCGATGGCAGCTGGCGTGCCGGAATCGGGAACCGGCACCACGACATCGGCCTCGACTGGCCGCTCGGTCGCGAGTTCCCGGCCAATCTGCTTGCGCACCTCATAGACGGAATTTCCCCTGAAGGTTGAATCCGGGCGGGCGAAATAGACATATTCGAAAATGCAGAACCGGTTGCCGGTCTGATTGAACGGATGATGACTTTCAAGGCCGTCTTCGGTGATCACCACCATTTCGCCCGGTTCGATTTCGCGGATCAGGGTCGCGCCGATAATGTCGAAGGCGCAGGTCTCGGATGCGAGAATATAGGCACCGCCCAGATCGCCGAGGAGGAGCGGGCGAATGCCGAGCGGATCGCGGCAGCCGATCATCTTCTGCTGGCTGATCGCGATCAGGGAATAGGCGCCTTCGACTTTTTTCAGAGCGTCGATGAAGCGGTCGACGAGACGCGCATAGGTCGATGTCGCAATCAGGTGAAGGATGGTTTCGGTATCCGATGTGGATTGGAAAATCGCCCCCTTCATCTGAAGCTGTCGCTGCAGCGTCAGGGCATTGGTCAAATTGCCATTGTGGGCAACCGCGAAGCCGCCACCGGCAAATTCGGCAAAGAGGGGCTGGATGTTGCGCAGGCCCGCGCCGCCGGTTGTGGAATAGCGGTTGTGCCCGATCGCCCTGTTGCCGGGAAGGCGGTCGATCACGCTCTTGCGTGAAAACGTATCGCCGACGAGACCGACATGACGCTCCGCCGAAAAATGCGTGCCATCATAGGCGACAATACCGGATGCTTCCTGACCGCGGTGTTGAAGCGCATGAAGGCCGAGGACAGTGAGGGCAGCAGCATCGTCATGCCCGAAAATGCCGAACACCCCGCATTCCTCGTGGAAAGCGTCGTCAGAATCGCCCTGATGGACCATGGAAACACTCACTGTTGTTTGGTTTCACCCTCGATCACGCGATCAAGTTCGTTGCGTTGCTCTTCCCGGATTGTCGCTGGGCCTTTTTCATCGGTCTCCGGGGCAGGTTGCGGTGGTTCTTCCCCGGATATAATGCCTTTTCCGATATCGACAAAGCTCTCGATATCTTCTGGCAGTGAAGCGATCAGCTGCTTTGAGAGATTGTCGAGGAAAGGTTTGGATTTCGCCTGAGCGATCCACTCCGGCTGACCTTCCGGAACGAGCCAGTTGAACATGCCCGTCACGACAACGAAAAGCAGCACCCCGCGCGCCGCGCCGAACAGGAAGCCGAGCGTGCGGTCGAGCGCGCCGATGGACGAATCGATGATGAAATCCGATATCCGCATGGTCACCATGCTGACGAGGATCAGCACCAGAATAAACACAATCGAGATGGTGACGATCATTGCGATCGTGTTGTTGGCGATATAGGTCTTGACGACGGGTGTCAGCGGATCATCCCACACGGCAACGGCAAGGGCTGCGGCAGCAGCGGCAAGCCAGGAGGCGACGGACAGAACCTCGCGCGAAAAACCGCGCACCATCGCAAGAAGCGCCGACATGGCGACCACGACAACGACCAAGATATCAAGAAGGGCAAACTGCATTCGACGTCCAATTCATGGCATAATGCCCGAACGAGCATTGCAAGAAACAAGGCAGTGCGCTGGATCGCATCCCCTGGGCTGTGCCGGGCATTCGGGCAACGATCTTCGCGTTCTCTAACAACTCGGCCATTTTTACAAGTCTTTTGCAACCTTTGACCTGATTTGCAACCAAAGCAGCTCGAATATCGTAAAGATTATCAATTGACGGCGGCCTTTCAAGCATCTCCGCTCTTGCGATCCTCAGCCATGCCGCCCGTCGCATTTTTGGCAGAGGCAAGGATTTGCGCGACGAGAGCACTGAGATTGTCGATCATGTGCACGTGCTTCAGCGGATGGGCGGCATTCTTGTCGCCCTGTGTCGGGCAGGTGGCGCGGGCGAAGCCGAGCTTTGCCGATTCCTTGAGCCGGGTGGCGCTGTGCGAGACCGGGCGCACCGCACCGGAAAGGCTGACCTCACCGAAATAGACCGCATCATTCGGCAGCGCGACGCCGGAGAGCGAGGAGGTCAGCGCCGCCGCAATCGCAAGGTCGGCGGCGGGTTCGCTGATCTTGAGGCCGCCTGCGACATTGAGATAGACGTCATGGCCCGAAAGCCGCACGCCGCAATGGGCATCGAGCACGGCAAGCACCATCGCAAGCCGCGCGGAATCCCAGCCGACAATCGCGCGCCGCGGCGTGCCGAGGCTGGACGGCGTTACCAGCGCCTGAATTTCGACAAGCAGCGGGCGCGATCCTTCCATACCGGCAAAGACCGAGGAGCCGGGCGCGGTCTGGTTGCGCTCGCCCAGAAAGAGTTCCGACGGATTGGGCACTTCGCGCAGGCCCATTCCGGTCATTTCGAACACACCGATCTCATCGGTCGGGCCGAAGCGGTTCTTGACCGCGCGCAGGATACGGAACTGGTGGCCGCCTTCCCCTTCGAAATAAAGAACGGCATCGACCATATGCTCGACCACGCGGGGCCCCGCGATTTGGCCTTCTTTCGTTACATGACCGACCAGCACCACCGTCGACCCTGTTTGTTTCGCGTGGCGGATCATCGCCTGCGAGGAGGCGCGCACCTGCGTCACCGTTCCGGGCGCTGATTCGGCCTGATCGGTCCACAGGGTCTGGATCGAATCGATGATCACGAGTGCGGCGTTCTTCTCGTTCTCGAGGGTTGCCAGAATATCCTCGACACTTGTCTCAGCGCCGAGCCGTACGGCTGCGCCCGAAAGCCCGAGCCGCTGCGCGCGCAGGCGCACCTGTTCGATCGCCTCCTCGCCGGATATATAGACGACCTTGTGGCCGCGCCCGGCAAGCGCGCTTGCCGCCTGAAGCAGAATTGTGGATTTGCCGATCCCGGGATCGCCGCCAAGAAGCAGCGCCGAGCCCCGCACGAAGCCGCCGCCGGTGACCCGGTCAAGTTCCGAAAGACCGGTTTCAACCCGTGGTGCCTGGTCTGACGGGCCGTCGAGCGCGGTGAGGGGAATGACCCGGCCCTTGCGCATCGGCTTGCCGGGGCCGCCACCAATTCCAGCGATCTCGATATCTTCGACAATCGTGTTCCAGTCGTTGCAGCTTTCGCACTTGCCCTGCCAGCGTGTGGTGACCGCGCCACAGGTCTGGCAGACAAAACGGGATTTCAACTTTGCCAAGGATCCATCTCCCAGCCGCTCAAAGCGGGCCATAGTGGCGGGTATAGCGTTTGCCAAGCCCGGTCAGAAATTCGTAGTCAATCGTCCGGGCGTGGCCAGCAACCACACTGACTGGAATGTTGGGCCCGAAAACCTCGGCATAATCGCCACGCGTGACACCGGCAATGGCTGTGACATCGACGGCGATCATATCCATGGATACCCGTCCGACCAGCGGTGCCGCCTGACCGCGCAGAAACACCGACGCGCCTTTTTCCCGCGTGGTCGAGCCGGCCCGACGCAAGTATCCGTCGGCGTAACCGACGCTGAGGATGGCGATCAGGCAATCGCGCTCGACGACTTCGGCAGCGCTGTAGCCGACGCTCTCATGCTGCTTGACGGCGCGGACCTGGAGCACCCGCGCTTCCGCCTTGACCACCGGTTTCATCGGATTATCGCCGACATGAATCGCCAGAGCCGCCCCGCCATAAAGCGCAATGCCGGGCCGGGCGAGGTTCATATGAAACGCTGCACCATTGAAAATTCCGGCGGAATTCGCAAGCGAGCGCCGCACGCCCGGAAACAAGCCCGCAATCGCCTGAAAGCTCGATAGCTGGCACCCGTTCATCAGCGAGCGCGGCGTGTCGGCGCAGGCAAGGTGGCTCATGATGAGCGATAAGTTCAGCTTCTGGCACAGCGCCTTGTTGGCGGCGAGAGCGCGCGCCTCTTCTTCGCGAAGACCGAGCCGGTTCATGCCGGTGTCGATATGCAGCGCTGCCGGATAGAAGCCACCCTCTGCCGCCCATTCGTGAATTTCCGGCATGGAATTCAGCACAGGCTGAAGGCGATTGTCGCGATAGAAGGAAGCCGCGCCCGGGGCAAGGCCGTTGAGGACAAAGATATCGGCTGCTTCGGTGAGGCCGCGCCCTGACAGCGCCTCCTGCGGGGTCGCCACGAAATAGGTCCGGCACCCGGCCTCGGTGAGTGTCTCGACCGCGTGTTCAAGAGTGATCCCGTAAGCATCAGCCTTGATCACGGCGGCGCATTCCGGCGCATCGGCGTCTTGAGTGCTCATCTGGTCGCGCAGAAAACGCCAATTGTCCGCGAAAGCCGAAAGATCAATGGTGAGACGACCGGAAGCGAGGCTTGGCGTGAAGTCGGAGTAAAACGCCTTGTGCCTATCCTGATCGTGAAGCGGATCGGACATCAGCGGCAAAACCTAATAATGGTCCGGCAGGCGCGACGGATCGGCAAGGTCCGAGAAGCGCGTGAACTGCGGTGTGAAGGCAACCTGCACGATCCCTGTCGGGCCGTGTCTCTGTTTGGCGACGATGATTTCGGCAACACCGCGCGCTTTCTCCATTTTGGTAAACCATTCCGCATAGCCCGGATCATCCTGGGGCGGCTCTTTGTTCTGGAGATAATATTCCTCACGATAGATGAAGATCACAACGTCGGCGTCCTGCTCAATGGAGCCGGATTCACGAAGATCCGAAAGCAGAGGGCGCTTGTCGTCGCGGCTTTCGACGGCACGCGAGAGCTGTGACAGGGCGATAATCGGCACATTGAGCTCTTTTGCGAGCGATTTGAGCCCGGTGGTGATCTCGGTGATTTCCTGAACGCGGTTCGCCGCATTCTTTGAACTGCCGCTCATCAGCTGAACATAATCAACGACCAGAACATCAAGCCCGTGCTGGCGTTTCAGGCGGCGCGCGCGGGTTGCAAGCTGTGCAATCGAGATGCCGCCGGTCTGATCGATGAAGAGGGGCTTCGACTGCATGTCCTGCATTGCATAAGTGAGCTTGTCGTAATCGGCAGCGGTGATCTCGCCGCGCCGGATTCTGGAGGATGAAATCTCTGCCTGTTCGGAAATCACGCGGGTTGCGAGCTGTTCCGCCGACATTTCAAGCGAGAAAAAGCCCACCCGACCGCCATTCTTCGCCTTGATTGTCCCGTCCGCCTGCACCTCGGGCTCGTAAGCGGCGGCGATGTTATAGGCGATATTGGTCGCAAGCGAAGTCTTGCCCATGCCGGGGCGCGCAGCGATGATGATGAGGTCGGACGATTGCAGGCCGCCCATCCGCCGGTCGAGATCGACAAGCCCCGTTGCGCAACCTGAAAGCTGCCCCTCGCGCTGATAGGCTGCCGCCGCCATGCGCACGGATTGGGTAAGCGCTTCCGCGAAATTCATGAAACCGCGCGACTGATTGCCGGTTTCGGCAAGCGCGAAAAGGCGTTTTTCCGCATCCTCGATCTGATCACGCGGCGAATGGCCGGAGGGTGCGTCGAAAGCGGTGTTGACCACTTCCTCGCCAACGCCGATCAGCGCGCGGCGGATCGCAAGGTCCTGTATCGCGCGGCCATAATCGACCGCATTGATGATTGTGGTGGCTTCGCCCGCAAGCCGGGCGAGATATTGCGCGAGCGTTATGTCGCCGACCTGTTGATCCTGTGGCAGAAAGGTTTTGACGGTGATCGGGTTTGCGATCTTGTCCATGCGGATGATCTTGCCGGCTTCTTCATAGATCAACTGATGGATCGGTTCGAAGAAATGTTCCGGTTTCAGAAAGTCGGACACCCGGTCATAGGCGTTGTTGTTGACAAGGATGGCGCCGAGCAGCGCCTGCTCGACCTCGATATTGGCCGGAAGCTTGCGGTATTCCTCAATCTTCTGCGGTTCATTCGCAGGCGCAAAGCCGGGAGCCGGTGGCATGTCAGTTTCGTCCTTAATTCGATGATGGACGGTGATAACCGGTTAGGAAAGCCGACAAAAGGAAAGAATCCCTTGCAAGGATTATTTTTTTGATTTGTCGCGGTTTTGTCAGTGTGCGGGCAGGTGATTGTGAACAAGCCTGTGAAAACACGTGGATAGGATGATCAAAAACGTGAAAAATCAGAATCTTATACCGATTATAGTCTTTTTGTATCAGTCATGAAAAACCCGGAGAAAACTTGGAGAAAACCCGAGAACGGCGCGCGTTTTCCGGGTTTTCCAATATGATCAGCGATGAGGCCGCGACTTACTTGTTATCGTCGCCATCGTCTTCGAAGAAACCGTCCATATCGCCGTCAAAAACCTGAAGGTCGAGCTCGATTTCCTCGCGCTGCGAGAGGTCTTCACCGGCGACCTGGCGTTTTGCCTCGTCGGATGAGCGCGCGACGTTGGCGATCACGGTCACTTCAACTTCCGGGTGAAGCGAAATCGGTACGGAATGAAGGCCGATCGTCTTGATCGGCTGCTCAAGCGCCACCTGCGAGCGGCTGACATTGTAGCCTGCGGCATTGAGCGTATCAGCGATATCGCGGGCGGAAACCGAACCATAAAGCTGGCCGGTTTCACCGGCGGAGCGGATCACTTCGAAGGTGAAGCCGGTCAGTTTATCGCCGGCACTCGCTGCTTCGGATTTGCGTTCGAGGTTGCGCGCTTCGAGTTCGGCGCGCTGGGTGTCGAATTTCCGGCGGTTGGCGTCCGTCGCCCGCAGCGCCTTGCCCGAAGGCAGAAGGAAGTTGCGCGCGAAGCCGTCTTTGACGCGGACAACGTCGCCCATCTGGCCGAGTTTGGCAATGCGCTCAAGTAGAATGATTTCCATGAATTATACTCCTGTTGAAGTTGTGGGTTCAGTCCGGGTGAGCCGTGCGATAGCGGTTCCGGAGTTTGAAGACGAGATCGAGCAAGCCGATCAGAAAAATCGCGATTGCGGGCAGACCGATCAGGATCGTGCCGAAATAAACGAAGGTGAGAAGCATTCCCCGCAGGGGATTGCGCGCGGTGATGACATGAAGCGTGTTGAAACCAAGAATGATGAGCGCCATCGCGATGATGCCGACAAAGGCCGCACCGGCGAAGCCGAGGGGCGCCGGAATGAAGCTGATCACTATGCCCGCACCGAAAAGCGCCAGCGTGTATAAAGGAAGATCGGCATCGCGCAGGCGAAACGAGGGGCGACGCAGCCGGTCCGATGTTTTGGCGACCTTGATGGCAAGCCAGAGATTGAGCCAGACCACGAGCAACCAGACCATCGCCATAGAATAAGGCGTCAGGCGCACCTGAAAGTCGATCGCTTTCAGCATGGCATCGCGCGCGCGCGGATCAAGCGTTTTCAGGGCATCGTCAAAAGAGCTGTGCGCGGCAGCCGTTACCTCACTGATATCAAAACCCGAGACAATCAGGACGCTGCCGACCACAATGCCGCCGATGATGATGGCGCGAAACAAGACATCGCCCACCGGAAACCATTCCTCGGGAAGCGCCGGGTCATCCTGGCGCGAAAGTCCGATCAGATGAACAAGATAGGCCATCGGCAAGGCAATGATGATTGCAAAGAAAACGCCGCTGAAGCCGACAAAAACAACACTGAGCAGGAAGGAGCCAATGATGGCTGCAACCAAACCGGCGAGACTGCCCCAGCCGAGGCCCGCAATCGCGATCGGCAAGGGCGAAAGCACCATCAGCGGCAAGGCAAGCGCCGTCCCGGCAAGGCCGGCCGCCAGGAGCACGACAGAGGTCGTTCCGGCAACAATCGCAATCAGAAGGCTTTGTGGTTTCATGACGCTGTCCCGCGCTTGCGGTTAGAACCGGATCAAGGATTGCCCGGCCCAACATGGATCGATTTTGAGGGCGCACCGCGACAAGCAATGCGCCCCGATTTTGCGAATGATCTTACTTGATTACATAAGGCAGGAGGCTCAGAAAACGAGCGCGTTTGATCGCTTTTGCAAGCTCGCGCTGCTTCTTGATCGAGACAGCGGTGATCCGGCTTGGAACGATCTTGCCGCGCTCGGAAATGTAGCGCTGCAGAAGGCGAATGTCCTTGTAGTCGATTTTCGGCGCATTCGGTCCGGTGAACGGGCACGATTTGCGGCGACGAAAGAACGGACGGCGAGAAGACTGTTGTGCGATTTCAACCATTTTTCAAAACTCCCTATTCGTCGCGTGGGCCGCGGGAACCGCGGTCGAAACGATCACCCCGGTCACGGCTGTCGCCCCGGTCACGACTGTCGCCCCGGTCACCGCGATCATCACGTGGTCCGCGGGTAGGGCGGTCGTCACGGTCACGCTTCTGTAGCATCACCGACGGGCCTTCCTCGAGTTCCTCGACGCGCAGCGTCTGGAAGCGCAGGATGTCTTCATTGATGCGCATCTGGCGCTCCATCTCGAGCACGGCCGCGCTTGGCGCGGTAATGTTCATGAGGGCGTAGTGCGCCTTGCGGTTCTTTGCAATTTTAAAGGAGAGGGACTTCAGGCCCCAATTCTCGGTTTTGGTGACGCTGCCACCATTTTCTTCGAGCAGGGCTTTGTATTGTTCGATCATCTGATCGACCTGCTGCGCTGACACGTCCTGACGCGCCATAAAGATATGCTCATAAAGGGCCATTTGCTGCCTTTCCAGTTTCAATTCCCATCAGCCGCGAGCGCGAAGCCTCAAACACCCGTCTTTTGAAAGAAAGGCAGAATAAGCACCAGTGGAGAGCGGAGACACGGGAAGGCGGCATACTCTTTTTCTGCCTGCTGACGACGATTTCTCGAAGACAGCCTTCCGTTCAGCCCCCAGCCCACGGCCAGGATCGCCGTTGCATATAGGTTCTGAATAATTATGCAAGCCTTTTTGAGCGGAAACTCACCTTGCGTAAGCCCAAAAGGCCGGGAAAAAACCTAATAGTTCGTGGCTTTTTCAGGGCGGCATTCATACCGGGTTAACCAGTTTGGGGGATGGTCAGCGTAATTCCTTATATTCCGATGGGGCTCTATCCAATGAAATCTCTTCTGAAACCACGATCGATTACTTCGTCTCTGGTCTTGACCAATGCGGCGCTCATCATTCTTGCGCTGACCGTTGTGGGCTATGTCACCTATTCGCTGAAGGTTAACCAGGCAGCGGAACGGGCAGTTCTTTCCCAGAACAGCAGCCTTCGCGTTGCGGCGACCATCCTTCAATCAACGATTGAAGGTGTCAATGTCGAGTGGGACAACGCCAACAATGTCAAGCGTGTCCAGGTGCCAAGCCTGCCTGAGTTTACCGATCATGACATGATCGACATCGTCGGTCGCATGACCGGTGAAACGGCGACGGTGTTTGCCTGGGACAGCGAGAAGAAGGACTTCTTCCGCAAGACCACGAACATCATCAAGCCGGATGGCAACCGCGCTGTCGGCACGCCGCTCGGCCAGAAAGGCGCAGTCTATCCCGTTCTGACCCAGGGCAAGACCTATCGCGGCGAGGCGGTGATTCTCGGTAAACCCTATTATACGATTTACGAGCCAATTTTTAACGGCTCAAATCAGGTAATCGGTATTCTCTACGCCGGTGTTGAAAAGAACGCGGTGCTTGCATCCGTGAATGATTTCATGCTGGAATTCGGCGTATCGTTTTTGGTCATTGTCAGCATCACGCTGCTGATCACGATCATTATGGTGCGTGCCCTTCTGAAGCCGCTCACAACCCTTGCCACCGACGCGCAGAGCGTTGCCAGGGATGATTTCGATCTTCAGGTTTCCCATCTTGAGCGCACCGATCAGATTGGTTTGATGGCCAAGGCAATCGAGGAGCTGAAGTACAAATCGAAAGAGCGTCAAGAGCTCTTCGCATCGAAAGCCGATGCGGATGCATTCGAGCAGGAGCGTCAGCGCCGGATCGAAAATATCGTCAGCCAGTTCCGTGCCGACGCTCAGGCACTGCTTTCGAGCGTCGAGAGCACAACGTTCACGCTCGATCAAACCGCCAATGCCCTGTCGCAGATTGCACAGACAAGCAGCGGCAAATCGAGCGATGTTCAGTCTGCGACCGACGAAGTCAACCACAACATGCAGACGGTTGCGAGCGCAGGCGAAGAACTCAACGCATCCATTGCTGAAATCGCCCGTCAGGTTCAGGAAACCAAGGTGATGGTTTCAAAAACGACCGAGCGCACCCGCGAAACCAACAAGAAGGTCGAAAACCTCGCATCTTCCGCAACCAAGATCGGTGAAGTGGTCGTCCTCATCCAGGCGATTGCCGAACAGACGAACCTTCTCGCCCTCAACGCAACGATCGAAGCCGCACGCGCCGGCGAAACGGGCAAGGGCTTTGCGGTTGTTGCGGCGGAAGTGAAGGAACTCGCCAACCAGACATCGAAGGCGACCGAGGAGATTTCAGGCCAGATCAACGAAATCCAGCACTCGACCGAAGAATCGGCGAAGGCGATTGCCGAGATCGCAGGCACGATGGAAGAACTCAACGCCTATACGACGACGATTGCTTCTGCGGTCGAGCAGCAGGGTGCCGCAACGTCGGAAATCTCGAAAAATGTCCAGCTTGCAGCCCATAGTGCAACGTCGGTTTCTGCGACCATGACGATGCTCTCGGGGTCAGTCAACGAAACGGCAAGCTCGGCAGGGCTCGTTCTGTCGGCATCGGCGGAACTTGCCGAGAAAACCCACAACCTGCGTTCGAAGGTTGCAACCTTCCTCGATGAAGTCGCGGCTGCATAAGCATCGTCGTCCGTCAGTGAAGATCAAAGCCGCCGGACAATCCGGCGGCCTTTTTGTTTCCGGGCCTCGATCGCTGCCTGTTCTTTTCCCAGCTGGCGATGCCGTCTTTCTTGACAAGTCAACCTCATTTAGCCACTCATCGAGACCTTACAGATCAGGGGCAGACGGGAAAACATGACGCTTTCACTTACTTTTCCGGGGCAGGGAAGCCAGACAATCGGCATGGGAAAAGCCCTTGCAGAAGCCTATCCGGCCGCCCGTGCGGTCTTCGAGGAGGTTGATGACGCACTTTCGGAAAAACTTTCCGACCTGATCTGGAACGGATCGCAGGAAAGCCTGACCCTGACGCAGAATGCGCAGCCCGCGCTGATGGCAACCAGCCTTGCAGCCTTCCGCGCGCTTCAATCGGAAGGCCTTGATCTTGCCATGCATGCCCGCTTCGTCGCGGGGCACTCGCTTGGCGAATATTCCGCGCTCGCCGCAGCCGGCAGTTTCTCGATTGCTGACGCGGCGCGCCTCCTGCGCATCCGCGGTCGCGCGATGCAGGAAGCCGTTCCCGTCGGCGAGGGCGCGATGGCGGTCGTCCTCGGCCTGGACCTTCAATCGGTGCGCGATGTCGTGAAAATTGCCGCGCAGGGAGCCGTCTGCGAAGTGGCGAACGACAATGCCGCGGCCCAGATCGTGGTCTCCGGCACAAAAAGCGCGGTTGAGCGCGCCATCGACATTGCGAAAGCAAAGGGAGCCAAGCGCGCCATGCTGTTGCCCGTGTCCGCACCGTTCCATTGCCGCCTGATGGCGCCCGCGGCGGATGTCATGGCCGAGGCATTGTCATCCGTTGCGATCAAGGCGCCCTGCGTGCCGATCGTGGCCAATGTCCTGGCAGGCCCGGTGAGCGAACCGGCCGAAATTCGCGCTCGACTGGTCGAGCAGGTATCCGGGTCCGTGCGGTGGCGCGAATCGATGCAATGGCTAATCGACAACGCGGTGACAAACCAGCTGGAAGTCGGCGCAGGCAAGGTTCTGACCGGCCTGTTCAGGCGGATGGATGGCGCAACCGCCGCCGCGAGTTTTGGCGAACCGGGTGATCTTGAAGGTGCCCGCGCGCTCTGGAGCTGAAACAGGCCCGTGTCCCCGACGGGGCACGCGCTCTTGGGAGGAATGAGACATGTTTGATCTGACCGGGCGCAAGGCGCTCATCACGGGTGCTTCCGGTGGCATTGGCAAGGCGATTGCCGAAACGCTGCACGGGCTCGGGGCCGATGTCGCCCTGACGGGAACCCGCCGAGACGTGCTGGAGGCGGTCGCATCAGGGCTTGGCGAGCGGGCCTATCCGATGGTCTGCAATCTTTCGGATTCTTCAGCGGTGGAAGGCCTCGTGCCTGCCGCAATCGAGGCCATGGGCGGGATCGACATTCTGGTCAACAATGCCGGCATCACCCGCGACAATCTCTTCATGCGCATGAAGGACGAGGAATGGGACGATGTGCTGGCCGTCAACCTTACCGCCGCGTTCAAACTCTCCAAGGCGGTTCTGCGCGGCATGATGAAGGCGCGGCACGGACGGATCATCCAGATCACCTCTGTGGTCGGCGTGACCGGAAATCCGGGGCAGGGCAATTACTGTGCAACCAAGGCGGGCATTATCGGCATGTCGAAGTCGCTCGCTCAGGAAGTCGCAAGCCGAAACATCACGGTGAATTGTGTCGCCCCGGGCTTTATCGAGACGGCCATGACCGATAGTCTCGACGCCAAGCAGCGCGAGGCGATTCTGGGAAATGTACCTGCCGCCCGTCTTGGGCAGCCAAAAGAAATTGCCGCTGCCGTGGCTTATCTCGCGAGCGATGAGGCGGCCTATGTGACCGGACAGACGCTGCATGTGAACGGCGGGCTTGCGATGATCTGATGAATAATGGGCGCGAAGAATTCTGGGGTGATTTGTGTGGTCAATTCTCGCCGCAAATCTTGAAATAACGGATTTGCCATCGATGCGAGGCTTGCGTCTTGTTGCTGACTGTGGCAAACGCCATCTGAATATTCCTGACGGAAACAAAGCACAGTATAAACGCGTGCGCCGGTGAAGCGGTTGTCGGGATCGGAAGTTGAGTTAAACTTGGCCTTACAATTAGGAACGACAACATGAGTGATATAGCAGATCGCGTGAAAAAAATTGCCATCGAGCATCTCGGTGTCGATGCGGACAAAGTGACGATCGAAGCGAGCTTCATTGACGATCTCGGCGCGGACAGTCTCGACACCGTCGAACTCGTGATGGCGTTCGAGGAAGAATTCGGCGTTGAAATCCCCGACGACGCTGCTGAGACGATTTTGACGGTTGGCGATGCAGTAAAATTTCTGGAATCTGCGACGGCTTAACGCCTCACGTCTTATTCTGATGCCAGCTGTCTTGTGAAAGGGAGCTGGCATTTTGCTATCCAAAGTCGGCAGACCGCGTGGTCCGGCCGAGTCAATACAGGACTTTCAGATGCGACGGGTTGTGATTACCGGAATTGGGGCAGTAACCCCGCTGGGCGACGGGGCGGAACATACCTGGTCGCGTCTGCTGTCGAGTCACAATGCGGCAGCCCGGATCGGCAGTTTCGATGTTGAGGATCTCGCCTGCAAGATCGCCTGCCAGATTCCGCGCGGCGATGGGACGAATGGCACCTTCAACCCAGACGCCTACATGTCCCCCAAGGAACAGCGCAAGGTCGACGATTTCATCATTTACGGCATGGCGGCAGCGAAGCAGGCGCTGGATGATGCGAACTGGCACCCGGAAAGCCATGAGGATCGCTGCGCCACCGGCGTCGTCATCGGCTCCGGGGTTGGTGGTCTTGAAGGGATCGGCGAGGGCGAGATAACCGTTCGCGACAAGGGCCCGCGCCGTCTGTCGCCGTTTTTCATTCCCGGTCGCCTGATCAATCTTATCAGCGGTTATGTATCCATCGAACACGGTCTCAAGGGGCCGAATCATTCTGTCGTGACGGCCTGCTCGACGGGCGCACACGCGATTGGTGATGCTTCGCGCATGGTGGCCCTTGGTGATGCAGATGTGATGGTGGCGGGCGGTGCCGAATCGAGTGTCTGCCGCCTCGGCATCGCGGGTTTTGTCGCCTGCCGGGCCCTCTCGACCGGCTTCAACGACAACCCGACCGCCGCCTCGCGCCCTTATGATCTTGCGCGGGATGGTTTCGTGATGGGCGAAGGCGCCGGCGTCGTGGTGGTCGAGGAACTCGAGCATGCGCTTGCGCGCGGCGCGAAAATCTATGCCGAGATCGTGGGTTACGGCATGTCGGGCGATGCCTATCACATCACCGCGCCTGCGGAAGATGGCGACGGCGCCTATCGCTGCATGGCGGCTGCCTGCAAGCGCGCCGGGATTGACCCGGCTGAGATCAACTATATCAATGCCCACGGCACTTCGACGCCCCTCGGAGACGAGATCGAACTGCGTGCGGTCGAACGCCTTCTCGGCAATGGCTCGGCAAGCCTTGCCATGTCTTCGACGAAATCCGCAATCGGCCATCTTCTCGGCGCTGCCGGCGCGGTCGAAGCGGTTTTCGCGGTTCTTGCCATCCGCGATCAGGTGGCCCCACCAACGCTCAATCTCGACAACCCCTCAACGGATACAAAGATCGATCTCGTGCCGCATGTTAAACGGGCCATGAGCATCCAATATGCCTTGTCGAACTCGTTCGGGTTTGGCGGCACCAATGCATCGCTTGTCTTCAAACGGTATGGGGATTAATCCCGCAAGGTCTCGTTCTTTTGCCATAATTCTCGTTAGGGTGCGGGGAACTTGTGCAATATGTCATTCGCACGGAACGTCAAAAGGTCTCACCGATGGCAACGGATCCTTCAAACTATTCCGTTAATCAGTCGGGAAGCGGCAATGGCAATGATCCGCAATTGCCGCCCGGCGAGGCGCGGACGTTGAAAAGTCCCAAAGAAGCCATTCGCCCGGTCAAGCCGCCCAAAGCCCCGAAGCGCTCGCGCCATGCGCGCAATCGCTGGGTGATCGCGCTCAATTTCTTCTTTTCTTTCGCGGTTCTTGCCATGATCGCCGCAGGCGGGTTGTTTTACTGGGGCAGTCAGGAATATGTGAAACCCGGTCCTCTCACCAAGGCGACCCGGGTCGTCGTGCCGAAGGGCGCGGGGCTGCGCTCGATCGGGGATGCGCTCGGCCGCAACCAGGTCATCGACAGCGCGCTTCTCTTCTGGGCGAGCGTCCGGCTTCAGAAAAAGGAAGATGCGCTCAAGGCCGGCGAATATCTCTTCGACCAGGGCGTTTCCATGCGCGATGTCGTGGAAAAGCTGGTCGAGGGTAAGTCGATCCTCTACAAGATTACCTTGCCGGAAGGACTGACTTCGCAGCAGATCGTGACCTTGCTGCGCGAAAACGACGTGCTTACCGGTGAAATCTCTGAAATACCGCCGGAGGGCTCACTGCTTCCGAACACCTATACATTCGGTCGGGGAGCAAGCCGTCCACAGATCATCGAGCGGATGAAAACGGCGCAGGACAATGCCTTGAAACGTATCTGGGAGCGCCGCGTTGGCGATCTGCCAATCAAGTCGCCCGAAGAGCTCGTGATCCTTGCCTCGATTGTCGAGAAGGAGACAGCGAAAGCGGACGAACGCCCGCGCGTCGCCGGCGTCTTCATCAATCGGCTGCGGCGGGGCATGCGTCTTCAGTCTGATCCGACGATCATCTACGGCATATTCGGCGGCGCAGGAAAACCGAAGGATCGTCCGATCCTGCAATCCGATATAACGGGCGCTACGCCATACAACACCTATGTCATACCGGCATTACCGCCGACACCGATTGCAAATCCGGGACTGGCGGCCATGGAAGCCGTGGCCAGTCCATCCGTGACCGACGAGCTTTATTTCGTGGCGGACGGTACCGGTGGACATGTCTTTGCCGAAACATTGGATGCGCACAACAACAATGTCCGGCGCTGGCGCCAGATCGAGGCTGAACGGAAGGCGACTGACGAGAAGAAGCAGGAGGCACCGGTGCCTGCAAAGCAAGCGCCGACAAATCAATAGGCCGCTCGCAGGCATGGTGCGATGCAAAAGGGCCAGAAGCGGCTAAAAACGGGGACAGGGGCAAGTATGACGCTGAAAAGCATGACGGGCTATGCCGCGGTTTCCGGCAGCATAACGCTTGAGGCGGTCACCTTTGTCTGGACGTGGGATCTGCGCTCGGTCAACGGCAAGACGCTTGATCTGCGCCTGCGCGCGCCGCAACATCTCGTTGAACTCGACCAATTGACCCGAAAGGCGAGCCAGACGAAACTCGCCCGCGGCAATCTTCAGGCGCATCTTCATCTTGAGACCGAACGGCGCGAGGATATGCTCCAGGTCAACGAGGAGGCGCTCGCAGCCATCCTCGCCATATCCGGGAAGCTCGCGAAGACCCACGATCTTGCGCCGGTCACGCTCGATGGCCTGCTCTCCCTGCGCGGCGTTCTTGATCTGCGCAGCCAGGATGAGACAGTGATCGACCGCTCTGGCTTGCTTGATGCGATCATGGCGGATTTCAATCTGGCGCTCGACGGTCTGATCCGGTCACGGGCGACGGAGGGCGAAGGACTTCAGCAGGTTCTGGTCACTGTTCTCGATGAAATCGAGGCGCTGATCGACCGGGCGCGCAATGCGCCGGAGCGCGCGCCGGAGGCAATCCGCGAAAAACTCTCGGCAAGTCTTGTCGCCCTCAGCGCCGGGCCGCACGGTCTGAGCGAGGAGCGGCTTTATCAGGAAGCGCTGATGCTGGCGGCGAAAGCCGATATCCGAGAAGAAATCGACCGGCTCGCGATCCATGTCGCTTCTGCCCGCGATCTGATTTCCTCTCGCGAGCCGGTCGGGCGTCAGCTCGATTTCCTCTCGCAGGAATTCAACCGCGAGGCCAATACCATTTGCAGCAAGGCGAGTGATATAGCGATCACCCATATCGGTCTCGCCCTGAAATCCGCTATTGACCAGTTGCGTGAGCAAATCCAGAATATCGAATGAGAACAGCCGTGCCCGATCCAGCCCCCGATCCAGATAATGACGAAGCAGCGCCCCTGCGCCGCGGGCTGATGGTCATTTTATCGTCACCTTCCGGCGCAGGAAAATCGACGATCTCGAACCTCCTTCTGAATGATGACCCGGATATCAGGCTATCTGTTTCCGCAACGACCAGGCCGCGCCGGTCGAGCGAGATTGACGGTGTGCACTATCATTTCCTGACCCGCGACATTTTCGAGAAGATGGCCGCTCAGGGCGCGTTTCTCGAATGGGCGGAGGTGCATGGTAATTTCTATGGCACGCCGAAGAAGTTTGTGGAGGATACGCTGAATGCCGGGCGCGATGTCCTGTTTGATGTCGATGTCCAGGGCGCAGCGCAGCTTCGCGCGACGATGCCTGAGGATATCGCGACTATTTTCATTCTTCCACCGAGTGTCGAAGAAATGAAAGCGCGCCTCAAGCGCCGCGCCGCAGATTCCGAGGAAATGATCCTGCGACGGATGAAAACCGCTGTTAGCGAGCTTGAGCGCTTGGCGGACTATGATTATCTCGTCGTCAATGCCGACCTTGCGGTCGCTTATGATGAGGTCAAGGCGATCCTGATCGCCGAGCGGCTCAACCAGCGCCGCCAGCGCGGCAACGCCGCTATTGCAGCAAGACTGCGTGAAGACCTCATCCGGGAAACGGCCTAACGGGCGTTGGCAAGGGCAACGAAATCGGCGACCGAAATTGTCTCCGCCCGCGCGGTCGGATCTATGCCCGCTGTTTCGAGAACACGCACCGGATCGGCGAATACGCCCCTGAGGCTCGCCCTCAGCATCTTGCGGCGTTGTTGGAATGCGGCAGCGGTAATCGCCTCCAGTGCTTTTGTCGATGTCACGAGCGGCCTTTCGCGCGGCGTCAGGTGGACGACGCTCGATGTGACTTTGGGCGCCGGGGTGAAAGCTTGCGGCGGCACGTCAAACATCAAGGTCGCATGGGTTCGCCACCCGGCCATGACGCCGAGCCTGCCATAATGCCGCTCGCCCGCAAGCGCCACGATCCTCTCGCCGACTTCACGCTGAAACATCAAGGTCATGGATTGATAGAACGGTGGCCAGGGCTCGCTTTGTAACCAGCCGATAAGGAGCGGGGTCGCGATATTATAAGGAAGGTTAGCAATGAGCCTGACCTCTTCACCCACCTCAACGAGAGCGTTGTAGTCGGTCCTGAGGGCGTCGTCCTCGACAATGGTCAGCCGCCCGGGATAGCGGTCCGAGATTTCCTGAAGCGCTGCGATACAGCGGTGATCACGCTCGATAACCGTGAGATGGCGCGCACCCGCCGCCAGAATGGCGCGGCTGAGTCCACCCGGTCCGGGGCCGACCTCGATCACATGAGAATTCGAAAGATCGCCTGCGCTCCGCGCGATCCGGCTTGTCAGGTTGAGGTCGAGAATGAAATTCTGGCCGAGTGATTTCTTGGGTTCAAGACCGTGGCGGGCCATGACATGGCTGAGTGGCGGCAGATCGTCGATCGCGCTCATCGGCTGGCCATTGTGTTTTGTGCATGCTGCACCATGGCATCGGCCATCTGCAACGCCGCAAGCAGGCTGTCTGGCCGCGCAATGCCTTTGCCCGCGATATCAAGCGCGGTGCCGTGATCCGGCGAAGTGCGGATAAAGGGAAGGCCGAGCGTCACATTCACCGTCTCGTCAAAAGCAAGTGTCTTGACCGGAAGCAGCGCCTGATCGTGATACATCGCAATGGCCGCATCATAGGTCGCGCGTTTCTCACGGTAGAACAATGTGTCTGCCGGATGCGGGCCACTGACGTCAAGACCCCTGCGCCGGGCGGCCTCAATGGCAGGACGGATAATCGCCGCGTCCTCATGCCCCATGCTGCCTTCTTCTCCTGCATGGGGGTTGAGGCCGGTGACCACGATCCGGGGTGCCGCGATGGCGAACCTGGTCTTGAGTTCGCGCTCGGTAATGACGATGCATTCAAGCAGCCCGGCCGCGGTGAGGCGTGAGGGCACCTCCCGGAGCGGAATGTGAAGCGTTGCGGGCACAGTCCTCAGGTCTGGCCCGGCGAGCATCATCACCGGCGTGAACGGACCGCCGGGCCAGGCCATGGCGCGATCAGCCAGATATTCGGTATGGCCGGGATGGGCAAAGCCCGCATCGTAGAGCGATTTCTTGTTGATCGGGCAGGTAATCAGCGCCGATGCCGTTCGCGCCCACAGCGCATCGACAGCCCTGTCAATGGCAGCGATCACCGCCCGGCCATTCGCCGGATCAGCGATGCCAGGTCGGTCGCTCACTGTCTCGTTGATCTCAAGCACAGGCAGGGCCCTGTCAAAGAGGGCGGGGAGAGACGTGTTACTCGCTGCCTGATCCGCCACTTGTGGCCAGGGCGCACAAGGAACCGCAAGCCCAAGAAGGCGGGCGCGCGCCTGCATGAAGTCGGAGCGCCCGACAAAAACGAAGGGCGGCGTGTGATTTGTCTTCCGCTCGGACCAGATTTTTAAAATGAGTTCTGGGCCAATACCCCCCGGCTCGCCCATGCTGACGAGCATTGGCAGGTCACGATTTTCTGGCTTGGTTTTCGGGTTCATGTGTGGAAGTACAGCCGGGTCGGCGCTCAGAGCCGCTTGATCAAAGCACGGGTGCGCAAATCCTTCATCCATTTCTCAGATTTTTCATCAAGTTCCGCCGTGTCGAGATTACCGACATCAAGGTTGATGTCGCCGCTTGCGGCGGTGTTGTCGACGATCTGGCGGGTCTTGCAGATTGCAATGATTTCAATGCCCTGATCGCGCCGCTTGGGTTTGGTGAAGAGCGCGCTGCCGGCTTCCTCGACATCGGATTTCAGGGCAGGTGGCAATGTATCGGTGGTGAAGCGTCCAATATCCTTGCTGACCACGCCGCTTGCCGCGATCTTGACGGCATTCGTCTTCGCCTGTTCACAGGTTGCATTGGCGCGACGGAAAGATTCGACTTCTCTGAGGCGCTGCTGCGCTGCGCTCTGGGTGGCGTCTTTCTTCAAGATGAAAATGAACTGTTCAAGCGTGTATTCCGTGACCTTGCGGTTTTCGCCATTGCCGCCACGGTTGAACAGGATGGAGGTTACATCGCGGGCGGTATCGGTCCCGCGTCCTTCGGCGCGAGCGCGGGCGACCACGATCTGCTGCCACAGGATACGCGCATGGATCAGGCGTTTCAGCGTGTCCGGGCTGACACCGCGCTGGTTCAAGGCTTTCGTGAAAGTCTCGGGCGTGGTGCCGTTGTTTTTGGCAAGTCGGCCATAGGCTTCCTCCACCGCGCTTTTGGGTAGCTCGAAATTCAGCCGTTTTGCTTCCTGAAACTGCAATTCCTCATCGATCAGCTGTTCGCGCGCCTTTGAGGCTGTATCACCTTTTTCGCCAGTAAGTTTAAGGAAGCCGGCGCGCTGGCTGATCTGAAAAGTCGTCACGACGCCATTATTGACTGCGACCTCGATCTTGTTCTGCGCGGAAGCCTCCGCTGCATAGAGGACAGCCCCCGCTACGAGCAGAAAAAGGCCTGTCTGAAATGCAACAAGCGGCCGGAGGATGGCGCGGATTGGATTGGGTCGCGGTTTAGAATGCATGTGTTGATCAGCCTGAAATCGTGTTCTGGCGCAAAACGCCGCGTTACATGTTTTACACAATCTGCCGCGCAATGCCAAACCGTACCGGCAAGTATTGACATTTGATGCGCCCGTCAAATCCCTGATACGCCGGTCTGCAAAGGATTGTGCGCCACGTCGTGCCCCTTAACATGGACCGAAGACTGTGGCCATGATGGGGCAAAGCAGAGTTCTGGTCTAAAAACCGCCAAGGGTCCGCAGGTTCACACGCAGTTCAACGCCGGTTCCGTCGCGCTCGCCGATATTGTCGAAGTCCTGAAAATAGGCGACCGATACGCGCAATTGTTCATCGTCAAAGCCGATGCCGATGCGATTGTTGACGAAACGGTCGTCATCAATATCGTAGCGGCCGTCGCCGAACAATGTCCAGTATTCATGCACTCGCAACGCGAAACTGCCATTGATCTGCGAGCTTTCCGGCAGGGCGTCGAGAGGTTGCTCGCGGATGAACGTGTAGCCAAGACCGAGATCGATGATATCGCCCCGGTAAAAGCTCAGGAAATCGCCACGATTAATGGCCCCGAGGTCTTCGTCGAAGCGACCACGCGCCACCAGGCCATAGCGATCGACGAAGGTGAGGCCCACCCGTGTGACCACATCCGAGCGATCCGTTTCAAGGCCGCTTTCACGAAAAACACTGGCAATGCCCTGTTCTGTAAACGAGTTGGTTCCGGCAATGTGGAAGGATTCGCCAATCAGAAGATCGCTTGTCAGCCAGCTTGTCCATTGCGTCTGATGGGTAAAGCCGATATTGGCGCGGGTTCCGCCTTCAACGCGGTCAAAACCGGCAAAACGATTGCGCTGGAAAATGTTGGTATCGTCGAGCAGGGGCGTGCGCGAATCCTCATTGAGGAAACGATCGATCTGGGTCTCGCTGGGGCTTGCGAAAATCTGCGCGATCGGTTCCAGGATATGCGAGGTCCTGCCGCTCGTGATCAGCACCGGATAGCGCCATTCCAGACCGCCCGTGACCTGACCGCGCGCAAGCTGGTCGGCTTGGGCAATGCCGGGAAGAAAGGCATTCGTCTGGTTGAAGGCGGCAGCGTCGCCGCGTAAGGCGACCGATGGGGTGATGACATGTCCGCCCGGCGCGATGATCTGGCGTTTCCATTCAAGTTCGGCCGACACGCGGCCCTGCGTCCCCGATGCGCCATCGAGAAAAGAGCGCCCGTTGATGACGTTCACTTCCTGATCGAGGCGACTGAGCGAGGTAAGGTTGGTGACATAAGATACCTGGCCGCCTACGAAAGGCTGTTCCAGAATGCCGTCATAATCAATCAGCGGGTGGACGACGGCCTGCTGGCGCTGGAGATTGCCGGTGAGCGGCGTGTCATCGTCGAGAATGTTGAAATAGATCGCGCGGGCGTCAAAATAGGTGGTCTTGCCGAGGCCCGTCAAATGCACGTTTGATGTGAAACGGTCGACACGATCGGTGAGCCGTTTGTAGTCTTCGGCAAAGGTGCGGTCGGTGAGAGCAAGAATATCCCAGCCGAAATTCCAGTTTCGCGCGATGGCAAAATCGCCGGTTGTGCGCAGACCGCCACGGAAGTTGCGGTCGCCCGATTCACCGGCGAATTCTTCCGGCGAATTCTGGTTTATGCCGGAAAGCCGCAGGCTGTATGCGCCGTTCGCAAAGCGCTTGCGCCATTCGATATCGCCAAGCAGGCCCTGCTTGCTGAGATAGGTCGGCGCGACCGTGATATCCGAGCTTTCATCGATTGCGTAATAATATGGAATGCCGATCCCGCCCCCGAGATCACTGTCGATCACGAATTTGGGGCCGAGAAGACCCGATTTCTGCTTGATCCGCGGATCGGCATGGGAGAAGCGCGGCACATAGGCGATCGGTACGCCAAGAAGCTCGAAGCTCGCTTTCTCATAGGAGATGCGATGGGTCTCGTCGTTGATGATGATTTTTTCAGCTTTGATACGCCATGTCGGAATCCGTCCCGGCTGGGTACGGCAGACGGCACAGACGGAATAGACGCCGCGGTCAAGTACCGTTTGCTTGCCTTTTTCGAACGCGCCGCCGGTCGCTGCGAAGAAGGTCTCGTCGACCGCGTCGATCTGGAGCGATTTCGCAAAGCCTTTACGGAAATCGTCACTGAGTTCAACTTCCTCGGTGCGGATCACATTGCCCGTTGCTTCGACAATGCGCACCTTGCCGATCGCCCTGATCGAACTCTTGCCGCGATCATAGACGACACGGTCTGCCTCGAGGGAATTGCCGGCAAAGAAAATCTGCACATTGCCTTCCACCGTCACGATATCGCGTTTGCTGTCATAAACCAGCGTATCAGCATCGAGAAGCAGGTGGTCGTCTGGTTGCGCGGTTTTGCGCTCGCTCGAATCGGCAAATGATTCAAACAATTGCTGTGCCGGAGCAGGCGTGGGTTTGCCCGCGGGCAGAAGTGCAATGCCGAGCGCAAGCGCGCAGACGCTGCGCCGCCAGAATGCCATACGGAAAACCGATGGCTTCGGGCGGTCAAGCGCGATCAGCAAGGATGAGGACAGGATATCCAAACTATCCGTCCTCTTGATGTAGCAACAATGTAAACCCCAACACCAGTGCCAGAAGGGTTGGCAGCCAGGCCGCCACGACCGGCTGAACCACTCCGCTGCTTCCGAGATCTTCGGCGAGCGAGCGCAGCACATAAAGAATAAACCCGGCTGCGATGCCAGCCATGATCAGACCGCTCGTATTGCCGCTTCGTATGAAGCGAAGCGATACCGTGGCGGCGATCACCACCATGGCAATAAAGAAAAAGGGTTGCGCGAGCAAGGTGTTAAACTGAAGACTGTAGCGATAGGTCGGCAGGTCCGCGGTGCGGGCCTTCTCGATCAGTTCGGGCAGCGACCAGAACGACCGCTGCGTCGCTTTCGAAAAGCCGTCGCGCACTTCCTCGACACTCAGGTCCATCTCGAGAGCATAGGTATCGAGAAGCCGCTTCTGGGTTTCGACCCCGGTCACGGTCGCGTTGGTGAGCACCCATTGATTGCCGTCGAGCGCGGCGCTATCGGCGTCGATGCGCTGGATCAGGCGGCCCTGGCGGCTCTGGCGGATGAGGCTGACGCCGATGAGATGCGCGCCGTCATTGAGTGCGCGGGCAGCGCCCAGAATGATGTCCTCGCTTCGCCCGGCCTTGCGCAGCCAGACCTCACTCTGCTTGCCGACAATAAGCTTGGTGTCGCGATTGAAAATATCGCCTTCGAGCGTGCGCGCCCGGTCGTTGAGATAATCGATCCCAGGATTGAACACCATGGTCGCGAACAGGCCGAGGAAAAGCGCCACGGCAAAACCCGGCAACATGAACTGCCAGACCGAAATGCCGGCCCCGCGTGCAACGACAAGCTCAAGCCGTCGCGACAGCATGAACAGCGTTGCCATCGACCCGATGAGAATGGTGAAGGGCAGGATCTGCTCCATGATCGATGGGGTGCGGATCAGAGAGAGCGTGAGTACGCTCGCAATCGGCACGCCCTCGATGCTTGAAGTGCGGCGCAGGAGTTCGGTGAAATCGATCAGAAACACAAGCACCGTGCAGAACAGGATGATGTAAAGGATCGCCTTGAAAAACATCCAGGCGAAATAGCGTTGCAGCGTTGGCGAGCGGAACCAGGAGTGGAGCGACATCATGATCAGGCGCTCCCGCTGCCCTGAACGGGCTGGCGCAGCATCCGCATGACCAAAACACCAAATCTTTCCGTGAGATGTGCCAGGCGTTCAATCCCGCGCGGCTGAACATTATAGGCGATGAGGGCACCGAATACGGCCATCGTTCCGACCGGCAGAAGATACTGCACGATATTGACCAGGGCGGCACCCTCGGCAACGCTCTGCGCTGCAACGCCAAGCCCGCGGATCATGAGTACACAAAGGAACGCGCTGAGGATCGCAAGTCCGCGTCCCTGCCGGGTCGTCTGCGCCCGCCCGATAAAGAAAAAGACCACAAAGACATAAGCCAGCGAATAGAGCGGATTGGCAAATCGGCTGTGCAATTCGGCGCTGAACTTGCCGGGCGAGCGCACGAAGACGCTGTTTTCCGGATCGAGCTTCATGAGGTAGGGCGTATAATTCTCCGAGGGTTTCTTATATTTCAGCTCTTCGGGCACCGCGCGTTCAAAGGTCGAAAGATCAAAGGCATAGGAAGAATAATCGATGATCGAAATCGACCCCCGCTCTTTCGGACGGCGATGGATGGTTCCGTTCTGAAGCACGAAGAATGTGCCCTCGGTCGTCCGCGTGATCGCGCCGAGCTTTGCAAGATAAGTCAGGGATTGTTCAGGATCGCGGTTATCGGCGACGAATACATCGTTGAAAATGCCGTTGCCATCGCGCGAGCCAACGTAAAACGTGATTCCCTCGTTGATGCTCGCGAATTCACCCGGCTTGATCACGCTCGAGATCAGATCGGAATTGATCTCGGTAAAAAATGCCCTGACTTCGCGCTGGGCATGGGGCGAGAAATAATGCCCGATCGAGGAATCGGCGACCGCCACCAGCATCGCCAGAATGAGGAGTGGCTTCATCACGGAAAACGGCGCGGCGCCTGAATTGGTCATGATGACGAGTTCGGAATCATTGTTGAGCGAACTCAGCGTATAGATCGCCGCAATAAGGATCGCGACCGGGGCAATGAAGGCAACGAATTTCGGCAGGACAAGCCAGGTGATCTTGAGAAAAAGAATCAAGGTCTGTCCCTTGCTCGTCATCAGATCGAGCTGTTGCAGGGCCTGCGTCAGCCAGACCACGCCGATCAGCACGGCGAGAGTAAGGAGAAACGCTCTCGATGCACGCCAGAAAACATAAATCTGAATGCGATTCATTGCGTGCGCTTCACCTTTTTCACGTCTGGGCAAAAGGACCCGAAACACGACTTTTTCAAGACACGGCAAAACCCTGCCGGAACAAGGATAATTTGCCCTGAACAAACCTGCTTAACAAGCGATTAACCGGAAGTTCAGGGGGCTGTTCGCCTCTCAGCAACGAGTCTTGTCCAAGTGCCGCAAAAATGTGACAGAATGGCAATGCATCGGCAAAGCTCCCGATGTGTTTTCATGACAAAGAAGATAGAGAAGGATATCACAGTCGCGTTACGGGTGATTCCCTCGCGACCTGGTGCTTGCCAAACAAAGTATCACGCACATATTGGTAAGAGCTGAATTTTTAAAACTTCTAGAGTCTCTGGGGATCTCGCATGGCACGTGGTGTGCAGATATATTTCAAGAACAAGACCACTAGCCGTGCCGAACTGATTATCGGTCTAGCCGGAGAAGAAAAAGCTCTGGGAGAGAAAATTGCAAAACTGATCCCTGAGAAACTCTTCAATCGCGCGACCGATTCGACAAAATTCTCCGGCAAATCGCTCAGTGCTCTTGATCTTGTTATCCCGGAAGGCGTTGACGCCGACCGGCTTATTCTGGTCGGCGTCGGCGATGTCAGCAAGATGGACGAACCCGATTGGACGACACTTGGCGGCAAGATCGGCGGGCTGATCCTTGCAAGTCGGCTTTCGACAGCCGCAGTCTATATCGAACGACCAGACAATGTCGCCGTCTCCGCTGAACAACTCGTGCAGATCGCGACCGGCATCAGGCTCAACGCTTATCGCTTTGATCTCTACAAGACAAAAAAAGATAAGGACGAGGACGAGGATCAGGACCGCGATATTACGATTACGATCGTTTCAGCGCAATCAGAAGGAGCAGAGAGCCGTTGGCAGAGCGAGGAGGGTATTGTCGAAGGCGTGACGCTTGCCCGCAATCTCGTCAATGAGCCTGCCAATGTGCTGGGTCCGCTCGAATTTGCCGATCATGCGAAAGCATTGGAAAAGCTTGGTGTCGACGTGGATATCCTGACCGAGAAAGAGATGCGCAAACTTGGCATGGGCGCGCTTCTTGGCGTCGCGCAGGGTTCCGCGCGTCCGCCACGTCTTGTCATCATGAAATGGATGGGTGGCAAGAAGGGCGCCCAGCCGGTCGCCTTCATCGGCAAGGGCGTGGTCTTTGACACCGGCGGCATTTCGCTCAAACCCGGCGCCGGCATGGAAGACATGAAGGGCGACATGGGTGGCGCTGCGGCGGTGATCGGCGCGATGCATTCCCTTGCCCGCCGCAAGGCCAAGGCAAATGTCATCGGCGTGCTCGGTCTGGTCGAAAACATGCCGGACGGAAACGCCCAGCGCCCCGGCGATATTGTCACCTCCCTTTCGGGCCAGACCATTGAGGTGATCAATACCGATGCGGAAGGACGCCTCGTTCTCTGCGATGCGCTTACTTATGTGAACCGCGAGTTCGAACCGAAATTCATGATCAACCTCGCCACCTTGACCGGGGCGATCATTGTTGCGCTCGGCCATCATCATGCGGGGCTCTTCTGCAACAATGACGATCTTG
This sequence comes from Hyphomicrobiales bacterium, assembly GCA_013911885.1. Taxonomy (GTDB): domain Bacteria; phylum Pseudomonadota; class Alphaproteobacteria; order Rhizobiales; family JACESI01; genus JACESI01. The sequence goes on along the minus strand of JACESI010000002.1, from coordinate 297,095 downwards.
CCGTTGAAATCGTCAGCGCCGGTCAGGCCACAGGCGAAAATGTCTGGCGGCTTCCGATGAGCAACGACTACGACAAACTGATTGAATCGAAATTCGCGGATATGAAAAACGTCGGCTCCCGTGCTGCGGGCGCCATCACCGCTGCGCAGTTTCTGAAACGCTTTGTCGGCGAAACGCCCTGGGCGCATCTCGACATTGCCGGAACTGCGATGGGATCACCCCAGACGGAAATCAACAAATCCTGGGGTTCAGGCTTCGGCGTTCGTCTGCTCGACCGTCTGATCCGCGATTATTACGAATAATTTTGAGCTGTCGGCCCGCGCTCTACTCCGATTTCGCGCCATAGCGGATGGTTCCTGCGCGGTCCATTGCGAAGGCGTTGCGGTAGCTTTCGAAAAACTGCTCATATTTGGCAAGTTCAACCTGATAGCCGACATTGGCAGCGCGCCAATCCACGGCCATGCGCTGTTTCTGCTCGACCGTTTTGCGATAAAGTTCGGCAAAACGGCGCCAATCCTCGATCCGGGTCAGAAATGTGCGCCGGTCGAGCGCGGTCTCGAACGCCCCATCCGGGCCGGACAGCGCCAGTTTCCGGGCAAAATCAGGCAGGTCAAAACGCTCGGCGCAGGCCTGTCCGCAGGCCGGTGGCGTCGTTACATCCGTCTGATTGCTGATCGGAACACCCACCTTGAGTTCGGCGTGCGCTGCAAGCGGCATGAGCAGGACCATAAAAAGGCTCGCAAGAAGCCCTCGATATAGAATAGGACGCGGCTGACGGAAAAGTCGGTTTAACGGCATGGTCGGTCTCGTTTCAATCAAATGGCAGAATGTCGAAGAGGATTTAAGGACGAATCGGACGATCCTTCAAGGGCTACGCGATTTTCTCCCTTGGATACGGGCCTGCAGGGTCTATGCTGGCGGCCTCAGCCTTTCGCGCCAAGCCCAAAAGCGTTTTGAAAGAGCCGAGAAAAAGTCCGCAAGATTTAGAGCACGCCTTATGACCGATATTCTGTTTTATCAACTTCTCGACAAGCGGCTGGACGAGGTTCTGCCGGATCTTCTCGAAAAATGCGTTGCCCGCAAATGGCGCGCGGTTGTCCATGGCGGCAGCGAGGAGCGGATGGAAGCGCTGAACAATGCGTTGTGGACCTACCGCGATGACAGTTTTCTGCCGCATGGCACAGCCACAGACGGCAATGCCGAAGCGCAGCCTGTGTTTCTGACAGCGGACGGCAATAATCCGAACAAGGCGATCGTGCGGTTTCTTGTTGACGGCGCAACCATTGATGATGCCGCCGCCTATGAGCGCGTCGTCTATATCTTTGACGGCAACGACCCGGATGCGCTCGCCAGTGCCCGCAACCGCTGGAAAATCGAAAAGGCAGCAGGCCACGCCATCACCTATTGGGCGCAGGATGAAACCGGACATTGGGTCAAAAAGGCATGACCAAAGACCCGGATTTTTATCGTCGCCGCGAAAAGGCACGCGAAGCGCTGGATCTCCTTCCCGAAAACGCTTCTGGCGATGCCGGGGCCGATCGTGCCGCGTTTTTTCATCAGGTCTATGCGCGGGCCGAAAGCGACGAGGCGGCAGTGCCCTGGGCTGATCTTGCGCCAAAGGCCGAACTCTGCGAGTGGCTCCATGAAAATCCAGGTGCCGGGCGCACCGCCATCGATATTGCCTGCGGGCTTGGCGACAATGCCGAGGCGATTGCAGAGGCCGGATATCAGACAACCGCTTTCGACGTGGTTCCCGAGGCCGTGGAATGGGCAAAACGCCGGTTTGCGAACTCTCTGGTCGATTACCGCGTCGCCGATCTTTTCAATCTGCCGTCACCATGGCAAGGATCATTCGATCTCGTCCATGAATGTTTCACGCTTCAGGCGCTGCCGGAAGCGATGCTTGCCCGGACGACCGAGGCGATTGCAGGCCTCATGGCGCGGGGTGGGCTGCTTCTTGTCTATACCCGATGGCGCCGTGACGGAACGCCGGTTTCCGGCCCGCCCTTTCCGCTTGAGGAGCGCCATCTGCTGATGCCTCAATCTTTTGGCCTCTGCCGGATCGAAGAGAAACGCTTCACCATTGAGCGCGCGGACCGCGCGATACCGCATGTATTCAGCATCTGGCAAAAACCGGTCTGAGCACGGGTCAGGGCAGGCGGCGAGGACCGGTGCACTTTTTATGCCTCAGTCCTGACCTTCCATCGCATGCAATTCGGTTTCAGCGGCAAGCCAGGCTTCCTCGGTGCTGGTGAGTTCGCGCTCAAGCCGCACCCGGATTTTCGCAAGTTCGGCAGCTTTTTCCGGCTGACGCACGAAAATATTCGGGATTGCAAGCTTCTCATCGGCGAGCGCGATTTTCCTTGAGAGGAGCGTCATCGCCTTTTCGAGTTCCCGCACCCGCGCCTTGAGCGGTGCCACCGCTTCGCGCTTCTCGACAGCGACCTTGCGGCGCTCCTGCGGATCACTGGTAATCTCCGGTGCCTTGACGGTACCTTTCGATGCCTTTTTCGCGGTCTTCTTGGTGCCGAGAATATATTGCCGGTATTCATCGAGATCGCCCTCATATGAGGAGACGGTGCCCTCGGCCACCAGCCAGAGCCGGTCAGCCGATGCTTCGAGAAGGTGGCGGTCATGGCTGATCAGGATCACTGCGCCCTCGTAATCGTTGAGGGCATGAACCAGCGCCTCGCGGCTGTCGATGTCTAGATGATTTGTCGGCTCATCAAGAATGAGAAGATGCGCGCCGTGAAACGTTGCAAGACCCAGAAGAAGCCGCGCTTTCTCGCCGCCGGAAAGGTCTTTTGCCGGCGTGTCCATTTTCGCCCGGTCGAGGCCGATCTGCGCAACGCGGGAGCGCGCCTGCGCCTCGCTCGCGCCGTCCGTTGTCGCGTCCATCATCGCTTTCACATGTTCATACGCGCTTTCGTTCGGGCGCAACTCGTCGAGCTGATGCTGGGCGAAATAGGCGATGTCCATGTTGTGTGACCGTTTCATCAGACCGGTCTGAAGGTCGAGCCTGCCGGACAGCAGTTTCGCCATTGTCGACTTGCCGTTGCCATTGGCGCCGAGAAGGCCGACCCGGTCATCAGGGGCGAGCGAAATGCCGATATTGCGCAGCACGGATTTTCCAGGCTCATAGCCGACCGCGCCGTCTTCAATGTGGATCATCGGCGGCGAAAGCTGTTTCTTCGGATTGGGAAAGCGGAACGGCTTCACCTGATCGTCGACCATTGCGGCAATCGGTTGCATCCGCTCGAGCGCCTTGACGCGGCTCTGGGCCTGTTTCGCCTTGCTCGCCTTCGCCTTGAAGCGCTCGACGAAAGCCTCCATATGGCGGCGCTGATCGTCCTGTTTGGCCTTGAGTTTCAGCTGTAATGCCTGACGCTCGCGGCGCTGCCGGTCAAAAAGATCATAATTGCCTTTATAGACCGTGAGTTTCGCCTGATCGAGATGCACGATTGTGTTGACGCACTTGTTGAGCAATTCGCGGTCATGACTGATCAGAAAAACGGTATAGGGATACCGGTTGATATAGTTTTCGAGCCACAGCGTGCCTTCGAGATCAAGATAGTTGGTCGGCTCATCCAGAAGCAGAAGGTCGGGCTCCGCGAACAGGACGGCGGCAAGCGCGACGCGCATCCGCCAGCCACCGGAAAATTCCGAACAGGGCCTCTGCTGTGCCTCGGCGTCGAAACCGAGACCATGCAGGATCGCGCCCGCCCGCGCCTCGGCATTATGCGCGCCGATATCGACAAGGCGAAGCTGAATTTCCGAAATCCGATGCGGGTCTTTTGTGCTGTCGGCTTCGGCGAGAAGGGCGAGCCGTTCGGTATCGGCTGCAAGGACTGTATCGAGGAGTGACACGTCGTTGCCCGGCGCTTCCTGCGCCACCTGACCGATGCGCGCACCCTTGCGCACGCTGATCGTGCCTGCTTCCGAAGTAATCTCCTCGGTGATGAGTTTGAAAAGCGTCGATTTCCCGGTCCCGTTGCGCCCGATCAGCCCGGCCTTGGTGCCGGGGGTGATGGCCAGCGTCACCTGATCCAGCAGAAGCCGTCCGGCGATCCGGTAGGTGACATCATTTACATGAAGCATGGTTCAGGCCCTGTCGTGTTCACGCCTCCGTGAGGGGCGCCGGAAAGGGCTTCCACATCGCGTGAAGAGACGCTATCGGATAGACCCGCCGTCTGGCACGGATAAACGCGCCACTCATTTGCAGCGGCTGATATTTCGACACGCGCTCTCACCGGCTCATTCTCCCTCTGGATGGTGAAGCGCACCAAACAGATGGAACCCATTCATGTCAATGACACTTTATGATCTCTGCGGCGCTGATCAGAGCAAACGATTTTCGCCTACCTGCTGGCGCGCGAAAATGGCGCTTTCCCACAAGGGCGTCGCTTTCTCGACGGTCGCAACGCCCTTCACAAAGATCCGCGAGATTGATGGAGGCAACGCGAAAACCGTTCCTTATCTCGTCGATGGCGACGCCCGCATTACCGACTCGTTCGATATCGCCGTCTATCTTGACAAGAAATATCCGGATGGTCCCGCGCTGTTTGATGGACCTGGCGATATTGCAACCGCGAAATTCATCAGGGCCTGGGCCAATACCAGCCTGAATCCGATCATCGTCGGTCTGGTGGTGAAGAACATTCATGATGTGCTGGCCGAGCCGGACCAGAAATATTTCCGCGAGACCCGCGAGAAAGCCCTTAAGGCGCGTCTTGAAGACGTTCAGACCGGTCGCGAGGAGAAGCTGGAGGCATTCACCAAGGCGCTCACGCCCCTGCGAACCATGCTTGCCGAACAGCCCTTTATCGGCGGCAATGCGCCACGCTTTGCTGATTACATCGTCTTTGGCAGCCTGAAATGGCTGATGAGCTTTGCGGATTTCGACGTGCTGAAATCGGATGATGCGGTTCTCGCATGGTTCAACGCAATTGATGCGACATATACCGGCGGCAATTGATCCGTCACCGCGTTTGAAGCGGTAAAAATCGTGCACCTGCCCCCGTTACAGGCTTGTCCGGCGGGGGGTGCACTTGTATACAGCGGCAAGAATTTCAAGCATTGCCGCAGACCCAATTCCCCTGACAAGCAACCATAGGAAACACAAAATGGCGATTGAACGCACCTTCTCGATGATCAAACCAGACGCGACCGCGCGCAACCTGACCGGCAAAATCACCGCCATGCTGGAAGATGCGGGCCTGCGCGTCATCGCCTCGAAGCGTGTCTGGATGTCGCTCAAGGACGCCGAAGGTTTCTACGCCGTGCACAAGGCGCGTCCGTTCTTTCAGGAACTGACCGAATTCATGTCCTCTGGTCCGACGGTTGTTCAGGTTCTTGAAGGCGAGAACGCGATTGCAAAAAACCGCGAAGTCATGGGCGCGACCAATCCGAAAGACGCAGCCGACGGCACGATCCGCAAGGCTTTCGCGCTTTCGATCGGTGAAAACTCGGTGCATGGCTCAGACGCTCCGGAAACCGCAGCCGAAGAAATCGCCTATTGGTTCGCCGAGCGTGATATCGCTGGCTAGGCGCAAGCGTCATATCTGATTGATAAGGCGGCTCTTCGACAAGACGAGCCGCCTTTTCTGCGATCTGTCACCTCGGCTCGTTATTTCGAAGCATCGCCCCAGCGGGAAAGTGCGGCATCGTCTGCTTCTTTGGCGTCTACCCAGCCGCCTTCGCTTCCATCCGCGGGATGTTCCTTTTTCCAGAAGGGTGCGCGGGTTTTCAGAAAATCCATGACAAATTCCGCTGCCTCAAACGCCGCCGTCCGATGCCGGGAGGCAGCGGCGACGAGCACGATCGGTGCGCCGGGGGCGAGTTTTCCATGCCGGTGAATGGCCGTTACAGCATCAAGCGGCCAGCGCCGGGCAGCCTCTTCGGCGATCCGGGTGATCTCGGCTTCCGCCATGCCGGGATAATGGTCAAGCTCGAGGGCAGAGAGACTGCCCTCCTCGTTCCGGCAGTAGCCGGTAAAGGTGACGAGCGCCCCAACATTCGGATGATTAGCCCCTGTCATCAGCGCGCTTTCCACGTTGATGTCGAAGGGATCGGCCTGGATGCGGACTTTTATCCTTGCCATCAGCCGCCCGTCATCGGTGGAAAAATCGCAATTTCGCGCGCGTCCCGGATCGGCTCCGCATGGGTGACATGTTCCTGATTGATTGCCGCGCGCAGCGACCCGGCATTCTCAAACACGGCATAATTGTCGCCGCGTGTTGCAAGCCAGGCCAGCAGATCACCGATCGTCGAAACATCGGCTGGCAGATCGACATCTTCCTCAGCCTGCCCAACCTGTTCGCGCACCCAGGCGAAATAGACAAGTTTCACGCTTCATCCTCCAAAAGATGCCGCAAGCCGGCGCGGAAATAATCATAGCCCGTGATCAGCGTCACCAAGGCTGCGATCCACAACAGCACCAGGCCGACATTGACCACGCTCGGTCCGAGGGCAGGCGCGATCAGAAGGACGGCAAGCGCCGTCATCTGCACCGCGGTCTTGATCTTGGCAAGATTGGAGACCGGTACGCTCACCTGAAGCGAGGCGAGAAATTCGCGCAGACCCGACACCGCGATTTCGCGGAACAGGATAATCACCGCCGCCCAAACCGACCAGGATGTGATGATGCCAAATGTACACAGACACAAAAGCGAACCGGCGATGAGAAGTTTATCCGCGATCGGATCCAGCATCCGTCCGAGGGCCGATTGCTGCGACCAGGCACGCGCGAGATAGCCGTCGAAAAAATCGGTGACCGAAGCGGTGACGAAAAGCGTGAAGGCAATCCAGTGAACGAGATTTCCCTCGATGAAAAAACTCCCGACAACCGCCGGAACCGCAAGAATTCGACCATAGGTCAGAAGGTTCGGCAAACTCATTGCAAGCGAACGCTCCCGCGCTTTCTGTCGCGCCTTCTCCTTCAGGCTGGCATCGGTTGCTGTCATGATTGGAAATGACCAAATAAGCGTGAGCTTTGCAAGAGCCTAACAGACAATCGGTGAGCTTCATGGTCAACTCTGGCTTTTTTCATGAACTCTGGCCTTTTTCATGGAAAAAGTCATAGACGAGCCGCGCCGTGCTCTCGTTGATGCCTTCGACCGCGATGAGATCGTCCATACCCGCATGCTTGACGGCCTTTGCGGTTCCGAAATGACGCAAAAGGGCGCGCTTGCGGGCGGGGCCCACGCCGTCGATCTCGTCGAGCGGGTTTTTGGTGATCTCCTTCTTGCGGCGGGCGCGATGGCTGCCGATGGCGAAACGGTGCGCTTCATCGCGCAGGCGCTGGATGAAATAAAGCACCGGGTCGCGTTCCGGCAGCATGAAGCTTTCGCGCCCCGGCATGAAAAAGCGCTCGCGACCGGCGTCCCTCTCGATCCCCTTGGCAATGCCGACGATCGGCACATCGAAGACGCCGAGGTCTTTCAGTGTTTCGACCGCGACCCCCAATTGTCCCTTGCCGCCGTCGATCACCACAAGGTCGGGCCAGCCCGTGGCCTCCTCGCTGGCAGGCGCGCCATCCTCCGGCTGTGGCGGGGCCTTGGTTCCATCCTGGCGCGGCTCTTCCTTCATCAGCCGGGTAAAACGTCGCCGCAGCACTTCGCGCATCATGCCGTAATCATCGCCGGGTATGAGGTCCGCATCCTTGATGTTGAATTTGCGATACTGGCCTTTGATGAACCCATCCGCTCCCGCGACAATCATCCCGCCGACGGCGTTGGTGCCCATGATGTGCGAGTTGTCGTAGACCTCGATGCGCTGTGGCGTCGCCACCAGTCCGAAAGCATCGCGCACGCCTTCGAGCAGCTTGAGCTGGGTTGAGGATTCAGCGAGCTTTCGCCCAAGCGCCTTTTCTGCGTTGTCGCGCGCATCGCGCACGATATCGGCCTTTTCGCCGCGTTTTGGAACGTGGACGCCCACCTTGTAGTCGCTTTTTTCCGACAGCGCCTGTTCAAGAAGTGCCCGTTCGTCAAAATCCGTGCTGAGAAGGATCAGGCGCGGGCAGGGCTTGTCGTCATAGAACTGCGCGAGAAAGGCGGCGAGGATCGTATCCGGCGTATCCGATTTGTCGATACGCGGAAAATAGGCGCGGTTGCCCCAGTTCTGCCCGGTGCGGAAAAAGAACACCTGAACGCAGGCCTGCCCGCCTTGCTGATGGATCGCGAAAACATCGGCCTCCTCGATCGATTGCGGGTTGATGCCCTGATGGCTCTGGATCACGGAAAGCGAGGCGAGGCGGTCGCGATAGATCGCGGCCCGCTCGAAATCCAGCATCTCGGATGCCGCTTCCATCTGGCCTGCGAGCTGTTTCTTGATATCGCTGCTCTTGCCGCTCAGAAAATCGACAGCGGACTGAACCAGAGCGGCATAGTCATCAAGGCTGACCTCGCCGGTGCAGGGGGCGGAGCAGCGCTTGATCTGATGCAAAAGACACGGGCGCGTCCGACTTTCATAGACATTGTCCGTACAGGAGCGCAGGAGGAAGGCTTTCTGAAGCGAGGTGATCGTCTTGTCGACCGCCCAGGCGGCGGCAAAAGGCCCGAAATAGCGACCCTTGCGCTGCCGCGCGCCCCGATGTTTTGTCACTTGCGGCGCCGCGTGGTCACCCGTGATCAAAATGTAGGGAAAGGATTTGTCGTCGCGCAGAAGCACGTTGAAACGCGGTCGGTAACGCTTGATCAGATTGGCCTCAAGCAGCAGTGCTTCCGTCTCGGTCCTGGTCGTGACAAATTCCATCGTCGACGTAGACTGCACCATGCGGATGATGCGTGAGGACAGTCCCTGCGCCTTGGTGTAGCTTGCCACACGCTTCTTGAGCGAGCGCGCCTTGCCGACATAAAGCACATTGTCCTGATCGTCGATCATGCGATAGACGCCCGGTCCATTCGGCAGGCGCGTGACGAAATCGGCGATGACCGCCGCGCCCGCCTTCAGGCTGCGCTCGATGCCTTCACCGTTTTCAACCGCATAATTGTTTGAGTTTGCCGTCACGCTCTGTCCTGCCGGGCATTTTAGAGGCTGTTTTTGAAAACGCGGTGGTTGAAAGATCTGGTAAACAGACCCCTGACCTATTCCACTATACCTGCAATATCGGGTGTTTCCCAAGCGAGATGCTGGCCGCCGTCAAGGCATATCATCTGCCCGGTGATGGAGGGGGTTTCTGTGAAATAGCGCACCGTGCTGCCGAATTCGCCAAGCGTCGCGCCTTTTTTGAGAAGGAGTCCGTCAAGCTGGGCCTGAAAATCTTCGGGCTGCTGACGCGCATTCTGAAGCGTCGGACCGGGCGAGATCGCATTCACCCGGATCTGCGGAGAAAGCGCCTGCGCGAGGGTGCGGGTCGCAACCCAGAGTGCGCTTTTCGAGAGCTGGTAAGAGAAGAATTCCGGGCTGAGCTTCAACACCCTCTGGTCAATCATGTTGATGATATTGCCCGGCTTGCCAGCAGGCAATTGCGCGGCAAAGGCCTGGGCCAGAAAGATCGGGGCCATCAGATTGACCTGATGATGGGCCTGCCAGACAGCCGGGGTCATGCTCGCAATATCGTCAAGCTCGAAGATCGAGGCATTGTTGACCAGAAGATCGATCGGCCCGAGCGCGGCATTGGCTTGCGGCATAATGCGCGACACCGCCGTCGGGTCGGCGAGATCGGCAACGATCACCGCGGCACGGCCGCCTTGGGCATGGATCGTATCGGCAAGGTTGCTACCGTCATGGCGTGAGCTGTTGCAGTGGATCGCGACGGACCAGCCATGAGCCGATAAATCTTCCACGATGGCCTTGCCGATACGTTTTGCCCCACCCGTTACAAGTGCCGTTCTGCCTTCCGTTCTGGCTTCCGTTCTATTTGTTGCCCGCATCAGATATCCGATCGAAAGACTATATATGTATAAGCGATATAGGACAGCACCATCAGGACGCCGATCCGCCGGGTGATCGGCAGGCAGTACAATGCGAACGGCAACAGGAAAAGGGACGAGCCGACCATCACCCACATGTCAAAGGAGACAATGCGCGCGGGTGCGTAGACCGGGGTGATCAACGCCGTGATGCCAAGGATTGCCAGAATATTGAACACGTTCGAGCCGATGACATTGCCCATGGCAAGCTCTGTGTGGCCACGCCGGGCGGCAATCAGGCCGGTGAACAGTTCGGGAAGCGACGTGCCGAGTGCCACAATGGTGAGCCCGATCGCCGCCTCCGATACACCATAGAGTTTGGCAAGACCGACCGCACCATCGACGGCGAGATTGCCGCCAAGCGGCAGGCCGATAAGTCCGAGAATGAGCATGCCGCTGGCGAGCGCGAGATTGTCGACCCGCCCTTCCAGCACCTCACCATCCGTGGCTTCGGTCCTGTTCTTGCGCGAAAAGACGACCGAATCCCCGAGAAAGATGGCAAGCAGGGCGAGGAAGACGAGCCCATGCCAGATGGTAAACGGTTGAAAAAACGAGAAGACGATGAACACCGCGGTCGCGAACACCATGAATGCGGCATTCCGCAGGGTTCCAGACGCGTCGCAGGGGATTGCCTTCAAGATCGCCGGCAGGCCGAGGACAATCAGGATATTGGCGATATTGCTGCCAACCACATTGCCGACCGCGATATCGCCATGACCGGTCAAGGCGGCCTTGAGCGAAATCACGAGTTCCGGCGCGGACGTTCCGAAGGCAACGATGGTAAGGCCGATCACCAGGCTTGGAATGCCGAAATAAGCCGCGATCGAAACAGCACCCCGCACCAGCAATTCGCCGGCCACGATCAGAAGCGCGAAGCCGACGATGAGATAGAAGATGAATTCCATGGAAGCGAAAGTTCCAGCTTAGGGGGCGGGTTGCTCTGGACGGTTATAGTGATTTCCAGCACGGGTTCAACGCGTCCAAACCGCTTAATCACGCTTCTTCGACGTTTTAGAAGATCGCGCCGCAAGGTGGCGTCAAAATCAGCGCGTAACCAGCGGCCAGACGCCGGGAAGTCCGTCGCAGATGGGCTTCACGCGAAATTCGGTCAAAACGAATTGACCAGCTTGCCAGAGCCAGACCCCCGACCGGCCGCAATCGCCCGCCTCTGATCCGGGTTCGATCATGGAAAGCGTTTTCTGAATGAGATCGAAGCGCGCATTGACGAGCGTAGCGCTGCCGGTCCAGCCCGTGAGCGGCTCATGAACCGCCCACACCAACAGTTGCGCCGTTGCCTTGGCGCGGTCGACCTTATAGATCTGAAAAGGCGTGTTTTGCGTCTTTTTCCCGCCCGCTGGCTTGAGCGCGCAGGCGATCAGCACAAGGCTGTTCCGATCGTCGAGTTTCTCGACCATATTCACGGGTGCCGCTTCGCCGGAGACCACCCCATCGCGCGATCTCACGGTACAGCCGGTTGCCTCTCCGATTTTTCCATGAAGATCGAGAGCAAGCTGCTCAGGATCGAGGATATCGGAAACCGTGGGAGCGGTAATCGGTGCCGCGCCACCGGTTGCAGATGGCGGTCCGGCGGTGCGGTCTGAACCGATATTTTCCTGCTGTTCGTCGATCCACAACAGAGCATCTTTCAGCCCCTTGAGGGAATAGTTTGCATCAATCTCACGCCGGTCGCGCGCATCAAAGGTCACGAAAAGATGGCGGCTTTCGATCATTCGGCGAAACAGCGGTTGCAGGCCGGAGGAATTGATCAGAAAATACTGTTCCGGATCGCCGAAGGTCGCGTAATCGCGGTTGGGTGCGAGGCGCAATTGCCGCTGTCCGGGAACGCGGATGCCGACCGGGCCGAACAGCGCAGGATTGTCCGCGCGTGTCGAAACCGAGATTTCCCATTTCGCGCCCGCGCTGTTGATCCGACCGATTCTGAGCGGCCCTGCGGCCGCGCGCGCGTCTTGCGTCTCGGCAACGCAATAGCCATCCTTCCGGCAGGCGACGGTCCAGTCCTCAAAAGAAGCCTCAGATGCTTCCGCCATCGTCGCCGCACCAAGTAGCGCAAAGGGTAAGACAGCAAACGCGAAGGCAAATGCGTGAATACCGCGCCGTTGCGGCGATGGGGCAGGCCATGCCACGGGCTAGAAAGGTTTCCGGACAGAGCGGCAATCCGCACCATGCGCGCGCTCGGGATCATGGCCGGAAACGCAGGAATTGACGCCCCAGCGGACCCCGGCAAAGCCACCTCGATCAACGATCATGTAATAGACGGTCGGATGGGTTCCGTCGGTCAAATGAACATGGGCAGCGCAAAAGCGGCGCGGCGTCAGTTCATCGGTATTGATCAGATAATCTGTTTCGCGGATTTTCTCGACGGTGGCGAATTCGAGCGCATTTTCCCGGTAACGGATATTGGTGCGCCTGAAATTCTTCGTCATCCGCGCGAGCACCTTCGCATCGTCGCAGACTGGAACATTCGCTTCCCGCGGCGCATCAAGCGACCGGTGCAGACGAAAGCTGCTCTCGGCATTGGCCGTTTTTGTCGCGGTCAGTGTTGCTGCGAGGAGGATAACCGGCAGGGCAATCAGGGCGCGCATGGTCGTTTCCGAATCATGTTTCAAACAAAAGGATGTGAAATTCACCTTGATCGATGACGCTGGTCCGGTCAACCAGAGAAGGTAAAATTGCGGGCCCGTGACAGCATGCCGGTGTTCTCCAAGGGTCTCTCTGGCCTCTGGTCCGGCTATTTTCCTGCCCGCTATTCGGGTTGCGGTTCCTGCCGCCTGTCCCTTGCCAAAAAGGTGAATAGGACGCACTTTGCCCGCATGAACAAACCGCTGCAAAATCCGCTCGCCTCCTCCACATGTCCGCATGATTGTCCGTCAGTCTGCGCGCTCAAGATCGAGCTTGATGGTGAGGAGCGCATCAAGCGGATCAAAGGCGCGGAGGAGAACACCTATACGGCCGGTGTGATCTGCGCCAAGGTCGCGCGCTATGGTGAGCGGATCCACCATCCCGCGCGGCTGACGAAAAGCTACCGCCGGATCGGGGAAAAGGGTACCGGCGACTTTCAGGAGATCGCTTTCGGGGATGCCCTTGATCTGGTCGCCGAAGCGCTTCAACTAGCCACACAGAAGCACGGTACCGAAGCCGTCTGGCCCTATTATTTCGCAGGCACGATGGGGCTCGTCCACCGCGATGTGATCAACCGGCTACGCCATCAGATGAAATATTCCAACCAGCATAGCACGATCTGCACCACGCCCGCCTGGGCAGGCTATGTTGCCGGGACGGGAAGGCTCGGCGGCGTTGACCCGCGCGAGATGGCTGAAGCCGATTGCGTGGTGATCTGGGGCACCAACCCCGTCGCGACGCAGGTCAATGTCATGACCCATGCAGTGCGCGCCCGCAAGGAACGCGGCGCTGCGATCGTGGTCGTCGATATCTATGAGTCCGGCACCATGAAACAGGCGGATCACAAGGTGGTCCTTCGCCCGGGAACCGACGGTGCGCTCGCGGCTGCGATCATGCATGTGCTCTTCCGCGATGGCTTTGCCGATCGTGACTATCTCGCCCGCCATACCGATGATCCGGTGGGCCTTGAGGCGCATCTGCAAAGCCGAACGCCCGCCTGGGCTGCCGCCATCACCGGCTTGGAAGAATCTGAAATCGTGTCCCTTGCCCATCTCATCGGCAGGACGAAGCGCACCTATTTCCGCCTTGGCTATGGCATGACGCGCCAGCAGAACGGCGTTTCAACCATGCACGCCATCACCTCGATTGCCGCGGTCACGGGCGCCTGGGCCCATCCCGGCGGCGGCGCGTTTCATTCAAACAGCGGCTCCTACCCGATGAGCAGCGCCGCTGTCACGGGCACGGCCCTGATCGATCCTTGCATCCGCTCGCTCGATCAGTCACGGATCGGGGCGGTGCTGACCGGCGAGACGGCGGACCTTTATGGCGGGCCGCCGGTTGCGGCGCTTTTTATTCAGAATACCAATCCGATGGTGGTTGCACCTGACCTTGGCAGGGTCCGGCAGGGTTTCCAGAGAACGGACCTCTTCACCTGCGTTCATGAGCAATTCATGACGGAGACTGCCCTTATGGCCGATATCGTTCTGCCCGCCACCATGTTTACCGAGCACGACGATATCTACCGCAGCGGTGGCCATACCCACCTGTCAATCGGCCCGAAAGTGATGACACCACCACCCGGCTGTCATTCCAATTATGAAGTGATCAGCGGCCTTGCGCGGCGACTTGGCCTTGATGATCCGTTTTATGATCTTGAGGCGAAGGAGCATGCCGACGGAATTGCCCGCTCAACCGGGCGCACTGACTGGAATGCGTTGCTGCGCAATCCCTGGCTCGATTTGCTGGACGATCGCGATGCGGGGCATTTTGCCAAAGGCTTCGACTGGCCGGACGGCAAATACCGCTTCCGCGCGGCCTATCAGGACATCGCCCCAGCCTATAAGTCTCCCGCCCGCATGGGCCTGCTCGGCGATCATGCGGGCATGCCGGTTTTTCCCGACCATTGGGAAGTCAACGAGACAGCGGACCAGGAGCATCCGTTCCGCCTTGCGACATCGCCCGCCCGCCAGTTTCTGAACACGTCCTTCACCGAGACGCCGACAAGCATCGCGCGGGAAGGGCGCCCGACCCTTCTGATCCACGCCGAAGATGCGGCGGCCCTCTTCATTGCCGAGGGTGATGCGGTGGCGATCGGAAATCAACAGGGGGTGGTCGAGCTACACGCTTCGCTTGTGCAAGGTCAGCGCCGCGGCACCCTGATTGCGGAGGGCATCTGGCCGAACAAGGCACATCGGAACGGCGAGGGCATCAACACCCTGATCACCGCCCGGCCCATCGCCCCGTTCGGCGGCGCGTCGTTTCATGATTGCAAGGTCTGGCTGAAGCGGATCACCTAAGGCTTCTGTTAGCCTGGAGTGACAGGAGCTTATAGCGGATTGATCACGCTGGGCGGTGACATGGTCTCACCATCAATGAAGACACGATCACCGTGGACCCGCGCCCGCCCGCTTGCCATAAGTTTGAGGGCGATCGGGTAAATCTGATGCTCGGATTCGAGAATACGGGCAGCGAGCGTCTCAGCCGTGTCGTCCTGAAGAACCGGCACTGCCGCCTGAAGCACGATCGGCCCGTCATCCATGCCCGCGCGAACAACATGCACACTACAGCCGGAAAAGCGCACGCCCGCATCAATCGCGCGCTGATGCACATGCAGCCCCGGAAAGGCTGGCAGAAGCGAGGGATGAATGTTGAGAATGCGGTCCTGCCACCGATCAACGAAGAAGGCCGACAACAGCCGCATGAAACCGGCAAGGCAGATGAGGTCGATGCGGGCATCGGACAGCACATCATGCAGCGCTTCCTCGAAATCCGCCCTGGTGGGATAGTTCCGGTGGTCGAGGGTCACGGTCTCGATCCCGGCTTTGGCGGCGCGGGTAAGACCGTAAGCATCGCCGAAATTGGAGACCACGAGCACGATCTTCGCCGGAGCCCCGGGCAGGGCGCAGGCGTCGATCAGGGCCTGAAGATTGCTGCCGCTCCCGGAAATCAGCACGGCGATCCGCATGGGCGCTCGCTCGTTCATCAGCCGCGCATGTCCCGGTAGACGACCGCCTCATCGCCCCTCGGCTCAAGCGACCCGAGGCGAAACGCCATCTCGCCCCTTTCAGTGAGGCAGGCGATCACGTCATCGCTCTTGTCGGCGTCTGCGATCACCACCATGCCTATCCCGCAATTGAAGGTGCGCAGGATTTCGCTCTGGCTGATCTGGCCCGCCTTGCCAAGCCACTGGAACACGGGCGGAAACGGGATCGTGCCATGATCGATGACGGCAGCGAGCGACGGCGGCAATATCCGCGGGATATTTTCAGTAAGCCCGCCCCCGGTAATATGGGCAAGCGCCTTGACTGCCCCGGTCGTGCGGATCGCGTGCAGCGCCGCCGCGACATAAATCCGCGTCGGCGTAAGAAGAACCTCGCCAAGGCTGCGCGCCGGCTCGAACGGGGCCTTGTCGTGATAGGTCAGGCCTTTGTCTGCGACGAGCTTGCGCACGAGGGAAAAGCCGTTGGAATGAACGCCTGAGGAGGCAAGGCCGATCAATGTGTCACCGGCTCGCATGTCGCGGCGTGGCAGCAGGCCGTCGCGCTCGGCCGCGCCGACGGAAAAGCCCGCGAGATCGAAATCACCGCCATGATACATGCCGGGCATCTCCGCCGTTTCCCCGCCGATCAGCGCGCATCCGGCCTGTTTGCACCCTTCGACGATCCCGGCGATGATCCGTGCCGCCTCTTCGGGGATGAGCTTGCCGGTCGCGAGATAATCGAGAAAGAACAGCGGCTCCGCGCCCTGCACGACGAGATCGTTGACGCACATGGCAACAAGGTCGATGCCGACCGTATCCAGAATGCCGGTCTCGATTGCAATCTTGAGCTTGGTGCCGACGCCGTCATTGGCGGCGACGAGGATCGGATCCTTGAAGCCGGCCGCCTTGAGATCAAACAACCCGCCAAAGCCGCCGAGATCAGGGTTCGAGCCGGGCCGCGCAGTCGCCTTGACCATTGGCTTGATGCGGTCGACAACATCATTGCCCGCGTCGATATCAACACCCGCGTCTGCATAGGTGACGCCTTTGTTTTCTTCGTTTTTGTTCGTCATCAATCACACGATTTCTTATGGTCTATACTGTCAGATCAAACCCAAAACCCGGCCCGGCGCAAGCGATGATATGAAAATGCCCGCAATTTCTGATGGCGCTGCAAAAACAGGCGCGTGACGGAGAGGCTTTCTTGACGTTTTGCGCAAGCCCGGATAGGCAACGGGTGGGTTGTCGTTTCATCGGGCGGCCTGATCTGCGGGATTGAGGAGCACCATCGTGACCTGGCAGCGGCAGGCACTTTACTGGGCGGTTGCGCTCGTCTTGTTCGTGGCCTTCCTGGTTACGTTCTCGGGTATTCTTCTGCCCTTTGTTGCCGGAATGATCCTTGCCTATATCCTCGATCCTGTGGCCGATCGGTTTGAGCGTTGGGGCCTGAGCCGGACTGCGGCAACGATCACGATCCTGATACTTTTCGTTTTGGTGTTTTTGCTGGCGCTTCTGGTCATCGTGCCGCTTCTCGGCAATCAGCTTGTCGAATTCATTCAGCAGGTCCCGCAATATATCCGCTCGCTTCATGCGGTTTTGATGTCCGACTTTGTTTCGAACCTGATTGGTCAACTGCCATTCAACATATCGGATGCGCAGTCGATGGTCGGCAATTTTCTCGATGAAGGCATCTCTTTCATAACCAAGCTTCTGACATCGCTTCTGAGTGGCGGACAGGCGCTTCTCAACATCATCTCGCTGTTTGTCATCACGCCGGTGGTTGCCTTTTACCTTCTCCATGACTGGGACCACCTGGTGGCAAAACTGAACAGCTGGCTGCCGCGCGATCACGCGCCGACGATCCGTCGGCTTGCCGCTGAAATGTCGATGATGATTGCCGGATTCATGCGCGGGCAGGGGCTGATCTGCGTCCTGCTCGGCCTGTTCTATGCTGTAGCGCTGACTTTGGTGGGTCTGAATTTCGGGCTCTTGATTGGTCTTGGCATCGGCTTGATCGGTTTCATCCCGTTCATCGGCGCGATCACCGGAGCGGTGCTTTCGATCGGCATTGCGCTTGCGCAGTTTCTGCCGGAGCAGAATTATCTGGCGGTTGTCCTTGTCGCGGCAATTTTCGCGATCGGGCAGGCCGTGGAGGGCAATGTGCTGCAACCGTGGCTTCTCGGCGACAGGGTGCAGCTTCACCCGGTCTGGCTGATGTTCTCTTTGTTCGCCTTCGGCGCTCTTTTCGGCTTTCTTGGTCTTCTCATCGCGGTGCCGACGGCGGCCTGCATCGGTGTTCTGGCCCGCTTCGGCATTGAGCAATATCTCTCAAGCCATCTTTATCTCGGCGATGGCCCGCCCGAACCGTGATAGCGTCTTCGAAAGACCCCGTGCCAGCGCCGCCCCGACCGGTTCAGCTTACACTCGATCTGCCGTTTCAGGAAGCCATGCGCCGTGCCGATTTCATCGAAAGTCCGGCGAACGCCGCCGCCTTGCGCTTCATCGATGCCTGGCCGGACTGGCCCGCGAATGTGGCGCTTCTCACCGGACCTGCGGGCTCCGGCAAGACGCATCTTGCGACCATATGGGCAGAGAAAAGCGGCGCCCAGCGCCACCTCGCAAAGGGTCTTTCCTTCGACATGATCGAGCCATGGCTTGCCACCGGCGCGCTTGTGATCGAGGATGTGAATGACGAACAGCTTGACGAAACGGCGCTTTTCCACCTTTTGAACATGGTGCGCACGGAAGGCGGGGCACTGCTCCTCACATCGCAAAGTCCGCTTTCTGCCTGGCGGGTGTCAATCGCCGACCTCAGCTCTCGCCTGCGCGCCGCGATACCGGTTGAAATTGGCGCGCCGGATGACATACTCTTGGCCGAGGTCTACCGAAAGCAATTCGCAGACCGCCAGATTGCGGTTGATCCGGCTGTCATCCTTTATCTCCTGCCACGCGTCGAGCGCTCGCTCACGGCAGCGCGCGAGATTGTTGGATGGCTCGACCGGGCGTCAATTGCGAGAGGAAGACAGATAACGAAACGCTTTGCGGCGGAAATACTCGAATTCTAACGCTTCCCACTGTCATAGCACTGCCGTAAAACTCGTATACGCGGCTCAAAGCCACCCCGAACTTTCAGGAACCGGATCTGACATGGACGATACACCGAGGACGGAAGCAGCGATCACGGAAACCGAAGCCGCCGATATGCCGACAAAGCCCGATGCGGCAGACGCGGCCGATCTTGCCGAACGCCTGAAAAGTCCAGAGCGGTTCATCAACCGCGAATTGTCCTGGCTCCAGTTCAACCGGCGCGTGCTGGAAGAGGCGGCAAACAAGAACCATCCGTTGTTGGAGCGGCTCCTGTTCCTGTCAATCTCGGCGAGCAATCTTGACGAATTCTTCATGGTACGCGTTGCCGGTCTCGTCGGTCAGGCCCGCGCCGGGATCAACAAGCTCAGCGATGACGGGCTGACCCCGCAAGCGCAATTGTCGCTGATACAGGAAGAGGTGTCGGAACTCGTCAGTGCTCAGCAGGAATGCTGGGTGACGCTGCGCCAGGAACTCACTGAGGAAAACATTCTGCTGATCGATAGCAACGACCTCACCAAGGACGATTTTTCATGGCTTGAGACCTATTTTCTCGAAATGGTGTTTCCGGTTCTAACACCGCTTGCAATTGACCCGGCACACCCGTTTCCGTTCATCCCGAACAAGGGTTTCTCGCTCGCGCTCAGTCTGCGTCGCCTGAAGGATGACGATACGATGATGGCGTTGCTGCGCCTTCCCGCGACCGGCGATCGTTTCATCCGTCTGCCATCCAAAAGCGGCACGATCATCCGCTTCATCACGCTTGAACAGACCATCAGCCTGTTCATCGACCGGCTGTTCCCGGGCCACAAAGTGATTTCCAAGGCCGCGTTCCGTGTCATCCGTGATTCCGATATCGAGATCGAGGAAGAGGCGGAAGACCTGATGCGGGTTTTTGCAACCGCGCTCAAGCGCCGTCGGAGGGGCGTCGCAATCCGCCTCGAGGTCGACGATTGCGCGCCGCTTGGCTTGCGCGAACTCGTTGCCGGGCAATTGTCGATCAGCGGCAGCGACATTTCATGCAATCAACAATTGCTTGCGCTGACCGATCTGTCGCAACTCACCAAACTCGACCGACCGAACCTCAAATTCAAACCCTATACCCCGCGCTTTCCCGAAAGAGTGCGCGATGCAGGAGGGGATTGTTTCGCCGCGATCCGCGAGAAGGACATGATCGTCCATCACCCCTATGAGTCGTTCGACGTGGTGCTTCAATTCATCAAGCAGGCAGCCGCGGATCCGGACGTGGTGGCGATCAAGCAGACGCTCTACCGCACCTCGAGCGATTCACCGATTGTGGCAGCCCTGGCCGAGGCGGCGGAATCCGGCAAGTCCGTAACCGCCCTCGTTGAACTCAAGGCACGTTTTGACGAGGAAGCGAATATCAAATGGGCAAACCAGCTTGAACGCGCCGGTGTTCAGGTCGTGTTCGGCTTCATGGAACTCAAAACCCACGCCAAGTTGTCTTATGTGGCGCGGCGCGAGGGGGGGCAGCTTGCGAGTTACTGCCACCTCGGCACCGGAAATTATCACCCGGTCACAGCGCGGATTTATACAGACCTCTCCCTGTTTACAGCCGATCCGGTGATAGCGCGGGATGTGTCGCGGATTTTCAATTTCATCACGGGCTATGCTGAACCGCAGAATCTGAGCCAGCTCGCAGTCTCGCCCTTTACGGCCAAGCAGCGTATTCTCGATCATATCGAGAACGAGATCGATCAGGTCAAGAAGGGCAAACCCGGCCAGATATGGATGAAAATGAATTCGCTGGTTGATTCGGAGATCATCGATGCACTCTACCGCGCGAGCGCGGCTGGCGTGATGATTGAGCTCATCGTGCGCGGCATCTGCTGCTTGCGTCCGCAGGTGCCGGGGCTTTCCGATAATATCCGCGCCCGCTCGATCGTCGGGCGCTTTCTTGAACATTCCCGCATCTATTGTTTCGGCAATGGGTACGGGCTGCCTTCGGATGAAGCATCGGTCTATATAGGATCGGCAGACCTGATGCCGCGCAATCTGCACCGCCGGGTTGAAACACTTGTGCCGATCAACAATAGTACCGTTCACAAGCAGGTGCTGGATCAGATCATGGTCGCAAATCTTCTGGATAACCAGCAGAGCTGGGATATTTTAGGGGATGGATCGTCGCGAAGGGTTGACCTTGAGCCAGGGGAAGACCCATTCAATTGTCATCATTATTTCATGACAAACCCGAGTCTCTCAGGTCGTGGCCAATCGCTTGAATCGCACTCTCCAAGAAAAATATCATGAAGTTGCGATCCGACTGCGTGGCTTTTGGAAACCCGACCTGGCCGACGAAGTGAGCGCTCAATCCGGCACGCAGAGCCGCCTTCCCGGTTATGGACCGCTTTCTGTCATCGACATTGGCTCCAACTCTGTGCGCCTTGTCACTTATGAACGGCTTTCCCGCTCGCCGACGCCGATTTTCAACGAAAAATCCCTCTGTGGACTGGGCAGCGGCCTTTCGCAGACCGGAGAACTCAAACAATCCGCGATTGATGATGCGCTGTCCGTGATCCATCGTTTCAAGACGATTTCCGATCAGCTTGGTTCGGTCGATCTGATCGTTCTTGCGACTGCCGCCACGCGCGAGGCGACGAATGGTGGCGCATTCATCGAGCGCGTCGCCGAAATTTGCAAGACCCGGCCCTATGTCCTGAGCGGGTCGGATGAAGCGCGATTTTCAGGTTATGGCATTCTTGCAGGTTTCCATGAGCCGGACGGGGTGATGGGCGACATGGGGGGCGGCAGCCTCGAACTTGCCGACATCAGGGACGGAGCGGTGGGCGAGGGGGCAACTTATCCGCTTGGCGGACTGCGTCTGCGCGATATGTCCGACAACAAGCCGTTGCGGGCAGCGGCCATTGCCGGCGAGCTCCTTGCAGGCAGCGACATTCTGAAAGCAGGCGCGGGCAGGGCGTTTTATGCCATTGGCGGGACCTGGCGCTCCCTCGGTAGCCTGCATATGCGCCAGAACGATTATCCGCTGCGGGTGCTGCATCACTATGAAGTGCCCGCGGAGAAGATGGCCGCCTTCTGCGAGTTGATCCTTAAAAGCGATATCGAGACCATCCGTCAGATCGAATCGGTTTCGAAAAGCCGCACCGTGCTGTTGCGCTTTGGCGCAGCCGTCCTTCTGGCGGTGATCAGGAAGATGCAGCCTTCAGTCGTCATCATGAGCGCGCTCGGGGTGCGCGAAGGCGTGCTCTATGACCAGTTGAGCGAGGATGTGCGCGTCGAAGACGGTCTCATCGCCGGCGCGGAGGACCTGTCGCTGCTGCGTTCGCGCTCGCCGAAAAATACCTATGAACTGATCGAATGGACCGACAGCCTTTTCCGGGCGGCGGGGCTTCAGGAAACGAAAGAACAAAAGCGCCTGCGTGAGGCGGCCTGTCTCCTGTCCGATATCGGCTGGCGCGCGCACCCGGATTATCGCGGCGAGGAATGCCTCAACACGATCTCCCACGCTGCCTTGATCGGTGTGGACCACCCTGGTCGTGCCTTCATCGCGCTTTCGGCTTATTTCCGGCACGAAGGACAGTTTGAAAATGGCGCGATGCCACCGCTTGCAAGCCTGATCACCCAGCCGGGCATGATGAATCGCGCCAGACTGCTCGGACTCGCTTTCCGGATCGCCCATCTGCTCACGGCTTCGATGGCGGGAACACTGCTCAAAACCCGTTTCACTCGCGAGGGTGACATGCTCATCCTGGAGCTTGATCAGATTTTCACAACCCATATCGGTGAGCGACTGACCCGGCGCATTGCACAGATTTCGAAACTGCTTGATCGGAAAGTTGAGATCCGGGTTCGGGATGCCCGAGACTTTGAACAATTACTCTGACAACCGCTCTGATCAGGCACTTTGCGATGGGATGTGCTCCGCAGTCACCCTTTTGCCTTGAATTTTCAAGGCGAGTTCGCCGCGTTTGATGGCAAGGGCCGCGTCACCGAACAATTGACGCCGCCAGCCTTTGAGGGCGGCAACGTCCGCGTCATCGTCACAGGCAATCTGTTCGAGGTCGTCGACCGTCGCAATCACCTTGGCGGCCACGTCATGACGCTCGCTCGCCATTTTAAGCAGTACCTTGAGAAGATCCACCACGGCGCTTGATCCCTCCGGCGAATGTCGGCCACGCGGCACGGGCGGCAGATCGGCTTTCGGGATCAGAAGCGCGCGCTTGACGCCCTCGATCAACTGCTCGGCGGTTTTTGACCGCTCGAAACCTTTCGGAATGCTGCGCAGGCGGCCGAGCGCTTCCGGTGTCGTCGGCTGTTGAGCGGCAACTTCGTAAATCGCGTCATCCTTGATGATGCGCCCGCGTGGCATATCGCGGCGCTGGGCCTCTTCTTCGCGCCAGGCAGCAAGTTCTTGCATGATTGCAAGCTCGATCGGTTTGCGCACCCGCAGTTTCATGCGTTTCCAGGCATTCCTGGGCTCGATGAAATAGGTCTCCGTCGATGTCAGCACCGCCATTTCCTCAGCAACCCAGGATGATCGCTCCTGCTCTTCGAGATTGGCTTTCAGGAACACATAGACATCACAGAGATGAGTGACATCGGCCGCCGCATATTCGATCTGGCGGTCACTCAGGGGACGCAGCGTCCAGTCGGTAAAACGCGAAGACTTGTCGATTCGGGCGCCACTGATGCGTTGCACCAACTGGTCGTAGCTGATTGAATCACCAAAGCCGCAGACCATGGCGGCGACCTGTGTATCAAACATCGGGCTTGGAATGACGCTTGCAAGATTATACGTTATCTCAACGTCCTGACGCGCGGCGTGAAAAACCTTGACGATGGCGGGGTTTTTCATCAATTCAAAAAATGGCGCAAGATCAATCCCTTCCGCCAGTGGATCGACGATCACGTCATAGCCCGGCACGGCCATCTGGATGAGGCACAGTTTCGGCCAATAGGTTGTCTCGCGCAAAAACTCCGTATCGACGGTTACAAAGTCGAATTGCTCCAGCTTTCGACAGGCTTCGATAAGGGCGGTCGTCGTCGTGATCATGGTCATGAAAAATCTATAGCGCAAAAGTTTCTGCTTGTCTCATATGGCGTTATGCCAGGGATTGAGGCGGTGAAAGTGGCCCGTGTCTTGACAAAACGGGTCGACAAGTGCACCTCACGGCATCAACGTTTATCGCTCTCAGGAACCAAAGACATGCATCGCTATAGAAGCCATACCTGTGGCGATCTGCGCGCCGATCACGCTGGTGAAACCGTTCGACTTTCAGGCTGGGTCCATCGTGTGCGCGATCATGGCGGCGTTCTTTTCATCGACCTGCGCGATCATTACGGCCTGACCCAGGTGGTGGCGGACAAGGATTCGCCTGCCTATGCCGAAGTCGAGAAGGTGCGTGCGGAATGGTGCGTTCGCATCGACGGGCGGGTCAAGCGACGCGATGCCGCGATGGTGAACCCGAAACTTCTGACCGGCGAGATCGAGATTTTCTGCACCGAGATCGAGGTTCTGGGCGCATCCAGGGAACTGCCCATGCCGGTTTTCGAAGAGCCGGAATATCCCGAGGATATCCGCCTGCGCAACCGTTTTATCGACCTGCGCCGGGAAACCCTGCACAGCAATATCGTCAAGCGCACCAAGATCATCGCCGCGATGCGCCGCCGCATGGAAGCAACCGGGTTTTCCGAATTCCAGACCCCTATCCTGACCGCTTCGTCGCCGGAAGGTGCGCGCGACTTTCTGGTGCCCTCGCGGGTGCATCCGGGCAAATTCTACGCCCTGCCGCAGGCGCCCCAGCAGTTCAAGCAACTCATCATGATGTCCGGCTTCGATCGCTATTTCCAGATTGCGCCTTGTTTCCGCGACGAAGACCCCCGCGCCGACCGGCTGCCCGGCGAATTCTATCAGCTCGACCTCGAAATGAGCTTCGTGACGCAGGATGATGTTCTTGGAACCATGGAGCCGGTGATCCGCGACATTTTTGAGGAATTTGCCGACGGCAAACCGGTCACGCAGTCTTTTCCGCGCATCCGCTATGACGATGCGATCCGCACCTACGGCTCGGACAAGCCGGACCTCAGAAATCCGATCGAAATGCAGGATGTGAGCACGCATTTCCGGGGTTCGGGCTTCAAGGTCTTCGCCGGTATGCTCGATGCCGATCCGAAGAATCAAGTCTGGGCGATTCCGGCAAAAACCGGTGGCAGCCGGGCGTTCTGCGACCGAATGAATTCCTGGGCGCAGGGCGAGGGGCAGCCAGGTCTCGGCTATATTTTCTTCCGCGACGAGGACGGCGCTGTTTCCGGTGCCGGTCCGGTCGCGAAAAACATCGGACCGGAACGCACAGAGGCGGTGCGCGCGCAACTCGGGCTTGAGGCTGGTGACGCGGTTTTCTTCGCGGCCGGTAATCCGAAGACCTTTGCCGCCTTCGCCGGAAGCGCGCGCACGCGCATTGCGGAGGATCTCGGCCTTATCGACAAGGATCGGTTCGCCTTCTGCTGGATCGTCGATTTTCCGATGTATGAGTGGAACGAGGAGGACAAGAAGGTCGACTTCAACCACAATCCGTTCTCGATGCCCGCCGGCGGTCTTGACGCGCTTGAAAACAACGACCCGCTCACGATCGGCGCCTATCAGTATGATGTCGTCTGCAACGGTTATGAAATCGGCTCCGGCGCGATTCGCAACCATCAGCCCGAAGTGATGAAAAAGGCTTTCGCGATTGCGGGTTATGACGAGAGCGTTCTCGAAGAACGCTTTGGCGGCATGTACCGCGCCTTCCAGTATGGCGCGCCGCCCCATGGCGGCATGGCGGCGGGCGTGGACCGGATCGTGATGCTGCTCTGCGGGGCGCAAAACCTTAGGGAAATCACGCTTTTCCCGATGAACCAGCAGGCGCAGGACCTTCTGATGGGTGCGCCAAATGATGCGACAATGAAGCAATTGCGCGAATTGTCGATCCTCGTCAACGTCCAGAAATAGCATTATTGGGCGCAATTGCGCCGGATTGCTTAATGGCGTCTTAACCGCTGCCGCGTAGGGTTTCCCTATCATTGAATGCGGCGGTTTTTTAATTGATGAAACGGCTTTTAAAAGTGTTGCTTCTCCTGGCGGGAACGGTCTTTGCGTTCCTGCCTGCCTATGCCGTGCACAGCGGGCTGAAGAAGACCGCCGACGATCAGGGGCAGGATCTTGTCCGCTCGATTGCCTCGATCATGGTCGGGCGCGCCGAACTCAATGTGAACCGTGCCCTCAGTGTGCTCTCCGAGCTTGCTCTCATCGGCGTCACGACCTGTAGCGAGACCGATGTCTTCGAGATGCGCAAGGCGATCTATGATCAGTTCTGGGTGAGGGAAATCGGCATCATCGGCGAGGAAGGTGACATTCTATGCAATCAATATGGTGATCAGGCGAAGTTTCTGGAACATTCCCGCGGTATCCGCAGCAAGACCGACAATATCACCATTCAGGTTGTGCGGCGCCAGGATGGTGGCCAGCTGGAAACCATGCTGAAATGGGATCTGGGAGCGGGCTATGCGCTTGGCGCAATCCTGCCGGGAGAGGCGCTGGCAGACGACATCATTCCCGAGAAAATGCGCGGGAAGGGTGTCGCGCTGACATCGCTCACTGATGGCACGATCCTCTATATGGCGCCGGAACAGGATGTCGCGCGGGCAGATCTGCCGTTTGGACCCGACACGTTTTCGGCCGCTCTGGCATCCACCCGCTTTCCGTTTCGCGTAACCGTCATGGCGCCTTATCCGGTCGTCTGGGACGACCTGTCGGAGCTTTACGGGAAGTCCATGGCTATTGCGACAATTCTCGGTCTCGCTCTGTGGTGCCTCACCCTCTTTGCCCTGAAGCCGAAGCGCGAGCGAGCCAATGAAATCGAACTCGCAATCAGGAATGGCGAATTCATTCCTTATTATCAGCCAACCATCGATGTGCAGACCGGCGCGCTGATGGGCTGTGAGGTGCTGATCCGCTGGCGCAAACCGGATGGCACGATCTTGCCACCGGGTGCCTTTATCAGCCTTGCCGAGGCGACCGGGCTTGCCATTCCGATGACCCGTGCCCTGATGCGCTATGTCGCCGACGAGATGGAGGACCTGCACGAGGACCGCCCGTCACTCAAGCTCGGCATCAACCTTTTCGACGATCATTTCGAAAATCTTGATATCATCGCGGATATCAAGGCGATTTTCGGCCCGAGCAAAATCAGCTACAAACAGTTGATGTTCGAAGTGACCGAACGCCAGCCGCTGAACGATATCGAACGCGCCCGCGTTGTGATCCGCAATATGCGTTCGCTCGGTGCGAAAGTGGCGCTTGACGATGCGGGAACCGGTCATGGCGGCCTCGCCTATCTTCAGCAGCTCGGCCTTGACGTGATCAAGATCGACAAACTTTTCATTGACGCGATCGGAACCGACTCACTCTCCGCGCCGATTGTGGACAGTCTGATCAGCCTTGCTGAAAGTCTTGGCATGGAAGTCGTCGCCGAAGGCGTCGAAGAACAGCAGCAGGTCGAATATCTTCGAGAAAAGGGTGTGCGGCTGGCGCAGGGATATCTCTTCGCCAAACCATTGCCGGGGGAAACCTACAAGCGCCTGATCGAAAAAATGGTGCCTCTGTCGAAACGACCGGAAGAACGTCGCAAAGCCCGCATCAAACATCAATCGCGCCCAGTGACGGTTGCCGCATGATGCCTTTTCGCCATCAATATACGGCATGGGGAGCAGCCTCATGAAGACGCCGCCGCCGTCAAAACTAATCTCACTGAGGTCGTTCTTGATGTCAGCCGGCATGATGTGGCTTGCTCTCGCAATGGTCTGCCCGATGCTGCTTGCCTATGGCTTTACGTATTTTGCAGGCGAAAAGACTGCGCGCGAGCAATCGACACGGGTTCTTGATTTCTACTTGGCCGAAGTCGAGGATGTTCTCGCTGAGACTGAACGCATCATGGACAGCTATCTTCAGGAGACCGGTGGCTCTTGCCTTGCGCCGGACCTGCTGGTTCTTCGGCGCCACGAAGCGCGAACTTCCTATATTCTCGCCATGGGCGTCATCGCTGCGGACGGCAAGATTGCCTGCGCAATCGGCGACGGGAAGTATGGCGAACTGTCCTTCCCCGAACGCGGCGAAATCCAGTCGCACAAGATCGAATTTGCGGAGTTGCGCGATGGGCAGGGCTCGCTGCCGATTCTGATCAAGACAGCGCGTGATGGCGTGCGGATTTTTTCCATCGTCTCGAATAGTCGCTTCGCGGCCATGCTGCTTCCCGATTTTATGTCAGCCTATGCGCAGATCGATCTGGTGCTGCCAAATGGCGGGCTTTGGCATTCGCTCACCGGTTCGGCGCTGAATGCCGGCTTTGTCGGGCAGGGCATAGTCCTCGAGCGGCAGTCGGGCCGCTTCCCGGTCAAGCTCTCCATGGTACTTGACGAGCGTGCCGCGCGCGACTGGGCGGGCGATCTGCGCACCACCTTCATCGTGATTGTATTCGCCTGCCTCGGAGTTCTTGTCTTTGTTGTTGTAACGAGCCACATCTATCGCAAGCTCGCCGTCGTCCGTGCCCGCCGCAAGCGTCTGATTGCAATCGAAAAGGCACGGCTTGAATTTGCCATGTGGTATCAGCCGCTTATTGATCTCGATTCAAAACTGCTTGTGGGCGTTCTTGTTCGCACCAATCATAAGCTTTTCGATTCTTACCCGGAGGCAAAGCCCGGCGTCGACATGATCCTTGCCACCATGTGGAAGGAAATCGGCGAGTTTGCGGGCAAGCGCCGCGTGTTTCATGTGGTGATCGAGGTTGAGGGCGAAGATGTCGTGAACCCGGCCCAGCGCGGCGCTATTATTGATCAGCTGAAGAAAATCAATTATCCGAACCTCACCTTGCTGATGCGCTGGCCCCCCGATCGCGGTGTCGATCCGGATCTTTACCGCCCGCTTGAGCAGGTCGCGACCGCCGGTGTCAATCTTGCCATTGATTGCGGCAGTGTCCGCTTCTCCATGCTATCCGACATGTGGGCCTGGCCCTATCACCAGCTTGTCGTGAATTTCGCCGATTTGCCGGAGGCGGATGATGCTGTCAACTGGATCGGCGAGATTGTGCTCAGCATGAGCGAGCAATTGCATATCAGCACCCTCGCCATCGGCCTTGATCACAAGAAAATGGTCGATCAGGCCATTGGCAGCGGCTTTCGCGTGGGAGCAGGCCTGAATTTCGGCCCGCCGCTTACCATTGAACCTCTGATGGTGGCGATACGTCCGAAAGCAAAACCGGGTGCCAGCAAGCAGAAAGCAGCTTAACCAGCCAGTTGCTGCGCGCCCATACCTCAAAGCCAACAAAGGTAAATAGGGGTGAGACCAGGCCAGCCTGCGGCGTTGGCAGTCATCCCCGTCTGCCATCAAATGCAGATCGATATCGATGATCAGTTGCGGCTTTCCGGCGATAATCCCATCAAGTGCCGTCTCACCTATATGAAGCGTGCCGGTCCACCGCGTCAGTCTCCTTCCATTTCCTGCCGACCGCCCTCAAGCAGACGTTGCGCCTGGGCAAGGTCGTGCGGGTCGAGCGCGAGATTGCTTGCGAAAACCAGACATTCTGCCTCACTCTGGCGAAGAAAGCCGAGCGTTGCCGCCCAAAAGCCGGGCTGAGACGCTGCAAGGCGAAGATCGGCGGGGCTAAGGCCCGTATGATCGATGAACAGGGTCAGGAGGGCCGGATCAGCGGCGATATAGTGCAGGGCGGCGGCGGCGATGCCATCAGCTTCTTCCGGTGTCATGATAACAACTCATATTAATTTATAAGGACAATACAAACGTTTGTTTCCGTTTATGAAAGGAAATTCAGCTATCAATTCATGATAGGCTGAATGATGACTGCTTGCGTTAACCTGGAGCGACCGACAAATGCCAAAAAAGGTCCTGATCGTGGAAGACAACGAGCTCAACATGAAGCTTTTTCATGATTTGTTGCAGACTCAGGGATACGAGACGATCGAAACCAACAATGGCATGGCGGCGTGCGATCTTGCGCGAAAGCATATGCCGGACCTCATCCTGATGGACATCCAATTGCCAGAAGTATCGGGGCTTGATGTTACAAAATGGATCAAGGAAGACCTGCAAATCCGGCATATTCCGGTCATCGCCATCACCGCCTTCGCCATGAAGGGCGACGAAGAGCGCATCCGGCAGGGCGGTTGCGAGGCCTACATTTCAAAACCGATTTCTGTCTCGAAATTTCTTGAGACGATGCGTAGTTATCTCGGCGAAGCGTAGGGTTGGCTCATGATGAATGTTAAGTGCAGACAGGAATTCCGTAAATGACCGGCCGTATTCTGATCGTTGACGACAATCCGACCAATATTAAACTTCTCGATGCGCGGCTTTCGGCTGAGTACTACACGACCGTGGCCGCGCATAACGGCGAGGAGGCGATCGAGATTTGCCGCAAGGGCGACTGTGATCTGGTGCTTCTCGACGTGATGATGCCGGGAATGAACGGTTTCGAAGTCTGCCGCAATCTCAAAAGCCAGACCGAAACCCTGCACATTCCCATTGTCATGATCACCGCGCTTGACGGAACAGAAGCGCGTATCCAGGGCCTCGAGGCGGGGGCTGACGACTTTCTGACGAAACCCGTTGGCGAGATCGAACTCATGGCCCGTGTCAAGAGCCTGCTCCGGGTCAAGCTGCTCGTGGACGAATTGCGGATGCGCGCGCTCACGGCCCACGATGTTCACATGGAATTGCTCTTCGAGCGGGTTTTCGCAAAACCCACGCCAGAGGAAGCCGTGCTTGTCGTCGATGATCGGGAAGCCTCGGCGGCACGCATTCGCGCAACGCTGACGCGCGTCGGCTATCAGGTTGTGGTTGAAGCCGATCCTGAGCGCGCGCTTCAACGCGCGACAGAGAATGATCTGGTCCTTGCCATCGTCAATCTTGATCTTCGCGGCTTTGACGGCTTGCGCCTTTGTTCGCAGATCCGTCAGCTGGAACCGAGCCGAAGCCTGCCGCTTCTGGCAATTTCGGATGAGAAAGACGATACCCGCCTGACCCGTGCGCTTGATCTCGGGGTCAATGATTTTGTCCGCCGCCCGGTCGAGGCAAACGAACTCGCCGCGCGCTGCATGACGCAGCTTCGCCGTAGACGCTATTCCGACTTCCTGCGCGAGAGCGTTCAAAACACGATGGAAATGGCGGTCAAGGATGCTCTCACGGGGCTTTACAACCGCCGTTATCTTGAGACGCATCTCGCCAACCACGTGAAAATCGCTGAGACCAAGGCTACGCCGCTCTCGGTATTGATCCTCGATATCGACTATTTCAAAGCGGTGAACGACCGTTTCGGCCATGCCGGCGGCGATGCGGTCCTGCGTGATTTCGCCAAGCGCATTGCTGATAATGTGCGCCGGATCGATCTGCCCTGCCGTCTCGGTGGTGAGGAATTCGTCGTGATCATGCCGGAGACCGACCGCGAACTTGCTTATTCCGTGGCCGAACGGATTCGCAGTGTCGTGGCACGCCGACCATTTGCGATCAATGAGGCAGGCGAGGAAACGACAATCACGACCAGTATCGGCATCGCTTGTTATTCAGGACCGGGTGATACACCCGCAACACTGCTTATCCGCGCGGACGAGGCGCTCTATAACGCCAAGGCCGAAGGACGCAACCGGGTGAATTTCGAAATCGCTGCCTGAGTCCACGCTGAATATCAGGCCTTATCACAAGACCTGAGGCTTGATAGGCCTGTTGTGTTAAGGATCTCGTGTCGATTAACGATGAATATTCACAGTTAATATCGGATTAAATTGTAGTATATTCGAAAATATGCCACATAGGTTCATCAAGATAGCAATATCTTGAGACATCTTGTGGCAATATCAGGTCCGCCGCATCACCTGCGCCACAAGATATGACCGGCAGATCCCGATTGAGAAATCGTCTGATCTGTCGGTTTTTTATTTTCTATTCTTGCAGTAGGCAGAAAATTGAAACAAAAAAACCGACCACGATTGTGATCGGTTTTTAAAAGTCTATCAATCCAAAAATTACTTGATTTTTGCTTCTTTGAATTCAACATGCTTTCTTGCTACCGGATCATACTTACGCTTGACCATTTTCTCGGTCATCGTACGCGAGTTTTTCTTGGTTACATAGAAGTAACCCGTATCCGCAGTGCTTTGCAGCCTGATCTTGATCGTGGTGGCCTTTGCCATCGTTGTGTTCCTTTAGCGCTCAGCGGGCGGAGCATTGCCTGTCACTGATAGAAATGATTGGGGGGCGACCGTCCGCCCCCTAAAGTGTCGCGAAACTACTCAATAGGCGGTATTTGTCAAGGTATTTGGTAGGCAGCGACGGGTGTATTACGCTTTTTTGAGAGTGACGAGGCCGCCGTCCTCTGGCTCTCTGCCCGGATGCAGAACTGTCACGCGTTTCACGAGCCGACCTTGGTCGCCAGGATCAGCACGGAAGAAGGGCACCGGGAGTGCATTCTTGCCGAAGGATGGATGGTGGAGTGTCCGCCTTACGATGTCGAGAACGCGCGCGGTGATCGGGTGGATGGCAAGCGCGGTGGCTTCATCAAGGCTTACCCAGCGCACATCCTCGAGTTCCGGGCTTGATGCCGCGTTTTGATGCTCAAGATGGCGGCTTGCATCAAATATGAAGAAGCGGGTATCGAAGCGCCGACTATTCCCCGGCGGGGTGATTGCCCGTGCGACATAGTGCATTTCCGCAAGATCAGGCGCGAGGCCGGTCATGCTGAATTCACGCCAGCTTGTTTGCGCGTGCCGTCTTGGTGCCGGATTTTTGACGGCAAGGCGCAGGCCGACTTCTTCCCATGTCTCGCGGATCGCCGCCAGCGCCAGCATTCTTGCCCGCAGCGCCGTCGGCCGTCCACTCATCTGTTGCAGCAGAAGGTCCAGCGTATCGGGGTGGTAATCACGCACGAAGGGGGCGAAACGGTCGCCATAATCGACGCGTCCGCCCGGAAAGACATAGACATTCGGCATGAAAGCGTGCTTCGCCGCGCGCCGCCCCATCAGGAAACGCGGCTCGGTGTGACGCCGGTCCAGAACGATTAGGGACGCCGCGTCGCGCGCTTTCACCGCAGGGCGGCCTCGGCCATGGCCATCTCGGCGGGCAGTTCCACATCGTCACCTTCGGTGAAATGCGGGTTGAAACCATGCATGTAATTCGCCCATTGCAGGCCGACAATCATGCCCTTGAAGATCGGAAGCGCGGTAAGGGCAAGGGTGAGCAGGAGCGGCAGGAAAATGACGGCATGAATCCAGTAAGGCGGCGCATAGGCAAGTTCCAGCCAGACAAACAGCCCGACCACGATCTTGCCGACCACAGCAATCGTGAAATAGGCCGGCGCATCGTCGGCGCGGTGATGATGCAGTGGTTCACCGCAATCCGCGCATTGGTCGATGACATGGAGATAGCGGTCGAACAGCTTGCCCGTCCCGCAGGCGGGACAACGGCCGCGCGAGCCGCGCCGCATCGCCGGAAGGATTTTGCGCCGGGGCAGGCCGGAATGATTGGTCTCGCCTTCGGTTGTATTCACGTCATTTGTAAAATGCAGGGCAGAATGGGGCATGGGCTATCCTTTGCAATGGCTCTAATTTAGTCCGCGAAGACCGCAAGGACAATGCCTAATACAATGCGTTTGCTGCTTGCCCGCATTGCGCGTCGGTATCAGCTGCCTCGGCGTTTCACCTTGCGCGAGATGCCGTTCGGTGCGCCGCCACCGCCACCTGGGCCTTTTGTCATGCGAGGGCCGGACGAAAAGCGCCGCTTTCCCTTGTTGCGTGAGATGAGCCGCTCGCCGGGTTTTCCGGCGCTACCCTCTGAAAGCATGGCAAATCTGAGCGCCCCCGCGAATGGAAGCGCCTCGACGAGTTCGACCTCGACCCTGTCGCCCATCGTGAAGGTCTGCCCGGTGCGCTCGCCATTGAGGCTGTGGCGGGCCTCATTGAAATGGTAATAGTCGCCATGAAGGGTTGAAATCGGAATGAACCCGTCGGCGCCGGTCTCGTCGAGGGTGATGAACAGGCCCGATTTCGTTACGCCGCCAATACGCCCCCAGAAACGCGCGCCAACCTTGTCGGCAAGCCATTCTGCGATCAGGCGGTCGATCGTGGTGCGCTCGGCTTTCATGGCGCGCCGCTCGGTCATCGAAATATGCTCGGAAATTTCCCTCAGGCGTTCTGGATCCACATCGCCGAGTGCGCCCGCGCCGAGTTTGAAGGCGGCGATCAGCGAGCGGTGGACGATGAGATCGGCATAGCGCCGGATCGGCGAGGTGAAATGCGCGTAGCGTTTCAGGTTGAGACCGAAATGCCCGTAATTCTCCGGCGTATATTCCGCCTGAGCCTGACTGCGCAGCACGACCTGATTGGTCAGCAATTCGTGGTTTTCGCCGCGCACGGCATCGAGAATGCGGTTGAAATGCTGCGGACGGATATTGCCGGCCTTCGGAATCTGCATCTCGATGGTTGCGAGAAACTCGCGCAGACCCTCAAGCTTTGCAAGCGTCGGCGCATCATGGGCGCGGTAGACGACCGGGCTTTTTCGCGCTTCCAGCGCTTCGGCGGCGGCGACATTGGCGAGGATCATATATTCCTCGATCAGTTTATGCGCATCGAGACGCTCCGGCACATAGACATCGAGCACCCGACCGTCGGCATCGAGCCGGATCTTGCGCTCGGTGACGCTAAGGTCGAGCGGTTCGCGGCCCTGTCGTTCGCGCTTCAGAGCGGCATAGGCGCGCCAGAGCGGTTGCAGCGTGTTCTCCAGCACCGTTTCGGCGCGCGCGCTGACATTGCCTTCGATTGCCGCCTGTGCCTCCTGGTAGGACAGGCTCGCATGGGAGCGCATCATGATCCGGTGAAAGCGGTGGCGACGCTTCTGGCCGTCGCGGCTGATCACGATCTGGACGGCAAGCGCCGGGCGGTCGAGACCTTCCTTGAGCGAACAGAGGTGGTTCGAAATCCGCTCCGGCAGCATCGGCACCACGCGGTCGGGAAAATAGACCGAATTGCCGCGGTTCAGGGCCTCGCGATCAAGCGGCGTGCCGGCGCGGATGTAAAACGCGACATCGGCAATGGCGACGGTGATCAGAAACCCGCCTTCGTTCTCCGGGTCGGTATCGGCTTCTGCGAAGACAGCATCATCATGATCTTTCGCATCCGCCGGGTCGATGGTGATGAGCGGCATGGCGCGCCAGTCTTCCCGGTCCGGCCCGATGCCGGTCTCGCGCGCGGCCTCTGCGGCGGAGAGCACTTCTTCGGGGAAAATATGCGGAATATCCTGCTCGCAGAGCGCAATATGACTGATCGCCTTTTCTGATTTGAGCGAGCCGATCCGGTTCAAAATCCGCGCCCGCGCATCGCCATATTTGCCGAATGTGGTGAGCGTGACCTCGACAAGATCACCATCTTCTGCACCGTTGAGGTGGTCGATCTCGATCTCGCGCTGCTTGCGATCAACCGGCAGAAGGCGGGGGCGCTCCTTTGCATTGCTGCCGAAACGAACCACACCGAGCACGCTGGCCGGCGTCTTTTCGAGAATCTTGATGACATTCGCGCTATAGGCAGGCAGCGGCCCACCAGCCGGATCAAGCACCACACTCGGAGCAAGACTTTCAAGAGGAGCAAGACTTTCAAGCGGAGCAAGACTTTCAAGCGGAGCAAGACGGGCAAGAACGCGGTCTCCCACACCGGCCGCACGCCCCTTGGCCTCGCCGGACGGCGTGATCAGGATTCGCGGGGGCGGGGCGTTGTCATTGTCCCATTTGGCGGGTGCCGCGATGAGTTCGCCGTCTTGGTCGCGCTCAAAAATATCGAGCACCATCACGCCTGGAAGGGCGTCCACCTCGCTGAACCGGCGTTTGCGGCCCTCGATCAGGCCATCATTCATCAGGTCTTTAAGTAGCCTCTTGAGGTCGATCCGGGCATCGCCCCTGATCCCGAATGCCTTGGCAATGTCGCGCTTTGCCGCCTTGTCGGGATTGTCCTTGATGAAGCGCAGAACCTCTTCGCGCGAAGGAAACCAGGGGCTGGTGCCGTCGGGCCTCTTGCTTGCCACGGCCTATTCCGCCGCCTTCACGATGGTTGCCGCCGCTGCCTTTCTGGCGGTCGCTTTTTTCGCCACGGCCTTTTTGGCGGGCGGCTTTTTCGCTGTTTCCTTCTTGGCAGGCGCCTTTTTCGCGGGGGCTTTGCTGGCCGCGGCTTTTGCCGGTGCTTTGGCTTTTCCGCCCTTGCCAGCTTTTCCTGATTTCGCGGCGATCAGGGCAACCGCCGCCTCAAGGGTCATTGTTTCCGGGCTTTCGCCTTTGGGCAGCGTCGCGTTCACCTTGCCGAATTTGATATAAGGGCCGTAACGCCCTTCGTGAACGGTGATCCTGCCGCCGCCGTCGGGGTGATCACCGAGCTCTTTGAGTGCTTTGG
Organism: Hyphomicrobiales bacterium; assembly: GCA_013911885.1. Classification (GTDB taxonomy): domain Bacteria; phylum Pseudomonadota; class Alphaproteobacteria; order Rhizobiales; family JACESI01; genus JACESI01. Next base: position 261,026 of record JACESI010000002.1, on the reverse strand, counting down.
CCGCCCCGCCGCGGGCGCTTGTCTTCTTGTCGGCAATGGCCGAGACCGCCCGGTTGATCCCGACCGTGAAGACCTCCTCGGTATTGTCGAGATTGGCATAGACCCCGTCATGAAGCACGAAAGGTCCATAGCGGCCGATCCCCGCCGTGATTTCCTTGCCGGTCTCGGGATGATTGCCCACAACGCGCGGCAGCGACAGAAGTTTGAGGGCGCCCTCAAGGTCGATTGTGGCGGCGTTCCAGCCTTTCGGGATCGAGGCCCGCTTCGGTTTTGCCTCTTCACCGAGCTGGATATAAGGCCCGAACCGGCCCTTGCGCACGGTGACGTCAAGCCCGCTTTCCGGGTCGGTTCCAAGGGCGCGCGTGTCATCCTCCGCCGGACCGCTGCCGCCGCCGTCACCGGTCTCTGTGAGCTGACGGGTGAACGCGCATTCGGGATAATTCGAGCAGCCGATGAAGGCGCCATAGCGTCCGACCTTCAGGCTGATTTCGCCATTCGCACAGCGCGGGCAGGCGCGGCGCGCCGAGCCATCGGCTTTTTCAGGAAAGACGTGATCCTTGAGCGCCTCGTTCAGCGCATCGAGAACTTCGGAGACGCGCAAATCCTTGATTTCGTCGACATGGGAGGAAAAATCGTCCCAGAACTGGCGAAGCACATCGCGCCAGAGCGCATTGCCCGCTGAAACCTTGTCGAGCTTCTCTTCAAGGTCGGCGGTGAAATCATATTGCACATAGCGGCTGAAAAAGTTTTCGAGAAAAGCAGTGACGAGCCGACCCTTGTCCTCGGGCATCAGGCGTTTCTTGTCGATTGTCACATAGCCGCGGTCCTGAAGCACGGCGAGGGTGGCCGCATAGGTCGACGGGCGCCCGATACCGAGTTCTTCCATGCGCTTGACCATGGTTGCCTCGGTATAGCGCGGCGGTGGCTCGGTGAAGTGCTGGGACGCGGTGATCTTCTCGCGTTTCAGGATTTCGCCGGTCTTGAGCGCGGGCAGGCGGTTCTGGTCCTCGTCGTCCTCGTCATCCTTGGTCTCGGTGTAAAGTGCGAGAAAGCCGTCGAAGCGCACGACCGAGCCGGTGGCGCGAAGGGTCGCGCTCTGCCCGTTGCCGGTCGCGATGATATCGACCGTGGTGCGTTCGAGTTCCGCCGATGCCATCTGGCAGGCGATGGTGCGCTTCCAGATCAGATCATACAGACGAAACTGCTCGTCATCGAGATAACGGCGCATGTCATCGGGTCGGCGGAAGGCATCGGTCGGACGGATCGCCTCATGCGCTTCCTGGGCATTCTTGATCTTGGAGACATATTTGCGCGGCACATCCGGCACGTAATTCGGCCCGAAGGATATCTCGATCTGGCGGCGGAGCGAGCCGATCGCCTCCGGCGCAAGGTCGATGCCATCGGTTCGCATATAGGTGATGAGACCGGTGGTCTCGCCCTTCAGCGTGATGCCTTCATACAAACGCTGCGCCACCTGCATCGTGCGCTGGGCGGAAAAGCCGAGCTTGCGCGAGGCTTCCTGTTGCAGGGTTGATGTGGTGAAAGGCGGGAAGGGATTGCGCTTCTGCGGTTTTGCCTCGACGCTCTCAACCTTGAAGCTCGCCGCCTCGAGCATGGCGCGGATTGCGCTTGCCTCCGCTTCGCTTGATACATCGAGGCGCTGTTTGCGCTTGCCCTCAAAGGCGGAAAGCCGCGCTTCAAACGGCTTTCCATCGGTGTTTTCGAGGGCTGCGATGATCGACCAATATTCCTGTGGCTTGAAAATCTCGATCTCGCGTTCCCGTTCGCAAACGAGCCGCAGCGCCACCGATTGAACGCGGCCGGCCGAGCGCGACCCCGGCAATTTGCGCCACAGAACCGGCGAAAGGGTGAACCCGACGAGATAGTCAAGAGCGCGGCGCGCGAGATAGGCATCAACCAGCGGTGTATCGAGTTCGCGCGGGTTCTGCATCGCTTCCATAATAGCAGACTTGGTTATCGCGTTGAACACGACGCGCTCGATCTTCTTATCCTTGAGGGCCTTCTTGCTCTTTAGGATCTGCAGCACATGCCAGGAAATCGCTTCTCCTTCCCTGTCCGGGTCGGTCGCGAGAATGAGCTTGTCGGCATTCTTGACGGCGGTGGCGATCTCGTTGAGGCGGCCCTTCGCCTTGGCATCCATCTCCCAGTCCATGGCGAAATCCTCGTCCGGGCGGACAGAGCCGTCCTTGGCCGGAAGATCGCGGACATGGCCGAAAGAGGCAAAGACCTGATAATCGGACCCCAGATATTTGTTGATGGTCTTCGCTTTGGCAGGCGATTCAACGATCACAACATTCATGGGTCACTCTTAAATCAAGATTGAAGTCGAACAGGCGATAAGCAATAGGGCATGGATTGGAGCCGGACAATCATCATTTGGGGGGTAACTGTCAAAGGGTTTCCTAAGCTGATGATCGCGAATGACAAGAAATGCGGCTTGCCCGAGGGTAAAAGATGTATCCGACTAACTACCTAAGGTTGTATATTCTGATTGAATATACCTCAAGCTGTGTTACCGTCACGATAAGAGCCAGTCAGGAAAAGACGGAGTCGGTCAAGGATGCGCAGCCTTAAATCCATGAGACAGGACGGAGCGAATTCCCTGGAAATGTCTGAGCGGAAACCGGAGCAAACGCCAGCAGAAACAGGCGCGCCAGGCAATGCGCGAAGCGAAGGTGGTCGTGTCTTTGATGGTCATATCCGGGCCAGTCAAGGTGTCGAAATGAGCGAGGTGCAGATCGACACGGCGCTTTATATCCAGCGCATGACGGCTGATCTTGCAATCATGGCAAGCCGGGTTGAACTTGACCTTCTCGCCTATCTTCTCGATATGGCCCGCATCGAGGCCTTTGATCGCGCGCGCCATATAAAAAGCGGGAACCCGTGAAGGCCAGGCTGAGAATCGGCAACGGCCTCAACCGAATTCTCTTTCGGTTTCTCAAAGGCGGCAAAAGCAGGCTTGCCCCTTGATCCGAGGCGCATTTACTGCCTAGGCTTTGCAAATGCAGGGCCGGTTGGAAAAAGACAGTGATCATCAGTTACATTTCGGCGGTCTACAACAAGGCGGATGACCTTCTGCAAACCCTCAATCACGTGCGCAATCAGGACAATATCGACCCAGCAGCGGTTGAATTCATTCTTGCCGATGATTGTTCCAGCGATTCATCGCTCGCCATTCTGAAGGCCGAGGCAGCCCGCGACCCCCGCCTTACAATCATCGAGAACGACCAGAATGCGGGCCCCGCGATCCGCTTCAATCAAGCGGCGCGGCGGGCGAAGGGGCGGTTTCTGCTGCCATTTGACGCCGATGACCTCGTGCCTGCAAATGCGAGCGCCGTCCTCCTGAAGACCGCCGCCGCATTCAAGACCGAGCTTGTTTTTGGCAAATCGCGCCGCAGCACAGCCTGTCCGCGCATTTGCGAGCCGGTGCGCGTCACCGCGTCCGCCGATCCGCTCGCCTTCACCGCGCGGCGCAAGGTCGTGCGCATGGGGTTTCTGGCGTCGTCATCACTTTGGGAACGTGCCGGAGGGTGCGACGAGGGGGTTTTCATTCAGGACCAGTCGTTGCCCCTCAGGCTTGCCGCAAAAGCCGGATCGCTCGCCTTCATTGAGGATTATATCTACCATTTGCGCGAAACCGGAGCGAACAATCTCTCCCGCAATATTTTGCAGCAGCATCACGACCGGCTGCTTGCGCTTGCGGGCGTCGTCAGGCAGCCAGGTCTGTCCCGTAAGGCGCAACGCGCGCTGATCAGGCAGGCCGTGTCCACTGTCTGGAAAATCCGGCGCGATGGCGGTCACCCGCTCCCGCATCTCAGCGCGGAATTCGCCCGTTATCTCGTCAACAGGCTGTCGCTTGATGCACCGTCTTACCAATGGCTGGAACGTGAGATCGAGAAGCTTGCGCTTCTTCCCGGTATCCGGCGCTATCCATTCACGCAAGAAGCGTGAACCACTGCCCGCGATGCCGCTCGATCCGCCCCGAAACCTCAAGTTCGCAAAGACTTGACAGGATAGCGGCGGGCGACAGGCCGGTGAAGCGCACGAGATCGTCCTGATGCACCGGTGAACTGCTCAGCCCGGAGAGCACGACATCAATCGCGCCCTGCGTCAGCGGCTGTGGCTGGAAATCGTCGTCGCTCACTGTTTCGAGCCGGAAACGCGCCTGATTTGTGTCGGACTCGTCCGCGATGGTCGGGCGTAAATCCTGAACGATGTCATCGGCGGAACGGATCAAGGTGGCTCCTTCGCGGATCAGGCCATTCGTGCCTTCAGCGCGTGGATCGAGCGGCGAGCCTGGAACGGCGAAGACTTGCCGGCCCTGTTCGCCCGCAAGCCGGGCGGTGATGAGCGAGCCGGAGCGGCGCGCCGCCTCGACCACGACCACGCCGAGCGACATGCCTGAGATGATCCGGTTGCGGCGTGGAAAATCCTGTCCCCGCGGTTCGAAATGGGGTGGCATCTCGCTCACGATTGCACCGCCATGATCAAGGATTTCCCGCGCCAGAGGTGTATTTTCCGGCGGATAGAGCCGGGCGTGCCCGCCCGCGAGCACCGCGACGGTGCCCGATTTCAGCGCGGCCTCGTGGGCGGCGGTATCAATTCCCCGCGCAAAACCGGAGACAACAAGATGGCCGGACGCCCCGAGATCATGTGCGAGCGTGGTGGCCATCTTCAGGCCCGCGACCGAGGGATAGCGCGAGCCGACAACGGCAACGCTCGGCATTGTGTTGCGTCCGGGCGCGCTGATTTCGCCCTGAATCAGCAGAAAAGGCGGATTGTCATCAATATTGCGCAGAAGAGCCGGATAATCTGCTTCGCCAGCGGCGACGTGGCGGATGCCGAGCCGCGATGCTTCCTCAATCTCGCGTTCCGCCTCTGCCGCACTACAGACCCTGAGCGTCTTGTCGCCACCTCGGCTGCGCGCCATGATGCCGGGCAGCGCCTCAAGTGCGGCATCTGCGGAGCCGAAACGATTGATGAAATTGTGGAAAGTCACAGAGCCGATGCGTTCGGAGCGCGCTAGCCGCAACCATGCGACGCGCTGGCTATGGCTCAGGCCAGGACGCTGCACGGGCCTCAGCCTTTTGCGCCGATCCGGCTTTCGCTGCCGGACAGGAGCCTGCGGATATTCTGGTGATGTTTCGCCCAGGTAATCAAAGTGAGAAGCGCGAAAAGTTCGAAATACTGGAATTCGCCAAAGCTACGCAGGACAAAAGGTGTTGCAAGGGTTGCAACAAGGGCTGCGAGCGACGAATAACGCGACAGAAAAGCGACGGCGATCCAGACCACGATGAAGACAAGGAAAGTCAGCCAATGAAGACCGAGCAGAATCCCGAGATAGGTTGCAACCCCCTTGCCGCCCTTGAATTTCAGCCAGATCGGAAAGAGGTGGCCAAGAAACGCGCCAAGCGCTGCAAAAACCGCCGGATCACGACCCATGAAATGAAAGGCGAGGCCAACCGCGAGCGTACCCTTCAGGGCATCGCATAAAAGCGTGAGCGCGGCGAGTTTGCGGTTTCCCGTCCGGAGCACATTGGTCGCGCCGATATTGCCGGAACCGATCGCCCTTATATCACCTTTTCCGGCAAGTCGGGTGATGATGAGACCGAACGGGATCGACCCCAATGCATATCCGATGAGAAGCCAAAGCCCGTAAAAGGGCAATTCGTGGCTCCAGCTGATAGGATCGGGCATGAGGGTCTTCCAGATTTTGAGCGCCGTTCCCGGCGCTTCCAGCAATTCAAGGCCTAGTTTTTGCGGAAGACGCAGCGTCCGTCAATATAGGTTGCCTTCACGCGTCCGGTAAAACGTGCGCCCTCGAAAGCGGTGTTCTTCGAGCGGGAGCGCAAATCGGATTCGTCGAGTACCCATGGTTCGTTGATATCGACAAGAACGAGATCCGCCGGCATGTTCTTGCCGAGGCCGCCGCCCTGAAGCCCGAGAAGCGCGCAGGGGTTGGTGGACAGAACACGAACCGCCGTCGCAAGGTCGAAGGCCTGATCATGGACCAGCCGCAGGCTTGCGGCGAGCAGTGTCTCAAGCCCGATTGCGCCATCCGAGGCGTCGGCAAAAGGATGGCGTTTCTGGTCGACATCGCGTGGCGTATGATCGGAATGCACGATATCGATGGTGCCGTCGCGGACGCCTTCTGCGACTGCAATCCGGTCCTCCTCAAGCCTGAGTGGCGGCGAAAGCTTGAAAAATGTCCGGTAAGCGCCGATGTCGTTTTCGTTGAGCGCGATATTGTTGACCGACGCGCCACAGGTAACCAATAGCCCTCGCGCCTTGGCCGCGCGCATGATGGCGACTGATTCGGCGCAGGATATCGCCGCTGCATGGTAGCGCCCGCCGGTCAGCTCCGCGAGACGGATATCGCGCTCCAGCATGATGATTTCCGCCATTTTCGGGATGCCGGGCAGGCCGAGGCGCGTGGCCATCTCGCCCTCATTCATGACACCGCCATGCGTAAGGCTCGCATCCTCGACATGGTGGACGATGAGACCATTGAAGTCCCGCGCATAGGAAAGCGCCCGGCGCATGACGAGCGAGCTTTCAACCGACCGCCGACCATTGGTGAAGGCAACCGCGCCCGCCTCGTGCATCAACCGAAGCTCGGCCATTTCCTGCCCCAGAAGGCCTTTGGTGAGCGCGCCCATCACGGCGATCTTGTTGACCGCGTTGGCGCTCGCGTTGCGGGTGATGAAATCGACAAGCGCCATATCGTCGATCACGGGATGCGTGTCCGGCTGGGTGATCATGCGGGTGACACCGCCTGCGACCGCCGCCGCAGCAGCGCTTGCCAGAGTTTCCTCGTGTTCGTTGCCCGGCTCACCAGTCCGCACCTGGCAATCCACAAGACCGGGCATGAGAACGAGATCGGTGCAGTCGATCAGATCGTAATCGGCTTCAAGAAGGCTCGGCGCGACATGGACTTCAAGCGCCTTGATCCGGCCGCCTTCGACCAGGACCGTGCGGATGGCATCGAGGTTCTGCGATGGATCGACGACCCGCGCATCAAGAAAGGCGAGCGGGCGCGTCATGAATAGGGCTCCCTGTTCGGCAGATGCTGGGCGAGGGCTTCAAGCACCGCCATACGCACCGCCACGCCCATTTCTACCTGTTCGCGGATGACGGATTGCGGGCCGTCGGCGATATTCGACGAAATTTCCACACCCCGGTTCATTGGCCCCGGATGCATCACGAGCGCATCGGGTTTGGCATGGGCAAGCTTCGCCGCGTCAAGGCCGAAATAGCGGAAATATTCCCGGTTCGAGGGAATGTATGATCCTGCCATGCGCTCGTTTTGCAGGCGCAGCATCATCACCACATCGCAGCCCCTCAGCCCTTCTGTCATGTCGCTGTAGACTTCGACGCCCATCCGCTCGATACCCGCCGGCATCAGCGTTCGCGGACCGATTACCCGCACCCGCGCATCGAGCGCATTCAGAAGCAGAATATTCGAACGCGCGACGCGGCTGTGGGCAATATCGCCGCATATGGCAACTGTAAGGCGCGCGATACGCCCCTTGTGGCGGCGGATCGTCAGCGCATCGAGAAGCGCCTGGGTCGGGTGTTCATGGGTGCCGTCGCCGGCATTGATGACAGAGCAGCCGACTTTCTGGGCAAGAAGGGCCGCCGCGCCGGCGCTGGCGTGGCGCACCACGAGAAGGTCCGGGTTCATGGCGTTGAGGGTGATTGCGGTGTCGATCAGGGTTTCGCCCTTTTTAACCGATGACGATGAGACCGACATGTTCATGACATCCGCCCCGAGGCGCTTGCCCGCAAGCTCGAACGAAGATTGGGTGCGTGTCGATGCTTCGAAAAACAGATTGATCTGTGTCCGCCCGCGCAGCACCGATTTTTTCTTCTCGACCTGGCGTCCGACCGTCACTTCCGTGTCGGCAAGGTCCAGAAGATCGGTGATTTCGTGAGGTAAGAGACCCTCAATACCAAGAAGATGGCGATGCGGGAAAGCAATGGCGGGGTGCTGGCTCATGAGGGTGTTTCATAGGCGAACTCGGCCCGCCTTGCAATCGTCAAGGCGACGCGGTGACGGCGCACGGATTTGGTTCTCCACACCTGTCGCTTCCCCGGCGCGGCGAAGGGTGACCTTTCAAAATCCGTCGATCCCTGTACAACGGGCCATTGATGGTGATCCCGATCGGGATCGGGGTGCGAATCGCATCGCGTGGAAAGAGGGAAAGGGTGGAAGGCGTGGCAGCTTTTTCAAAGCGGGATGCGGTCGCACCGGATGTATTCGGCGAAATTCCGCTCAATCAGTCGCCCCCCTTTGCCGGCCATAATCTTCACGACAGCGACCCGCTTCTGGTCGCGCTCGCAAGTGCGATGCCGGCAGCTTTGCGCGAAGGCTTTTCCAAATCCGGCGCTCAATGGGGCGCGCAGGATTCCTACCAGCTCGCCCAGCTTGCGAACACTGAACTGCCGGTTCTCAAAACCCATGATGAACGGGGACGTCGGATCGATCAGGTCGACTATCACCCTGCCTATCACAGTCTGATGCGTCGCAGTCGCGCCGCTGGTCTTGGGGGTTCGGTCTGGCAGGTCGAGGACAATACCGACGAGAAAGGCATTCAGCATCAGGCGCGCGCGGTTCGGTTCTATCTTGCAAGTCAGGTCGAGTGCGGCCATCTCTGCCCGCTGACGATGACCAATGCCGCGCCGGCAGCGCTGCGTCACAATCCGGCTCTTGCGCGGGAATGGCTGCCGCTGATCCGTTCGCGGCAATATGATCCGTCCGCAAAAGCCTTTCAACTGAAGACTGGTGTCACGATCGGCATGGCGATGACCGAGAAGCAGGGCGGCACCGATGTCAGTCAGAATGTTACCCGCGCCGAACCCGTCTCCGGTGATTTCTACAGCATCACCGGCCACAAATGGTTCATGTCGGCGCCGATGTGCGATGCCTTCCTGGTGCTTGCCAGAACCGGGCAGGGGCTTTCCTGTTTCTTCATGCCACGATTTCTGCCGGATGGCAGTACCAACCGCATCCGCCTGCAACGGCTGAAAAACAAGCTCGGCAACCGCTCGAACGCATCGAGCGAAGTCGAATTTCACTCCGCCGGCGCCTTTCTCGTTGGTGCGGAGGGCCATGGCGCCCGCACAATCCTTGAAATGGTGACCCTGACCCGGCTCGATTGCGCGCTCGCGTCCTCCGGCATGATGCGCGCCGGACTTTGCCACGCGGTTCATCACACCCGCCACCGCCGCGTTTTCGACCGGCTTTTGATCGATCAGCCCATCGCGACGCGGGTCATGGCCGATCTGGCGCTCGACTGTGCTGCCGGGACGGTGCTTTCCATGCGCCTTGCTGAAGCCTTCGACCGCGCCGGGGACGATCCGTCCGAAGCGCTGTTCGCGCGGCTGATGACGCCGGTCATCAAATACTGGGTCTGCAAGGCAGCACCGCCGTTTCTGGCGGAAGCGATGGAATGCCTCGGCGGCAATGGTTATACCGAGGACTGGCCACTTGCACGGTTTTATCGCGAGGCGCCGGTCAACGCGATCTGGGAAGGGTCGGGCAATGTCATGTGCCTCGATGTTCTGCGCGTTCTTCGCTCAACCCCTGAGGCGCTTGAAGGTGTACTGGCGACGGTCAACGGCGTTTTCGGGCATTCGCGAGCGGCGCTTGGAAATCTCGTCCGCACAGCCGCCAACGCGGCACTTTCAGATGAAGGCGCGGCACGCTTTCTCACCGAACAAATTGCACTTACGGTGGCCGCGGCGGAATTGCAGCGCATTGCAAGGCCGGATATCGCCGATGCATTCCTCGAGACGCGCCTTGGCCGCGGCTATTCCACGACCTATGGCATGCTTGACAGCCGTTTTGATGCCCGCTCCATGCTTGAAGCAATGGTGCCAGGAAGATAACCCGCCCGTGTTTTGCAGGGGCGGGTTATCGAAGGCAAAGCGCGTTTACCGAAAGCGTCAGGCGTTTCAGCTGCGTGATGGTGCCCGGCTTTGGTCAACGTTTTGTACAGCGTCGCTGCTTGGGGTCTGATTGTCGGTCTTGCTCCAGAGATCATCGGCATTGATGATGTTCTTGACCATCTCTTTCTCCCACAGATCGTTGTTCTGGTTCCCGAAATAGAGCTTGCCGCCCACGATACGCCAGTTGTTAGGATTGCCCGGCACCTTCGCATTGAAGAGAACGCCGTGGGTACAATGTCCACCGAACTGCGGCACATACTTGGCTGGGTCCGCCATGAAACGTCCGCGATGTTCCATTGAAGAAAACAGATAAGTCGCGCCATTATGCTTCGCGAAAATATATTCCATTCCTGGAACCGCGTCTTGCTGATCCTCGCCAATCGGAACCTGCTTCATATCGAAATAGGCAACGACGTCATAGCCTGAAACGGCATAGCCGGTATTATCGATATAGATCTCTTCGGCCGATGCGCCGTTGGCGATCATAAGGCCGGCTGCGAAAAACAACCCTGCGAAAGTCGATTTCATATTCATCATCACACCCCATTTTATACGGCGACGTTCCCATCTGGAAAGTCATGATGAGACCATATCAAATAAATGTGAAAGCAAATTTAAGATTACTACACATGATAATCATAAGTAATTAAGTGTAAATTAACTATAATAGAATTTGGAAAAAGATTGATATTTAAGATCGGTGTTATGTTGTTTCAGTATGAGATTCGATTTCTTCACGGATTGACCAGAACCGGTCAAGTGCGCCCTGCAAAATCAGGCTCGCCGCGACATTGTCGATGACGGCGGCACGGTGGGCGCGGCTTGCATCGGCTTCAAGCAGGGCGCGTTCGGCTGCAACCGTTGAAAGCCGCTCGTCCCAGAAAGTCACGGGAAGGTCGATCAGCCGGTCGAGATTGCGCAGAAAGCCGCGTGTCGCCTGCGCGCGGGGGCCCTCTGAACCATCCATGTTGAGCGGCAGACCCAGAACCAGACCGCCGATACTCTGTTCGGCGATTATCAGACCGAGTGCTTCAGCGTCTTTCGTGAATTTCGTGCGCCGTATCGTCGAGAGCGGCGAGGCGACCGTCCACCGGCTGTCGGACACGGCAAGTCCGATCGTTTTCGTGCCAAGGTCGAGCCCAAGCAGCCGCTTGTCGCGGGCGGCGATCACAAAGGCGAGGTTATCCACAAGCATCACCAGAATACCTTTGTTAGTGCTCCCGCTGAAATTCTTAAAGTCTCTTTGAACCAATTCATTCTAGGATGTCGATTAATTTGTTTGCTGAAGGCGGGCGCACGTGGCTCGGGAGAGGCTTTCATGAGTATTCTGTGGGTGATGTTCACTGGCGTGATGGGCTTTGCGGACGCCTTTGTCGAATTGACCCATGGCTTCGGCCCCCTTGGTGTCGCGCTTTTTCTGGCTGTTCTGATTGCCGTCGTCCTTCTCTTTGTGCCGATCACGCCGTTTTCACTGGCGGCGGGCGCAATCTATGGCTGGTGGGGTGTTCCGATTGCATTTACCGGCGCAATCCTCGGTTCCATGCTTGCGTTTGGTATCGCGCGGGGCATCGGGCAGCCCCATATCCGGCGTCTCTGCCGAAAGCGGCCGATTGTGCGGGCGATCGAGCGGGTGATGGTCAAAGGCGGATTCCGACTGGTGCTGTTGATCCGGCTATCCGGCGCGCTGCCCTTTTCACTACAGAATTATGCCTTCGGACTATCGGCTGTCGATTGGCGTGCGTTTCTCGCGGCAAGTCTCATCGGCCTTGTTCCGGGCGCGGTGATCAAGGTCTGGATCGGCAAAGTCGGAATGGATGTTTTGCACGGCGATATGCTTGTCAGTCGGATCCAGTCTGTCAGTCTCATTGTTGCGATCGTTCTGACACTGGTGATGATCGCCTATATCGGCACGCTCGCTTACCGCGAGTTGAAACTTGTGGGCGTGATTGAGGCTAAACCGCTTCAAAACGGGTGAGGCGGCGCGGCGTATCCGATCCATTAACACCAAGCCGTGATGCTGATTGATGCCCGGGTGCGTTGAAACAGGTCGTGAGCTGCGTTACTTCACGAAGCTAAGAGTGATCGCGATGACGGGTCGACCTATGATCGGCCAGCGGCGGTGGCACCGGAGCATCGATGATGGCCTATCTTCACAGCCTTTCCACATCGCTTCCGCCGCATCTTCTGCCACAGACGCTTGTACAGGACCGGGCACAGGCCATTTTAGGGCCGAAATACCCGCAATTCGAGCGGCTTTTGAAGACCTTCACCACTTCCGGCATTAAAGAGCGCTACAGTGTTGTTCCGCTTTCCTGGTTCGAAGAGGATCACGGCTGGGCGGACCGCAACAAGGCCTATATCGAAGGCGCGCTGGCGCTTTTCATCGCCGCTGCAACAAAGGCCCTCGCCACCGCTGACTGGCTGGCAGAGGAGGTCGATTGCGTAATCACCGTCTCCTCGACGGGCATTGCAACGCCCACACTCGAAGCGCTTGCTCTCACAGCACTCGGCTTTTCGGATCATGTCATCCGCATTCCCGTTTTCGGGCTTGGCTGTGCGGGCGGCGTCAGCGGACTTTCGCTCGCGGCTGACATGGCGCAGGCGCGCCCCGGAACAAAAGTCCTGCTTGTGGTCGTGGAGACCTGCACGCTGTTGTTCCGCAATGACCGCTTGCAGAAATCGGATATTATAGCGACCGTGCTCTTTGGCGACGGCGCGGCTGCCGCCTGCGTATCGACTACCAATCCCGACGCGAACGAAAGGGTCGTAGTCCTCGGCAAGGGCTACCAGAAGACATGGCCGGATACGCTTTCTATCATGGGCTGGGATGTCGACAATACCGGCCTCGGTGTGATTTTCGACCGCTCCATACCGGTTTTTGTTGAGCGTGAATTTAAAGGCGCGCTCGATGGCGCGCTCACCGCTTTCGGCCTCGAGCGCGGGGAGATCGACCACTTCGTCTGTCATCCGGGCGGTGCAAAGGTGGTCGATGCCCTTGAAACCGTACTCGAACTCGACCAGGGCGCGTTGCTGACGGAACGCGAGACCTTGCGCCACGCGGGCAATATGTCCGCGCCGACCGTGCTTTTTGTCCTGAAGCGCGTTCTCGATGATGGCGCGGAAGGAAAGATGATCGCCTGCGCCCTCGGACCGGGCTTTACAGCGTCGTTCATTCCGGTGACGGTCGGGAAAAAGGTGGGGTGATCATGGCGATCCCCCTATCCGGCGCGCTGTTCTTCATTGCTTTTCTCGTGATCCAGCGGTTATCGGAGCTGGTGATTGCAAAGCGCAACACCAAGGCGCTTCTGGCGCGTGGCGCCCGGGAGGTTGGCGCATCGCACTATCCGCTGATTGTGGCGCTGCATACAGCCTGGATCACCGCCATAGTCATTTTTGGTTTCGATCAGCCGGTCGCACCGATCTGGCTCGGCATTTTCGCCCTGCTGCAGGCACTGCGGGTCTGGATCCTTGCGAGCCTCGGCCCGCGCTGGACCACGCGGATCATTGTGCTTGACGAGCCGCTCGTGGTGCGCGGTCCGTTCCGTCTTTTCCGCCATCCGAACTACATGCTGGTTGTTGCCGAAATTTTCGTGGCGCCGATGGTCCTCGGACTTTTATGGGTGGCGTTGATTTTCAGCGCGTTCAATGCAGCGGTGCTTTTCGTGCGCATACGCTGCGAGGAGCGGGCACTCGCGCCCTTGCGCCGGCACAGGTGATCGCGGCAAGTTTGTTGCCACAGTCTATCTCCCGGCAAATGCGCCGTTGCGCACTGCGCAAACGCTCTGCTATAGCCAAATTTCGATTTCCTCACTTTTACAAAAGGTGCAGACCCCCATCATGAGCGTTGATACCGAAACCGTGAAACGCGTTGCGAAACTCTCGCGCATTTCGATTGACGACCAGCAGGCGGAGAATATGAAGGCGGAACTCAATGCCATCCTGAGCTGGGTCGAACAATTAAACGCCGTCGATGTGAGCGCGGTGGAGCCGATGACGGCGGTCGTTCATCACAAGATGCGCATGCGCGATGATGTGATTACCGATGGCGGCTATGCCGACAAGGTCACATCGAACGCGCCAGTGGCGGATGACAGCTTCTTTTCAGTTCCTAAAGTAGTTGAATAAAATATAATAAATATATGGATTAAAAGGATAAAGTAGTGTCCGAATTAACCAAGCTCACGATTGCCGAAGCCCGCGCCGGTCTGACGGAAAAAAGCTTTTCGGCGGTCGAACTGACCGAGGCCTATCTCAGCGCCATCGCGGCTGCGAACACGACTTTCAACGCTTATATCGAAGTGACCGCGGAGCGCGCACGGGCGGATGCGGCAGCGTCAGACGCAAGGCTCGCCAAAGGAGCGGCGGGCGCACTGGAGGGGATTCCCCTCGGCATCAAGGATCTTTTCTGCACCAGAGGCGCGCACAGTCAGGCCGCGAGCCATATCCTCGATGGTTTCAAGCCGGAATACGAATCGACCGTGACCCAGAACCTCTGGAATGACGGTGCGGTGATGCTCGGCAAGCTCAACATGGACGAATTCGCCATGGGCTCGTCGAACGAGACGTCTTATTACGGTCCGGTGGTGAACCCCTGGCGCAAGACCGGCGACAACCGCTCGCTGGTGCCGGGCGGCTCTTCGGGCGGCTCGGCTGCGGCGACTGCGGCCTGGCTCTGCGCGGGCGCGACCGCAACCGACACCGGCGGTTCGATCCGCCAGCCGGCCGCCTTCACCGGCACGGTCGGCATCAAGCCTACCTATGGCCGCTGCTCGCGCTGGGGTGTCGTCGCTTTTGCCTCGTCCCTCGATCAGGCTGGTCCGATTGCCCGCACGACCCGCGATGCGGCCATTCTGCTCAAATCCATGGCAAGCATGGATCCGAAGGATTCGACCTCTGTCGATCTTCCGGTTCCAGATTATGAAGCGGCCATCGGCAAATCGGTCAAGGGTCTGAGAATCGGGATCCCCGACGAATACCGCGCCGACGGCATGGACCCCGAGATCGAAGCGCTCTGGCAGAGGGGTATCGGCTGGCTCCGCGACGCGGGTGCCGACATCGTGTCGATCTCGCTGCCGCACACCAAATATGCGCTTCCGGCCTATTATATCGTCGCGCCCGCCGAGGCGTCTTCGAACCTCGCGCGCTATGACGGCGTGCGTTATGGCTTGCGCGTTGCGGGGCGTGACATCACCGGCATGTATGAGAAAACCCGCGCGGCAGGCTTCGGGCGCGAAGTGCAGCGTCGCATCATGATTGGTACCTATGTGCTTTCCGCAGGCTATTATGACGCCTATTATCTGCGCGCCCAGAAAGTGCGCACGCTGATCAAACGTGATTTCGAGACAGCCTATGCAAATGGTGTCGACGCGATCCTGACGCCTGCAACGCCGTCTGCCGCTTTCGCGATTGGCGACGAGGAAATGGCCGCCGATCCGGTCAAGATGTATCTCAACGACATTTTCACGGTGACCGTGAACATGGCGGGCCTGCCGGGCATTGCGATCCCAGCCGGTCTTTCGGCGGACGGTCTACCCCTCGGTCTTCAACTCATCGGTCGTCCATTCGATGAGGAAACCCTGTTCCAGCTCGGTCAGGTGATCGAAGAGGCCGCAGGCCGCTTCGAGCCGGAAAAATGGTGGTAGATCATGACCGAACGCCTCAAAGCGCCTGTTGATTGCACGACCCGTGAGGATGTGCGCTACGAGATCGACCGGATCGACAATGCCATGGTCGAACTTCTGGCCGAGCGCTGGCAATATGTCGACCGGATGTGGCAGATCAAGAACAATGCGGCGGAGGCGGTGGTGCCATGGCGCATTCAGGCGGTGATCGATAATGTGCGCAAGCGCGCAGGCGAACTCGGCATGCCGCCAGAGCTTGCCGAAGCGTTGTGGCGGCAGATCATCGGCTGGGCGATCCAGTATGAGGAAGAAAAATTGCGCGCCCGCGAGGCAAGCCCATCAACCGACAAGACGACCGACTGACACAATACTCACTTGGGCCCCACCGATCCATGAGTTTGCCGCAGGGACACCTTGAGAGCACTTCCAACACGAGAGCACTGCCATGACCATTATCGACACCCGCACTCCAGACCCGCGAAAATTCATCAAGGGTGCCACCGGCGACTGGGAAATTGTCATGGGGCTTGAAGTCCACGCGCAGGTCACGTCGAACGCGAAACTTTTCTCAGGCTCGTCGACCGAATTTGGCGGGGCACCGAATGACCATGTTTCTTTCGTCGATGCGGCAATGCCCGGCATGTTGCCGGTCATCAACAGGGAATGCGTCCGCCAGGCCGTCCGCACCGGTCTTGGCCTCAAGGCGACAATCAATAATTACTCGGTTTTCGACCGCAAGAACTATTTCTACCCCGACTTGCCGCAGGGCTATCAGATTTCGCAGTTCAAGCAGCCGATTGTGGGCGAGGGCATTGTCGTGCTCGACATGAAGGACGGCGAACGCGTCGAGATCGGGGTCGAGCGGCTTCATCTCGAACAGGATGCGGGCAAGTCCATGCATGATCAGCATCCCTCGATGTCCTTTGTCGATCTCAATCGCTCCGGCGTCGCGCTGATGGAAATCGTCTCGAAACCGGACTTGCGCTCCTCGGAGGAGGCCCGCGCCTATCTCACGAAGCTGCGCGCCATCCTGCGCTATCTCGGCACCTGCGACGGCAATATGGAGCAGGGCTCGATGCGCGCGGATATCAACGTATCGGTGCGCCGCCCGGGCGGAGCATTCGGCACACGCTGCGAGATCAAGAATGTGAATTCCATGCGTTTTGCAGTTGCCGCGATCGAATATGAGGCGCGCCGCCAGATTGCTATTCTTGAAGATGGTGGTTCGATCGATCAGGAAACCCGGCTTTTCGATCCGGTCAAGGGCGAGACCCGCTCGATGCGCTCCAAGGAAGAGGCGCATGACTACAGGTATTTCCCGGACCCCGACCTTCTGCCGCTTGAGTTTGATCAGGCTTTTGTTGACGAGCTGGCGCGTGACCTGCCGGAATTGCCGGATGAAAAGCGCGAGCGCCTGATCACGAGCCTTGGCCTCACCCCTTATGATGCAAGTGTTCTCGTTGCCGAAAAAGAGATATCGGACTATTTCGAGAAAGTGGCCGAGGGGCGCGATGCGAAACTTGCTGCGAACTGGGTCATCAACGATCTGCTTGGCGCGCTCAACCGGGATGGTACTGCGATCGAAGACAGCCCGATGTCGGCTGCACGCCTCGGCGGCATTATTGATCTCATTGCGGATGGTACGATTTCCGGCAAGATCGCCAAGGAATTGTTCGAGATCGTCTATACCGAAGGCGGCGAGCCTGCGGATATCGTCGAAACGCGCGGCATGAAGCAGGTCACCGACATGGGAGCCATTGAACGTGCCGTGGATGAGGTGATTGCCGCCAACCCGGACAAGGTCGCGCAAGTGCGGGACAAGCCGAACATGCTCGGCTGGTTTGTCGGCCAGGTGATGAAGGCAACCGGCGGCAAGGCGAACCCGCAGGCGCTCAACGACATCCTGCGCATGAAAATCGGTCTTGAATGATCTTCGGTTACAGGACCGTGCAGGCATCGCGCAACGCGTTCCCTTGGGGCCTTTCGGAAGGTAGCGCGACCGCTTCTGTGCTTCTCGTCTATGCGGCGGCGCATGCGGCTCTCCGGCTTTCCTTTTCTGGCAATTTTGCGACGGATGATGCCCAGGCGGTGCTTTATCTCTCGCATTTGCGCCTCGTCTACACGATCTATCAGCCACCGCTTTATGAATGGCTGCTCTGGGGCTTTCAGCAGGTCTTCGGAATATCCATGGCGGCGGCGCTGGCGCTCAAGGGCGCACTTCTTGGCGCTGCGGCCTTTTTTCTCTATCAAACAGCACGCCTCGTCGGGGGAAACCGCAGCGTGGCATCGATCACGGTACTTGCCTGGTCGCTGTTTTATCAGGTCGGCTGGAACCTTCTCGAAGGCGCGACGCACACAAGCATGGTGCTGTTTTCGGCAAGTCTGACGCTCTTCGCGCTGCTGAAGGCCATCGCGGACGGACGTGTCCTGTCCTATTGCCTCTTCACTGTTGGCGTTGCGGTGGGCATGCTCTCCAAATTTTCCTATCCCATTTTTCTTATGGCCCTGATTGTGACGGTGCTGCTGACGCAAGGCGCACGAACACGGCTCAGGCTGCCGTTTCTCGCACTCGCGCTTGCAACGGGTTGCCTTGCAAGCGCTCCGTATTTTTTGGCGATCCTCTCGCAGGAAGGTGCCGCTCTCGCGCTCGCCGGGAAAATGAACCGCGATGTCGATACGAGCATTGCCGGTCTTTTGATCGGACCGCAGAAGACATTCATTGCCTATTTTCTTTATTCCCTTGCATTTCTGCCGGTCTTCGCACTCTTTTTCGCCCGCGATCTGCCGTTAAAGCGGCTCTGGAAAGGTGTTCCCGCATCCGACCAGGGAGGGGGACCACCGTTTGACGGCGCGCATTTCTGTTTGCGGCTCTTTTTTGTCTGTGGCGTCATTGTGGCTTTTGGCGCTTTTGTCTTCGGTCTCGACAATATCAAGGAGCGCCATCTCCATCCGTTCTTTCTGCCGCTTCCCATTGCGCTTTTTGCCATGCTGCCTGTCGCTCCTTCGATCCTGCGCAAGTTCAGGCCATTGCGGCTTGTCATCCTGATTGTCGCGGTCGGCATTTTTGCGGTGCGCTTCGTCACGTTCGCTTTTCCTGACGAGGCAATTTGCGGGCGGTGCCGCGAGCGTATTCCCTATGCGGGACTGGCCGAAGCCCTGAAACATCAACCCGGTGTCAATCTGATCATCGCCGAAGACCTTTATACCGCCGCCAATCTCAAACGGCTTCTGCCTGGCTCCACCATCATCAACCCGTTAATCAATCGCGAGATGAGAGGTGAAATCGACGCTTTGAACAATCCGCAAGCCTGTCTGTTGATAACCGGGCCCGAATCAACATCCAATCAGGATGTAAAAAGCGCGGTCACGATACCGTGGCGTGGGCTGGGCGGCGCAACTCTGGAGCGCTCATCACGCTGGTCCGTGAAAGCGGTCACAAGCGCGGATGGTGTCAGAGGCTGTTTAGCGAACACAAAGCCGGAAGAATGACCGAGCGTACGGACCGTTTCCCCTATACGATTACAGGTGCCCTCTGTTTCCTCGGCCTATACGGCCTTGCGCATGGGACGCTACGGCTCTTCGCATCGTGGAATCTGGGTGAGAACGATCCGGCGAGCGCGCTCAATATCCAGTCCCTTGCAACCTTGCAGCGCTCGGGGGCTGCGACCTTCGACATGCTCGCTTTTGGTCTTGCCGAAATTTTCGGCCCGAGCGCCCTGATTTTCCAGATCTTGCGCTACGGACTTCTCGCCATTGCCCTCGGTTTCGTGTTTGTGATCGCCCGGCGGGTGACAGGCAGCGGTCTATGGGCGCTATTGACCATCGAATCCTATGCGCTGATCTATCAGATCAGCTGGCGTTTCCATGAAGGCTTCACCGATCCGTTGATTTCCATGGTCGCCGTCGCGGGCCTGTTCTGGGCGATCAGTCTCCTGATTGTTGAAAAGTCCGGCTTTGCAATCGCCATGGCGGTCTGGTTCATCGCACTCGGAGCGCTCACCGGTGTCTGGTTCGCCGGATTTCTTTTCGCATTGGTCGCAGCACTCATGGCGACACCCGGTCTTGCCAACCGGCAACTGATCCTTGCCCTCAGCATTGCGGGGGCGATGCTTTCGTTGTTTTATCTCTGGGGAAGTGGGTTTTTTCAGGAAACCTGGCCGGAACCGGTCAGCCCGCTGTTGAGGGTCGGCAAGGCCGGCCTTAAGGTCATTGCCTATCTCTCGCCGTTTCTTCCCATCGTCCTTCTCATATTCTGGCGCAGCCTGCGTGGCGCGCGCCCGCCTGCCAGTCCGCTTTCAAGCCTGATTGCCGCGGCATCGCTCGCGTCAATGGCAGGCCTTCTCGTTGCCGGACTTATACTGGGCGATGCGCGCTTTCCCGAACATGCAGTGATGCCGCTGTTCTTCCTGACACCGATCGCCGTGATCGATTATGTCCGCCGCGGCGCGTCGTCGATGACAGCGATCCGCTCTTATGTCGGCATATGCCTTGTTCTCATGGTGGTCGCGTTCGGCGGTCGCGTGGCAAATCTTTATGTGCTCGATCCGGTCTGCAAACGCTGTTATTTCGGTATTCCCTACAAGGGTCTTGCCGACGCCCTCAAAGCCGACCCGGATTTTGCGGCAGCAACCATGGTGCTTGCCCCGACCGAACGCCTCTTGGGCAATCTCTACACATATTGGCCGGAAAAGAGATTTGGGCGCACGGGCGAGACGCTGCCGCAAACGGTGCTCTATGTCTGGCCGGAGGACATGAACGATGTGATGGCGCGCATCTGGCTCCGCGAACAGGGGGTGACGCCGGAAAAAATCGCGGAAATCTTGCGCACGTCAAAGGAACTTATCATCGGCTGGCCGCATATCTGGCGCGAGACGGGATATCGAAGTTCGATCTGGCGGGCGGCGATTGCCGAGAACGATTGAGCCGAGAACAATTGAGCCGAGAACGATTGAGCCGAGAACGCGTGACGTGAAAAAGGCCGCCCTGTTTTTGCAAGGCGGCCTTTATTCTTGCCCCAAATCTCTTGCCCCAGATCTCTTGCCCCAGATCTCTTGCCCCAGATCTCTTGGTGGAGAGCTTCGCGCGGGATCAGTTGGCCCGCGTGAAGGTCCGGGTCTGGCAAAGAATACCAGCGCTTGTCAGGCAGCCTTTCATGGTCAGTTTTTCGCCGGCAAGCGTTGCAAAGCCGCTATAGGTCTTGCCCTTTTTCGGTGCATAGACGTCGCCTGACCATTTGTTTGCGCCAGCGTGCTTCAGATTGTCCGAAATTCTGAGGCCGACAAGATCGCGCTCGCGCAGGGATTTGTCTTCATTCAGGCTGTCCTTGCGGGGCTCTTTCAGCCATATGATCGTGTTGCAGAATTTATCACCGCACGGCGCGATCTCGATTTTCGATTCGCCGTCGGTTGAGGCCCATGTGCCCACAATCGCGTCATTGGCAGACGCAGCCCCTGCCGGAAGCAGGATCGCAAGTGCTGCAAGTGTCATCAGTGTCTTTTTCATGTCACTCCTCCCTGAGTGATTGCTGTTCTGGTTGCAAGAAGCTGCAAGCGCGACAGACATGACCGGAACGTAAGATATTTTCAAGGGTTTGAAAACGTGCCGTAACGGCAGAAAACCAGATTATTTTGTCGCTGGATTTACCCAGAAGCCGACGGTTTCCGGAATCATCCTTAAGGAACACTATCCGAAAGACTGAACACTTGATTAAAACGGCGTTGAAACCTGAGCGAATCGGCGGTCGATTCCCTAACAAAAGCCAAATCTGAATAATTGGTTTTGATGATCTTTAGGTTTGATTCAGTCTGCCCCTTAACGTCACTTTTAACGAAATACATAAAAATCGAACCATCAGCAAAATAAACGCTGGAACAAATTAGTCTAAACTGGGGAATGAAGATGGCTCGATTTGAAATGGAAAGCATTGAACTTGCTACAATTGGTGGCCGTCCAATGTCGACGGATGTATTCTTTGAACTTGGCATGATGTATTCATCGGGTCGGGATGGCGCTGTTGATCTTGTGCGGGCGCACAAGTGGTTTAATCTTGCGGCGATGGGCGGCAACGAGGCGGCTAAGCAATATCGCGCCGAAATCGCAGCCGAAATGAGTGCCGCTGAGAAGGCGGAAGCGCTTCGCGCCGCGCGTCAATGGGTATCCCTGCATTAGGCAATTCGGAATATGTCGCGCGCATGTTCTGTAAAACCAGAATTACCAAACGCCAAGCATTGGCATTCTGCGCGCAATAAGGTATCCGGCTTTCGAAGACCATCAGAACTTCGAGAGAAAACATCATGCGCGTGACGATGATCGGTACCGGCTATGTGGGGTTGGTTTCGGGCGCCTGTTTTGCGGATTTTGGCCACACGGTGACCTGCGTCGACAAGGACGCGCGAAAAATCGAGAAGCTGCAGGCTGGCAGTATGCCGATTTTCGAGCCGGGGCTTGATGTTCTGGTTACCAAAAACGTGCGGGGTCAGCGGCTGTTCTTCTCGACCGACGCGGCCTCTTCTGTGCGGGAAGCCGACGCTGTGTTCATCGCGGTCGGCACACCCTCGCGTCGCGGCGACGGTCATGCCGATCTTTCCTATGTTTATGCTGCCGCTGCCGAGATTGCCGATCTGATCGAAGGCTTCACCGTCATTGTCACGAAATCGACCGTGCCTGTCGGCACCGGCGACGAAGTCGAGCGGATCATCCGTGAGCGCCGTCCCGATGCCGAATTCGCGGTGGTTTCGAACCCCGAATTCCTGCGTGAAGGCGCTGCGATCGATGATTTCAAGCGGCCCGACCGCGTTGTGGTCGGCACCGAAGATGCGCAGGCGCAAGCCATCATGCGCGAGCTCTACCGTCCGCTCTTCATCAATGAGACACCGATGCTTTTCACCGGTCGGCGCACCTCCGAACTCATCAAATATGCCGCCAACGCGTTTCTCGCCGTGAAGATCACGTTCATCAACGAAATGGCTGATCTCTGCGAAAAGGTTGGCGCGGATGTGCAGCAGGTTGCAAAAGGCATCGGGCTCGACAAGCGCATCGGGTCGAAATTCCTTCATGCCGGGCCGGGCTATGGCGGTTCGTGCTTTCCGAAAGATACGCTGGCGCTGACCAAGACAGCCACGGACAACGACACCCCGATCCGGATTGTGGAAACCGTGGTTGCTGTGAATGCGGCGCGCAAGAAGGCGATGGCAAAAAGGATCATCGCGGCAATGGGCGGTTCAGCAAAGGGCAAGACGGTGGCGATCCTCGGCCTTGCCTTCAAGCCGAACACCGACGATATGCGCGACGCGCCATCTCTTGATATCGTGCCGGATCTTCTCGCCGCCGGCGCCAAGGTCCGGGTGTTCGATCCGGAAAGCATGGAAGAGGCAAAACCTCTCCTTGAAGGCGCGTTTTTCTGTGATGGTCCTTACCACGCGATTGAAAACGCCGATGCGGTCGCCATTCTGACCGAATGGGACCAGTTCCGTGCGCTCGATCTGCGGCGGATGAAACAACTCCTTGCAACCCCGACGGTGATCGACTTGCGCAATATCTACAATCCAGACGCGATGCGTAAAGCCGGTTTCAGCTATTCCAGCATCGGGCGCAATTAGCAGCCGGGGCCTTCGCCGGCTCGATGCTGTCAAGCAAATTTTGCAGGCCACAAATCAGCAAGCCATCGGCTGACATCGCTCATATGAGCGCTCACCGCTTTCCGCTGCGGCGTGCCTGTTGAATGATCGGTAGCGGGCAACCCCCGCTCTTATCCCCGCCTTTGCCCGTTGTCTTACCCTCTTTTGATCAAAAGAGGGTAAGAACCATGACACAGATGACAGAAGGGCCAGTGGGGCGGGAGGAGATTTTGCAAATTCAGCGGGCGCTTGCTCGCAAAGGCTTTGATCCGGGCAGGCTGGATGGCATTTTCGGGTCCGCGACATCGAAGGCGCTGATTGCTTTCAAGGTCAGTATCGGGCTCATGGCGCGCGACAGGATCGGGCCGCTGACACGGGCAGCGCTATTCGGTGCCGGGTCTCGGCCGGTCGGCGCGGACAGCGCTGTCACGTCGCTCGATGCCGCGCCCGCATGGCTTGCCCGTGCGCGGACTTATCTTGGCCTTGAGGAATATCAGGGTGCGCGGCACAATCCGAAAATCATCGGCTGGTGGATCCGCCTCGGATTGCCGTTTCGCAACGACGAAACGCCCTGGTGCGCGGGCTTTGTCTGCGGGGTTCTTGAAGAATGCGGCATTCGCTCACCGCGTTCGGCCGCTGCCCGGTCGTTTCACTGGACCCGCTGGGGAAATGTCCTTTCGGGACCGGCTGTGGGAGCGGTCGTCTGCTTCTGGCGCGGTGCGCCAAAGGGCGGTTCTGGCCATGTCGGCTTTGTCATCGGGCGCGATCATGAGGGCCAGCTCATGGTTCTCGGCGGCAATCAGGGCGACCGGGTCAGTATCCGCCCGTTCAGTACAGCGCGGGTGCTTTCCTATCACTGGCCGCTCGATGTGCCCGGACCCGCCAATGCCGGCCTTGATGTCTTGCCGGTCGTGCCAAGTGAGGGGTTTCACTCGACAAAGGAGGTCTGAGGGACAGGTGTTCTGCACGCGGGTGGCGGCTTTTCTCAAATTCTCAGGGCGCGCATTGATAAAACTCTGGAAATTTAGCCACGCCTCGTGTATCTCACGGCGGCGCAAAGGGGTATAGCTCAGTTGGTAGAGCGACGGTCTCCAAAACCGTAGGTCGCGGGTTCAAATCCTGCTGCCCCTGCCAGTTATCCGGTTCATCCGGCTTGTGGTCCTTTGGGCCGTTACTCATGAAGGTTGTTCATGAGGGTTGTGAGCGGTTCAGAGAAGGACGCACTTTTTTCCGTGCCGGTTCAAAGCGAGAATCACACGAGCCGCTGATCGACAAGGCCACGGCGGCGCTTTTTCAATGCGGACGGTGCGGTGACGGTTTTCTCCTTTTTCCAGATGCAGAAATGGTCGGACATCCGATGGGTTGCGACCCTTGTCCTCATCACGCTCATCATGATCCTGCCGGGATTTTTTGCACTGCCGCCGGTCGATCGCGACGAGACGCGTTTTGCCCAATCCACGCGCCAGATGGTGGCGAGCAATGAGTATATCGACATCCCGTTTCAGGACGGCAAGCGCTACAAGAAGCCGATCGGCATCTATTGGCTTCAGGCGGCAAGCGTGAAGGCGGTGGGCGTTTTGACCGGTGCGACGGAAAACGCGCCGATCTGGGTCTATCGGTTGCCATCGCTTTTCGGTATTGTCGCGTCAGTTCTCGCCACATTCTGGCTCGCACGCGCCTTTCTCACCCCATATGGGGCGGGGATTGCGGGTCTGATGCTCGCAGTATCGGTTCTTCCCGGTTACGAAGCCCGCATCGCAAAGACGGATGCATTTCTTCTCTTCGTGGTGCTTCTCGCGCAGGCGGTTCTCGCCCGTGGGTGGATGGGAGGCGATGCGCCCTTATCGCGCGGCATGCGGCTGGTGTTCTGGCTTGCGCTCGCGGCCGGAGTGTTGATCAAGGGGCCGATTGTGCTTCTGGTCACCGGGTTGACGCTTGCTCTCCTTCTTATTGTTGATCGCTCGTTCGCTCTCATCAGGCAATTGAAGCCGCTGAGCGGCGTTCTCATCCTGCTTGTGGTGACGCTGCCCTGGTTCATTGCGATTGGGTTCAGGAGCGACGGCGCATTCTTTGCGGAGGCGGGGCTGCGTGATTTTCTTGGCAAGGTGGTGGCGGTGAAGGAATCCCATGGCGGGCCGCCGGGGATTTATGCCGCCCTGATGACGCTGACCTTCTGGCCGGCATCGGTGTTCTTCATCGCGGCGGTGCCATTCATCCTGCGCAACTGGAATGCGCGGCCTGTGCTTTTTGCTCTTGTCTGGGCGGTGCCGTCGTGGCTGATATTCGAGTTGACGCCGACAAAGCTGCCGCATTATGTCTTGCCGCTTTATCCGGCGCTGGCGCTCGGGGTCGGTTTTGCATTCCAGAATGTCTGGACGGTCAGGCACCTGTGGCAGAAGATCGTTTTGAGCCTTCTTTTCGTCTTGCCTGGGCTTCTCGGCACCGTGGCCTTGTCCGGCCTTATTTATCTTGAAGGCAGCTTTGCGCCGTTTGTGCTCGTTTCGGCAATCGGCGCGGTAGCGGCGGGATATTTCGCCTGGCGCGGTTTTGTCGCGGGTACAAGGGAGCCGGGCAGGGCCGTTATGCTGATGGCCCTTTCGGCCGGGCTGATTTATCTCGCAACGTATCAGTTTGCGTTTCCGGCACTGCGCTCCTTGTGGGTCAGCAACGGGCTTGTCGCGATGCTGGAGAAGCATCCGCCTGTCAACGGCTGCCCCGCACCGTCGGTGATATCGCTTGGCTATACCGAGCCGAGCCTTGCTTTTCTCGGTCCGCTCGATCTTCGTTTTGAAACCCCTGATAGCGCCGCGGCGAAGCTTTCCGAAGCGCCATGCCGTCTGATTTTCCTGAGCGATCCCGCCGCACCGCTTCTGAAAGAGCGACTTCAGGGCGCGAAGATCGACCTCTTGCCTCTTGAAACCCTCAACGGAATGACGCTGAACGGCGGCAAGAAGGTGACAATCGGGCTTTATGCGGTCCGCGAGGCAGGATCATGACGCCGACCAGGCAAGCGCCTGACCTGTCCGCGTTCCGCGACGCGCTCAAGGTTCTTCGCCGGTATGGTGCGCGTTTCCGCTGCAATATGAGAAAGTTTGGCGGCCTTCTGGCGCGCGCGCCCCGGCATCCGGTCACGGTGGCGGATGCAGGCCTTTCGACGGCACGTGTTGCTGCGTTTCTGCTGGTTGTCGTCACCGTTTTTCTGGCGGTCGATCCGGTGGCGGTTCACTGGAAGTGGTATCTTCCCCCGGAAACGCTTGCCGCGTTTTACCGCGTCACCGATCTCGGGCTTTCCAAATGGTATATTGCCCCTGCCGTCATTGTGCTGCTGGTGCTTGGTTTTGTCGACTGGTCACGTTTGCAGCGGCGCAGCGCGGCAGAGGTGCGTTTTCTGCTTTTTTCAGCGGGTGCTGTCTTCGTCAGTGTTGCCGGTAGCGGGCTTGCGGCAAACATCATCAAGCGGATGATCGGCCGCGCCCGCCCACGCCATTTCGATGAGCTTGGCCCGCTCGCTTTTGATCCCTTCGCTTTCACGAATTCCTTTGCAAGTTTCCCCTCCGGCCATTCGACGACGGCGGGTGCGCTCTGTGTGCTCCTGATCGTGTTCTTGCCGCGCTGGCGGGCGGTATGGCTTGTGCTTTGGCCGACGGTCGCGCTCAGCCGCGTGCTGGTCGGCGCACATTATCTGAGTGATACAATTGCCGGGTTTGCCTTTGGCGCGGTGGTGAGCCTTCTGGTTGTTCATTTTCTCGCGCGTCGCGGTCTCGGCTTTCGACCGGCGCCAACTGTCTTGCTTCGCGTCGCGCCGACGAGAAAGATCGCGTGGGCGGCGTTGCCGTCTAACCTGAAGGCAGTTGTCAACGCATTGCGGGATCAGCCCATTCGCCATTTGCCCCAGGCGGATAATCTGTCTATGAAGCCTGAAAACACAAGCGGAGCGTCCGCGCAATCCGATGGTGCGACAACGGGCTCGAATGATGGCACGAACAATGGCTGAACAAGAACTTGCGCTCTCCATCGTGATTCCCTGCAAGGATGAGGCGGAGAATATCACGATCCTGATTGATGAAATCGAAGCCTCACTCAGTCCGTGCGCGATCGCTCAGCCCTTCGAACTCATCATCGTCGACGACGGATCAACCGACAACACCGCCGACGTGGTGATCGATCTCAAAAAGACGCGGCCCTGGCTCCGGCTGCTTCGCCATGACAAATGCGCGGGCCAGAGCGCGGGGCTGCGCTCGGGGCTCCTGCGCTCCCGTGGCCGGATCGTTGCGCTGCTCGATGGCGATGGCCAGAACAACCCGGCCTATCTGCCCGAAATGCTCGCGATCTTCGCGGCAAGCGGTCCGAAAGTCGGGATGGTGGCGGGCCAGCGGCTGAAGCGGACGGATGGCTTTGTCAAGAAACAGGCATCAAGACTGGCAAATGCGCTGCGTGGCCTGATGCTTCAGGATCAGGCGCGGGATTCGGGCAATGGCCTCAAGGCTTTCCGCCGTGAGGTCTGGCTGGCGTTGCCCTATTTCGATCATTGGCACCGGTTTCTGCCCGCTCTTGTGGTGCGGGAGGGCTATGAATTGCGCTTTATCGACGTTATGGATCGCCAGCGGCGCTTCGGAAAGTCGAAATATGGCGTTTTCGACCGTGCCCTGGTCGGCGTACTCGATCTTTTCGGAGTCTGGTGGCTGCGCAAACGCCGCCGCGTGATCCCTGCGGTCGCGGAAATTCAAGTCGGACACGCCGAAATCCGGGAACAGAGATAGATGCAAGCGATTCAAGCCTGGTTTTACGCGGTGTTTGTCGAGCAGTTCGACGTCTGGGTTATGCTTGGATTTGCCGCGCAATTCCTGTTCATGATGCGATTCATGGTGCAGTGGATAGCAAGCGAACGGGCGGGACGTTCCATCGTGCCGGTGGCCTTCTGGTTTTTTTCCATCGGTGGCGGCACATTGTTGTTCGTCTATGCGATCATCCGCCAGGACCCGGTTTTCATTGCGGGCCAGGGGCTTGGTCTGTTCATCTATTTTCGCAATATCTGGCTCATTTTCGCTGAAAAACGCCGTAAGGAGCAGTAAATCCAGGGCGCAATCGAGACCCGCGCCGGGATACCTAATGGCTCAATCACTCACCGTTCATGCCATCGCCGCTTTGGCGCGGTCGAGACCGGCGCGCAGATCGGCAATCAGGTCGTCTGGATGTTCAAGCCCGATGGAAAGCCGGATGGTTGGCGCATCGGTCCAGCGCGTGGCGCTGCGAATATGCTTGACCTGACTGAGGACCGCGAGGCTCTCGAAACCGCCCCAGGAATAGCCAAGGCCGAAAATGTCGAAATGATCGAGCATCGCGGCGGCGGCTTCATCATTCATATCCTTGAGAATGAAGGCGAAAAGGCCGCTCGATCGACCGATCAGTTCTTTCCAGATTGCGTGACCCGGATCATCCGGCAAGGCAGGGTGAAGCACCCGCTCGACTTCCGGCTGTTCCTGGAGCCAGCGGGCGATCGTGAGCGCGTTTTCTTCCTGCCGCTCCATGCGAATGGCCATGGTACGCATGCCGCGAAGGGTGAGGAACATCTCTTCTGTTCCGCCCTGAACCCCGAAATTCTGGTGCGTGGTGCGCAGATCCTCCCAGTGGGCCTGATTGGTCGATATCGACCCGATCAGCGCATCGGAGTGGCCCGCGAGATATTTCGTCCCCGCCTGTATCGAATAGTCGATGCCAAAAGCTACAGGCTTGAAGAAAAGCGGCGAGGCCCACGTGTTGTCGATCATCGTGGTCGCGCCGACCTTTTTCGCCACGTTCACGATGGCAGCGACATCCGGCATTTCAAACGTGTGCGATCCAGGTGCTTCCATCAGGATGGCGCCGACCTGATCTGAGAAGAGCTTTTCGATTCCCGCGCCGATGAGTGGATCGTAATAGGTTGTTGTCACGCCGAATTTCGCAAGCGTCTTGTCGCAGAACCGGCGTGTCGGGCCATAGACATTGTCCGGCACCAGAATCTGATCACCGGCTCGCACTGCCGCCATGATGGCAATTGAGACGGCCGCAAGGCCGGAATTGACAAGCACGGTGCCGTGCGCGTCTTCAAGATCGTTGATCGCGCTTGCGAGTGCTTCGATCGTCGGCGTATTGGTCAGCCCGTAAGAGAAGCGCGCATCGGCGCGTCCACACAATTGCGCGGTGTTTTCGAACAGAACCGTGGAAGCACGCACCAGGGGCGGGGAGACGAAAGGTCCGGTGAGTTCAGGATCGCGCCCGCCGCGAACAAGCATGGTCTCGGTTCGGAATGACTTGTCCGTAGATTTATTTTTCATCATTATGGAAGGTTTTCGCCCAGAGCAGTGCTTACGTTCTGAGCAGACTAGCAAAATTTCTTTCTTATTCAATGGAGCCCCTAAAAATAACTGCAAATACACTTGACCAAGCAGTTAGAATGCCTTTCGATAAGGACGTTAGCGCTGTCGGCAATCGTTTATCGAGGAGCGGGGCAGGCGGCGGGGGAGATAGGTCATTAAAACATCAGGATGTCCGGACTTAGTTCGGCACTTTTTTGGTTTTTATGAACCTATGGTTTGGCAATTAGAAAAAAGGCCGCTTAAAAATGAAAGTAAATTTCCTATCCGCAGTTTTCGGTGTTGCATTTGCAGTTACAGGCTTCAATGCCTCTGCGGCAACACTTGATGACGTAAAAGCAAAAGGCTTCGTCCAGTGCGGCGTGAGCCAGGGTCTTCCAGGCTTCTCACAGCCAGACGCTTCCGGCAACTGGTCCGGCCTTGATGTGGATGTCTGCCGTGCGGTCGCCGCCGCAATCTTCGGCGACGACACGAAAGTAAAATACACGCCGCTCTCGGCAAAAGAGCGTTTCACCGCGCTTAGCTCCGGCGAAGTAGACATTCTGTCACGCAACACCACCTGGACAATCACACGCGACACGCAGCTCGGGCTGAGCTTCGCCGGTGTGACCTATTATGACGGTCAGGGCTTCATGGTTCGCAAGGACCTCGGTGTCTCATCGGCTCTTGAACTTTCCGGCGCGTCGGTTTGCACAAACACCGGTACAACAACCGAACTCAACCTCACGGACTATTTCACGGCGAACAAAATGCAGTTTGAACTCGTTGCCTTCGAAAAGGCCGACGAAGTTGTTGCTGCTTACGATGCGAAACGCTGTGACGTGTTCACGACGGATGCATCCGGTCTCTATGCAGAGCGTCTGAAACTCACCAATCCGGGCGAGCATATCGTTCTGCCGGAAATCATCTCGAAAGAGCCGCTTGGTCCGGTCGTTCGTCAGGGTGACGAACAGTGGTTCAAGATCGTTCGCTGGTCGCTTAATGCGATGCTGAACGCGGAAGAACTTGGTGTGTCAAAAGCGAACTTTGAGGCGATGAAATCCAGTACCAACCCAGAGGTCAAACGTCTTCTGGGCCTTGAAGGTGCTTTTGGCGAAGGTTTGGGTCTCGGCAATGACTGGGCGCTGAACATCATCAGCAAGGTCGGCAACTATGCTGAGTCGTTCAATGCGAACGTTGGTCCGGACACGCCGCTCGGCATTGCCCGCGGCGTCAATGCTCTGTGGAATGCCGGCGGCTTCCAATATGCTCCTCCGATCCGCTAAGCCAAGCTGATCTGTGACGAAAAGAAGTCGGCTTTGCACATTGTCTGCAAAGCCGACTGACGTTGCGGTGATAAGTTTGACTGGGGTTGCAGGTAGTTGGGTGGTGGCTTTTGGGTTTCCGGAAGCTTCTGAAGATGAGGCCGCGATATCTGCAAGCATTTGCCGCCGGATGCGTGAAGAGCTTTTTCAACCGGCAAACTGAATATGTTGCAGGTTGAATACTTTGTAGGAGTGATAAGGGATGGCTGTTGATACAGATCACGGTGGGGGTGAGACCGAAAGATCAAGAGCTTCCGAAAAAACGGCGTTTTTCAATGATCCGAAGGTGCGCGGAACCGTTATTCAGGTGATCCTGATCGCGCTACTGATTTATGCGGGCTGGTCGATTGTTCAAAATACGGCTGCCAACCTCGCTGCTCAGGGAAAAGCGTTCGGCTTCGACTTTCTCAATAACGCCGCCGGGTTCGATGTCAACCAGACGCTGATCGACTATGGGCGTGAATCATCTTTTTGGCGCGTCTATTTTGTAGGTCTTCTCAATACGCTTCTCGTCGCTATCCTCGGCATCATCATCGCCACATTCCTTGGTTTTACCATCGGTGTCGCGCGCCTTTCCAAAAACTGGATTGTTTCCAAAGCTGCTTATCTTTATGTCGAAGCGCTGCGCAACATTCCGCTGCTTCTGTGGATCTTCATTTTCTATTTCGGCGTCCTTCGCCTTCTGCCGGAAAAGAAGAACCCGCTCTTCGCGGAGTTTGACGGTGCTCTCGGTTTTCTGAGCGTTGGCGGATGGATCGCACCGAAGCCGATCGCAGGCGAACTTTTCTGGCTGACAGGTGCCGCTTTCCTGATCGGCATTGTCGGATCCCTGCTAGTTTCAAACTGGGCAAGAAAACGCCAGTTCGAGACTGGCCAGCAATTTCCGGTAGGCTGGGCATCTCTTGGCCTGATCATCGGTATGCCCTTGGTTGTTTTCCTTGCGAGTGGCTTGCCGCTTACGTTCGAACTTCCGAAAATGGCACGCTTTGGCCCTTCCGGCGGCATGAGCGTGATTCCGGAATTCATCGCTCTTCTGACAGCGCTTTCGATCTACACTTCCGCCTTTATCGCCGAGATCGTGCGCGCTGGTATTCTCGCGATCAACAAGGGGCAGACGGAGGCGGCCTATGCGCTTGGTCTCAGGGCCAAGCCGACGCTCAATCTGGTCATTATCCCGCAGGCTTTGCGCGTGATCATCCCGCCGCTTACCAACCAGTTCCTCAATCTCACGAAGAACTCGTCACTCGCGGTCGCGATCGCCTATCCTGAACTCGTGTCGATTTTCGCCGGCACATCCCTCAATCAGTCCGGTCGCGCTGTCGAAATCATCATCATCACGATGCTGACCTATCTGACACTCTCGCTCATGACCTCGAGCTTCATGAACTGGTACAACAATCGCATGGCGCTGGTAGAAAGATAAGATCATGACAACCGGATATGTCCGTACCGAAATGCTCCCTGCACAGCCTGCACCAGCTGGCACCAAGGGCCTTGTCCACTGGATGAAGACCAATCTCTTCTCCAGCCCCCTCAACACGATCGCCACCCTTGTCGCGCTCTATGCATTGTATCTCGTGATTCCGTCGGTCATCGACTTTGCCCTTATCAGTGCGGTATGGAGCGGTGTCGACCGGAAAGCATGCGCCACGATCGCCCAGGGAGGCATTCAGCCGGATGGCTGGTTCGGCGCCTGCTGGCCTTATATAGCGGCTAATTTGAAGCTCTTCATCTATGGGCGGTATCCGATCGATGAAATTTGGCGCGTGAACATCGTGTACCTCATGTTTGCCGTCAGCGCTGCCGGGCTTCTCATGCCGAACCTGCCGTTCAAGCGGGAAAATGCTCTTTTCATGTTTGGCGTGTTTCCGGTTGTGGCCTTCATTCTGCTCACCGGCGGCCATCTGGAGCTTAACGGATTTCTGGTGGCTGACCTCTTCATGCAGCCGTCGATCACGGCATTCTGGGTGGATTTCCTGATCCTGACCGCAATCTTTTGTTGTATTGCCTACCTGATTGCCCGCGGCACGGCGAACGATCCGAAGCCAGGTATAATCAATGTGTTGATTGGCATGGCGATACTAGCCGCGGTGATGGTGCTTGTTTCCGCGCCCTTCGGCCTCGAGCCGGTTTCAACCTCGATATGGGGCGGGCTTCTCGTCACCCTCGTGATTGCGGTCACAGGCATTGTCGCCTCGCTGCCAATCGGCATTCTTCTTGCCCTTGGACGGCGGTCAAAAATGCCAGCTGTCAAGCTTATCAGCGTGATCTTCATTGAATTCTGGCGCGGCGTGCCATTGATCACCGTGCTTTTCATGTCCTCGGTCATGCTGCCCTTGTTCCTTCCTGAAGGTACGGATTTTGACAAGCTGCTGCGCGCGCTGATCGGCGTCGCGCTGTTCCAGTCTGCCTATATGGCCGAGGTTATCCGCGGCGGTATCCAGGCCCTGCCGAAAGGACAATATGAGGGCGCCATGGCGCTCGGTCTCAGCTATTGGCAGATGATGCAGAAAATCATCCTGCCGCAGGCCTTGACACTGGTCATCCCCGGCATCGTCAACACATTCATCGGCCTTTTCAAGGATACCACGCTGGTGCTGATCATCGGATTGTTCGACTTCCTCGGCCAAATCCAGTCGAGTTATTCTGACCCGACCTGGGCGAGCCCGGTGCAGTCGTTGACAGGATATTTTTTCGCGGCGCTTGTCTATTGCACGTTCTGCTACAGCATGTCGCGCTATTCGATGTATATGGAACACCGACTTGATACCGGCCACCGCAGTTAAAGGAAAATAATCATGAAAAACAATGCAACAATGGCTGCCACGACGACGGATGGCTCGACCGGTCCAAACCGCACCAAAATGGAGGTCTCAAAGACCGACGTCGCGGTCGATATCGTTGGCATGAACAAATGGTATGGCGACTTTCATGTTCTGAAAGACATCAATCTGCGCGTCATGCGTGGCGAACGCATCGTCATTGCCGGTCCATCCGGTTCCGGTAAGTCGACCATGATCCGATGCATCAACCGGCTCGAGGAACATCAGGCGGGCCAGATCGTCGTTGACGGGGTTGAACTGACCAACGATCTCAAAAAGATCGATGAAGTGCGGCGCGAAGTCGGCATGGTGTTTCAGCATTTCAATCTGTTCCCACATCTCACCATTCTTGAGAACTGCACGCTCGCACCGATCTGGGTGCGCAAAATGTCGAAACGGGAAGCCGAAGACATTGCCATGCACTTTCTGACACGCGTCAAGATTCCGGAGCAGGCCCACAAATTTCCTGGCCAGCTTTCCGGCGGTCAGCAGCAGCGCGTCGCGATTGCCCGCTCCCTTTGCATGAACCCGCGCATCATGTTGTTTGATGAGCCAACCTCGGCACTCGATCCCGAGATGATCAAGGAAGTGCTCGATACGATGGTGTCCCTCGCCGAAGAGGGCATGACCATGCTTTGCGTCACCCATGAAATGGGTTTCGCGCGGCAGGTAGCAAACCGCGTTATCTTCATGGATGCAGGTCAGATCGTGGAAGAGAACGAACCGACACAGTTCTTCGACAATCCGCAACACGAGCGGACGAAACTCTTCCTGAGTCAGATCCTGCACTAAAGCCTGGCTTGGGCGCCGGTGTTTTAAAAGTGTCTTGAAAGTATATTCGGCACGAAGAGGGTAAGCCGTTCTGGTTTCAGACGGCTTCTCTCGTGGCTTACTCTTGCGTATCAGCCTTATCTGCAAAGTCTCGCGAGGGCCAGCAAAGCCGCGCGGGCAAGTTGACGAAAGCGGCAGTCGCTTTCTCAGCCCCTCATGTCAATCGGTAGTTGAGAGTGTATCATCGAGCGCGCCCCATTCGCTCCATGAAGCGTCGTAAAGGGGAACGTTCTGGTGGCCAAGCCGCGCGAGTGCCAGCAACACAACACCTGCCGTCACGCCTGAGCCACAGCTTGCAATTGTCGGGCGCGCTGGATCGAAGCCGGTGGCGGCAACCACTTTTTCAAGCTCCGGCAGGGGCAGGAGACGGCGTTCGCTGTCAAGAAGGCTGGTGAAGGGCAAATTGACTGCGCCCGGCATATGGCCACCGCGTAGACCGGCCCGTGGTTCGGGATCGCGCCCGAAAAACCGGCCCGCGCCGCGCGCATCAAGGATCAGCGGCCCGTCTTCGCTTTCAACTGCCTTGCGCATGTCCTCAAGCCCGACGATGAGATCACCGGTGAAGGCCGCATTGAAGCGTGCCGGGGCGCGGCTTTCAGCGCCGGACTTGAGGGGATGTCCGGCCTTTTTCCAGGCCGGCAATCCGCCATCCAGAACAAAAGTGTTCGCTGCCCCCATCTGGCGGAACATCCACCAGACCCGGGCGGCGGAAAACAGCCCGGTCGTGTCATAGACAACGATCGTATCGGTGTCGGAAATGCCGAGCGCGCCCATCTCCTCGCCGAACTGTTCGGGCGAAGGCATCATATGCGGCAGATCGGTGTCCTGGCGCGAGTGCCTGTCGAGGTCGAAGAAAACAGCGCCCGGAATGTGGGCCTCCACATATTCAGCCCGCGGGTCGCGCTTTTCCGGCGGCAGATGCCAGCTCGCATCGACAATCACGACACTGGGGTCGTTCATAGCCTGGCTCAGCCAGTCAGCATCCACGGTAACTTTTTGTTCGCTCATCGCAGCATCCCTGACGCAAGAAGTTATTCGGCAACAGTTTCAAAGGGAATATCGAAATCGAGGGGTTCTTCCATCCATGCTGGAACGGCGATGTCCTTCGATCGCAGAAAGGCTGGATCGAAAAGCTTCGACTGATAGCGCGTTCCATAGTCGCAAAGGATCGTCACGATTGTATGGCCGGGACCGAGCTCACGGGCAAGGCGCACGGCACCGGCAATATTGATTGCCGATGAGCCTCCAAGCACGATGCCTTCCTCATCCATCAGATCGAATATGTAAGGCATTGCTTCCTTGTCTTCGATCTTATAGGCAAAATCCGGCCTGAAGCCTTCAAGATTGGCAGTGATGCGGCCCTGGCCGATTCCTTCGGAAATCGAAGAGCCATCGGCCTTGAGTTCGCCATGGGCGTAATAATCATAAAGTGCGGCGCCCATCGGGTCGGCAAGACCGATCTTGACGCTGGCCGAGCGCGCGCGGAGCGCCGTCGCCACACCGGCAAGTGTACCACCCGAACCGCAGGCGCAGATGAAACCATCGACCTTGCCACCAGTCTGGTTGAAAATTTCCGGGCCTGTCGTGTCGATATGGGCCTGCCGGTTCGCGGTGTTGTCGAACTGGTTTGCCCAGATTGCGCCATTTGGCAGCGTCTTGTTGAGGTGCTCGGCGAGGCGGCCGGACAGGCGCACGAAATTGTTCGGATCGCGATAGGGCTTCGGCGGCACCTCGATCAGCTGTCCGCCATAAGCGCGTATGGCGTCTTTCTTTTCCTGGCTCTGGCTGTTTGGAATGACGATCACCGATTTATAACCGAGCGCTTTGCCGACCATGGCAAGACCGATTCCGGTATTGCCTGCGGTTCCTTCCACAATCGTGCCGCCCGGGCGCAATGCTCCTGAACTTTCGGCAGCGCGGATGATCGAGAGCGCCGCCCGGTCCTTGACCGATTGTCCCGGATTGAGAAATTCCGCCTTTCCAAGAATGTCGCAGCCTGTCGCATCGGATAGTTTTTTCAAACGGATGAGCGGCGTATTGCCGATAAGGTCTGTGACGGAGGAAAAGACGGCAGAAAGAGTCATGGATCGCATTCGGCAAAGTTGGAGGCTTCCGCGAAACGCTACCCTCTCGCCCGGGTGATCGCAAGCACGCGCTGAAGGCTTTTTAATCATTTATCCGCAGGCTCGCTTTGATTGCGGCCATGCTGCCTGCGAAACCTTCGCGCAGGATTGGCTATTCAAGGATTTCGCAGATAAAACGATGATCCAGAACGACGAGCGATGCGTAGAAATGTCGACCGTGCAGGGGCAAGCGCTTTAGGGCAAGATTTGAATGAACCAGCAATATCAGAATAGTTCCAGCACAGGCGTGGCGGTGGACGCGCTGATTGCCGATTACGTGGCAGGCAGGTTGACAATGCCAGCACAGCTTCTTGTTGACGCCCACATGGAAATCGTGCCGGAAAGCCGCAAGTTTGCAGCAACGCTCGAAGATATTGCCGGTCACGCGCTTGATGAGATAACGCCATCGCCCATTGCGAAATCCGGTGCGATGCTGGATGCGATATTTGATGCACCGGATGCGCCGCTGCCACCGGCTTTGCAACTGAAACATGAAAACTCGAAATCCGGCGCGTCGGATTGGCTGCCAGGGGCGCTCAACAATCTGCTGGGCGAAGCTGAGATGCCGATTTCCTGGCGGATGAAACTTCCCGGTGTCTATATCCACCGCCTGCCGGATCGGGATGGCTGCGAAATTCAGTTTCTGAAGATCAAACCCGGCTATGCCGTGCCGACCCATACCCATGAAGGCCGCGAACTGACCCTTGTTCTCAAGGGATCGTTTCATGACGGGGGCGGCACCTTCGGGCGTGGCGATATCGCGGTCGCCGATGCGGCGATCGACCATAAGCCGGTTGCCGGACCGGGAGAGGACTGCATCTGCTTCATCGTCAATGATGCGCCTTTGCGCTTTACCGGCTTTCTTGCACGTTTCCTGTCGGTCTTTCGCCACAGGCATTGAACCGATGCGGTGCTGCGACGTTGACCTATTACGAAGCATCAGACATCGGGGGAGACCATGAAACCTGCCACGCCTTTTGATGGGGTTGCCTGGGTAACAGGCGCAAGCAGCGGTATCGGCCGTAAGACGGCGGAGAGGCTCATCTCGCTCGGCTGGCGCGTCGCTGTGACCGCCCGCTCGCAAGAAGCGCTTGAGGCGCTGGCGAGCGATGCCCAGAATGCCTATGGCAAGATCATCGTCATGCCCGGCGATGTGACCGATGAGGCGCGCATGGCGGCAATCGTGGCCGAACTCGAGCGTGACCATGGCGGTGTCGGCCTTGCCGTCCTCAATGCCGGGATCTACATGCCGATCGAGGGTGACCAGCTTGACGTTGAGACCTTCCGCAAAACTTTTGATGTCAATCTCGGTGGTGTCGTCAACTGCCTCGTGCCGCTTAGTCATGTGATGGCCTCGCGTGGACGAGGGCAGATTGCGATCGTCTCTTCCGTCGCCGGATATGGCGGGCTGCCGACATCGGCTGCCTATGGCGCGACCAAGGCGGGCCTTACCAATATGGCCGAAAGCCTGAAATTCGATTTCGACAAGATGGGCATTCTGCTTCAAGTCGTCCATCCGGGTTTTGTCGACACACCGGCCACCCGCTCCAACCCGTTTTCGATGCCGATGCTGATGGATGTCGACAAGGCAGCCGACGCACTTGTCTCCGGCCTGCGGCGTGGTGGTTTCGAGATCACTTTCCCGAAAGCGTTTACGCGGATCATGAAGGTGCTCAACCTTCTGCCTTATGCGCTTTATTTTCCGGTCCTGAGCCGAATGACCAAATGGAAAGAGCGCCCGCTTGCCAATGCGCCCGGCGCCAGGGATGGCAAGGCTGACAAGGGGCATAAACGCTGGTAGCTCACGCGGTGGCGGTGCGCGCTTCCGCGATCCTGCGGGTCAGTTCGTCATGGACCATGCGGTCAATCGGAAAAGACCACATCAAAGCAACGGCAATCAGTTTCATCGCGACCGGCACCCAGCCGTAAAGCACGGCGAGCAAGGTGAGGCCTGGTGCATCGGCGGGGAGGCTGCCCGACCGGTCTGCATCGAAGCCTGCGCTGTCGAGAGCGAGAAAGGCGACGCCGACAGTGGCAGCAAGAGAGAGCTGCGTTGCAAGGCTCCAGGCCGCGAAATAAAGCCCGGAGCGCTGATCGCCGCTGTCGGCAGTGTCATAGTCAATGACATCTGCCTGGATCGATGTCGGGATGACGAGATCCGCCCCAAGGATAAATCCGGTCAGCACGGTGATCACCATGAAAGCCGCCAGATCGCCGCGTCCGAGCAGGGGGGCGGCTGCGAATATCGCGCAGGCAATCAGCATCGCGACGCACCATGTGCGGTGCTTGCCGAAACGCCTGGCAACCGTGACCCAAAGCGGAACACCCGCCATGCCGCAGACAAAATAGATGAGCAGAAGCGCACCCTGCCATTCCTTCGCACCCAGAACATCGGCAACGAAGAACAGGAAAAGCGTGACGGGAAAGCCATTGGCGACACTGTTGAAAAGAAATGCCACGATGAGCCGCAGAAACGGCCGGTTGCGCGACAAGGCCCTCAGGCTTTCACGAAGCGAGAGCGATGCATGCGACCGGTTCACCGGCTCCGGCACCGTCATGATCGCAAAAAGGCTGAAAGCCGGCAACAGCACCGCGACGAAAAGCGCGATGACAGTGAGGTTTCTGCCCGTATCGGTCGGGCCAATGGACTGAAGAATGAACGGCACCGCGCTGGCGACAAGTGTGCCGGTCAGGATCGCGATCTCGCGAAAGGCCGCGACGCGGTTGCGTTCGTCATAGCCGGTCTCAAGTTCGGCGCCCCAGGCCGTATAGCTGAGCGATGTCGCTGACAGGCTGAGCGAGAGAAGCCCCATCCACACAATCAGATAGGAGAGGCTTGCGCCTTCAGGTGGCACCAGCACCATATAGCCGCTCAGCGTTGCAACAGGAACCGAAAACGCAAACCAGCTCCGCCTGCGCCCGAACCGGCTTTTCGATTTGTCGCTGAGATAGCCGATCACCGGATCGATGACGGCATCGAAAATCCGCAAGAGAAACAGCGCGGCACCGACGCCGGCAAGCGAAAGGCCAATATCGCTTGCATAAAAATTAGGGACGAAAATCGTCAGCGTCAGTGTAAGGGTTGCAAGCGGCAGGCCGGGGGTTGCATAAGCCGCAAGCCGTCCCATGCCGAGCCCTGATTGAGCCTGAGATTGAGCCTGAGATTGCCGGGAATCGGTCATCAATCAATGCCGCGCCATGGCGAGCGGGTGGCATCGGGTTCAGGCGTTGCGAAACATGCCATCGAAAAGATCATCAGGATCTTGCAAAGATCATCTGGCGAACGTCGATATTCTCGGAGCGGAAACCGGCCTCGCAGTAATGCATGTAGAATTCCCACATCCGCTTGAAGCGCTCATCGAAGCCAAAGGGCACAATTTCAGGCCAGGCCCGATGGAAGCGGTCACGCCATGCAACGAGAGTATCGGCGTAATCGTGTCCGAATATCCGTTCTTCCGCCAACGTGAGACCGCGGGCGCTGGTAAGCTTGCCAAGGATTGTCGGGGTCGGCAGCATGC
The DNA here is from genome assembly GCA_013911885.1 of Hyphomicrobiales bacterium. Classification (GTDB taxonomy): domain Bacteria; phylum Pseudomonadota; class Alphaproteobacteria; order Rhizobiales; family JACESI01; genus JACESI01. Next base: position 220,866 of record JACESI010000002.1, on the reverse strand, counting down.
CGCCGGGGAATATATAGCGCTGAATGAAATCCGTCGTGGATCGGTAGGCCTCGAAAAGATCATCCTTGATGGTAATGATCTGAAGCCCTGCCGCACCGCCCGGGTTCAAACGATCGCGCACGGTATCGAAATAAGTCGGCCAGTATTTTTCGCCGACAGCCTCGAACATTTCGATCGAGGCGATGCGGTCATAGACCCCGGTTTCCTCGCGATAATCGCGAAAGACGATATCGACCTTATCGTTGAGACCAGCTTCAAAGACGCGCTTTTTTGCGTAGTCGAGTTGTTCCCGGCTGATGGTGAGCCCGGTCACGCGGCATTTGATCTCGGATGCGGCATATTCCGCAAAACCGCCCCAGCCGCAGCCGATCTCGAGCACATTGTGCGACGGTTTCAGATCAAGAAGCCTGGCGAGGGAGGCATATTTCGCTCGTTGAGCCTCTTCAAGGCTCATCGTCTTCTCTTCAAAGATGGCGGAAGAATAGGTCATCGAGGGGTCCAGCCAGCGGCTGTAGAAATCATTGCCGAGGTCATAATGTGCGGCGATATTTCGCTTTGATCCACGCTTGGTGTTGGTGTTGCGCCAACGAAAATAGGCAAGCACCAACCGCGTGAAGAAGGCCCGCTGGCGTGCGATTCCAAGATGCGTGTTCTGGCAGAAAAGAAGCAGGACCGCCGTCACATCCGGGCTTTGCCACTCGCCGTCCATGAAGCTCTCGGCAACGCCGACATCGCCGCTGCTCAGAACGCGCTTTGCAAGATCGAGGCTTTTGAGTTCGATACAGGCATCCGCTCCCGGCAATTCGCCCTCGATGCGCGTAATGTCACCATTCGGCCAGACCACGGTGAGAGCGCCATATTTCAGATGCAAGAGCGCGTTGATCGTTGCGCGCGCAAGGATCGGAAGACCCTTGCTGACACGCTTCGCGTTGTCGCGGGTAACCAGAATGGCGTTGTTGACTGTGTTGGCGTCCATTTGAACCTTCTTCCTTGGATAATCTCACTAAGTCTTCCGCGACCTGTCAATATTCGTATTGGCGTTCATTTTGGTGATTTTGTTACGGGACTTCTGCACGGGCTGTTTTTCATTGGCGCTCAGCTACGCCGGTGCGGATTTGGTCGATATTTTGCGCCCTTGAGCCAAAGCCGGAGCGCCTCGAAGTGAATTGTGGTGATCACCTTCAAAGTCAAGAAGGGACGAATAATCAAAAGCTTGGAAAGGTTGAGGTTTGTCAGCGCGCGGCGCTCTGCCTTGAGCGTGGCGCTGAGAAGGGGGCCTGATTCATCGGTTTCGAGAATGCGGAAGGCAAGGCTCTGATGCGGCATGGTCGTGTGAAAATGGTATCGCATGTTCATATCGATAAAGGGTGAGACATGAAGGCGTTTGTCGCTTTTCTGCCGCAATCCGGCAGCGGTCGCCTGTTCCGCCTCGACAGGCTCGACATAAACATGCCGTCCGCCAAACGTGTTGCGCACCTCATAGACCATGGCAATCGGCACATCACCGGCCAGGCAGAAATAGATCGAGATCGGGTTGAAAACATAGCCAAAGACGCGCGGATAGCACAGAAGGAGGATGCGGTCTGGCGCGCGCGCGCAGCCATGCTCGCGAAGCAGTTCGCGGATATCGTCGCTCAGGCTTCCCTTTGTCTCTGCCATCGGTTTGCTGCGGTGGTCGCGTTCAAAAAAGGATGTTACCCCCCATCGATTGACCCCGAACAGCCAGCTTTTTTGCCCGGCCTCGCGGAGCCGTTCGATATCGATGAGAATGTTGAAAACGGAATAGGAAAAGCGATGGTGAAAGGGCTTCAGCCGCGCATGCATGACGGTTCCCACATAAAGCACGACAGCATCCGGCGTGATGACCGGCGCGTCTGCACTTCTGCTGAAACTGATCCTTTCACGCATGCTGTACACTCGCCTAATCCATCCTATTCTGCGGCTTCGAGTTGGTCTTCCGTCTCAGACCGGGCTGCGCGCCACGGGACGACAGCGCCAAGCCGTTCGGCGATCTCAAGGCCGGATTTCAGGCCATCCTCATGAAAGCCATGGCCGCACCAGGCGCCGCAATACCAGTAATTTCCCTCGCCTTGAATGTCTGGCAACGCGCGCTGGGCATTCAGGGCCTTTGCGTCGAATTGTGGATGATCGAAGGTGGTGACGGCGAAAGTGAGGTCGGCTCTCGGTGGGTGCTCGGGGTTGAGGCTTACGAAAAGCGGGCAGGTATCGTCGATTTTCTGTAACGCGTTCATGTGATAGCTGACACAGACACCCGTCTTGGCCTGCACGGCATCGGGCGTTTCGATATAATTCCATGCCGACCATACCTTGCGGTCGCGCGGCATCAGGCCTGGATCGCGATGGAGATAGATCGTGTTCGCCCGGTAGCCGATGGCTGACAGGACGGCGTGTTCGCGCGGTATGGTGTCCTTGATCATGGCAAGGGTCTGATCGGTGTGGGCTGCAAAAATGACGTGATCGAACACATCGTGATGCCCGCTCTGATCGACGACATGGACCTTGCCGCCCTCGCGGTGTACCGCGGTGACGGTGCTGTCGAGGCGGATGTTTTCCTGAAACGGCGCGGTAATTTTCGATACATAGGACCGGCTTCCGCCGGCAACAGTGCGCCATTTCGGGCGTTCGCTTGTCGCGTGCATCAGGCGGTGATTTGCGAAAAACCGCACGAAACTCTCGGCGGGAAAATCGAGAATATCCGCATGCGGGGTCGACCAGATCGCTGCACCCATAGGGGCGAGATACCAGTCGATGAAGGTGCGTTTGAAGCCGGTCTCGCGCAGATAATGGCCGAGGGAGCGATCCTTGAGACGTCCGGCTTCAAGGTCTGCGGTGGCGCGTCTGTTGAAGCGCAGAATACCGCCGATCATCTGCCAGAAGGTCGGTGAAAAGAAATTGCGACGCTGGGCGAAGATCGTGTTGAGCGAGTTGCCCGACCATTCGAGCCTGCGTGCCCCGCTTCGTTCCCGGCCTTTCGCTTTGCTGCGCGCCATGGAGACGCCGAAGCTCATGTCGCTCTCTATCGTCTTGACGCCGAGATGATCGAATAGGGCAACGAGATTGGGATAATTCAGCGTGTTATAGACGATGAACCCGACATCAACGGCAAGCGCGCGCCCGTCATAGTCGATATCGATCGTGTGGCTGTGACCGCCGGGCCGGTTCCTTTTCTCGTAAAGAACAACGTCCTTGAGAGGGTTTGGCTGCATCGGCTGTGCCAGCGCCCATGCTGCCGCATTTCCAGAAATTCCAGATCCAATTACTGCAACGCGCATTCGTCCCCATTCCCCTTTTGATCCGTGCCGGATCATTCCTGTTTCATATTCTGGAACGCAGCGAGTGCGCGTTCGCGGGCAAATTCATGGGCCACAATCGGCGCCGGATAGGTTTCGCCGAGCCGGACGCCCCATTTTTCGAGGTCTGATACGGCCGCAGCCCATGGTTTGTGGATGAAATTGTTTGGCACTTTTGCAAGCTCGGGCACGAATTGCCGCACATAGGTGCCGTCAGCGTCAAATTTCTCGCCCTGAAGAATGGGATTGAATATGCGAAAATAGGGCGCAGCGTCAGCCCCGCAACCGGCCACCCATTGCCAGCTTGCCGTATTGTTGGCCGGGCAGGCGTCAACCAGTGTGTCCCAGAACCATGTCTCGCCATGGCGCCAGTCCATCAGCAGATGCTTGACGAGAAAGGAGCCGACGACCATCCGTACCCGGTTGTGCATGATCCCGGTCTGCCAGAGTTCGCGCATGCCGGCATCGACAATCGGATAGCCGGTGCGGCCTTTCTGCCATGCGCGCAGAAGCGTTTCGGCATCCGCTCCATCATACCATTCGAGATCGTCGAATTTCGGATTGAAATTTGCGGTTGCAAGATCGGGATTGTGATAGAGGAGATGGTGGGAGAACTCGCGCCAGCCAAGTTCCGCAAGAAATTTATCCGCATTCTTCCGGCCGATCGCGGCAGCAGCGTTTTTTGTTGCCGTCCAGACCTGCTGCGGCGAGATTTCGCCATAACGCAGATGTGCCGAGAGGCGGGATGTGTTGTTGCCAGCCGGAAAATCGCGGCCGTCAGCGTAGTATTGTGCCCGCTCCGCCAGGAAGTCTTCAAGGCGTGCTTTTGCGCCCGCTTCGCCAGGCTGCAAATGCTTTGCAAAGCCCTTAGCCCAATCCGGCTTTTCAGGAAGCAGGCGCCAATCGGCAAGTCTCTCGGATATCATTTCGCAGCGCGCATGGATTTCGTTTACCTGAGGATTTTTAACGAGCGCTGCTGGTTCAGGCAGCACATTTACCGGATCACCGGCGGCGAGACAGGCTTTCCAGAATGGCGAAAAGACCCGAAACGGACCGCCGGACTTGGTTTTCAATGTGTATGGGTCGTGGAGCAGGCCGCCATTATAGCTTTTTGCCGTACGTCCGCCTGTTTTCGCCCATTGCTTGATGGCTTTGCCGAAGGCGACGCCCGCCGCATCATATTGCCGGTTCCAGGTGAGATGACCTGCGCCGATTTCATCAGCAATTTCCTTGACGATCACGGTTCTTTCGCCCTTGCGCAGGACCAGCGGCACATGGAGGTCTTCGAGTGCCCGGGCGAGGGCTTCAAGGGAATGGTGCAGCCACCAGCGGCCCGCGCCGCCTGGCGCCCGCGCCGTTTCGGTGCTGGGTCTGGTGCCAGCTTCGAATGCTTCCTCGAGCACATAAAGGGCTACAACCGGCGCGCCATCATCCTTTGCGGCGGTCATCGCAGCATGCAGCGCCGGGTTATCGGCAACGCGCAGGTCTGACGAATAAATCACAAGGAAAGGCACGGCGGGATTGGCCATCGGTTCCGTTCGAACGTCAATTGCGGCAAATTAAACGGAGTGCGGCAACAAGAACGCCGTTCCAGCCAGGGGTATTTATCTTACCTACGCAAACGTCGCCGCTTTGGATCATCGCGCCGAAGGTCGGGATATTTCTCCTATAGAGCGCAGCACCGGCATCGGGTCAATATGGCTAAGGTTTTGAACATATGCGAAAATCCGAGATCGGAATCGATCGGTGTTCGAGGCTCAATCCTCACCGGGCGTCGTTCTGCGCGTGCTTGAAAGTGAAATTTACCGAAAGCCTTATCGAAACCAGCGCAGAAGCCTGCGGCCATCTTTGCACGGCGCAAGCCACAAGCCTTTGCTGGCGCCCGGGGGCGAGAGGACAGGATGCGCGTTCAGCGTGAAATCGAGATGCTAGAGAGTATGCGGTTGGCGGAATAGTCGCCATTCTGGAAGCCCGCGAGATAACGTTCGTTCTGGATTTGTGTTGTCAGAACCACACGGGGCTTGAATTCATAGTTCACACCGACGCTGCTGCGAAACGTCTGGTGCACACCTTCGTTCTGATTGAGTTCGTCCTCGACGAGATAGAGCGTGTTGGCAAAGAGCCGCAGATTGTCGCGGGTGCGATGGTCGACCTGAAACAGGATCGAGCGCGACAGGGTGCCGGCATCGCCGAAATTCGTCTCCTCCTCGAAGAAGGTATCAGCAACGAGACTGAGATTGAGCTTGTCCGTGGCAGCCCATGTGACCCAGGCATCGAGGGTTGCTGTCGACAGATTATCAAAGCGCGCATCGGCAAAATTCTGATAGCGGTAGCCGACCGCGACCTCGCCGCTCAGGGATGCGGTTGGGTTGAACACATAGCCCACCGCTGCGTGAAGGCCATTTGAACCCCGGTCAAACCCGTTTCGGTCGGCACCGTCGTCAAACTCCCATTTGTTTACGCCGCCCTCGAGATAGACATTCGATTTCTCGCCGATATTGAGGCTGCCGCGCAGGCGTAAGTCATAAAGAACGTAATTCTCATCATCGCGGCGCAGAGAAAAGCCGCTGTTCGAGCGCACATTTTCCTGAATACCACGCTGAATGCCGGTCCGAAGGGTAAATGCTGCATCACCAATCCCTTTGGTAAGAAATGTTTTCAGATCGAATTTCTGATCGACCGGCGTGCTCTCGGGATTGAAAAAGAACGCCGGTTCGTTGCGCGGTTCTTCATCGGCGGTGTAACTGCCGACGATTTCAAACTGGGTCTTCTCAGGAAGATCAATCCGGCCATAGGCGAAGAGATTGGCGTAAAGTTCGTTTGCCTCTTCGTTGCCGGGAAAATAAAAATTACTGATCAATCCGGAAATATTAAACGCATGCTTTTCCCAGGCGGAGTTGAGATAGGCATTGGCTTCAGTTGAAAGCACCGCGCTCTCACGGGAGAGGGGACCAGGCACCCTGTGGGCATTGTCGGTGTAGCCGCTGCCCGCACCGAGAGAGCCCCCCCGCCCTGAACGAGCCGATTTTCAGCGGCTCAGATTTTTCATGGCTGCGATAATTGAGGGAATAGCGGTCCGTGAGGTCGACGGATTGGGCCTCGACAGGATCGGGAAGGGCGGAAAGAAGCAAAATTCCCGCACCAAAACAGAGATGTTTTCCACAACAGCCCATCAACACAAACCAAGACCTTCAACCCCACACTCAGTTCATTAAGCATAATTGTGGTTAATTAGGTCTAAAGTCGGGGCGGACACAGGCGAAGAGAAGCAACTTTTTGGCCTTTCCAAAGAACGGAAAAACAAGGTGAAACCGCAACTTCTGGTTCTGGAAGAGAAGATATGACAGGGCGTGGGGTTGCGGTTAACGGAATGCTTAAATTATCGGGTCAGAATGCAGGGTGAGATTTTATTCTTTGAAATAAACTTAGAATAAAAATAACTGACTTTGTTGTCTGGAAGAGATCAAATGCCCGTCAGAAAAAATAATATTGCAAGATCGCCTGCCATGATGCTTGCCATGATGGTTGCCGTGATGTTTCTTGCATCGGCTGCGCAAGCAGGAGAATGGACAATGGTGCGGGCCTCTAAAGACGTGGAGGTGCTCACGCCCGATAAATCCTGGATTTCCTTCGAGCGCGGCATGACCCTTTTGCCAGGTACGACCCTGCGCACCGGCCCGAGAGGCAAGGCGCTCCTGAAACGCGATGCCGAGAGCGTCCTGATCAGCGCCGGTTCGGTTCTGGTGTTGCCGGTTCAGGGCAATGGCGGCGGCAAGACGGCCTTCCAGCAACTTTCCGGCGAGGCGACCTATGATGTAGAGCGGCGGAATGTCAAACATTTCTCCGTTGACACGCCCTATCTCGCCGCCGTCGTCAAAGGCACCAAATTCACGGTTGCGGTCGGGAGCAACAGTTCTCAAGTATCGGTCCGTCGCGGTGTCGTGGAAGTCGGCGACTATGATACCGGTCAATTTGCCCTCGTTCAGCGGGGTCAATCGGTTGCAACGAGCAATCGTTCCGGCGCAGGCCTTCAATCAGGGGGCAGCAATGCGCCAGCCATCGGACAGCGCAAACCGGCGGCAAGCCCCGTTGCCTCAACGATCGCGGCGTTGCGCCAGACCCTGTCGCAGCCATCCACCTCTTCCGGCAATGGAGCTGCGAGCAGTGATGCAGCGAAATCTGCGAGAACTTTCAACGCAAGTGCAGGCTTCAGAGGTTTGTCGACAGCAAACCAGAGTGTGGCCCGTTCCGACAATAGCAATGTGTCATCCGCCAGGGGAGCGGGCGCCGCGATCGACGTTGCATCCCGGGCAGGCGCCGCATCTTTCAACCGCAATAACCGCGATGACCGGTTTGCCACAACGAGCCAGATTGAGGGTGCTAATTCCGGAAATGGTGAGAGCAATGCTGGCAATGCCGGTGGAAATGGCAATGTCGGTGGAAATGGCAATGTCGGCGGGAATGGCAATGTCGGCGGGAATGGCAATGCCGCTGGAAATGCCGGTGGAAATGGCAATGCCGGCGGGAATGGCAATGTCGGTGGAAATGGCAATGCCGGTGGAAATGGCAATGCCGGTGGAAATGGCAATGCCGGTGGAAATGGCAATGCCGGTGGAAATGGCAATGTCGGCGGGAATGGCAATGTCGGCGGGAATGGCAATGTCGGCGGGAATGGCAATGCCGGTGGAAATGGCAATGCCGGCAACAACGGCAACTAGAATCGTAGCCATGGCCGAGGGTAATCTTTTTCGGCCAGGCTTTTAATCGAGCGGAAACGGGAGGCTATCTCCTCAAATACGCACTGAATCGCTCGGGTTTCAAGTAATTTTAAGAGGTTAATGCTATCAACCGATACCGGTCGCCCCTTTTAAAGGGAGTGACGCAGCGATAACTGGTTGAGTGAGATGACGCCAATGGCCTTTAGCAGGCAAAGCATTCTCGGCTTGGTGGCCTTCTCCATCATCACCATAATAACCCTGCTGAACCTTTTGGAGCCGATCGACCGATTTTTACGCGATCAGCGTTTCGGCCTTGATGGCCGCCCGCCAAGCGGCCAGATCATTACGGTTGATATCGATGCTCAAAGCATCGAACGCCTTGGTGCCTGGCCCTGGAAGCGGCGGATTTATGGTGAAATTGTCGATCGGCTGGTGGCTTATGAAGCCGCTGACATTGCCTTCGACATTGACTTCAGCAGTCCGTCCGATCCTGTGGAAGATGCCCTTTTTGCTGCTGCTCTGGAGCGGGCCGGCGATACGGTCATCCTTGCGACCTTCAACCAGATGGCATCGGGGCAGGGGTCAAGTCTCTTCGCCAATGAGCCGATCGAAATTCTTGCAAAACATGCCTGGCCCGCCAGCGTGAATGTATTTGCGGAAGACGATTCCATAGTTCGTTCCGTTCCGTTCAGTGACCTCGTCAATGGCGTGCAAGTTCAGTCGCTGGCCGCAGTCGTCGCCGGCGAGACGCGTATCCAGCGCGGCAGTTTTCTGCTGGATTTCGGGATCGATGCCGCAAAGATAGATCGCGTTTCGGTGATCGAGCTTCTCGACGGTACCGTTCCTGCCGAAAGCATTCGCGGCAAAAAGGTGATCATCGGCGCGAGCGCCAGCGAACTGCGCGATTTCTTCCCGGTTCCAAACCTTGGCATCATTTCCGGTCATTTGCTTCAGGCGCTGGCCGCCGATACGCTTATTCAGAAACGCGTGATCGAGAAATCCGATTTTAACACCGAGATTGCCATAATGGCGGTGATGGGGCTCATTTTCCTTCTGATCAGGCGACGGGTCGGCTGGGGTCTTGCGCAACTGAGTTTCATTTTGCAGATCGGCGCGCTGGAGGGTGTTGCGACAGCCATACAGGTCACATCAGGCTATGCCCTTGAGACCGCGGCGGCGCATCTGTTCGTCATTTCCTTTAGCGTAATGACCACCTTGCGTGAGTTTGATGTGCGCAAAATCCTGCTCGCAATTACCGAAAAACGCGCCGACAACACCCAAAAAATTCTGAACCGGATTGTGAATGACAATTTCGACGGTATCGTCATCCTGAAAGAGAATGATGTTATCTATACCGCCAATGCAGTGGCGCGAGCGCTATTTGCGGATGGTTCGGACCGCATCGACGCAGGAACGGACGATTTCAAGGGGCGGCGGTTTCAAGACGTCGCATCTGCGGCATTCGCAAGCGCATTGAGCAATGCATTGTCCAAACCCACGCGCAAACGCGAGACAGGCCCGCAGCTCATCGAGGAGACCATTGCGGGTGACCGGCGACGGGTGATCGAATATGTCGTCACGCAGTCGGTTCTGGAAGGTGGTTTCAGCATGAGCGGCGTGGCGCTGCCGGAGACGGTCTATACCTGCGTGAATTTCCGGGATGTCACTGAGAAGAAGCGTGCCGAAGAAAACCTAGCCTTTATCGCCCGTTTCGATCCGGTAACGGAACTTGCCAATCGCACTCATTTCCTTGATCAGGCGGACGAACTCCTCGCGAACACGAAAGGCGAGAAGGCGTGCCCGGCTATTGTCAAGATTGCGGTCGAGCGCCTCGAAACTATTCGTGAGACACTCGGCCAGGATTTTGCCGATGATATTCTGCGCCTTATTGCCAAGCGGATCCGCAAGCATCTGGGTTTTATCGATCTTCTCGGCACGCAGGGCGATGGCCAGTTTCTCGTCTATTTCGCCTCTGCGAGCGCTCGCTCCCTTTTTGAGGCTGAGATCGCGGCCATTCTGGAATCGGTGACGCAGCCCTATTACCACAATGGCAATGGTGCGGTGATCGGAGCAAACGCCGGGGTTGCTATTATCGAGGATTCATCCAAGTCGGCTGGCCTCTATGTTCGGCGCGCAGACGCTGCCCTCATCAAAGCCCGTGCTCAGCCGGGCAATGCGATTGTCACCTTCGAACCCTTCATGGAATTGAACATCCAGACGCGCAGTCAGCTTGAACTCGATATGTGGCGCGCTTTTGAGCGCGATGAATTCCACCTTGCCTATCAGCCTCAGATCGCGCTTGCAGACGGCCAACTGTGTGGCGCGGAAGCATTGCTGCGCTGGCGCCACGCAGAGCGTGGTCGGATCTCGCCTGCGGAGTTCATACCGATTGCGGAACAGTCCAATCTCATTGTCGAGCTTGGCGAATGGGCTTTGGAGCGCGCGTGCCAGGATGCGGCCACATGGCCCGGACGGATCAAGATCGCTGTCAATGTCTCGCCCGCTCAGTTCATTCATGGCGATCTCATCAAGTCCGTTCAGAAGGCGCTTTTCAATTCAGGGCTTCATGTCAAACAACTCGACCTTGAAATCACTGAAAGCCTGTTCATAGAGGATCAGATTCGTGTTCTTAATGTCATGGGCGAATTGCGCGCGATGGGTTTGCGTTTCGCGCTTGATGATTTCGGCACAGGCTATTCTTCGCTTGGCTATATCCAGCGCTTTCCCCTCGACAAAATCAAAATCGATCAGTCTTTCGTGCGCGACATGGGCTTCAGTCCGCAATCGGTGGCGATCATCCGCTCGGTTGTCAATCTCGCACGGGATCTTGGCATCGAGACCATTGCCGAGGGTGTTGAAGAGCGGGAACAGCACCAGCTTCTAAAGCTCGCGGGCTGCACCTATGGTCAGGGTTATCTTTACGGAAAGCCGATGACAGCCGCCGGGATCGCTGCCATGTTAACTGGTAACCATGGCATGAAAAAGCGCGCCGTCGGCGAGTAGCACCGCGAGGTAGCACAAGCTCTGCCGCGCAGACAGTCTTGCATTTTGATTGCAACCTGCGATGAAATCGATAGAGCGACCCCCAAAGGACGGCAGGAACTGCCGTCATATCATCGCTCAGGGATGGCCGATGGCTCCATTGCGACATCGAAACAATCTGTCTCAGGCCTTCATGAAAAAGCCCGCTCAGGGGCTGGGCTGGAAGCTGGCGCTCGCGATTCTTCTGACCGGGCTTGCTCTCGCCGCCATTTCGGGAAATTATGCGCGGGAGCGAACCACCGACGCGCTTTATCGCCACGCTGAGGAAACGCTGGCGCTTCAGGAAAAGACAGTTGCCGCCTATCTCGAAAAATACCGGCTTCTGCCGCCGCTTATGGCAAAGCGCTCGGATGTCATTGAGATTTTCAAAATGCGGGATGGAGACCGCGCCCGCCTTGTTGGCGAGCAGATAGCGGGGTTTTCAGGAGCGAGAGATACCGCATTCATCGGCAAGGACGGCGCGCTTATTGCCAATGCCCGTGGCGTCTTCAGCGATGCTTTGGTGCGTGATCTCGGCGTTGGTCCTGCTGTGTTTCAGGCGGTGTTTCAGGCGGTGCTTCAGGGGCGGCTCGGACGCGCGCAGATTGTCACCACACAAGGCGTGCGCAACTATGTTTTCGCCTCGCTCGTGCGCGATGAAAGCGGGCCGCTCGGCATGGTCGCGATCCTGATTGATTTCGAGCCTCTCGAAGCGACCTGGGCGCTCGCCGCTCTGCCAATTTTCGTAACGGATCTGGATGGTCGCCTGGTTATCGGCAATCAGATCGCGCGGCGTGCTCTTGGCCCGCTCAGCGGGGATATCGGTCCGGCTGGCACAGCTGAATGGCCGGATTTTCTCCATCAGGAGCGGTTGCTGTCGCTGCTCGGCTGGCGGCTTCATGTGCTCGAAAACAATGCGGTGATTGCGCGCTATGCGGCAATTTCTTCGCTTGCCGTTCTTGTCGGCTCGGTCTTTCTGGCGCTTCTCATCTGGTGGCTCGCTGACCGCCAGGCCCGCAAGATCAATGAGGCCCGCAAGGTCCGTGCCGACGCGCTTCGGCTGGAACGGCGCGTTCGCGACCGAACGCGAGCCCTCAGTCTTGAGGTTGAAGAGCGCAAGGCGGCGGAAAAGGCCCTGCGTGCGGCACAGGAAAATCTGGTCCAGTCGGCTAAAATGGCGGCAATCGGGCAAATGTCCACCGCGATCAGCCACGAATACAATCAGCCACTCGCCGCCATCCGCGCCTATTGCGAGAATGCGGCCAAATTTCTTACAAAAAACCAGTTGAGGGCGGTCGCTGACAATCTTTCCCATATCGAAACGCTGGTAAAACGGATGGCAAACCTGTCGCGCACCTTGCGCTCTTTCGCCCGTGTACCGGAGCCGAACCTGCGCGCGGTTGCCATCGCGCCGGTGATTGAAGATGTGATGCTGATCCTGAAGCCGCGTTTGTCCGCCCGCGATGTAGCCGTCGATTGGGATATCGAGGCGGACTTGCCATCGGTCATGGCCGACGACGTGCGCCTCAGCCAGATTCTTGTGAACCTCATAGCGAATGCTGCCGATGCGGTTGATGCGGCACCGGGTCCGGGACGCATTCGCATTTCCTGCCTGCATCATGCGGGCAAGGTGATGTTTCAGGTTTGCGACAATGGTCCCGGCATCGGGGCCGATCAGCGGGACGCGATTTTCGAACCATTTTTCACCACACGACCAACCGGAAAGGGGCTTGGTATCGGGCTTTCCATTGCGAGCAATATTGTCCGTGATTTCGGTGGAGTGATCAGCGTCAGCAACGGCGCCTTGCCGCTTTTCCCGGGGGCGTGTTTCAGGTTCGAACTTGCCGCGGCTGGTGCCCCCGCCGAGATAGTGCCGGGCATATTGGCAGACGACGCAACGCTTTTGGAGGAAAGCCGGATATGAGCGATCCGCACATCATACTCGTCGACGATGACGATGATCTTCGGGCGGCCTTCGTTCAGGGACTGGAGCTGGAAGGGTTCACGGTCAGCGCCTTCGCCGATGCTGAAAGTGCGCTTCGTTTGATCAAATTTGACGATTATGCCGTGGTCATCAGTGATATTCGCATGCCCGGCATGGACGGTATGGCTTTCCTGAAGCAGGTCAATGAGATCGATATAGCGATACCGGTGATTCTGGTGACGGGTCACGCCGATATTGCGCTGGCTGTCGAGGCGATGCGCAATGGCTGTTATGATTTCATCGAAAAGCCGTTCGCTGTCAGCACTTTGGCGGAAATCTGCGCCCGCGCCCTGGAAAAGCGGCGGCTCGTGCTTGAAAATCGCGCGCTTCGCGACGAACTGAGCCGCACCCGCGATGCAGATCTTTCTGAACGCTATGTTGGCATATCGCAAGCAGCTGGGCGGGTTCGCCGGGAAATCCTCACCTATGCAGCCACCGATGCGCCGGTTCTGGTCCACGGGCCCGAAGGCAGCGGCAAGGCGCTGGTCTCCCGGCTCATTCATGAATTCTCGCCAAGGCGCGACCAGCCCTTCATCAACCTTGATTGCGCGACGACAGCATCCTGCCTGATTGAAACCGAACTTTTCGGCAAGGTCAGACGTGATGACAGAAGCGTGGACGGGTTGGATGGCAAGTTGGGTCTTATCGCAGACGGCGAAGGCGCTACAGTCGTCCTTAGAAACTTTCAGCGGGCTGAGCCTGACCTTGTCAAACGTGTGTTCGCCTTTTCGCAAACCCGATACATGACGGACGAAGGGCAGGGGCGTCGGCGCGGGCCGCGCCTGACGATCCTCTGGCAGACCGGAAATGTTAAAGACTCAGATGGCGGGCAGGACGGCGACCCGGCGTCGCTTGCGGTATCTTTTGCGGGCGCAAGGATGCGCATCCCCGCGCTTTCTGAGCGCCGGGAAGATGTGCCATTCCTATTCTTCCAGCTTGCCCGCCAATCGAGGGCGCGCTATCGCCGCGAGATACCGAATTTCGAGCCGGACCTCATTCAGGTGCTCAAAAACCGTGATTGGCCGGATAATGTCCGCGGCCTGCGCGATATCGCTGAGCGCTGGGTTTTGGGGCTCGAAAACTCCGTGGTCCATGTCCGCCGCCAGAAGGAGCGCTCGGATCTTGCAAGCCGGGTTGCCGCTTTCGAGCGGGCGCTGATTGAGGAGGAACTCACCCGCCATGGCGGGAAGCTCAAGGATACCTATGAGGTACTCGGTCTGTCGCGCAAGGGGCTTTACGATAAAATGCGAAAGCACGGTCTTCTCGACGAGCGCAGTGACTAGCCGGCCTCAGCCTTTGTTGGTTGATATTCCTGCATTCCGGGACGGGTAGAATTCTACACATTCTTGTCATGGGTTTGTTGGAAATCTATCTAACTATCTGAAAGTTATTTGATTTAAAATTTTATTAATCGCTGCAACCGCGTCACTTTCGTGATATCTTCAGTCGACTTGATTGAAAAGTCATGCCCGGTACCAACTGCTTGTTACCGGATTTCTTTTTGAAAGAAACCTGGGAGGGTTCCATGAAAAAGTTTTTAGGCGCGGCTGTTGCCGCGGCTACACTCGCTTTGTCCGCAACTGCTGCATCTGCAGCTTGCGATCCGGGCGAAGTGGTTATTAAATTCAGCCACGTTGCCGCTGCAAAAGGACATCCGAAAGGCGACGCCGCAGCGCTTCTCGCCGAGCGGGTCAATACTGAAATGAACGGCAAGGCCTGTATGGAAGTGTTTCCAAACTCAACCCTGTTCGATGATGACAAGGTGATGGAAGCGCTTCTTCTGGGCGATGTGCAGCTCGCAGCGCCATCACTCGCGAAATTCGAGGCCTATACCAAAAAATTCCGTCTGTTCGATCTGCCATTCCTGTTCTCAAGCCTTGAAGCCGTTGAACGCTTCTTCAACAGTGCAGAAGGCGCCTCGCTGAAGACGGCGATCAATTCCAACGGGTATCAGGGTCTCGAATATTGGTCTGCTGGCCTGAAGCAATTCTCCGCCAAAAAACCGCTGATTGTTCCAGCAGATGCAAACGGCCTCAAGTTCCGTGTTCAGACATCGGATGTGGCGGTTGCCATGATCGAGGCCATGGGTGCTTCGGCCCAGAAGCTCGCTTTCAAGGAAGTCTATGGCGCGCTTCAGACGGGCGTTGTCGACGGTCAGGAAAATTCCTGGTCGAACATTTATACCCAGAAATTCTTCGAAGTGCAGGATGGAACGACGGAAACCAACCACCAGTTGCTCGCCTATCTTCTTGTCACTTCGAAAGAGTGGCTGGACAGTCTTGATCCTGCCGTGCGCGATCAGTTGCTGAAAATTGCCGCGGAGACGACGAAACAGGCGAACGACAATGTTGCGGCTCAAGAAGCAACGAACCGTGAAAACGTCATCAAAGCGGGTGGCGTCGTGCGTGCGCTCACAGACGAGCAACGTGCTGCATGGGCTGCTGCGATGAAACCGGTCTGGTCGAAATTCGAAGCTGATGTCGGTAAAGATTTGATCGACGCTGCCGTCGCATCAAACAAGTAAGCCTTGCGTTAAAACCGGCAGGTCTGGCGTTGAGCCCGACCTGCTGCCTTTTTCTCTGGTTGCGGGTTGGGTGATCCATGTCGCTTTTTTGGCCGTTTGCCGCGCTCGGCATTCTCATTTTTGTGTTATTTCTTATTGAGCGGCGTTTTCCTGCTGCGGTAACGCTCTTTGAGGAAAACGTCCTTGCTTTGCTCTTGGCAACAATCACGATCGTTTCCTTTGCCCAGGTCATCGCGCGGTACGGGTTCAACAGCGGTTGGGGCGGCGCTCTTGAACTGACCCGCATCCTATTTGCGTGGCTGATCCTGTTCGGCATGAGCTATGCGATCAAGATGAACCTTCATCTCGGGGTTGATGCTTTGATCCGCCTGTTGCCGGAAAAGCTTTTCCGCATTGTTGCGGTTTTTGGCGGGCTGACGGTGCTACTTTACGCTGCGATGCTGCTTTCCGCGGATTGGGTGAAACCCTTTGGCGGGCAGTCGTCCGGCGGGGCTGTTCATTACTGGGCGAAATTCTACAAAGCAGGCATCGGTCTTGATGATCTGCGTTATCCGCAATGGGTCCAGCAGACCTTTGGCATGCAGGAACGTGTGCAACGCTGGGTCGCTTATCTGATGCTGCCGATCGGGCTCGCCCTTCTGGCCTATCGCGCGCTTCAGGCAACCTTTGCAATCACGACAGGCAAACGGGAACTCATCATCGCAGGACACGAAGCTGAAGACCTTGTCGCCGAAAACAAAGATATTTTGAAGGATTAAGGCGCCATGGAATCGTTCATTCTTTTCCTGCTGGTTTTGGGTCTTCTGTTCCTGGGTGTGCCGGTCGGCGTCTCGCTCGGGCTTTCGTCGATCCTTGTGATTGCGTTTTTCTCGGTCGACTCCATGTCGTCGGTCGCACTCCAGCTTTTCACCGCGGCGCAGAACTATACGCTGCTCGCCATTCCATTCTTCATTCTGGCATCGAGTTTCATGTCCACTGGAGGCGTCGCAAAACGCATCATCCGGTTTTCGATTGCAACCGTCGGGCACTTTCGTGGCGGGCTTGCCATGGCCTCTGTCCTTGCCTGCATGATGTTCGCGGCACTTTCGGGGTCGTCGCCCGCAACCGTGGTCGCGATCGGCACGATTGCCATCGCCGGTATGCGCCAGGTCGGCTATTCCAAGGAATTTGCGGCAGGTATCATCGCGAATGCGGGCACGCTCGGCATTCTCATTCCACCGTCGATTGTCATGGTCGTTTATGCGGCTGCGACCAATGTTTCAGTCGGGCGGATGTTTCTCGCAGGCGTGATCCCGGGGCTTCTTGCCGGTTTCATGCTGATGGCCGGAATTTACATCGTCGCCAGGGTGAAGGGTCTTCCGTCAGAGCCGTGGAAAGGCTTCGGTGAGATTCTCCAGGGCGGCAAGGAAGCGGGATGGGGTCTTTTCCTTATCATCATCATCCTCGGCGGCATCTATGGTGGTGTCTTCACACCAACGGAGGCGGCGGCGGTTTCTGCGGTCTATGCTTTCTTTGTCGCGATATTCGTCTATCGAGATATGGGTCCGATGCGCGGCATGCCGTGGGTTCGTGAAGGCGATGGCCCGAAAGCCAAGATCGGCTTTTCGGCGACAGTCTATGCTGTCGGCTTCTTTTTTGTTTTCATGATCCTGTCCTTTTTCGCAGCGGCCGAATTGGAAACGATATCGACCGGGGATCGGGCGCTTTTTGGAGGCGTGCTCGCCATCGCTCTCTCGCTCTCTTATGTGATGTGGCGGGGTGCTACAAAAAATCCGCTGGCCATCGGCGGCTATCTCGCATCAAGCCTACCGGTATGGGGTCGCAACCTCGCGCTGATGGGGCGTCAGTCGGTTCCGGCCATGTTAGGTCAAGACACCCGCAAGGTGCTGCTTGACGCCTCGAAGACGACGATCATGCTGATGTTCATCATCGTGAATGCACTTCTGTTCGCGCATGTGCTGACATCGGAGCGGATCCCACAGGCAATTACCGAACTCATGCTGGGATATGGTTTTACGTGGTTCACTTTCCTGATTGCCGTCAACATCCTGCTTCTGATCGGCGGCCAGTTCATGGAGCCGTCCGGGCTTCTTCTCATCGTTGCGCCCGTTGTGTTCCCAATCGGCATTGAGCTTGGCGTCGATCCGATCCATCTCGGCATCATCATGGTGGTGAATATGGAGATCGGCATGATCACGCCACCGATCGGGCTCAACCTGTTCGTGACGTCGGGAATAACCGGGATGAGCCTTCTGGAGGTTGTCCGTGCGGCTTTGCCATTTGTCGGTATCCTGATGATCTTTCTTGTCATCATCACCTATGTGCCGGTGATCTCGACATTCCTTCCCTATGCGCTGATGGGGCCGGAACTGATCACGAAGTAACGGGTACCAACCCATCATGAGCGAAAGGCGCGGGTTGGCGGCATCGGCTGCTTCTCGCGCCTTTTGCGTGTGTTCAAAATTCGAAAGGTCGCCTTATCCCGCCGAAAATAAAATGCGACTTATGGTAAACGAATTTTTGGAACCAAAGATCTTCTATAAGGTTTTACTGCCGGACACTAAAGCATCGTCCGTAACGAGAACAGTCCTATAAGGGCAAAACCATAAAACGGAGAAGATCAAGGATTAAAACCCATTGATATCATTGCTTTAATGTAAAAAGTCAGATTCAAGGTTCCAGATCAACGGTTTGGGGGCTTCAATGGGCCATCTGTTTTGGTTGTCGGATGAGTAGTGGGCGGTGATCGAGCCGCTTTTACCGAGAAACAAAGGCGGCGCACACTGTGTTGATGACCGGAGAGTGATTTCCGGCATCGTCCATATCCTGAAGGTGGGATGCCGCTGGTGCGATTGTCCTATTGAGACGGGTCTTCCACAACGATCTGCAACCGCTTCAGCCGATGGTCACGCAAGCGGTTCTGTCTGGACCTCGCTGAGGCGCTTGCCACCTCGGGAGCCGTCACCAAAAGTACCTCGATGACAGCACTTACATCAAGGCGCACCGCTCCGCCATGGCGGAAAAGGGAGACGAAAAATCAGGCAATTGGACCGTCGCGGGGCGGCCAAACCACCAAGATCCATACCCTTGCCGACGTGACAGATCGTCCCTTCGCCTTCATGCTGACCGGCGGTAATGCCGTGGACAGTCGAGCCGCGCCTCATCTATTAACTGGCTTGAAGGGGACAAGATATCTGCTCGCTGACAAGGGCTATGACGCCAACAGCTTGAGAACGCATTCTGCCGTCTAAAGGAATTCCGCCGCCTTGCAACCCGCTACAAACGCTCCAGGAACTTCCTGTCTACAGTCGCACTGGCAATCCTCATCGCATTCCGGTTATGATTGAGTCTGGCCCCTGTTGAGCAAATTCAGTTGACTGATATCGACGAGGGTATCTTTGCCGTCCAGCACCAGATCACCAACGAAATCTTTTGGTTCGCTGCCATTTTAATAATCCACGAGATATGAGAAAAATTCAAATCGTCGGCGTAAAATGTAACTGATCATCGATGTCCTGGTGATTGCTCCCTGGAGCTAACGTAACGAAAGTTCGAACCGCCGTTTCTTTGTAATAAATGCAATCAGTATACCTCAATTACGGCCTGCGAGTGATCTTCGGTTCCGTACCAGGTCAACACCAAATCAGCGCCAGCTCAGTGCCGGAACTGCTCATCCAGAATACGATCTTCCCAGGAGTGGCTGGCGTCGAAGAGGATAATGCCGTTGCGGGTATTGTCTTCGTGTACGCGAACTTCAATGACGGATTTGACCTCGAAATGATCCGCGACGGCATTGACCGGGCGCTTGTGGTTCTCGACGACTTCGATCAGGACTTCCGACTGATTGGGAAGAAGGGCGCCGTTCCAGCGTCGTGGCCGGAACGGGCTGATCGGCGTTAACGCCAGAAGGGGCGCGCGGATCGGGATGATCGGACCTTGCGCGGAGAAATTATAGGCGGTGCTGCCTTGCGGGGTTGCAACGAGGACACCGTCGCAGATGAGTTCCTGAAGCCGGACAATGCCATCGATCGATATGCGAAGTTTTGCGGCCTGATAGGATTGGCGAAACAGCGAGACTTCGTTGAGGGCAAGGGCGTGATAGTCGATGCCATTGATATCGCGCGCGGTCATCGACAGCGGGTAGACGCGGGTCGACACGGCCTTTGCGATACGCTCGGGAAGATCGTCAAGCGCATAACCGTTCATCAGGAAGCCGATGGTTCCCCGGTTCATGCCATAGATCGGCTTTTCGGTGTTGAGATACTGGTTCACGGTGTGCAGCATCATGCCGTCGCCGCCAAGGACGATGATCACGTCCGCATCCGCGCCTGAGACCTGACCGTATCGTGCGAGGCACTCCTTGAGGGCGCGTTGCGCGTCCGGCTGTTCGGCTGCAGTGAAATGATATTTTTCCAACACCGGACCATCCAGGACTTTGTTTTGCCTTTCTGTGGCTAGCACGAACCGGCCACCCGGTTCAATCAGTCCACCGTCGCCGTGTCAGCTTTTCGCGCGCCGGGCTTGCTGGGCTTTGCCAACGCCATTTGCTGCCCCATATTTAGGTGCATGGAAAAATCGCAAAAAAACAGCAATGATCTGACCGTCTATTTCGATGGTTCTTGTCCGCTTTGCGCGCGGGAGATTGGGTTTTATCAGGCAAAGTGCACGGGCAAGGTCGCTTTCATCGATATCGCGGCGAACCCGCTGCCGGAAGACGGTGACCTCGACCAGAAATCGGCCATGGCGCGGTTTCATGTCCGCCTGCCGGACGGGCGGCTCCAGTCGGGTGGCGCTGGGTTTCGGGCGCTCTGGGCCGAGACGCCGGGATTTCGCCTGCTCGCGCGGCTTTGCGACAATCCGCCAATGCGATGGATTATCAACCGGGCCTATGACGGATTTCTGAAATTCCGCCCCGCGACCCAGAAAATTGCCCGGAAATTTCTGAAATGAGCGCTCGATGACGATTGAATTGACATCTTTCTCTGCACCATTGCGCGCGGTCTTGATCGGGGCGAGTGGCGGGATAGGCGGCGCGCTGACGCATCTTCTTGAGGAGCACGCGGCGGTTGGGGCGCTTTACGCCCTGTCGCGCAGCGGTGCCACGTCTTCTTTCACGAAAGCGCAATCCGGCAGGCTTGATCTTCTGTCGGAAAAAAGCGTCGCGGCGGCGGCGGCGCGCATTTCGGGGCCGATCGATCTCGTCATCGTCGCAACCGGCCATCTTCATGATGCTGATGGCGGGCCGGAAAAGACATGGCGCAGTTTCGCGCCGGAAAGAGCGCTCCTGTCCTATCAGGTCAATGCAATCGGCCCGATGCTGGTTGCCAAGCACTTCCTGCCGAAACTCCGAAGCAATGCGAAAAGCGGCTTTGCGGCAATTTCAGCAAGAGTGGGATCGATATCGGACAATCAGAGCGGCGGCTGGTATTCCTACCGCGCGTCCAAAGCCGCTCTCAATCAGATGATCCGGACAGCGGCAATCGAGCTTGCCCGCAAGAATCCAAATGCATTCTGCATCGGCCTTCATCCGGGCACGGTCGACACCGCCCTGTCAAAACCGTTTCAGGGCAATGTACCGGATACACGTCTGTTCACCGCCGACCAATCTGCCCGCGCGCTTCTTGCCGTGCTCAACGCGACTTCTGCCAGCGCATCGGGGCGATGCTTCGCATGGGACGGCAGCGAAATCGCTCCATGATCATCCTTTAGTGCCTCAGGTCACCGGCCCCTGAGTCATAACCACGTTAATGCTGTGTGGGGCTTTCCAAAAAAGGCCGCAGATTCGAGCTATAATTCGCCATAAAAATATGTCAGCATTGATGACGTATTTTAAACTGAGTTAAAATTGCGGGCAGCGATCAGTCTGCTGCCAGTCGGCGGTGCGACGTCGAGCCCTTTTGGTCTGGAGGTTGGTTTAAATCGATGAAACATGACTTGCCCAACGCCCATGTCACCCTTGATGACAAATATGCTGCCGAAAGCGGCCAGGTTTTCATGAGCGGCGTGCAGGCGCTGATCCGTCTGCCGATGACCCAGATCAGGCGGGACCGCGCGGCGGGGCTGAATACGGGAGGTTTCATTTCCGGTTATCGCGGCTCACCGCTCGGCAATTACGACCAGCAACTGCAAAAGGCGAGCCGCTGGCTGAAGGATCACAACATCACGTTCCAGCCGGGCGTGAATGAAGAACTCGCCGCGACAGCGGTCTGGGGAAGTCAGCAACTCGCGCTTTCTCCGGGCGCGGAATATGACGGTGTCTTCGGCATCTGGTATGGCAAGGGACCGGGCGTCGATCGCTCCGGTGATGTGTTCAAACACGCCAATGCGGCCGGGTCGTCGAAACATGGCGGGGTATTGTGCCTGGCGGGCGATGATCACGGTGCGAAATCCTCGACGCTGCCGCACCAGTCCGACCACGCTTTCATGAGCGCGGTCATGCCGATGCTCTATCCGTCCACGGCGAGCGAGTTTCTCGAACTGGGTCTTGCAGGCATCGCGATGTCGCGTTTTTCCGGCTGCTGGATCGGCATGAAGGTGATTGCCGATACTGTCGAGACCACGGGTGTCATCGATCTTGCCGGTGAGCAGCGCCAGTTTGTCGCACCCAAGGACTTCGAGATGCCTGAAGGCGGTCTCAATCTGCGCTGGCCGGATGATCGGTGGCAGCAGGATGCGAGGCTTCAGGCCCATAAAGCTTATGCCGCGATTGCGTGGGCGCGGGCGAACCGCCTCGACCGTGTGGTAATGGATACGAAGTCGCCGCGCCTCGGGATTATCGCCTCTGGCAAATCCTACGAGGATGTGCGCCAGGCCTTGCGCGAACTCGATATCGACGGCGTCACCGCCGATCGGATCGGCCTCAGGATCTATAAGGTGAGTATGCCGTGGCCGCTGGAGCCTGATGGGGTGCGCCATTTTGCTGAAGGTCTCGATACGGTGCTTGTCGTCGAAGAACGCCGCGAAATCATCGAGAACCAGATCAAGCAGCAATTGTTCAACTGGCGCGCCGATGTGCGCCCGCGCATTGTCGGAAAATTCGATGACCGTGATCAGCCGGTTCTGCCCCTCGACCGGGAATTGACGATTGGCACCATCGTTCGCGCGATCTGCGATCAGCTGATGCGTTTCGAGCTTGACGAGGAATTCAAATCACATCTCCAGCGTCGTCTTGAATGGTTTGACGGGCGTCTCGCCCTGCGCGACAAGCACGTGTCGGCGACGGTGCGCACACCCTATTTTTGCGCCGGTTGCCCGCATAACAGCTCGACCAAAGTGCCGGAGGGCAGCCGCGCGCTTGCCGGTATCGGCTGCCATTTCATGACCGTCTGGATGGATCGGAACACCGAGACCTTCAGCCATATGGGTGGGGAAGGGGTCGCCTGGACCGGTATGGCGCCTTTCACCAGAGAAAAACACGTCTTTGCCAATCTGGGTGACGGAACCTACTTCCATTCCGGCTCGCTCGCGATCCGTCAAGCCGTGTCGAGCGGTGCGAATATCACTTATAAGATCCTTTATAATGACGCGGTCGCGATGACCGGTGGCCAACAGGTCGACGGCACACTGACCCCGCCGCAGATCACTCATCAATTGTTTCAGGAGGGGGTGAAGAAAATCTATCTGATCTCCGATGAGCCGGAGCGCTATGCGAAGGGAAGCCTTGCCCCCGGTGTGATCGTCGGGCACCGTGATACGCTTGATGCCGCCATGAAGGATCTTGCCGGGATCACGGGCTGCACGGCGATTGTCTATGATCAGACCTGTGCCGCCGAAAAGCGCAGGCGGCGCAAACGCGGGCTCATGGCGGATCCCGCACGCCGGGTCTTCATCAATGCAGCTGTCTGCGAGGGCTGCGGCGATTGCTCGGTGCAGTCAAATTGTGTGGCGGTCGAGCCGCTCGAAACACCACTCGGGCGCAAGCGCCAGATCAACCAGTCGGCCTGCAACAAGGACTTTTCCTGCCTGAAAGGATTTTGCCCTTCCTTTGTGACATTGGAGGGTGGCGACCTGAGGAAGCGCGATGCGATTTCTGGTGTCGACTTCTCATTCCTGCCGGAAGCGAAGAAGGCGCCAGCCCTCAACCGGCCTTACAACATTGCCGTGACAGGCGTGGGTGGAACCGGCGTTCTGACCGTTGGTGCGATCATCGGCATGGCCGCGCATCTTGATGGCAAAGCCTCGAATGTGCTCGACATGGCGGGGCTTGCCCAGAAGGGCGGTGCTGTCCTGTCGCATATTCGTCTTGCAAACAAGCCCGAGGAGATCGCAGCGGCGCGGCTGACGACCGGATCGGCGGACCTGCTTCTGGCCGCCGACAATATTGTTGCCGGAACACTCGATAGCGTCGTTCTCTGCGACAAGGAAACAACGGCAGGCGTCATCAACACCCATCTGACACCAACACAGGAATTCGTGCGCAACCGGGATTTCGATTTTCGCGAATGGGCTGTGATGGCCAAGATCCGCGATGTGATGAGCGGCACGCCTTCGACGCATAATTTCACCGAAATCGCTGAGGCCGCCTGCGGCGATGCGATTGCGACCAATATCATGATGGTGGGTTTTGCTTATCAGAAGGGGCTTCTGCCGGTCTCGCTGGAAGCGCTTGAACGGGCAATCGAGCTTAACGGCGTCGCGATAGAATTCAACCGGAATGCCTTCCGCTGGGGTCGCCTTCTTGCCCATGATCCGCAGCGACTGAAGGCGCTTGTCGGTGCGAGCCTTCCAGAACATGTGGCGATCCCGGAAACCCTCGATGAGGTGGTCGCGCATCGCGCGGAGCACCTCACCGCCTATCAGAATGCGGCGCTTGCGAAACGCTATCGTGCTTTCATCGCGCGGGTAAAGGACGGCACGCTCAATGCCGGGATCAGCGATACGCTGACCCTCGAGGTTGCCCGCAATTATGCGAAGCTGCTCGCCTGCAAGGATGAATATGAAGTGGCGCGGCTTTTCACCACGCCGGAATTCAAACACCAGATCGAGACGACCTTTGACGGCAAGGGTCGCATCACCCTTCATCTCGCGCCACCGCTTTTCAGCAGGCTGGATCCTGCCACAGGAAGGCCGAAGAAGAGTGCCTATGGTCCGTGGGTGCTCAAAGTTTTCGGCATTCTCAAGCGGTTCAAAGGTCTGCGCGGCACGCCGCTTGATCCGTTTGGCTATGCGCACGAGCGACGGCGGGAGCGCCAGTTGATCCGCGATTACGAGAAAACGATCAGGACCGTGCTCTCCCTCGTGAAGCGCGAAACAGAGGCAACCGCCATTGCGATTGCCGCTCTTCCCTCAGAGATCCGCGGCTTTGGTCCGATCAAGGAAAAGGCGATGAGAGAAGTTGCCGTAAAACGCGACAGCCTGATCGAAAAATTGCGTAACCCGGCAGCAACAGAGGAAACCGCGCACACGGTGATAGCCGCTGAATAAGCGGTCTAGCCTTCCCAGAAAACGCGCTCATATCCCTTGATGCGCGGCAGAAGCGAGGAGAACAGGAAACCTTTCTTGCGTTGAAAGCCATGCTTTTCATAAAACCGGAAGGCGGCGGCGTTGCCGATCTTGACGTCGGTCCAGATTCGCATGTTCCGCTCCGTCGCGATGACGCGAAGGCGTGTAAGGATCTGTTGTCCATATCCGCCGCCGCGCCTTTCCGGATCCACCCAGAAAGCCGCGATATAAAGGTCGGGGCCGTAATAGAGCGATTTGATGCAATTATAGGCGATATAGCGCAGGACGCCTGAGGACCTGCCGTAAAAGCGCTGAAAATCCCAAAGTCGGACCCGCGTGAAATCCCGCCCGTCGATAGTGAAGCCAAGCAGTCCGGCCACCGTATCGCCGTCAAAGAGCGCGATCACCTGCGCGGGCTCGACCGCTTGTCCGAGAACGCATTCACGGGCGGTTGCATCGCCCACAACCGGTGCCATCGAGGTGCGGCTGAAGGCAGCGCATTTTGCCACGGCAGCATTTTGCAACGGATCGGCAAGGGGATGGACGAGCATGATCCCGCTCTTTCTTGGCAGTCTCACAATGGGAAAGGTAAAAAGACTTGCGTTGCCATAGCACAGCGGCATCGGGATGTCTGCACGCGAAAATAATGCCGATTTCTTGCCACTTTCACGAAGGAGTTACATTGACGCGATTGACGGGGTAAATGGATTAGGAAAAAACTGTACAGCGTGAAAGCGTACCAAGCTTCGGTTCGACGACATGGC
Source organism: Hyphomicrobiales bacterium (assembly GCA_013911885.1). Lineage (GTDB taxonomy): Bacteria > Pseudomonadota > Alphaproteobacteria > Rhizobiales > JACESI01 > JACESI01. The sequence goes on along the minus strand of JACESI010000002.1, from coordinate 195,103 downwards.
GCATGGCCGTAACGAGACGAAATTCAGGAAATTATTGGCGGGAGAGCTTCGATGAAATTTTTGAAAGCAACATTTGCCGTTGCCACACTGCTTGCAAGCGGGTTGACTGCGCATGCGGCAACCGAAGGCAAGCGGGTTACGGTTACCGGCGAAATCATGGACACATGGTGCTATTACTCCGGTGTCATGGGCGGGCAGGATGCGGTGGTCGGATCGGCCCATCACACCTGTGCGATCTGGTGCGCCGCCGGGGGCATCCCAGTCGGACTTCTGACCGATACAGGTGAAGTCTATCTGGTGCTCGAAATCCAGGGTGTTGGCACAGCCGATGGCAAGCAGACGGTTCTCGAGATTCAAAGCGATCGCATCACGGCAGATGCCATGCTTTATGAGCGCGACGGTTTCAAATATCTCGTTGTCGAGAAAGTGACCTCGAATGAGGGAATCACGAAACTCACGCATGCCGATTTCGGCGTTGTTCCCGGCTTTGCCATCCCTGATACCGCACGTTGAGGTCTGATAATGCGTAAAATCCTTCTTGCTCTCGCCATCGCATCGCTGCCAATGCATACGAGCCTTTCCCATGCCGAGGACACGGCAAGCAAAGCCGAGTCCTGGGGTCTTGTCGGCGAGAAAAATGCTAGGTTCTCTGCCAAAGTCGTTGATATTATGTGTGAATTAACCGGCAATTGCGCTGAAAAATGCGGTGCCGGATCCTATCAGATCGGGCTTCTGACCACCGACGGCAAAGTTATTCCGGCCATGAAAAATGGTCAGCCCGCATTCAATGGTGCCGTGGTCGACCTTCTTCCCTTCTGCGGCCAGAATGTCGAAGTTGACGGCCTGTTTGTCGGCGAGGATATTCCGGCTCAGCTTTATCAGGTTCAACTGATCAAGCCCGAGGGTGGTGAATGGCAGAAAACCGATCTTCACACGAAGGAATGGGACCGGCTCAATGCCAATCTTCCGGGTGAGGGTCCCTGGTTCCGCCGTGATCCGCGGGTTTTGTCTGAGATCGCCAAAGATGGCTATCTCGGTCTCGGTGCTGCTGAAGACGAAAAATACATAAAGGAAAATCTGTAGATTTTCCCGGCAGGTAAAGCTTGTGAAACCGATATTTGCACTTGTATCCATGGCAATTCTCGCAGGCGCGGGATTTGCCATGATGATTCTGTTATCCGGCGAGCGGACGGGCAGCGTCTCAACCCAAACCGCAACAATCGCCACAGCATCGCCGCCGATTTCATCGACACCTGAAAGCTTGCCCGACGGCTTGCGCGTTGCGCCTTCCTCACCGGAGCGTGCGGCTGAAGCGGCCACAACACCACTCGGTGCAGATTCCGGCGCGATTTCGGGACTGCCGGAAGGCCTTTCTCCTTTCAATGGCGCCATTGGCGGGACGTTCGATCTCACGGATCATTTTGGCAATGCCCGCAAGCTTGAAGATTATCGCGGCAAGCACGTGATGGTTTTCTTCGGCTATGCCAACTGCCTCGCAATCTGCTCGGCGGCATTACCGCTGATGGGCCAAACGCTTGATCTCATTCCTGAAACTGAGCGGGCAAAGATCGTGCCTTTGATGATCACGGTCGATCCCGAGAATGATACGCCAGAATTCATGCGCAAGAAACTGGCCGAATACCATCCGGCGCTGATTGGCATGACCGGTTCCGATGGCGCGCTTGCCGATGTTCGGGCCAAATTTCAGGTGCGCACGGAATATGTCGCAGAAGATATCAACGGCAATCCGATTTATAATCACGGCAGCTTCATTTATCTGCTCGGTCCGGACGGCAAGTTCGCAACACTGATCCCGCCGATCCTCGATCCGCCACAGATGGCAAAGATCGTCACGAAATATCTCACCAAAACGCAGATCTGACGGCCCGAAAGCCGCTCTCTTTCTCGGTTTCTTCACCCGCATGCTATTTTCGATCACCAAAGCACTGGTTCGAGAACCGTCTAACGGGTAAAACAGCGCAGGGTGGGGCGTTCGGTGAGGGTGTGATGCTTGTTCTGATTCTGGGTCTGGTCGTTTTTCTGGGCATGCATTCGATCGCGATCCTCGCCCCTTCGGCGCGCAAGCAATGGATTGAGAGGCGCGGCGCGGCTGCCTGGAAAATTCCCTATACGCTCATATCGCTTGTCGGTTTTGCCCTTATCGTCTGGGGATATGGCTTGGCGCGTGCTGATGCGCCGCTTGTTTATGAGCCGCCGCTATGGGGGCGTCATCTTGCAGCAACCCTGATGCTTTTCGCGTTGATCTTCTTTTTCGCGAGCTACATCAGAGGCCGCATATCCCGGTTTCTCAAACACCCCCAACTCGTCGCCGTGATGATCTGGTCCGTTGCCCATCTTCTGTCGAATGGCGACCTTGCCTCCCTGGTGCTCTTCGGCGCTTTTCTGGTCTGGGCCGCCGTCGATCGGGTGTCAGTCTCAAGGCGCGTCGCTGCCGGTCTTGCCAGCGACAATCCGGGCGGCCCGCTGCGCAACGATTTCATCCTCATCGGCTTTGGACTTGTTGTCTATGCGGTGTTTGTTCTATGGCTGCACCGGTATCTTTTTGGCGTCGCCCCGCTTGGGTGACGCGCCTTGAGGAGGGCCTCGATGTCTGTCCAATCCAAAACCCGCCGCCGTTCGGCGCTTGATATCCGCCTGATGAAAGGCCGGGACAAGATCGTCTCGCTCACGGCCTATCACGCCCACACCGCTGGTATCATCGACCCTCATGTCGACTTCATTCTGGTTGGCGATTCCCTCGGCATGGTCATGCACGGTCTGGAGACGACGATCCCCGTGACCATGGACATGATGATCCTTCAGGGCCACGCCGTGATGCGCGGATCGCAACAGGCCCTGATCGTTGTGGACATGCCCTTCGGCTCCTATGAGGAAAGCCCGGCGGCGGCGTTCCGCAATGCTTCTCGCATCCTCAAGGAGACAGGATGCGGCGCGGTTAAACTGGAAGGCGGCAAGCTGATGGCCGATACGATCCGCTTTCTGACAGAACGTGGCGTGCCGGTGATGGCTCATATCGGCCTCACGCCCCAGAGTTTCAACACAATGGGCGGGTTCAAGGTTCAGGGTCGAAATGAGGCGGAATGGGGGCGCATCGAGACGGATGCGCTTGAAGTGGCCGACGCGGGAGCCTTTTCCGTCGTGGTCGAGGGGGTGGCAGCGCCGCTTGCCAAGCGCCTCACGGACATTATCGACATTCCGACCATTGGGATCGGCGCTTCAGCGGAATGCGACGGACAGATCCTGGTTCTGGAGGACATGTTGGGATTGTCTGACTGGGTGCCTAAATTCGTTCGCAAATTCGGCTCCCTGCGCGAACATATCGAAGGCAGTGTCGTCTCTTATGCCGACGCGGTGCGCGATCAGAGTTTTCCGGCAGAAGAACATACATACGCCATGAAGAAAGACTGACCGGACTATCCGCATCCTTCTTTCGGATTTGCTTTTTTGCAATGCTTGTGAATAGTGTCCGCCACTCTTGATCAAGAACGGAACCGGATGGACGATGACTGATTTTTTTCGCGAAGTTGACGAAGAACTCCGCAACGAACGCATGCGGTCTATCTGGAAGAATTACGGCAAGTGGATGATTGCAGCCGTTATTCTTCTGGTCGCGGCGGTCGGGGGCTATCGCTTCTATCTTTACTGGGCGGAGAAACAGGCGGAGGCCTCGGGTGATCAGTATCTGAGCGCCCTCAACCTTGCGCAAGACGGTGATCAGGCCGCAGCGCAAGCGATATTCAAGAACCTTGAGAAAGAGGGTTATCGCGCCTATCCCGAACTTGCGCGTCTGCGCGCGGCAGGCACCCTTCTAGCCGACGGCAAAACGGCCGAAGGCATCATGGCGCTCGATGCCCTTGCCGGTGATGCGTCGGTCATGTCTGACCTGCGCGATTATGCCCGTATCGAAGCGGTGCTGGCTGCGGTTGATGGCGTAAGCTATGAGGAACTCGAAAAGCGCACCGCCCCGATCCTCGCATCGAACAATCCCTGGCGCTATCTCGCTCAGGAAGCCATGGCGCTTTCAGCCTGGAAAGGCAACCGTCTTGATGAAACAGCAAAGTGGGTAGGCGAACTGAAGAAGAATAACGCCGTACCGCAGGGGATGCGTCAACGGATCCGTCTTCTTGAGGAACTCGTGATTGCGGCCGGTGGAAAAATCCCGGCACAGGACCAGAACGGTTAATCGAGACCGACGAAAAAGACCAGCGCAGCCGCGCGTTTCAGGAACCCCAATATGCCATGCAAAGTTGCGATCGTCGGGCGTCCCAATGTCGGGAAGTCGACCCTGTTCAATCGTCTGGTCGGTCGAAAACTCGCCCTTGTCGATGACACGCCTGGCGTAACCCGCGATCGCCGCGAAGGGGACGCGACGCTCGGCGATCTTGCCTTCACGATTGTCGATACCGCCGGTTATGAGGATGCGACCGACAACAGCCTCGAAGCCCGCATGCGCCAGCAGACGGAGGCCGCCATCGCTGATGCCAATGTCTGCCTTTTCATGATTGATGTGCGCGCCGGGGTCACCCCGATGGACGATCATTTCGCGCAGCTTCTGCGGCGATCCGGCAAGCCGGTGATCGTGCTTGCCAACAAGGCCGAGGGCAGGGCGGAAGTCGGCGCCTATGACGCCTATTCGCTGGGCCTCGGCGATCCGGTCGCAATCTCCGCCGAACATGGCGACGGTCTCGGCTCGCTCTATGATGCCTTGCAGCCCTTTGTCGACAAGGTTGATGAAGATCACAAGGCGCTGCTTCTGCTCGAAGAAGACTTGTCCGGGGACTATCTCGACGAGGACGATGATGGCAGCGATCCCGAGCGACCGATGAAAATCGCAGTGATCGGGCGTCCGAATGCCGGAAAATCCACGCTGATCAACACGCTCCTTGGTGAAGAACGCCTTTTGACCGGGCCGGAAGCGGGCATTACCCGGGATTCGATTGCAATCGATTGGGTCTGGCAGGATCGCCGACTGCGCCTTTTCGATACCGCCGGTATCCGCAAGAAGGCGCGCGTCAACGAAAAGCTCGAGAAATTATCTGTGGCCGATGCCCTGCGCGCGATCCGGTTTGCCGAGGTCGTCATCATGACCATCGATGTCACGATCCCCTTCGAGAAACAGGATCTGCAACTCGCCGATCTTGTGGTCCGGGAGGGGCGCAGCCTCGTTATCGCCCTCAACAAATGGGATCTCGTCGAAAACCGGCAGGAGACACTTGCTGATCTTACCGAAAAGTGCGAGCGGCTGCTGCCACAGATACGCGGTGTGCAGATGGTGCCGATTTCTGGCCTGACCGGGCACAATCTCGAACGCCTGCTGAAGGCTGTAACCGAGACCTATGCGGTCTGGAACAGGCGCCTTTCCACATCGCGTCTCAACCGCTGGTTCGACGACATCACCCAGTATCATCCGCCACCAGCGGTTGCCGGTCGCCGGATGAAACTGCGTTATATCACCCAGGCCAAGGCCCGCCCACCGACATTCATCCTGTTCTGCACCCGTGCCGAAGCAATGCCGGAAGCCTACAAGCGCTATCTTCTGAACGCGATCCGCGAGGATTTCGAGCTTCCGGGAACGCCCCTGCGGCTGATCCTGCGCGAAGGCAAGAACCCCTACGCCGACCAGAAATAGCAGCAGGCTGCAAAATCATTTTGCATTGCCCGTTCATCTAATGAACTATTGTGTCCATGGCTGCGGAGGACTAGGCCAGATACGACAGAATTATCGGGAGGGCATTCATGAGAGACATTCTGGCTGAACTGGAAGAGCGTCGAAGAACAGCACAGCTTGGCGGCGGCACAGTGCGGATCGAGCGCCAGCATGAACGCGGAAAGCTGACCGCCCGCGAGCGGATCGCGGTTCTTCTCGATGAAAATTCCTTCGAGGAATTTGGCATGTTCGTGGAACACCGCGCGACCGATTTCGGCATGGATGAGACCAAGATCCCCGGTGATGGCGTCGTGACCGGCTGGGGCACGGTGAATGGACGCAAGATCTTTGTCTTCGCCAAGGATTTCACCGTGTTCGGCGGCTCGCTTTCAGAGGCCCATGCCGAGAAAATATGCCGGATTCAGGATATGGCGCTGCGCAACCGCGCGCCGATCATTGGTCTCATGGATGCAGGCGGCGCGCGTATCCAGGAAGGTGTCGCAGCCCTCGGCGGCTATGCCGAGGTGTTCCAGCGCAATGTTCTTGCCTCTGGCGTCATTCCGCAGATTTCCCTGATCATGGGTCCTTGTGCAGGCGGCGATGTGTACTCGCCGGCGATGACCGATTTCATCTTCATGGTGCGCGATACGAGCTACATGTATGTGACCGGCCCTGATGTCGTGAAGACCGTTACCAATGAAACGGTCACCCACGAGGAACTTGGCGGCGCGTCGATCCATACGACGAAATCCTCGATTGCCGATGGCGCCTATGACAACGACATGGAGGCGTTGCTCGAGATGCGGCGTCTCATCGACCTGCTGCCGCTGTCAAACACCGATGCTGTGCCGGAACTTGCCACCCATGATGCGCCGGACCGCCTCGCCATGGCCCTCGATACCCTGATCCCGGACAGCGCGAACAAGCCCTATGACATCAAGGAATTGATCCGCAGCGTGATCGATGAGGGCGATTTCTTCGAAATCCAGGAGAAATTCGCCGGCAATATCGTCACCGGTTTTGGCCGGCTCGAAGGCAAGACAGTGGGCTTTGTTGCGAACCAGCCGATGGTTCTTGCCGGCGTGCTCGACAGCGACGCCAGCCGCAAGGCCGCACGCTTCGTCCGGTTCTGTGATTGTTTTGGTATTCCGATCGTCACCTTCGTCGATGTCCCGGGGTTTCTTCCCGGCACCGCGCAGGAATATGGCGGCCTTATCAAGCATGGCGCGAAGCTGCTCTTTGCCTATTGCGAGGCGACTGTTCCCAAAGTCACCGTGATCACGCGCAAGGCTTTTGGCGGTGCTTATGACGTGATGGCATCGAAACATCTGCGCGGCGATATCAATTATGCCTGGCCATCGGCCCAGATCGCGGTGATGGGGGCAAAGGGTGCGGTCGAGATCATCCACCGTCAGCACATCAAGGATCAGGCAAAGATCGCCTCGCTCACGGCTGAATATGAGGAGCGGTTTCTATCGCCCTTCGTGGCGGCGGAGCGCGGTTATGTCGATGAGGTGATTTTCCCGCATTCCACACGCAGAAGGCTATGCCGCGCCCTCCAGATGCTGCGCGACAAGGACCTCAAGAATCCCTGGAAAAAACACGACAACATTCCGCTTTGACAGAAGCAGCCCGAAGGCACGAAGTTCAGGGATAGTCACGAAGGTTCTCATGGCACGCTATGACCGCCCCAAGGCAGTGGATGCAATCGTTGTCGATCACGGGCTGAAGCCGATCCTCGATGCATCGCCGCATGTCGTGTTCGGCATGAGCATGATGGCGCTGGCAATGCTGACGGCGCCCGCGATGGACACGATCGCGAAATATCTCGGCACCACGGGCAATGTTTCACCCGGCATCGTCACGCTCGGGCGTTTCGGTGTTCAGGCAGCTATTCTGGCACTTCTTCTCGGGGTGCTTGTTGCTCTCGGCTACAAACAGCGTCTCTGGCCGCGCAGAATTCTCGGTAATCTTACCCGTGGCGCACTGATGGGAACAGCGTCACTGCTGTTCTTCATTGCCGTCACCTACATGCCCGTGGCCGATACGATTGCGATCTTTTTTGTTGAACCGTTCATTCTGACGATCCTGTCGGCTGTATTCCTTGGCGAGACCATTGGCTGGCGGCGCGGGATTGCGGTTCTCGTCGGCTTTGGCGGCGCACTTCTCGTCATTCAACCGTCGTTTCAGGATGTCGGTTTTGTCACGCTGCTGCCGGTCGGCTCGGCCTTCATCTTTGCCTTCTATCTCCTTTTGACCCGCAAGATCGCAGTCCACGACGACCCACTTGCGATGCAATTCGCGGCAGGGGTAGGTGGCACGCTGGTCATGGTGTTTTTCATCGCTCTTGGCGGACTGGGAGCCGGGATCGGCGAATTGCGTCCGGCATTTCCCGCGACCGGCTTCCTGTGGGCCTTACTCGCCCTTGTTGGCATAATCGGAACGGTGAGCCATCTTCTGATCGTTCTGGCATTCGCGCGGGCGCCGGCAAGCCTGCTTGCCCCGTTTCAGTATATCGAGATCGTGAGCGCTACCACGCTTGGCCTCATTGTCTTTAATGAACTGCCAAATGGCACAAAGTGGCTCGGTATTTTGATCATTGTCAGTTCTGGGATCTATATTTTCTGGCGTGAGGCTCAGCAGTCGCAAAAGAGGAGACAAACAGCATGATCATTTCAACAACCGATCAGGTGCCCAATCGTGAGATTGCGGAAATCGTTGGCATTGTCGCCGGTGAAGCGGTACTTGGCGCAAATATCTTCCGTGATTTCTTCGCCGGTATTCGCGACATTGTCGGCGGGCGGGCCGGGTCTTACCAGTCGGTCCTGCGCGATGCGCGTCACCATGCGCTTGACGATATGATCGCTGAGGCAAAGGCACTCGGTGCCGATGCCATCGTCGGCATCGATCTCGACTATGAGGCGATTGGCCAGAATTCGACTATCCTCATGGTATCGGCAAACGGCACCGCGGTGAAACTGCGCTAAATTTTCGGGAAAGTAGACGAAATGTTCAAAAAAATACTGGTTGCGAACCGCGGTGAAATTGCCTGCCGGGTCATGAAAACGGCCAAGCGTATGGGTATCAGGACGGTTGCAGTCTATTCCGACGCTGATGCGCGCGCGCCGCATGTGGAAATGGCGGATGAGGCGATAGCAATTGGCCCGTCGGCGGCAAGTGCGTCCTATCTCGTGATCGAGAACATCATCGACGCCTGCCGGAAGAGCGGCGCCGAAGCTGTGCATCCGGGATACGGTTTCCTGTCTGAAAACCCGCTCTTCGCAAAGGCGCTCGCAGCCGCTGGCATTGCCTTTATCGGGCCCAATCTCAAGGCGATAGAGGTCATGGGCGACAAGATCCAGTCAAAGAAATTCGCAAACGAGGCGAAGGTCAGCACGGTGCCGGGCTATCTCGGCGAGATCGGCGATCCGCAGGAAGCGCTCCGTATTGCCGAGGAAATCGGCTTTCCTGTCATGATCAAGGCCTCAGCCGGCGGCGGCGGAAAGGGTATGCGGATCGCGCGTACCGCTTCTGAAGTCAGCGAAGGCTTTCAACTTGCCCGTTCCGAGGCCCGTTCATCCTTTGGCGATGATCGGGTGTTCATCGAAAAATATGTCGAAGAGCCGCGCCACATCGAAATTCAGGTTCTGGGCGACAAGCATGGTAATGTGATCTATCTCGGCGAGCGCGAATGCTCGATCCAGCGCCGCAATCAGAAAGTCATCGAGGAGGCGCCATCGTCTTTTCTCGATGAGAAAACCCGCAAGGCCATGGGCGAACAATCGGTCGCGCTGGCGAAAGCGGTGAATTATGAAAGCGCCGGGACGGTGGAATTCATTGTCGACCGGCACCGCAATTTCTATTTCCTGGAAATGAACACACGCCTTCAGGTCGAGCATCCGGTGACGGAACTCATCACCGGGATTGATCTCGTCGAACAGATGATCCGTGTCGCCTATGGCGAGGCCCTCGCAATCCGGCAGCGGGATGTGACGCTCACCGGTTGGGCTATAGAAAGCCGTATTTATGCCGAAGACCCGTTCCGGGGCTTTTTGCCTTCGATTGGCAGGCTCACGGCCTATCAGCCGCCGGAAGAGGGCGAGATCGGCGGCATCACCGTTCGAAACGACACCGGGGTGCGCGAAGGCTCGGAAATTTCGATGTTCTATGATCCGATGATCGCAAAGCTGTGCACCCACGCACCGAGCCGACGCGAGGCGACCGAGGCGATGTCGGAAGCGCTGGATGAGTTCATTGTCGAAGGGATTTCGCACAATGTCCCGTTTCTGTCCGCTCTCATGGCACATCCGCGCTGGATGAGCGGTGACATATCGACCGCCTTCATTGCGCAGGAATTCCCTGACGGCTTCAGCGGCATGGAACAGGATGAGCGGACGCGAGAAGCATTCATCGGTGTTACCTTCGCAATCGGTCTCATTGAGCGGATGCGCCGCGACACCTTCCAGAACCGCTTGCGCCCGCATGATGGCGCGATCGCATCTGATTGGGTCATCATGCTCGACCGCGAGCAGCACCCCGTCGCGCTTGATAACATCGACGACGAAGAAGACTTTCTGATCGAGGCGCGGCTCTCGCCGAAGCACGATCCCATCAGCATCATTACTGACTGGGAGCCGGGTGACAAACGCATCACCGCAGAAATCGACGGACGGCGCGTTCACATGCATGTTCGCCGCGATGGGCCCTATCTCGCACTGTCGCATCAGGGCATCAACGTCAAGGGTCTGTTGATGCGGCCCCAGGATGCAGCGCTCTTCCACCATATGCCGATCAAAGAGGCCGCGGACACATCAAAGTTTCTCCTATGCCCGATGCCGGGGCTTGTCGTATCCGTCAATGTCAGCGCGGGGCAGAAGGTTCAGGCCGGTGAGCCGCTTGCCACCATTGAAGCGATGAAAATGGAAAATGTGCTGCGTGCTGAGAGCGATTCCACAATCAAAACGGTCTGGGCGAAAGTCGGCGAAAGCCTCTCGGTTGACGCGGTGATCATGGAGTTTGAATAGGAGCGGCATCGATTGTCGGGCCGAATATCGGCTCAAACGAGGCACGCAGCGCCATATCGACTTCCGGCATGCTGACGAGAAGGCCGAGGTCTTCAAGGCTTGTCACCCCATGACCGCTGACGCCGCAGGGAATAATGCCGTCAAAATGGCTGAGATCGGGCGCGACATTGAGGCTGATGCCATGAAAACTTACCCATTTTCTGAGGCGAATGCCGATCGCGGCGATCTTGTCCTCGGCAATCCCTCCGCCAATCGCAGGGGCCTTTTCCGGTCGCCGAACCCAGACGCCAACCCGGTCTGCGCGCCGTTCTGCCATGACATTGAACCGCGCCATGCAATCAATCAACCATTGCTCCAGCGAGGCCACATAAAGGCGGACATCGCATTGGCGGCGTTTGAGATCGAGCATGACATAGGCAACGCGCTGGCCAGGTCCGTGATAGGTATATTGCCCGCCACGGCCCGTCCTGAAGACCGGGAAGCGGTCCTGATGAAGAAGATCGGCACTGTCGGCGCTGGTGCCCGCAGTATAAAGCGGCGGATGCTCGATTAGCCACACGCATTCCCCTGCCGCGCCGGCTGAAATTGCCTTCACGCGCGCTTCCATTTCGGCAACCATGGTCTCATAGGGGGCAAAGTTACCGATAATCCGCCATTCAACCGGCGGTGCATCGGCTCGGGCGAGGAACGCTTTTTTTTGAGTGGTCACTTCGATGCGCGGATTCATTTTTGGGTAACCATAAAATGGCAGAGTGACGACCGTTGGGTTTGTTCCGTGTTCTGAATAGACGGAACCCCGCCGGGAAAGTAAAGAGGTTGCGTCGTCATGGATGAGCTTGATTTTGACAGTATCGAGGTAGAACCCGATCCCGTCTTAAAACCTTTGATGCATACACCGGTCGATTCCGTTGATATTGATCTGAGAATCGTCATTGGCCATACGACGATGAAAATTCACGAGTTGTTGCGGCTGGCGCGTGGGGCTGTCATTGCTCTCGACGCGACGGAAGAGGACGATATTAGCATCTATGCGAATGACCAGGAAATTGCCTACGGCCAGTTGCGCCTTAATGGCGAGCAGGTACAGATTGTCGTCACTAGGGTTCCAAACCGTGGACCCGGTTACCGTCTGCCTTCCGACCCGTTCAAGAAGGTCGCCTGATCATTGAGGACAAGCTCTTTTTCCGAATTTCTTGAAATTCGGCAGAATGTCGCTTGTAGCCGCGAAAGTCATTTGCTACAGGAGCGCTCTCATCTTTTGATGAGAGTTTGGTTGCGGCCGTGGCGGAATTGGTAGACGCGCAGCGTTGAGGTCGCTGTCCGGTAACACGGGTGGAAGTTCGAGTCTTCTCGGCCGCACCATTTTTATCAGACGAACTGTGTCTAAGAGACTGAATAGAAATCAATACCGAATGATTTCAAGTTCTTGCGATGAACCTTGCCGTGCGTCGGATGGATACGATCAGGAGCCGTGCACCGGAAGAAGCGATGTTTCCTCCCAGTCTTTTGTGAGACGGCGACAGTGCCCGAGCCAGTCAAAAGGTGCACGGACATCACCAGCGTTTCATTGATGATGTCGAACATGCTGTTGTCGCGCAGCCGGTAGAAATAGTGCCGGACCGTCGTAAACGCGGAAAGTCTTTTGGCGGCTAGCCAATCGGGAACCTTTGAAGGTCCTGACCCTAGATCGATTTGCCGAATAGCTTGGTTCTGTTGAATAATTCCTCGAGTTCCTGCAATCGTCCATGGGTGCGCGACCAGTTTCGGGTCTCGATGGCGGACACGAGCGCTTCGATGATGAAGAGGATGACCACTGAGGAATCCCAGGCCGACGGCGCCTCGATGCGGGCATGAAAGATGTGATCGGCGAGTTTGGAGACAGGCGAACCCCACTGATCAGTGAAGAGCACGATCACTGCCTTACGCTCGCGCGCCATTTCGGCGAGGCGCTCCAGATCATTTTCATAACGGCGGATGTCGAAGGCGACAAGAACATCATCCTCATTGAGATTGAGAAGATAATGCGGCCAGGCATTCGAGTTTGATGCGACCAGGGTCACGCCGGGCCTGACTATCTGCAAATGGGTGAAAAAATATTCTGCGAGTGAGCGCGTGATGCGTCCGCCGACAATCTGGACCTGACGGCGATATGTCGCGAGCAGGGTTGCGACCGCATCAAATTCAGCCGGATCAAGTCGCGCGAGCGTCTGGCGCAGATTGTCGGTCGCGGCTTCGGCAAAACGATTGAGGATATGGGCCTGCGGCGCGGCATGCGCCCACCGGTCATGTTTGGCAATCGGGTTTGAAATCGTTGCCTGCAATTCGAGGCGAAGGGCCGCCTGTAATTCCGGAAAACCCGAAAAACCGAATTTCTTTGCCATGCGCAGAACCGTCGGGGTCGAGACTTTGGCGTTTTCGGCAACGACAGTGATGCTCTCTAGCCCAAGCATCGGGTAATTTTCCAGTATAGTCGCCGCAAGCTGCTGCTCGGCGCGGGTGAGCTTGCTGAACTCGCTGCGCAAGCGCTCTGCGAGAGTGGCATTCTCCGCTTCGGCCATGATCCCCTCCTGAAAATCAATATTTTACGATCATAGAGTAACCGATGACGCAATGTAAAAAAAATTTCAGTTTGTATTGACGTTTCATCCCGATCTGAAAAGATGATTATCAAATAGGGGTGGTGTGACGGCTATGCGTGAATCATCAAGCAGAAATCGGAAAGAAGCTGCTTTTGAGGTGATTAACGGCGCAGGATCTGCGCCATTCGTCATTGTTTGTGAGCATGCTTCTAATTTTATCCCGGATGATTTCATAGGACTCGGGCTCAATGGCGCGGGGCAGAATGCCCATGTTGCGTGGGATCCGGGCGCGCTTGGCATTGCCCGCAGGATGGCATCGGTTCTTGGCGCACCGCTGGTCGCAAGCCGGATGTCGCGGCTTCTGCATGATTGCAACCGTCCGCCCGCCAGTCCCGAAGCCATGCCGGCACAAAGCGAAGAGTGGATTATTCCTGGCAATGCCGGTCTGACGGAAAAAGAGCGCCAATCGCGGGCCCGGCGGTTCTATATGCCGTTTCACCAGGCGGTGACACAGCTCTTCGACCGATTTTGCAGCCTTGATGTCGCACCGGCGCTCGTCACTGTGCATACATTCACGCCGATCTATTACGGTGTTGCGCGCGATGTCGAAGTCGGCATCCTGCATGACAGCGACACGCGTCTCGCCGATGCGCTTCTTTCCCGCCTGATCGCCGGGAGCATGGGGCGCGTGATCCGCCGTAATGAACCCTATGGGCCTCAGCATGGCGTCACTCACACATTGCGGGTGCATGCCCTGCCGCGCGGTCTTCTGAATGTCATGATCGAAATCCGCAATGACCTTGTCGTCACAACAGCGCAGCAGGAGGCAATGGGAACATGGCTGGCGGCGGCGCTTGGTGATGCGCTTTTTCAGGGAACGGCACTGGGTGCAGAACAGGGGCGGCAAGCCAGCATGACGCCGCCCAACCGAACCGCAGGAAATGCCTTATGCTAGCCGTCCTGCACCGGTTTGTCACACTTGTCGACCGCTTCAATTACCGTGTCGGGCGTTTTGCCATGTATCTGATTTTCGCGATGATGGGCGTTCTGCTCTGGTCGTCGGTCTCGAAACATGCAGGCGTGCCGTCTTTGTGGACGCTGGAATTCGCCCAGTTCATCATGGTCGCCTATTATATTCTGGGCGGTCCTTATTCCATGCAACTCGGTGACCATGTCCGCATGGATCTCGTCTATGGCGACTTGCCGCCAAGGCGTAAGGCGGCGATCGACAGCATCACGGTGCTCTTTCTGATATTCTATCTCTGCATTCTATTCTATGGCGGTATTTCCAGCACCACCTACGCGATTGAATATGGTGAGCGGGCGCATTCGGTCTGGCGGCCCTACATGTGGCCGGTCAAGAGCATTGCCACCTTCGGCATTTTTCTGATGTTGTTGCAGGCGATTGCCGAACTCTGTCGAGACATTCTTTTTCTGCGGGGCATTGAAGTCCGGCCTCAGGCGGAGGTCGGCTCGTGAGCTACGAACTCATCGCCTTTTTCATGTTCGCCGCGATGATGCTGATGCTGATGACAGGCCAACGCGTATTCGGCGTGATTGGCGCCGTAGCGGTGATCGCAGCCTTGCCGCTCTGGGGAACGGGAGGTGTAGAGATCGCCTTCGCCCAATCAATCAAGCTGATGAAATGGTATCCGCTCCTGACCCTGCCGATGTTCATTTTCATGGGTTTCATGCTGTCGGAAAGCCGGATTGCGGATGATCTCTACCGGATGTTTCATGTCTGGTTCGGTCCGATACCAGGCGGCCTTGCGATAGGTACAATCGGCCTGATGGTGATCATCTCCGCAATGAACGGTCTGTCGGTCGCAGGTATGGCGATTGGCGCGACGATTGCTCTGCCGGAACTGCTCAGGCGCGGTTATGACAAACAGATGATCACCGGCGTCATTCAGGGCGGTTCAAGTCTCGGCATTCTGATCCCTCCGTCGGTGGTACTGGTGCTTTACGGCATGATTGCTCGCCAGCCGGTGAGCCAGCTCTGGCTCGCGGGGGTCATTCCCGGTCTCCTGATGGCCTGTCTTTTCATCGTCTATATATCCATTCGCTGTGCGATCCAGCCGCAGCTCGGGCCGCCCCTTTCCGCCTCGGAGCGGGCCGCAATCACCTGGGGCGAGCGTTTGCGCCTCTTGCGCGCGGGCATCCTTCCGCTTGCAATCTTCTTTTTGATGAACGGTCTGTTCCTGCTCGGCGTGACGAGCCTTGTCGAAAGCTCCGCAGTGGGCGCGCTTTCCGCTCTTGCCGCGGCCGCTGTAAAGGGACGTTTGACGCGGGAGGTATTCGAGAACACGGTTCGCAAAACGCTCGGCATTTCGTGCATGTTCATGTGGATCATTCTGGCCGCACTGTGTTTTGGCGCAGTTTTCGACGGACTGGGAGCGGTCAAGGCGATCGAAGGTTTCTTTCTCGACCAGCTCGGCCTCAACCGCTGGGAGGTGCTGATCCTGATGCAGCTCTCGTTCCTTTTGATGGGCACTTTCCTTGATGACACAGCCATGCTTGTCATCGTCGCGCCACTTTATGTGCCGCTCGTCAAGGCGCTCGAATTCGACCTGGTCTGGTATGGTATTCTGTACACGATCACCTGCCAGATCGCTTATATGACCCCGCCTTTTGGTTACAATCTTTTCCTGATGCGGGCCATGGCACCGCCGGAAATTCGGCTTCGCGATATTTATCTTTCTGTGATCCCCTTCGTCCTGATCATGATGCTCACCCTCATGATCGTGATGCTGTTCCCGCAACTGGCTTTATGGCTGCCAGCTCAATTTCAAGGCAAACTGCAAGGATGACTATGACCATCACAACAAAGGAGAGTGGCATGTTTAACAGGCGTCAATTTCTAAAAACCACCGGCATTGCAGGCGCGGCCGCCGGAACCGCGCTCGCGGCTCCGCCCGCTATCGCCAAGGAGCCAATCCGCTGGCGCATGCAGACTTATGCAGGCGCGACCCTCGGCCAATTCGTTACACAACCTTTCGTCGATGCCTTCAACAAAGCGGCGAACGGGGAAATGGTGATCGAACTTTTCTTTGCCGATCAGATCGTGCCCACTGGAGAATTGTTCCGCTCCATGCAGGCAGGTACGATTGATGCAGTCCATTCGGACGATGATTCGATGGCATCGCCAACAGAAATCAGCATTTTCGGCGGATATTTTCCCTTCGCCACCCGTTCAATTCTTGATGTGCCGGTGCTCTTCCACCAATATGGTCTTGCCGAAATATGGCGCGACGCTTATGCCAAAGTGGGCGGCGTGGTCTGGTTGTCGGCAGCAGGCCAGGACCCCTGCAACTTCAACACCAAGAAAGAAATCACCTCGCTTGCCGATCTCAAGGGCCTCAAACTCTATACATTCCCCACGGCGGGGCGATTCCTCACCCAGTTCGGCGTCGTGCCCGTTCAGATCCCTTATGAAGATGCGGAAGTGGCTGTCCAGACCGGAGAACTCGACGGCATGGCTTGGTCTGGCATTACCGAGGACTATACGGTCGGCTGGGCAAATGTGACGGATTATTTCCTCACAAACAACATTTCCGGTGCTTGGATCGGCTCCTGGTTTGCAAATGAGAAGAAATGGGCCGAGCTACCGGATCACCTCAAGCAGATTTACATGTCATGCATGGAAGCAAGCCACACATTCCGCAATCAGTGGTACTGGGGCGGCGAGGCAAAACTTCGGGCAACCGGCGACAAGCTGAAATTGCGTTCGGTTCCAGCACAGGAATGGGCTGAGGTCGAAGCCGCGGCGGTCAAATTCTGGGACGAAATCGCAGCCGAAAGCGCGCTCAAGGCGAAGGTCATTTCTATCTTCAAAGAATACAACAAAGTGATCAACACAGCAGGCTTCCCTTACGGCCAGTCCTGACGAAAAAATCGCGGGCGCCCTCTTGTGCGAGGGACCTGCTCAACCTCATCAGCCGGGCACCTGTGCCCGGCTTTCCTAGTGGGAGTGCATGAACGGTGCCGTTGATGATGACATACGAGAGTTTGAAAAAGGCCGTGAAGGCAAACGAGATCGACACGGTGCTGGTTTGCGGCGTCGATATGCAGGGTCGCCTAATGGGAAAGCGGTTCACCGGTGTTCATTTCATTGAGAGCGGCCACGAAGAGACGCATTGCTGCAATTATTTGCTGGCAACCGACCTGGAGATGGCGACGCCTGAAGGTTATGCCTCAACAAGTTGGCGTCATGGATATGGCGACTACATCATGAAGCCGGACCTTTCGACATTGCGCCCTGTTGCCTGGCTTGAGGGCACCGCAATGGTGTTGTGCGACCTTCTCGACCACAATAGCCACAATCCGGTGCCGCATTCGCCGCGCGAAATCCTCAAGCGCCAGATCGCCCGTTTCGAGGCCATGGGGTTAACACCGGTTATGGCGACGGAACTCGAATTTTTCATGTTCGAGAAATCCTTTGACGACATCCGCAAATCCGGGTTTCGAGCGCTGGAGCCGATCAGCGGATACAATCAGGATTACCATATTCTGCAGACAACCAAGGAAGAGGGCATTATGCGCCCGTTGCGCAACCACCTCGTTGCAATGGGTATTCCGGTTGAAAACACCAAGGGCGAGGCCGAGGCAGGGCAAGAGGAACTCAACATCCGTTATGCGCCCGCCCTGGCGACGGCCGATCATCATACGATCGCGAAACATGCGACCAAGGAAATCGCATGGCAAAACGGTCGAGCTGTTACGTTTCTGCCGAAATGGCACCATGATCGGGTCGGCAGTTCCGCCCATATCCATCAGTCACTTTGCGATAAAACCGGAAAAAATGTCTTCTACGACAAGGCGGCCACGCATGGAATGTCGACGCTGATGCGCCAATATATGGCAGGGCTGATTGCCTATGCTGGGGATTACACCTATTTCCTTGCGCCTTATGTGAACAGCTATAAGCGGTTTCTGAAAGCAAGCTTCGCACCGACGCGAACCGTCTGGTCTGTGGATAACCGCACGGCGGGATTCCGTCTGTGTGGCGCGGATACAAAAGGCGTGCGTGTTGAATGTCGCATCAGCGGATCAGACATCAACCCCTATCTTGCGCTCGCCGTTCAACTCGCCGCCGGCATGAAGGGTATCGAGGACAAAATGGAGCTTGCTCCGCCAACCACCGGCGATATCTATCAGGCCGAGAACGCACCGGAAATTCCCTCGACGCTTCGCGATGCTACGCAGACATTGCACCAATCCAAAATGCTTCGTGAAGCCCTCGGCGACAATGTGGTCGATCACTACACCAGGTGCGCGCGATGGGAACAGGAAGAATTCGACCGGGTCGTGACCGACTGGGAAATTGCGCGTGGTTTTGAAAGGGCCTGACATGACTTCACTCAAATGCATTTCCCCGGTAGATGGCTCCGTCTTTGCCGAACGTCCCTTGATGAGCGCTGAAGCGGCAGCGGCTATTGTGGCGCGCGCGCGTTCCGCTCAGAAAGGCTGGGCTCGTCAACCGCTTAACGAGCGCATCACGCTCGTTAAGGCTGGAATCGACCGGCTCAACGCCATGGTCGACGAGGTTGTACCTGAACTCGCATGGATGATGGGCCGACCGGTTCGCTATGGCGGCGAATTCGGCGGTGTCAACGAACGCACCAACTATATGGCTTCGATCGCAGAGCGCGCGCTCGCGCCCATCGTCAGCGAAGAATCAGGACGTTTCGAACGACGCATAGAGCGTGAGCCGCACGGCGTCGTCTTCATTGTTGCGCCATGGAATTATCCGTATCTGACTGCAATCAACACCATTGTTCCGGCGCTGATCGCGGGCAACGCCGTGGTGATCAAACACGCCACACAGACGCTTCTGGTCGGCGAGCGCATCGTGCGGGCCTTCGCGGAGGCGGGCATGCCGAAAGATATTTTCACCAATGTCTTCCTCGATCATGCAACCAGCGAAAAGCTGATTGCTGCCGGATCGTTCGACTTCATCAACTTCACCGGCTCGACAGGTGGCGGGGCCGCTATCGAGCGGGCGGCGGCGGGAACGTTCACCAGCCTTGGCCTCGAGCTGGGCGGCAAGGATCCCGGTTATGTGATGGATGACGCCGATGTCGACTGGGCAGTCGATGTTCTGATGGACGGCGCGCTCTATAATGCCGGGCAATGCTGCTGCGGAATCGAACGCATTTATGTGCATCAATCCCTCTATGATGAATTCGTCGAAAAGTCTGTTGGCTGGGTCAACCAGATGAAGCTTGGCAATCCGCTTGAGCAGGATACGACAATCGGCCCGATGGCAAATGTGCGTTTTGCGCAAGAAGTACGCGCACAGACGGCGGAAGCGGTACGCGATGGCGCGCGAGCGCTTATCGACCCGGCCCGCTTCCCGCAGGATGACGGTGGCACCTATCTGATGCCGCAGGTTCTCACAGGCGTCACCCATCAGATGCGGGTGATGCGCGATGAGAGCTTCGGCCCCGTCGTCGGCATCATGGCGGTCAAGAGCGACGATGAGGCGCTCGCGCTCATGAATGATTGCCAATATGGTCTGACCGCTTCGCTGTGGACCGCAGACCCTGAACGCGCAGCCCGGATCGGGCGTGAGATCGAAACCGGCACGGTCTTCATGAACCGGGCCGATTACCTCGATCCGGCACTCTGCTGGACCGGCTGCAAGAACACCGGACGGGGCGGGGCCTTGTCGGAAATCGGCTTCCATAACCTGACCCGCCCGAAATCTTATCATCTAAGGAAAGCAAAGGCATGACACCTGTCGCAAACTGGTCGTATCCGACGGCAATTAAATTCGGAGCGGGCCGCATTAAGGAACTGGCTGCCGCCTGCAAGACGGCGGGAATAAAGCGACCGCTTCTCGTCACGGATCGCGGACTTGCAAGCCTGCCGATCACCAAAAATGCGCTCGATATTCTGGACGCTGCCGATCTTGGCCGCGCGCTTTTTTGCGATGTTGATCCGAATCCGAACGAGATCAATCTTGCCGCGGGCGTTCAGGCCTTCCGCGATGGCGGCCACGATGGCGTGGTCGCCTTTGGCGGCGGCTCGGGTCTTGATCTTGGCAAGGCGGTAGCATTCATGGTTGGGCAGACCCGACCGGTATGGGATTTCGAGGATATCGGCGATTGGTGGACGCGCGCGAAAACGGAAGGCATTGCGCCGATCATCGCGGTTCCGACAACAGCTGGAACAGGATCGGAGGTGGGCCGGGCCAGCATCATCACCAATTCGAAAACCCACGTCAAAACGATCATCTTCCACCCGAAATTTCTGCCGACCATCACGATCTGCGACCCGGAGCTGACGGTTGGCATGCCGAAGGCGATCACAGCCGGCACCGGCATGGATGCATTTGCGCATTGTCTGGAGGCGTTTTCCTCGCCGTTTTACCATCCAATGAGCCAAGGCATCGCGCTGGAGGGCATGCGGCTCGTCAAGAATTATCTGCCGCGCGCTTTTGCTGATGGCACGGACATAGAAGCCCGCGCCCACATGATGAGTGCGGCGGCTATGGGGGCGGTTGCCTTCCAGAAAGGCTTGGGCGCGATTCACGCGATCTCGCATCCGATAGGCGCACTTTACAATACCCATCATGGCACCACCAATGCGGTCGTGATGCCGATGGTGCTTGATATGAACCGGCGTGTGATAAAGGATCGCATTGGGGCCGCCGCCGTCTATCTGGGCATCAAGCGCGGTTTCAACGGTTTCCGCGACTATGTGATGGAGATGCGCGCGACGCTGGCCATTCCGGAAAACCTGACTCAGATGGGTGTCGGCGATGACCGTGTCGACGAGATGGTCAAAATGGCGCTCAAGGACCCGAGTGCGGGTGGTAATCCGCTGAAAATGACCAAGGCCAATACAAGAAAACTGTTTCTCGCCTGTCTGTAGTCGGTATCTTGGTTATGGCGATATATACGCAACATGAAGCGGATTGAAGCGCGTTGATGGACGCGCGCTTTTCGTCGTCAGGTTATTTGCGACCGATAAGTTCGTCGGGAGAATCTGAACAGCTGAGACAGACAGATTTTCTGCGTAGGGGTAGCATGATGCTGCGAGTAAAGAGAAGGCCTTCTGACGTTGCCCCTTCACCTAAACCAGTTTGAGATAGACTCTGGCCCAACCGAAAGGACCAGAGATGAAAGCGCAGCAGGCTCACCGAAGATCAGATCATCGGCATTCTCAAGGAGCATGAGGCCGGGGTTACCGTCGCCGATCTATGCCGCAAGCACGGCGTCAGCGACGCGACCGTGTATAAATGGAAGGCCAAATATGGTGGCATGGATGTCAGCGAGGCGAAACGACTTAAAGGCCTTGAAGACGAGAACGCGCGTCTGAAACGGCATCCTTGCCGATGCCATGTTCGACAATGCCGCGCTGAACGATCTGCTTGGAAGTTGCCCACCCCCCAATGGGCAAAACACAGTCCCGGAGTCTCGCGCACGCTGGATAAAAGTTGGGGCAACGTCAACGTCCTTTGAAGTCCCAGGTTTCTTCATCATCTCGATCTCCTAATCGATAAGATGAACCAGAAATCCTCCGTTGTTCAAATCCTCAAATCAGACCCAAAGGTGCTGACGTCAGACATTTTCTTTTCCCTTAAAAGGAAGTCCGTAGAGGCAGATCAGGCGAGGGCCGCATTCGACAATCCCGTTCTTCCCGCCCTGTCTCTCTTTGGCCTTCGGGCTAGGCTGTTCATCCGACCTTTTCCTCGTTGACGAGCCTTTGCGTTTCTTCAATAGATTATGCGTGCGCTACAAGTTGTCCCCTTGACGACTCCGACGCGCCCGCGTAGTCCATGCCTGTCTTTGGTCGCCTTTTCCGATTGCGCCTCAAGACCGAGAGGGAACGCTGCAAAGGATTGAACAGTGGAACAACTCCTCACAGAATACCTGCCCATCATCGTGTTTCTGGGCATCTGTCTGGTCATTGGTCTGGCGCTTCTCGTTGCGCCCTTCATGGTTGCCTATCGCGCGCCGGACACCGAGAAACTGTCGGCCTATGAATGCGGCTTCAACGCCTTTGACGATGCCCGGATGAAATTCGACGTGCGGTTTTATCTCGTTGCGATCCTTTTCATCATTTTCGATCTTGAGGTCGCGTTTCTTTTCCCTTGGGCGGTGGCCTTCAAGGATCTCGGCTGGTTCGGGTTCACATCGATGATGATTTTTCTTGGCGTTCTCACGGTAGGCTTCATCTACGAATGGAAGAGGGGGGCTTTGGAGTGGGATTGATCCACCCAAGGGCAGCAAATCTATGGCAAGCACAATTTCTTCTCCCCTGATTGCGGAACAGCCGAAGGGGATCATTGATCCGAAGACCGGAAAGCCTGTGGGTTCCGACGATCCATTTTTTGTCGAGATCGACAATGAACTTGCCGACAAGGGTTTTCTGGTCACATCGACCGATGATCTGATCAACTGGGCGCGAACCGGTTCGCTGATGTGGATGACTTTCGGCCTCGCTTGCTGCGCGGTCGAGATGATGCAGATGTCGATGCCGCGCTATGATGCCGAGCGTTTTGGTTTCGCGCCGCGCGCCTCGCCGCGTCAATCCGACGTGATGATCGTTGCGGGCACGCTCACCAACAAGATGGCACCGGCGCTGCGCAAGGTCTATGACCAGATGCCCGAACCGCGCTATGTCATCTCCATGGGCTCCTGCGCCAATGGCGGCGGCTATTATCATTATTCCTATTCCGTGGTGCGGGGTTGCGACCGGGTTGTGCCGGTCGATATCTACGTGCCTGGCTGCCCGCCGACGGCGGAGGCGCTGCTTTACGGCGTCCTTCTTCTCCAGAAGAAAATCCGCCGCACTGGCACAATCGAACGCTGAGACGAATTTCGGGGATACGCTGAATGGCTGCAAAGACCGATATGGGACTTTCCGAGTATGCGGATTATCTGCGCCTGACGCTCGGTGACCGGCTTGACGAGGTCTCGATTGCCTTTGGCGAGCTGACGCTCAAGGTCAGTGTCGACAATATCATCAGTGTGTTGCGGCTCCTGCGCGATGATTCGCAATCGATGTTCGTCAATCTTACCGATATCGCGGGTGTCGACTGGCCCGCGCGGGCCCGCCGCTTTGACGTGGTCTACCATCTGCTTTCACCGAAACAGAACATGCGCATCCGGGTCAAGGTCGAGGCGGGTGAAGACACGCTTGTGCCTTCTGCCACGGAGGTTTTTCCCGGTGCGGATTGGTTCGAGCGCGAGGCCTATGATCTTTACGGGATTTTCTTCAGCGGGCACCCGGATCTGCGCCGTCTCCTCACGGATTACGGTTTTGAGGGGCATCCGCTGCGCAAGGATTTTCCGACGACCGGCTTTGTTGAAGTGCGCTACGATGAAGAGGTCAAGCGCGTGGTCTATGAACCGGTTCGTCTTGCCCAGGAATTCCGCCAATTTGACTTCCAGTCGCCCTGGGAAGGGACAGACTACAACCTGCCCGGCGACGAGAAAGCGACACGGTAATCATGGCTGAAGCACAGGTCAGAAATTTCAACATCAATTTCGGCCCGCAGCATCCGGCCGCGCACGGCGTTCTGCGTCTTGTGCTGGAGCTTGATGGCGAAGTGGTCGAGCGGGTCGATCCGCATATCGGTCTTTTGCATCGTGGCACGGAAAAGCTGATCGAGACCAAGACCTATCTTCAGGCGCTGCCATATTTCGACCGGCTTGATTATGTCGCGCCGATGAATCAGGAGCACGCCTACTCACTGGCGGTCGAAAAACTTCTCGCCATCAAAGTTCCCTATCGTGGTCAGCTGATCCGGGTTCTTTATTCCGAAATCGGTCGTATTCTGTCGCATCTTCTCAATGTGACGACGCAGGCCATGGATGTCGGCGCGCTCACGCCGCCGCTTTGGGGCTTTGAGGAGCGCGAAAAGCTCATGGTGTTTTATGAGCGGGCCTCCGGCGCGCGCATGCACTCGGCCTATGTCCGTCCAGGCGGCGTGCATCAGGATCTGCCGCAGGAACTGGTGGATGATATCGGCGCATGGTGCGACCCGTTCCTTGAAACCTGCGACGATATCGAATCGCTTCTGACCGACAACAGGATTTTCAAACAGCGCAACGTCGATATCGGCGTGGTAACGCTTGAAGAGGCCTGGAAATGGGGTTTCTCGGGCGTCATGGTGCGCGGTTCCGGCGCGCCGTGGGATCTGCGCAAGTCGCAACCATATGAATGTTATGCCGATCTCAGTTTCAAAATCCCGATCGGCAAGAATGGCGATTGTTACGATCGCTATCTGATCCGCATGGAAGAAATGCGCGAATCGGTGAAGATCATGAAGCAGTGCGTCAATCTGCTCTCAGGCGAGAAGGGCCGCACGCCGATTTCATCGACCGATGGCAAGATCGTGCCGCCGAAGCGTCCCGCCATGAAGCAATCGATGGAGGCGCTCATTCATCATTTCAAGCTCTATACCGAAGGCTACCGGGTGCCGGAGGGCGAGGTCTATGCCGCCGTGGAAGCGCCGAAAGGGGAGTTCGGCGTCTATCTGATTTCGGACGGCTCTAACAAGCCCTATCGCTGCAAGATCAAGGCGCCGGGTTTCGCACATCTTCAGGCCATGGATTTTCTTTGTCGTGGTCACATGCTCGCCGACGTTTCAGCAATTCTCGGTTCATTGGATATCGTTTTTGGTGAGGTCGACCGCTAATGGCTGTTCGTCGTATTGCAGAAATTCAGCCTGAAAGTTTCGCCTTCACTGCGGACAACCTTGTCTGGGCAGAAGCACAGATCAGAAAATATCCGCCGGGCAAACAGGCTTCGGCCATAATTCCGCTGCTTTGGCGGGCGCAGGACCAGCACAATGGCTGGTTGCCGGAGCCGGCTATGCGCTATATCGGCGAGATGCTCGGCATGGCCTATATCCGGGTGCTGGAAGTTGCGACCTTCTATACGATGTTCCAGCTGAAGCCGGTGGGCTCGGTTGCCCATATTCAGGTATGCGGCACCACTCCCTGCATGTTGCGGGGTTCAGAAGAACTGATCAAGGTTTGCAAAAGTCGGATTTCCGAGCATCAGCACGAAGTAACGGCTGACGGAAAGTTTTCCTGGGAAGAGGTGGAATGCCTCGGCGCCTGCGTCAATGCGCCGATGGTGCAGATTTTCAAGGATACGTTCGAAGACCTGACGCCTGAGACGTTTGCCGGGATGCTGGACGACATGGAAGCGGGTGTGCCGGTAAAGCCCGGTCCGCAGACCGCCCGCCATCTTTCGGTTAATGCGAGCGGTCGCACGCAACTTTTCGAAGACAGTATGGAATATGGACCCAAGGCAGATCCCCTGATCGCGCCTTATGTCATGAACGGGGCGGCGGCGCAGATCGCAACCGATGCGCGCCATTACGGGGCGGCGAATGATGCCCCGGTCGCCAAAAAGTCGGCCCAGGCGGCAGCGGCGAAAGCCGCAAAGCCGCTGGCGCCGGAAAAACCGGCAAGAGCGGCCCCGAAGACGGAAAAGCCAGCGCACGCGCCGTCTGCCGAAGAGGTCATGCCCGTTCCCGCTCCCGTACTTGATGGAATTGCCTCGCTGCCGCCGGGGGCGAGCGCCGAGGAAAAAGCCAATGCAGTTGGCAAAAAGCCGCGTGGCCTGTCGGCGCCGCGCAAATCCGGTGCGGATGATCTGAAGCGCATCAAAGGCGTCGGCAAGGTGATTGAGGGGAAACTCAACGAGCAGGGTATCTGGCATTTCGATCAGATCATGAAATGGCATGAAGCAGAGATCGCATGGTTTGATACATTCCTCTCCTTCTCGGGTCGCATTGTGCGCGATGACTGGATCGGGCAGGCGACAATCCTTGCTTCTGGTGGTGAGACGGACTTCTCAAAACGGGTCGACAAGGGCGAAGTCACGACTTCCAGAGGTGGCGCGTCAAAAAAGACAGACAAGAAAGCATAACAGGCCATGACAGCGTTTCTTGATGATAAAAACCGGATTTTTACCAATATCCACGGCTTCCACGACTGGGGCCTGAGGGGCGCGCGGGCGCGTGGCCAGTGGGATGGTACCGGAGAAATAATCAAAAAGGGCCGTGACTGGATCATCAGCGAGATGAAAGCCTCCGGCCTGCGCGGGCGCGGCGGTGCAGGATTTCCGACCGGACTCAAATGGTCGTTCATGCCGAAGGAATCCGACGGGCGTCCGCATTATCTTGTGGTCAATGCGGATGAATCCGAACCCGGCACCTGCAAGGACCGGGAAATTCTCCGGCATGATCCGCATACGCTCGTCGAAGGATGCCTGATCGCGGGTTTCGCAATGGGCGCCCATGTCGGCTATATCTATGTGCGCGGCGAATTCATCCGCGAACGCGAACGTCTCCAGGCTGCCGTCGACCAGGCGTATGATGCGGGCTTACTCGGAAAGAATGCCTGCAATTCCGGCTGGGATTTCGATCTTTACGTTCATCATGGCGCAGGCGCCTATATCTGCGGCGAGGAAACGGCGCTTCTCGAAAGCCTTGAGGGCAAGAAAGGTCAGCCGCGTCTCAAGCCGCCGTTTCCCGCCAATGCCGGGCTATATGGCGCGCCGACCACCGTCAACAATGTCGAGTCGATCGCGGTCGCACCGACAATTCTGCGCCGGGGGGCGGGCTGGTTTGCCTCTTTCGGCGCTGACAACAACAAGGGCACCAAGCTTTTCTGCGTATCCGGTCATGTCAATTATCCGGCAACCTTTGAAGAAGCGATGAGCGTTCCTTTCAAGGACCTGATCGAGAAACATTGCGGCGGCATACGTGGTGGCTGGGGCAATCTTCTTGCCGTTATTCCGGGGGGTTCGTCGGTGCCCTGTGTTCCGGCGGAAAAAATCATGGATTGTCCGATGGATTTCGACAGTCTGCGCGGGCTGCAATCGGGCCTCGGCACGGCGGCTGTGATCGTCATGGACAAATCGACCGATATGATCCGCGCGATCGCAAGGCTTTCCTATTTCTACAAGCATGAAAGCTGCGGCCAGTGCACGCCGTGCCGCGAGGGCACCGGCTGGATGTGGCGGGTGCTGACCCGCATGGCCGAGGGGCGCGCGCAGAAGAAAGAAATCGACATGTTGCTTGATGTGACGAAGCAGGTCGAAGGCCACACGATCTGTGCGCTTGGCGATGCGGCCGCATGGCCGGTACAGGGCCTGATCCGGCATTTCCGTCCGCTGATCGAACAGCGCATCGAGCAATATTCGCATCGCGCCGACAAGGATGCGGTTCTGGAGGCGGCTGAATAAGATGGCGGACACCGCAAAAATCATCGTTGACGGCAAGGAAATCGAAGTACCGAGCCACTTCACCCTGTTGCAGGCCTGCGAGGCCGCTGGTGCCGAGGTGCCGCGCTTCTGTTTTCATGACCGGCTATCGGTCGCCGGCAATTGCCGCATGTGCCTTGTCGAGGTGAAAGGCGGCCCGCCGAAACCGGCCGCCTCCTGCGCCATGGGCGTGCGCGATCTGCGCCCCGGACCTGAGGGTCAGCCGCCGGAGGTCTTCACGAAAACGCCGATGGTGAAAAAGGCGCGGGAAGGGGTGATGGAATTTCTGCTGATCAACCATCCGCTCGATTGCCCGATCTGCGATCAGGGTGGCGAATGTGACCTGCAGGATCAGGCCATGGCCTATGGCATGGACGGATCGCGTTTTCATGAAAACAAGCGGGCTGTGGAAGACAAATATATCGGCCCGCTGGTGCGCACGAAAATGACGCGCTGCATCCACTGTACGCGCTGCGTGCGGTTCACGACCGAAATTGCCGGCGTGTCCGATCTGGGTCTGATTGGCCGCGGCGAGGACGCGGAGATCACCACCTATCTGGAAAGCGCCATGGCATCCGAGCTTCAGGGCAATGTGATCGATTTGTGCCCTGTCGGTGCGCTGACGTCGCGGCCTTATCAGGACAAGGCGCGGCCCTGGGAACTCACCAAGACCGAAAGCATCGACGTGATGGACGCGGTCGGCTCCGCGATCCGGGTCGATACGCGCGGGCGCGAAGTCATGCGCATCATGCCGCGGCTGAACGAGGAGATCAACGAGGAGTGGATTTCCGACAAAACGCGCTTTGTCTGGGACGGGCTCAGAACCCAGCGTCTTGACAGGCCCTATATCCGCCAGGGCGGGCGGCTCGTTCCTGCAAGCTGGGCGGAGGCCTTTGCCGCCGTTGCTTCGAAAGTGAAAAGCGCAGACGGCGGGCGCATCGGCGCGATTGCGGGTGATCTCAGCGGCACCGAGGAGATGTTCGCGGCAAAAATGCTTCTCGCGGCACTTGGCTCCACCAATCACGATTGCCGCCAGAATGGGGCGGCTCTCGACCCCGCCAAGGGGCGGACGGGCTATCTTTTCAACACCACCATTGCAGGCATCGAGAATGCCGACGCGATCCTTCTCATCGGCACCAATCCGCGCCAGGAAGCAGCACTTCTCAATGCACGCATCCGCAAGGCCTGGCGCGCATCGGAAGGGCAATTGCCGATCGGTCTCATCGGTGCGCCTGCCGATCTGACCTATGATGTCGTCTACCTCGGTTCCGGCCCGGAAAGCCTTGCCGGTCTTCTTGCCGGCAGCGGCGATTTTTTCACCATCATGAAGAATGCCGCACGTCCGCTGATCATCGTCGGCGAGGCGGCGCTGGCGCGCACGGATGGTGCGGCGGTTCTTGCCAATGCGGCCGCTTTGGCTGAGACGGTCGGTGCGATTAGTGAAGAATGGAACGGCTTCTCGATCCTGCATGCAGCGGCAAGCCGGGTCGGCGGCCTCGATATCGGCTTCGTGCCGGGCGAGGGCGGCGTTGCGGCAGCAGACATGGGCGATCTTGATGTCGTCTTTCTTCTTGGCGCCGATGAAATTGCCCTCAGCGGCAATGCCTTCAAGGTCTATATCGGTTCGCATGGTGATAAGGGCGCGCACCAGGCGGACGTCATCCTGCCGGGTGCCGCCTATACCGAAAAGTCGGCGACCTATGTCAATACCGAAGGGCGACCGCAGATGACGAACCGAGCGGCCTTTCCGCCCGGTGAGGCGCGGGAGGACTGGGCGATCCTCAGGGCCCTGTCGGACGTGCTGGGGCACACACTGCCGTTCAAGAACCTTCAGGAATTGCGGGGCCATCTTTACGCAGCGCATCCGCATCTCGCAGCACTCGATGAAATCGTTCTCGACGACACAGCGCCGATTGGCGCCATCGCCAAGGGCGCGAAGAAGATGAACAAGGCCGCCTTTGCGCCAGCCATCGCCGATTTTTATCTCACCAACCCGATTGCGCGGGCATCGAAAGTGATGGCGGAATGCTCCGCCCTTGCGGCCTCGATGCGCGCCGAAGCGGCAGAATAGGGGGGCGTGATGGAATTTTTGAACAGCTATGTCATTCCAGGCGCAATCATTGTCGGGCAGAGCCTTCTGCTGCTCGTCATCGTTCTTCTTGGCGTGACCTATTCGACCTATGCTGACCGGAAAATCTGGGCGGCTGTGCAATTGCGCCGCGGGCCCAATGTCGTCGGTCACTGGGGGCTTTTGCAGGCCTTCGCAGATGCGCTGAAATTCATCCTCAAGGAACCGATCATTCCCTCGGGAGCAAACAAGGCCGTGTTTCTGCTGGCGCCGCTTGTTACGGTGACGCTCGGACTTGCGGCCTGGGCGGTCATGCCGGTTGCAGAAGGTTGGGTGATTTCCGATATCAATGTCGGCATCCTGTTCATTTTCGCGATCACCTCCCTTGAAGTCTATGGCGTGATCATGGGCGGCTGGGCCTCGAATTCGAAATATCCGTTCCTCGGCGCGCTGCGCTCGGCGGCACAGATGATTTCCTATGAAGTCTCGATCGGTTTCGTGATCATCGCGGTGCTTTTGTGCGTCGGCTCGCTCAACATGTCCGATATCGTGCTTGCTCAGAAGGATGGTCCGGGCACGATGGTCGGCCTTCCGCCGTCATTTCTCGACTGGCACTGGTTCGCTCTGTTCCCGCTCTTCATCATTTTCTTCATCTCTCTGCTCGCGGAGACCAACCGCCCGCCTTTTGACCTGCCTGAAGCCGAATCCGAACTCGTCGCGGGCTTTATGGTGGAATATTCCTCCACGCCTTACGTAATGTTCATGCTCGGCGAATATGCCGCGATCCTGTTCATGTGTGCGATGACGACGATCCTGTTTCTGGGCGGCTGGCTGCCGCCGCTCGATATCGCGCCCCTCAACTGGGTGCCGGGGGTTGTCTGGTTCACACTCAAGCTGTCACTGGTTTTCTTCATGGTATCGCTCGTCAAGGCCTTCGTTCCGCGATACCGCTATGACCAGTTGATGCGGCTCGGCTGGAAAGTCTTCCTGCCAATTTCGCTGTTCATGGTCTTTGCGGTCGCCTTCATTCTGTTGCTCACCGGCTGGGCGCCATAAATCGGGGAAAGTTCTCATGTCTTCCATTGCTCAGGCTGGAAAAGCCCTTTTCCTGAAAGAATTTGTCGGCGCAATCGGGCTGTCGATGCGTTATTTCTTCAAACCAAAGGTGACGATCAACTATCCTTTCGAGAAGGGCGCGATCAGCCCACGGTTCCGCGGCGAGCATGCCCTGCGGCGCTATCCAAACGGCGAAGAGCGTTGCATTGCCTGCAAGCTCTGCGAAGCGATCTGCCCGGCTCAAGCCATCACCATCGAGGCCGGTCCGCGCCGCAATGATGGCACACGGCGCACGACGCGCTATGACATCGACATGGTCAAATGCATCTATTGCGGTTTCTGTCAGGAGGCTTGCCCGGTTGATGCAATCGTTGAAGGCCCGAACTTCGAATTTGCGACGGAAACCCGCGAGGAACTCTATTACGACAAGAACAAACTACTGGAAAACGGCGACCGCTGGGAGCGGGAACTGGCACAAAACATCGCGCTCGACGCGCCGTATCGTTAAGGCTTGGGATATCCTATGGGGCTCGCAACATTCTTCTTCTATCTCTTCGCAGCGATCCTGATCGGGTCCGCGTTGATGGTGATTTCGTCACGAAATCCGGTTCACTCGGTTCTTTTCCTGATCCTCGCCTTCTTCAACGCCTCGGGTCTTTTTGTGCTTCTCGGCGCAGAGTTTCTGGCGATGATCCTGGTCGTGGTCTATGTCGGCGCTGTCGCGGTTCTGTTTCTCTTCGTCGTGATGATGCTCGACATTGATTTTGTTGAACTGCGTCAGGGCTTTCTTGATTATGTGCCGCTCGGCGGGCTTGTCGCGCTCATTCTCGCGGGCGAACTTGTCGTCGTTCTTGGTGGTGTGATCTTCGATCCGCAATTTGCAAGCGGGGTTGCCGCAGCGCCGATCCCGGATGTTGCAACCGTCAGCAACACGCGCGCCATCGGTGAGCTTCTCTACACCCGCTACATCTACTTTTTCCAGGCCGCCGGCATGGTTCTTCTTGTCGCCATGATCGGCGCAATCGTGCTCACGCTGCGCCATAAGGAAGGTGTCAAACGCCAGAATATCGCGGTGCAAGTCGGGCGCACGCGGGAGAGTGCTATTTCGGTGGTCGATGTCGAAACCGGGAAGGGAATATAATATGGGGGTCGGGCTTTCTCACTACCTGGCGCTTGCCGCGGTTCTGTTCACCATCGGTGTTTTCGGCATTTTCGTGAACCGCAAAAACGTCATCGTCATCCTGATGTCCGTCGAGCTTATCCTGCTTGCAGTCAACATCAATCTGGTCGCCTTCTCTTCTTTCGCGGGGGATCTGGTCGGGCAGATTTTCGCGCTCCTGATCCTGACAGTGGCCGCCGCCGAAGCGGCCATCGGCCTTGCAATCCTGGTCGCCTTCTATCGCAATCGGGGTTCGATCGCGGTTGAAGATATCAGCGCAATGAAAGGCTGAGGCACATGTATTCGATCATCGTCTTTCTGCCGCTTGCCGGTTTTCTGATTGCCGGTCTCTTCGGGCGCGCGCTCGGAGCCAAGGCCTGCGAGTACATCACCAGCGGCTTTCTCGTGATTTCCGCTCTTTTCTCCTGGATTGCGTTTTTTCAAGTCGGCTTCAGCGCGGATGAGGCATTCACCGTTCCGGTGCTGCGCTGGATAGAATCCGGTGATTTCGCGGCCGGCTGGGCGTTTCGCATCGACACGCTGACGGTGGTGATGCTCGTCGTGGTCAACAGCGTGTCTGCCCTGGTTCATATCTATTCGATCGGCTATATGCACCACGACCCGCACAGGCCGCGTTTCTTTGCCTATTTGTCGCTGTTCACCTTCGCGATGCTGATGCTTGTGACCTCCGATAACCTGATCCAGATGTTTTTCGGATGGGAAGGGGTAGGACTTGCTTCCTATCTTCTTATCGGTTTCTGGTATCACAAGCCATCGGCGAATGCGGCCGCGATGAAGGCTTTCATTGTCAACCGTGTGGGCGATTTCGGTTTCGCCCTCGGCATATTCGCGATCTTCGTGATTTTCGGCTCCGTGGAACTCGAGACTGTATTTGCCGCCGCGCGCGGCATTGCGGAAGGCACACAAGGCAGTGAGGCAGGGGAAGCGGTGCTGCGCTTCCTCGGCTATGAGCTGCCGCTGCAATCTGCTCTCACGGTTGCCTGCCTTTTGCTGTTCATGGGTGCCATGGGTAAATCCGCCCAGTTTCTGCTGCATACATGGCTGCCCGACGCGATGGAGGGGCCGACACCGGTTTCCGCGCTCATTCACGCCGCAACCATGGTGACGGCGGGTGTCTTCCTTGTCGCCCGCATGTCGCCGGTTTTCGAATTGTCACAAACGGCGCTGACTTTCGTCACCTTCGTTGGCGCGCTGACTGCGATCTTTGCAGCAAGCGTCGGTCTCGTTCAAAACGACATCAAGCGGGTGATTGCCTATTCCACCTGTTCGCAGCTCGGCTATATGTTCGTTGCCCTTGGGCTGGGCGCTTATTCGGTTGGCATCTTCCACCTTTTCACCCATGCCTTTTTCAAGGCGCTGCTGTTTCTTGGCGCGGGATCGGTCATCCATGCGGTATCCGACGAGCAGGACATGCGCCGCATGGGCGGATTGAGAAAACATATTCCGCTCACCTATTGGACCATGATCATCGGAACCATCGCGCTCACGGGTGTCGGCATTCCGGGAACATTCATTGGAACAGCGGGTTTCTTCTCGAAAGACGCCATCATCGAAGCGGCCTATGCCGGTCAGAATCAGGCGGCGAGTTTTGCCTTTGCGATGACGGTGCTTGCGGCACTTTTCACGAGCTTTTATTCCTGGCGGCTCGTCTTCATGACTTTCCACGGCAAGCCGCGCGCTTCCACCTCGGTCATGAGCCATATTCATGAATCACCGCTGATCATGACGGTTCCGCTGTTGATTCTGTCTGCTGGCGCGCTGTTTGCAGGGCTTGCGTTCTATGGTGTCTTCATCGGCGACAGCTATGCGGCATTCTGGAAGAGCGCGCTTTTCACCGGACCGGACAATCATATCCTGCATGATATGCACGAAGTCCCGTTCCTGGTGAAATCGGCAGCGACCCTTGCGATGCTGGCGGGTCTCGGCATTGCCTATCAGTTTTATATCCGCAACCCGGAACTGCCGAAGCAACTCGCCGCCGAACAGCCGGGGCTTTACAAGTTCCTGCTCAACAAATGGTATTTCGATGAGATCTACGACTTCCTGTTCGTTCGTCCGGCGATGTGGCTCGGCCGCTTCCTGTGGAAGCGTGGGGATGGCTGGATGATCGACGGTTTCGGGCCGGACGGCGTTTCTGCCCGCGTGCTTGATGTGACCAATCGCGTCGTCAAGCTGCAGACAGGCTATATCTACCATTATGCCTTCGCCATGATGATCGGCATCGCCGCCCTCGTCACCTGGATGATGTTCTAATTCAAGACTGAGAAAGACGAAGCCGTTCATGTCCTTTCCGATCCTCTCCACGGTCACTTTCCTGCCTCTGGTCGGTGTGCTGATGATATTGATCGTGCGCGGCGACGATGCGGTCGCGCGCCAGAATATCCGCTTCATCGCGCTCATCACCACGCTCGTCACCTTCATTCTCTCGCTTGGCATCTGGATCAATTTCGACAGCGCCAATCCTGGCTTTCAGATGAAGGAAGAAATCGCCTGGCTCGACGGCAGCGCGATCGGCTACCGGATGGGCGTCGACGGTATTTCGATGCTCTTCGTCATCCTGACGACCTTTCTGATGCCGCTCTGCATCCTTGCAAGCTGGGAATCGGTTCAGAGCCGGGTCAAGGAATATATGATTGCGTTTCTCGTTCTCGAGACGCTGATGATCGGCGTGTTCTGCGCGCTTGATCTCGTTCTTTTTTATGTCTTCTTCGAGGCCGGTCTGATCCCGATGTTCCTGATCATCGGCATATGGGGCGGCAAGCGGCGTATTTATGCCTCGTTCAAGTTCTTTCTATATACGCTCCTCGGATCGGTTCTGATGCTGCTTGCCATCATGGCAATGTTCTGGGACGCGGGTACGACGAATATCGAGGCGCTGCTCGGCCATAGCTTCCCGGCGGGCATGCAGACATGGCTGTGGCTTGCCTTCTTCGCGTCCTTCGCGGTCAAGATGCCGATGTGGCCGGTCCATACCTGGCTGCCGGATGCCCATGTTGAGGCGCCGACGGCCGGTTCCGTCATCCTTGCGGGCATCTTGCTGAAGCTCGGTGGGTATGGTTTCCTGCGTTTCTCGCTGCCGATGTTCCCGCTCGCATCAGCCGATTTTGCCCCGCTCATTTTCAGTCTGTCGGTGATTGCGATCATCTATACATCGCTCGTCGCCCTGATGCAGGAAGACATCAAGAAGCTCATCGCCTATTCCTCAGTTGCCCATATGGGTTATGTCACCATGGGAATTTTCGCGACAAACGAGCAGGGCATTCAAGGCGGTATTTTCCAGATGCTGTCACATGGTCTTGTCTCCGGGGCTCTGTTTCTTTGCGTCGGCGTTGTCTACGACCGGATGCATACCCGCGAGATTGCGGCCTATGGCGGGCTTGTGAACCGGATGCCATGGTATGCGGCGGCCTTCCTGATTTTCACCATGGCGAATGTCGGGCTTCCGGGAACCAGCGGCTTTGTCGGGGAATTCCTGACCCTTCTTGGCGCATTCCGGGCCAATGCATGGGTGGCGTTCTTTGCCACGACCGGGGTCATTCTTTCCGCTGCCTATGCGCTGTGGCTGTACCGGCGTGTGGTTTTCGGCCAACTCGACAAGGAAAGTCTCAAGGCGATCCTCGATCTTTCACCGCGCGAGAAACTCATCATCGCGCCGCTGGTCATTCTGACCATCTTTTTCGGCGTCTATCCGGCGCCGGTTTTTGATGTCACCGCGGCTGCGGTGGACAATCTGATAGAGGGCTATCAAGCGGCACTTGCGGCAGCCGATACCGGTCTCCAGACCGCCGCCAACGGATTGAAATAGGGGCGAATGACAATGCAGGAAGCTTATCTGAACGCCCTCAATCTGGCGCCCATCCTACCTGAGATCATGCTCGTGATTGGCGCGCTCATGCTCCTCATGCTTGGTGTGTTCAGTAAGGAGAACGCGAATGTTACCGTAACGGGACTTTCGATTGCGCTTCTCATTGCAGTTGCGATCTTCGTCCTCAGTGATAGGGACCAGACGATCACAACCTTCGACGGGTCATTCGTGGTCGACCCGTTTTCGAGCTTCATGAAAATACTGACACTGGGCGGCTCTGTTGCGACAATCGCCATGTCGATCGGTTTTGCGAAGCGCGAGAAGTTTGACCGGTTTGAGTATCCGGTTCTGATCCTGCTTGCGACGCTCGGCATGCTGATGATGATTTCCGCAAACGACATGATCGCACTTTATCTCGGCCTCGAGTTGCAATCGCTCTCGCTTTACGTGATTGCCGCCATCAACCGCGATTCGACGCGGGCGACCGAAGCGGGGCTCAAATATTTCGTTCTGGGGGCGCTTTCCTCGGGTTTCCTGCTCTATGGGATGTCGCTTGTTTATGGTTTTACAGGGCACACGCAATTTCCGGAAATCGCACGGGTGATTGAGGAAGATCAGGCATCCGTCGGGCTGATTATCGGCCTTGTGTTCGTCATCTGTGGCCTTGCCTTTAAGATTTCCGCTGTGCCGTTTCATATGTGGACCCCCGATGTCTATGAAGGCTCGCCGACACCGGTGACCGCCTTCTTCGCGGCAGCGCCGAAAATTGCCGCCATGGCATTGTTTGTCCGCGTTGCCTATGATGCCTTCGAGCCGGTTATCAGGGAATGGCAGCAGGTGGTGGTATTCATCTCGATTGCGTCCATGTTGCTTGGATCCTTCGCGGCAATCGGGCAGCGCAACATCAAGCGGCTGATGGCCTATTCCTCCATTGGCCATATGGGCTATGCGCTTGTTGGCCTTGCCGCTGGCAGTCAGATCGGCGTCAAGGGCGTGATCCTTTACATGACAATCTATCTTGTAATGACGCTTGGCGCCTTTGCCTGCATCCTGGCCATGCGCCACAAGGATGGCATGGTCGAGGATATCGACGCCCTTGCAGGCGCTGCGAAAAATCATCCCTGGATGGCGTTCGTTCTTGCCATGATCATGTTCTCGCTCGCCGGTATTCCGCCGCTCGCGGGCTTTTTCGGCAAGTGGTATGTCTTCAATGCCGCCATCGAGGCCAATCTTTACGGGCTCGCGGTGATCGGTGTTCTATCGAGCGTGGTCGGAGCCTATTATTATCTGCGCATCGTCAAGATCATGTATTTCGATGAGGCGGTGACGCCGTTCGAGAAAATGCCGTCGGAGCTTTTCGTGATCCTGTCGCTTGCCGGTGTCTTCGTCATCTCCTTCATTGCCATTGCCGGACCAGTCGGCGCATGGGCTGCGAGTGCTGCCAAAACCTTTTTCATCGGCTGAGGGTGCTGGCTGAAGGTGATCGAGTTTCACGATCCTTCGCTCGATCTCGCCCATTTCGCCTTTGATACGGTGGGCTCCACCAACGAGGAAGCCTTCGCTCTGGGCAAAACGCGGGCGCTTGATCGTCTGGCCGTGACCGCATTGCGCCAGACAAGCGGACGCGGACGGCGCGGGCGAAGTTGGGTGTCGGAGCCCGGCAATCTTTATGCGAGTTTTTTTCTGCATGCGCCGGGCCCCGCTTCTGCATGCGCGGAGCTGTCTTTTGTCGCGGCCGTCTCCCTTCACGAAGCGCTGAGCGCGCTCAGCCCGCGCGAGACAAGGGACTGCCGCGTCAAATGGCCGAACGACATTCTCTGGAATGGTCGGAAATGCGCGGGCATCCTGCTTGAAGCCCGCGAGGCACGGAAAGAGGAGGGCGCCATGGATGTGGTGGTCGGGATTGGCGTCAATATCGCGCATCATCCGGCAAATCTTCCCTATCCCGTGACCGATCTTGTGAATGAAGGCATTGATGCGACAACCGACGCGGTCTTCGATTGCTTAAAGCAGCGGTTCTTCCAAAATCTTGCCTTGTGGGCGGAAGGCACCGGCTTCAGCCTGATCAGACAGCGCTGGCTCTCGGTCGCGCATGGCCTCGGTGATGCGATTCTGGTGCGTCTCGCAAACGAGAAGATCAGGGGGCGTTTCCTCGATCTCGACAAGGACGGACGCCTCGTTCTCGGCCTTGCGGGCGGCGGGCAACGATTAATAACTGCTGGCGATGTTTTCTTTCCAGCCGACACGCGCTAAGGGATGGACACTCGCCAGCGCAAGGGAACGGTATGACAAGAACAACAACAGACGATCTGGTTTTCGCACCCCTTGGCGGCGTCGGCGAAATCGGGATGAACCTTGCCCTTTATGGCTATGGGAGCGCCAAACAGCGCAAATGGCTGATTGTGGATTTCGGGATTTCCTTTCCCGGCCCGCATCAGCCGGGCGTTGATGTGATTTTCCCCGATATCGCCTTTATCGAGAAGAACCTGAAAGACATAGTCGGGATCGTCATTACCCATGCCCATGAAGATCATTATGGCGCGCTTCTCGAACTCTGGCCGAGCATCCGCAAGCCGGTCTATTGCACGGCCTTTGTTGCGGGCCTTTTGAACGCGAAGTCATCGAGTTATGGCGAATATGAGGCCGTGCCCACGGAAATCGTCGCACAGGGTGCAAAGATCGATATTGGCCCTTTCAATGTCGAGTTCATTGCGGTTTCCCACTCGATACCGGAACCAAACGCGCTTCTGATCACGACCGACGCGGGAAGGGTGCTTCACACCGGAGACTGGAAACTCGACCCGACGCCGGGTGCCGGCCTTCCGACCGATGTGCGCCGCTTCAAGGAGATCGGCGAAAGCGGCGGCGTCGATACGATGATCTGCGATTCGACCAACGCCATGCGCGATGGAGTGAGCCCGAGCGAGGCGGAAATTCAGGAAAATCTGACCCGGATCATCAAGGGCGCGAAACACCGGGTGGCGGTCACATCGTTTTCATCGAATGTGGCGCGCATCCGTGCTGTTGCCCTTGCGGCCAAGGCGGCGGACAGGCAGGTCGTTCTCATGGGTGCCGCCATGCGCCGGGTGGTCGATGTGTCCCGCGAACTCGGCTTTCTCGACGATGTGCCGCCCTTTATCAGCGCGGCGGAATATGGCTATCTGCCGCGTGAAAAAGTTGTTGTGCTTCTGACCGGCTCGCAGGGCGAGTCACGCGCCGCCCTTGCCCGGATCGCCCGCGATGATCACAACGAAATCGCGTTCTCGAAGGGTGATCTCGTCATTTTCTCGTCCCGCGCCATTCCCGGCAACGAAAAGGTTATCGGCGACATTATCAATCAATTGGTCGCGGATGGTCTCGAAGTCATAACCGACAAGGAAGAGGTGGTCCACGTAACCGGCCACCCGCGCCGCAACGAGCTTCTCCAGATGTATCAGTGGGTCAAGCCCCGCTCGCTCATTCCGGTGCACGGCGAAGCGATGCATCTTCGCTCGCAGGCGCGACTTGCCATGGAGGCGGGCATCCGCGATGTCATGGTGATCGAAAATGGCGATGTCATTCATATTGCGCCAGATGCGCTGAGGAAAGTCGACGAGATCCCGGCGGGTATTCTAGTGCGCGATGGCCGGTTGATCCGCGATGAGGTCGGAGCCGGTGTGCCGCTCCGCCGCAAACTCGCCTTTGCAGGCGTCGTCAATGTGGCGATCGTGATCGATGCGAAGGGCGGTATCCCGGACGATCCCGCCGTCGAGATCATCGGGCTTCCGCTCGAAGATGATGAGGACGAACGGATCGAAGATGTGCTCTTCGAGGTGGTGCTTTCCACGCTTGAGGGGCTGCCTGCCAAGAAGCGGCGAGATGAGGCTCTGGTGCGTGAAGCCGTGTTCAAAGCGGTGCGTTCCAAGGTCAATCAGATATGGGGCAAGAAGCCGCTCTGTTCGGTGCTTCTTCTGCGCGCTTAAACGGAAAGGACGGTCCATGATCGGACGATTGAACCATGTGGCGATTGCCGTGCCAGACCTCGCTGCTGCCTGCGCACAATATCAGGCGGTTCTCGGCGCATCTCTCAGCGCACCGCAGAGGCTGCCGGAACATGGCGTCACCGTTGTCTTCGTCGAATTGCCGAACACGAAAATAGAGTTTCTGCATCCGCTTGGCGAGGATTCACCGATTGCGGCGTTCCTCTTGAAAAATCCAGCCGGTGGCATTCATCATCTGTGCTATGAAGTCACCGATATCATGGCGGCGCGCGCGACCCTGGAAGCCGAAGGCGCCCGTGTCCTCGGCGATGGCGAACCGCGTATCGGCGCGCATGGAAAGCCGGTGCTTTTTCTGCATCCGAAGGATTTCCAGGGCACATTGATTGAACTTGAGGAAGTCTGATATGTCGGTCGTGACAGTGATTGCTTTTTATTTCATCCTCTGGTGGCTGACCTTTTTCATCATCCTGCCGATTGGCGTCGTCACGCAAGGCGAGGCGAACGATGTGACGCTCGGCA
This sequence comes from Hyphomicrobiales bacterium, assembly GCA_013911885.1. Taxonomy (GTDB): domain Bacteria; phylum Pseudomonadota; class Alphaproteobacteria; order Rhizobiales; family JACESI01; genus JACESI01. The sequence continues at coordinate 154,989 of JACESI010000002.1, read as the reverse complement.
CCACGGAGAGTGCGCCGGCGCGCCCGATGATCCTGCGCAAGATGGCGGCGACAACGGTCGCCTCCGCCCTGATTCTGGGCCTGATCTATCTCGTGGTGGAAGTAACCGGCTTTTCGATGCGCGATATTCCCTTCGTGCCAACATTTCGCACCTGAGCGCCAACATTTCGCACCTGAGCGAATGACGCGACCAAATGGAAACTCGGCCATAAAAAAACGGGACCACGCAGGGTCCCGTTAGTTCAGTATAGCTCTCTGCATTTCCAAGGCAGCCGTCAAAGGCGCGGCGATCAGGTGATCGATTTGGAAATTCAGTCCCTCCCAAGACTTCAGAATGCTGTTTCGGAATGGTTTTTCCCATTCTCTGGACGCGCAAACTAGCTCAATCGGGAGGGTTTGTCACCACGATTTTCTGCCCCATGGTGAACTGTCTTGGGGTGGATAAATTGTCGCCATCAATCGGTCTTTTCACGGATGCTCTAAGATATTGTTTTTATAAATAAAACACCATTTTGCGCTGCACGCTGTCGCAGCAAGCGGCCAGAAAGAGTGCATAAATTTTTATGGATGACGGGCCGTGCATTGCGCCATTTCGCTTCCCGCTTTAGAGAACAAGCGATCATTGCTCGTTTGAAGCCCAAAGATACGAAACGGACTAGCGCCATGCGCCTTTCAAACTACTTTCTCCCGATTCTTCGTGACACACCGAAAGAAGCTGAAATCGTCTCGCACCGGCTGATGCTGCGCGCGGGCATGGTGCGTCAGCAATCGGCCGGCATCTATTCGTGGCTGCCGCTCGGCTTGCGCGTGCTTGAGAAGATCAACGATGTCGTGCGAGAGGAGATGAACCGCGCGGGGGCGGTTGAAATTTTGATGCCCACCATCCAGTCCGCCGATCTGTGGCGCGAAAGCGGGCGCTATGATGCCTATGGCAAGGAGATGCTGCGGATTGAGGATCGCCACGAGCGCGAGATGCTTTTCGGCCCGACCAACGAGGAAATGGTGACCGATATTTTCCGCAGCTATGTCCGCTCCTACCGCGAATTGCCGCTCAATCTTTATCATATTCAGTGGAAGTTCCGCGACGAGGTGCGCCCGCGCTTCGGCGTGATGCGCGGCCGTGAGTTTCTGATGAAGGATGCCTATTCCTTCGATCTTGATTACGAAACAGCGAAAACCGCCTATCAGCGCATGTTCGTTGCCTATCTGCGCACGTTCAACCGTCTCGGTCTTCAGGCAATTCCGATGAAGGCCGATACCGGGCCGATCGGTGGCGATCTCAGCCATGAGTTCATTGTGCTTGCGGCGACCGGCGAAAGCGGCGTGTTTTGCCACCGCTCGCACCTTGATCGCGCCACACCACCCGAAGATATCGATTTCAAGGACCCCGCGGTCATGCAGTCGATTTTTGACGCCTGGACAGCGGATTATGCCGCAACCGACGAGATGCATGACGCGGCCGCGTTTGAGGCCATTCCGGCGGGAGAACAGGTGTCCGCGCGGGGGATCGAGGTTGGCCATATCTTTTATTTCGGTACCAAATATTCCGCCGCCATGGGTGCGAGGGTGACCGGCCCTGACGGGATCGACAAACCGGTTCACATGGGCTCCTACGGTATCGGTCCGTCGCGTCTGGTGGGCGGCATCATCGAGGCAAGCCATGATGAGGCGGGCATCATCTGGCCTGAGAGCGTCGCGCCCTTCCATGCGGGCCTGATCAACATGAAGCCTGGCGACCCGGCAACCGACGCGGCTTGCGAGAACCTCTATGCCAGCCTCATGAAAGCGGGCAAGGATGTTCTTTATGACGACACAGATGCGCGTGCCGGTGCGAAATTTGCCACAATGGACCTTATAGGTTTGCCGCATCAAATCATCGTCGGGCCACGCGGGCTTGCCGATGGTATGGTAGAAATCAAGAATCGCACCACTGGTGCGCGCGAGTCCCTGTCCCCGGAAGCGGTGATCAACAGATTGACGGCCTGATCGCCGCAAATGTCGTGGCATCCGTCAGAGTGCCAGCCGAATGAGAGTGTGATGGATCTTCCTGTAAAAACACGACCGTTTTCGAAATTCGAATGGTTGATTGCCAGCCGCTACCTTCGCTCGCGGCGCAAGGAAACCTTCATTTCGGTGATTGCGGCGCTGTCGTTTCTCGGCATCCTCCTCGGGGTTGCAACGCTGATCATCGTCATGGCGGTGATGAACGGGTTCAGGACGGAACTCCTCAGTCGGATTCTGGGTATCAATGGCCACTTTGTCGTGCAGCCGATGGATGGTGCGCGCTTTTCCGATTATCAGGCGATCGCGAAACGGATCGAAGGTGTTGGCAACATCATCCGCGCCGTGCCCTTTATCGAAGGTCAGGTGCTCGCCAGAGGCGCGCGCGAACCCACCGGATCGCTGGTTCGCGGCCTTGACGAGGCTGAAATCCGGCGCATTCCGCTGGTGGCGGATAATGTGACCATCGGCACGTTTCAGGACTTCGAAGCCTCGAAAGGCATCGCGCTCGGATCGCGGCTTGCAATCAAGCTCGGTGTGAGTCTCGGCGACAAGGTCACCCTGATCGCGCCGGAGGGCAACGTCACCGCTTTCGGCGTCACCCCGCGCGTCAAAGCCTATCCTGTGGCGGCGATTTTCGAGATCGGCATGTCGGAATATGATTCCGCGCTCGTGATCATGCCGCTCAAGGAGGCGCAGGCCTATTTCAACAGGGACGACACGGTGGATGCGTTGGAGGTATTCACCACCAACCCTGATCTCGTCGGTGTGCTGCGGCCAAAAATCGAGGAAGCGGTCGACCGCTCGGCTCTGATCACCGACTGGCGCCAACGCAACCAGACATTTTTCTCGGCACTTGAAGTTGAGCGCAATGTCATGTTCATCATTCTGACGCTGATCATTCTGGTTGCCGCGCTCAATATCATTTCTGGCCTGACCATGCTGGTCAAAGACAAGGGCAGGGACATTGCTATCCTGCGAACCATGGGCGCAAGCAGGGGCTCGATACTGCGGATTTTTCTGATCACGGGGGCTGCCATCGGCACTTTCGGTACATTTGCAGGGCTGATTTCAGGTGTTCTGATCGCTCATAATATCGAGGCGATACGCCAGTTCGTATCGCGCGTCACCCAGACCACGATTTTCCCGCCGGAACATTATTTCCTGAGCCAGCTTCCCTCTGAGATCAATTTCGGCGAGGTGGTGTCGGTTGTGCTTCTCGCGCTCTTCCTCTCGTTTTTGGCAACGCTTTATCCCGCCTGGCGCGCGGCGCGGCTCGATCCGGTGGAGGCGCTGCGCTATGAATAGTCCGACACCGGCGCCTGTGGCACCCACTGCAATGCCGACGCGACCGCCTGAAGCGCCGAATGTGCCGCTTTCGCTTGTCGGTATCGAGCGCCGGTTCAAACAACTTGGCGGCGATCTCGTGGTGCTTGAAGGGGCGGATCTGACGATCCGCAACGGCGAGATGGTCGCCCTTGTTGCCCCTTCCGGAGCGGGGAAGTCGACATTGCTTCAGATTGCGGGCCTGCTCGAAAAGCCGGATGGCGGGGAAGTCTTCATCGGCGGCAGAGCCTGCGCCAGAATGAACGACGAACAGCGCACGCTGTTGCGCCGGCTTGAAATCGGCTTTGTCTACCAGTTCCACCATTTGCTGCCTGAATTCGATGCCCTTGAAAATCTCGTCTTGCCGCAGATGATCCGCGGCATGCGCACCGCGGAGGCGCGGGAGCGGGCGCTTCAGGTGATGAAATATCTCAAGATCGATCACCGCAGCACACACCGCCCGGCTGAGCTTTCCGGCGGCGAACAACAGCGCGTTGCAATCGCGCGCGCTGTCATCAACGCGCCCCGCGTTCTCCTCGCCGATGAACCGACCGGCAATCTCGATCCCCAGACGTCTGCCCATGTTTTTGATGCGCTGATGGCAATTGTGAGGGGAAGCGGGCTTGGCGCGCTGGTCGCGACCCACAATATGGATCTTGCCGCCAAAATGGATCGCCGCGTGACATTGCGCAATGGCAGGATCATCGATTTTTAATTTTTGATTAACCACAATGGCTGCGTCGGGAATGGCCTGTTGACATTAGAACAAAACAAGAACATTATGGATGCATTGAGATAACAGGAGATCGAAATGACCATCATTCGCGACATTGCTGCCCTGATTTCGCTTTCAACCTTTTTCCTGTCCGCCACATTCTGGGCGGATATCGCGGCGCGGCTTTCCTCGTGAGGGAACGAAAGGCGAACTATACACTTCTGAATTCCGTGGATGAGGCAGGATCAAGCGCAAAGTTGCTTGGGCGCGGCGGGGAATATGGCTAATCTAGCCTGTGCGTTTCTGAGGTTCCTGGCGTTCTTGGCGTTCTTGGCGTGCCGCGAGCAAGGGAGGTTTTGATGACAGCAGACGTCAAATTCATTCATCTGCGCTGCCATTCGGCCTATTCACTGCTCGAAGGCGGCATGAAGATCGGGAAAATCCTCGATCTCGCAAAGGCTGATGCCCAACCCGCCCTCGGCCTCACCGATAGCGGCAATCTTTTTGGAGCGCTCGAATTTTCCGACAAGGCTGCCTCTTGCGGCATTCAACCCCTCATCGGATGCCAGATCAGGCTCGCGCTTGCGGGTGCTGTACAAACCGACGATTTCCGGCGCAACAACAGCAAGGCGCATGGCCTTGTCACCCTGGTGCTGATTGCCATGGATCAGGAGGGCTATGCCAATCTGGTCGCGCTGGTTTCGCGCAGTTTTCTCGATACTGGCAGTGATCAGGAAGCCCATATCACGCTTGAACACCTGACAGAGCGCCAGTCCGGGCTGATCTGCCTCAGCGGCGGGCGCGACGGCCCGATCGACCGGATGATCCTTGACCATCGTCCGGACGAAGCGCGCGCGCGCGCGCGTCTCCTGAAGGCGCTTTTCGGCGACCGCTTCTATATCGAATTGCAGCGGCTTGATCTTGCTGACGAGGCAATGCGCGAACCGGCCCTTCTCGATATTGCCTATGATCTCGATATTCCAATTGTTGCGACCAACGAGCCGTTTTTCGCGACCGAGGCCGACTATGAAGCGCATGACGCGCTTATCTGCATCGCGGAAGGATCGGTGCTTGACGCGGATGATCGCCGCCGACTTTCGAGCGCCTGCCATTTCAAGAGCCAGAGCGCCATGTGCGAAATGTTTGCGGACCTGCCGGAGGCGCTTGTGAACACGGTCGAGATTGCCAGGCGCTGCCATGTTCTGGTCGAGAAGCGCGCCCCCATTCTGCCGCAATTCGCGGCTGACGGTCTTTCGGGCGACGAAGCCGTCAGAGCGGAGGCGGCGGTCCTGCGGACGGAGGCGCGCGCGGGCCTGAAGGCGCGGCTCGCGGTTCAGGGTTGCGCTGCGGACCGCACCGAAAAGGATTACACCGACCGGCTCGAATTCGAACTCGATGTCATCGAGAACATGAAATTTCCCGGATATTTCCTGATCGTTGCTGACTTCATCCGTTGGGCAAAATCCCGGAAAATTCCGGTTGGACCGGGCAGGGGATCGGGGGCGGGTTCCGTCGTCGCATGGTCGCTCACCATCACCGATCTCGACCCCTTGCGCTTTTCCCTGCTGTTCGAACGCTTCCTCAACCCCGAGCGTATTTCGATGCCGGATTTCGACATCGATTTCTGTCAGGAGCGGCGCGATGAAGTGATCCGCTACGTTCAGGAACGCTATGGCCGCGATCATGTCGCCCAGATCATCACCTTTGGAACATTGCAGGCGCGCGCTGTGATGCGCGATGTCGGGCGTGTGCTGCAAATGCCCTATGGTCAGGTCGACAGGCTTTGCAAACTGGTGCCGAACAATCCGGCCAATCCGGTCTCGCTTGCTGATGCGGTTTTAGGCGAGCCGAAGCTTCAGGAAGCCCGCAAGGAGGAGATCGTCGATCGGCTGATCGCCACATCGCTCAAGCTTGAGGGGCTTTACCGCCACGCGTCAACCCACGCAGCCGGCATCGTCATCGGTGATCGCTCGCTTGAAAAACTCGTTCCCCTATACCGCGATCCGCGTTCCGATATGCCGGTGACCCAGTTCAACATGAAATGGGTTGAGCAGGCCGGGCTTGTCAAATTCGATTTTCTCGGGCTCAAAACGCTGACTGTGCTGCAAAAAGCACTGGAACTCCTTGAGAGGCGCGGTGTCACCATCGATCTCGGCACCCTGCCGCTTGATGACGCGGCGACCTATGCGATGCTTGCGCGCGGTGAATCGGTTGGTGTATTCCAGCTTGAAAGTCAGGGCATGCGCAAGGCGCTGATCGGCATGCAGCCCGACCAGTTTGAGGATATCATTGCCCTCGTGGCGCTTTACCGTCCGGGACCGATGGACAATATCCCGATCTACAACGACCGCAAACACGGTCGTGAAAAGCCGGACTATATCCATCCGAAAATCGAGAAATACCTCACCGAGACCCAGGGCGTCATCATCTATCAGGAGCAGGTGATGCAGATTGCTCAGGAGCTCGCGGGCTATTCCCTTGGCGAGGCGGATATGCTGCGCCGGGCCATGGGCAAGAAAATTCGTGAAGAGATGGAAGCCCAGCGCGCGCGCTTTGTGAATGGCGCGCAGGAGCGCGGTCTGACGCGGGCCAAGGCCAACGAAATCTTTGATCTCCTCGCAAAATTCGCAAATTACGGGTTCAACAAATCCCACGCCGCCGCCTATGCGCTCGTTGCCTACCAGACCGCCTATCTCAAGGCCAATTATCCGGTCGAATTCCTCGCAGCATCCATGACGCTGGATATGGGAAATACAGATAAACTGAGCGATTTCAAGCGCGAAGCAGAAAGACTTAATATCTCGGTCGAAATTCCGAATATCAACAAGTCCCATGTGGAGTTTCAAACGGAGGGGAATACGATCTTCTATGCGCTTGCTGCGATCAAGGGTGTCGGGGCGCAGGCAGTCCATGACATTGTGGCCGCACGGCGAGAGGGCGGTTTTGCCGATCTTGCGGATTTCGGGAGCAATCTCGATCCGAAATCCCTCAACAAGCGCACTTTGGAGAGCCTGATTTCTGCTGGCGCCTTCGATACGCTTGTCGGCAACCGCGCACAGGTGCTCGATGCGCTGGAGCAGATCATGGCGCTTGCCGCGCGCCGCCACGAGGACCGCGCCACCGGCCAGAACGACATGTTTGCCGCCGTCAGCGGCCCCGAACCGATCCGACTGCGAGAAATTGCGGATTTTGACACGCAGGAAAAGCTCGCCCGCGAGCTTTCGTCGGTTGGCTTCTATCTGAGTGCCCATCCGCTGGATGACTATGCCAGCCTTCTCGGTAAGCTGAAGGTGAAGCCCTGGGTCAGCTTTGAGGAGGATGTGCGGCGCGGCGCGCCGGTCGGAAAAATCGCCGGAACGATTATCAGCCGTCAGGAACGAAACACGAAGACCGGCAACAAGATGGCGGTCCTGCGGCTTTCCGATTCGAGCGGGCAGTATGAGGCCGTCTGTTTCAGCGAAACCCTTGCCCAGCATCGCGATTATCTTGAGCCGGGCAATTCTGTGATCCTGATCGTCGCCGCCGAAAATCGCCCCGAAGGGGTCAATGTTCGCATCCAGTCGGTTGAGACACTGGATCGCGCAGCGGCAAGTTTTAGCGGTACGCTCAATGTTTTTGTTCGCGAGGCCGCGCCAATTTCCATCCTCTATCAACAATTGCCAAGAAGCCCGAATGGCAATGGCGGCACGGTGAGCTTCTTCGTTGTCGATGAAAAATCCGGGCGCGAGGTCGAGATTCGCCTGAGCGAGCGCTACGTCCTGTCGCCGCGGCTTGCCGGAGCGCTGAAAGCGCTTCCCGGCGTGGTCGATGTCGAACTGCAATAGAAGTCTCACGACCCGTCTCACGACCCGTCTCACGACCCGTCTCACGACCCGTCTCACGATCCGTCTGGCGGCTTGATGCCAATCCGTTTCAGAACCGGTTTCAGCGGGGCGGTTTTTGCTTGCAAATCCACTGTAACCGCTGTACCACCCGGCGCATCACACACACGGGCCGGGCACTGCGCAAAACGCGTGGTTCCATTCGGTGAACCCAGAGGCCCGTGGAGGAAAAACCGAAAAAGGAGAACGGAGCCATGGCTCTGCCAGAATTTTCTATGCGTCAACTTCTCGAAGCAGGTGTTCACTTTGGTCACCAGACCCATCGTTGGAACCCGCGCGTCGAGAAATATCTCTTTGGCGCCCGCAACAATATTCACATCATTGATCTGTCCCAGACCGTGCCGCTTCTGCATCAGGCCCTCAAGGCGGTCAGTGACGCGGTGGCCAAGGGCGGCCGCATTCTTTTTGTCGGAACCAAGCGCCAGGCATCGGAAATTATCGCAACGTCCGCCAAGGGATGCGCGCAATATTATGTCAATGCCCGCTGGCTCGGCGGAACGCTGACCAACTGGTCGACAATTTCAAACTCGATCAAACGTCTGCGCGAACTTGAGGAAATGTTTGCGGGCGAAAAAGCGCTTGCCTTCACCAAGAAAGAGCGTCTGACGCTCACCCGCGAACTGGAGAAACTTGAGCGCTCGCTTGGCGGTATCAAGGATATGGGCGGTCTGCCGGACATGCTTTTCGTGATCGACACGAACAAGGAAGCGATTGCCATTCTCGAGGCGCAGCGCCTCGGCATTCCGGTGATTGCGATCATCGATTCAAACTCCTCACCTGATGGCGTTGACTACCCCGTTCCCGGCAATGACGATGCCGGCCGCGCAATTTCGCTTTACTGCGATCTCATCGCCCGCGCCTCGATTGACGGCATTGCCCGCGCTCAGGGCTCTTCCGGTGTCGATATTGGTGCATCCGAGACGGTGATGGAACCTGTCTTGCAGGAAGCAGAAAGCGCTGTTGCCGATGGTGGCGAGCAGGAAGATGAGCAGGAGCTCGTTGCGCTCTTCACGCAGCCGGACGGCGAAGCCGACGATCTCAAGAAAATCTCCGGTATCGGTCCTGTTCTCGAAAAGAAACTGAACGCGCTCGGCGTCATCAGGTTTGACCAGATCGCGGCCTTCAGCGACGAAGAAATCGCCCAGATTGACGATGCATTGTCATTCAAAGGCCGTATCCAGCGTGATAACTGGCTCGGGCAGGCCGAAGAGCTCGCCCGCGGCTGATTTTTTCTGCTGAAAAACCTGACCCGGCGCTCAGTTGCGCCCAAATATCCCGGCGCTGACCTGCGCCAAAATCTAAAGAGGAAAAAATGGCAATTTCCGCTTCCATGGTAAAAGAACTCCGCGAGATGACCGGCGTGGGCATGATGGATTGTAAGAAGGCCTTGTCCGAGACTGACGGTGACATAGAGGCGGCGGTCGACTGGCTGCGTGCCAAAGGTCTTTCCAAAGCCGCCAAGAAAGCAGATCGCGTGGCCGCAGAAGGTCTCGTCGGCGTTGCGTCCGAGGGAAACAGGGCCGCGGTGATCGAACTTAATTCCGAAACGGATTTCGTTGCCCGCAACGATGCGTTCCAGAACCTTGTCCGCAATGTCGCTGAGGTCGCACTCTCTGTGAACGGTGACGTCGGATCGATTGCGAACGCCAGCTATCCCGGGTCCGGCCGCACCGTGGCCGAGGAGATCACCGAATCGATTGCAAAGATCGGCGAGAACATGGCGCTGCGCCGCGCCGCTGTTCTGTCGGTCGCAACCGGTGTCGTCGCGTCTTATATTCACAACGCCATTGGCGAGGGTATCGGCAAGATTGGTGTTCTGGTCGCGCTCGAATCGACCGGCGATGCCGACCGGCTGAACGCCTTTGGCCGCCAGGTCGCGATGCACATTGCAGCGGTCAATCCGCTCGCCGTGAGCGCGAGCGAACTGGACGCTGAAATTGTCGAGCGTGAGCGCGCTGTCTACACGGAGCAGGCCAAAGGTTCCGGAAAACCAGCGGAGATCAGTGCAAAAATGGTCGAGGGCCGGATCCGCAAATATTATGAGGAAGTCGTTCTTTTGTCGCAAACATTCGTGATCGATGGCGAGAACACCGTCGAGAAAGCGGTCGAAAACCTTGCCAAAGAAATCGGCGCGCCCGTCAAGGTTGTGGCATTTGAGCGTTTTGTCCTCGGCGAAGGCATTGAAAAGGAAGTAACGGATTTCGCGGCTGAAGTGGCTGCGATGACCGGTCACTAACCTTTTCGATCCTATAGGCCTCTTCTAAAGAATTTTGTCCCTTACATTCCAGATACCCCGTCAGCCACCCGGCTGGCGGGGTTTTTTAATGCCGACCTCGGCATGAGGGTTAAAAAACGAGGGATCGTTGCCTGTTTCCGCGCGATGCTGTTTCCTTCGCCGCGACCATCGTGTATGCGGAACGAGGCCTCAAGCCAGAACGCCCTTATGGCGCCCTTATGGCTCCCTTATGGCTGGGGAAGACGGACGACGGATTTTTTGAAAATGGACGATACACTTCCCTTTCATCGCATTCTTCTCAAGGTTTCAGGCGAGGCCTTGATGGGCGACCAGGGTTTTGGGATCGACCGGGCGGTCATCGACCGGATTTCGGAAGAAGTCGCTGCGGTGATCTCGCTCGGTATTGAAGTGGCTATCGTGGTTGGCGGCGGTAACATCTTCCGCGGAGCGCAGGTTCAGATTTCAGATGGAAACCGGGTGGCCGCTCATCATATGGGCATGCTCGCAACGGTGATGAACTGCATCGCGCTGCAAGACGGGCTCACACAGGCCGGTCTTGATGCGCGCATCATGTCGGCGATTGCAATGCCCGAGATTTGCGACAGCTTCACCCAGCGCGAAGCCGAAATCGCGATGGACCAGGGCACCGTGCTTCTCTTCGCGGCAGGAACCGGCGCGCCTTATTTCACGACAGACACGGGCGCGGCCTTGCGGGCGCTTGAATTATCCTGCGATGCCCTTTTCAAGGGCACCAATGTTGATGGTATTTATTCCGCTGATCCAAAAAAGGATAAAACGGCCTTCCGGTTTGAAACCCTGTCCCACGCCGAAGTGATCGAACGCGGACTTGAAGTCATGGATGTCGCAGCGGTAGATCTTGCGAAACAGGGTGCCATTCCCGTCGTGGTATTCTCGATCAAAACGCCGGGCGCCCTGTTCGAGGTTGCGAGTGGCGGGGGGCGCTGTACTATTGTGCGCTGATGATGCTTCATGCCATGAACGTTGTGCCCATGAACGTTATGCCTGCGAACTTTATGACATGTCGCGGCTAAGGCTTTTGCGGCAAACCATTTGTAAATGAGAATAGGAACGCAGCGATTGCGTTCAGCGAAGGTGGTGAAAAATGACCGATAATCCTGTAAACTTCAAGGATCTGCAACGCCGGATGGAGGGCGCGCTCACGTCGCTCAAAAGCGAACTGGCAAGTCTGAGAACTGGCCGCGCCTCCGCGAGCCTCCTCGATTCGATCATGGTTGATGCCTATGGTGCCCAGATGCCGATCACGCAGGTTGCCTCGGTCTCCGTTCCCGAACCGCGGATGATCCATGTTCAAGTCTGGGACAAGAGCATGGTTCAGTCGACGGATCGTGCCATACGCGAATCCAGTCTTGGCCTCAATCCGATCATGGACGGTCAGAATCTGCGCATCCCGATGCCGGAACTCAACGAGCAGCGCCGCAAGGAACTTGCCAAAATTGCCGGCCAATATGCCGAACAGGGCCGGGTTGCGGCACGCCATGTCCGCCGCGATGGCATGGATAGTGTCAAGAAGGCGGAAAAGGATGGCGATTGCAGTAAGGATGAGGCGCATAAGGCGTCAGACCAGATCCAGAAGCTGACCGATGAGACAATCGCCAAAATCGACCTGATGATCGCGGAAAAAGAAAAAGAAATCATGCAGGTTTAGGTTGTCCAATCTCTATGTCCGATGCCTCTCTCATCCCGTTTGCCGAAGACGAGCCTTCCCATCCCCGGATGCCCCGGCATGTCGCCATTATCATGGATGGCAACGGTCGCTGGGCGAAGGAGCGCGGGCTGCCCCGCATCGAGGGACATCGCAAGGGCGTCGAAGCGGTGCGCGAAATCACCCGCGTCGCGGGCGAATGCGGCCTTGATTATCTGACGCTGTTCAGTTTCAGCTCGGAAAACTGGAACCGACCGAAGAGCGAAATTGCCGAACTTTTCAGCCTGATGCGCCTTTTCATTCGCAAATATCTTGCCGAGCTGCACCAGAACAATGTCCGCCTGATCACCATCGGCAGCGAAAGTGGCGTTCCGGACGACATCACGAGGCTCATCAAAGACGCGATAACACTGACCGCTGGAAACAATGGTCTGACGCTCGTCATCGCCTTTAATTACGGCGCGCGTGCGGAGATACTGAGTGCGGTGCAGCGGATCGCCGCTGCGGTTGCAGCAGGTTCTCTATCGCCGGATGCGATCTCAATTGATCTCATCAGCCAGCATCTTCAGACCGCAGCAATACCCGACCCCGACCTCATCATCCGCACAAGCGGCGAACAGAGGCTGAGTAATTTCCTGCTCTGGCAGGCCGCCTATTCGGAGTTTTTCTTCACCGAGTGCAAATGGCCGGACTTCGGCGAAGCGGAGTTCCTGCGCGCGATCGATGATTATTTCGGCCGCGAACGACGCTTCGGCGCAATCTCTTCTGCAAAAAGCGGCGGTTGAACCGTGCTTCCGGCTCTTGCCTCTGATTTTCGCATTCGGCTCGTTTCATCCCTTGTTCTTGCCGCCTTTGCGATTTTCTTCGGCTGGCTTGGCGGTCTCTGGTTCGCTCTCCTGATGACGCTGATTGCGGCCATCATGCTCTGGGAATGGACCGTGATGACCCTTCGCGTGATCGACATCAGGCGCGATGTGCTGGCTTTTGTCTGTATTCTAAGTCTCATCGCCAGCATGCTTATTGCCCGGTCGATTACACCGATCATACTCTCGCTGGCGCTTGTTGCGGCTGGCGGTCTGACGGTGCGGTTTTTTGAGAAAAAGTCTGGCTGGTCGATTGCCGCGATTGGCATCGCAAGTGGCCTGCCGCTCTGCCTGATCTATCTTCGCACCTATCCAGATGAACAAGGCCTCGGCCTCAATCTCCTGGTATTTTTGTGTTTCACGGTCTGGGCCGCGGATATTTTCGCCTATCTTGTCGGGCGTGCCGTTGGCGGGCCGAAACTGATGCCGAAAGTCTCACCGAAGAAGACATGGTCCGGCTTTGTTGGCGGTGTTCTCGGGGCCATTCTGATCGGCAGCCTGGTCGCGGAGTACTGTTTCGGTGGGGCGACGCTTCGCCTCGCGCTTATCGCGTTCCTGCTTTCGCTGGTGGCACAGGCAGGCGATCTCATGGAATCCGCAATCAAGCGCCGTTTCAATGTCAAGGATGCGAGCAATCTCATTCCGGGGCACGGCGGTCTTCTTGACCGTGTAGATGGGCTGACACTCGCCGCCTATGCATTCGCGCTGATCTGTGCGATAGCCTTTCCGATTGAAGCCTAGAAGTCTCCGGGGGACGAGATGACCGATACGCAAAGCAGAGGCAATGCATCCCTTTTCACTGATAGTGCTGCAATGCCGTGTGAGCCGGCAATGGAAACAGTAGAGAAAATGCAATCAAACGGCCTTCGCCGCATCTCGATCCTGGGTGCAACCGGTTCCATCGGCGCCAGCACGCTTGATATTGTTGCGGCCCATCCCGATGCTTATGAAGTTGTTGCAATCACGGGCGGTGCGAATGTCAAAAGACTTTCCGAAATTGCCCGCCTGACCCGCGCGCGGGTGGTGGCGATTGCCGATCCAGACAAGCTCGCGGAGCTTCGCGCCACGCTTTCCGATCTCGACTGTATGGTGATTGGCGGCGATGAGGCGGTTCTCGAGGCTGCGCGCATTCCCTGCGACATGATGATTTCAGCGATTGTGGGTTTTGCGGGCCTTGCCCCGACGCTTGCTGCGATCGATCATTGTTCGATGCTTGCCCTTGCCAACAAGGAAAGCCTCGTCTGCGCCGGGACTTATCTGCGCGAGCGGGTGAGGGCAAAGGGGGTGACTCTGCTGCCGCTCGATTCTGAACATAACGCGATCTTTCAGGCGCTGCTTGCCGGCCAAATGCGTGATGTCGAGAAGGTGACGCTGACCGCGTCTGGCGGTCCGTTCAGAACCTGGGAGCGCGCGCGGATCGCGGCCGCAGGACCGGAGGCGGCGCTGAAACATCCCAACTGGAGCATGGGCGCGAAAATCACGATCGATTCAGCGACCCTCATGAACAAGGGGCTTGAGGTCATTGAGGCGCATCACCTGTTTCCAATCCGGCACGATCAGCTCGACGTCGTGGTGCATCCGCAATCGATCATCCACGGCATGGTGTCTTTCATCGACGGCGCGGTGATTGCTGAACTCGGCAGCCCCGACATGCGCACGCCGATTGCCCATTGCATGGCGCATCCGCAACGCATTGCGACCAGCGTCAAGCGCCTTGACCTCGCAAGCATTGGCACCCTGACCTTTGAAAAACCGGATTTGCAGCGCTTTCCTATGCTTGGCCTGGCGCGGCAAGCCCTGAAAGCGGGCGATGTCGCGACCAACCTTCTCAACGCGGCAAACGAGGTTGCGGTCGGGATGTTTCTTGGCAAGGGAATCGACTTTTATGGCATGAGTGCGCTTGTCGAACGGGTGCTCACAGCAGGGAGCAAGGAATTCGGCCCTTCTGCGCAGATCGAATCACTGGACATGGCGCGGACGGTCGATCATTTTGCGCGCCGGACCGCGTCGGATGCCCTATATGCGTGAAAGCGGCCTGAAAAGAGCAGACGCGGCGCGATAGGATCAATCGATGCGCAACAGATCCCTGAAAGGATGAGACAATGGAACTGCTCGGACAAGGCTTTACATGGATTGTGGCTTGGTGCCTGCCATTTCTCTTCGTTCTGACCATTGTCGTCTTTTTCCACGAGCTTGGCCATTTTCTTGTTGCGCGCTGGAACGGTATTGGCGTTGCAAAATTTGCAATTGGTTTCGGACCGGACCTATGGAGCTTTACCGATAAGAAAGGCACTGTCTGGGCCCTGAGCGCCATACCGCTCGGCGGCTATGTCAAATTCATCGATGATGCCAATGCCGCAAGTACGCCGGGTGATCTCAGGGCGCTGGAAGCGAAGGGGCATGATACGTCGCAATTTTTCGCCAGGAAAAAGCTCTGGCAGCGCGCCGCCGTGGTCGCGGCAGGCCCGATTGCGAACTTCATTCTGGCGATTGTGATTTTCACGGGTCTTTTCATGACGACCGGGCGCGACATTATTTCGGCAAAGGTCGATGAAATCGTTCCAGGCAGTGTTGCGGCGAGCGCCGGGTTTCGGGCAGGCGATCTGATCATTGCCGTGAACGGCAGTGCAATCGAAAGTTTTTCAGATCTTCAGCGCATCGTCTCGGTAAGCGCGGAAATTCCACTCACTGTTTCCGTTCTGCGCGAGGGCGCTGAAATTACCCTGATCGCGACACCCGAATTTCGCGAAGTCAACGACCCGTTCGGCGGCAAGCAGCGGATTGGTCAGCTCGGCATTCAGCGCAGTTCGAGCGCGGATGCGATCATTCACAAGTCCTATGGCCCACTGGAAGCGGTTGGGGAAGCGGTTGATGAAACGGTCTATGTGATCCGGCGGACGGCGACCTTTTTCGTTGGATTGTTCACTGGAAGAGAATCAATTGACCAGTTGGGTGGTCCCATTCGTATTGCCGAAGTCTCTGGTCAGGTGGCGGCGATCAGTTTTGCCGCCCTTGTCAGCCTGACCGCTGTTCTCTCTGTCAGTATCGGAATTATGAATCTTTTGCCGATTCCGGTGCTTGATGGCGGGCATCTCCTGTTTTATGCGATCGAGGCGGTGAGGGGTCGTCCTGTTCCTGAAAAGGCGCAGGAATGGAGCTTTAAAGTCGGGCTTGCGGTCCTTCTTAGCTTCATGCTTCTTGTCACCACGATTGATATTTCACGCCATCTTTGAAAGTGTTGCGTGGCAGCAACGCGCTCACGGGATGTTTCGTGGATGCAACGCATTGTAAGGGAATTGTTAAACCCAAGGCACTGTTGTGCTTGCGTCCGGTAGGTATTTTTGCCAAAAGACCAAAGGGGTTCCGGGATTCTCTTTAACAGAGAAATCGGAGCGTGTGGAAATGAAGGCAGCTGTTTCATGAATGTCGCAAGATTTCGCCTGTTTACAGGAATTTTTTATGTCCTGTTGATGGTGCTTACCGTTTCTGCAGGATTTGCGGTTATCGACGGCTCGGTCTCTCACGCGCAAGCGCAGGCAGTCTCCAATGTGGCAGTCTCCGGAAACGAGCGCATAAGCCGCGACACGATCCTGACCTATGTCACTATTTCCCCCGGCCAGCGCGCGACGGCAATTTCCATTGACGAATCCCTCAAGGCGCTTTTTGCAACCGGATTGTTCAAGGATGTTTCCATTTCGACAAGCGGCAGCACGCTGAATGTGCGTGTCGTTGAGAATCCGGTCGTCAACGGCATTGCCTTTATCGGCAATAAGAAACTCAAGGAAGAAGACCTCGCAGGCGCCATTTCAACCAAGGCGCGCGGCGTTTTCAACCCGGATCAGATCGATGCTGATGTCGCACGCATCAAGCAGGCCTATCAGGCAACAGGGCGTTTGAATGTCGCAGTGAAATCGACAGTCGAGCCACTCGACAAGAACCGCGTCAACGTCGTCTTCCGAATTGATGAAGCCAAGAAGACGGGCATTGCCCAGATCAACTTCATCGGAAACAATGCGTTCAGTGACGGTCGTCTTCGCAATGCGATCGCAACGCGCGAGACGGGGCTGCTGTCATTCCTGAGCAGCAGCGACATTTATGATGAGGCTCGCCTTGCCGCGGATGAAGAGCAACTGCGCCGCTTCTATTTCAACCATGGCTATGCCGACTTTGAAGTTATCTCCTCTGCCATCGACATTGACGCTAAAAGCAACAAATTCTTCATCAATATTACGGTGAATGAGGGTGAGCGCTATCGTTATGGCAAGATCGATATCGATACTGTACTTCTGGATGTCGATCAATCCGACTTGCGGCCACTTGTGAAGACGAAAGAGGGCGATGTCTATGATGCGCGCGAAGTGGAGCGCTCGATTGAAGCTCTTTCGCTTGCCGCTGCGGCCAAGGGCTTTGCCTTTGCCGAAGTCCGCCCGCGGGGCGAACAGGTCGAAGGACGGCGTATCAATGTAACTTATGCCATTGATCAGGGCTCTCGCGTCTTCGTCGAGCGAATCAATATTTTTGGCAACACCCGCACACGCGAATATGTCATTCGTCGGGAATTTGATATTGCCGAGGGCGATGCCTTCAACCAGGCGCTTCTGACCCGCGCAGAGCGTCGCATCCGCAATCTTGGTATTTTTGCAAACGTCAAAGTGACCCGTTCCCGGGGTTCCGCGCCAGACCGTGTCGTGGTGAATGTTCAGGTCGATGAACAACCGACAGGCGACGTCGCCTTCGGCGTTGGTGCCGATCTTGGCGGCGGCTTCCTGACAAACATCGCGGTAACCGAGCGGAACTTCCTTGGTCGTGGTCAGTTTGTCCGCGCCGCAGTCGGTGTTGGTTCAGGTAACCAGACCTATGACTTGAGCTTTACCGAACCTTATTTCCTTGGTCGCCGTATTTCCGCTGGTTTTGATCTTTTCCGCCGCGACAGCGACAGTCAGGACAGACGGAGTTTTGACGTTAGCAACACCGGTGGTGCATTGCGCATTGGCCTTCCCTTGACCGAGAAGTTCCAGGTCGGCTTCAATTACACCTACGATTTTGAGAGAATTAGTGAGATCGAGACGCGGGCACCGGCTTCAATTCGCCTGGCCGAGCCTGAGACCACCACATCCTCTGTTGGTTATACGCTGGTCTACAATACTCTCGACAGCAATCAGGACCCGAAATCTGGTCTTCACGTCCGCTTCAATCAGGATTTTGCCGGTGTTGGCGGTGATGTAAACTTCGTACGATCGGAAATTCGAGCCTCCTATTATCGTGAACTCAACGCAAACCGTGAAATCACCGGTCTTCTCAGAGGCCGCGCCGGTAATATTATCGGAATTGGTGAGGATGTTCGCATTCTCGACAACTTCTTTGCCGGTGGTGATCTTGTTCGCGGTTTCGACAACAGAGGTTTGGGTCCTCGGCTATCGCCGACTGGAGTTGCTAACGATGATTCGCTTGGCGGTACAAATTTCTTCGCCGTCACCGCTGAGGTCATATTCCCACCACCACTCGTTCCACGCTCGGTCGGTATCAAGACAGCCATTTTTGCCGAAGCCGGTTCACTTTTCGGGTTCGATACGCAGCTTGCTGGTACTGATACACTCGAACCTGGCTCGGATAACCTCCAGATCCGCTCGTCTGTTGGTGCCGGCATCATCTGGAACTCGCCGTTCGGTCCGCTGCGGGGTGACTTTGCCTATGTGCTTTCCGATCAGTCGTTTGACGAGAGGCAGTTCTTCCGCATTGGTGGTGGCACGCGCTTCTAGATTCGACGCGTCTGGCTCTATGGCAGGTTTGAATCCATCGATGAGAGACGCATTTGTCTGACTTCCAAACTTCCTTCTTTCCAGTACCGGATGCGCGGAGGCTGTCAGAAATAGCGTCAATCATTGGTGGTTTGATAGCCACCAATGTCTCTCCTGACATGGTGATTAGCGGTGTCGGCCCGCTTGATCATGCGGGAGACGGTGAAATCAGTTTCATCGACAATCCAAAATATCTGGCTGCCCTTGAAAGGACACGGGCGTCAGCCTGTATCTGCGCCCCGAAATATACCGCACGCGTACCGAAGGGCACGATTGCAATCGAGGTTCGCGATCCATACCGGGCCTTTGCCGAGACGGCCGCGCTGTTTTTCCCCCGCGCCATGCGACCAGTCTCGATCCACCCGACCGGAACAATCTCGGACAAGGCCTATATTTCCGCTGAAGCGACGCTGGAAGCGGATGTGACGGTCGAGGCCTTCGCTTATGTCGAAGCCGGTGCCATAATCGGGGCTGGGAGCTACATTGCCTCCGGCGCGCGTATCGGCGCCAATGTCAAGATCGGCCGGAATTGCGCCATTACCGCAAATGCGGTCATCGAACATGCCCTGATCGGAAACCGTGTCATCATCCACCCCGGCGTCAAGATCGGTCAGGATGGCTTCGGTTTTGCGATGTCAGCGCGCGGCCATCTCAAAGTACCGCAGATCGGACGCGTGATCATCCAGGATGATGTCGAGATCGGCGCGAACACGACCATCGACCGAGGCGCCAACCGCGATACCGTGATTGGTGAAGGCACCAAAATCGATAATCAGGTCCAGATCGGACATAATGCAGAGATCGGCCGTCACTGCATTCTTGTGGCACAGGTCGGTATTTCAGGAAGCGTAGTTCTTGACGATTTCGTTGCAATCGGTGGGCAGAGCGGCGTAAATGGTCATGTGCGGATCGGCATGGGCGCGCAAATCGCCGCCGTGAGCGTTGTCCACGGCGATGTGCCGCCGGGCGCGCGCTGGGGCGGCGTTCCGGCCCGCCCGGTGCGCGAATGGTTTCGCGAGCAGCAGCTTCTCAAACGGATGGTCAAACGCGAAAATGAATAAAGTGCGCCGCGCCTGAGGCGCGGCATGCAGAAGGTGAGGAACAGGGAAATGGACGCTCCTGCAAAAATCTTGGAAACCGCCGATATCATGCGGGTGATGGAGCTTCTTCCGCATCGCTATCCGTTTTTGATGATTGATCGCATCATTAATATCGATGGCGACAATTCCGGCGTCGGGATCAAGGCGGTGACGATCAACGAGCCCCATTTTCAGGGGCACTTCCCGAACCAGCCGGTTATGCCGGGCGTGCTTCTGATCGAGGGCATGGCCCAGACGGCCGGTGCAATCTGTGTCGCGGCAGATAAAAACACCAACGCTCCGTCGGTTGTTTATTTCATGACCATCGATAATGCCAAGTTTCGCAAACCCGTCGTGCCGGGCGATGTGGTCGAATTTCACGTCACCAAGCTGAAACAGCGGCGCAATATCTGGAAATTCGCGGCTCTTGCAATCGTGAATGGAAATAAAGTCGCTGAAGCCGAAATCAGCGCCATGCTGATTGCGGGCGAGTCCTCATAGTAATGGCAAGCTCCATGTCCTCCATCCACCCGACGGCGTTGATTTCCGCCGAGGCGACCATCGGCGCTGGCGTCACCATCGGCCCGTTCTGTGTCATCGAAGGGCCGGTGGTCCTTGGGGATGGCGCGGTATTGAAGAGCCATGTCGCCCTTGCGGGCAATACCCGGATTGGCCGCGATGCCAGGATCTATCCCTTCGCTTCAGTCGGTCACGATCCGCAGGACCTCAAGTTCAAAGGCGAAGATACCCGCCTTGTAATCGGCGACAATTGCATCATCCGCGAAGGCGTGACGATCAATCCGGGAACAGCGACCGGACGCCATGAAACCCGTATCGGGGATAATTGCGTCTTTCTCGCCAATTCCCATGTTGCCCATGATTGTCTGGTTGGAAACAATGTCATCCTTTCAAATGGCGTGCTTCTTGCCGGTCATGTCACGCTTTGTGATCATGTCATCATGGGGGGTGGTTCGGCGGTGCATCAATTCACGCGGATCGGTGATTATGCTTTCGTCGGCGGTCTTGCCGGGGTTGAAAACGATGTCATTCCTTTCGGCATTTCCCTTGGCAACCGCGCCTATCTTGGCGGTATCAACCTTGTCGGGATGAAGCGCCACGGTTTTTCCCGCGACAGCATTCACGCCGTGCGGCAGGTCTATAAGGATCTTTTCGTCGAAGACGCGGGCACGCTTCTCGGACGCGTTAATGCCGTTTCGCCGGAACTCGCCGCCGACGCGCAGGTCGCACGGATCGTCGATTTCATCAGGACCGCTTCCGACCGCGCCTTCTGCATGCCGCGCAACGGCCGGGACGGCTGACATGTCCGCCGCAAGCGCGCCGATCACGACCCGGCGAGCGATTGGCATTGTCGCAGGTGGCGGCGCCATTGTCGGTGAGTTGATCGCCGCATTGTCGGCGGCAGGTCAGCCCCATGCCGTTGCCGCAATCAAAGGCGAGGCGGATGCAATTCTGCCTCACCTTCAGGGCGATCATATCCAGTCCTTTGATTGGGGCGAAATCGGCCGCATTCTGTCTTTCTTCAAAAAGCACCAGTGCGAAGACCTCGTTCTTCTCGGCAGGGTGAGCAAGCGGCCCGATTTCCGGTCCATCCTCGGCGATCCGGGCACGCTGGTCCGCATCCCGAAAATCGTCGCCGCCATGCGCGGTGGCGATGACAGTCTTCTGAAAAGGGTGATTGATCTCCTGGAGGCGGAGGGGTTCCGTGTGGTCGGCATTCAGGATGTTGCCCCGGATTTCCTCCTCAATGAGTGTCACCACGGAAACATGAAAATCACGCCTTCGATCCGCGCCGATATTGCGAAGGGAAAGGCGGTTCTTGCCGATCTCGGACGACATGATATCGGCCAGGCCCTCGTCATTCATGACGGGCGCATATGGGCGGTGGAAGGCGCGGAAGGCACCGATGCCATGATCGCCCGCATTCGCGCCCTTCGCGCGGAGCAGCGCATCACGAAAAGGCCTGTGACGGGCATTCTGATCAAGGCTGCAAAAATCGGCCAGGATCGCCGTGTCGATCTTCCTGCAATCGGACCGGAGACAATCCGCATGATGGCTGAAGCAGGCCTTGCGGGGCTTGTCGTCCAGTCTGGCGCGGTTCTGGTGGCAGAGCGCGCCGAAACCCTGCGCCGCGTCAGCCAGTGCGGGCTCTTTCTTCTCAGCGAAGGCGATTTTCATCATGACTGATCGCCTGCGCAAGGTTTTCATCATAGCCGGTGAAGTCTCAGGCGATGCGCTCGGGGCGAAGCTTATGGAGGCCATGCGCGCGCGTCTTGGCAACAAGGTAAGCTTTGAGGGTGTCGGTGGCGAGGCGATGGCCGGGGAAGGTCTGACCTCGCTTTTCGATATGCACGACATTGCCGTAATGGGTTTTTCCGCCGTCATCGCCCGGCTGCCGACCCTGATTACCCGGATCAACCGCACCGCTGAGGCGGTCCTTGATGCGAAGCCCGATATTCTCGTCATCATAGATAGTCCGGATTTCACACACCGCGTCGCGCGCAAGGTGCGGGCCGTGCGGCCCGATATTCCCGTGGTTGATTATGTCTGCCCAAGTGTCTGGGCATGGCGCTCGTCGCGCGCGCGGGCCATGCGTGCTTATGTCGACCATGTTCTCGCCCTTTTGCCGTTCGAACCGAAGACGCTCGAAACACTCAACGGACCAAAGGCGACCTATGTTGGCCATCCGCTTTTCAGCACCTTTCCAGCGCGCAAGAAAGGCGAGCGCGCGGCCCATGAAAAGCGGCGCCTTCTGATTTTACCGGGAAGCCGGAGAGGAGAAGTGTCGCGTCTTCTGCCACTGTTTAATGAGACATTGAAGGAACTTCACCAGCGCCGGAGCGATCTTGACCTCGTCCTTCCGGCCGTTCCGCGACTTCTTCCCCTGATCGAGGCATCGGTTCGGGACTGGCCGGTTCAGCCCAAGATCGTGACAACGCCTGCGGAGAAGATCGCGGCATTTGCTTGCGCCGATGCGGCACTTGCGGCATCGGGCACCGTCTGCCTGGAGCTTGCGCTTGCAGGCGTGCCGATGATTTCGACCTACAAGCTTGATCCGATTGCAAGAAGACTTCGCTTTCTCGTCACCACATGGAGCGCCAACCTCCCCAATCTCATCGTCGATTATCCGGTTGTGCCGGAGTATATTGACGAATTCATCAAGCCTGCGGGCCTTGCGCGTCTGCTCGACCGGCTTTTATCGGATACGCCGGAACGCGCAGCGCAGCTTGCGGCCTTTGCGACGATCAGAAGCCTCATGGCAACACCGGGTGACAAAGCGCCCGCTGATATGGCGGCTGACACGATTATCGCAATGATGCGCGCATGACCAATGAGCGCTACCCGAAACCAACAGGCAGGCCGAGGCATTTTCTGAACTTATAATTCGGGAGAAGTTGGTGAGTCCGTCGGGGTTCGAACCCGAGACCTACTGATTAAAAGTCAGTTGCTCTACCAGCTGAGCTACGGACTCCCAAAGCACAGAGCGGCTTGATAAGCGTTGAAACACACCCCGTCAATAGGCCCGCCGCTAAAAAGACAAGGGGGTGCCTCTTCGAAATAGATCATTTACGAGAGCCGTCTATACTGCTCAAGAAGATGTTAGCAGCCTTGCCTTGCATCGGCTGATTTTATATCCGATGACAGAAATTCGACATCCTCTTTTATCCGGTGATTTCGAGCGGCGCGCAATTCAGGGCGATGCAACGCGAAGTCCTTTTTTGAAGTGTGAATGGCATGGAAATTTCGCTGGTTGGCGCCTTGATCGGAGGGATCATCTCCTTCATCTCCCCTTGCGTCCTCCCTCTTGTGCCGCCCTATCTTTGCTATATGGCAGGGGTGTCCATCGACCAGCTGACCGGCGACCAGAAATCCGAGCGCTCGCAAGGATATGTCCTTTTTGTCGCGTTCTGCTTCGTGCTCGGATTCACGACTGTTTTTGTCGCCCTCGGTACAAGTGCCTCGATCATCGGTCAGGTGCTTCTTAAAAATCAGACAATCCTTGCCCAGATCGCGGGCGTCGCCATCATTATCATGGGCCTGCATTTCCTCGGCGTCTTCAAACTCGCCTTTCTGTACAAGGAAGTACGCCCGAACGCGAGCAAAGTGAGTTCTGGTCCGATCGGATCATATATTATGGGTCTTGCTTTTGCGTTTGGCTGGACGCCCTGCATCGGGCCAATTCTTGCAACAATCCTCGCCCTTGCCAGTACAGAAGGAAGCGCCGGTGAGGGGGCCCTTCTTCTCGGTGTCTATTCACTCGGCATCGGCATTCCGTTCATGCTCGCCGCCTATTTCGCGAAATATTTCCTGTCGCTCATGAAGCGGTTTCGCAGCCATCTCGGAACGGTGGAAAAGGCAATGGGCGGCCTTCTTGTCGCAAGCGGCATCCTGTTCATCACCGGTTCGATGACCTGGATTTCCAATTTACTGATCGATTTCTTTCCCGCGCTTGCAACCGTCGGTTAAGCCGCACCGCTTAATTCGGGAAAAGGGTGGTCTTGCAGAAGGATTTTGCAAGGCGCAGCGCCACGCAGGCTTTGATCGCGTCATTGGCATCGACGTAAGGACCGACCACAAGACGGGTCTCGCCCTCCTGATTGCCGGTCGGAAGATAGCGCGGCGAAGCGGACTGGTGGATGCCCGGATGCGATTTTCCGATACTCGCCCAAAGATCCTGCGCCCGTTCAACGGTCGGATTGACGCCAAGATCAATCGCAAATTGTGTCGAAGCGGCAAGACCGATACTGCCAACGACAGTCGGGTCTACGGGCGCATCGCTGCGCGTCGCGACGGTTCGCACGCTCTTTGCATAGCTGCTCGAAGCAGACTTTCCAACGGCGGTGGCGTTGTCGCCGGTGCCGGATTCAGGATTTGAAAGAGCGGAAGCCTCTGTCTCTGTGCTGAGACGCTCGGTTTTCACCGTGTGTGGCACGATAGCGGCATTTTTCAATGCCTCGCCCCGCGGGTCTGAAACGGGCGTTGCTTCCGGATCGAGATTGGGCGGAAAGGAAAGCTTCGAGACATTGACGACTGAAACGTCGGTGCGCAACTGTGCGAAGCCCTCCGTAACACGTTCCTCAAGCGCAGTGGTCCGGTTGCGATTCTGAGTGACGAGGGCATCGATTTCGGACACCCGGTTGGTGAGTGATGCCTGCTCGCCGCGCAACCGGTACAACACGCGGGTCAGATCATCGAGTTGACGGCGCTGCTGTTGCTGATCAACCGCGACGGCCTGCTCGACACGTTGCGCAACCGTGATTCCGCGCGTGATCGGGACGACGCTCGCTGTCGTTCTGGCATCGATGCCGGCAAATTCCTCCGCGAAACGGTCGCCGATATCGGTCGTGATGTAGGAAATGGCAGCAAGGACGAGCGATCCCATTGAGACGACAAGCCAGAACAGATATACCGAAGACGCCCGCAACGACATGTCACCGCGAGCGCCAAATTCGCGTTTGTCGGCTTTGAGCACCGACGTCGCGCCAGTTCTATCAGCCATCCCAGCAATCCCACCACTTGTTAAAGTTCTTTTGCTAGAAACGATATGAGATTCGCTGAAATTTCGCGACCAGCAAAATCAGGGTAGACCATGACTGCATCCATTCTCGCCGTTGTCCTTGCAGCCGGAGAAGGAACGCGTATGCGCTCGTCTTTACCGAAGGTGCTTCACAAGGTGGGCGGCCTTCCAATGCTCGGTCATGTCCTTGGCGCGGTCAGAGCCGCGGGTGCGGACAAGATCGCTCTGGTTGTCGGAAACGGATCACAAACCGTGGCCTCAACGGCTAAGAGCCTTGCCCCCGGGCTTGACGTCTATGTTCAGGAAGAGCGCCTCGGCACCGGCCACGCGGTGTTGGCTGCACGGGCTGCTCTTATCGACGCAGATGGCGACATTCTGATTGCCTATGGTGACACGCCTCTCGTGACACCCGGCCTTTTCAAATCGATTCTGGAATGCCTGGATGAGGGCGCGGATGTCTCGGTGATGGGTTTTGAAACCGGCAACCCTAAAGGCTATGGCCGCCTCATCATGTCAGGCGACCGGCTTGCCCGGATCCGGGAGGAAAAAGATGCAAGCGACACGGAGCGCCGGATCACCTTCTGCAATAGCGGTCTTATGGGGCTCAAGGCGAAACACGCGCTCCCGCTTCTCGATGCGATTGGCAACGCCAATGCGAAGGGTGAATATTATCTGACCGACATTGTCGAAATAGCCAATGCCCGGGGTCTCGTCGTGCGTGCGGTCACCGGGCCTGAGGAAGACACGCTCGGTGTCAACAACCGCGCCGAACTCGCGAAAGCAGAAGCCATCTTTCAGAACCGCAAACGTCAGGCCTTCATGATGGCGGGCGTGACGCTGATCGCACCGGAGACCGTCTATTTCGCCCATGATACCGAAATCGGCGTCGATTGCGTGATCGAGCCGAATTGTTTCTTCGCTCCCGGCGTCCGGCTGGAAAGCGGGGTCCATATCAAGGCCAACTGCTATCTTGAAGGCGATATTGGCAAGAACCTTTTCGTCAGCGTGGCAAGCGGCGCTGAAATCGGCCCTTATGCGCGCCTGCGCCCGGGGGCGGATATCGGCGAGGATGTAAAAGTCGGCAATTTCTGCGAGGTGAAAAACGCCCATGTCGCGCGCGGTGCGAAAATCAATCACCTGACCTATATCGGCGATGCCGATCTTGGCGAGTACGCGAATATCGGCGCAGGCACCATCACCTGCAATTATGATGGTTTCTCGAAATTCCGAACGGTCATCGGCGCCAATGCCTTCATCGGCTCGAATTCAGCACTGGTCGCGCCGGTTACAATCGGCTCAGGCGCCTTTGTCGGCTCAGGCAGTGTCATCACCGACGATGTCAGCGAAAACGCGCTTGCCGTCGGCCGCGGGCGGCAAGTCGAAAAAGCCGGATGGGCAAGCCACTTCCGCGACAGGAATCGTAAAATATGACAGAAACGAGAAGTGCCTTTTGCTGCGTTTTTCTGCCTGCGTTGTTCCGACTGTAAGACACTGTCATGAACTTTGATTTCCACATGAAAACACAAGTATTTATGAAGCGCTTGGATATCATTTCCGGTCGTGTGCAATAGGGGGCAATAGAATGTGCGGCATTGTGGGAATTCTCGGCAAGCGGCCGGTTGCGCCGCTTCTCGTTGATGCGCTGAAACGCCTTGAATATCGCGGCTATGATTCCGCTGGTGTAGCGACCCTGGAGAACGGTCTGCTCGCCCGCTGCCGCGCCGAAGGAAAGCTCGTCAATCTTGAAAATTCCCTCGCAGACGGCCATCTCAAGGGCCATATCGGGATCGGCCATACACGCTGGGCAACCCATGGCGTGCCGAGCGTTGCCAACGCCCATCCCCAGACCAGCGGCGGCGTTTCGGTGGTTCACAACGGCATCATCGAGAATTACCGCGAGATCAAGGACGAACTCAAAGCGCGCGGCCGCAGTTTCGAGTCTGAAACCGATACTGAAGTGATTGCCCACCTGATCGACACGCATCTGGCGAGTGGCGAGACACCGGTAAGCGCCGCCCGCCTTGCGCTGAAGCGGCTTCGCGGCGCTTTTGCGCTGGCCATCCTGTTTGAGGGCGAGGACGACCTGATGATCGGTGCGCGGCGCGGGAGCCCGCTCGCCATTGGACATGGCGATGGCGAGAATTATCTCGGCTCCGATTCGATTGCCCTTTCGCCGTTCACCAACGAAATCACCTACCTGCTTGATGGCGACTGGACCGTGATCACCCGCAACGCCATCGACATTTACGACGAGAACGACAATCTGGTGCTGCGTCCGCGCCAGACGTCGCTGACGATCGCGAAAATGGCGGAAAAGGGCAATCACCGCCATTTCATGCAGAAGGAAATCTATGAACAGGCCGAGGTAATCGGGCGGACCTTCGATCATTATATCGATGTCAAAGCGGGAAAGGTGCGGCATCCCGAGGCAATGCCTTTCGATTTTCGCAAAATCGGGCGGATTTATCTCTCCGCCTGCGGAACGGCCTATTATGCCGGACTGGTCGCGAAATACTGGTTCGAGAAGCTCGCGCGCCTGCCGGTCGACATGGATGTTGCATCGGAATTCCGCTACCGCGAAATGCCGCTTGATCAGAACGGCATGGCCCTGTTCATTTCACAATCAGGCGAGACGGCGGACACGCTTGCCTCGCTGCGCTATTGCAAGGCGGCCGGTCTGCCGATTGCGAGCATTCTGAATGTCGCCGAATCGACCATGGCGCGTGAGAGCGCGGTGATTTTCCCGACACTTGCCGGACCTGAAATCGGTGTCGCATCGACAAAAGCCTTCACCTGTCAATTGGCGGCGCTGCTTTCCCTGGCGCTTTTGGCCGGTGTACAGCGCGGAACGATTGACGCGCGCTCAGAGGCTGAACTCGTCCAGGCGATTGCAGCAATCCCCGACTATATCGAGCAGGCATTGCAGCTTGAAAAATCGATCGATCATCTCTCAAAAGAAATCGCCAAAGCAACCGACGTGCTTTATCTCGGTCGTGGGACGAGTTTCGCGCTTGCCCTTGAAGGTGCGCTCAAGCTTAAGGAAATCTCGTATATTCATGCTGAAGGCTATGCCGCCGGTGAATTGAAACACGGACCGATCGCGCTCATCGACGAGAACATGCCCGTTGTCGTGATCGCCCCGCACGACGAGATTTTCGAAAAAACCGTCTCCAACATGCAGGAAGTTGCCGCGCGCGGCGGGCGGATCATTCTGATCACCGACCGCACCGGCATGAAGTCTGCCGGTGTCGATACCATGGAGACGATTATCCTTCCAGACATGCCCTCGGTGATCACGCCGCTCGTCTATGCGGTGCCGATCCAGCTTCTTGCGTATCATACCGCCGTTTTCATGGGCACCGACGTTGACCAGCCGCGCAATCTTGCGAAGTCGGTCACCGTCGAGTAGGCCTCCGGAACAGGGAATTATGAGAGATCCTGCGTTTGTTATTGGTTCGATCACGGAAAAGGTATCTAATAGCGGGTGAGGGATCATCCATGCATTCTTAATTCTGACCGGGAACGAACAAACTGAAACGCGCGACCAGAAAGCACACATACGACAGTCCACCGCCAACAAAAGGGACCGGCGGCTGGACGCGGCTTCGCAACTATTTCCTGACCGGCCTCGTGATCGCCGCTCCGATCAGCATCACGATCTATCTGACCTGGGCATTCATCACTTTCGTCGATGAGAAGATCAAACCGCTCATTCCGCACGCCTATAATCCCGACAATTATCTGCCCTTCTCTGTCCCCGGCGTTGGTCTGGTCGCGGCCTTTGTCGGCCTTACCCTTCTTGGTTTCATCACGGCGAACTATCTCGGTCGCAGCATCATTGCGGCTGGCGAGCGCATGTTGAACCGCATGCCGCTGATCCGCAATCTCTATAGCGGCCTCAAGCAATTGTTCGAAACGGTTCTGTCGCAGCAGCAGAAGAGCTTTCAGCGTGCGGGCCTTGTCGAATATCCGCGCAAAGGTCTTTTTGCCGTTGTGTTCATATCAACCGCCGCACAGGGCGAAATCCGCGCCAGACTTGATGGTGAAACCGGAGCTGGTGATGAAGGTGATGATATCATCGGTGTATTTTTGCCGACAACACCGAACCCCACATCCGGATTTCTTCTATATATACGCGAGTCCGAAATCATTCCGCTTGATATGAGCATCGAGGACGCGGCAAAACTTGTGATCTCGGCTGGCCTCGTCTCGCCGAAATATCAGGAGCAACTGAAGAGCCTGACTGAAAAGGGCGGGCGGGCGGCAGCGGCCGAGTGATCACCCGGCGCGCAGAAGGCGGATCGCCTCATCGCGGTCAAACAGATAAAGAAGCCGCCTGAGCGCTGCGCCGCGCTCGCTCTTCAGGTCCGGGTCCCTTGCAAGAATGAGACGCGCATCATCGCGGGCCGTTTCCAGAAGATCGGCATGGATCGCAAGATTGGCGACACGGAAACCGGGCATGCCGCTCTGGCGGGTGCCGAGAAGATCGCCTTCACCGCGCAATCGCAAATCCTCCTCTGCAATCACGAAACCATCCTGGGTATCCTTCATCACCTGAAGTCGTGCGCGGCTCACTTCACTGAGCGGTGATTTGTAAAGAA
This sequence comes from Hyphomicrobiales bacterium, assembly GCA_013911885.1. GTDB lineage: Bacteria > Pseudomonadota > Alphaproteobacteria > Rhizobiales > JACESI01 > JACESI01. Next base: position 125,270 of record JACESI010000002.1, on the reverse strand, counting down.
GCAGGCAGGTTGACCGCTTGCTGCCGCGCCCGACCCGCCCCCGCAGCTGATGGAGCTGCGACAGGCCGAAGCGTTCGGCGTGTTCGATCACCATGATGGTCGCATTCGCGACATCAACGCCGACCTCGATCACCGTGGTTGCAACGAGAACGCGGGCATCGCCGGTCTGGAAGCGCCGCATCGCCTCGTCTTTTTCTGCCGGGGCCATCTGACCGTGCACCAGTGCGACCCGCTCCCGCCCGAGAAGGGCTGCAAGTGTGCGTTCGCGCTCGACGGCCGCTGTGAAATCGAGTTCCTCGTTTTCCTCGACAAGCGGGCAGACCCAATAGACCTTGTCACCATCATCAATCGCCGCCTTGATGCGCCCGGCCACATCGCTGACCCGCTCAAGGGCAATGGTCCGTGTCTCTATCGGAAGTCGCCCAACCGGCTTGTCGGTCAGTTTCGAGACGTCCATCTCGCCAAAATAAGTCAGCACCAATGTCCGTGGGATCGGGGTCGCGGTCATGACGAGAAGATCGGTCGCATCACCCTTCTGGGTGAGGGCGAGGCGCTGATGCACGCCGAAGCGATGTTGCTCATCGATGATGACAAGGCCAAGGCTGGAGAAGCGGACGCTTTCCTGAAACAGCGCGTGGGTGCCGATGAGAATGTCGATATCGCCGCTGAGCAACGCTTCGAGGATCGCCCGGCGCTCGGCGCCTTTCTCCCGCCCGGTGAGGATTTCCGCCCGGATGCCCGCAGCCTCGGCGAGCGGGCGGATGGTTGCAAGATGCTGGCGCGCCAGAATTTCCGTCGGCGCCATCAATGCGGACTGAAAGCCCGCCTCGCAGGCCGTCGCCATTGCCATGAGACCGACAATGGTTTTTCCAGCTCCGACATCGCCCTGAAGAAGGCGCACCATTCGCTCGGGCGAGGCAAGGTCCTCGGCTATTTCCGTAATGGCGGTCTGCTGGGAGGCGGTGAGTTGAAACTTTAGGGCGGCCGCAATGCGCTGGCAAAGAACGCCATCCCCCTTTCGCACGATGCCGCGTGTCTTGCGTATCTTGAGGCGCACGAGACCGAGCGCCAGCTGGCCCGCCAGCAATTCATCATAGGCAAGCCGCTGAAACGCCAGGCTTTCCCGTTCAAGAACGGCTGCATCAAGCGGACAGTGGATTGCCGACAGGGCCGCACCAAAAGGCGGGAAGCTTCGAAGGCGCATCACCGACGGGTCGATCCATTCCGGCCATGCGGGATCAACCGGGACGAAGGAGAGGGCGGAACGCACCGCCCGGCCAAGGGTTTTCGGCGACAGCCCCGCTGTCAGGGGATAGATCGGCTCGATCAGCGGCAAGTCCTGAAACGCCGTCTCTGTGACGATATAATCGGGATGGGTCATTTGCGGCATACCGCCGAAATCCTCGATCCGGCCGCTGACATAACGCGTTTCTCCGGGGGGGAATTGCTTTGCGAGATAATCGCCGTGGCTGTGGAAAAAAATCAGCGTCAGGTTGCCTGTCGCATCGTGCACCGCGATCTTGTAGGGTGCGCGACGGTTGCCACGCGGCGGCGGGCGGTGTTCGTCGATTGTCACCTTCAGCGTCACGATCTGGCCGGGAAAGGCATTTGCAATACCGGGCTGGTGACGACGGTCGACAAGACCGGATGGCATATGGAACAACAGGTCCAGCACCCGTGCTTCCTGATCAGCGCGCACGCTCGGCAACAGTTTCTGGAGCATCTTTGCAAGCTTGGGACCGATCCCCTCAAGAACGGAAACCGAGCGGAAAAGCGGATCGAGATCGTTCGGGCGCGTTGTCATCAGCGTCATCTGAATTAAATCCTTGCAAAGGAAGCGATCTATAGCCTAGTCGCTTTCAAGGCGGTATAGAACCTTTCAATCAAGCGGGCGCGTCGGCTTCCACAGGCAACGCCCCCAGAACGCATGAGAATCCGATGTCACCCATTCCCAATTCCAGTGGTCCGTCTCTTTCATCCGACGGGCTGGAGCCGCGTCGCAAAAAGATGCTTTTCCGGGCCTGGCACCGGGGCATCAAGGAAATGGACATCATTCTCGGCACTTTCGCCGACAATCATCTTCCCAGCATGGCGCCGGATGATCTTGATACATTCGAACATCTCATGGACGCGCCGGACCGCGAATTGTTCAAATGGATCAGCGGCGAAGCTGACGCACCCGATAATTACCGCTCCGCTCTCTTCGACCGGATCGTCGCGTTCCACTCCCGCTGACATGAACCTGCCCGAGGACATTCTCAAATCCGGTGATGATCTCATCCTTTCCGGCGTGCCGGATGGGATGGAGGCGCTCGTTCTTGCCGATCTCGCCCGCACCCGCACCGGAGCACGCGATAAGGCACCGAACAGACGGGTGCCGAAGGGACCAGCTCTTGTGATGATCGCGCGCGATGGCAGCCGTTTGTCGATGCTCGAAGAGGCCTTGCAGTTCTTCGCGCCAGACATCCAGATTGCAACGCTTCCGGCATGGGATTGTCTGCCTTATGACCGGGTGTCCCCGTCGGCCGCCGTTTCAGCCCACCGGATGGCTGCATTGAGCCAGCTTGCGACAATCGGAGAGACGGGTAGACCCGTGATCTTTCTCTTGACCGCCAATGCCGCCGTGCAGCGGATACCGGCGGTTCAGGCGCTGGAAGCGAAAGCCCTGAGCGGACGCCCCGGCCAGCGCCTCAATATGGAGGCGATTACAGGCTGGCTTCAGGATAACGGATTTGACCGCACGCCGACCGTGCGCGAGCGCGGCGAATATGCCGTTCGTGGCGGCATTATCGATCTTTATGCGCCCGGCGAGGGCGATCCGCTGCGGCTTGATTTCTTTGGCGATACGCTTGAATCGATCCGCAGTTTCGATCCCGAAACGCAACGCTCGCTTCATCAGATGAATGACTTCAGCCTCGTTCCGATGAGCGAGATCCAGCTCAATGAGGAGACAATCCGCCGTTTCCGCGAAACATATGTGCGCACGTTCGGCGCCACGACCCGTGACGATGCGCTGTATCAGGCCGTGAGCGAGGGGCGGCGTTATGCCGGTATGGAACACTGGCTGCCATTTTTCCATGAAAGCCTGAGCGACGTGCTGAGCCTGACCGGTGATGCGCCGATCATTCTGGATCACCTTGCCGATGAGGCGATGAAGGCCCGCTACGCACAGGTGAAAGATCATTATCAGGCCCGTCTCAGCGCGATGGAAGAAGCCCATGGCGACGGGACGCCCTACAAGCCGGTCAAACCGGACATGCTCTATGCTGAACCGAGAGAGTTGTTTGCCTCGATGGCGCACCGCCAGAAGATCGAATTGTCGCCGTTCAGCGTCATGCAGGTCGACCGTCGCGTGATCGATCTTGAAGGAAAGACCGGGCGAAGTTTCGCACCCGAGCGCAACAATGACCAGATGAATGTCTTTGATGCCGTAAGCGAACATGTGAAAGCGCAGCTTGGGCCTGAGAGACGGGTGGCGATTGCCTGCTGGTCGACCGGCACGGCCGAACGCATGGGGCAGATGCTGAATGACCACGGCCTCGCGCTGGTGCGCACCTGCGGCAACTGGGATGAGGTTCTGGCTCTGCCGAGCGGGGTGGCTGCCCTGGTTGTTCTGCCGGTTGAGACAGGCTTCGAGACCCCCGGCCTCATGATGATCGGCGAGCAGGATATTCTGGGCGACAGGCTCGTGCGCAAATCGAAACGGCGGCGCAAGGATGCCGACTTCATTTCGGAAGTCACCAGTCTTTCCGAAGGCGATCTGGTCGTTCATATCGACCACGGGATCGGTCGGTTTGAAGGTCTGCGCTCGATCATGGCGGCGGGGGCGCCGCATGATTGCCTCGAAATAACCTATCATGGCGGCGACCGTCTGTTCCTGCCGGTTGAGAATATCGAACTTCTCTCGCGCTATGGATCAGGCGAGAGCGAGACCCCGCTTGACCGGCTCGGCGGTACCGCCTGGCAGGCGCGCAAGGCAAAGCTGAAAAAGCGGCTTCTCGACATGGCCGATCAGCTGATCGCGGTGGCGGCAAGACGCGCTCTCAAGACGGCAACGCCCTTGCCGACGCCTGATGGTCTTTATGGCGAATTTGTCGCCCGCTTTCCCTATGATGAGACGGAAGATCAGTTGTCGGCCATCGACGCGGTTCTCGATGATCTCGTCACCGGCCGGCCGATGGACCGCCTCATCTGCGGCGATGTCGGCTTCGGCAAGACAGAAGTTGCCCTTCGGGCCGCCTTCGTCGCTGTCATGAACGGCAAGCAGGTTGCGGTCGTCGTGCCGACGACACTGCTCGCCCGGCAGCATTTCCAGACTTTCCGCGACCGCTTTTCCGGCCTTCCCGTTCGTGTTGAACAGGCATCGCGTCTCGTCAGCGGAAAGGTCCTGAATGACACGAAATCCGGCATGATGAACGGCAATGTCGATATCGTTATCGGCACCCACGCGCTGCTCGGCAAGGCGATCGCCTTCAAGGATCTCGGCCTTCTGATCATTGACGAAGAGCAGCGTTTCGGCGTGAAGCACAAGGAACGGCTGAAGGAACTGAAATCGGAAGTGCACGTCCTCACGCTTTCGGCAACGCCGATCCCGCGTACGCTGCAACTGGCGCTGACCGGGGTGAGGGAATTGTCGCTGATCACCACGCCGCCGGTCGATCGGCTCTCGGTGCGCACCTTCGTCTCGCCTTTCGACGGAATCACGATCCGGGAAGCCTTGCTGCGCGAGCGCTATCGCGGCGGGCAGAGCTTCTATGTCTGTCCGCGCATCAGCGATATTCGCACCATTCGTGAATTTCTGGATGAAAAAGTACCGGAACTCAAGGTCGCGGTCGCCCATGGCCAGATGGCCCCGAGCGAGCTTGAGGATGTCATGAATGCCTTCTACGAAGGGCAATATGACGTGCTGCTTTCAACGACCATCGTTGAATCGGGTCTGGACGTGCCGCGGGCGAACACGCTGATTGTACATCGCGCCGACATGTTCGGGCTTGCCCAGCTCTATCAGATCCGGGGCAGGGTCGGCCGATCCAAGACCCGCGCCTATGCCATCATGACGGTTGCAGTGAACAAGACGCTGACACGTGCCGCAGAACGCCGGCTCAAAGTGCTGCAATCGCTTGATAGTCTCGGCGCCGGCTTCCAGCTTGCAAGCCACGATCTCGATCAGCGCGGTTCTGGCAATCTTCTCGGTGAAGAACAATCAGGCCATGTTCGGGAGGTCGGCTTCGAGCTTTACCAGCAAATGCTGGAAGAGGCGGTCGCAACCCAGAAGGCTGGGGGCGAGAGCGAGGACGACGGCAAATGGTCACCGCAGATCACCGTCGGCACACCCGTCCTGATCCCGGAGACTTATGTGCCCGATCTTAACTTGAGGCTGCAACTCTATCGCCGCCTTGCCGACCTTGCCGATGCAAAGGAAATCGACGGCTTCGGCGCGGACCTGATCGACCGCTTCGGCCCCTTGCCGGAAGAGGTCGAACATCTGCTGAAGATCGTCTTCATCAAGGGGCTTTGCCGGGTTGCCAATGTAGAAAAGGTGGATGCGGGACCGAAAGGACTGGTTCTGACTTTCAGAAACAAGGAATTCCCGAACCCGACGGCTCTGGTGCGCTATATTTCCGAGCAGGGAAGTCTGGCCAAGATCAAGCCGGATCAGCGGCTCGTGATTCTGCGCGACTGGCCAGTGCCGGAAAAGCGGCTGAAGGGCAGCGCTGTGATCCTGAGCCAGCTTGCAAAGCTCGTCAGCGAAGGCGAGAAGGCCGCTTGAGACGCTTTCAACCCGTCGGCGCCGTGCGTTCGGACAGGGCCTGCTGAAATGCCTGAACCAGTGTTTCCGGCTGCTGTGCGCCCATCAGCGCATATTTCTCATCAATGATGAAACACGGCACACCGGTGACGCCGATCTGCTGGGCATGGGCGATTTCTGCTTTCACCTGCTCAACATCGGATGATCCGGCAAGGAGCCTTTCCACCACCTCGCGCTCCATGCCGACCGCGGCTGCTGCATCGGCAAGCACGGCCTTGTCGCCGATATCTGCGCCCTCCATGAAGAACAGCTTGAACAGTTCTTCAACAAGGGCGTTCTGATGACCGGTCGATTGCGCCCAGCGGATCAGGCGGTGGGCGTTGAGCGTGTTTGGCGATTTTGCGATCTGATCGAAGGCGAAGTCGAGATTCTCCGTTTCTCCGGCTTCCTGAATCTGCGCATAGATCTGACGCGCGCGATCGTCGCCACCGAATTTCCGGGTGAGATATTCCGTGCGTGACATCCCGCCTTCCGGGATCGTCGCGTCAAGCTGAAACGGGCGCCAGCGGATTTCGACGTCAAGGTCGGGCATCATTGCCAAGGACTGTTCAAGGCGTCGTTTGCCAATATAGCACCAGGGGCACATGACATCGGAGACGATATCGATGGTAAGCGGTTTCGCGGTCATGTGGCTCTCCGGTTTTTCCAGTTTAACCGAGAGTTAGCATGAGCCTTTAGCCCTTGTCACTCAGCCGCCGGTCAATTCCTGCATCACGGTTTGGAGCGAATCCCCGGGGCGGGATTCAAAATAGTGGGTATCAATATCAATCCGGCCGAGTTCGTCGCCAACGGAAAAGGCTGTCATTCCAAGCACCGCGCTGATCCGGCCGATCAGGACGGAAATCGTGAGACCGGTCGAATTCGGCGCAGCGATGACGAATTTCCCATCACCAAGATGGGTCGCCGTATCCTCGGCCCGTACCAGAGAAGCAATCGTCTGGCCGACCTGCGCGTGTATCACCCGGCAGCGCGCATGGTCGCTCTCGCCACCGGCGTGAAACAGCACGCTGACATCGAGAAGCCCGAAGGCCACGGGTATCCGCCAGGCGCGGCTTTGCACGAGAAGCCGCTCGAGATGCTTTTCGAAGAAAGCCCGGCTTGCAAGACCCGTCGTCCTGTCGTGCACCGGTTCGAAGCGCGGCGCCTTAAAGGCCGTGAGCAGCGAGAGGCGCATCCGTTCGGCCTGAATGAGCGTCTTGACATAGGCTGCGATTTCGCTGCCGCCGCCCTGAAGATCAAAAAGATCGCATATGCCGGTCTCGGCAAGAGCTTCCTGCGTTTCAAAGGAAAGACCTTCCTGCAAGAGGAGGACCGGCAGGCTGAAAAACCGCGTATTCAATTTGCGCGCCTTCAGATCATCGAGATCGAAATCCGGCGAAGCAAAAGTGTCGATGATCAGGCAATCAAATGCTGCTTTCTCCTCGAGAATGCGCCAGGCCTCCGCAAAGGTCGTGACGCATTTCAGGCTTGCGGTTCCCTGAAACGCGCTTGCAAGCTGAAAATAACGCTCGCCCTTGCCGACGACGAGCAGTCGTTCGGATTTGGCTGGTGCGGGCTCCGCCGCTGCCTCCGCGGCAATACCGAAGACGCGGGCGGTCTCGAGGCGGGCCATATGTTCAAGCTTCATTGCGGCAATACGGATGGCGTGTTTCAGCTTTTTCGCAATGACATGGGCGGGCGCGCGGCAATCGAGATGAAGATTGACGTCGAATTTGGCGAAATCGGATGCTTTTCCGATCATCACAATCGGCAGAATGCTTGAAAGCGAATGGGTGAGGAGCTGTCTCGAATAATCCGCCATGATCATCGGATCGCTGCTGTTTGCCGCGTCAAGGATCACGATGTCCGGCAGGCTCGCAATCGCGCTCAGATCGACCTTTCCGCCCGCATAAACCGTCTCCGCCGAGATGCCAAAATTCATGATCTCCTGAAGCGGGTCGTGATCAAGGCTGATTTGCTGGTTGTCGCGAGGCGGCTTAATTATCAGTGCGCGCGCTGCTCGGTACATCATCTCACCCATCTGCAAAAGTCGATCAGAATTGACCAGGTCGTTCCGACAAGAATGAGATCAGATGAATGAAAACACGGTGAAAAATCGATGACCCGGAAAGAATTGGCATACAAACTTTGTAATCGAAGTTAACACACGCTCAACCAGAAGACCCGGTGGGCTGCCAATAGGGATATCAGACTGTCTCTAGCCGAGGGCCTGCTGCATTTCCAGAACACGGCGGCGGGTCTCGCTGTGAGCGATCAGGGCCGCAAGTTCATGGCGGATGACGAGATCGCCCACACCACGCTTGATCGCATTGGTGCGATAGACGCCTTCCGGCAGCTTGAGGGGGCTTACCCCCATTTCGATAAGGGCGTCGCGGAACTCATCGGGCGATGGCACAACATTGCCGACGCCGACGACGGCGACGTTGAGGCTGCCTGAATTCGGATCAATGAAATGCGCGGCATCGGCAACATTCGGCACTGATTTGTAGAGATCATCGAGTTCGTCTGCGGCAACCACCTGACTGGAGCGGGAAACGGTGTTGATGAGAAAGCCGATCGGCTCGCACGCAGTGCCGGCTTCGTTGGTCACGCGGCAGGCGACATGGGTGTGCACGCCATCATCGAGTTTTTTGTTGCGCAGGCGCGCTAGTGCCCGCTTCTCGCTGTTGCTTGGAAAAAGAAACTCCGGGATCGCGGCACCTGTCGCGATCAGCTCGCCACCGCCAATTTTCTGTGGCTGGCGAACGCGGCCATTGTTTGCACCGCGCAGATGGAGCGCAATATCCTTGCCCGGCGCATTCAGCGACAACGGTTCCGGAACCATCGCGCCATTAGGACGAAGGCTGCCAAAGGCAGTGATTTCATTGATGATGGTGATGTCGAAAATCGTCTCCGGCTGGTCGCCGCTGACCGGTTGCGGGCGCAGGTGATCGTTTTTCCATACCGCCGCCACGATCAGATTTCGGTGGACGGAAAGACGATTGTTCGCCTCGTCGAGGAGCGATTTCGGCACGAGGACAAGACCGGGTTTGACGAGGTCAATATGCCCGTTCAGCGTATTGAGACTGCGAAAATGATGCAGATGCAGCGTCTTTCCGTGCCGCAGCGCGTGAATGAAGCCAGCAAGAAAACCGGCAAGCCCGGATAGAGAAAATGGCGTCAGAACACTCCCCGCCGCATTGTCGCGTTCGTTATTGATGGCACCGAACAAAGCCCTTTCAGCGGCAAGCCACTGGTTTGATGATCGCGGCAGGACGATTTCCGTATCGCGCGATTGCAAGCCGCAGGGGTGGACTGAGACAATGGCGTTTGGGTCAATCGGTACAAAACTCTCCTGCGCATCCGCGTTTTCCGCGAAGGCGGGCAGGATCGTATCGAGATCAACAACACCATCCGGCAGGAAATCGCCGAATCCCATGATGAATTTGACAGAGAAAAGGCTTTGTGCGAGATCGCGGCATCGAAGCGCCGGAAGGTCAGCCTCCACACGGTCGCTCACGATAATGACACGGGCCTGTATTTCCGTGAGATAGTCGCGCATCTCGGCCTCACGCCAATAAAGCGGAATCGGGGCAGCGATGAAACCCGCGCGGTGGACCGCGAGAAGCGATATTACCATGTCGCTGGTTTGCGCCCCATAGAGCGCGATCACTGCATCCGGCGGAAGATCAAGGCTATTGAGAAAGCGCGCAAATGCCGTGACCGCGCGGTCGAGATCAGCCCAGGAGAGGCGGCGCGGGTCGCCACTGGTCCATGCATTGCGATCCGGGGAATCGGCGAGGGCGGTAGCGTCGGGTATCCGGACGGCATGCGCGCGCAACAGCCCGTCAAGGCTATGGGTCGCGCTGTCCTGCGACCACAATCCCGCATCGAGATAGGCCTGCTGCTGGCTTTCAGAAACCAGAATCATTGCACAACCTCCCTGATCCACCATGTTTCCGGTCGTGCGCCATAAAGCGAAACCGTCTGTGGCATGCCGATCCGCGCGCTGTGGCCGACAAGCTGACGTGGCATGTGGTAGTGCGGAAGGACATAGCGGCCCGACATCAGCAAACGGTCGAGCGCACGAACGGCATCGACATAATCCGACTTTTCAACGGCTGCGAGCATGGCGTCAATCATTGCATCCACGCCTTTGCTTTTAACCCCGGAAAAATTGAAAGAACCGGGCTGATCCGCAAATGGCGAACTCCACCGGAAATATTGCTCGTTGCCAGGCGAGAGCGATCCTGCCCAATTCCAGGACAGCATGTCGAAATCGAAAGTCTTGCGCCGCTCCTCGAACTGCGCTGCATCAACTGGGCGCACGGTGAGCTGAATGCCGAGCGTGGCGAGCGTCTGGGAATAGGAAAGCGCGACCCGTTCCTGATCACCCCCAGAGGCCATCAGGAGTTCGAGCGCAAGCGGCTTTCCCGTATGATCGACAAGAACGCGATCCTTGAGACGATAGCCCGCAGACTGCAATTCAGTAAGTGCCGCGCGCAACATGGCGCGGTCGCGCCCCGAACCATCGGTTTTAGATGGTTGATAGCGCCCCTCCAGAACTTCTGGATCGATTTCCGCCATGAACGGGCGCAGCAACGCGCGCTCATTCCCGGAGGCTGCGACGCCAAGGGCTGAAAGTTCCGAATTCTGAAAAAAACTCCCCGTGCGTTCATACCCGCCACTGAAGAGGTTTTCGTTCATCCATTTGAAATCGAACATCATCGAAAGTGCCTTGCGCACCCGGATGTCTGAGAGCGGCGCACGGCGGGTGTTGAAGGCATAGCCCCGAACGCCGCTTGAAAGGCCGGTTTCGAAGGTCGATTGGATGATCCGGCCTTCGCTCAGGGCACGCCCTTCATAGGCGGCGCTCCAGTTGTTTGGATCACTATCGAAATAAACATCGACAAGGCCCTTCTTGAAGGCCTCGAAAAGCGTTTTTGATTCGCGATAATAGACGAAGCGGATTTCATCGAAATTATCGAGACCGCGCTTCACCGGCAGATCCTTTGCCCAATAATTCGGATCTCTGGTGAGGGTGATGCCAGAACCCTGATCGACCTTGGTGAGAAGGTAGGGGCCGGTTCCGATGATCGGCGTCAAGGTCGTCTGGTCGAATGTCTCGGCATGGATTGCATGTTTGGGCAGGATCGGCAAAAGGCTGAGAAGAAGCGGCAATTCCCGGTCAGGCTCGCCGTTAAAGGTGATCCGCACCCGGTTTTCGCCGGTCTTCTCCATCGACCGAATGCGCGAATAATATTTCTGATAGTTCGGACGGCCTTTCTTCGCGAGAATTTCAGCCGAAAAGATCACGTCTTCGGGCGTGACCGGCATGCCATCCGAAAACCGTGCTTTTTGATTGAGAATGAATTCGATGAAAGAACGGTCGGCGGGCATGATCACGTTCTCCGCGATCAAGCCATACATCGCAAACGGCTCGTCATGACTGCGGATCATCAGGCTTTCAAAGACATTGTTGCCATAAAACGCATCACGGAGGCCTGAAACTTTCTGGCCGCGCAGAATGAAAGGGTTCACGCTGTCAAACGACCCCTGAATGCCGTAGGTGATTGTGCCGCCTTTCGGCGCTGCCGGGTCCGCATAGGGAAAATGCGTAAAGCCGTCAGGCAGTTCGGGCACCCCATGCATGGCAATGCCGCCGACCGGCTGAAGCGCTTCATTTGCCCGCAAATCGTCCGCGCCTGCCAGGATGGTCACGATCATCGCAAGCAGAATAACGGCCCTGCCGAAAGGGGTTCTTGGACCTGGCAGACGATTGAAACGGGACACGGGTGAATTCCGCACTTTGATGGGTACTGTGATCCGCACCTGATTGATGTGATTCGTGTTCATTCACTCTACTCTCTATGCTTGATCGTGCTCTATCCCGCCCGGCGAATGCTGCACAGAATCACACCTATATTTGAACAGAACCGTGACCCAATAGAAAGTACCGCCCACGCCGAAGGCCGATAGAGCACTCAAATTCCCCAATCAAGTGCGCAAGAAGGCGGCGAAAAGGTGGTTGGGGCTCATCCGCTAACGAGGCAAAAGGCCGCGATCTCCGGCAGGGTCTTGCCCAAAGACTTGGTTTCTTGGTTGTGATGATGTAGATCGACTTTGAAAAAACAATCAACGAGGCGCTTTGTCATATTTTACCTCAAATTCGTGGTAAAGACAGCGCGCCGAAAGCACGGGGCTCTGCGGTTTATCCAAAGGGTATTGCCGAGAGGCCTATTCACTACGAGGTATTCATGAAGAGATTACAAAGGTCGTTTGTCGCATCGCTTTGTTCCACTATGCTCGTCGCATTGATGGCGACCCATGCGTACGCACAGCAGCAGGCGCCCGCGACACAGCCACCTGCAGCAGGTCAGCAACCTGCCGCGCCGGTGCTTCCTGAAGGTTGGTTCAAGATCTGTCAGGTCGATCCCAAAGAAAACAAGAAGATCTGCGCGATCAACATTCAGGTGCCAGGCAATGATGGCAAACCTATCGCTTCGCTGCGGATTACCGATTTTGAAGGGGTCAAGCAGAAGGGCTTTACCATGGCTGTCCCACCGGGACTGCTGATCCAGCCGGGCATGCGCATTCAGATTGACGGCGCCAATACGGGCACGGCCAAATTCCAGGTCTGCTCGCCGCAGGCCTGTTTCGTCGAAGCACGGTTTGAAGATACCCTTGTCACCTCGATGAAACGCGGCAAGGATATGAAAGTCATCGGAATTGGAACCAACGGCAAGCAGGTCGAGTTTCCGATTTCTCTCGCAGGCTTCACCGCGACCTATGACGGCCCGCCGATTGATCCTTCCCTTGCCGCCGAAAGCCGCGAAACCTTGCAGCAGCGGCTTCAGCGCAAAGCGGAAGAGGCACGCCAGCGCCTTCTTGAAAAAGCGCCCGCGGAAGGTGCCGCAGCGCCAGGTGCGACCGGTGCCGCGCCTGCGCCAAAACCGCAATAATTCGGCAGTTCAACCAAAAAGGCCCGTGAGAAACTTCTTCGCCACGGGCCTTTTCGAACAAGTCGATAGATCGTATCAGTGCAGCGTCTGTCCGCGGTTCTCATAGACGCCATCGTGCAGTTCGCCAAACACTTCCGGTATTTGCGGATGACGAACCGGCAGACCGCTCTCGTCGATGATCAGATTCTGCTCGGACACATAGGCGACATATTCCGTCTCCGCATTTTCAGCGAGAAGGTGATAAAACGGTTGATCCTTGCGCGGGCGCACCTGTTCAGGGATCGCCAGCCACCATTCCTCGGTGTTGCTGAACTCCGGATCAATATCAAAAATGACGCCGCGAAAATCGAAGATGCGGTGTTTCACAACCTGTCCGATCTTGAAGCGTGCCACGCGTTGCTGTTTCATCGTCTTGGCTTTCTCATCAAATACTTAAGCAGCCCCGTTCAAATGGTAGGGGACGATCATCGTTCCTGTTATTAAAAAATGTGTGATCGCGGCTAATTGTCAAGATCGACATGAGGCGCATTGTACAATGTTGCCTGGTGCTCGGCCCAACTCAATGGTTTGCTCTCTTCGTCCCGTCGCGCACTCCAGCGATAAGGCGCCCACATCCATTGCGCCGGATCTGTCCGGATCCAGGCTTCGAATTGATTGAATATAAGCTGTGTCAGCTGTGTACAATCCGCATCGAAATCGCCTGTATCCGGAGCGTCAATGCGACGGATGTCGAGTTTGAAATGAGCGCCTGAAAGACGACGTAACTGCGCCACGAAAACCGGCTTCTTGAATTTGATCGCAAGGGTCGCCGGAAAACCCGACATTGTGGCAGGCATACCGAACAAATTAACGGTGACACCGCGATTATCGCGCAGATCCGCGACCATTGCCATGTCGGTTCCCGATTTGACGCGCATGACCGCCTGACGCGCCGCACCGCCACTTTGAGAGTAAAGCCCGCCTGGAAACAGATGACTGCGTTTGGCGAGGAAAAATCGTTCGACCAGCGGGTTTTTAACCCGGCGATAGATGCCCATCACCTTGTGATCGCTGAAGATCACCGTCGGCAGGCTGCTGAGCTCCCAGTTTCCAAAGTGATGGGTGACGAGCAGGCTGCCATTGCGGCAATCATCCGCCCAATCAGCAAAAACAGCGGGATCGACACTGAATCGATGCGGATCATGAATGAGGCGATCCGATATCAAGCCTTCTGCAAAGGTGCGGCCGAGATTTTCCCACATTTCCCGGGCGAAGGTTTTCCGATCCTCGTGATTTGTTTCGCCGCCCAGCGCCCATTCCATATGGCGCAGAACCCGCTTGTGACGGGAATTCAAGGGGCCGATCAGCCGCCACATCTTGCCCATCACAAAGGACGCGACATCAATCGGAAGAATGAAAAGCAGTCCGCGCAACAGACGGGTCAGGTAATATTCTGCGTAGTAGCGCAGTTTTATGGGCGATTGCGTTTTCTGCATGGCTAGAAAGGCAATTACAGCATTGCCGGAAAGGTGCAACCCGTTCTGGCGCTCGTCCCCGGCAATTGGCGCATCTAATGCGCGCCGAGGCCATGTTTCATGACGAGTTTGCGCAACGGGGCAACACGGTTGAGCGCGAAGAGGCCAAGGCCGCGTCCAAGATGAACAGGCAGAATGCCTGTGAGGAGACTGCGGTTAAGCGCGTCGACGGCGGCAGTTCTGAGCGAGACATCAACGAGACGTGCCCGGGAATAGGCCTCTGTCGCCGCGGCCGTTTCCGACGCGCTGTCAAGCCGCGGGTGGTCGGCCAGAACGCCCGCAAGCGCACGGATATCGCGGATACCGAGATTCATTCCCTGTGCGCCAATCGGCGGGAATGCATGGGCGCTCTCTCCAATCAGCGCAACCGGGCCGAGGCCGAACCGGTTCGCGATCATGCCCCCGAGCGGATAGCGCATCGGTTTTGAGGTGAGCGTGACGTCGCCCAGAATATAGTGTGATTTCTCCGAAATCACTCGGGCAAGGTCATGCTCGGAGCGATGAAACAAATCTTCCGCGTAATCCGGTTTTTCGACCCAGACGAGGCTCGAATGCCGACCGGGCAGGGGGACGAGGGTGAAAGGGCCGCCTTCGGTATGAAATTCTGTCGAGGTGAAGTCATGCTCGCGGGTATGGGCAAGGTTCATGACCAGCGCCGTCTGAGGATAGGACCAGTCCCGCGCGCTGATGCCGGCGCGCTCCCGCAGGAGCGAGCGGCGGCCATCGGCGGCAACGAGAAGCGCTGCGCAAAGCACGGTTCCATCCTCAAGCGTGACGCCAGCGGCGTCACTTGGTTCTACGTTTGCGGCTACAATTTTCTGGCTGATGCGCGTGACCGCGCCATTGTCCGCCACCGCCTGACGAAGTGCGGCGTTGAGATCGGTGTTTCTGATGTTGTATCCGAATGCCTCAAGCCCGAGTTCGGCTGCAACGAAGGCTGCCTCGGGCGCACGGATCAGACGTTTTGTGCCATCGACGATGCGCATGGTCTGCAAGGGGGCGGTCTGTTCGCAAACGGCTTGCCAGACACCGATGTCACGCAGCAGCTGAACGCCATCCTGAAGAATTGCGGTCGTCCGCCCATCAACCGGAGCGTCGGGTCCGACGAGCGCAACGCTTGCCCCTTTGTTCGAAAGAAGCATTGCCGCCATCTGACCGATCGGTCCGGCACCGACAACGAGCACGTCAAACATAAAGACCTCTCAACGCTTTGCCGGCTTGACCGGTGCGCAATTGCAACCGGCAATCCGCCTTGCCATGCCGGACGTCAACGAAATTGAATTGCAGAAGCTGCCTTAACATATTACGACCCTTGCGAACAATCATGTGCCCTTTCGGCATTTTGACACAGCATTTTCAGGAGATGGTTATGGGTCACGCAATCATGGTGCGCGAAGTCGGCGGACCGGAAGTCATGAAATATGAACCGATCGCGACGCCAAAACCCGGTCCGGGCGAGGTTCTCATCCGCCAGACCGCGATTGGCGTCAATTTTCTCGATACATATTTCCGCTCCGGTCTTTATCCGGCGCCGAATGGTGTTCCGTTCATTCCAGGTGCTGAGGCTGTCGGCGTGGTCGAGATGATTGGAGCCGGGGTCACGACCGTCGATCCGGGCGACCGGGTCGCCTATGTTCTGCCGGTCGGCGCCTATGCGGATGAACGCGTTGTGCCGGTTGACCGGCTGGTTGCAATTCCCGATGGCATTGACGACAGGACTGCGGCTGGCATGATGTTGAAGGGCCTGACCGCGCAATATCTCTTGCGCCGCACCTACAACGCCAAGTCTGGCGATACGGTCCTGATTCATGCGGCAGCGGGCGGTGTCGGCCTTTTGATGTGCCAGTGGGCGCGTCATCTTGGCATCACCACAATCGGCACGGTGGGATCTGAGGAAAAGGCGGCGCTTGCCAAGGAAAACGGCTGCACCCATACGGTGCTTTACCGCAGCGAGAATTTCGTCGAGCGGGTCAAGGCGATCACGGATGGAAAAGGTGTGAATGTGGTCTACGATTCGATCGGGCGCGATACCTATCCGGATTCGCTCGATTGTCTGAAGCCGATGGGCACCTGGGTAACTTTTGGCCAGGCGTCAGGTCCGATCAAGGATTTCGATCTCGGACTTCTCGCCAAGAAGGGATCGCTGTTTGCAACCCGACCGACGCTTTTCTCCTATATCGCCCAGCGCAGCGATCTCGACCAGATGTCGAAGGAGCTTTTTGAGGTGGTCAAAAGCGGCGCGGTCAAAATTCCCGTCAATCAGCAGTTTTCGCTGCGTGATGCGTCAGATGCCCACCGCGCGCTTGAGGGTCGCAATACCAGCGGATCGACGGTTCTGCTTCCGGAATAATTTTCTCGGCCCAGCGGAGAACGACGATGATGCTGATTGTCTACGGGCTGAAAAATTGTGACAGCTGCAAACAGGCCATGAGCGATATCAAAAACGCAGGCCTCAGCGCAGAACTACACGATCTGCGCGACCACCCGATCGCGCCTGAAAGGCTGCGGGATTGGATTGATCGGGTTGGAATCGAACGGCTTTTGAACACCCGCTCCACAACATGGCGCGGCCTTGACCCGTCGTTACAGAACCGATCCACCCCGCAGGACGCTTTGGCGCTTCTTGTCGAATATCCGACATTGATCAAGCGTCCGGTGATTGAAGCAAAGGCGGCGTTGCTCGTCGGATGGTCAAAAAAGGATGGAGCAGCAATGATTGATCAACTCAAACAGGCATTACGCCAGCCGGGTTGACTTTCGCCCCTATATAGACTTTTTGATGAAGCCGCCTTACACAAATTGAACGATTGGGGCGATTGATGGGGCATCCGATAAACATTCTCATCAAAGCTTCGTTTCGGCACGCCATTTCTGTTGAGATTGGGGCAAGAAAAAACATAGTGCGATGGCTTATGCCATTGTTCTGGCACTTGCGTCCGCGATAAATGGGGAATTCGTCCATGAAAATTGGAAGTCCAAAAGAAACGATAAGCGGCGAAAACCGCGTGGCCTTGTCGCCTGCGAGCGCGCTGCAACTCCAGAAGCTTGGATATGATGTCGCCGTTGAAAGCGGGGCGGGGGATGCGGCCCGATTCTCGGACGATGATTACCGCGCGGCCGGCGTAGAGGTGATCAAGGGTGCTGCGGCTCTCTGGAAGGCCTGCGATATCATCGTGAAAGTGCGCGCGCCTGAAGGCGCGGTCGAGATGAAGCGCATTCAGGACGGACAGACGCTGATCTCATTCATCTGGCCGGCGCAGAATGCGGAACTTCTCGAGGCGTTGAACAAGAAGAACGTCACCTGCCTTGCGATGGATATGGTGCCGCGCATTTCGCGGGCGCAGAAAATGGACGCTCTTTCCTCTATGGCGAATATTGCCGGTTACCGCGCGGTCATCGAGGCGAGCAACAATTTCGGTCGTTTCTTCACGGGTCAAATCACCGCTGCGGGCAAGGTTCCGCCCGCGAAAGTTCTCGTTATCGGCGCGGGTGTTGCCGGTCTTGCCGCGATTGGCGCAGCGCAAAGCATGGGCGCCATCGTACGCGCCTTCGATGTGCGCCCGGAAGTTGCCGAACAGATCGAATCGATGGGTGCCGAATTCCTCTTCCTCGATTTTGACGACAAGCAGGACGGCGCGGGAACCGGCGGCTATGCGGCGCCATCTTCGCCGGAATTCCGTGAAAAGCAGCTCGCGCTTTTCCGTGAGCAGGCGCCGGATGTCGATATCGTCATCACCACCGCGCTGATTCCGGGTCGCGACGCGCCAAAACTCTGGCTCAAGGATATGGTCGATGCCATGAAGCCGGGTTCCGTGATCGTCGATCTCGCGGCCGAACGTGGCGGCAATTGCGACTATACCGTCAAGGACGAGAAGATCGAAACGCCAAACGGGGTTACCGTTGTCGGCTATACCGATTTTCCAAGCCGGATGGCAACCCAGTCATCAACGCTCTATGCGACCAATATCCGCCACATGATGGACGATCTGACGCCGGAAAAAGATGGCAGGACCGTTGTCAACATGGAAGATGACGTGATCCGCGGGGCGACAGTGACCCATGCGGGCGCCATCACCTTCCCGCCGCCACCGCCGAAAATTCAGGCGATCGCGAAGCAGAAGCCGAAAGCACCGGAAAAAACCCGTGAGGAAAAGCTCGCGGAAGAAGCCGCCGCCTTTAAGGCGCAGACCAAGTTCCAATACACGCTTCTCGGCATCGGCGGTCTTCTGATGCTTCTCGTCGGTGCCTATGCGCCGGTCAGCTTCATGCAGCATTTCATCGTGTTCGCGCTTTCGTGCTTCGTGGGCTTCCAGGTGATCTGGAATGTCAGCCATTCTCTGCACACGCCGCTGATGGCCGTTACGAATGCGATTTCAGGGATTGTGATTGTCGGCGCCTTATTGCAGGTCGGATCGAGTTCATGGCTCGTTCTCGTTCTTGCATCCATCTCGGTGCTGATCGCAACAATCAATATTGTCGGTGGCTTCATGGTCACACGGCGCATGCTCGCCATGTTCCAGAAATCATAAAGCGGCAGGGGTAAATCACATGAGCATCGGTCTCGTCACCGCCGCCTACATTGCGGCCAGCGTTCTCTTCATTCTCTCCCTCGGGGGTCTGAGCAACCAGGAAAGTGCCAAACGCGCGGTCTGGTACGGCATCGTCGGCATGGCGGTTGCCGTCTTTTTCACCATTGCCGGTCCCGGCGTTGGCGCCTATTGGGCGCTTATCCCGATGATCCTGGTGGGCGCGGTTATCGGCACCATCGTCGCCCAGCGCGTCGAGATGACCGGCATGCCGCAGCTTGTCGCAGCGCTGCACTCCTTTGTCGGCCTCGCCGCGGTTTTCATCGGCTTCAACGCCGAGATCGAGCGCAGTGTCATGGAAGCGGCCCGTGCAGCGGGCACGCTCGATGCGCTGAGGAATTTCGCAGCGATTCTCGCCCACAAATCGGCAGTCGAAATCAACATCATGAAGGTTGAGGTCTTCCTCGGTATCTTCATCGGTGCGGTCACCTTTACGGGTTCAATTGTCGCCTATGGCAAACTCGCCGGTTCCATTGACGGCAAAGCGCTGACACTGCCATATAGGCACGCCATCAATGCGGGCGCGGCAATCCTCTGTCTGATCCTTGGTATTCTCTATTTCACCGGCGCAGGCATCTGGACAATGGTCCTCATGGCGCTGATTGCGGGCTTCATCGGCTGGCATCTCGTCATGGCCATCGGCGGCGCGGATATGCCGGTCGTGGTCTCGATGCTGAACTCCTATTCGGGCTGGGCGGCGGCGGCTATCGGCTTTACCCTCGGCAATGATCTTCTCATCGTCACCGGCGCGCTTGTCGGCTCCTCCGGCGCGATCCTGTCCTATATCATGTGCCGCGCGATGAACCGCAACTTCATCTCGGTCATTCTGGGTGGCTTTGGCGGTACGTCGGGGCCCGCCATGGAAATCGAAGGCGAGCAGATTGCCATCGACGCGGACGGCGTTGCCGCCGCACTTGAGGATGCAGAAAGCGTCATCATCGTGCCTGGCTATGGTATGGCGGTGGCCCAGGCGCAGCAGTCGATATCCGAACTCACCCGCCGCCTGCGCGCCAAGGGCAAGGAAGTCCGCTTCGCGATCCACCCGGTCGCGGGCCGTCTTCCCGGTCATATGAACGTGCTTCTGGCGGAGGCGAAAGTGCCTTATGACATCGTTCTCGAAATGGACGAGATCAACGAAGATTTTCCGACGACGGATGTGTGCATTGTCATCGGTTCGAACGATATCGTGAACCCGGCAGCTCAGGACGATCCGAACAGTCCGATTGCCGGAATGCCGGTGCTCGAAGTCTGGAAATCGAAACAGGTTTTCGTCTCGAAACGCGGACAGGGCACGGGTTATTCAGGGATTGAGAACCCGCTTTTCTTCAAGGAAAACACCCGCATGTTCTATGGCGATGCGAAAGCGTCGATTGATCTTCTCTTACAGAAGATCAGCTAGAGCTGCCTTCGCGCCCTATGCCGAGAAATAGAACAAAAGCCCCGCCGGACATGATGTCAGGCGGGGCTTTTTCATTCCTCTGAAACTTTCTTCAGAACTTTTCGGCGGGTTATTCCGCTGCTTGCGCTGTCCGTGCGGTCACAGCGGACACCCGGCAGGCGGAGAACTTGAATTCCGGGATCTTGCCGAAAGGATCAAGCTGCGGGTTGGTGAGAACGTTTGCCGCCGCCTCAACAAAGGCAAAAGGCATGAACACCATATCTTCCGACACGGCACGGTCGGCGCGGGCCATGATGGTGACTTTGCCCCGTCGGGTCGAAACCTCGATCATGTCGCCCGGTGTCACGCCGAGGGCGCGCAGGGTTTTGGGATGCAGCGACGCATTGGCCTGCGGCTCCACGGCGTCCAGAACCTTGGTGCGGCGTGTCATGGAGCCGGTGTGCCAATGTTCGAGCTGGCGGCCGGTTGTCAGGATCATCGGATAGGCCTCGTCCGGCACCTCCGCCGGTGCGGTGACACGGGCAGGGGTGAATTTCGCCCGTCCCGCACGGCGCGGAAAGCCATCGCCAAAGACCACGGCCTGACCCGGATCATCGTTCGAAAGGCACGGATAGGTAACCGAGTGTTCGTTTTCAAGGCGCTGCCAGGTGATGTGATGCAGTGAGCGCATCGACATTTTCATCTCGTTGAAGACCTCGCGCGGCGAATCATAGTCCCAGTCGAGACCGAGGCGGTTCGATATATCGACAATGATTTTCCAGTCCTCGCGCGCCTCGCCCGGCGCATCAATCGCCTTTCGGCCCATCTGCACCTGGCGATTGGTGTTCGTCACTGTGCCGGTTTTCTCCGGCCAGGCCGTCGCAGGCAGGATCACATCGGCGAAGTTTGCCGTCTCGGTCAGGAAAATATCCTGCACGACCAGATGATCGAGCGAGGCGAGGGCATCGCGGGCATGTTCGACATCGGGGTCCGACATCGCGGGATTCTCGCCCATGATATACATGCCCTTGATCTCGCCGCGATAGATTGCGTCGATGATCTCCACCACGGTCAGGCCCGGCTTCGGGTCAATTTCGGTGCCCTTCCAGATATGCCGGAAGAGCTCACGCACCTCGCCGTCCGCGACCGACTGGTAATCCGGCAGAACCTGCGGGATCAGACCGGCATCGGACGCGCCCTGCACATTGTTCTGGCCTCGCAGCGGATGAAGGCCAGAGCCGGGACGACCGATCTGGCCGCAGAGCAGGGCGAGCGAAATCAGGCAGCGCGCATTGTCCGTGCCGTGAATGTGCTGGCTGACACCCATGCCCCAGAATATCATCGCTGACTTTGCCTTGGCATAATGGCGCGCGACCGTGCGCAGGGTCTTGGCATCAATACCGCATAGGGCTGCCATACGCTCTGGCGGGAAAGCGCGGATATGTTCGCGGAACTCGAAGAAGCCCTCGGTAAAACCTTCAATATACTGGCGGTCGTAGAGCTTTTCCTCGACGATCACATGCATGATCGCATTCAGCATCGCGACATCGGTTCCAGGACGGAACTGGAGCATATGCGTCGCATGCCGCTTCAGACCCTGTCCACGCGGATCCATGACGATGAGTTCGCCGCCGCGTTTGGCAAATTGCTTGAAATAGGTCGCGGCGACCGGATGGTTCTCTGTCGGGTTCGCCCCGATGACGATGGCAAGATCGGCGTTCTCAATCTCGTTGAAAGTCGCGGTGACGGCGCCGGAGCCGACATTCTCCATCAAGGCTGCAACCGACGAGGCGTGGCAGAGACGGGTGCAGTGATCCACATTATTGTGCTTGAAGCCCTGACGGATCAGCTTCTGGAAGAGATAAGCCTCTTCGTTGGAACATTTGGCCGAACCGAAGCCCGCGACGGATTTCCCGCCATAATAGGCCCGAAGATCGGCAAGTCCGCGCGCAGCCACATCAAGCGCTTCGTCCCACGAGGCTTCGCGGAAATGCGTCCACGGATTGGAGGGATCGATATTGAGACCCTTTTCCGGGGCATCGGCACGCCGGATCAGGGGCTTTGTCAGGCGGTGGGGATGCGCCACATAGTCGAAGCCGAAGCGGCCCTTGACGCAGAGCCGGCTCTCGTTTGCGGGACCGTCGACGCCGTCGACGCGGATGATCTTCTCGTCCTTGATCTTGTAGGAAAGCTGGCAGCCGACGCCGCAATAAGGGCAGACGCTTTGAACCTCGCGGTCGAAATCCGCACTGTCGCCGACCTCGGCATCGTTGAGTTCCGTCGCCGGCATCAGAGCGCCGGTCGGGCATGCCTGCACGCATTCGCCGCAGGCAACACAGGTTGATGCACCCATCGGATCATGCAGATCGAAGATAATTTCGGAATCACGACCCCGCCCGGCCATGCCGATGACGTCATTCACCTGAACTTCGCGGCAGGCGCGGGTGCACAGATTGCACTGAATGCAGGCATCGAGATTGACATGCATCGCGACATGGCTCGAATCGAGAAGCGGAATACGCTCTCTCTCCAGTGCCGGAAAGCGGCTTTGCGAAACATCCTCCATGTCGGCCATGGCCCAGAAATGCGATGATTGATCGTGCGCCTCGGCGCGCGCGGGCTGATCGGTCACGAGAAGTTCCATCACCATCTTGCGGGCTTTCTCCGCCCGCGCGCTCTCCGTCGTAACCTTCATGCCTTCCGCCACGGGCCTGATACATGAGGCAACCAGCGTACGCTCCCCCTCGACTTCGACCATGCAGGCGCGGCAATTGCCATCCGGGCGATAGCCGGACGCATCCTTGTGGCAAAGATGCGGAATCAGCGTGCCCTGTTCTTTGGCCACGTTCCAGATGGTCTGACCCTTGACGGCGGTCACGTCTTTCCCATTCAGGGTGAAGCGAACCATGTTGTTCTTGTTGGTTTCGAGCATTGTACCTGCCTCAAATCTCGTCCGCGAAATGTTTCATCGTCAGTTTGATCGGGTTGGGGGCGGCCTGACCGAGGCCGCAGATCGACGCATCCGCCATAACCTCGCAGAGGTCGGTCAGAAGCGCCTGATCCCATTTGTCCGCCTGCATCAGCTTGACCGCCTTTTCGCAGCCGGAGCGGCAGGGCGTGCACTGACCACAGCTTTCATCTTCGAAGAATTTCAGCATGTTGAGCGCGGCGTCGCGGGCGGAATCCTTGTCCGAAAGCACAACGACAGCGGCCGAGCCGATGAAAGAGCCATGCGGCTGCAACGTGTCGAAATCGAGGGGAATATCATGCATCGACGCAGGCAGGAGGCCCGAAGACGGGCCACCCGGCTGATAGGCCTTGAAGCTGTGGCCATCGAGCATGCCGCCTGCTGCGTCAATAATATCCATGATGGTTGAGCCGGCAGGCAGAAGTTTCATGCCCGGTTGCCTGACGCGCCCGGACACGGAGTAGGAGCGCAGGCCCTTGCGGCCGTTCTTCTCGACGCTGGAGAGGATCTCGCCGCCTTCACGACAGACGCGGGCCACCCAGTAGAGGGTTTCGACATTGTGGACGAGGGTCGGGCGACCGAACAGGCCGACCTTTGCAACAAAGGGCGGGCGATGGCGCGGGATGCCGCGTTTGCCCTCGATGCTCTCGATCATGGCGCTTTCCTCGCCACAGATATAGGCGCCTGCGCCGCGGCGAAGATCAATATAGCCGGGCTTCACGACGCCCGCCTCTTCGAGCGCCCTGATCTCGCGGGCAAGAATTTCAAGCACAGCCGGATATTCATCGCGCATATAGATATAGCAGGTCTCCGCCTCGACCGCCCAGGCGGCGATCAACATGCCCTCGAGAAAGAGGTGTGGCGTGCGTTCCAGATAGTAGCGGTCCTTGAAGGTTCCCGGTTCCCCCTCATCGCCGTTGACGGCAAGATAACGCGGGCCCTTCTCCGCCCGCACGAAGGACCATTTTTTGCCCGAGGGAAAACCCGCGCCACCAAGGCCGCGAAGGCCGGAGGCGAGGACCGTTTCCTGAACCTGCTCCGGCGTCTGCGATCCCTCGCGCAAACTGCCAAGCGTCGCGTAACCGCCATTGGCAACGTATGCCTGATGGGTCTCATAATCCGGCAGATGGGCATGGGTGTCACCAGCGGCAATTGCAGCCTCAACCTTTTCAAGGGTCGCATGGTCGATGTGATTGTGACCGAGTTCAAGGGTTGGCGCGGTGTCGCAGCGCCCCATGCATGGCGCGCGAAGAACGCGAACCTTGCCGCCGGAATGATATTTTGCCGCAAGATCGCGAAGAAGCTTATCGGCACCGGCAAGCGAGCAGGAAAGCGAATCGCACACTCGGATCGTGAGATCGGGCGGCGTCTTACCGCCTTCCTTGACCACGTCGAAATGGGCATAAAAGGTCGCGACCTCATAGACTTCGGCCTGCGCCATGCGCATTTCTTCAGCAAGTGCCCGCAAATGCGGCGCGGAAAGGCAGCGATAGCGATCCTGAATGAGATGGAGAAATTCGATCAGAAGGTCAGGGCGGCGCGGCTTGTCGCCAAGCAGGGCACAGACTTCCTGAAGCGCCTCATCCTTGAACTGACGGCCCTTGGGCGTGGACCGACCTTTGCCGGACCCGTCTTTCCAAACACCGGCGCGCTTCGCTGTTGTCGTCTGCATGCTGCCTCCCGCAATCCCGTTTGCAGAAACGGTATTCTATCGAGGGATCAGGCTTCAAATTGAAACTTGCAAACGTACGATAGCTTTACTCTATCGTACCGCCAGCGCGATCGCATCGAGAAGCACTTTGTGGGCAGGGGGAACCGGCGTGCGATTGGGCAGCAGCAGGCCGACGCTGCGTCTGACCTCCGGCTCAATGAGTTCGAGAGCCAGCACCTGCGCGCTTATCGGCAACATGCCGATAAGGGCCTCAGGAACGATGGTGGCCGTGTAGCCATTTTCAACCTGTGCAAGCGATACAGTGAGCGCGTTGGTTTCCATCACCGGGTCGATTGAAATGCCGAGTTCGGTGAACACCTCCTCGATGATCCGCCGGTTGCGCATCGTCCGGGAGAGGAGGCACAGCGGCAACCTTGCCGCATCCGCCCAACGGATCGCAGCCGGCGGCGTCTCAAAAAGGTGTCTCGGCGCGAGCAGGTAATAGGTTTCAGGATAGAAAAAAATCGCCTCGACGCTCGCAGGCACATTGTCGTCGATATAGGATATTCCCGCATTGAACGAGAAATCCTCCAGACCGCGCTTGATCTCTGTTGAGGAGGCGGAGGTGATCTCGATCCTGAGTTTCGGATGCGCTTTTGCAATGATGGAGGGCAGACGTGCGGCGACGGCGAGGGCGGTCGGAATGACCCCGATCACGAGATTGCCCTCAAGAGTTTTCGTCGAAACGGTCAGTTCCTGGCGCATGCCATCGGCATCGAGCAGCATCTTGCGCGCCCATTTGAGGGCAATCTCGCCCTCTGGTGTCAAACCCATGAAGCGATTGCCGCGCTGGACGAGCGAAACATCGAGCTCAAGTTCAAGATTGCGGATGCGCGACGAAAACGCCGGCTGCGAAATTCCGCACTCCATCGCCGCCCGTCCGAAATGCCCGTGCCGCTTGAGTGCCACCAGAAGCTGCATATCGCGAAGATCAAACAAGTATAATCTCCCTTGCCCGTGTGCTGGGCCCGTGTGCAGGCGTAAAATTCCCGGACTGCACTTTAAGGGCATTTTGGTTCTGGCAAGTCAATGGAAGGCATGTTCGACGACATCGCGATGCTATGAAAGCCCCAAACGCGCGGCCTATCCAGAAACCGTCAAAATGGTGAGGATTGCGACGCAGCTTCGCTGGAAATGGAGGAAATCCCAGCAATGCTTTGAACGTCATTGGTAGTTTCATTTGTAACTCTTCGCATTTTCAATGTTCGAGACGCCATTGGCACAAAGGCAAGAAGTAACCCGAAGAAACATGGCCTGACGCCAAAAATAAGAAAGAAACGAAGAATATGACATTTTGAAACTTCGGTTGATTGAGATCAAAGCCCCAGCAGCCCGAGTGGATGATCTTGGCAGTAATCCGACTTCTCGCGAGACTGAGCATTCTTTGCGATTTGCGACACGTCTTTACTAAACTGCCACAGGGGGGCATCCAAGTGACCGTATCGACCTTCTCAGATCGCTTGTTGAGCCAATCGCGCGAGCCTGCGATTGCCGACAGGGGCTGCCGTGCCACGCTTGGTGCGCTCGTGCTTGCTTGCGCCTTGACGGGCGCGTTCACGATGCCCTCATATGCAGCGGATATTGACCAAACCGATGGTGTGATTGCTGATAATCGGCCACGCATTTTCGGCATTCCGATTGGCGGGGCAAAATTTCCCGAGCGCTATGTGCCCCCTCTCACCAACCCGCTCTTCAATGAATCACCGTTTATCGTTTCCGAAGCGCATTTTGTCTATCTTTACAATGCGATACCGGATTCCTTTCCGGATCCGGCGCTTGGCGGCGGCGGTGGAAACATTCAGGCCATTGCGGGCGCCGGGCGCTTCAAACTGACCGATCGTCTGGCGCTTATTGCAACCAAGGACGGCTATGCTTTCGCGAATTTCGACAGCCCGCTGCTTCCTGATGAGAGCGGGTTTCTCAACATTGCGGGCGGTGTGAAATATGCTTTCTATGACAACAAGGAAACCGGATCTATCCTCACTGGTGGCCTGAGGGTCGAGATTGTGGCCCAGGAATTGTCAACCCTTGGCGACGTCGTCGAGTTTCAAGGTGCCGGCGCAGGTTTCATCAATCCTTTTGTCACGGGCGCGACAACGCTGCACGGACTTGGACTATTTGACAATGTTCAGCTTCAAGGCAGTGTGGGTGCCAACATTGCATTCGATCAGGATGCGGAAACGTCTTTCTTGCATTTTTCGCTGCATGCCAACTATGAGCTTTTCGACAATTTTTATCCCCTGGTCGAAGTGAACGGCTTCGTTCCGTTCGCCCATGGCAACCGCTTCACCACGGCGCCGCTTTCCGGTCTTGACGGCGTCGATCTTGCAAATTTCGGCAGTTCCGACCGCGATACGACGATTACGGTCGGCGGCGGCTTCCGGTATCGGTTCAGTGACAATGCGATTATGGGTATTGGCGCAGAAACGGCTGTGACGGACACAAGAAACAGCATTCTCGACTGGCGTATCACCGCCGATCTTGCACTGAACTTCTAGGACGGAACGCGAGGCCAGCCTCTGATCCTGTTCCCGATATAACCTGAACGGCGATGAAGGCAAGACTGATACGCGATCCCAGCATACGCGCGTTGAATTTCAGGAAAATTCGGGCAACGCCCCTGAAATCGAAGGCCTGTCGGCGGCGCTCTGATGGTGCGTCCTTTTCAATAGCTTGAAGAAAATTCACCAAAATGCGTCGGCAACTATTCGGGAGAATACTGTGCCTGAAGGGACGGGCATCCTAGGAATGTGGCGGTTCATGGACTCAAAAATCACTGAAGAATCTTTAGGGAGAGATTGGCTAAGTGGTTGCTATGACTGGAGAATGGTTTATGCTGATGGCGTTGGAGTTTCCAATGGTGGGCAATTTTAGAAAATGAATAAAAGTCGGTATATGCATGTTTGAATTTAAAGAAAGAAGAAGAAATATACCAGACGAAGAGTTACTTGAAGATGTTAAGCGGGTGGCTGAAAAACTTAACTCCCAAACGCTAACTCGTGGCGAGTATGAAGAACATGGAAAATATGGTTTTACTACGGTTCTTAGAAGACTAGGAAAATGGTCAGAGGTGTTAGAGAAGCTGGGGCTTGGTGTAAAAGTACCAATATATAATACTAATGAAGAGTTATTTTCCAATTTAGCTGAGGTTTGGACCAAGTTAGGAGAGCAACCAAGTTATAAAGCACTATCAAAAGATATTTCAAGATTCTCAGTTGGCACTTATGAGAATAGGTTTGGGTCTTGGAATGATGCGCTTAGGGCGTTTGTTGACTATATCAACGGTGAGGAAATTGACCTTCCTATTATAAGTAGCCAAGATAAATCAAAGCAGAAACAGCGAACTCCCCGTAATATAAATTGGAGACTTCGAGCCAAAGTTTTAATACGTGATAATTGCATCTGCCAAATGTGTGGAACTAGCCCTGCAAAAGACTCAGAAGTGGTTTTGCATGTTGATCATATTCATCCTTGGTCAAAGGGCGGAGAGACGGTCGAAGAAAACCTCAGAACATTGTGTAGTAGATGCAACATCGGAAAAAGTGATATGGTCATTGAGGAATAATCAGTGCCGTACCACCAAAAACGAAGTACGGGTTTCGAACCCCAGCATTTCCCGTACTTTAGAGGGTTTTGGCAAAGCAGATTTTATAGGAGAATCTGTCTATAGAGAGGAAAAGAAACGAAAATTCGAACCTATTTCAAACTCTCTAGTACGGGTTACAATGCCCTAAACCGCTTGTAAATCAACATTATTTTCGTTGCAACACCATCCATAGATGGAGTTTTTTGTTGTAAATGGCGGAGGGAACGGTACTGGCGTCGAACCTTCTCTACCTTAAGTCATTGATTTTACTTTACATGCATGACTGCTGCGTTGGAAGGGCGGTACTCTGTCCGCAACTGCTGGTCCTATCACGAGGTCGGCAACGATGAGCGGCAGCCGACTGCATCGACCTTGGAGAGCACCCCCGATCATCCTCCAGTCGCCCTCGGCGCAAAGAGTATCGCGGCTGCGCCGACCAGGCAGATTGCGGCACCTGTCAGGTCCCAAGTGTCGGGACGCTGCTTCTCTATGAGCCACAGCCAGAGGAGCGAGGCGGCGATATAGACCCCGCCATAGGCTGCGTAGGCCCGTCCCGCGAAATCAGAGGGGGCGAGCGTCAGGAGCCAGGCAAACACCGCAAGGCTTAGCAGACCGGGGACCAGCCAGAGCGCGCTCGCGCCCTGCCGCATCCAGCCCCAGACCGCAAAGCAGCCCGCGATCTCGGCCAAAGCGGCACCGGCGTAGATGGCGAGAGTGCCGGGCACGGTCACGTGTTGGTCTCGTTCTCGGGATGGCGATGATCGGTTGTGCAAAGGGAATGATCGCCCAGCACCTCGATCACCCGGCAATCGGCGACCTTTCCGCCCGCGCATTGCACGACCATGCGTTCCAGTTCGGCCTTCAGCGCGGTCAGGCGCGCAAGACGGCTTTCAACCTCGGCCAGCTGTGCCTTGGCGATGGCATCGGCGGCTGCGCAGGATTGGTCGGGATTGTCCGACAGGCTGAGCAGGTCGCGGATTGCCTCGAGCGTGAAGCCTAGATCCCGCGCGTGCCGGATAAAGGCCAGCCGCTCAAGCGCCTTGTGGCCATACAGCCGTTGGTTACCTGCACTGCGCTCTGCCTCGGGCAATAGGCCGATCTGCTCGTAATAACGGATGGTCGGAACCTTGACCCCGGCGGCCTGACCCAGTTTTCCGATTGTCAGCATGAGATTTCCCTTGAAGCTATAGTTGCTAGAGACATTAGGTTCCTGATTCGATGAAGGCAACTGTCCGCTTGCGGGCCGAGGGAAAGATCATGATGAAAACAGCAACCGAAACCGCCTGCGACTGGACCGTGTCAGGCATGGATTGCGGCTCTTGCGCGACGAAAATCAAGGATGCGGTCGCGCGGATTCCCGGTGTCAGCGGCGTCGAGGTCACCATCATGTCGGAACGACTGCGGTTAACGCTGGATGAGGCACAGTCGGGGCGTGACAAAGTGGAAAAAACAGTGCGCGCCCTCGGCTACGGGATTGCGCCGCGGGCAGCATCGGCAAAGAGGGGGGGTGTTCTGCCAGGGGAAAGTGCCGCGCAGGATCGGCACGACCACGATGACCATGGCTCTGACGCGACCGCACGGGGTGAAGAAGCGCGCCATGGCAGCCCTGGCCATGTGCATGACGACCCCGCCGACCGCGGCAAGCGCTGGTTTCAGACGGCCAAGGGCAAGCTGGTGATTTTCACCGCCCTACTTCTGGGCGCGGCCTGGGTCGTAGAATACCTGGCGCCCGAAATCGGCAAATGGGCTTTTGTCGCGGCCTGCCTGATTGGGGTGACCCCTGTGGCCCGGCGCGCTTTCGCGGCGCTGCGGTTGGGGCAACCCTTTACCATAGAAAGCCTGATGACCATCGCCGCGGTTGGTGCGCTGTTCATCGATGCCGCCGAAGAAGCGGCTCTAGTGGTTTTCCTTTTCGCCGTGGGTGAGGTGTTGGAAGGCGTGGCGGCAGGCAAGGCGCGCGACGGCATCCGCGCCCTTGCCAATCTGGTGCCCAAGACCGCAATGCTGGAAATGAACGGCATAACGCGCGAGGTTCCCGCCGCCAGCCTGACCATTGGCCAGACCGTATTGGTGCGCCCCGGCGACCGCATTCCGGCGGATGGCGAGATCATCGAGGGCACCTCGGGCGTGGACGAAAGCCCGGTCACTGGCGAAAGCGTACCCAAGACGCGAGGACCGGGGGATGCGGTTTTTGCCGGGGCGATCAACACCGAAGCCGCGCTGCGGGTGAAAGTCACCAAAGGCCCTGAAGACAACACCATCGCCCGCATCATCCGGCTGGTGGAAGAGGCCGAGGAAGCCCGCGCGCCGACCGAACGTTTCATCGACCGGTTCAGCCGCTGGTACATGCCAGCCATCGTGGCCGTCGCGGCTCTGGTCGTCGTGGTGCCTCCCATTGTCTTCGGTCAGCCGTGGGACACCTGGGTCTATCGCGGCCTTGCGCTGCTGCTGATCGGGTGCCCCTGTGCGCTGGTCATCTCGGTGCCAGCTTCCATCGCTTCAGCGCTTTCCACCGGCGCGCGCCGCGGACTGCTGATGAAGGGTGGTGCGGTCATCGAGGCGGCCGCGAGGGTCGGGTTCGTGACCTTCGACAAGACCGGAACGCTGACCCATGGCCGCCCGCAGGTGACGGATGTTGTGCCGTTCGGGGCGACCACCGAAGCCGAGCTTCTTGCCGTCGCAGCGGGCGTCGAAACAGGGTCGAGCCACCCGCTGGCGATTGCGATCCTCAACAAGGCCCAGGACGCGGGCGTTTCCGCGCTGCCGTCGCAAGACGCGACGGCACTGATGGGCAAGGGCGTTGTTGCAACCGTGGGCGGCGCTGCGGCCTATGTGTCCTCGCCCCGTTACGCGATGGAGCATGGCGGGCTCGATGGCCTTGGCCTTCGGCAGGCCACGATCTTCGAAGAGGACGGCAAAACCGCCGTTGCCGTGTTCCGCGAGAAGACCCCGCTCGGTCTGATTGCCATGCGGGACGAGCCCCGCCCGGATGCCAAGGATGCCGTACGACAGCTGACCGCCATGGGGGTGACATCGGTGATCCTGACCGGGGACAACCCGCGCACAGCCGCCGCGATTGCCGGAAGCCTCGGGCTGCAGTTCGAGGCCGACATGCTGCCCGAGGACAAGCTCGCCTATATCCGCGAGATAGGCAGCAAGGACGGCGTGATGATGATCGGCGACGGCATCAACGACGCGCCCGCGCTGAAGCAGGCATCGGTCGGCGTGGCGATGGGATCGGGCACCGATGTGGCGCTGGAAACCGCCGATGCGGCGATCCTGCGCGACCGGGTGACCGACATTCCCGCCACGATCCGTTTGTCCCGCGCCGCGATGGCCAATATCCGCCAGAACGTGACCATCGCACTCGGGCTCAAGGTCGTATTCCTTGTAACCTCGGTTCTGGGACTGACCGGCCTGTGGATCGCGATTCTGGCCGATACAGGCGCGACCGTTCTGGTAACGCTGAACGCGCTGCGCCTGTTGCGGTTCAACCCGGAACGGCAAGGATAGGATATGTGGACAGCTGGGTTTGCATTGATACCGTTTGCATGTGGCTGTGCGTTGCTTGCCAGATCAGCACTTGCCCTTTGGCGCGCGGATGAAGGGATCTGGCCCCCCAAAGGGCGCGACAGTGCTGAATACATGTCATTCATTGTCTTGTTCCGAGGCCTTGTCTGGGGGCTGGTTGTCCTTACGGCAGTCTCGCTGGCCGGGCGGTTGCCCCCTTCCGTCGGCCCGCGCGAACTGATCGGCGGCGTTTTGGCCGTTGTGGGCTTTGGCGTTGCTTTCGGGGCGACCTACAGCCTGGGTTGGGCTAAAGCGTTCGGAGAAGACAAAGGCCTGAAGGTCGATGGCATGTTCAGGTTCAGCAGGAATCCAATTTATCTGGCGACCTGGCTTGGCCTTGCCGGTTGGGCGGCGCTGATCCCGGAACCGCCTGTTCTGGCGGCACTTGGGACCTGGGCAATCCTCTATGTTCTGGCGATTCCGCTTGAGGAACGCGCCCTGGCGGCGACACACGGGGACACGTTTGAGCAATACCGTCGTTCGACACATCGCATACTGGGCTGGCCAAAGCCGTCCGGCGACCCTACCTCCAACACCTTCAAGCGAGAGCAGTGACATGATCGCATCATATGGGTGGGCCGCGTTGGCCCTTTTGGCCGGGTATCTGGTGCTGTTCTTCTGGGGCAGCTCGCTGGCAGCGCAAGCCGCAGGTCGCAGCGTCTGGCTGCTGTCTCGCGCCAAAGGGCGCGACCGGTTTGCCGCCATGGGTTTCCGCCTGGCATTTACGCTGGCGTTCTTCGGGCCGCTCCTCTGGCTCGCAGTGCCCGCACTGCACAAGATCGATCCGCTTTGGACTGAAGGGCAAGCCGTCCTTCTCGGCCTGATCGGGGTGTTTGTGTCAGGTCTTGGCGCGATGGTGGCCTTTGCCGCGCAGATGTCGATGGGTTCCTCCTGGCGCGTTGGCGTGATGGGTGGCGAAACTGGCGATCTGGTCTCGGGCGGGCTATACCGCTTCAGCCGCAACCCGACCTTTGTCGGTCATGCGGCGCTACTGGCTGGCATCGCCATGGCACTTCCCGCAGTCCCTACAGTTCTTGCGCCGCTCCTGTTTCTCTGGTCCGCCAACACGCAGATCCGGTCGGAAGAGGCCGCCCTGCGCGCGGCCCATGGACCGGACTATGACCGCTACGCCGCCTCGGTCCCACGCTGGATCGGCGTCAAGAACAAGGCTGCACAATGACAAGGGTGATGTTGATTTCGCTGATTGCTGCCGCAGTGGTGGCAGACCAGTTGACCAAGGCCGCGGCGCTGTCGCTGCTGTCGGAGAGAACCGCGGTTCCGGTCCTACCAGGCTTCAACCTTGCCCTTGGGTTCAACGAGGGCGCGAGCTTTGGCATGATGGGCGGTGTCATGGCGGGCAAGCCCCTCCTGATGGCGGCGATGACGGGCGCACTGGCTCTCGTCTTCGCGCTCATGGCGTTTCGAGCGCGACACCCCTTGGAGCGGGCAGGCTTTGCGCTGGTTGTGGGCGGTGCGTTTGGCAACATCATCGACCGCCTTCGGCAGGGTTCCGTCACCGATTTCCTTGATCTCTATTGGCGCGACTGGCACTGGCCCACGTTCAACGTTGCCGATATTGCAATCACTTTGGGTGCGGTCCTGATCCTCGCGGCCTCGCTTCCCCTTCGACGCTGCAAGGAGCCCGTTCTTGACCAAAACTGACACGCAAAGCCTCTCGCGCGACGACCTGCTCCTCACCGCCGCGTTCCTGTTCGCGTTGACGTCGACACTTGGCGCGCTGTTCATTGGCGAAGTGCTGGGGCAAATGCCCTGCACGCTCTGCTGGTACCAGCGCATTGCCATGTTCCCGCTGGTGCCGATTTTCGGTTTGTCGCTTTGGCGCGGAGACGGCGTGGCGCGCACCTACGCCTTGCCGCTGGTCCTGTCAGGGCTGGCGCTGGCGGCGTGGCATTCGGGGCTCTATGCCGGCCTCCTGCCCGCCCCCATCGTTCCTTGCACCGAGAACGGCCCGTCCTGCACCGGCGAAGCCCAGGTGATTCTTGGATTACCGATCCCATATCTCTCATTGATCGCCTTTGCAGCGATCTTTTTCAGCCTCATATTGCCGAAAGGAAACCGCGCATGAACCGCCGCACTCTCTTGATCGGGGCATCGACCCTTGCACTTGCCGCCTTCGCCGGCGGTGCCGTCGTCCTGACCCGCCGCCGAAAAGCAGAGGCCGAAGCCGCAGCCGCCGCGGCACCTGCTGTTGAAGCCGATTTGCTCATTCGGGACTATTCCCCGAGCTTCGGTCCTGTGGATGCGCCGGTCACACTGGTCGAGTTCTTTGACCCCTCCTGCGAGGCCTGCCGGGCCTACCACCCTGTGGTGCAAGAGATCCGGCGCCAGTTCCCGACCCAGGTCCGTGTCGTCCTGCGCTATACTGTGTTCCACGAAGGCTCGGACGAGGCTGTGCGTATCCTCGAGGCCGCACGGATGCAGGACAAGTTCGAGCCGGTGCTGGATGCGCTGCTGGAACAGCAACCCGGCTGGGCTGTTCACGGTTCACCACAAATGGACGTTGCCTGGGAAATCGCCGGGGACGCTGGCCTGGACGTCGTGCAGGCCGGAACCGACAGACTGTTTCCGGGGATAACCGGCATCCTCAATCAGGACATGGCCGATGTCGAAGCCGTCGGAATCCGTCAGACACCGACATTCTTCCTGAACGGCAGGCGACTAGAGAATTTCAGCGCAGAAAGCCTGATCGCCGATGTGCGGTTCGCTGTCGAGAATAGCTGAGGCCGATCAGGACCGATTGGCGAAGT
This sequence comes from Hyphomicrobiales bacterium, assembly GCA_013911885.1. Taxonomy (GTDB): domain Bacteria; phylum Pseudomonadota; class Alphaproteobacteria; order Rhizobiales; family JACESI01; genus JACESI01. The sequence goes on along the minus strand of JACESI010000002.1, from coordinate 90,439 downwards.
CAGCGAACAGCGCCAGTGTTCGTTCGCTGACGTGATGCTCGATGCCCTCGGCGTCGCGTTCCGCAGTCTCGGGGTCAAGGCCCAGGCTGATGAGAAAGCGCAGCACGATCTCGTGCCGCCGCCGGCATTCCTTGGCCAGCGCGCGGCCTTCCACCGTCAGGAATACCGAACGGTATTTCTCGCGGGTGATCAGGCCTTCGCGCGCCAAACGGTTCAGCGTCTTGTTCACGGTCGGCGCCGTTACCCCAAGCCGCGTGGCAATGTCCACCGGGCGCGCCTCGCCTTGTTCGTGGATCAAGTCGGCGATCAATTCGACGTAATCCTCGGCCACTTCGTTCCGCCGGGCTTCTCGCACGGTCGCGAACCCGTCGGCTTGGGCTTCGGGCGCGCGGGTGCCTGGTGCGAGATCGTCGGGTGTCTGTGAAAGCTGGTCGGTCATGCGGTGACAATGCCAAATCGCTGCCCGATTGACAACATGTTGGCTCGGGGTGCATAAGTTAGCCAAGGCTAAAATTGACGGAGACACGTGTGCACATCAGGATTCCCACTCTCGCTTGCGGTTTCGCGCTGGCAATTGGCTTTCTCGCCGGGCCGGCGATCGCGACCCCGGCCAAAGAGACCCCCTGGCTGCCCGAGGCTGCCGCTTACCGGTTGACCCTGTTTCTCGGCAATCTCGCGCCAGTTCCCTGGGACGCGGTGGAGCGCGCCTGGGAAGAGCCCTATCGCGGGTCGGAATACACGCAAGGTGCGCTCGATTGGCTCGCGGGCCAAAGCTCCCTGCCGACCGAGGCGCTGACGGCCGCCATCGCGCGCGAAGATCGGGAAGCGGTTTTCGAGGCCGCGACGCGTCTTGTCGCCGCCCGCATCGACGAAGAGCTTGACGCGGCGCTGGCGGCCGAGAGCCCCGCCGCAGCACAGCAGACGGTACGCACGGCCCGCGAGCTTTATCGCGCGATCGAGGATCATCTCGCCGCCGCTGACCCCGAAGCGGCCCGCGCGCTCGGACGGGCCTGGCTGGAGCTGTCCAGCGACACCGGCTCTACCGGGGTTCTGGGTGTTGGCGCGACCGAACCCGACCACGAAGCCATGACGGCGGCGCGGGTGGTTATTTCCGACTATCTCGCCGCCAACTACCGCGTCGCCGATTTTGCGCCGCGCACAACCCTCTCCGCCGTGCCGGAAACCATTGCCCTCAGCGGCCGTGCGGTGACGCTTCCCGCGACGCTGCCTCCGGGCTCTGACATCTTCGATCAGGATCCGTTGCCCCTGCTTGTACTGGGTTTCGAAGAGCAAGGCATAGATGAGACCGACCTGCCGCTGATCGCCTATGGCGACATGCTGTTCGACAGCCCCGAGATCTTCAGTGGCCCGGCGCGCGAGCTTGGCATCGCCTGCTCGACCTGCCACAACCGTTCGGACATCAACCAGCGGTTCTTCATCCCCGGTGCCAGCCACAACCCCGGCTCGGTGGATGTGGACGGGACCTTCTTCAACCCGATGTTCAACGACCGCCGTGCCGACCCGATCGACATTCCCAGCCTGCGCGGGCTGCGGTTTACCGGCCCCTATGGCCGTGATGGCCGGTTTGCCAGCATTCGCGATTTCACCCGCAACGTGATCGTCAACGAATTCGCCGGTGCCGAGCCTACACCCTTCATGCTGGACGCCATCGTCGCCTACATGACCGAGTTCGACTTTCTGCCAAACGCGATGCTGACCGGCGACGGCCGCCTGACCGATGCAGCGCCCGAGGCAGCATGGCGGGGTGAGGCGATCTTCAACCGGCCCTTTGACGGGCTGGACGGTCAATCCTGCGCCAGCTGCCATGTGCCAAACGGGAATTTCCTGGATCGCCAAGCGCATGACATCGGGTCGGTGACTGCGGCCTATGAGGGGTCGCGCGGCGGAGCACTCGACACGCCGACCCTGCTCGGGACCGTCTACACCGCGCCCTATTTCCATGACGGCTCGATGCCGACGCTGGCCGCCGTGGTGGACTGGTTCGACACGACCAGAAGCCTTGGCCTGACCGAGCCCGAGCGCGCCGACCTGACCGCCTACCTCGAAACTGTGGGCGCGGCGGATGAACCTTATGAGGTCTTTGATGCCGAGAACACGCCGTTCCGGCTGGCCTTCGCGGAATTGACCACGTTCGCCTCGACCCTCGATGCGCTTCTGCCGCGCCGAGACGCTGAGCATATCCTGCTGTTGACCGACACCGTTGCCGCCGATCTCTCGGCGGATGCAGGCACCATGGCGAATCTCGCCGCGCGTCCCGAGATCTATTCCCTTGCCGAACGTCTGGCTGCCGTTGGCGCAGCAGTGCGCGCCGACGATTGGGCCGCCGCAGAGGCAAGCTGGGCCGCATTTCAATCAGAGGCGCAAGCCATCGAAGAAAGGGCGTTCTGATGAACTCCATGCTCTCCCGCCGCCGTCTGCTTGCCCTGTCCGGCGCAAGTCTCGCTGCCCTCGCGGCACCGGTTCGCGCGCAGTCTGCCCCGTTGCGGTTGGCCTTCATTCCGCAGGAGAACCCTGAAAAGCTTCTAGGCGACATCGAGGCCATCACCAGCTGGCTGTCACAGCAGATCAGCGTGCCGGTCGAAGGTTTCGTGACCATTGATCACGCAGCCGCCGTCGAGGCGCTGCGCAACGGCGATGCAGACATCTCCTTCATGGGGGCGCTGCCCTTCGTTCTGGCCGAGGCGCAGATCGGTGCGGTGCCGCTCTTGTCCGAGGTCTATCGCGATGCACCCAACTACACCGGACGGGTCTTCGTGCGACGCGACAGTGGCATCACCACGCTGGATGATCTGCGCGGGCGCGATATCGCCTTTGCCGATCCGATTTCGGAGTCAGGCTATCTCTACCCGCTGGCTGAATTCGAACGTGCGGGACTGATCGCCGGACCCGCAGAGTCGGAAGCCTTCTTCGGCCGGGTGTTCTTCGCGGGCGGCTATCAGCAGGCGATGCAGGCAATGGCCGAGGGCCTGGTCGATGCCGCGGGCGCCAGCCAGTATGCCGATCTCCTGCTCGCGCCGGACCAACAGTCCCAGGTCACCTGGATCGCCGAGAGCGAGCCGATCCCCAGCCACCTGGTGATTGCCCGCCCCGGACTGGACGCCGAGGTGCAGGAAAACTTCGTGACCGCCATGCTGCGGCTGAACGCGCCCGAACATCGCGCCATGTTGCGGCACCTCTACGGCCCTGACGGCTATGTCCTGGCCGATGCGGGCGCTTTCGATGGTGTTCGGGCACTTGCCCGCCGCTATGGGCTGTTGCCATGAGTTCGGTCGTGCGCATTGACGAGCTATGCTTTTCGCATGACGGATCGGGATTGCCGACGCTGGATCAGGTGTCGTTGTCGATACCGCCCGGCGAGGCCCTCGCGCTGATCGGACCTTCGGGTGCAGGCAAGACGACACTGCTGACGCTGCTCGATGGTCGCCTGAGGGGCTGGCGCGGCCGCGTCTCGGTCCTGGGCGACGCGCTCGATCCGGACCGTGCGCCGCCGCGCGCGCACCGGGCAGATACAGGATTCATCTTTCAGGACTTCGCTCTGGTCGAACGCTCGAGCGTTCTGCGTAATGTGCTGAATGGCAGGCTTGGCCGCATGAGTCCATTGCGAGCCCTGTTCGGGAGGCCCTCGAAAGACGATCTTGCGGTTGCGCACGCGGCGTTGACTGATTGCGGCATTGCCGACCTGGCTGAGCGACGGGTGGACAGTCTCAGTGGCGGCCAGCGGCAGCGCGTCGCCATCGCACGCTGCCTCGCGCAGGAGCCACGTCTGATCCTTGCCGACGAACCGGTGAGTAACCTTGATCCCGTGCGCGCGGCCGAAATCCTGTCTCTGCTGACCGAGGCCGCGCGGCGGCGCGGTGCAACGACGGTCTTTTCCTCTCACCAGCCCGACCTCGCACGCCGTTTCGCGCAAAGGATCGTGGGCATGCGCAACGGGCGGATCGTTTTCGACGCGCCTACGGCAGAACTCACCGAGAGTACGACAGAAAGGCTCTATGACGATGCGACCGTTGCCGTTCAGCCCCGCCTGAAGGCGGTGCTGTGATGGAAGGCCGGGGTTGGGGCGGCTTCGCGGCGGGCGGTCTGGTCGCCGGGGCCGTGCTCTGGTCGCTGGCCACTACCGACGTGGAGTTTTCTCGCCTCCTTTCAGCCGGACCACGCATCGTGGATTTTCTAGACCGGATGATTCCACCGGACCCGAGTGTGATGAAGGAGATCCTCAAGGGCAGCGCCGAGACGCTGCGCATCGCGATCCTCGGAACGCTCGGCGCTGTACTCCTGTCGGGGCCACTCGGCGTCCTTGCCTCCGAAACCATGGCGCCGCCCGTCGTCCACCGCCCCGTGCGGACAACTCTTGCACTGATCCGCGCCATACCCCTGATTCTCGTCGCCATGCTGATGGTAGGCGCGGTGGGTCTGGGTCCGCTGCCCGGTATCATCGCGGTGGCCTTCCATGCGACGGGCATGCTGGCGAAATTCTATGCCGAGGCCATCGATGGGGTCGCCCGTGGGCCGATCGCCGCACTGGAGAGCGCGGGCGCCGGGCCGCTCGCGCGCTTGCGCCACGCGATCTGGCCGCAGATGGCGCCGGTGATCGCCCGCGACACCATCTTCCGGTTCGAACTTAACCTGCGGGAATCGCTGATCCTCGGCATCGTCGGGGCCGGTGGCATCGGCTTCTACATCCAGACCTATGTGCGCTCTTTCCAGTACGACAAGGCAGCGAGCGTCACGCTGGCGGTCATTGTCATGGTCGTTGCAATCGAGGCGTTCAACGTCGCACTGCGACGCCGTTTCTCGTGAGTATCCGCTTCGCGCCTGATGCGACCATCGCACCGGCGATCGGTCGCCCAGGCGGCTCACGACCGATTGCGTTGGCAGCTTCCGGCTTGACGCTCAAGTCGTTGGAGGGTTTACGACGCTTGTCTGCAAGACAGGATCATCCGGGATGCGTTTGACAAGGCTACAGAAAATCCTTTGGGCGGCGGCGGGGTGTGCCGCGCTGGCCTATGGGCTGCTGGTGCTTCAGTCAAACCGAGCGCCGGAAGCCCTCCCACAAGCTGCCTTCCGGCCAACCTTCACGCTGCCGGATCCCGAGGGGCGTATGCGTATGCCCTCGGAGTTTGCGGGCAAGCATCTTCTGGTCTTCTTCGGATTCACCAACTGCCCGGACGTTTGCCCGACAACGCTTGCCGAAGTGGCGCAGGTGATGGACGATCTGGGCGACGACGCAGGCAAGGTCCAGCCTCTGTTCATCTCCATTGACCCCGAACGGGACCGCAGGCTGGGACTGGCCGAGTTCACAGCGGCGTTCCACCCGTCGATCATCGGGCTTGCCGGGGACGAGGCGCAGACCCGCGCTGCGGCAGACAGTTTCCACATCTACTACGCGCGCGAGGACGATGCCGTCGCACCAGACGGCTACACCATGTCGCACAGCCCGGCACTCTACCTCATCGGACCGACAGGCGACTGGTTGCGTCAGTTCACCTACGGCACACCCGCCACCGACATCCTGACCGACCTTCAATCAAGATTGTGAGCCCCATGAAACCCCTGATCCTGTCCACTGTCATCGCCCTGTTCGCGACTCCCTTGCTGGCCTGCGAGACCTTTACGCTTGGTGACCTGACCATCGAACACGCCTGGTCCAAGGCGACAATCGGCGCGGCGCGGCCGGGCGTGTTCTATGTCGAGATCACCAATAGCGGCGACACGGATGATGCGCTTGTCAGCATTGCCACCCCTGCGGCTGGGATGCCGATGCTGCACGAATCCGTGGTGACCGACGGCGTTGCCTCGATGCCGCATGCCATGTCGATCCCTGTTGCGGCGGGCCAGAGTGTCGCGCTGGCCCCCGGCGGCTACCACGGCATGCTCATGGGTCTGACGATGGCGCTGAAGGAAGGCGACAGCTTCCCGATGACGCTGAGCTTCCAGAACGCGGGCGAGATCGTCGTCAACGTCGAGGTTCTGTCCCTGCGCGCGGAGGGGCCGGATTGCGACGACGCCAACTGATCCTTGGTCTTGCGGGCGCGAGCGCAGCACTGGCCTTCACGCTCGGCCTTGGTTGGTGGCAAAGCCGCAACCGGGTGCAGTCTCCAGCGGCGCTGCTGCCTTTGCCCATCAGCGAAATGAATTTTGCTCTGACCAGCCATCACGGTGAGGCCGTGCGCCCGGCGGACTGGATCGGTCGCCCGACGATGGCCTTCTTTGGCTTCACCTGGTGCCCCGATGTCTGCCCGACCACGCTCAGCGACATTTCGGGCTGGCTCGAAGAGCTTGGCCCCGACGCCGATGGCCTGAACACCGTTTTCATCTCGGTCGATCCCGAGCGCGATACGCAACAAGTTCTGGCCGACTACCTGTCGAGCTTCGATCCCCGCATCAACGGCCTGACCGGCCCTCTGGCCGAGGTTGAACGCGCCGTTGCAGGCTTCCGCGCCCGGTTTGAAAAGGTGCCGCAGGGCAGCGACTACACAATGGACCACACCGCTGGTGTGTTCCTGTTTCACGCCGACGGTCGCTTTGCCAGCATCATCGACTACCACGAGGACCGCCGTTTCGCCCTGCCGAAAATCCGCAGGCTGTTTGCCTGATATCGACACTTGTTTTTAGGAGAACCACATGACACGCGCCTCCCATCTGACCCGCCGAACAACACTCCTGTCCGGACTTGCCATCGCAGCCTTCGCCGCCAGCCCGGTGCAAAGCGCCAGCACTGCGATCCATGTCGTCAAGGGGACCGGTTGCGGGTGTTGCAATGCCTGGGTGACCTATCTTCGGAATGAGGGCTTCACCGTGACGGACGAGGAGCGCTACGGCACGCTGCTTATGTCCTACAAGGCCGAAGTAGGCGTGCCACAAAGGATGATCTCCTGCCACACAGGAATGGTTGAAGGCTATGTGCTCGAAGGCCATGTTCCCGCTGCTGACATCCGCCGGCTGCTCGCTGAGCGGCCGGACGCCGTCGGGCTTGCCGTTCCGGGGATGCCTTACGGCTCACCCGGGATGGGACCTGAAAGCGAACGTGAAGCCTATGAGGTGTTCCTCATCCGGCGCGACGGCTCAACCGATATCTATACCAGCTATTCCGCTGCCTGATCGGCAGGCCCAACGCTCGTCGACTGGTCAAAGGCGAGCACAGGCCCGCGCCGATGAGCCTTGGCCGACGGCACGATCAGGTCCCGGAAGATTAGGTCAAAAGTGGGAAAAGTATAGTCAGGGAGGAACGCGACGGGCATTACCCCCGGTTTTCGACGCGCGCACGACCAATAGGGGTGCTGCGAAACTCGGCCTCGGAGATTTCAAGGGTAATGTCTTCCCGTTCGGCGAACTCTCCCGGCGCATCGACCGCTTCTGGCGGTTTTGCGGGCTGTCGCTTCCAGCGTGCAGTCCTTGTCCGCAATCATCCGATGCGCCCCAGAGCGGGAAAGGCGTCCAGAAGCCAGTAGGACATTGCACTGAGTTGGCCTGTCATCATCGCCACTCCCATCAGAACCATGACCGCGCCCGCGCCCTGGTGCAGCCGACGCCCGATCCGTCCGACGCCCCGCAATCGGCCGGCGAGCCTGTCGGTGAAACCCGCCACGATCAGGAACGGCACGCCCAGTCCCGCGGAGTAGAACGCAAGCAGTGCCACACCTTGGCCCACCGTTGCGCTCGCTGCGCTGGCGGTCAGGATCGCGCCGAGTATGGGGCCGATACACGGGGTCCAGCCGAAACCGAAGGCGAGCCCCAGCACGTAGGATGCGGCGGGCCTGCCGCCGGGAATGTCGAGATGGAAGCGCAGATCCCGCTGCATGGCGCCGATCCGCGCCGCGCCGATCATGAAGAGCCCGAACAGGATCACGATGCCGCCGCCGACGAGATTGAGCTCGTAGCGCCACTGCAGCAGCGCTTGTCCGAGGGCCGTCGCGGACGCGCCGAGGATCATGAATATGGTCGAGAAGCCGAGGACGAAGCAGAAGCTGAACCAAAGCGTCTGTGACCGGCCGGACGCTACGCCGCTTGTTGCCGTCCTTCCGGCGATGTAGGACACGTAGCCCGGAACCAGCGGCAGGACGCAGGGCGATGCGAAGGAGATCGCCCCGGCCAGCAGAGCCGCAGTCATTCCGAGAAGCGATAGGTCAGCCATGCGCGACCTCCACATAATCGCGCCGCCACGGCCGGACTCCGGTGGCCCAGCAATAGCCGACGACCGGGATGACGATCCATTGCAGGATCGGGCTCAGCCCCGCGTCGATCACTGGGATCACCGGCATCATCTCGCGATAGGCCCAGGCCTCGCGCAGCTCGATGTTCAGCCACTCGCTGAAGATCGTGTAGGCGACGTCGAAGATCACCGCGCCCCAAAGCACGCGGTGCCAGCGAATATGGGGCCAATCCGCGCTGCCGAACACGCAGAGCGACAGCATGATCGTGCTGAGCGTGATCAGTATGTCGCCGCCCGTGCAGTGGACCGCCGCAAAGACGAGTTCGCCCGGGGTCCCGGTGAGCCAGATCGAGTAGAGCGGCAGGTGCGTGAATTCCCAGACCGCGTGCGCAATGGCGGCGAAGACGAGGTAACGACGCAACGCACTGAGCCAGTCCCGTCCCGGCGCCGCGCCGGTCTGCGGCCCCGCTGTCATCGGAACGCCCCGAACAGTCGGTCCAGCAGTCCGGGTTCAGGCGGCGGCGCGTTGGTCAGGCCGTTGATGTAGAGCACCAGGTTGATGCGCCCGAACCCTGCGCCGTGGAAAATGCCGGCATGACGCCCGCCCCGACCGATGACATGGACCATGGGCGCATCCGTCCCTCGAGCGGAGAGCGCCGCGAAGGCCGCGGCAGCTGCCTCCACCGTTTCGTTAGTGGGCATGACGGACCGCCAGTTCGCGGCCTCCCCGTCCGGATCGGGCGCTACGTCACCGCCCACGGTGAGGAACTGGACCATGTCGCGCATCGGCGTGACGTTCACCGCATCGAGAACCTCCTGCAGAAGCGCCTGCTGATCTGCGCAGGGCGCGTCGCACCCATCTGGCCGGAAACTGAGCACCACGATACGGTCGGCAAGCCCCGACAGATCTAGGCTGGCGCCGTCCGCTCCGGTGAGCGCCAGCGGCGGCATGCGGCGCTCGTCCGTGGGCTCGAAGGCCGACTCCTTCTCCGCCATCACTTCGTCGAGACGGTCGCCGGGATGGTGCGCGGCGGCCGGTGCCGCGCCCGCGAGGAGGAACAGGGCGACAAGAGCAGGCAGCCTCATGGCTCCACCTCCGGTCCGGACGCTGCAACTCCCAGCACGGGGACCTCCACGGTGATCGCGCCCGCTTGCTCGAAGGTCAGCGTCAGCCAAAACGAGGCGCCTTCATCGAGCTTGCCCGCGAGCCCCATCAACATCAGATGCATCCCGCCGGGGGCAAACCGAACCGTCTGTCCTGCCTCCAGATCGAGCGCGTCGAGATGGATCATGCGCGTGACTGAATCCGCATCTGTCTCGGAGGCGTGGATCATCACGTGATCCGCAACCGGCGTCGTCGCGGACAGCAGTCGGTCGTCCGCATCGCTGCGCAGAGTGAGGTAGGCCGCCCCCGGGCGGGACGCGAGAATGCTGGCCCGCGCCCAGGGGTCGCTGACTGAAACATCCGCCAGCGCGGCTGCGGGAAATGCGGCGATAAAGGCCGCGGCAAGAAAAAGCTTCATCAGGATCTTTCGTCCCTCTCGATACGCATGAAAATCTCGTCGGCGAGCGCCTCCGGCGGCTGATCGCCTTCCCGGTAGACCGAGTCGAAGCCGCCGTCGGGGCGCATCAGGTAGATGTAGCCGGAATGCGCCATCAGATAGCCATCGGGCGCGGTTGAATGCTCGGATCGCTCGTACCAGACGCGGAAATTGCCGGCGGCCTCGTCGATCTGTGCCTCGGTTCCCGTGAGGCCGATCAGCTGCGGATGGAACGCCGCTACATATTCCGCCATGATCTCGACGGTGTCGCGCGCCGGGTCGACGGTGACAAAGATCGGTGCGAGCCGGTCAGCCTGCGGTCCGAGGATGTCCATCACGCTGGCCATGTAGGCGAGCGTGGTCGGACAGATGTCGGGACAGAATGTGAAACCGAAGAACACCAGTTGCCACTGGCCGTCGAAGCTGTCCGCCGTCACCAATCGTCCGGTATGATCGGTCAAAGTGTAGGCGTTAATGATTGCGGCCTCGCCCGTTACGCGGGGCGCCGGCAGGTCGGATGGGATGAGGGCGCGCCAGAGAACGGCACTGCCGAGAGCCAGGGCGGATCCGGCAACGGCCGCCCAGAGCAGGCGCCGGATGCGTCGCAAGCCTTCGGTGTTGGAAGCGGAGTTCATCGGATCGGGTCCTTCTGGTGGGGCGAGCATCAGTCCCGTGCGCCGTCCGAACCGCCGTCCGAACTCTTCTGGGCGGCGCAGGCCTTCGAACCGCCCATCATGCAGAGCCCCAGCCCGCACATGACGGCGCAAGGCGCAACCGCGAGGATCAAGGGGGCAGCGCCGATTGCGGCCACCCAGCCCCAATTGAGCCACAGCCCCGCGCCGATCAGCGCCATCGCGCCGAGGATGAGACCGCGGCGCCCGAAGGCCATGGAAAAGCGTCCTGGTCGGGCGGCGCCTTGGTCATAGGATGTGTCAGGCATGGTCATCTGTTCCTTTCAGCGATGATGGTCTGGAATTGTGCGATCGCCTCCGCGCTGTCCCATTCGGCGGGTCCCGTCAGGCGGCCGCGTTCGCGCCCCTGCCGGTCGATCAGCAAGGTCGTGGGCAGCCCGATGACGGCGAAGGCGAGCATCGCGCGGATGTCCTCGGCGAGGTACTGGCCCAGATGTCGGATGCCGATTTCGTCGTAGAAGCGCCGCACCGGCCTCAGCCCCGCCCGATCGATGGACAGGGGCAGGACGTGGAAATCGTCGCCGCCAAGCTGCGCCTGCAGACGGTCGAGCGTGGGCATTTCTTCGCGACAGGGAACACACCAGGTCGCCCAGATGTTCAGCAGGACCACGCGGCCCCTGAAATCCGCCAGCGTCAGGTCGCGCCCGTCGCCATCCACGAAGGGCGGCGAGAGCATCTCGCGCGGGGTCTCGTGCAGCGGCATCAAGGGTCGAGCGGCAGCGGGTGTTGCAGCAAAGGCCAGCGCACCGGCCAACAGGTCGCGCCGCCTCATGATCCGTCCCCCGCCTGCAACCGGCGGACGACGGGCAGGATCTCTTCGTCCAGCGCGCGGCGGTCGAAGGGTCCGACATGCTTGTAGGCGATCCGTCCATCGCCATCGATCACGAATGTTTCCGGCAGGCCGTACACGCCCCAGTCGATGGAAACACGTCCGTTCCGGTCGGCGCCGATGCGGGTGTAGGGATCGCCGAGTTCACGCAGAAAGGCCAATGCGGCCTCGGGTGGATCCCTGTGGTTGATGCCATAGATCGGGACGGTTCCGGTTTCGGCCAGATCGACCAGCAAGGGCATCTCCACACGGCAGGGCACGCACCAGGATGCCCAGACATTGACGATGGACACCCCGCCCGCGAGGTCGGAGGTGGCAAGGCCGTCATCACGGCCGTCTATCGGCGGCAGGTTGAAATCCGGCACCGGCCGGCCGATCAGCGTCGAGGGCAGCCGGTCGTCATTGTTGAACAGCCCCCAGTAGAAGGCGGCGCCGAGACCGGCAAAGACAATCAAGGGCACCAACGCCAGAGGCGAGACCCGGCGCACGCCCCGCTCCGTACCGACTGTCATGATCCGTCCCCGTCGTTGACTGTCACTTCGGCCTGAAACCCGCGCTCGCGCTCGGGCCAGGTGCTCTTGATGTAGGCAAGCACTGCAGCTATTTCGGCATCGGACAGGATGCCATCGAAGGCGGGCATATCGCTTTCATAGCCTGGCACGACGGCGCCGAGCCCAAGTTTCGTGATCGTGAACAGGGGCCGGTCGGCATGGTGCCAGGTATGGCCGCTTTCATCGTGCGGCGGCGCGGGCATTCGGCCATTTTCGTTCCGCCTGCGCCAATCTGGCTGTCCTTCCAGGTTCGCCCCGTGGCAGGAGGCGCAATTGGCCGCATAAAGGTCTTGCCCAAGGGCCACCTGTTCGGCCGTCACCGGCGTACCCAGAAAGGTCAACCCTTCCGGGATGTTCTGCCTTTCGGCCGCCATGACCCAGGCGGCCAAGCCCGCGACCAGAGCGAGGACGCCTCCGGACAACAGTCCGACGCTCCTCATGCCGATCTCCGCAAGTATTTGATCAGGGCCGCCGCCGCGAGGATCAGCACCGCAATCAGCAGCAGGAAAACGAGCCCGCCACCCAGCATCATGCCCGTCATGGGGCCACCCATCATCTGGCCCATGGGATCGCCCATGAAGCCCGTTCCCGGGCCGCCTAAAGTTCCGTTCATGTCGAACTCCTTATGTGCTTCAGGATTGCCCGGACCACGAGGCAAAGTGCTGCCACGGCCAGAATGGGTCCGAGGGTCATCGCGAGGATCGCAAACGCGGTCCCCAGTGTGTCAGCCAACAGGCCCGCGCCGTCATTCATCGGAATAGACCGCCACGCCCTCCGGTCCGAAGGCATAGGTGCGCAGGGTGCCCGTCTTGGCAGCAGCCATGCCAGGGGCATTGCCGGGCATGCCGGGCAACGTGATCCCCGTGATGGCAGGGCGTTCCTCAAGCAGGCGTTCGATGATCTCGGACGGGACAAGACCGCTGACAACATAGCCGTCGATCATGGCAAGGTGGCAGCCGATCCCCCGCTCGGGCACGCCCATCTCGATCGACCTTTGGTCGAAATTGCGGTCGTCGATCACGGTGACCTCGAAGCCCTCGTTCCGAAGGTATTCGGCATAGGCGTCGCAGCAGCCGCAGCCGGGATCGCGCCAGATGGTCACGGGCTCTGCGGCGAAGGCCGGGGTGGCAAGGGCGAGGAAAGTGGTCAGAGCAATACGTTTCATGTTTGATCCTTTCAGGTGGTGGAGAGCGCGGCCCAGGCGGTGCCGCCATCATGGCTAAGGAGCACGCCGTCCACGGTGGCGGCAGCGATCCTGTTCGGGTCCGTCGGGTGAATAGCAAGCGCGGATGCGGCAATGTTCGAAACCCGCGACCAGGTCACCCCGCCATCGGTGGAGGCCCAAAGGCCTGAGGACAGCGCGGCGACAAGTCGTTCCGGGGCAGCCATTGCCGAGGCGAGAGCCAGTACCGGCTCGCCCTCGGGCAGCGGGGCCTCGGGCGCGGGCGGCGTGCCCGCGACCAGCGCATCCATTGCGTCGCCCGCCACCACGTCCTGCCAGCGGCAGAAGCAGTCGGGCACGCGGGTCAGGCCGCGCTCGGTGCCGGCGTAGATCCAGATGCCGCCCATGCCTGAGGCGAGATTGACAGAGGCGAGCGTCAGCACCTCGCGCTCGGCCTCAGCGATCCAGGGGCGGTCCATCATGAAGGACCAGTTTTCCCCCGCGTCTTCACTGCGCCAGAGCCCGTCTTCCGCGACGAATGCATAGACGGTGTCCGGCGCGCCGACTGCGATGGCGAGCGCCGTGACCTGCGCCTGTGGCAGGCCGCCCGAGGCGGCAGCCCATGTCTCGCCGCCATCGTCGGACCGCTCGAGACCGCCGCTGTCCAGCGCCGCGAACAGCCGCCCGGTCCGCGCGGGGTGACAGGCGAGCGCGCGGATATGGGCGCGTGGCGTGGGCAAGGCTGCGGAGGCGCCGCCCGACAGGTCGTGCCGCCACAACTGAGCGCCCGCAACGACGAGCGCATCGCCGTCGAAGGCCAGTGCGGGGACCACAATGCCCTGGGCCCGTGCCCGCAGCGCTGGCAACAGCACGGCGGCGGCCACACCGCCAAGCATGGCAAGCACGCTGCGGCGGCCAAGCAGATTTGTGGTTGGATTGTTCATGTTCATTATCTCGTCCTCGTCATGCCACACGGAACACCCCCATCATGCCGCCGGCTTGGTGCTCGAGGATGTGGCAGTGGAACATCCAGTCGCCCGGATTGTCGGCCACGAAGGCGATCTCGACGCGTTCGCGCGGGGCCATCAGCACCGTGTCCTGCCACTCGCGATGCGCCGTGGGCGCGCCGTCGCGGCTGATCACGCGGAAGGAATGGCCGTGCAGGTGGATCGGGTGGTGGAACGCGGTGGCGTTGGTCATGGCGATGACGTGGCTGGCATCGCGCTCCAGCGTCAGCATCGGGTCGAGGATATGTCCTTCGGCCGCCACGCCGTTGACGAACCAGATGCTGCCGTCGTGCATCCGGCCCATCATGCCGCCGCCCATCATGCTTTCCTGGCTTTCAATCCCCATCTGCCGCTCGACCATCCCGCCCATCATGCCGCCGGTGAAGGTCACCTCGTGGCGGCGGGCGCGGGCGATGTCGGGCTCTCGCAGCGGGTTCGGGGCCAGCGCCATGTCCCAGTCGGGCGGCGCGTCGCGCAGTGGCGTCTCGGCGTAAGCCAGATCGACCACTCCGAAATTCTGGTCTGAGAAAAACCGGTCGGTGATCGTCACCGTTTCGCCTGGCGTTCCGGTCATGTCGAGCATCAGATCGACCCGCATCGCCGGGCCGATCACCACCCATCCACGCGGGTCTAGTGGCGCATGCGGCGTGACCGGCTGGCCGTCGAGCGCAATCACCTGCGGCGCGAGATCGCCGAAATCCAGCGCGAAGATGCGGGCATTGGCGGCGTTGATCAGGCGCAGCCGGATCCGCTCGCCTGTCCGCACCGGCACGGCGTCGGGGGCGCGACCGTTAATCGTCACCGTGTTGCCTAGCCGTCCGGCATGGCTCATGTCGTGGAAATCGCCGAAACTGTCGTCGATTTCTGCCTCTTGTGTGAGCCGCCAGTCGTCGAGCACCCAGAGAAGCTCGCGGTCCACCCGCGGCGGATCCGCCTCCTCGATGATCAACGCGCCATAGAGTCCGCGCCCGACCTGCTCGAAGCTGCGCTGGTGCGGGTGATACCAGAATGTGCCGGCATCGACCGCGTCGAATTCATAGGTGAAGGTTTCGCCCGGCGCGATAGGCGCCTGGGTCAGATTCGGCACGCCGTCCATGGCGTTCGGCACCCGCAGCCCGTGCCAATGGACCGTCGTTTCCTCGTCCAGCGCGTTCTCGACCTCGATGCGCAGCCGGTCGCCCTGCCGCACCCTGATCTCGGGGCCCGGCACGATACCGCCATAGCACCAAACGTCGCTCTCGCCCCAGGGTTCGGGGACAAGCCGCGCCCGTCCCGGCGCGGCGCGCAGGGTGAAGGCGCGGTGCGTATCTGCCCAGGCCGGGTGCAGGGAAAGCGCGGCGCCGGCTGCGGCGCTACCGGCCAGAAAGCCTCGGCGCGACAGCGCCGATGGGAAATTCGAAGTCATGTGTTTGTCTCATCTGAATTGTGCCGTTCGATCTCGCGCGAGCGGCGCGAGGGCTGAGCGCCTCCAGATGCCAAGCAGGCGTGCAGAGACGCGGGCCAACGGTCGCAAACACGCCCTCGCAGGCGGCCAACCGTTGGATCAGATGAGAGTTCGGGGAGGGAAAGGGTCCGGCGGCGCTCTGAGCCCGCGCGGAAGGGCCATGCCGAGAGGCCGGTCTTGACGCAGCAACGGCATCATGAACTGTGCGGGTTCCACCGCTTTCAGGACGGCGAATGCGGGCGCAGTACAAATCAGATCGCAGCTTGCGTTCGCGCCGCTGTCGCCGTCCTCGGGACAGCCCTGGCACTCGGGCATCGACATCGCGCCGCCGTCCGCCATTGCCATATCCAACGCCATCGCGTTCGCGCTCACCGCATGCACGATTGTGCTCGCGGCAAACACCACAAGAATCGCAACGGTAATGAGTGAGGCGAATTTACGCATTCTCAATGATTTACTGCCGGGTTCATCCAATGTCCATTCACGAAATAGTGCCGAAGTCCACGGTCGCAATCGACACCGGAAATCGGCCTCATCCCGCACAACACGACAGCTTGGCGACATCCATGTCGAAGGTCTGCGCGGCGAGCTTCAGCCCCTCTACCGTGGTCAGATAGGGAAAGATTGTCTCGCCGAGCGCCCTCGTCGTCATGCCGGACTTGAGCGCCATCACGAGCGTCTGGACACTGTCGGCTCCCTCCGGCGCCATGATCACGCCGCCCAGCAGGCGGTCGGTCGCCCGGTCGGCGACCAGCTTGATCAGGCCGCGCGTGTCGCGGGCGGCGAGCGCGCGGGGTACGTTGTCGAGGGTCAGCACACTGGTCTTGACGTCATGACCCGCCGCGCGGGCCTGCGCCTCGGATAGCCCGACGCCTGCAACCTGCGGATCGGTGAACACCACCCACGGCATCGCGGCGTTCTCGTAGCGCTCCGCCCCGCCCAGAACGGCCTTGCGGGACGCGAGCTTGGCGCCATAGGCGGCCATGTAGACGAACTGGTCGCGTTCGGTGACGTCGCCCGCCGCAAAGATGCCGGGCTTCGTGGTCTGCATGTCGTCGCCAACCCGGATCGCACCACGTGCGTCGGTCTCGACGCCCATCTCCGCGAGGCCCAGCCCCTCGGTGTTGGGCGCGCGTCCCGTCGTCAGGACGAGGCGGTCGGCCGTCAGGTCGCGCCTCGCGCCATTTACGGTCACGGTCAGCACCGCACGGCCCCCGTCGCGCCGCGCGGCGTGGTAGGTCGCGCCATCGAGGATGGTAAGACCTTCGGCGCGCAAAGCCTCGGTCAGAGCTTCGGACACCTCCGGCTCGGCGCGCGGCAACAGGCGCGAGCGGCAGACGATGGTAACCCGCGCGCCCATCCGCGCCATCATCTGTGCCAGCTCCACGCCGATATAGCCGCCGCCGAGGAAGATCAGGCTTTCGGGCAACTGGTCCAGCTCCAGCAGCGACGTGCTGTCGAGCGTTGGTGCGTCCTGGACCCCAGGGATGTCGGGCACGGCGGGTCGGCCGCCTGTGGCGACGATGACCTTGGGAGCCGTGATCCGGCGCCCGCCGACCTCGACCCCGCCGGGGACGAGCCGTGCCGGACCCTCGTCGATATAGGTCACACTATCGTAGCCCGGCAGCAGATCGGCGTACTTCTTCTGGCGCAGCGTCGCGACTAGATCGTCCTTGGCTGCAACCAGCGCCGCCCAATCAGATACCTGCGCCTCGCCGTGCAGGCCGGGGAATCGGCGCGCCAACTGCGCACCGTGCACGGCCTCGGCCGCGCGGATCATCGTCTTGGAGGGCACGCAGCCCACGTTCACGCAGGTGCCGCCGATAGTACCATGGCCGATCAACGCGACGCGCTTGCCACCTTCCGCGGCTGTGATTGCGGCCGAGAACCCGGCCGATCCGGCGCCGATCACGGCAAGGTCGAAATCGCCCTTAGGGGCGCAGCAATCGTCTTTCATTAAGTCATCCATCCGTTCGAGTGATCTGGCGCCGCCGCCGTCTCCAGACCGCGTACACGGTCAGCGCGCCGAAAAAGGCGAGCGCGGGCAGCAGAACGTAGTCGAGCCAACCCAGCCAGGCCGAGAGGCCCACGGCGCCGAGAAGCACGACCAGCACCGGCGTGAAGCAGCAGAGCGCTGCGATGACGGTGCCGACGATCCCTGTCGCGATCAGCTTGCGGTCGGTTTGCTCGGTCATCCTGTCAGCCCGAGACGCGCGCCGGGTAACCTGCATTGGCCGACGCGGTTGCGATGGCGTCGGCGCTCGTCGCGGCGGTGTCGAAGACGACCGTTGCGGTGCGGGCCTCGAAGTCGATCTCGACGGCGCGCACGCCATCGACGCCCTCCATCGCGCGCTTCACTGTCACGGGGCAGAGTGCGCAGGTCATGTTGTCCACGACGAAGGTCACGGTCTGCTCGGCGGCGACGGTCTGCGCGGCAACAGGGATGGCGGTGATCGGCGCAACGGCGGTCAGGCCGAACAGCGCAAGTGCAAGGATCTTCATGCGGGTGTCCTTTCGGGGTCAGTAGAGAAGCGGGGCCCACCAGTCGATGGTGAGTGCAGCGACAACGAGAACGAGCGAGGCCCAGAGCGCGCTCTTGGTGATGCGCGCCGATGCTGGCCTTGCGCAGTAGGAGCCGGGTTCGCAGACGGTCGGCTTGCGGAAATAGACCTGCCAGAAACCCGCCCCGATGAAGCCGACGCGATCACAGCGAAGATCGGCTTATAGGGCTCCAGCGCCGTGAGGTTGCCGATCCAGGCCCCCGAGATGCCGAGGGTCAGCAGCACCAGCGGCCCGATGCAGCAGGCCGAGGCGAGAAAGGCGCCCAGCACCCCACCTGCCGCGAGCCAGCCCTTTCGGGCCGGGCGATCCGCGCCCGTGCTGTCCGTTCTGTCGTCTGTCAGCGCCATGTCGCGCACCTCTCGTCTGTGGTTGACGATGGGTGTAGGGTCTGTAGCGACTACAGGCTCAAGAGGAAACTGCCCATGACCGATCACAAGCGCGAGAGCGGAATCACACGCGGAGAACTGGCCCAGGCGACCGGCTGCAACATCGAGACAATCCGTTATTACGAGAAGACCGGCCTGCTGCCCGACCCGCCCCGTACCGACGCTGGCTACAGGATCTATTCCGCCGCGCACGCCACGCGCCTGCGCTTCATCCTGCGCGGCCGCGAACTCGGGTTCTCGATGGAGGACATTCGCGGGCTGATGGGGCTCGAAGACGGCGCAGCGCCGACCTGCGCCGAGGTCAAGGAGCGGACGGAGCGCCACCTTGCGGACGTGCGGGCGAAGATCGCAGACCTCAAGCGGATAGAAAAAGTGCTCTCAGTGACTGCGGCTCGATGTTCGGGAGAGGATGTCCCGGACTGCCCGGTTCTGGAAACGCTCGAGGGTTCATGACTGCGCCGGGATCGACCACGTCGGACTCAGCCACCGTCGACACAGGCCCGCGCCTGGTGGCGCATGACGGCGTAATCGCTCAGCATTTCCGCGATCATCGATCCCTCTTGCAGCCGGGCCAGTTCCTCGGCCGCCCGCGCCTGGAACACCCGGCCATACTCGACGACGGGCGGGCACGTCGCGAGCCTGCCTTCCTCAGAACGAACCGTCGTGCAGCCGCTCAACAAGCTCGTGGTGATCGCGAGGACGGCGAGCCGCCGCTTCCAGCATCCGGCGTTGGACGACATTGACTTTCTCCGTGGTTTCAAGGCGTTCGGCGAGGCGTCCCGCTCGCTCGCCGGACCGCCGAAGCGCAAGAAGAAACAGGAGCACGGCGAGAGCGATGGCACCGTAGCGCAGCGCCACCCGCGTCCACGGGCTGACGGCGAACCTGCCGAGCAAAATGCCGATCATCGCCGCCCCCGTTTCCAATCGTCGAGGCGGGCATAGATGGTGACCGCGATGCTGATGAGCGCTATGGCGATAAACACCCAGCGCAACGTGTCGAGATACGGGACCAGCGGCAGGATCGCGGACTGGGTCTCAGCCAGGACGCTTTGCGCGACCTCGACACCCGCCGCACCCAGCGTCGCCACTCCAGCAACTCCGCCGCCCTTCATGGTCCGGCTGTCGGCCAAAACCTCGCGCGCTGGTGGCGCTTCTTCGGCGAAGGCAGTCTCCCGGACCGGGAACCGCTCGCCCCACTGCCGCGCGGGCCCGAGATCGACATGGATGAACCCTGATCGCGGGTAGAAGCCGAAACCAAGGAACCCGACCTTGCGCGCTGCCGCCTCGAAGGCCGCCGGGTCGTGGTTCGCCATCGCGATGTCGAAGGCAGCACCCTCCATGTGCTTTGAGCGTTTGGCTCCGCCCACGGCGCGATTGTGCTCGGGGCTGCGATAGGCCGAGCGGACGATCAGCGGCTTGCCCAACCGGTCGCGCAGCGCCTGCAGCTTGTCCAGCGCGGTTTCGTTGATAAACAGTTTGCCAGTGCCGCGGCAGGCGATCTCGGCGGGCGAGAAATTGGTCCAGCGCCAGGTGTCGTCCGGCGCGTCGCGCCAATGGTCATAGAAAGTCGTGGTCATGGTGTCCTCCAAAAACAAATAGACCCGCCTCGAGGGCGGGTCATTGCGGGCTGATGAATGGGGAATGGTGAGCGGCTACGGACCGCCGCCGAAGATCTTGAGCTTGATGGCGATGCCCGCGAGCAGCGCCAGCATGACGCCGGTGGTGATCATGCGGACGGCGGTCTGCATGGCAGTGCGGCGCACCAGCCGGACGCAGTCGAGCAAGGATCGCAGGTCCCGGATATCGAGCGCCGCTTCTTCACCGTCGAGGCCGACATCGGCGAGTGCGCGCTTCGCGCCTTTCTCGGCGGCCCGCGCCAGCATGGCCTCGAACTCGGCGTCTGGCATGCGCACGAAGCCCTGATCGGATCGGGGTGGTGTCATCTGAAGTCCTCCCGCCGCTCAGCCGACCTTGCAGCCCCAAAAGGACGTGTGGTCGGCCGCAAAATACCCGTCCTGAGCGCGGAAATACCCCTGCAGCTCGACGGTATCGCCTGCGGTCAGCGGCACGATGGTTTGCAGCCAGATCGCGGTGGCGAGCGAGACGTGGGTGGCGGAGATTTCGCCGAAGGAGCCCCGGATTTCGGTTGCCCCGTTCAGTACGAGCCGCCCGCGCATCCGGGCCGAGGTGCTGGAGTTGACTTTGTAGAGCAGCGTCGCGCCAAACAAATATGTCCCGTCGACCGGCGCAGTGAACAGGTTACTCCCGGCATCGAACCCGCCCTGATCGTTATAGTCGGTGTTGTTCAGGCCGATCTTCGTCCAGGTCCCGACGCCGACATAGTTGTCGTAGTTCGTGTACGCCTTGAACCGCGGCAGTTGTGGCTGCTCGACGATGCCGTTTGCGTTGTCGACGCTGAGCCCGTCGAAGAAGGTGCTGCCGTCGGCGGAGACCGCGAGGCGGAAGCGGTCAGAGCCGAAGAGACCGACGAGCGCCTTGGTCACGAAGCCGGTCTGCAAGGTCAGACCGAGATCGTCGCCTGCGGCCTCCTTGTTCATGGTGTAGAACAGATCTCCGGTGCCGCCCTCGGCGACGGTCTTCGCCGCCCAGAGCGCAGCATTCAGCTTGGCCGAGAACGGATTCGACGCGTCCGCCGTGGTGCCAAGTCCCAGCAGCGCGAGGTTCTGCAGCGATGCCGGAGTTGTCCCGACCCAGCCGGACCCGTCGTAGACCAGCAGCAGCCCCTCGTCCTCGACCCATGCCCGCCAGCCGGTGCGCGGCGGCAGGCGCAGCCATGCGCCATCGGTCCACAGCGCCACGTTTAGGTCCCAGCCCACCCAGTCGCCTGTGCCGCCGCTGGCGACAATGAAGCGGTCGCCATCGGCCGGGCTGCCGGGCGGCGCAGTCAGATCCCGGTCGAGAACGGAGAGCTGCACGAGCCCGTCCAAGAGCCGCAGCGCCTCGTTGTGGGTAACGTGCTTCTGGGCCTGCGCCGCCAGAATATATGGCAGCAGCAGGTTGGTCGTGGTGTCGGACATGAGATGGCCTTCAGAATGTGAGCGTGATGGTTTTGGCCGCACCCCGCCCGATCAGGGCGGAGAGCTGGTAGATGCGGATATCGAGCGTGTCGCCTGGGCCGAGCAATGCGCCCCAGTCGGCGGTCTGCTGGGCGGCGGTGTAAATGGCGCTGGCGGTGGCGGTGCTCAGCGCCCGTTTCACGGCAGCGCCGTCGAGGATCTCGACCTCGTAGGTCTCGGATTCCTCGGCCAGCGGCACCTCGACCGCACCCCAGCTGTCGGCAGCAAGAGCCCTAGACCGGCGTGTCCAGCGGATGGTGAAATCGCCGGGCGAGTGCGGCGTGCGCCAAGGCTGCGCTACATGGGCGACGGAGAACGGCCGCAGCCCGATGCCCGCCGGCGCGAAGGCCTGCGCGACATAGGTCTCGTCGCCGACCGACCGGCTTGCGGGGCCGACGCGCCAGTTCCACGGGATGCCGAGATCGGCTTCGGCGCTCGGCAAGGAGGCAAGGCTGTCGTCGAGTACTACCACCTGCGCCCCAGCGAGCGTCGGATTGCCCATGGCGCCTTCGGTGCCGCGCTGGCCCCTCAGGAGTCTGGTCAGGCGATACCGGCCTGGGGCGATCAGTTCCGCCGCGCCTGCCTGGACGATCTCCCAAACACCTGACGCGCTCTCGATGGCAAGCGCATTTGCCCCACCAAAGAGCATCAGGTCCGTGACATTTTCTAACGTGCCGGTGAGCAGATCGACCACCAGCGCATTGCCAAGATCGAAGCGTGAAGTTGGACCGGCGTAGAAATCCGAAACCAGCGTCCCGGTCCGGGCACGGCCGCCAAAGGTGGTCAGCAGTTCAAACCCATCGGTTGACGGGCTGCGGAACACCGCCATCTCGCCCGGCCAGGGAACTGCATGGGCAGCAATGAACGGTCGATGCGCGGGCTGATCCTCGGTCAGTTGCGGCAGGTCCATCAGCACCATCTCGGGTGCGCCGAATACCACGGCTTTGGACAGTGACGACGGTCGTGGCGATCCGGGCGGCAGGTCATGAGCCTCCCGATCCTGGCGGACGGCCTCGATGCCGCGTGCCTCGGCATCCGCGATGGAGACGAGCCGGAGCGGGACTTGCCGACCGTCATGTTCCAGCATGATGACATCAGCGGGATCAAGCGCCAATCGCGACGGCGGTAGACGAAACGCTGCTGTCTCCCGCCCGGTCCAGGCTTCCATCAGCGCGCGGCGGCAACGCCGTTCCGCTTCCTCGGGCGGCACCGCCATCGGGAAGGACTCCGAGGCGATGCGGGTCGTGTCCACGGTGATGCGCCGCGCCTCAACCAGAGCGGCGTCGTAGTCCTCGTCGGCCCGCGCCACCTGCCATTTGAGCGCCTGCGGCAGTTCCGTTTCCTGCGCGCGGGTCAGTTCCAATAGGTCGCCCTCGCGCGGGGCAACGAGATCATCGTGCGCGAGGGTGGCAACGGAGGCCCTGCCTCGCATGACGAAACGAATGACCCCCTCTGTCTCGACCGCGTCGAAGCCGAAATGCCGCGACAGTGTGGTGATCGAGGCGCGCGGGCTTTCCAGCGCACCGATGGCGTAGCCTCCGACTGCGCCCCAGAGGCCGGTGACGTCAATTCGGGCCTCTGGCATACCGGCGCGCAGACAGAGGTGACGGACCAGTGCGGCCAAAGACACGGCCCCAAGCCGCCCGGTCAGCCAGTGGCCGAGCCGCCAGTTCGCGCCGTCCGTCCAGACGTCCGTCTGCGCCGGGAAGAAGGGATAAGGCCGCGCATCCCAGGTCCACGCGGCGCATTCCGGCACGTGCACCATGCGTTCGCCGTAGACCGATGACACCGGGTTGTTCGCGGCCTCGCCCCACCAGAGATACGTCGCCTCGAGATAGGCGCGCTGGATCGTGTCGTCGCGCCAGCCCCGCGAGAAATGCGGCGTTAAGCTTTCAGACGACTTTGGGTCGAAGAACACATTGGGCTGGTTGGTGCCCCGGTCGATGGCCGGGCAGCCAAGCTCGGTGAACCAGATCGGCTTGGATTGCGGCACCCAGGGAGTAGTGCCCCTCGCCAGTGCGTTGATCCAGCCGGTCATCACATGCACGTCCTCCCCCGGAACTGCCGAATAGGGACCGACGCGCAGTTGAACCGATGAATCCGTTATTGGCGAAATCCAGATGAAGGTCAGGCGCCAGAAACCTCCGCCGATATCGGTCAGGGCGAGGTCAGAAATATCCGGGTCCGATGTGTATGGTCCCGAGGTGGAGAAGGAGTTTATTCTGACTTCCTTGTTCGACGCGCCGGTGAGGTTGACATAAACCCGCGCCTTCCCGGATGTACCCGGCTTCAGGATCAGGCCGGTCTCATAGGTTCCGCCGGACTGCACCAGATCGACCACAGAGGACGACTGCGCGAAATCGTTCTCGCCGTCTATGGCAGAGATTCTGGCACCGGATGTGAAAGGGCCTAATGTCTCTGAACTGACCAGAACATTTGCCGTTTGCGGAGACCACGCGGATGGCGTGTTTCCGTCCGGTATGTTGTTGTCCTTCAAACCCGCAGGACGGTCGTGATGTGGCTGTGACCACCAACCGACGATATCCTTTGGGCGAAACAGCCAGTCTTCGCCGAACAGACCATCGCGGATCGGGGTCCTGATCTGCGCCGTGCGGTCCGATGCAGAGGCAAAATACCAGGCGTGGAGCTCGCCGCCAGTGATGTTCGATTGCAGATAGGCGCGATCGTAGATCGCGGGCCAGCCCTCGGCCGCGTCGGCATGCTCGAACCCGTCGCGCCAGTCCGAGAGCGGCATGTAGTTGTCGATGCCGATGAAATCGATCTCGGGGTCGGCCCAGAGCGGATCGAGATGGAAGAACACGTCGCCGCTGCCATCGCCCGGCTGGTGTCCGAAATATTCCGACCAGTCGGCGGCATAGCCAATCCTGGTGCCGGACCCGAGGATGGAGCGGACGTCCGCAAGAAGGTCCCGATAGGCCTGCACCGCCGGATAGGTGGTTGCGCCCGAGCGGATGGTCGTCAGGCCCGGCATCTCGGTGCCGATCAGAAAGGCATCGACCCCGCCCGCCGCCGCGCAGAGATGGGCGTAATGCAGCACCATGCGCCGCAGACCCCAGTCGCCGGATGGCCCGGTCCAACTGACGTTCTCGCCTGAGACGCTGAAGCTGGCGGGCGTCGCCGCGCCGAACAGTGCGGACACTTGCGTGGCGGCCGTACCGGTCTTGTCTACGCTCCCGACATATCCCGCCGCAGGCGAACAGGTGATCCTCCCCCGCCAAGGAAAGGCGGGCTGGCCCGTCTCAGCGGCGTTGTCGGAATACGGGTTCGGCAGCGTGTTGCCGGGCGGGACATCCATCAGGATGAACGGATAGAAGGTAACGCGCAGTCCACGTGCCTTCATCTCTTGAATTGCCTGCACGACAGCGAAATCAGCGGGCGTGCCACCATAGACCGGGCGATCCTGATCGTCGCGGCTGACCAGAAAGGCATTGGCGCGGCTGACGCCATTGACCGACCAGGCCGACGGTGTGGTCGATTTGGCGGTCACCTCGACGCCCGGCCGCACCTTGCAATTGCCTGCCCGCAGATCGTCGCCGAACCAGGCAACCACCAGCGATACGCTCTCGACTTTCGGCGCCATCGCCTGCAGCCGGTCCAGCGCCACCACCATGTCGGCGGTATCGGTCAGTGCGTTGAGGTTCTCGGGCTCGGACGACCCGCCACCGCCCTTCCGGATGCCCTGCGTGGCATAGGCAAACTCACCCGACGCCGGGATCATGGTCACGGCCTGCGTGAGCCCCTCCGCCGTGTCCGGATCGGCGAGCGGGCGGAAGACCTCAAAACTCAGCTGCGGGATGCGGTTGCCATAGTTGCCGAGCGGCAGGTCCTCGAAGACGACATAGGCGGTGCCGCGATAGGCGGGCGTGTTCGCTGCACCCATCTTCGCGGACATGAACGGATCGGCCGCCTGGCTTTCATCGCCCGGATACCAGCGCCATGTGATCCCGGCGGTGTCCAGCAGCTTGCCGTCGGCCCAGATGCGGCCAATACCGGTGATCGGCCCCTCGCAAAGCGCGACCGCGAAGCTTGCATAGTAGAAATATTCGGTGGTCTTGACCTTGCCGCCGCCTCCGCCGCCCTTGCCGCCACCTTGCGTGGTGGTCTTGGTCTCCTCGCGGAAATCGGTTGCCCAGACAATATTGCCGCCGACTCGCATGCGCCCGTAGAGGCGCGGGATCACCGCACCTTCGGTGGCCGAGGTGATGCGCAGATTGTCCATCCGCGCACCTTCGATCCGCTGGGTCGGTGCCAGTGACGAGATGATCCAGCTGTCGACGACCGAGCCAATGGTGGAGCCAATGAAACCGCCGATGGTGGCGGCGCTGACGCCGAGGATAGCGCCACCAATGCTGCCGCCAACGGCAGCACCTGCGGCACCAAGAACGAGGGTAGCCATGGGATAATCTCAGCGTTGCGGGAACATAAAGGCGAAGGCGATACGCCGCCGCCAGGACAGGGTGAGCGGTTCCTCGATCACGCCGAGGCGCTCGTAGGCGTGGAGGAAGGTGTCGGGGCCGGTCAGGATCCCAACATGCTTGGCAATGGCGCGGGGCTGCATGCGAAAGAGGACCAGCGCGCCCGGAACAACATCAGAAGGTACGATCTCCGGCATCATGCGCCGAGTGCCATCCGCAAGAACCTCACGCGGCCCGGTCTCGCCCCAGTCGCGGCTGTAGGGCGGGATCGGGAACGGCTCTGGCCCGACCACCTCGCGCCAGATGCCGCGGGCCAGCCCAAGACAGTCGCAGCCAACGCCCCGGAGGCTGGCCTGGTCGTGATAAGGCGTGCCCAGCCAGGACCGCGCTACCTTGATAACGCGCCGTGATTTGGCAGCATTCAAAGCACCGCCCCCTCGTGCCCACCATCCTTGGTGGCGTAGCGGAGAACCGCGTCCTGGCCGGGGATGTGCGGGAAGCCCCGGAAATTGGCGGTATTGGCGAACTTCGCGCTGCAGGTCTCGATACGCTTGTCACAGCCTGCGCGAATGGTGAAAGCATCACCACCCGCGATGGACCGCACCGGCGCTTCCAGCAGTGTCATCACCGAGATGCCCTCCGTGACATCATTTGCAATGACCTCCGCTCGCCGCCCGGCATTGGCCCCGCTGGTCCATTCGACGGTGCCGAAGGTGAACCAGCCGGAGGTGAAGCCGCCGAGCCCCGAGGCTGTGAAGGCCCGGTCGCGCAGGAGATCGATGACGGCGCCCGTGCCTTTGTAAGTCGGATCCTCCAGATCGACGCCACAGCGCGCATCCCCCAACGCGGCATCGCAGGTCGCCTGGAACGTGCGACCGACCGTCTGGCCCAGCACATGGGCGAGCGAGCGGACCTCGGCGACGAAGGCCAGCCGCCCGCGCCGGATCTGGCCGATAGCGCCCCGGCGCATCAGCACGCGCTGGCTCGTGTCCGCCCAGTTCACCCGCCACACCTCGACCGCCGCATTGTCCCAGCGGCCGTCGAGGATATCGGTCTCGGTGATCCGGTCCGAGGTCAGCACGCCTTCCGCGTCCTGCGCGTCGACGGACAAGTCGGAGCCGGACCGGACCTCGGAGGCCGTCAGCCCGCTTTCCGGCTCGAAATCGGTCCCGTCGAAGCTGAGCGTCCGGTCGTGGTCGGTGAAACCGAAACTCGTGCCGTCAGCACGCGCGATCCGCCAGCACCAGGCGAGCGTGGTCGTGCCCTCATCAAGGTGAGCTTGCAGATCGGGGGTGATGTTTTTCATCGACGGAGTTCCAGCAACGGAATGGAGGTGATCGAGCCGAGCCGCTCGAGGTCGAGCGTGACGTCGAGCGCATCGGTGTCGAAGCGGACCGGCACGTCGAACTCGAACCCTGCGGTGATCGCGACGCCCGAACCCGGCGCGGCGCTGAAAGTAACGAGGCCGGTCGTGGTGTCGACCGACCAGCCGGAGGGCTGTTCGACCCCGCCGAGCGCGATGCGCACGCTGCCCGCCACCGGTTTGGCAATGGCGCGCGTCCAGGATTGCGCGCCGGATGCGTAGCGCTTCACCAGCTGGAACGCAGTGGCGGTGCCGTCGCCGGTGCCGATCGACTGATCGGTGGGCGACGGCGTGCCCGAGGGCAAGCAGGACTTGTGGTCGCCCCAGTCCTTGAACCGGAAGCCGTGCAGGCGACCGTTCCGCGCCTCGAAGAAGGCGACCACTGCCGCCAGATCGTCGGCGCGGCGGATGCCGTAGGCGACATCGTAGCGGCGGCGCGAGTTGGCCCAACTGGCGTTGCGCTCCTCGTCGCCCGAGGCGAGCTCGACGATCTGGGTGCGCCTTTCGGGCCCGCCCCGCGCGCCCCGGCTGATGTTGTCGGGAAACCGGACCTCGTGAAACGCCATCACATGCCCCTCCGCCCGAGCGAGACGGCGCGGGCGATGTCGGCCGCGACCTGCGTGCGGGACTGGCGGAAGCTCTCGGCGTCACGCGCCATGATGGTGACGTTGACCCCGCCGCCCGTGCCGTAGCTCTGTGCTTCGCGGCGAGACAGCACCCGCTCACCGCGCTGCAGGATCGCAGGGACTTCGTCATGCCTCAGACCGGCAATGCCGCCGGAATGCATCCGGGGTGCCGCCGCGAAGGCCATCGCCGGGACCATCCGGCCTGGCGCAGAGTCTCCAACCATGCCGCCCGCATGCAGGATGTTCGCGAAGATCCCGCCCGCGCCGCCAAGCGCGCCGGACAGCGCATTTGCGATCGGCCCGAGGATGAACCGACGCGCCGCTAGCTTGGCGAGATCGGCCAGCAGTGAGGTGACCAGATCGCGGAAATCCAGCTTGCCGGTCTTCACGAAATTGCCGACTGCGTTTTCAGCGGACTGAAATGCGCTGACGAGGCTCTGACCGATGTCCCCACCAATTTCGCGCGCCTTGCTGGCATAGTCGCTGAGCGCTGCGGTGACCGCCTGCCAGCCGGTGACGGCGGCTTCGGTGTCGGGTTCGGCGGCAGCGGCAGCAGCCCCGGCCGCAGTTCCGGCACCAGTGGCCGCCCGTCCGGCAGCGCCAAGGGCGGTCTCCAGACGGTCCGCCGCGCCGGTCGCTTCGGTCAGCGCGTCTATGCCACCCTCATTGCTGCCCTGTACCGCGTCACGCAGGGCCTGCCAGCTTGCGAGTGGCGCACGCGCGCCCTCGGCCAGGTCGCGTGCAGCCCCGCGATAGGTGTTGGCTGTTGCAAGTGCGGTGTTGGCCGCCTCGGTGAGTCCAAGGTCGGGTGCGGAAAGCGGGTTGTCCTCGAAAGCGCGGTCGAAGGCAGTCTGTGCGGCTGTGGTCGCGGCGCTCGCTGCGCCCTCAAAGCGGTTCTCGATCTGGCCCAGCTCGAGATCGGGGATGATCGAGATGCGCCGCTCGGACCCAAGCGCCTCCAGCCCCTGGTTGATCCCGCCGATGAACGTGTTGATCCGGGAAACAACGCCGTTCAGCATTGCCTCAACGCCGTCGATCAGGCTGTTCGCCGCCTGAAACACCAGATCGCCGATAGCCGCCGGCAGCAGTCCCCAGATCGCCTTGATCGCCTCATAGGCCCCCTCAAACGTGTTCGCGGCCATGTTGCCAAAAGCCACCACGCTCTCGAAGGCGCTCTGCATGCCAGATGCTGCATCAGCTTTCAGGTCGAAGAACATCGCCGAGGCGGCCGCGCCCGCTGCAGCAGCCCCCATCTTGATCCGCTCCCAGACTTCTACCGCAAGGTCCTTCAGGAGCGACATTGCCTCGCCAAACCCGCCAGCTCCCGACACAAGGCGGGTGAACTGGTACACAAGCTCGCCTGCGCCAACGATCAACGCCCCGATGCCGGTGCGGATCAGTGCGCCGCGCAGCAAGACCAGCGCGGTGGCGAGCCCGCGCACGGAGAGCGCTGCGGCCGCCATCCCGGCGACCCAACGCCCTGCAAGAAAAGCCACAAACGTGGCGGCATAGGTGGTCAGGCGGCCGATATTGTCGAAGAGCCCACGGATCGCGGTACCCAGCGGCCCGGTGCGGCTGGCGACCGCCGCCATCGCGTTGGCGACCGCTTCCAGCGCAGGGGCCGCAGCGACGGCCAGTTGGTTCGACAGCCCGCGCCAGATCAGGCCAAGCCGGGAGATCGCGTCATTGGTGCGCTCGATCTGGTCGGCGTCCTGTTCAGCGACGACCACACCAAAGGCCAGAACATCCTCGGTTGCCTGACGCAGCGTCGCGGTGTCGATCCGCGACATGGCGATGGAGCCTTCCTCGCCGAAAAGCTGGCCCGCTACAGCGGCGCGTTCCGCGGCGGGCACGAAACTTTCGATTGCCGCGTTGATCGCGCCAACGCGCTGGTCCAGTGGCAGAGCGATCAGGTCGGTGGCCGAGAGTCCGAGTCGATCCAGCGCATCGGCAGCGGGACCAGTCCCGGCGGCCGCCTGGCTGAGCCTTCGCGTCAGATCCTTGGTCGCCTGTTCGATCCCGGACATGGAGACACCGGCCAGTTCGCCAGCACGCTCGAGGGTCTGGATCGAAGCGACCGTCGTGCCGAGCGATTGCGCCAGCTTGGCCTGTGCATCGACTGTCTGCAGCCCGGACCGGACCATCGCCACGCCAGCAGCAGCGGCGGCGGCCACTGCGGCGGCGGCAGCCACCGCGACACGTCGCGAGAACGCCGCCAGCCGGGCGTTCGCCGCCTCCATCTCCCGGCTCAGCCGTCCAAAGCCGCGCGCCCCAGCCTCGCCAACACCTTCCAGTTCGGCGCGCACTTGTCGGCCGCCGACCGCGGCGAGGCGGACGGACACACGCTTTTCAGCCATCGTGGCGTTCCATCTGTTCGTTGAGCTTGGCCACCATCACCGCTTCGATGACGGGCAGCAGTTCGGCCATGGCGAGTGGCGGCACGCCGAGCGCGTCGCCGAGCGCCAGCGCGGCCGACATGTCCCAGCCGATCACCGCGCCGGGCAGAACCCGGAGCTGGCCACCGAGCCGGCCGACGAGATCCCAGACCAGCCAGCCCTCCGGTGTTTCCGGACGGTTCAGCCGCGCCGGGCAGTCCGGGCAGGCTTGCGCGCAGGCTTCGCAGTAGCGCTCGCCCCCGCCGAAGGACCATTCGGCAAGGACGCGGAGACGTTTTTTTCCTGTTCCAGCAGCAAGCCTTTGGAGACATAGGTCAGTTGAAAGGCCTCAAATATCGGCCAGATGTCGAGAAGCGCGTCGATGGCCTCAGGGTTCGGCTCGATTGCGTTGCCATCAGCATCACCGATACCCTCCCATGTAAGCACGGCCCGCCGCGCCAGCGCCTTGGCGAATGCAACGGCGCGTTCTTCGTCAGATGCGGTCTCAGGGACCGCCTCCACAGCGGTGTCGCTGCGCGTCGCAACCATCAGTGCTGTCGTCAGCGGACGCAATTGGACCCGCACGCCGGGCGCAAGGTCATGCCAGTGCGGCGTATTTGTCAGGTTGAGCGTCAGCATCAGTATACCTCAATGTCATTGATCAGGGTCGCCGTGCACATCCGCCCGAGCGTGCTGTCGCGCGCGGCCTGCCAGTCGAAGGTCGCCTGCACGCCCTGAGGCCCGGAAATCTCGATCCGCGGGCGCGGCAGATAGACGGCGTGCACGGTGAACGTGAAGCTCTCGCCAGAGGGCAGCACATAGGCAAACTCGAGCTCGCAGGGATCGCCATTGATCGCCTGTGTCACCAGCGTCTGGTCGGCGAAACGGACCTCGATGGAGCCAGTCAGCGCAGCGATTGACGGGTCTGCCCCGTCGATGCGACCGTCCGAGCGGATGGTCTCGATGCGGTCGAGGTTGTTGGCGTAGGTGATGTCGGCCGAGACGACGTTGCCGAGGGCGGAGCCGTTGCGGGTGATCGCCCCATTGAAATGGCCGAAGCGCTGCAATTCGAGAGCGGCGGGTGTGCCTGCATTCGTCGTCGTGCCCACGGTCTCGCCCTGCGCCACCAGACGGGCCGTCGCGGTCAGCAGGCCAGATCGCTGCATCTGCCAATTGATCTGGTCGAGGACGCAGCCGGAATACATCGCGTAGCGCGGCACTTCCGGCATACCCGTCTCGATCGACATGCTGGGCAGCGTCCAAGCGCCCGACTGGAACTCGTGCGTCCAAGGGCCAGTGCCGGTCGTAATTGGACCGCCAAAGGCTGCCTTCAGCCAAAATCCGAAGGCCTCCGCATCGAGCGGCACCACGACGTCGCCATCGGCCGTCACTGCATCCTTGATCGGTGCCAGCGGATCACGGCCGTAGCCCAGAAGTTCGGAATTGAGCAGCGGCTGCTCCGCCCCCAGCGAGGTGCTGGCGAAGGGCATCTTCGTGAAGCCGCCCACGGGGGGCGTTCCATAGGTTGTTTCGAACGCAAGCGCCATCTGCGCCCGCGCCCCTTGGGCTCGTGCCATTGTGTTCTCCTCGGATTGTCGGGATCAGGCCAGTTGGTCGGCCGTGGAATAGTGCAGGACAACCGAAATCACGGCAACCTTCAGGCTCGCCGCACCCTCGACCGGCAGATCGACCGGTCGCGGTGCTTCCGCCTCGACCCAGTCGCAGAGGCCGCCCAGCGTCCGGTCGGCCGCAATTGCTGCCCCAATGCTAGCGGTCAGCGTATCGAAGGCTGCGTCACGGTCGATGCCCTGCACGACCGCTTCGATCTCGGCCCGGTGCTGGTAATGGTAGCGCAGTGGCGACAGCGTCACCTCGGGCTCGCCAGGTTCGCCATCGCGCAGGATCAGCAGGCCATCAGCCGGGATGCGTTCGGGCAGCACCTCACCGCGCAGGGCGGTGGCGGTCAGCGCCGAGAGCCGCGCATGCAGCGCGGTGAGGATGGTTTCGCGGGGAGTGGGCATGCGGAAAACTCTTAGAGATGCGTTGCGAGCTCTTCGCTCTCCGCCTATTCAACGTTTCAACCGAGAGTATTGGAGATCGTCTTTTGTCAGAAAAACAAAATCATGCGGCAGAAGACGCGCGAGAGATCTGGAACATTCTTCGGACGGCGAAATGCATGGCCCGCTATGACAAGATCAGCCACGAAATCTTAGCTGAAATCCTGGTTGCGATCGCAACGGGCGGCGAGGTGATTGGTGGCAACAATCGCGGATCAGATGTTCGCTCTCCGCAATTTGGTCTCATTGAGGTCAAATCGCGGATCCTCGGCACCGATGGCCCATATCCCCGCGTTTCGCTAAAGCAGCACAATCTCGACAAGGCGCAGTGGTTCGCGGCTATACGATGGGACCGCAATTATGCCCTCTACGACGCGGTCATGCTGCACAAGCTTGTCGCTCAGGAACTTTACGAGAAGAAGAGGCAAGCATCCGGGTTGGCCCACATTAGCTGGGCTGATTGGTCGTCAGTTGCTGGTGCAAAAAACATTCGGGCGAAATGCGAATCTGTGATGCAAGGGTTGTGTTAAAGCCGCTGATCCACCCAGTTCGCCACGATCAGCCCCGGCACGCTGTCCAACGCCCGGTCTGCATCCCGCGAGAGATCAAGTCGCTTCGGCAACTTGACCTGCGGCACCAGCAGGAAGATGGGCACGGTGACCTTGCCGCGCCCGGTCTTTGAGCGCGACATCACCGCCTGACCTCTCGTATTCAGCCGTCCCTCCGCCACAAGCAGGCTCGGACCCGTTCGGCGATAGACGAACCGCAACCGCAGCCCGCGCCGCCTTTCCCATTCGCCGGGGGTGATCCGCCCGCCACGCCTGGATTTACCGGCGGCGGGCAGCGGGATCGCCAGCCAGAAGCCGTCCTTCGAGCGGATCAATGGGCCGGTATCGTGAGCGCCGACGATCACCGGGGCCTTGGACCAGACCAGCGCTGCCGCATCAAGGCTTTCACCCGACCGCGGGAAGTTCTGGTTGCGGATCGAGTTGGAGAGCCTTCGCCCTAATCCCACGCCGGTGATTTGAGCGCGCCAGGCAGTCTTGAGCCCGTTCCCGGCTTCGCGCATGGCCGCTGTAACCGCCCGTTCGCCCGCCGCGACCTCGGCTGCCATCATGGCCACGATGTCCGGATCTATGTCGAGCTTCAGTCTCACGCGGGCCTCAGATCGACGGTCCAGACCAGCCGCTCGCGGTCGCGGACGGGCTCACCCTGAATGAGGAAGGCGTCACCGTCCATTTCCAAGCGGTCGCCCGGACGCGGCGTCGGAACCTCAGCGATACGCAGGTCAATCCGGGTCGTTTCCGACCAAAGCCGTGCGTCGCCGAAGTCGGTGATCGCATCAGCCTGCCGCGAGACGACGCGCACCAGCATGGGCGCGCCGCCGTCGGAGGTGTAGATCGCCTCTCGCCCGATGTTCGGGTCGGCGAAGAGCAAGTCGACGGCGGCCGCAAAGGCAGACATTACGTCCGCCGTGCTGAGCGCAGAACCTGCGGCCGGGTGCAGATCGGCAGAGGATTGCTTTCGATCTCAAGCCGGACCCATTCGTCACGGTCCCGATCGGGGATCGTACGCGCGTAAAGCGGCAGGCCCAGAGTATTGACCGTTTCGAACGTGTCGGCGGGCGCATGGTAGATCTCGAACAACCCCTCCACTCCTTCGGGATAGAAGAAGGCCTTGTCGGTCGGCACACCGAAGCCCGCCCCACCTCGGTAGCGACGGAAGGTAATGCCACCAAAGCTGACCTCGTCGGCAACCCGGCCGCGCAGATCAGCAGCAGCGGCGGTGTTGAGATAGGTCTCGCGCACCTCCTTGTGCGCAATGAGATCGGCGAAGAAGGCCGACCCGCATTCGGCGCGGACCTGCACGGCCCCGGCGGCGAGCCCGCCCATGCTGTCTTCCACGCTTTCGATCAGCGCCTGACAGCGTTTGCGCAGCGCCCCGGAGCCGGGTGTCGCATTGTCGAGATCGAAATCGATCTCGGTGGCGGGCGTGATACCAAACTCGGTGAAGTAGTTGATCACCGTGGCGCTGTCCTTGGGATCCTTCACGATCCCCTGAATGCCGTTCAGCAGGTGATATTCGAATGTCGCCTCCGCATCCTGGCGCAGACGGCCAAGCTTTCGGGCGACCTCGCTTTGCACCTGCTGGGTGGCACTTTCCGAGCCGAAGTCACGAATGCCCTGGATTTCAGACGCCCAGAGCACGTCCTGCTTCTTGAACTGGCGGCAGACAAAGGCGCGCATGTCGCGACGTTCGGGAACCTGTTGCTCGGCTGCCGAGCCGCGTTCGGAGAATGGGATCAGCGACAGCGTGCCGTCCCGGCTCTCGATCACGACGGTGCGCGAGCGCACGCCGCGCGGTGAGAACAGGCTGGCGCCCGACAGGATCGCGGGCTTGAAGGGGATGTTTTCCAGCGCGCGGGTAAGCTCGATGATGGTGAAGGCATCGCCTTCGAAGATATCCATGGTGGTCATGGGAATGCCTCCTTTGAGGGTTTGATCAGCGGACGAGAATGCCGACCGCCAGCAGTGCGGCATGGGCGGCGGTGATCTCGCCCTCGCTGGGGGTCCCCGCAAAAACGAGATCGTGGCGATTGACGATGGCGGGGCCACGGACCAACGCGACGGCGGGCACGTCGCCGCCTGTGGCGTCGGCCTTGCCCCAGAGCACCGCCACCGCGGTTTCTGTACCGTCGACGGCGGCGGGATCATGGGCGGCGTATTTGCCGGACGCGGTGATCTTGCCCAGCACGGTACCCGGATCGAGTGTGGCAAACGCTGTTCCTGTGGCGACGGTGATGGTTTCGCGGGTGTAGTCGCGGAAGGCTTCCCAGACGAGGAAGCCTCCGGGATGGGTGGTCTCGGTGAACGTGGTCACGTGGTTATCCTTTCAGCTTGAAGGTGCGGGCGACGATCTCGCCCCAGGGACGGGCTGTCGTGGTCCGGCCAGGTTGCGGGTGATGGGCGGCGATCTCGGGTTCGGCCTCGGCTTTTGCCGCCAGAAGGGCCATGCGCACCTCGTCGAGACTCGCGTCCTGTTCGAGGAACCGCCCGGCCATCTGCGGCTGGCCTGCAAGGCGGCAGAGATCGACGACAGCGCGGGCATGGGTGATCGCCTCGGCGCGGATCGCGGCGGGATCGGGCGGTGCGCCATCCGGAGCCGGGGCCGGATCCGAAGGGCTGGGGATATCGTCGGTGACGCCATGCCCTTCCGGCGCTTCGTCGCTGTCCGCCTCTCCAGTGCCGTCGGCAGATTCGACATCGCCGTCCAAGATACTGTCGATTTCTTGGTGCATGTTGATGCTTGTCTCTGGATTGACTTCGGCCGGAACGCCCTCCGCATCGGTCGGAACATCCTCCTTGCCAGTGCCATCCACGGCCTCGACGAGGTCGGGCGGCGCGTTGCGGAACCGACCGATGTCGAACCGTGCAGCCATCCTCACAGGGTCCGCCAATCGATCCGCGAAGCCCGCCGCCACCGCATCGGCCGCATCGAACCAGGTCTCGGCCGCCATCAGCGCTGCGATCTCGTCATCGGGTTTGCCGGATTTGGCGGCATATCCCCGGACGAGGCTGCCCGCGATCTTGTCGAGCGCTTCGGCCATGGCGCGCATGTCGCCCGCCGTGCCCATTGCCAACCCCGACGGGTCGTGGATCATCAGGAACGCGTTTTCCGGCATGACGATCTCGTCACCCGCCATCGCGACATAGGACGCGGCCGAGGCGGCAATACCGTCGATCCAGACCGTGACCGTGCCCGCGTGCCGCTTCAGCGCATTGTAGATCGCCACTGCATCGAAGACTGACCCACCGGGGCTGTTCAGCCGCAGATCGACCGGCGTCCCGTCAGGCAGTGCGCCGAGTTCGGCAAGGAACCCCTTCGCCGAAACCCCAAAGGCGCCAATTTCGTCATAGATTGCCACTTCCGCACCTGTTCCCCGGGCGCGGATCGCATACCAGCTTGTCATATTGTCACTCCTGTTCGGTGGCGGGATCAGTGGAGGCGGATCCGTCGCCTGTGTCTTCGCCTGTGCCATCACCCGGATCAGGCTGCGCTGTGGGGGTCGCCCGCGCACCTTGCGTTTCACCAGGGCTCGCGCGGTAGCTCAGCCCCAGATCGGCGACGCGTTTGGCATCCGCTGCATTCTCTCGGTCGACTTCCTCGACGTCATAGCCGGTGGCCTCGACCACCTTGCGGCGCGAGGTGATACCCGCTTCCATCGCCATCACTTGCGCCTGGATGTCCTTCAGCGGGTCGACCCAATCCCAGCGTGGCGGGATCCATTGCACCGGCCGCGCGACGGCGGGATTGCCGACATCCAGCGCCCCCGATAACACGGCCGTCTCAAGCCAGCGCCGCCAGATCGGCCGACACAGCTGGTGCGCCATCACCCCATGTTGCAGCTGGCCGATGCGGCGGCGGAACTCGACCAGCTCTGCCCGCAGGCTCGAATAGTTCGCCTGGCGCACATCCCCGGTTACGAGGTGGTACGGCAGCCCCAGAGAGGCTGATACCGACAAGAGCGTCCGATATTGAAACGCCTCATAGCCGCCGCCAACGTCGGCGGGGCTCGAGAACTTTATGTCTTCGCCCGGCAGCAGCACCTGCATCGTGCCCGGCTCGAGGCTGGCGATGGCCACCCCGTCCAGATCTGCCTCCGCTTCGCCCATCATCGGGTCTTCCGGCGCGGTCTTGGTGATGAACCCCGCGAACATCGCGGCCGTCTTCTTCCGGTCGAGTTCGGCGTCGTCGTACTGGTCCAGCAGAAACAGCCGCACCATGGCCGGTGCCACATGCGGCAAGCCCCGGATCTGACCCGCATCAATGGGTCGGTAGATGTGCAGCACGTCGGCGGCTGGCACGCGCACCGTCTCCGGGATCACAGCCCCTTGGTCGGTGCTGTCGCCAGGATGGCGACGCCGAAAGTGATAGGCCACCCGGCGGCCGATGCCGTTGAACTCGATGCCGCAGCGGATGCGATTGCCGTTTGCCGCGGTCTCGGTCCTCTCGAAGGGCAGCATTTCTGACTGGAGCAGCTGCAGTTGCAGCGGCACCAGCAGACCATCCTCGGTCCGCCGTGGCCGCATACGCACGAAGCATTCGCCCGCAACAAACATCTCGCGCGCCACCATGGCCTGCAGGCCGTAGAAATCGGTCAAACCGTCGGCATCGGCCTCGTCGGTCCACGCAAGCCAGAGCCGCTGAACGCTGTCACGCAACGCCGCATCGGTGATCAGCGACGACGGCTTGATCCCGTCACCGATCATGTTCGACGCAAATGCCTCGCAGGCATTGGCGGCATAGCCGTTGGTCACAACCAGTTCCCGCGACCGTGCCAAGAGACGCGGGCCGCCCGAGGCAACCAGCGAATTGATGTTTTCCAGCGGCGGGTTCCAGCCGCGAAGCCGTCGTTTCGCCATAGCGCCTTCGAGGCGCGCTGACACGGCTGCCGGGCCGCCCGAGGATGGGCGGCGAAAACGATCAAACAGGCCCATGAGTCAAAGACCCTTCGTCGTCGTCACACGCACCTGCCGAACGATCCGTCGTCCCTCGGCAGCCGCGATCTCGCGATCCAGCGCTTCGATGGCCCGGTCGATTTCCGCGACGCTGCGATAGTCCACGGTTTTGCCGTCGTAACTGACGCGCGCCACGCCAGAGGAGCGTTGAAGGGCCAACGCCTCGCGGCGGGCACGGAGCTCGGCAATCGTAGACATCAATTCACCTCATGTAACTTGAACGTACGGTTCGCCGCTGTGGTCCCGTGCGCCGAGAAGCGGGCGTGGTGTTTCCCGCCCCGTCCTCAGCCACGTCCTCCGCCGTGATCCCGACCTGTGCTTCCAGATCAGTCCACCGCGCATCGGACCAACGATCTGCGCCCAATATCCAAGCGGCTGCTCGGGCATAGACTCGGCAATCCAGAGCTTCATTGCGTTCGCGCAGCTTCTGCCATTCGAGCCGGGCGAAGCCGCGTTTGGTGCGCACCGTGATCAGTTGTTCGGCCGTGAATTGCTTCAACCACTCGCCGTCCGCCCAGTTTGGCAGGTGGATCGTTCCGGGCGGGCAAAGGTGCCCAGCCTCGATTTCCTCCCGCGTCGGGCGGTCCTGCCGCAGGAAACGGTAGGTCTCGGTCTTGAAAGTCGACGTCGCCACCGTCCAGAGCCGCGCCCCGCGCCGCAGGCGTTTGCCTGCGATGGTCGCGTCCACATAAGTCGGGCCGGTGACCGGGCTCGAGCGATTGAACCCCTCGACGCCTTTGACCGGGGCCACCTGCGCAAAGCCGACCTGTCGCGACCAGGCATAGACAGCACTCGTCTCGTAGCCGGTATCGATCGCCAGCCGTGCCAACGTCATCGGTAGACCTGAGGCATGCTCCCAGGTCTGACTGAGCAAATTGGTCAGTTGCTGCCAGCACGCCGGATCGCCAGGGCCGCCCTCAATGACCAGATGATCGACCAGCCAGCTCTCCAGCCCGCGGCCCCAGGCCCAGACATCGACCTCGATCCGATCCTTTTGGACATCGGCCCCGGCGGTCAGGAACAGCCCGCCCGCAGGGACGATGCCTGGTTTCCAGCGTTCTCGCTGGTCGTAGAGCCGCTGCCAGTCCGGCGCTTCGCCCGTCTCGACCCATGTCTCGCCGAGGATCGTGTTACGAAACGCCTTGATTGCCTCGTCCGACCCCTGCGCTGCCTCCCACGCCCGCACAATCCGCTCCCAGCTGAGCCAGCCGATGGGCGAATAGAGCGCCGAGAGGTGGTAGCCGACGGTGTTGGGATCCGCCGCCGTGGCCGTTGCGCGCCATTCGCCCGCTTCCAGCATGGCCGTCTTGTGGTGTTCGGCGATGGCCTGTTCGCAGCCCTCGCAGTGATATTCCGCCGTTTCCGGTTGTCCCTTCTCCCAACGAAGCCGTTCGAACTTCAGCCACTGCATCGCGCCGCAATGTGGACAGGGTACAAAGAACCGCCGCTGGTCTGATGCCTCGTAGTCCCGCTCAATCCGGCTCAAACCCCGGATTGTCGGGGTCGAGACCAGGAACACCTTGCGCCGGTGGGCAAAGGTCAGTGACCGCGCCTCAGCCAGCGTCACCGGATCACCTTCCTCATCCGCCGATGCCGGATAGGCATCGACCTCGTCCAGAAAGATGTACCGTGCAGGCGTCGAGCGGAGACCCACAGCCGAGTTCGCCCCCGTCATGATCAGGATGCCGCCCGCGAATTCCTTGGACAGCATCGTATTGCCCGCGTCCCGCGAGCGCGCCGGTTTGACTCGTTCGCGCAGCTCCGGGCTTTCGTCGATCAGTGGATCGATCCGCTGGCGCGAGTTGCGCTTGGCCAATTCCACCGTCGGCTGGACCGCCAGCATCGGCCCCGGTGCCTGGTGGATCGCGAACCCGATCCAGTTGTTGCCCGCCTCGGTCGCACCGACCTGTGCCGCTTTCATGAACACGATCCGCTGCGTCGGATCGCCGGGCGACAGCCGATCCATGATCTCGCCCATGTAGGGCGTCCTCGCCGTGCGATACCGGCCCGGTTCGGCTGATGCCCGTCCCGACAGCATGCGGTGCCGATCCGCCCACTCCGAAACCGTCAGGTCCGGATCAGGCGTGAGACCTTCACTCCAGGCGCGCAGGATTTCGGCCGCGCCATCGAAATCCTCATCTGAGATCGGGTTTGACCTCGGCAAGATCGTCGAGCTGGGCACGGACATGTTTCTCCAGGACCTTTTGCATCGCGGCAGGCTCGACGTCCAGATCAGCCGCCATCAGCGCAGCCGCACGCGCAGGCCAATTCACCCAGACATCGCGCTCCTGACGCGCCAGTCGAAATACCAGAGACAGCGCGCGG
The DNA here is from genome assembly GCA_013911885.1 of Hyphomicrobiales bacterium. Classification (GTDB taxonomy): domain Bacteria; phylum Pseudomonadota; class Alphaproteobacteria; order Rhizobiales; family JACESI01; genus JACESI01. Next base: position 50,314 of record JACESI010000002.1, on the reverse strand, counting down.
GCGCGGTCGATCAACTCGCCTTTCAGTTTTTGCAGCCGCAGGCGGCGCTCCTGCGCTTTCAGTACTTCGTTCGCCGTCTTGGCCTGCAGGAACGTCGTGCCGCCGCCCACCGGCGGGGCGGACATCCCTTGTTCGCGCAGCGTTTCGCCCACGGCCGAGACCGCCGCCTCCGGGACAGGTTTGAGCTTCGGCGTCGTTGCCTTGCGGGTTTTCGACGGATCGGTCGCCTGCGCACGCAGCGCATCGCTGGCCTCCGCGTCGATGCTGCCATCGCTGTGCAACACCAGCCGTCCCGTGCTCTTGGCCTTCTGGACCGCCCCACGTGAGCGGCCGATGCGGGCGGCATACTGGCGCTCGCTCAACCCCTCCATTTCGCGCTCCGATTATCATTCAAAATCATGTGCTTATGTAGTTGATAAGCCTCCGCACCAGAGCGAACGTGATCCTACGAAAACGATGCAACTCACCACGGAGCCGCCACGATGACCCGCCTGAACCCGCAGACAACGCCCCGCCATGAGCTTCGCGCCGAGAAGGCACGACGCAACAAAGAGGCCGCGCTCAACGCCTTCATCGGCAAGAAGGCCGAGATCGACGAGAGGCTCGCCCGGCTGCAGAGCCTCAGCGATGAGCATTTCAAATGCCATCCCGACGAAATCGGCTGGGCTACCGTTGGCAGCCTCGAGCACTACGCGAGCCTCCTGAAGCGCATCACCGACAGCGCCTTCGGCGAAGGCGAACACGCGGAGTGAGCCCGATTAACAGCACCCTTGCAGAGCGTTACAACCTCGAGGCCAACCGCCTTGTGCCACACATGGGCAGCGACCTTCAGGTCGACCGGACCATCAACACCGCGAGCGAGATCGACGAGATCGTGTTTCGCCGCAGCGAATATCTCGGCGGCATGGCGGCCGTCCTCCTTGCCCTGATCGCGCGCGACAACTGAGCCATCGCGCACCGGTCCCCGCCCGCCCAAGCGGCGGGCTCGCCTCGGTAGAAGCCACGCATTCCGCGCGGTTGAACCACGGAGGCACAGATGACAAAACTCACCGACACCCAAGCCATCATTCTCAGCGCCGCATCTCAACGCGACGGTAGTATCGCTTTGCCGCTACCCGACAGCCTGCGCGGCGGGGCCGCCGCCAAGGTGGTCGGCGCCATGCTCGCCAAGGGCTTCCTCGAAGAGGTCGAGGCCGATATGCGCAACGGCGAGCCCGTCTGGCGCGAGACCGGCGACGGTCACGGCATCACGCTGATCGCCACCGACGCAGGCCTTGCCGCCATCGGCATTGAGCCTGACAGCTCGGAGGTCAAACCGACCAAGGACGCGGCACTCAAGGCCCGCATGCCGCGTGAAGGCACCAAGCAGGCTACCCTCATCGCGATGTTGCGCGCGCCAGACGGCACAACCATCGCGGAAATCATGGAAGCAACCGGATGGCAGTCACATACCGTGCGCGGCGCGATGTCCGGCGCGCTCAAGAAAAAGCTCGGGCTCGAGGTGACTTCAGAGAAGGTCAAGGATCGGGGGCGCGTCTACAAACTGCCCGCCGCCTGAAGCATCAGTCCTATCAAACCATGCCGCCGTCCTTCTTGGGCGGCGGTTCGTCATTTGGCACTTCGCATTCGGATCGCTTCGAACACCCGCCGCAGGGCGAAGGATCGCGCGATGCTCACCACAGTGAAGATCGCGCCCATCTTCAGGTTCTGCGCCAGCGTCGTGTGCAGCCCGAAGATCGGAAAGATCAGGATCTGGGTTACGACCGCGACGCCGTAGCCGACAAATACGTTGGCAACGGACTCGACCAGCGACATGAGGCGCGACTGCTTCATGCCACCACCTCATCCATCGGCCAGCAGTTCAGCTGCGAGAGTTCGCAGCGCATGCGCGGCAACCAGTGGGACCACGCCGTTGCCGCAGAGCCGAAGGCGGTCCACCCGGTGGGCCAGCCCATCAGCGCCTCGACGAATGCTGGGTTCAGCGTCCGGCGTGGCTCGGAGGTATCGCTCCCAGCCATCGGCGTCACCAGGACCTGGCGGCCAAGCAGGCCGTTCACCGGCGTGTTCGCCAATGTCGTCGCGCCGTCCTTGTGATCCCGCGCCGTCGGCGTCATCCACATCTGGCTGGCGCTGGTCAGGTCGGCCGATTTGCGGTTGCCCGCGCTCGGTTTGTTGCCGTCGGTCGCCATCGGCGTCGGCCAGTCCCGGGCCATCCCGTCCAAGCCTTTCTCGTGTTTCCGGGCACCGCCCCGGCTGCGAAAGCTGTCGGTCTGCGGCGTCGGCCACATCGCAGCCGAGGTCGCCAGGTTCATCCCGTGCTTGCCCGCTTCCTGTGAGGGTGTCGGTTTCGTCTGCCGGTTCTCGTTCGCACTTGCCCTCGGCGTCGGCCAGAGCCGCAGCATCTCGGTCCGGTTCCCACCGCTCGAGCGAGTCCCGGAGCAGGCGCGCGGGGTCGGCCAGTTGGTCGTGCTCGCGGTGCGCGAGGATGAAGAGCCGCTCGCGCTTGTGGGGCGCACCGACTTCCGCCGCCGTAAAGAGGCCTGCCGCAAGGCGGTAGCCCATGCCGACCAGTCCTGCGGCGACTTCGGGGAAGCCGAGGCGGAGATGATGGGCGACGTTTTCGAGGAACACGAAGGGCGGCTCGACCTCTCCGATGATCCGCTCGACATGCGGCCAGAGGTGGCGCGGGTCGTCCGCGCCCCGGCGTTTACCCGCGACGGAGAACGGCTGGCACGGATAGCCCGCAGTGACGATGTCCACAGCGCCGCGCCATGGGCGGCCGTCGAAGGTTCCAACGTCGTCCCAGACAGGTGCCGGATCCAGGGCCGCCTCTTCCATCCGCGCCACGAGAATGGCCGCGGCGTAGGTTTCCCGTTCGACATGGCCCACAGTTCGATATCCGGGCAAGGCGATGGTGAGCCCGAGGTCCAGCCCGCCTGCACCGGAACAGAGCGAGAGGCCGAACAGGTCTCCGGCTCCGCAAGCGCCTCCGGAGGAAGGTAAAGCCAGGTCATGCATCGCCTCAGCGTGGGTTCGCCGTCAGATCGGCGAAGGTCTGGCCGGGCCCGTCCAGCACGGCCTCTTGGCCGGTGAACTGCTGCCAGCGCTGGACAGCGACATCGACATAGGCCGGGTTCAGTTCGATCCCGAAGCAGACGCGGCCCGTGGTCTCGGCCGCAATCAGCGTGGTGCCGGACCCCATGAAGGGCTCATAGACCGCCTGTCCGGGGCTGGAATTGTTCAGGATTGGCCGACGCATGCATTCGACGGGCTTCTGGGTCCCGTGGACGGTTTCAGCGTCCTGATCCTTGTTGGCGATCTGCCACAGCGTCGTTTGTTTTCGATCGCCAGCCCAGTGACCCTTGCCGGTCTTTTTCACGGCATAGAGGCACGGCTCGTGCTGCCAATGATAATCGCCGCGGCTGAGCACCAGACGATCCTTGGCCCAGATGATCTGGGACCGGATGTTGAAGCCGGAGGCCTCGAGGCTCTCCGCAACCGTCGTCGCATGCAGCGCGCCGTGCCAGACATAGGCCACATCGCCCGGGAACAGCGCCCAGGCCTCGCGCCAATCAGCGCAGTCATCATTCAGCACCTTGCCGGTGCGTTTGGTCGCGGCCGCTCCTGCCTTGTTGCGCCAGCCGGGATCGTATTCGACGCCGTATGGCGGATCGGTCACCATCAGCAGTGGTGTCACATCGCCGAGTAGACGCTCGACGTCCGTTGCCACCGTCGCGTCTCCGCAGAGCAACCGATGCTTGCCCAGCACCCAGAGATCGCCGGGACGGCTGATAGGGGTTTCGGGGGCCTCTGGAACATCGTCCTCGCCCTCTCGGGACGCGGCATCTGGATCGACCTCACCAGCCAACAGCGCCTCAAGCTCCGCGTCATCGAAACCAATCAGCGACAGATCGTAATCCTCGGCCATAAGGTCGTTCAGCTCGGCCGACAGCAGCGCCTCATCCCAGGTCCCGAGTTCCGTCAGCTTGTTGTCAGCGATGCGATAGGCCCGGCGTTGTGCCTCGGTCAGATGGCCCAGAACGATTACAGGCGCCTCGGTCAGCCCGAGCTGCGTGGCGGCCAGCACCCGGCCGTGGCCCGCGATCAACTCGCCGTCGTCGGCGACCAAGCATGGCACGGTCCAGCCGAACTCCGCCATGCTGGCAGCGATCTTCGCGACCTGGTCCGCGCCATGCGCCTTCGCGTTCTTCGCGTAGGGTTGGAGCCTGGCCAGCGGCCACATCTCGATCGCGTCCGGGGCAAAGCTCAGCGTCATGATGTCGGTTCGCCTCAATCGGGTGGACTCCGGACACCAGCAGCCAGCCTGGACTCCACGAGGGGTCCAGCGGCCATCGGGCGTATCCGGTACCAAAGGTTTGTTTTATTGTGGTTTTCAGCGGATCTCGGATGGATGCCTGCTAGGGGTGGCTTCCCAAAAAAGCGGCCCTGTCGCTGGCGATATTGCGCGCTTCGCCCGCCCGTATACGTTTTGGGCTGGGAAGGACCCGCAAAGTCAGTGGGTTAGTGGCTTGGACCCCAACTGGATCCTTTGGTGGACCCCGGAAGCCAGCTGCGAGGCCTCTGCCTGCGCGCTCCTCTCCCGAGTATATCCAATTTGTAGCCTCAGAGCCGGAAACCGTAACCCTTTGCGATGTCTCACTGAAAATTCTGTCACAGGACGATTTTCCTTGACAGGTTGTTCGCGTTCTCAACCACGAAACGCCGTGACCGCTTCAAAGGCGGCACGCGCCCATTGAGCCGCCAGGTGATCAGCGCGAGGCCGTATTGCCAATGGCGGTTGGCCGCCGGGCGGCTGAGCCCCATCTCCCAGCAGATCGGTTTCCATGGGGTGCGTTCGGCACGCAGCCAGACGATCCGGGCATCATCCCGTTCCAGCCAACGCAGCCAGAGCAATGCCTCTTCGGCTTCAGTGATCTGGCGCGGTCCCGGCCGGGGCCTGCGCATCTGCGGTTCCTGACCGACCTTGTCCGCGAAGCTGTGGAAATACTCGGGCCATGCATTGAAGAAGCCCTGCGGCATAACGCCGGGCAAGGTGCGGAAGACATCTGCCGCGCTCTCTAGCCGGTCCTCCACGCGCGCTGTAGTCCACTCAGTCATGGCGCACCTCCCGGTCTCGTTTGCCGTACAGGCGTTCGCCAAGCTGGCGGACCAGTTCGCGCTCTGGCCATGTGAGGCGATTGTCATCGACGGAGACAGCCAGAACGCCCTGTTCCTTCCAGCCGTCCTTTTTGACCTCATCGGGCTGACGGCGATGCCCGCCATAACCCCTGGGCGTGAATCGCATACCGGTCATTGCGCACCTCCATGAGTTTCAATGGCCCAAAGCAGGATCGCTATGGCATCGGCCTCATTGTCATCAACTGGGCTGAACCCGCGCGACCGAGCGGCGGCGATCATGGCGTCCTTGTTGGCGTTTCCCTTGCCAGTGGCGAAACGCTTGATCGTGCCGACGGGAACGCCCGCATAGGGCACGCCCCGAAGTTCGGACCAGGACGTCAGCGTGGCCATCAGACCTCCGTAGACGTGAGCTGCGTCGGTCCCGGCGTGGCGGCGTACTTCCTCGAACCAGATCGCTGCGATAGGGCCAGAGAGCTTTTCGATCTCGCCCAGCCAATTGGTGAAGCGCAGGTATCGCATGCCCCCGCCGTCGTGGCGACCGGGTTTGAAGGAAGCGGTCCCGCTGGTGATGAGACCGTCCGTGGATCGCAGCGCCCAGCCCGTTGTGGTTCCGAGATCCAGGGCCAGGATGGTCCCCGGCAAAGCTGCCGCCTGGTGTTCGCTCACGGGTTCAATTTGCCTGTTCGACATTGTCATCTCCATTGCTGCTCGAAAGGTGAAAGGTGCGGGGCAGATCGGCCCGCGCGCGGATACCCGGCTACGTATGGGATGGGGGCCAAACCTGCTGGTTGGCCCCCCATACGTAGTATGGGGGCTTTCCACACTAACTCCTCTTTTCCGCATAACGCGCTGATAAAGAACGACAAATTAGGAGTTCGGAGGAGTTGGGGAGGAGTTAGGTCACTAACTCCTTTTGGCTGGTAAGTAATTGATTTCATTGAGACAGGAGTTCGGGAGGACATAGGAGTTAGGCCTCACTCTTAGGAGTTAGTGAGCCCAAATCCTCGTCCGCAACCGTCACAGGATAGACCCAGACAGCCGGGTTCTCGACGTCCATGCAGACCCCGGAATTGGGGCATTTGTAGTGGCTGGGAAGAACGGGATCGGCGTTTTCGAAGACCTCGCCAGTCTCCGGATCCACACGCTCTTCGGGGCGAAACCGCATCCCATCGACGCAGAGATATCCGAAGCGGGATCTGACTTTTGGATAGCCAAAGGCGCTGCCATCGCGCAGGAATTTAACATGGCCCTTCGTGGCCAGAACACTCAACCGTTCGCGGATGGTGTATTTGCTGCCAAGCCCACTCTGGTTCTCGAAGGTCTCGGCGAACTGCATAGTCGTATAGAGATGACCGCCGGCGGCCTCCTCAAAGAGCAGGTCGAGGATCACATCGCGCTTGCGGTTGCGTTCGGCATCGTGCTTCGCGCCGACCTCTTGGCGCACCAGCCGCTCGTTCATCGGATTGATCTCGACCCATTGGCCGCCGACCTTGTCGATCACCTTGGGTGGCAGAGCGGGACCGTTGCGCAGCTCGATCTCCAGCTTTCGTTGAAAGCAATCCTCGTCAGGCCGGTGCAGGATCAGGCCGGAGGTATAGAACCCGCGCAGCGCGCTGGCACCGGAGAGCGCGAGGAAGGGATCGTCCTTCACCTGCTGCTTGCTGAGCTTCTTGGTGTGGTGGATCAGGATGACCCCACAGTCGGGGTCGATATGATCGCGCAGGACCTCCACCCGTTCCTTCAGGAAGAACATCATGGCGGTGTTGTCGTTCTCGCCACCGCCATCGGGCCCGCCGTCAAAGAGGTTCCGGATCGGGTCGACGCAGAGGATGTCGGGCGGTGCCTCCGGGAACGCGGTTTGTACGGCGCGCGCGACCCGCACGCTGCCCTCATTGTCGAGCAGCATCTTCAGCTTGGGCGTGGCGACGAAGGTGTCGCGCGCGGCGGCCAACACCTCTGGCGGCAGGGCGATCTGCTTCAGCCGTTCGCGCAGATAGTGATACTGGATCTCCGCCTGCAGATAGAAAATGCGCAGGGGCCGTGGCGGGGTGAACCCGAGGAACGGCACGCCCGCAGCCATGTGGACGAGCCAGGAAATCAGAAGGTCGCTTTTGCCAACCTTCGGCGCGCCACCCAGCACCAGCAGCCCGCCTGGCGTCAGCACGCGCGGCGCGATGATGTCCTCCGGCATGGGGCTCTGGTCGTCCAGCAGCGCGCCGAGCGTGAAGGCAGGCATGTCCTCCGGCCCAGGTGCACCATTGGTCAGCCGGATCAGGGGCGGTCCGTATTTCTCGACATGCCGGTTCCAGAGCCGCTCGGACTCGCGCTTGAGCCGCTCCACCGGCCATTGGGGCCGCAGCATGGCGGCGTTGTAGCCACAGATGCCTGCCCAGCCCTCAACCTTGGTCATCCGGCCCTCGTGGACCATACGGATGAAGTGCCCGATCGCGGCAGATGCCCCTTCGAAGCGAGACCAATCGTCCTGCGCCCCCTCGCGCACGGGCGTGACCAGCACATCGTCCATGGCGGGCTTGTCAGGATGCGTGAACTCGGGCTGCAGGGATACGCCGGGCGCGGGCGGCATGTCCGTCACTGCCTCGATGAACTCGGCCAGATCGCGTTCCCGGTCGGCGTTCAGTTCGACAATCCGAACCTGCGTCTTGAGGCTGTTCTTGTAATAAACGCTGCCTGCCACCCGGATCGGCTGGTGGGCTGAGCGGAAGTGCATGTCCCCACCGACCTTGGCGGCGATGTCGCCGCGCAGACGGCAGACGCGGGCAATGTCATCGCCTTCTGCAGGCTCGGTCAGTGTCCACCAGATGTGCGCTTTCCGCTGGCCCTCGGATGTCACGCCGCCGCTTTCCACCACCATGGTCGGTGACCCAAGGTGGCGCTCGAGATGGGCGCGCTTGGCGGCGATATCGCCGGTGTCCAAATCGACGACCACGGTCTGCATCTGCAGGATTTCGGCGGCCTTGGCCTGGCCGGGCGCGGCCACGGTGCCGGGGATAACGTAGACCGCTGCCCCCTCCCGCGAGGCCCATGTGGCGAAGGTCGCCATCTTCTCTTGGGCGGCCTGATCCGCCTCGAGCCAGATGTTGTGCGGGCGGCCATCGATGCCCTGACCCTTGTCGATGAAACTGCGGACCGGGATCAGCCCGTCGCAGTATCCGAAGACGACCTGCATGAATTTCGCGATCTGCTCGGGATCGGGCTCGTCGCCGAAGACGTCGATCTGCGGCGCGGCATCGTTGAAATCGCGCCACGGATTGAAATGGACGATGTTTTCCTTGGGCGTTTCGGGCGTCGTGTCGTCGCGCATGGGTGTGTCCTGGTCGGGATCTGATGGATCTCTGGGCTCGTCGGTCATGCCGTGAGGCTCCAACACCGCTCGGCATGGGCGCAGAACCGGCATTCGAAGAAATCCCGGTTGGCGGCGATACGGGGCAGCAGATCACCTGCCTCTGTGGCTTGCAGGATCCTAACGGCGCGGTCAGACATGCGCTGCGCGAGATCGGCATCGAACGGCACGAGCTCATGGTGCAGCTCTGCCGTGTCCTTGTTGATGGCGGTGAACAGCGCCGGGGCTGTCGATATTTCCGGCACCGAGGGTTCCATATAGGCTTGGTATATCGCGATCTGGGCGGCGTAGACCGGCTTCGAGATAGCCACGCCGTCCTTGACGCAGGCGCGCCAGTTCTTCGCGTTCATGGTCTTGCACTCCCAGAGCGCCGGGGCGCGCAGACCAAGCGCTGCTGGGGCATCAGCGATGATCCCATCGACATGGCCTCGGATACGACCGCCCGCGACAGAGAAGCCGAACTGGCCGCCATCGGGTTTTTGGGTCACCAGATCGATCCCAGCCGCGCGCAGCCAGCGGATCGCCAGGTCTTCGAGCTCGTGGCCAATTGCGAAGATCCGCAGCGTCTGCCCGCCGAAATCGGCACCCTCATCCTTTGGCGCACCGGCAAACTCGAATTGCAGCGCGCGTTCGCAGGTATGCCCGAGGCGGGACGCGCCGAGATAGGTCCGGGGCGGCGTGGCCTCACGCTCGGCAATGAGAACGGCGTCGATCAGTTCGTTGACCCGCTCGGCGATGGAGGGACGATGATTGAAATCCAGCATCAGAACGGCACCTCCGGCATCTGGGCTCGAGCGATGTCAGCCATGGCCTCACGGAAACCCTCGACGGCCTCCTCGATCAGGGCGCGCACCTGTGCCTCGGTCAGCTCCGCGAATGCGGTCTGCCAGCCGATCTCGTCCATCAGCAGGGCGACCCGCTTCATGGTGGCGGAGATGGCGGCGCGTTCTTCTTCGGTCAGATCAACCATGGCAAATCGCTCCCGCGCCAAACGCGTCCACAAGCCTTGGCAGGGCATCGAGCAGAACCAGACCGATGGCCGGGGCCGTCTCGACCTGACCGGATCGCGCCAGCCAAAACCACGCGTGGGTTGCCGGCAGACAGCACAGAGCGTTCCACGCGGATGCCAGAGACGACGCCGCTCCTCGGCCGTGATAGGGACTGAAGGTTTCATGGGTCATGCCGCTCTCCGTTCGGGATCGGCCACCGCATTTACGACCCCTTGGATGGCGCGCTTGTTGAAGCCGAAGGTCATCAATGCCGAGGCGCGATAGCGCGTCAGCCCGAAGTCGTGGCGACACTCGGCAGGCAGGTATTTCAGCTGCTTGTCGGTCGGCGGCTGGCGCAGCCATCCCCTTGTCTTGAAGGCGCTCTCGTCGCTTTCGTGGGTGTTCAGCCAGTCGTCGGCCTGCGCGAGGCAGACGGCGCGTTCGCCGACGCCCAACAAGCGTGGCCGCTCGCCCTTGGCCCCGCCGATGGCGTACCAGACGCCCTCCATCCAGAAGATGCCGCCCCAGGCCGTAAAGCCCGTGGCCATCAGCGCGTCGTCCGTGCCGAAGAGATCGACCCATGCGAAACTGGACCGTTTCAGCAGATCTATCTCGGTCATGACGAAGCCCGAGAGCGGCGCTGCGTCCGCGCCTGTTTCGCCCTCATCCTGCAGGAACACCTCGCCGCAGAGCGGGCATTCGGTGGCGGCTAGCGGGATCTCCGCTGCGCAGGCCGGGCAAGTTTTCGTCGGGGCCTCGCCGGTGCTGATCTTGCCATCCAGATCGACATCCTGTTCCAGCGTGCCGTGGATCAGGCTCGACGTTCCAAAATCCAGCACGACGCAGTCGGTCTTGACGATGCCTGGGTATTCCTCCGGATCGACAGTGCGCAGCCCACGCCCGACCATCTGGATCATGGTGGATTTGTAGGAACTGGGCCGCAGCAGCACGACACAGGACGTGGGCGGATGATCCCAGCCTTCGGTCAGCACAGCAACATTGACGACGACGCGTGTCTTGCCCGCCGCGTAATCGGCAAGGATGGCCTTGCGGGTCTCAGAAGCCAGATCCCCATGGATCAGCGCAGCCGTGATCCCCGTAGCGCGGAAGGCCTCGGTCACATGGTCCGCATGGGCCACCGTGGAGCAGAACACCACGGTCTGTCGGTCCCCCGCCTTTTCGGTCCAGTGGCGGATCACCTCATCGGTCACCGGCGCGCGGTCCATGATGTCCGCCACCTCGGTCATGTCGAAATCGGCACTGGTCTTGCGGACCGACTTCAATTCCTCCTGCACCCCCACATCGATGACAAAGGTGCGCGGTGGCACGAGGTGGCCAGACGCGATCAACTCGCCCAACCGCACCTGGTCGGCGACATTGTCGAAGACCTCGCGCAAACCCTTGCGATCGCCCCGGGTTGGCGTTGCCGTCACCCCGAACACCCTCGCGTCGGGATTTGCATCGCGAACCCGGTCGATGATCCGGCGGTAGCTGTCCGCCACCGCGTGATGCGCCTCATCAATCACCAGAAGATCGAGGCGCGGCATGTCGGTCAGGTTCGACGCCCGCGCCAGTGTGGGCACCATGGCGAAGGTGACGTCGCCGCTCCAGGATTTCTCTGTCGCGTCGATCACAGATGTCGACACCTCCGGCAGCACGCGCTGAAACTTGGCGCGGTTCTGCGCCGTGAGCTCGTCGCGATGCGCCAGAACACAGGCCTTGGCACCGTCGCTGATCATCTCGCCGGTGACCGCCGAGAGCATGATGGTCTTGCCCGCGCCGGTGGGAGCCACACCCAGCGTGTTGCTGCGGGACGTGAGCGCAGCAACACTGCGCTCGACGAAGGTTTTCTGGCGGGGGCGCAGGCGCATGTCCGATCCCCCTTACTGCGCCCAGCTCGGCCGCCCGGGGGCACCGGGGTTGGCTGCTGGCTGGTTGGTCTGGGGAGATGTCGAACTGGACTGCTGCGGAGTGACCCCCGGTCCAGCGTTGCCACTGAACTGCAGGGGCGCGGTGCCCATGATCTGCGCATAGTCACGGTGATCGGGCGTGACGGCGCTGCGGATCTCGTTCTTGTCGTCCCCGCTGGCGTCTGTGCCGATATCGATGCGGGCGATGAATTCGATCCCGTCGAGATCGGCAAAGCCGCTGATGCGTCGCGCGGCCTGCGCTTCGGCCGACATATCCTTGTCGGAAATCCCGCGCGCCGAGTTCAGCATGCCGCGCACCAGGCTGCGGCCCATGTTGGTCCAGTCCGGCCCCTTCGGGCTGTAGAGCCCGATCAGCGTGAAGATCTTGCGGCGGGCATATTGGCCCTCGGTCACGGTGAACTCGCCATTGAGATAGACAGCCCCAGTGGAGCCGCGCGTGGCGTAGCCGCCGGTCCAGCCTTGTGATGCATCGTCGAAGCCGCCGGGGCGAATGGTCAGGCGCACCTTGGCGAGCGTGCCCTTGGGGATGAGGTTGGTGTTGCTCTGCGCGTCGTTGAAATCGTTCCAGGAACCCATGGGGAACCTCCTTTTCTATGATCAGGATTGCGGTTGGGATTGGTCGGCACCGGCCGGATCGGCAGGCGGCGGGGCGTAGGTCAGCCGGTCGGATGGAGGCGCCACTGCCGTCCGGATCTTCGCCATCAGGCGGCCGAGATGGGGTTCTTCAACTTGGGCCAGGCGGCCGGAACGGTCCTTTGCCGGAAAGCCCCAGGGGTTGATCGTCTGGCAGACAAAGGCGCGATGCGGATCGCCGCCATCGGACTTCAGTTCCGCCATGGTGATCACCTCGTCGACGATCCCCGGCAGCTCGAGCCCGGTCTTGGAGCCGTCTATCTGCGGCTGGAACACCTTGCGATTGAAGTCGTCGAGCTTCTCGTCGAGAATCCCGACGAACCAGACATTCTTGGCTCGTGTGTGCTGCAGATGGGTGAGCCAGCCGATCATCTCGCGGCCGTGCAGCCCGTAGGCACCGCGCACATCCGGCTTGCCGGTCTTCTCCGACAGCGCCTCCGGCTGGCCTTTGCACCAGCCGAAACACAGCCGCCCGGCGACAGTGATCGAGTCGACAAAGATAGTGTCGTAGCGATCGAGTGCTGCCGGATCGCCATAGCGGTCGCAGACGGCCTTGTAATGGGCCGGGCTGTAGGGCTGCTCATCCCGCAATGCCGGGTTGGGCCCGCCGATGAACACCGCGAAATCCCGGCATTCCGTCCATGTGCGCGGCCGGATGCTGTCGCCAGCCCAGCCCTCGATGGCGAGATCGCCCGCTTCGAGATCCATGAACAGAGTGCGGTCAGGATCGAGCGTCCATAGGAGGGAAGTTTTCCCAATTCCGCTCTTGCCGAAGATGCAGCCCTTGATGCCGCGTGGCTCGGCCAGCCGCTGGTCGGCGCTGATGATGGGAAGGCTCACTGGTCTGCCCCCTGCGCGAGGATCTCGACCTTCAGCGTGCCGGGACGGACGGTGCGCGCGGGCTCGAAACCCTGCCGGATGGCTTCGGGCCAGGCGGCGTATTTGCGCTCCGGCACCTTGTAAGAGAGATCGACATATTCGGCAGGATCGTCCCCGGCATCGCGGATCCGAGCGACCATGTCGGCCAACCGGTCCTGATCCCAATCCACCCGCTTCGGCAGATCAGCAACCACGGTGAAATCGCCATCGTCGAACCGGACGGTGCCAGTGTCTTTGCCCGAAACCTGGCGTTCTTCGGCGGCCCGGGTAGCATAGCGGACGGCCAGTCCCGCATCGAAGCGGGTCTTGGCCGCCTTGTCGCGCTTCAGGCGCTTATCGATCTCGCTCTGCAGGATTGCCAGCAGCTCGACCGGCAGGGCCGCGATTTCGGCCGCGCTGAGGGACGGCAGGTCGTCCGGCGTAGATGTGTTCTCGGGGAATGGCATGAAATGGTCTCCGTGATCGGTGAAAAGGGATTGGAATGCAGGCATCACGCGGCCTCCTGTTCGGCGAGCAGGAGCTCGGACAGCGAGACGGCAGCGGCTTTGGGCTTGGGCCGGGCGACGGCGATGTAGGCGAACTGATCCGGGCCCGCGCGCTCCTGCACGAGATGCACGAGGCCCAGTTCGGCGGCCCAGAAGGCCCGCGATCCAAGCCTGCTCAATTCAGCCCGCGCCGCTTCCGACAGCCCTGAAAACACAGGGAAGATGTCGAGCACCAGAAAGCCGCGATGGTATTCCAGCCGGTCGCCGGGAACGGCTTGCGCCACCCAGGCGCAGAACTCGATCTCGGAAAGCGGTCGGCTGGCGCGAACCGTAATAAAGGGTGTGGTTCCCATGAACATGATCTCCTCCTTTCGCCTCTACTCAGGCCGCCGCGACATCGTCCCAGCAGGGACCGAGACCGCTTCGGTGTCTTGGTTTGAGGCGTTGTGCTGGTCGTCCGGCTGACCCGTGTCGGCGTCGGCGTAGACCGCCACGAGAGGCGTCCCATCCTGATGGGCACCGGCATTCTCGATGCGGTATGCACGCTGGTTCTTCAGGACTTCCGGCAGTTCCCAGCGGCGGTAGAGGCCGGGGATGCGCGTGAGGTCTGCGGACAAGAGGTCGGCTTTGCGGATCATGCGGGTCGACTTTCGGTTTGAGTGGGGCGCGCGGTGGCGTCTGAATGAGAAAAGCCACCGCGCCGCAGGGATCGGGACACCCGATCAGCGAAATTCTTGCAGGACGTCGCGCAGACGCCGGGTCGCCCGCTGATAGCGTTTGCGCGTCGCCGCCTCAGACAGCCCCAACTCCGATGCGACCTCAGCCTGCGAGAACCCGTCGACGGCCACGCGGATCACCAGATCAGAATCCTTGCCGACGATGCGGACGAGATCGCGGTGGAGCAGTGCAGAGCTGGCGTTGGCTGACGCCTGACCGTCAGTCGGGATTTCGTCGGGATCGGTCTGGCTTCGCAGGCTCTGGTGCCTGTCCTCGCGTTGACGCGTTCTGATCAGGTCCCGCTCGATGTTCCGCAGGATGGTTGCCGCGATCCAATTGACCCGCCGCAGATTCAGTCCCCGAATGGCCTCAGACGCCCGGGCCAGGATTTCGGACGCAACCTCGTCGCCGGTCCCGATCCTGCGCCAGATCGATCTGCGCCGAACGGCATCCAGCCCCGGCCAGAGCGCCAGAAGCATCAGTGTCAGGGCACAATCGGCGGTCTCACCACTAGACTGCGCGACCCCGACCAGGGCAACCAGCAGCCGGTTTTTCTCCTCCGGTCCGTGGCCGCCAACATGCAGCGTATCCAGCAATGCGGCCGGATCAGCGAAATGCGTGAGCGGTTCGCTGTTGCGCCGAAGAGCTTCGAAGTTCCTTTGAAAATTCAGAGTTGAAGATGACAACATGAGGTGATCACGGATCTCGTGCCACGCGATGGACATTGGACGCCTGCCTTGCGGCCAGGCGTCCAGCGCCTTGTCGTGGCCAGGTCAGGACGTCGTGCGTCTCTGCGATTTCAGGGAATTGGTGAGATGCGCGACTCAGCGCGCGGGTGATTGCACCTGGTTCAGCGTGCCGCAGCTGCGGCAGGTGGCTTGAACCGGAAAGCCCACGAGATACTCGTGGCCCCGCGCGAAACGCAGATGCATGCGGCCGTCCCGGCACACGCCAAGCAGCTTGTCACAGCGCGTGCAGCGCCATTCCGGTCTCAAAGGGTTGGGGTTTGATTGTGCGCCGCCGGTCCAGCTCATCTGGGCTACCTGGCGGGAAGTATCGGGAGTCGGCATGGAAGTGCTCCTCTGACTGAGTGAGCCTTTCCAATAATCAACGATTTGTTAGACCGTCTCCCGGCGCATGTTAGACCGACGTTAGACGGGCCCTTCGGCCAGTGCATCGGAGACGTCTTCGGTCGGTTGCTCGGCGAGCACCAGACGCCAGTATCCGTTCTTTGCACCCTTGCCGATATAGACGTCCCGGATGCTGTCCCACATGTTTTTCCGGAACGTCTGTTGGGGACTTCTTGATTCGAAGCCTTCCATCAGCGCTTTGACCTGAATATCAGGGCTGCCTTTCCCGGCGGCGACAACAAGGCGTTCGAAGATTGTAAGTTGATCGTTCCCGGTGAGGTGCAGCGGCGCCTTGCCCGGAATGAACAGGGTGCCAGACTGCGCACCTGTCCGGACGACCCGCGGCGACACGCCCCCGCGTGCGAGCGAGAGGTTGTTTCGATATGCGAGTTCGATGCCGTCGCGGGCGAACAGGAACTCCTCGTCGGCCGATGCGAGATGGGATAGAAGTGGCACAACCACGTTGGAGCCGAGATGCGATGGCATTTCCTCACTGGCCGCGAGGATGATGCCGACGCCAGCTGTGTCTCGCGCGCGCAAAGCCAGGTCCAGCCTTTGGGCAGTTTTCGGGTCATTTAGGCGCCGGGCGAAATAGACGGGCACCTCGGCACCATCCACCCGCATTGCGCCGAGCAGGGTCAGGTCCGGGTCGAGGATCTGGGCCGTTCGCTTGCTCAAGAGCGGCTTTATCAGCCGCATGATGGTCTCGTGAAGCCATTGGCCGTTAATCGCGAACATCTCGACATCCGACACCGGGCGCTTGCCTGCGTCCTCGCCGAACGGGCCCACCGTGTTGACCATGCCCTCTGTCGCCGACGGCTTCACGGTGCCTTCGCCGTCGAGGTCGTCATCGTCGATCAGGACCACATCCTGACGGTCGCGTCGCTCAAGCAGCCCACCCTCGATCAGGCGACTGGCGTCGAGCCCGAGTTCCAGCAAGTATCCTCCGCTGACCTCATCTTCAACGCGGTCATGGAGTTGCACCAGTTGGGGGAAGATTGTCTGAAGGTCATCGGGCGCGATCTGCCGGAATGCGCTCAGGATCCCCAATTCTTTCAATAGAGCGAATCCCAGGGCGCGCTCTTCGGGATCCGTCTTGCTTTGCAGGTTACAGCTCTTCGTGCCGGAGATCGTGAGATTGAGCGTCCGCTCCTTTTCATCACCGACACGGTTGTAGGCGACAGCAATGGCAATCCGACTGAACGCTTCCGCGCGCCGAAAGATGTTCCGGGCCCCAAGATACTTGTCCGCAACCTCTTCAATATCGTCATCGACGGCGACCTTCAGTTGCAGCTTGCGGCGCCAGATCCCGAGCCGGATCTCGGCTTCCACGACGCGGACAAACGCGAATGCATAACCATCGATTTCCGGCGGCTGCAGACGAAGCGAGGTACGAAACCGCGAGAGGTTGTAACGCTTCCACGTCAGCGGTTTTTGCGAGATGTCGTGGCCGAGGGCAACTTCGGCGAACGAGTCGCTAACCGTCTGGCGCACCACGGGGCTGTCCGCGCAGACCTCAATCTGGCGGAGCGACGGCGTGTAAATAAGCGTCGCCTCGTTGGGTGGGCGATAGTAGATGGTTCCCCTGCGTCCGTCATGTCGATGGTCATAGACGCTGGACAGCGGCCCGCCATGCCGGACGATCAACATGATGGACGCCGGGTGTGTTTCAGTTGTGGGCAGATCGAGCGCCTTCACCGTGCAGGAAATCTCGGGTTTCAGCTCGAGCACCCCCTTGATCTTGGCTGCCAGCACCACTTCGTCGATTGCGGTCGCATCGAGGGCGACATGGTTTTCGAGCTCGACCTCGAATGCGTCATAAAGCTTTCCGTGCTCACGAAACTGTCGTGCAAAATGAAAGCTTTCCGCGTCCTCGAAAGTTTCGCGCGCATTGAGATAGGTCCAAATGCTTCTGCAGAGCTGGTCTGGCTGCCGGTCGAACTCCTGCGACTGCGCATCATCGAGTTGCTGATCGACAATCGTCGTGAGGGAGGTCACGCCCTTTCCGTCGGCGAGCGCCCGGATTCGGCGTGATCGTTGCTCTGCCGGTCGCAGTTCATCTTGGTCAAATTCAGAGAGCGTTTGGATGAGGTCCAGCCGAAACGCCTCCACGGCACCGTCATCTGCCAAGTCAGATGGGTTATCTGGCAGGGCGAAATCTGGCTCGTTTTCGCCCTCTCGGACGGCAAGCGCTGCTCGAGCAAGGTCGATGCGCGCATCTTCGATCAACGCAAGAATATTTGGACCGATCGGAATTGCTTTGCGCGCCATGAACTCACCTCTCAATGCATGCTGTCTCTCAACTTGATTCAACCTCCGATAATCGTTGACGAAAGGCAGTTCCACAAGGGTCGATGTTCACTACCTGTTCGCATTTCGATTGGCAGTCCAAAGCGCATGTCCCACAAAGGGCTGCCAGGTGGCTTTTGGTTGGTAACGACACCAGCAAGCACAGCCGCTTAAGACATGAAACGCCCCAATCCTCTGCCACCCGACCAGATGACGCCAGCGGAACGCCGCGCCGAAATGTGTGGGCTGCTGGCTCTGGGATTGGTTCGCCTGCGGATGCGCGATCGGGCGGAAGTATCTGACGAAACGGGAGAAAGTTGCCTACACTATCCGGCCGACGAATGGCGTCATGCAACTCCAACTCAACGGAGCAACTCATGACCAAACAAGATCCCATTCCCGCCCGCCTGGCCGCGCTCAAGACAACATCAACGCCTGACTTGAAGGCGCAGTGGCGGGACCTGTTCAACAGCGAGCCGCCGCCGTTCAATCGTCGCTACCTGGAGAGCCGCCTCGCGTACCGCATTCAGGAACTCGCCTACGGCGGCCTGAAGCCGGAAACGGTGAAACGGCTGGAATCCCTCGGCGAACAGCTGGACGGCGGCGACCGCAAGAAGAGCCGCATTCGCGCTGACCTGAAACCTATCGTCGGCACGCGCCTGATCCGTGAATGGCAGGGCGTCGAGCACCTCGTAACCGTCACGACCGACGGATTCGACTGGCAGGGTCGGCCCTACAAATCGCTCTCTGCCATTGCTCGCGCCATCACCGGAACGCGCTGGAACGGCTGGGTGTTCTTCGGGCTGAAAAACCATCGGAGGGGCGCATGACCAAGCCGATTGTCCGGAAACTGCGCTGCGCGGTCTACACCCGTAAATCCTCCGAGGAAGGGCTGGAGCAGGAGTTCAACAGCCTCCACGCCCAACGGGAAGCCTGTGAGGCGTACATCGCCAGCCAGCGTTCCGAGGGCTGGGTGCTGGTCCGCGATCAGTATGACGACGGTGGCATCTCCGGCGGTACGTTGGAACGCCCCGGCTTGAAACGGCTGCTGGCGGACATTGAGGACGGCCTCGTCGACGTGGTGGTCGTTTACAAAATCGACCGCCTTAGCCGCTCGCTGGCCGATTTCGCCAAGCTGGTGGAAGTCTTCGACCGCAATGACGTGACCTTCGTCTCGGTGACGCAATCGTTCAACACGACCACATCGATGGGCAGGTTGACGCTGAATATCCTGCTCAGCTTCGCCCAGTTCGAACGCGAGGTGACCGCCGAACGCATCCGCGACAAGGTCGCCGCCAGCCGCAAGAAGGGCATGTGGATGGGCGGCGTGCCCCCGCTGGGCTATGAAGTGAAGGACCGCAAACTCATCGTGAAGGAAGCCGATGCCACCAATGTGCGATGGATCTTCGACCGTTTCATCGAAATCGGCTCGGGCACGGAACTGGCCCGTGAACTGGCGGCGCGCGGCATCCGGACCAGCCGTGGCAACCGGATCGACAAGAAATACCTGTATCGCCTGCTGAACAACCGCGCCTACATCGGCGAAGCCGTCCACAAGGGGAACAGCTACCCCGGCGAGCATGATGCCATCATCGAAAAGGATGTTTGGGACAAGGTCCACGCCATCCTGACCGAAAGCCCCCGCAAACGCGCCGCGCGCACCCGCGCCGACACGCCCGCGCTGCTGAAAGGGCTGCTCTACGGCCCCGACGGGGCGGCGTTCTCACCGACCCACACGCGAAAGGGCGGCAAGCTCTACCGATACTATGTCAGCCAGACGGTTTTGAAGCATGGTGCTGGGTCATGCCCGGTTGGCCGGGTCCCTGCGGGCGAAATCGAAACGGCCGTCATCGACCAGCTCCGCGCGGTGTTTCGCCAGCCCGAGATCGTGGCGGGAACTTTGAAGGCGGCATGTACACATAACGGCGAGATTACCGAGGCCGATGCCCGTGACGCGCTGAACCGTCTTGATCCGCTCTGGGATGAACTCTTCCCCGCTGAGCAGGGGCGCATCGCGACACTGCTGGTCGAGCGGATCGACATCGGCACCGGTGGCCTCGATGTTCGCCTGCGCATGGACGGGCTGACCGGGTTGGCGCGCGAAATGATGGCTGATCTAGGAACGGCGGCATGACCCGCGCGAAGCCAGTGCCGGAAACGGTGACCGTGCATGTCCCCTTCCGGTTCGTGAAGCGTGGCGGCCGCAAGGAGATGCAGCTGCCGGAGGGGGCATCCAGCCAGCGCAAGATGGACAACACGATGGTCAAGGCGCTGGCGCGCGCCTTCCGCTGGAAGCGGATGCTGGAGTCCGGCGAGTTCGCGACCATCGCAGAACTGGCAAAGCGCGAAGGAATCGCGGCACCATACCTTGCTCGAGTGCTTCGGCTCACCTTTCTCGCGCCTGATGTAGTTGAAGCGATCTTCGAAGGGGGGCAGCCAGAGGGCATTTCGCTTCAGTCATTTCGGGGACAGCTACCGGATGAGTGGGCCCGCCAGCGCGAGTGGCTGCATAGCAAGGCGCAATAGGGCTTGCGGCGAAGATCGGGCAAGCTGTAGGTTCTGGTAACCAAAGTACGGTGAAAGAGCTTCAAAACCAAAGAATTGCGCGTTGATCTGAGCCCATTTCTTTGACTGGCCATTTGCCTTGCGATGGCTTGTTGAAACCGGACAATGAAGATTGCGTATGAATGAAGCGGATACTTGCAGGAAATTCGTCGTCCCCAAGCTGCAGGCAGCGGGCTGGGATGATCGCCCGCACGCAATAAATGAGCAGAGAACTTTCACTGACGGCCGAGTGGTATTCATCGGTGGAAAGGCGCGCCGAGGAAAGCAGAAGCGCTCGGACTACTTGCTTCGATACAATGCCGATTTCCCAATTGCGGTTGTAGAGGCCAAGGCCCGTTTCAGCCACGCTGCGGAGGGGCTTCAACAAGCCAAAGAATATGCCGAAATTCTTGGCCTTCGGTTTGCTTACTCCACCAATGGCATAGAAATCGTTGAATTCGACTATACAACCGGAATCGAGCGGACGATCGGGGATTTTCCCGCGCCCGCTGATCTTTGGGCTCGTCTGCGCCGTGCCGAGGGTATCGACGATGAGGAGGTGGCGGAACGCCTGTTGACCCCCACGTTTCCCGATAGGGCAAAGCCGCTGCGCTACTATCAGGAGATCGCCGTCAACCGCGCAGTTCAGGCTGCACTTCAAGGCAGGAAGCGGGCACTTCTGACCCTGTGCACGGGGGCGGGCAAGACCGCTGTCGCCTTCCAGATTTGCTGGAAGCTATGGTCGGCACGTTGGAATTCGAAGGGTGTCAACCGCAAACCGAAGATCCTCTTTCTCGCGGATCGAAACGTGCTGGTTGATGATCCGATGGCGAAGGATTTCAGTCCATTCGGCGATGCCCGGCACAAGATCGCAGGCGGTGTCGCTGTCAAAAGTCGTGATATGTATTTCGCAATCTACCAGTCCATTGCGCGCGACGAAAACCGTCCTGGCCTCTATCGCGAATATGCACGCGACTTCTTCGACCTGATCATAATTGATGAATGCCACAGAGGCAGCGCGCGCGATGACAGCAATTGGCGCGAGATTCTCGAGTGGTTTGCACCAGCGACCCAGATCGGCATGACAGCGACACCGCGGCGCGAGGAAAACCTCGACACCTATAACTACTTCGGCGATCCGCTTTACGAATACAGTCTCGCGCAAGGCATCGCCGATGGTTTCCTCGCCCCGTACCGCGTTCACCGTGTCATCTCGGACTACGACGCCGCAGGATGGCGCCCGACACGTGGCGAACTTGACCGCTATGGACGTGAAATCCCCGACTCCGAGTATTCCACGCGAGATTTCGAGCGAGTCGTGGCGCTTCGTGCAAGGACGCAGGCCATCGCGAAACACCTGGCGGGCTTCATGGCGGAGACTGATCGTTTCGCCAAAACCATCGTTTTCTGCGTCGACCAGGAACACGCGCTCGAGATGCGCCAGGCGCTCGCTGCCTTAAACACCGATCTGGTTAAGGATCACCCCGACTATGTTTGCCGCGTCACGTCTGACGAGGGTGATATTGGCAGCGCGCACCGAGCCAAGTTCCAGGATGTCGAAACCCAGACGCCGGTCATCCTCACCACGTCGCAGCTTTTGACCACCGGCGTCGATGCCCCGACCTGCAAGAACGTTGTGCTTGCCCGGGTGGTGGGCTCGATGCCGGAGTTCAAGCAGATTATCGGACGCGGAACGCGCCTCAGGGCCGACTATGGGAAGCTCGCCTTCAACATCATCGACTACACCGGCACTGCAACACGAATGTTTGCTGATCCAGCTTTCGACGGCGATCCCGTCCGCGAGGATGAAGCGGTGATCAATGCAGAAGGTGATGTCGTTGAAGAGCGCGAGATAGAAGAGACGCCACTGGATCCCGACGACGTCCCGGATGTTCCTGATGGACCAGTCGAACTCGACGACGAGCCCGAGGCCGGGCCTCGCAAATTCTACGTCGATGGCGGTGAGGTTTCGATTGTTCGGCACCTCGTTTACGAGCTTGATTCCGACGGCCGTCAACTCGCCTGCCGCCAGCTGACCGACTATACTGGCGACAAGGTCCGTATTCTCTATCCCAATGCATCGGAACTCAGGACAGACTGGCTCGACCCCGAGCGCCGGGCCGAGATCGTCGAACGGCTGGAGGAGAAGGGTATCGAGCTAGACTCCCTTGCCGAAGCGGTTGGAAAGCCGGAGGCCGACCCGTTCGACCTTCTTTGCCATCTCGCCTACAATGCGCCGTTGCGCACACGTCGTGAGCGCGCGGACCGCCTGCTACGGGAACAGGACGACTTTCTGGCTGGATTCCAGCCCGATGCCCGCAAGGTTCTGGACGCTGTTCTCGAGAAATATGCAGAACACGGCAGCGCTCAGTTCAAGTTGCCTGACATCCTGGAAGTGCCACCGTTCAACGAATGGGGCAATGTAATCGAAATTGCCGCCCGCTTCGGCGGCGGCAAGGAGCTGCGCAGCGCCGTCACCGAGCTGCAGCGTCTGCTCTACACCGCTTGAATTGAAGGAGCCCTACCTTGGCTAAAACCGCCCGCAAGAAGGCTGCGCCGAAGCAACTGACCACTGCCCAGCGTCTCGACAGCATCATCAAATCCGCCCGCAAGATCATGCGGAAGGACAAGGGGCTGAATGGCGACCTCGATCGCCTGCCAATGCTCACCTGGATCATGTTCCTGAAGTTCCTAGACGACATGGAGCGGATTGAAGAAGGACGCGCGGATCTGGCGGGCAAGGACTATCGTTCAATCATCGAGGCGCCATATCGCTGGCGCGATTGGGCAGCAGACGCCGACGGCATCACAGGCCCGGACCTGCTGTCGTTCTTGGTCGCGGACGAAGCTGAGCGACCGGACGGGTCTCGTGGCCCCGGCCTTTTCGCCTATCTGCGCGGCTTGCGCGGTGACAATGGCCGACGCGAGCGGCGCGACGTGATCGCGACCGTTTTTCAGGGCTTCGCCAACCGAATGGAGAGCGGCTACCTGTTGCGTGACGTGGTCAACCTGATCGATGGTATCCATTTCGACTCGTCTGAAGAAGTCCACACGCTCGGCCGCCTATACGAAACGCTTCTGCGCGAAATGCGCGACGCCGCCGGGGACTCTGGCGAGTTCTACACGCCCCGGCCGGTGGTGCGCTTCATGGTTGAAGTGACAGACCCGAAACTCGGTGAGACCATCCTCGATCCGGCCTGTGGCACGGGTGGCTTTCTGACTGAGTCCTACCAACACCTCGAACGGCAGGCCGACACGGTCGAGAAGCGCCGCACCCTTCAGGAAGACAGCTTCTTCGGTGGCGAAGCCAAATCGCTGCCGTTCCTGCTGTCTCAGCTCAACCTGCTGCTGCACGGTCTTCATGCCCCACGGATCGATCCAGGCAACGCGTTGCGGTTTCGTCTGGCGGAAATCGGCGAGGATCAGCGGGTCAATGTCATACTGACCAACCCGCCTTTTGGCGGCGAGGAAGAGACGGGCATCCTTAACAACTTCCCCGATGATCGCCGCACAGCGGAAACGGCGCTTCTGTTCCTTCAACTGATCATGCGACGTTTGAAACGTGCCGGGCGCGGTCGGGCGGCTGTCGTCGTCCCGCATGGCACGCTGTTCGGCGACGGCATCTCGGCCAGGATCAAGGCCGACTTGCTGGAGAGGTTCAATCTGCACACCGTCGTACGCCTGCGCGAAGGCGTGTTCGCGCCCTACACCGACATTCCTGCAAACCTGATCTTCTTCGACACCAGCGGACCGACCAAGGACATCTGGTACTACGAACTGCCTCTACCGGAGGGCCGCAAGAAATACTCAAAAACCGCGCCAATGGCTTACGAGGAGTTCGGCGGCTGCCTTGAATGGTGGAATAATCGCGAAGAAAATGAGCGTGCTTGGAAGGTTTCTGCGGCTGACCTGATCCAGCGCGATGAGCAGGATCGCGTGACGTCCTGCAATCTCGATATCAAGAACCCACATTCCGGCGAAGTGGCCGACCACCGCGCCCCTACGGAGATTGTTGACGCGGTTATCGAGCAGGAAAAGCGCATCCTCGGTATCATGGACGAAATCAAGTTGATATTGGCGGAGCGCTCTTGATGGCGAAGACAATCACCATTGAGGAATTCCTGACCAAATCTGAAGATTGGGTGCTTGTTCAGCCGGATCAGCGATACAAACAGATCACTGCTCGGCTTTGGGGAAAAGGACTGACGCTGCGCGGCGAGGTTCAGGGCTCAGCGATTGCGGCGGCAAGGCAGTATAAAGCCAAAGCAGGTCAGTTTCTGATATCCAGAATTGACGCACGGCATGGTGCCTTTGGCATCGTTCCTGCCAACCTCGACGGCGCTTTGGTCAGCAACGACTTTCCTTGTTTCGATATCGATTCATCAAAGGTGCTGCCGCACTTTTTTGAATGGTATTCGCGCACCCCGGAATTCGTCGACCTCTGCCGTCGTGCGAGCGCAGGTTCGACCAATCGTGTTCGCATGAAAGAAGACAAGTTCTTGAAGATGTCCATCCCATTGCTTTCGCTCGATGAACAGCGCGACATCGTGCAAAAGCTCGATGATGTTTCGGCCTTGGTCGATGAGCGTCGGCGTGACATCGAGACCGCTGAACGTGAAACCCATGCCATGCTGCTGAAGGCCTTCCAACTCGCCACCGACGGTGTGCCGCTTCGGCCCATGACCGAGGTCGCCCCTCTTGTCCGCCGCCCGGTCGAGGTGGAGCCGGACAGGACCTATATGGAACTCGGCGTTCGTTCCTTTGGACGGGGAACGTTTCACAAACCGGGTCTTGCAGGGATGGAGGTCGGCTCCAAGAAGTTATTCACCATCAAGTCTGGGGATTTGGTTTTCAACATCGTCTTTGCTTGGGAAGGTGCCGTCGCCATCGCAAAGCCTGAAGACGACGGCAGGGTTGGTTCGCATCGCTTTTTGACCTGCGTGACAAACCCTGATGAGGTCGTAGCTGAATTTGTGCTGTTCTACTTCCGCACACCGGAGGGCTTGCAGAAACTTGGCGAGGCATCACCAGGTGGAGCGGGAAGAAACCGCACTCTGGGACTAAAGAAGCTTGACGTCGTCGAGGTCCCTATACCGCTGATCGAAACACAACGCTGGTTCAACCGGCTCCAAGCCAAGGCCCAGGAAATCCAAAGCATCCGGGCGCGCACCGCAAAAGACGTTGAGGCCCTGATGCCAGCGTTGTTGCATGAAATCTTCAAAGGTATGATGGAAGCAGCCTGACTTGCAGGGAATCCGCGCTCAGCGTCCCGACCGCTTTTTCGGCGGACTTATCCGGTCGCCCTTTGACAGGATGTAATCGGCAATCTTGTAGCCAAGCGGATGGGGCCCAGCCCAGAGCATGTAGTAGATGGGAACGCCGCGAGTGTTTCGGACGACGCTGGGCGACGCGGCATGCCCGAACAGATGCTTCAGACGGCCGACATAGTAGTCGAGAAGCCTTTGCGCCGCATCGTCGACCTTGTGGCGCGTCGTGTCCCCAAACAGGTCTGTCTGGTCGGCGTAGACAAGGTTTTCCCAATTCGTACTGCCAAAACAGCCATTCAATCCGTTGCGCCAGTTGTCGGGGATATCGCCCGAGCGCGTGATCAGCCGGTTGATTGCCATACCCAGCGGGAAATTGATAATGACCTCAAAATTCTTGGTGGCACCGAGCGTCGCAACCGTTTGCCAGTCCAAGTGCGGACCATAGGGATCCAGAAAGGCGACCCCTTTGGTGTTTCGGCCGCTGAGCCTCGGGACCAATTTCTGGATCAGGCCGTTGGCGTCGCCCACCTGAACGTTGATCTTGCGTTCCGGAAAGTCTGACTGAAGCCCTTTCAACAGTGCGGCCCGTCCAGCGTCAGCATCGAAGAAGTAGTATTGTGAAAAAGGGTTTTCGAGGCCGAGGGCGCGTCGCGGCGACCCTTCGATGAACTCCT
Source organism: Hyphomicrobiales bacterium (assembly GCA_013911885.1). GTDB lineage: Bacteria > Pseudomonadota > Alphaproteobacteria > Rhizobiales > JACESI01 > JACESI01. The sequence goes on along the minus strand of JACESI010000002.1, from coordinate 24,276 downwards.
CTTCTGACCTCATGAACTCATCGTCGATGAGTTGTATGTCCTCTTCGTCGGCATCAGTCCAAGCGGTGCGAATTTTGGAACGCCCGGCACCTGCGACCGCCGACCTCGCTGGCAACGAAGGTAATTCCGCGGCCGCCCGCGCCTGAAACTCGCGGCTGTACTCGCCCGACATGATCTGCGAGCCGGAGCCCGAGAACGGCTCGTAGCAAAGCCCGCCGCCGAGCGGCGAGCCGAGCTGTGCGGCCTGCTGGCGCTCGGGCTGGTCCGATTGCTGATGCGCAATCGCGACGAACTATCTGACGATATTGGAGAAAGTTGCCTACACTATCCGCCCGACCAATGCCTTCATGCAACTCCAACTCACCGGAGAAATGCATGAACAAGCCCGATCCCATTCCCGTGCGCCTGGAGCCAGCTGTTGACGCTGAAAACCTTCGCCGCCTTGGGTTTGGCCGACGCATTTTGGTGAATTTTCTTCAAGCTATTGAAAAGGACGCGCCATCAGAGCGCCGTCGACAGGCCCACGCCCGGCCGATGGCGCGCAGGATATGCGGATCCTGCGTCCGGTCTTCGCTGGGCAAATAGGTGGCGGGCGGCATGATCTTCGGCCGTCCGTTCTGCCTGCGGACCTTGACTGGCACCAAGATCTGGATGGATTCGTCGGGGTTCATCATTCCGCCGCCACCTTCTTTCGTGGCGCCATCATGTCGCGCATGACGCCCGAGACGCCGTCGGTCCGCACATCGATGACCAGCCCCTCCGACGTCACGGTGACCCGGCGCACCAGCAACTGCACGATCCGGGTCTGCTCCGCAGGGAACCCCCAAGGCGGAAAGGGCAATCAGCGGGTTAATTATTTCTTGTAATACTGCTTTATTATTAGTATCTTACGAAGAAATTCTGGTGATTAAAGGCGTGGCTTCATTCTCTATCGAGTTCGATCGAGATTTTTCTCCGCCGCGCATACCAGCGACAAATTGGTGCTTTCCATCGCACAAATTGGTGCTTTCCATCGCATAAGTGCGATGTTACCCTGTGTTGGCATCTGGCCGTCGTTTTTTCAGCGCTGCTCGGCAGCCCAGACAGGATGAGGTATCGTGACTGAACGTGCAACCATTACGCTGAGCCACTTTGTCGGTGCGGATGCCGGGCAATGGCAGATCACCTCAATCAGCGCGTTCCGTGGTGAGAGCATGCCACCGGCGCGCTTTCTGGCCATCGACAGTGACCTTAGCACAGGCACCACCGCTTGGACGCTGCGCGGTGCTGGCAGCAACTTGCGCTATACCACTGCAAGCGAACGTTCTTCCTTGCAGGCCAAGCAGGAAGGATTGGGCCGCCCCGCTTCTACCCGCGCTGCTCTGATCCCGATCCGCAAGTCGGCCGAATGGTGGGCCATGGCGCAGGACGAACGGCGCGCGGTCTACGAGAAGGGCTCACACCTGCCGATCGGGCTCGATTACCTGCCAGGCGTGGCGCGCAAGCTGTACCACTCGCGCGATCACGGCGAACCGTTCGACTTCCTGACATGGTTCGAATTCGCGCCCGAACTGGAACTGGCATTCGACCATATGCTGGTGCGGCTGCGCGCGTGTGCCGAGTGGGAGTACGTCGATCGCGAGGTTGATATCCGGCTGACACGCACAGGAGGATGATGCGATTGCCGAGGGGATTGAGGCAGTCCTGTTGGTAAACCCCTCGCGGGCGATCTTTGCCGGTGCGCTTGCCAGAAGTCTTGCCAGCTACCGCCGCTTCGCTTTGCCTTTGCGTGCCATGCGCATCACGCCGGCTGCGCCAACGACGGGAGATCACCGAAGGTAACGACTAGCCTGTTTGGTGATGCCACGAGGTCCTGCCTTTATACCTGCTCTAACTATTCGGGAGAATACTGTGCCTGAAGGGACGGGCATCCTAGGAATGTGGCGGAGACGAAGGGATTCGAACCCTCGATACGGTTCCCCGTATACACCCTTAGCAGGGGTGCGCCTTCGACCACTCGGCCACATCTCCACGTATCGGCCTACAGAAAAGGCCATCCGAGATCAAGCGCAAACTCGGTCTGGGGCAGAAGCGATTGCGGTTGTTCGGGTATTTCATGTCGCGTCGGCGCGGTGGCGGTAAAATTGGGCCTGCTGGCCCGGCTGACCACGCCCGGAAAGCTTTCGCGCAAATGCTTGCAATAAGATTCAGACAGCGCTTTCAATCACGCTTTCGAGGTTTCAAAATTGATTGACTTCCTTGCGCTTTTTGGCCTCCGGTGCGTTGTGAAATGGCGTGTTTCTCGCTACCGTGCCTAAAGCTCTTGCAGGAACAGTTCATGCCCACAGCCATCGCAATTGTCACATTTGTGGAATATTACCTTGCAGCGGGACTTGTCGTGGCAGCGGTTTTCCTGATTTTCGGAATTGAGCGGGTGGAGCCTGGATCACGGGGTTCTTATGCCTTTCGTCCGCTTCTGGTGCCGGGTCTCTGTCTGCTATGGCCGCTCGTTCTCTGGCGCTGGTGGATTCTGGAGCAAAGCCAGAAATGACGATTAAATCAGCCAGAATCGATAATCAAAGAAGAACGACAAAAAGGTAATAAAGAAGAAGACAATGAAAAGACCGGCTCGCACCTTTCATCGCCGATTCTGGCTCGCCTTCGGGCTGTTGCTTCCCGTGACGCTGATCGGGCTTTTTGTTATACGTCCGGAAAAGCTGAGGGATGTACCGGCTGTTCTTCTGGAGGCGCCGCGCTGATGGCGGTCAATTATAAACCGGTTCTGTGGTACCGCAGCAAATATATCTATGACGGGGTGCTGATCCTTGGGATCGTCGCCTATATCGCGCTTTATCTTCACGGTGGTGCGCTGTTCCAGACTTGGCTTTCAGGCGCGGCTCAACCGACAGGCGCACCTGCAAGGAGCCTGCCGGATGATCTTGTCCTGCGGATGAGAGCCTTCGGAAGCTGTGCCTTTATCCTGCTTTCGGTCATTTTGTGTATCGGCCCGCTGGCCCGGCTTGACCGGCGTTTTCTTCCGCTGCTTTACAACCGCCGACATTTTGGTGTGATCACCTTCAGCGTTGCCGCCGTTCACGCAAGCTATGTGCTCGGCTGGTATTTCAATTTCAGCTCCATCGCGCCTTATCCGGCGCTTCTCGGCAGCAACACGGATTTCGGCCAGCTTCTCGGCTTTCCGTTCGAGGTGTTCGGCATCGTGGCGCTGGTTGTGTTGATGGTGCTCGCGGTTACCAGCCATGATTTCTGGCTGAGTTTCCTAAGCCCGCCGGTCTGGAAATCGCTGCACATGATGATCTATGTCGCTTATGCGGCGCTGGTTCTGCATGTCGGCCTTGGCGCGTTTCAGGCGGATGCGAGCCCGTTCTTCGTCGCGCTGGTTTTTATGAGCGTATTCTGTGTCTGCGGGCTTCACCTTGTCGCTGCCTTGCGCGAAGGGCGCGTTGATGCGGGGGGCGCCGATTACTCCCGGCGTGACGGTTTCATCGTCGCGGGCAGGGTCGGCGATATCGCCAACAACCGCGCGCTCGTCGTTGTCCTTGAAGGCGACGAGCGGGTTGCGATCTTTCGCTATAGCGGGAAGCTCTCCGCCGTCACCAATGCCTGCGCCCACCAAAACGGTCCGCTCGGGGAGGGGCGCATCATTGGCGGATGCATCACCTGTCCCTGGCATGGTTATCAATACCGCCCCGAGGATGGCTGCGCGCCGCCGCCCTTCAGGGAAAAACTTGCAACCTACAATCTGAAGCTGGACGGCGATCTGATCCTGCTTGATCCACGCGCCAATCCGCCCGGAACCGCGGTGCCGCCGGTTCACATTCCGGAAGAAATCATCAACGCGGAGGCGATGGCATCATGATCACGACTGACCATCAGAAGTCGCTGCCAAAGAAGCCGGAACCCTTCTTCCTTGGATACAGCAAAAGGGTGCCAAGGGGCCTCGGGCTGTTCTTCCTTCTCGTCATTACTGGGTTTGTTGCTGGCATGGCGGCAACCGCCCTTTTTGGCGCATCATCGATTCCGGATTCGGGAAACGGTCAAGCGCGCTGGGATCTTGGCCGACAGGAACTTTTCGGCAGGCTTGAATATACCCCTTATCCGGTGCTTCGGGTGCCAGCCCGAAATGGCGCGCCGGCGCGCGCTTATATGTTGAGCGGGCTTGGCAAAGTCGGTGTCATTGCGCGCGGGCGGCCGCTTCAAGATCTGATGGTGCGGGCGGATGGCATCATGCTCAATCGCGGTGATTTATCGATGCTTCAGGTAATGCCGGACCATATGGGCCTTCTCAATGCCGAGGATTTCAATGTGGCGGATTATTATCCCCCAGCGCGCGTCAAACTCGGCAAATGGCGGCTCACCGGCGAGATTTGTGACGGAAAATGCTATGGCGGTGCCATGCGGCCGGGCCGGGGACTGGCGCATAAGGCCTGCGCGAATCTATGTCTTTTCGATGGCGCGCCGCCGGTCTTTGTCTCGGAAGGGCCGGTCGGGGGCCGCAATTTCTTCATGCTCGCCGATCAGCGCGGGCGGCTTCTCGATCAGACAATCACGCCGTTTGTCGGTCTTCTGGTAACAGCGGAAGGTGAAATTGAGCAGGTGGATGATCTCATGATCTTTCGCATGGATCTCGATACGGTAAAGGTCGGCAGATGAGCGAGGATAATCACGCCCGAACCCCGCTCGATGGCGTCATCGCGCTTCTTTTCACACTGCTCACCGTTGGCCTTGCCTATTGGCTCTGGCATGATGTCGATCCGCTCCTTCGCGCTCTGAAAGGCGTCCTGGGTAATTTTCTCACCGGGTTTCTGGGTGATCTCAGGCTGGTCGTGAAGGTTGCAGCGGTGTTCCTTCTGGTCAGCATCGCGGGTCTGGCGCTGGACCATGGCAGCACGCAATACCGGATGACGCGGGTGGTGGCGATTGGCCTTCTTGCCTTGCTTGTGGTTGCTCTGTTGCGTTATGGGACGTTCTTCAGCAAGACCGTCGTGCCGGTCTTCAAATCATTCTTCAGCTAGAAACGATACGCGCACAAAGGGCGGGTTGTCGCGCGTTTTGTCGCTTGATCTTCGATCGTTAACGTTCTTTAATGTTCATGGTGCGGATCGCCTGAACGGCGGTTCGATGCGGTGCCTGTTTCATACTCCCTTGTTCCGTTTGGAGAGAAAAGGCCATGACTATGCGTTTTTACCGGTTGCTCGCCGCAACATTGCTTGCCGGCGGTACGGCAGGAATGGGAGCGCTTTACGCGTCTGCCAGTTCTTCTGGCAATGCGCCTGACAATATATCAAGCCATTCGGTGTCACATCATGGTGCTGATATGCGCCACCATCAGAACCACGCTGATCAATCATCGCATGGTATGTTTCGCGGGAAAGTCCGCCGGGAAAAGCTGCGCGATCCGCGCACTGAACGACATGACCACGTCTTCAAGGTGCGGCAGATTGATCGGGGCAGTAAAAAGACTTTCATCCTGAAAGGCGTTACCCATCGCCATGACAGATATCTGTCGCATACCCACCGTGATGATGATTTCATTCACATCAGCCCGGATGCAACACGCTGGCCGGTGCCACGCTCGACCCGTGGCATGCTCGATAACTTGCCGCTGCCGATAGAGGTGATCCAGACAGCGGCAAACCCTCTGCCGGATGCGATCACGGGGGATCCCTCGCCAATTCGTCTTGCCCCGGTTCTTATAGCCCCGGTTCTTATTGCTCATGTCGTATTTCGTCAGGAAAACGGCGTTACCGTCATCCGCAACGCGAACACGGTGATTTCACCGGGGCTGCCGATTGTCGATGACAATCTTATCGGCAACACCGGCCTTCCGGTACCGCGCACGTTCTTCAGCGTCGAGGAACTCGAATTCTGCAACCGGCGCGTGCGAACATTGAGCAGCCCCTCTGGAAAATCGATCCGCATCGATGAGGCGCGCTTTTGTGAATGAGGCGCCTCAGATGCCGAGATGGCGGGCCGTGAGATAAAGTGAAAGCGCTGCCGCGTTCGATACATTGAGGCTCTTGATCGGTCCCGGCATGTCGAGCCGGGCGAGGGCGTCGCAGCGCTCCCGCGTGAGCCGACGCAGGCCCTGACCTTCGGCCCCGAGAACAAGCGCGATCTTGTCGCCATGGAGCGTGTTTACAAGATCCTCCGCGGCCGCGCTGTCGAGGCCGATCGAAACGAACCCGAAATCGCGCAGCTTGACCAGCGCCTGCGCAAGATTCGGCACATGAACGAGGCGAATGAAGTCAAGCCCGCCTGATGCCGTTTTGGCGAGAAGCCCGGTTTCGCGCGCCGCGTTGCGGTGGGTGGTGACAAGCGCATCAACCCCGAGCGCAACCGCCGAACGGATGATCGCGCCAACATTGTGCGGATCGGTCACCTGATCCAGCACCACCAGAAAACGGGCATCCTCGATATCATGCAGATCGAGCGTTTCGAGGGGCCTTGCGATCAGCGCCATGCCCTGATGCACGGCATCGGCACCGGCAAGGGCGCTGATCATCTCGGGCGCAACGATCTCGACCTCCAGGCCACGTGTCTGGCCCGAATTTGAAAGTCGATCTGCGGCATTACGGGTTGCGAGAATTCTGGTGATGCGACGGTCCGGGTTTTGCAGCGCCGCATCGACGGCATGGGTGCCGTAAATCACGATATCATCAGGCTTCAGCCCCGGCTCAACGCCGGGTCTGCCGCCTGATCCGCCGCCTGATCCGCCGCCAGGCCTGCGGGCAGAATTTCCTCCGGCGCGTCGGGACTGGCTCCGGTCGGAACGGGAGAAACGCGGTTTCTTGTCTGCCATGCGGCCCTGTCGGTTGTCTGGTATCTCATCTCCGAAAACCTCTAATCGCTTCAGGCAGAAAAGAACAGAGGGCAGGGGCGATTGGCGATCTTGCGGCACCATTTGACCATTGACAGCACGACTGCCTGTCGCCATAAACGCGCACGGTCATCGCTTGGCGATAATCGGTTCCCGCTCATTTGAGACAGACTTTCCGGTCAGGTGTCAGACGGTCGGGCGACCGAGCGATCGGAGGAGTGCCCGAGTGGCTAAAGGGGGCGGACTGTAAATCCGCTGGCTAAGCCTACGTTGGTTCGAATCCAACCTCCTCCACCATCGCCTCGTCCGGGACCCACGGCGCGGGTATAGCACAATGGTAGTGCAGCAGCCTTCCAAGCTGAATATGCGGGTTCGATTCCCGCTACCCGCTCCAAAAATCTTCATTATTATCAATAGTGTTACTCAGTTCATATCCTTCGCCACGCGCATGGAATGGGCTGGATGGGTTAGATAGGAAACGATGATCATGCGAACGCGGATTGTCGGTTGAAGATTTTGCAAAGGCGATCGAGGTGCTTGCGACCGGAGAGATCCGTCCACAAAAAGCCAAACCACAATCATTCGTGCTTCTTGGTACCGTCGAAAGGCGGCGGTGGCGGGCGGCTCTGAAGGTTCTGTGTGAGACGGCGTTTCTTACGTCCTTTCACACGAAAGGGCGTGCCCGATAAGGGTAGCCAGGAGGGGCGTCAATCCCTCGCCGATCCAGCAGAAGCTGTTCGTGTGTAACGTTAATGACTCTGGCTATTCTCAAAATAGAATTCATAGGGCATCTGTCAAATGACATGGGACATGCGTCGCCAAGCATGTTTTCGCATCAGCAATGGCGTGAAATTTCCTTCTGGCAACAGTGAACAGGCTTACCCTGTGACGATAATCTCTTAATCGTGACTTATTTTCGCCATCATGAAACCATGACTTGCCCCTTCTAAGAACCACGTGGTGCATGTCTGTATGATTTATTGCAGTTGTGGATGGTGTCGCGGATCAAACCATAGCGAAAGCAACAAGGAGTAATTCAATGATGAAAATGATCGCAATTCTCGTAGCCGGATTGTTCCTTGTCGGGTGCGATACGACCAGACCAGGCAATCGCGCGGCAGGCGGCGCCCTTATTGGCGCCGGTTCCGGCGCAGCGATTGGTGCGCTTGCTGGTGGCGGACGGGGGGCAGCCATCGGCGCGCTCGCAGGCGGTGCCGCCGGTGCGCTCATCGGCGCAGCAACAACGCCTGGCGAATGCCGCTACCGTGATCGTCGCGGTCGCGTCTATGTCGAACGCTGCCCGCGCGGCTATCGTCGCTGAAGCAGCTCGAGATTCGCATAATTGATTGTTCGCCATGTACGGGAAGCTGGTGAGCGATTGATCGACCGGACGAACGAACAACGATTTTGGACGTCTGATCCAGGCCGCGCGCCTTGACGCTGCCTGTGCAGCTTCAGAAATTTAAGAAAATGCTTTAAGATAACGCCACATTCATTTGATTATTAACTAAGAAATGGCTCCCCGAACAGGACTCGAACCTGTGACCCAATGATTAACAGTCATTTGCTCTACCAACTGAGCTATCGGGGAATGCCGTCTCGACGCGAACGTGAGGAGCGTCCTATACCAAAGCTTCGCCGCGGTTGCAAAGGGGAAAGGTCGATTTATCGTCTGAAAAGTTTTTAGCCGGTTCTGCATAAGCATCAAGGCCGTTGGGCTGCCCTGAAAGCTGTCAGATATCGAGCCCGTCGGCAAATTCAGCATTTTCCTGAATGAATTGAAAGCGCGCTTCCGGTTTGTTGCCCATCAGACGGTTGACCGTGTCGGCGGTGGTGCCGTCGCTCTCCGAGACGATTTCAACACGCAGCAGCGTCCGTTTCGCCGGATCCATGGTGGTTTCCTTGAGCTGCGCCGGGAGCATTTCGCCAAGGCCTTTGAAGCGTCCGATATCGATTTTCCCGCGCCCGGTGAATTCCTCGGCCAGAAGCTGATCCTTGTGGGCATCGTCTCTCGCATAGAGCGTCTTGCCGCCCTGTGTGATGCGATAGAGCGGCGGAACAGCCATGAACAGGTGTCCGTCGCGGACAAGCTGCGTCAATTCCTGAAAGAAGAAGGTGATCAGAAGCGCCGCGATATGCGCGCCGTCCACATCCGCATCGGTCATGATGATCACGCGCTCATAGCGAAGGTCGTCAGCGCGATAGCGCGAACCGGTGCCGCAGCCCAATGCCTGAATGAGATCGGCAAGCTGCTGGTTGGCGGCGAGCTTGTCGCGACCCGCATTGGCGACGTTCAGAATTTTGCCACGCAGGGGAAGAATTGCCTGGTTCTTGCGGTTTCTACCCTGTTTCGCCGAACCGCCTGCCGAATCGCCCTCGACAATGAAAAGCTCGGAACCTTCGGCCGAGTTCTGGCTGCAATCGGCGAGTTTGCCGGGAAGGCGGAGTTTGCGGACCGCCGTCTTGCGGTTGATTTCACGCTCCTGTCGACGGCGCAGGCGTTCGTCGGCGCGGTCAATCACCCATTCGAGCAGGCGGCTTGCCTGATTGGGCGAGCCGGTCAGCCAGTGATCGAACTGATCACGCAGGGCGTTCTCGACAATGCGGATCGCTTCGGTCGTCGCAAGTCGGTCCTTGGTCTGACCAACGAATTCCGGCTCGCGCACGAAGACCGACAGCATCGCGCCGCAGGACGTCATGATGTCATCGCTCGTCAGGATCGCCGCTTTCTTGTTGCCGGTCAGCTCGGCATAGTTTTTAAGCCCGCGCAGCAGGACCGACCGGAACCCGGTCTCATGGGTGCCGCCTTCCGGTGTCGGGATCGTGTTGCAATAGGAATTGATGAAGCCGTCTCCGGCATACCAGGCGACGGCCCATTCGACCGCGCCGTGGCCGCTCAGGCGCTCGGTCCTGCCGGCAAAGATGTCTTCGACCACCTTGCGTTCCCCGGTAAGCCGCTCACCGAGAAAGTCTCTGAGGCCGCCGGGGAAATGAAACACCGCCTTTTCGAGCGCGCCATCCTTGCCGATCAGAAGCTCGGGCGCGCAGGTCCAGCGGATTTCGACGCCACCGAAAAGATAAGCCTTGGAGCGCGCCATCCGCATCAGCGTTACGGGAGAGAAACGCGCGCCCTTGACGAAAATCTCCTGATCGGGGTGGAAGGTGACGCGGGTGCCGCGGCGGTTCTGGATTGGTCCGAGATTTTCGAGAGGGCCCTGCGGCACGCCGCGTGAAAAGCACTGGCGATAGAGTGTGCGGTTGCGGGCAACCTCGACCTCGAGCCGGTCGGAAAGCGCATTGACCACGGAAACGCCGACACCGTGCAGACCGCCGGAAGTCTCGTAGACGGCGGAATCGAATTTGCCTCCCGCATGCAGCGTCGTCATGATGACTTCGAGCGCTGACTTGTCCTTGAATTTCGGGTGGGCGTCGACCGGGATGCCGCGTCCATTGTCGGTGACACTGAGCGCGCCATCCGCGCCGAGTTCGACCTCGATCCAGGTGGCATGACCGGCGACCGCCTCGTCCATGGCGTTGTCGATCACCTCGGCGAAGAGATGGTGGAGCGCCTTTTCATCGGTTCCGCCGATATACATGCCCGGACGGCGGCGAACCGGTTCCAGCCCTTCGAGGACTTCGATATCAGCGGCGGTATAACCGCCTTCCGCGTCAGCCTTTCCGCGCGGGGTGGCGGGCGCATTTCCGCTTGTCGTGACGTTTGAGGACATTGGCTGCGGCACGGTTTTCACCGCGGTCGCACGAGCGGGTTTGGGAGGGGAAGGGGTGTCAAAACTCGAAAACAGATCTTCGGGTTTTTCAATGCTCATCGTGCCGTGTCCATCTTGCCGTGATCATCTGCCATGATGATGATGCTTCTGTGTCCCGTCTTCGTGAGCCTGAAACCAAGGTCATGGTCCTTGTGGTTCGTCTTTTCCGGCTGTGACATCAAACCTTTACATGTCTACCCTTTGTTCCGACCCAAAACCGGTTTCTTCCACATCTTATCCACAGGAGAACAAAAAAGAAACAAATCCACCCTCGGTCAAGCTCGTGTCGGCTCTCGCGGGCGCATCGCTCAGGCGGCGTGGCCGATTTTGCGGATGATGCCCATCATCTCCCTGTAATGGCTCACGATATGATCCGGCTCCAGTTCATGGATCAGAACGTCGCTATAGCCAAATGTCACGCCGATCACCGGAATTGCGGCGGCTTTTGCCGTGTTGATGTCGGTGGCGCTGTCGCCGACCATGATGGCGCGCCGACGGTCGCTTCCGGCCTTGTCAATGGTGCCGAAAAGATGGTCCGGGTCCGGCTTGCGGACACTGAACGTGTCCGATCCGCAGATCGCCGCGAAATAATGATCGAGTTTCAGCGCACCGAGAAGCTTGCGCGAAAGGCCCTCATATTTGTTGGTGCAGACCGCGAGCGTCCAGCCGTCGGTGCGCAGATTATCGAGGACATCGACAACACCGTCAAAGGCGCGTGTCTCATCGGCGATGTGATCTTCATAGACCCTTAGAAATTCGCCAAGAAGGCGGTTCCGCGTCGCCTCATCGAGGGTCATGCCATGGTACTGATAGGCCTTGTCGAGCATCCGCAAGGCACCTTGTCCAACGAGATGGCCGACAAATTCACGCCCGATCGGCTGAAGGCCCTCGCGCGCGATCACCTTATTCAGCGTGCTGATGAGATCGCCGGCGCTGTCGACGAGGGTGCCGTCAAGATCAAACACAACGATCCGACCGCCAGAACCGGTCGGGGCTGATCGGGAAGGGTTTTGATCTGAATTCCGGTCGGGGTCGCTCTCGGCGTTCATTGGATTCCTGTGGCTTTGGCGGGATGTGCTCACGCTTGATGACGGGGCTAGCTGATCCGTCTCACAGGGGCAAGATCAGGATTCGATTATGACCATTTTTCTTGGCGTTTGAAGAAATCTCGTGATAGTCACTTTGGTACGGTCCCGACAGGGAGTTGGCCCTGAGCCTTTACCCGACCGGCCCCGACCGGCCCCGACCGGCCCCTACCGGTTTGTCCGTTGCTCAAATCCCGGAGAAATATCATGAACCTCAAGGACCCCAGCCTTTTCAAGCAACAATGCTACATCAACGGCCAATGGATAGGGGCGGGCAGTTTCGAAATCACCAATCCGGCAACAGGCAAGGTGCTTGGCAAAGTGCCGCATCTTGGCGCGGATGAAACCCGTGAGGCGATTGCCGCCGCTCACGCCGCGTTCAAGTCATGGTCGAAAATGCTGGCCAAGGAACGCTCCGCGATCCTGCGCCGCTGGTATGACCTGATTGTGGCGAATGCCGATGATCTGGCGCTTATCATGACCCTCGAACAGGGCAAACCGCTCGCCGAATCCAGGGGCGAGATCCTTTATGGTGCAGGTTTTGTCGAGTTCTACGCGGAGGAAGCGCGCCGCATCTACGGCGAAACCATTCCGACCTTTCGCGGTGACAGCCGGGTACTGGTGGTCAAACAGCCGATCGGTGTCATGGCGGCGATCACGCCGTGGAATTTTCCCTCGGCGATGATTACACGCAAGGTTTCACCGGCACTTGCTGTCGGTTGCACCGCTGTCATCAAACCGGCGCCGGAAACGCCGTTCAGCGCGCTGGCGCTCGCGGAGCTTGCCGAGCGCGCCGGAATCCCGAAGGGCGTGCTCAACCTCATCACCGGCGACGCACCCGCGATCGGTCAGGAAATGTGCGACAATCAGACCGTGCGCTTCATTGGCTTCACTGGTTCGACGCCGGTTGGCAAGCTTCTGATGAAACAGGCGGCAGGCACCGTCAAGCGTGTCGGTATGGAACTCGGCGGAAACGCACCGTTCATCGTGTTTGATGATGCAGATATCGATGCGGCGGTCGAAGGTGCCATGATTTCGAAATATCGCAACACCGGCCAGACCTGTGTCTGCGCCAACCGGATTTATGTCCAGGACGGCGTGTTTGATGCTTTCGCCCGGAAGATGACGGAGGCTGTGTCGAAGCTCAAGGTCGGGTCCGGCCTCGATGACGGGGTCAATCAGGGGCCGCTCATCAACATGCGCGCGCTTGAAAAGGTCGAGAGCCACGTTGCCGATGCTGTATCGCACGGCGCGCAAATCCTGATTGGCGGCAAGCGTCATGCCCTTGGCGGAACCTTCTTCGAGCCGACCATCGTCGCCGAGGCCACGACCGCGATGAAGATCAGCCGTGAGGAAACATTCGGTCCGCTTGCGCCGCTTTTCCGTTTCAAGGATGAGGCAGAGGTCATCGGTCTTGCGAACGACACAACAGCGGGTCTTGCCGCCTATTTCTATGCCCGCGATATCGGTCGCGTCTGGCGTGTCGCAGAGGCGCTCGAATATGGCATGGTCGGGATCAATGTCGGCGTTCTGGCCTCGTCCGAGACACCATTTGGCGGTGTCAAGGAATCGGGCATTGGACGCGAGGGCTCGCATCATGGTGTCGAGGAATTCCTCGATATGAAATATCTTCTGATGTCGGGTCTGAACAGCTAGGCGCCAACCTTGCGATCACCATACCTTGCGACACAGGAGCGGGCCATGCAAGTGAAGCGGGGGAGGTGAAGCTGTGGAAGTGAATCTGAAAAGAGCAGCGGCTGAGGCGGCCATGGCATGGATCAAGCCAGGCATGAAACTTGGGCTTGGCACCGGGTCCACGGCGAACGAACTCGTTCATCTGATCGGCGATGCCGTGGCGGATGGTCTTGACATTGTCTGTGTTCCGACATCAAAAGCAACAGAGATGCTCGCGGCGGGCCGCAATATCCCTCTCGCAACGCTGGATCAGGAGCCTGCCCTCGACCTTACAATTGACGGTGCCGACGAAATCGGCCCCGGCCTTGGCCTCATCAAAGGCGGCGGCGGCGCGCATCTGCGTGAAAAAATCGTTGCCCGCGCCTCGAAATCCATGCTGGTCATTGCCGATCAGTCGAAAGTTGTCGAAACCCTTGGCGCGTTCCCTTTGCCGCTGGAGGTGGTTAGCTTCGGACTTGCGGCGACAATGCGGGCGCTTGAAACGGTATTCAGCGCACAGGGCCTTTCCGGCGGCCTGACGGTGCGCGGCGGCCGCGAGACACCGTTTCTGACCGATAGCGGAAACATCGTGCTGGATGCCTCGCTCGGCAGGATCGAGGATCCTGAGAGGCTGGTTGCAGGGCTTTGCTCTGTACCGGGGCTTGTTGAGCATGGCTTGTTCCTCAATATTGCAACCGCAGCCGTGGTTGCTCATGCTGATCGGGTGGAAACGCTTTACCCCTTATCATCGTCCTGAAACACTTTTGGCTTTATTGTTTGAACTTTGAAGGCATACAGTCTAAATCGCCAGCAATAGGCCAGCAACAATGTCGACCGTGCAGAGTGTCAAAGGGGCTAAGACCATGACAAATTTCGATTACGATCTGTTTGTGATCGGTGCGGGTTCCGGCGGCGTGCGCGCGGCGCGGATTGCTTCTGGTTATGGGGCGCGTGTGGCTGTGGCCGAAGAATATCGTGTGGGTGGAACCTGCGTTATCCGCGGCTGCGTTCCAAAGAAACTTCTGGTTCATGCCTCGCAATATCCTGAATTCTTCGAAGATGCCGAGGGTTATGGCTGGTCTCGACCGGAAAGCACCTTCAGCTGGCAGAAACTGATTGCTAACAAGGATGCGGAGATTGACCGGCTGAACGCGATCTATATCCGCAATCTTGAAAGCGCCGGGGTTGAAATTTTTCAGTCCCGCGCCGAGCTTCTTGATGCGAACACCATCAATCTTGTTGGTCTTGGCAAAACCGTCACCGCCGAGCGTATCCTGATCGCGACAGGCGGTTCTGCGAATATCTATGAAGATTTGCCGGGTGTCGAACATGCAATCACGTCGAACGAGGCGTTTCACCTCGAGGAATTGCCAAAACGCGTGATCATTGCAGGCGGCGGCTATATCGCGGTTGAATTTGCCGGAATTTTCCATGGTCTCGGTGTCGAAACCCATCTGATCTATCGCGGCGATCAGATCCTGCGCGGCTTCGATGGCGAGGTTCGGCAATTCCTGCACGATGCGCTGGTCAAACGCGGAATCAAAATCCACCTTAATGATGTTTTCTCCGGCATCGAGAAAAAAGCCGACGGTCTTCATGTCCGCACGAAGAAGGGCAAGGAGATCGTGGTCGATCAGGCAATGTTCGCCATTGGCCGCAATCCGGCCACAAAAGGACTGGGCCTCGAAAAGGCGGGCGTGCGGCTCACAGGTCGGGGGGCGGTTGCGGTTGATGCGTTTTCCCAGTCGAACATTCCAAATATCTATGCGGTAGGCGATGTGACCGGCCGGATCGCGCTCACGCCGGTTGCAATCCGCGAGGGCCATGCCTTCGCCGATACCGTATTCGGCGGCAATCCGGTCTGTGTGGATCACACTTGCATTCCGACGGCGGTTTTCTCGCAGCCGGAAATCGGAACGGTCGGCCTCGGTGAAGAAGAGGCGGTCGAGAAATTCTGCGATGTCGATATTTACCGGTCGAGCTTCCGCCCGATGAAATACATTCTGCCGGGCCGCGAGGAAAAAATGCTGATGAAGGTGATCGTCGACGCCAAGTCGGACCGCGTTCTCGGCTGCCATATCGTCGGGCCTGACGCGGGCGAAATGGCCCAACTTCTGGGCATTGCCGTCAGGATGGGGGCAACGAAAGCCGATTTCGACCAAACCATGGCGGTTCATCCGACAGCGGCGGAAGAGTTGGTGACCATGCGCACGGTTTCTGAAAGAATCCGCAGGCAAGCGGCGGAATAAGGCTGATCAGTGGTGACACTCCTGTGCCTGCGCCTTGCCCAACGCGGCGTCAGGCCGCCCGATTGCGCTTCCAACGCGCCCATGGCCGGCACGTTCGGGAAGACGCGGGACGGGAATTGTTGCTTTTCATCGGCGAGATTGCGCGTATATAGGCAAGAGAGAAGCTCGCACGTCAGGTGCGATGCAAAGCGTTTGAGTGAGAGACACGGTCATGACGACATCCTGGAACCCATCATCCTGGCGGCAAAAGCCGATCCTGCAGGTGCCGGATTATCCGGATCAGGAGCGTCTCAAGCATTATGAGGGTCGCCTTGCGGGCTATCCGCCGCTTGTCTTTGCCGGCGAGGCGCGGGCGCTCAAAGCTGATCTTGCGAAGGTCTCTGAAGGCAAGGCCTTTCTTCTTCAGGGCGGAGACTGCGCTGAATCCTTCGCGGAACACAGCCCGGACAATATCCGTGATTTTTTCCGCGTCTTTTTGCAGATGGCGGTCGTCCTCACCTATGGCTCGGCCATGCCGGTCGTCAAGGTTGGCCGGATTGCCGGGCAGTTTGCCAAACCGCGTTCGGCGCCCATGGAAAAAATCGGTGATATCGAGTTGCCGAGCTATCGCGGCGACATCATCAACGGGATCGAATTTGACGAGGCCTCGCGTGTGCCGGACCCGGAGCGGCTGATCATGGCTTATCGCCAGTCGGCGGCGACGCTCAATCTTCTGCGTGCCTTCAGTCAGGGGGGCTATGCCAATCTTGAGCATATTCACGGCTGGATGCTGAATTTTGTCGAAGGTGAGCCGTCTGAGCGCTTTCGGGCAATGGCTGACCGTATCACGGAAGCGCTCGATTTCATGCGCGCTGTCGGCATCACATCCGAGACCGCGCCGCAACTGCGCTCGACCAATTTCTACACAAGCCATGAGGCGCTGCTGCTTGGTTATGAAGAGGCGTTCACGCGGGTCGATTCGACCTCCGGGGATTATTATGCGACGAGCGGGCATATGCTGTGGATCGGCGACCGCACGCGCCAGCCGGATCATGCCCATGTCGAATATTGCCGCGGCATCAAAAATCCGGTCGGCATCAAATGCGGTCCATCGTCAAAGCCTGACGAATTGCTGCGCCTTCTCGATATCATCAATCCTGGCAACGAGGCCGGCCGGATCACCCTGATCGCGCGCTTCGGCGCCGGCAAGGTTGGCGATCATCTGCCTGGCCTGGTGCAGGCGGTCAAGGCGGCGGGGCGCTCGGTCGTCTGGTCTTGCGACCCGATGCATGGCAACACAGTGAAAGCGACGAGCGGCTTCAAGACCCGACCTTTCAACGATATCCTGTCGGAAGTGAGAGACTTTTTTGCCATCCACCGCGCTGAGGGCACGTATCCCGGTGGCATCCATATCGAGATGACCGGCAAGAATGTGACGGAATGCACCGGCGGCGCCCGCGCAATCTCGGATGCGGACCTCTCGGACCGATATCACACCCATTGCGATCCGCGTCTCAATGCGCATCAGGCGCTCGAACTCGCTTTTCTGGTTGCGGAATTGCTCAAGGATGAGCGGGCCGAAAACCCGGCAAAGATGGCCGCTGTTTTCTAAGGAAACCGCCTAGAAATACGCTTTCAGGAACGGCTCGACCGCTGCCCAATATTCCGCCGCATTGGGCGATCGTCCGGCAATCAGCGCGGAGGAACCATGCACACCGGCGCCCTCTGGAACAAAGCCGACCGCGTTGGCGGTTTTCGGGATGGCTTTCAGAAAAGGCTGCCACTGGGCGGTTTCAGAGCGCGCGGAGGAAAGAAAGGTCGGCACAGCAATCGCCGCCGCCGCACCGCGAACGGAAGTACCCCTCAGATATTCACCGGGCGAGAATGACAGCGCGCCATCGACCTTGACGCTCTTTTCACCGGCAATCAGCAGTACCAGCGCCGCCGAATAGGACGAACCCCAGATCACGACCCTCTTGATGCCGGGAAGAGCACGGGCATAGCTGATCGCTGCTTCCATGTCCGGTCGCGCATCGGCGTAGTCATCAGGCTTTCCGGCTTTGGCGGCCGCTTTTGCGGTCTCATTCACGACACCGGCAAATGTGCCGCCGGAGCGCTGATCGACGGCAAGCGTTGTGTAGCCAAGATTGTTGAGACGCGGAGCGATGGTCGCATATTCGCCGCGGCTCGATCCGGCCTGATGAAACAGAACGATGGCCGTCGCCGATGACGCCTTTTCCAAATTGGCGGTCACACTCAGTCCGTCCGCCGCCTTGAAGGTCACGGTTTCAGCGCGCGTGCCCTCGGCAGCGGCGAAAAATAAAATTGGCAGCAGGAAAAGTGAAAACGCGAAATTGGATTTCAAGGTCATGGCACACTCCTTTTTGTCCTTTGAAGCAAAGCCAGGCGGCGTGGGTCAAATCAAGTTCCGGTGTATCGCGGCTTTCCATGTTCATGCAGTCCGCTTCATGTCAGAATCAACAATTCTGACTGGACAGGAGCGCGCATTTACCTCATCTGTTTTGAAAAAGTGGAGGTGATAAAATGACCGATCTGATTGAATCGCACGAAGGCGGATGTCTTTGCGGCAAGGTCCGCTACATGGTTGCGGGTCCGCTCCGGGGCGTGTCCTGCTGTCATTGCTCGCAGTGCCGCCGCCAGACCGGCCTTTACTATGCAACAACCGAGGCCGCCGCCGCCGACATGACCATCCTGGGCGGCGACAATCTCTCGACCTATCGGGCGAGCACAATCGCGATCAGACAATTCTGCAAGATCTGCGGATCAGCGCTGTTCTGGATTGGCGATAATTCAGACCGGATCGGCATTCTGGCAGGCAGCCTCGATGCCCCGACCGGCCTGAAACTGACGCATCACATCTTCTGCGAGAGCAAGGGCGATTACTATACGATCAATGACGGTCTGCCGCAATTCACCGGCGAGCCAGAAGAAGCCGAAAGACTTTAGCGCCAGAATTTGGCAAATATCCTGTAAATGTCTGCCTCGAACCATCCAAGATTCACTGAAGCTTGATCCAAGCATCTGGGGAGGCATCACGAATATTTCTGATCGAAGCAGGCTATAAAGGCCGCTTGATTGACAATCTGTCACCCGGTTCCAGTCTTTCCAAAGAACCGGGTTTAGCTATCGTGCATTCACTCATTCGACTTTGAGCACTTTAGGAGAATGTCAAAATGCACACGCCCGCTTCCCTCTTCATCTCGCATGGCGCACCGGATCTGGTTCTCCACGATACGGCGGCACGGCGCTTTCTCACAGCGGCGGCTGAGGGGCTGCCCCGTCCGCGCGCGATCATCAGTGTTTCGGCTCATTTCGAGACGGATCAGCCGGTAGTGGTCTGCGACCCTGAACCCGGGATGATCTACGATTTTGGCAATTTCGCTCCTGAATTGCGCGAGATCGTCTATCCCGCGCCGGGTGATCCCATCCTTGCCAATCGGCTTTTGGGACTGATTGAGGAAGCGGGCCTCAATCCGACCATGATCGGGCGTCGCGGCTACGATCACGGCACATGGGTGCCGCTCTGCCTGCTCTATCCGGCGGCGGATATTCCAATCGTGCAATTGTCTGTGCAGCCGGGACGCTCGGCGCATCATCATTATGCGCTCGGTAAGGTTCTGCGGCCTCTGGTCGAGGAGGGGGCGCTGGTGATCGGATCCGGGGCGATCACGCACAATCTGTCGGAACTGTTTTCATCGTCCGGCATGCTTTACCACCGTGGCAGTCCGGAACTCGACTGGGCGCGGGCTTTCGCCGACTGGGTGGCAAATCGGATTGCGGCAGGCGACGGCGCGGCCCTGATCGACTATCGCGAGCAAGGCCCGTTTGCCGTTCAAAACCACCCGACTGAAGAGCATTATCTGCCGCTTCTGGTGGCGCTAGGTGCTTCTTCGGGCGGGAAGGGCGAGCGGCTTCACCGGTCAACCGAATTCGCGCTCCTTGCCATGGATGCCTTTGCCTTCGAATAGACGCAGACGACGCCAGCGGCGGTTGGATTCCACATGGACTTTTTTAGAAAACGCGGGTAACCGGATGGCATGACCACAGTCCGCTTTGCACCATCCCCCACAGGGAAAATCCATATCGGCAATGCCCGCACCGCGCTTATGAACTGGCTCTTTGCCAAAAAGCGCGGCGGCAGCTTTGTCCTGCGTTATGACGACACCGACAGGGAGCGCTCAAAACAGGAATATATCGACGCCATTCTTGCCGATATCACCTGGCTTGGCATCACGCCGGACCGGATTGACAGGCAATCGGAGCGTTTTGCCCTTTATGATGCGGCGGCGGAGCGCCTGCGATCGGCGGGTTTGCTATATGCCTGTTATGATAGCCCGGATGAACTCGAGCGTCAGCGCAAGCGTCGCCTGAGCCGCGGTTTGCCCCCGGTATATGACCGCTCGGCCCTCAAACTGACGAAAGAGGAACACGCCGCCTTTGCCGCACAGGGTCGCAAGCCGCACTGGCGCTTTCTTCTCCCGAATTTCGCAAAGGACCCGTTCGAGACGGAGCGTACCGAGAGCTGCTGGGACGATATGATCAAGGGACCACAGGCAGCCGATCTCGCCTCGCTCTCCGATCCTGTGCTGATCAGGGGCGACGGCAGCTATCTCTATACACTGCCCTCCTGCGTCGATGATATCGAGATGGGCGTGACCCATGTCATGCGCGGCGATGACCATGTCACCAACACAGCCGTTCAGCTTCAGATATTCAAAGCCCTCGGCGCACCCGTTCTGCCGAGTTTCGGCCACCACAATCTGCTTCAGGACAAGAGCGGGGCGGGGCTTTCGAAGCGCCTTGGATCGCTGTCCATAGAAAGCTTGCGGCAAGCCGGTTTCGAACCGGGCGCGATAGCATCGCTCGCCACCCTGATTGGAACCTCGCTACCGGTCGAACCGAAAGCGGATCTTGCCGCGCTTGCTGAGATCTTCGAGCCGGCGGTGGTGACGAAGAGTGCGGCGAAGTTCGACCCGGAAGACTTGAAATCGCTCAATGCCAGTCTTCTGCACAGCCTTTCCTATGCAGTGGCCGAACCTCGGTTGGCGGCACTTGGCATTGGCGGCGGCGAACCATTCTGGCTTGCGATCCGGGCCAATCTCGCCTTCTTCCATGAGGTCGAAGCCTGGTGGAAAGCCATCACCCAGCCTTTGCGGGTTGATTTCAGCGATGACGATCGCGCATTTCTCGCGACCGCTGCCAGTGTGCTGCCGCCAGAGCCGTGGGACGATACAACCTGGAGCGTCTGGACAAGCGCGCTCAAGGAAGTTTCCGGGCGCAAGGGAAAGGCCCTTTTCATGCCGCTTCGTCGCGCACTTACTGGACTTGAATCTGGGCCGGAGTTAGCAGCAATTTTACCGATTGTCGGTCGTCAAGAAACGTTGGCCCGATTACCCTGATGCCAGCCTCCTCGATTTTTGACGGATCATAGAGCACGGTTTCGGTAGCGGTGGTGAGTGCATCGTTATCGGTCTCTGTTACCGGTTCCAGCCGGAACTGACCGATTTCTGCCATATAGCTATCCGGGTCGGCAAAGAGATTCGGCTTTTTCTCCGGTTTTGGCGGCTCATTTTCATAATTGCCATATATGTTGCCGTAGCGTGCCTGATTCCGGTCAAGGGTTCCGCCGGCGACCAGTGTGAAGCTGCTTGGCCTCGATATCCGGGGGCAGATATTGTCATCGACCACCTTGGTCCGGTAGAGAAAAGCGTTCGGCAAATCAACATAACGCTGGCCGCCAAGGTCGAGCATGTCCTCGCTGCCTTCTCCCGGATTATGGTGGAAGAACAGGCGCATTTCCGTCGCATTGTTGCTCGACTGACAAATCGCCTGATCAACCTCGAATGAATCGCGCACGGTCGCAAAGCTGATCGGATAATAATACCCGTCGCAGACACGGACACATAGGGTTCGGTAGACGCCACCATCCGTCTGCGGGAGGATATCCGGGTCGCCTTCCGGCGCGATCGACAGGTCCTCGTCGCGATAGCGGCTGGCTGGTGGTTTGATCCCGAAAAGGCGCGCGAGAAAGCTGCGCTTGCGCGGTCTTTCTTCCAGAGCCGGGTCAGGCGATTGGACTTCGAGCGTGCGGCCGCCTGAGTTGCAGCGGAGTTGCTGAAGACGTGCCCGGATGGCCCGCTGCTCAGCATTTGTATCCTCGCGTGCAGAGCGCGAGCGAGAGTGGATGTTTTCGGCGCGCTGAAGTTGCGTGTCCAGCCGCTCCATATTGGCTTCCATCTTTCCGATTTTACCCATAAGCGCCGGGCAGACCGGATCGCCTCCGCCGGAGCGTTTTCCAGATCGGGTCACACAGCCGAAACCAACAGCATCGCGCCTCGCCGCCCGGAGCGCATCGGCTTGCTGGTCAAGTAGATTGCCAAGACGCCGGACTTCCGGGCTTGGCGCGCTCGCGGCCTGAAGCGATTGGCCACGAAGTGTTTCAAGCTGATTGCGCAGGAGCCGGCATTGTTCTTCGTTCGCGCCTGCGGCAACCGTCACCATGGTCAGGCCGATGCAGAGACCAAATGCGCCCAAAAGTGAATGTACGAAGCGTGCGAACACGGAGTTTCGCGGCATTTTGAGACAATTCTGGGATGTTCCATCAGCCATCGGCATCTCTATTGGACTATTGGCTCTCTCCAATCATGCTGGTGATCTTGCGGAGAGATAAAGCAGAAATCGCGAAGCCTCGATCATAGATCAGGCTCTTTGACAGGTTGACTTTATTACAGCCAGAAAGCGCAAGTATGAACCGAATTCTTGCATCAAGGTAAAGCCAGGTTCGCCCTCAGCCACATCGCGGTCCAGGTGTTTTTGTCCTTCTCTCAACCCTTGTGGGGGACCGTCTCTGCGGCCCGACGCACTTGCGCCGCGACGACCGCAATTGCCGTCATGTTGACGATGCCGCGCGAAGTGACGGATGGCGTGATGATATGGGCTGTCTGCTGGGTTCCGAGCATGATTGGACCGACATGAAGGGCATCCGTCATCGACTTCACCATGTTCATGGCGATGTTGGCGGCATTGAGGTCAGGGAACACGAAAAGGTTGGCCGGATGATCTTCCAGCGGTGAAACCTCGACGATTCGGGCCCGCTGCACCGGGTTCAGGGCAGCGTCGGCATGCATCGGTCCGTCAACGATGAGATCGGGTGCCGTGTCCTTCAGGATTTCGAGAGCCCGGGTCATCTTGCGTGAGCTTTCCGTATCACGCGAACCGAAATTCGAAAACGACAGCAGCGCCGCGCGCGGCACAAGACCGAATCGCTCGATCTCGGCGGCTGCCTTGATCGTCATCTCGGCGATTTCCTCGGCGGAAGGGCTTTCCGTGACATAGGTGTCGGTGAAGAAGAATGCGCCGTTCTGATTGAGAAGAAGGCTGAGCGCGGAAAAGTCCGATACATCTTCGGTAAGGTCGATAAGCCATTGGAATACCCGAAGATGGCGCGAGAAGCGCCCTTCAAGCCCGCAGATCATGGCATCGGCGTCGCCGCGCTTCAGGGCAAGCGCGCCGATCACGGTGGTGTTGGTGCGCACAAGATTGCGCGCGGCGGCTGGCGTGATGCCCTTTCGACCCGTCAGATGATGCATCAGGTCAACATAGTCGCGGTAGCGCGGATCGTCCTCCGGGTTGACGATCTCGAAGTTCACGCCCGGCACCATGCTGAGGCCGTAGCGTTTCATCCGGGTCTCGATCACCGCCGGCCGGCCGATCAAAATCGGATGCGCGAGGCCGTCCTCGATCACGATCTGCACGGCGCGCAGCACGCGTTCATCTTCCCCATCGGTATAAATCACGCGCATGGGCTGCGCCTTGGCTTTCTCGATCACGGGTTTCATGATCAGACCTGAGCGGAAAACGAAGCGGATCAGGCGCTCCTTATAAGCGTCGAAATCCTCGATCGGTCGCGTCGCGACACCTGAATCCATGGCGGCCTTGGCGACGGCGGGAGCAATGCGCAGGATCAGGCGTTGGTCGAACGGCGAAGGGATGAGATAGCCGGGCCCGAAACTCGGTGCCTCGCCGCCCATTGCCTTGGCGCTCGCGTCATCCACCGCCTCGCGGGCGAGGGCTGCAATCGCGTGGGTTGCGGCGATCTTCATTTCCTCGTTGATCGTTGTGGCGCCGACATCAAGGGCGCCGCGGAAGATGAACGGAAAGCACAGGACATTGTTGACCTGGTTCGGAAAATCAGACCGACCGGTGCAGATGAGTGCATCGGGACGAATGGCGCGGGCCTCGTCCGGATCGATTTCGGGGTTTGGATTGGCGAGGGCCATGATCAGCGGGTTCTTTGCCATTTTCGCGACCATTGACGGCTTCAGCACGCCGCCAGCGGAAAGGCCCATGAAGATGTCCGCACCGCCGATCACCTCGTCAAGGGTGCGCGCTTCGGTGTCCTGCGCATAAACGCTCTTCCACTGGTCCATCTCCTCCTGCCGGCCGCGGTAGACGACGCCGAATTTGTCGGTGACCCAGATGTTTTCGGTTTTGACGCCCATCGTCACGAGAAGATTGAGGCAGGCAAGTGCGGCCGCGCCCGCGCCGGATGCAACGAGCTTGACATCACTGAGCGTCTTGCCACTGAGGCTGAGCCCATTCGTGATAGCGGCGGCGACAATAATCGCCGTGCCGTGCTGATCGTCGTGAAAGACCGGAATATTCATCCGCTGGCGCAGAATATC
>JACESI010000018.1 GCA_013911885.1 Hyphomicrobiales bacterium | reverse complement strand
AGCTTTGCCGCGTCATGGGCATCCCGGAAGCTGAATTCCAGAAGACGCTTGCGGAACGCGCGTCTGCTTAACTGATCAATCAACATCATCCATCTGGCATCATCCATCTGGCAATCAAACACATAACGGAGACGAAACATGGCAACCAATAGCGAGCGCGGCACCAAACGGCGGTTTGGCCAGGCCTTCAGCTACCCTTTGAAGGCGGGCGCAAAAATCAACAAGGGCGCGGTTGTGGCGCTTCAGAACGGTCTTGCGATCGCTGGCATTGCGGCAGCAAACCTCACGGTGGTCGGTGTGGCCGCCTTTACGGCCGACAACAGTGCCGGTGGCGATGCGGCGACCGCCGTGAACGTCCTGCGCGATACCTTTTTTCTGGAAAATGCGGCAGGAGCCGACGGAATTACCGCCGCCGATATCGGCAGAGACTGTTTCCTCGTCGATGACGAGACGGTCGCCAAAACCAACGCCGCCAACACGAGATCGCGCGCGGGCCGGATCGATCATGTCGAGCCGGGCGGCGTCTGGGTCTTTATCAACGGTGCCCGTTAAGCCTGTCTCCCATCTCTTTAAAGGAAAAATCAAATGATCATCAACAGGACCAATCTCGATAATTTCTTCGTCGGCCTTTCGACCGCCTTCAATGGCGCGCTCGGCCAGGCCGATACAAAATGGCAGCGGGTCGCAACCTTCGTGCCGTCCACCACCCGCGAAAACACCTATGCATGGCTCGGCAAGGTCAGCTCCCTGCGCGAATGGCTCGGTGACCGCGTGCTCGATAGTGTCGCCGCCGACGGCTACACCATCCGCAACCGCAAGTTTGAAAAAACGCTTCAGGTACCAAAGGACGACATCGAGGACGATCAACTTGGCATCTATACGCCGCTTTCAAGCGAGCTCGGCATGGCGGCGGCCCGGCTTCCCGAGGAACTTGTCTTTGGCCTGCTCGCTGCGGGTTTTACGACACCCTGCTATGACGGGCAGAATTTCTTCGACGCCGACCACCCTGTTGTCCAGGCGGACGGATCAACCGTCTCCGTATCGAATGTCCAGGCGGGGGCGGGCGCGCCGTGGTTTCTGATCGACGACAGCCGGGTGATGAAGCCGATCATCTATCAGGAGCGAAGCCCTGCCCGCCTCGTCGCCAAAATGGACCCGATGACAAGCGACACCGTGTTCATGCGAGACGAATTCGTCTATGGCGCGGACATGCGCTGCAATGTCGGCTTCGCTTTCTGGCAGTTTGCCTTCGGCTCGAAAGCCCCGCTCAACAAGGCGAATTTCGACGCGGCCTTTGACGCCATGACGTCGCAGAAGGGTGAGCGCGGCGTTCCAATCGGCGTCCGCCCGCGCATTCTCGTCATCCCGCCGCAGCTTCGCACGCAGGCCGATGAGATCGTGCGCGTTGCGCGCCTTCAGAGCGGCGCGGACAACCCGAACTTCAACCTGGTCGAAGTCGTCATTGCCGACTATCTGCCCGTTTAAGAGAGACCACCCAGGATCGGAGAGTGACCATGGCTAAAGCTGCAACACCAAAGACCGACGCGAGCGAAGGCACGGTTGCGAAGAAGGCCGCCAACCTGGTCGCAATCAGTGCCAAGCACCCGCGCCGCCGCGCCGGGATGCAATTCGGGCCGGAGGCAAAAGTTGTCGACCTCGCGCTTTTGACGGAAGCCGAGATCGCGGCTCTCAAGACCGATCCGTTTCTTATTGTCAAGGCGGTCTAGGTGAAGGGCGGCAGGAAGCCGCCCGACCGCGCGCACCGACAGATAACCATCGACCTTGAGGCTCGCCATGATCTATGCCACGCAACAGGATATTGCCGACATTTACGGCACACAGGCCGTCGAGGACGCCCTGCCCCTCGACGAGCCGGATGTGGCGGCGAAAGTTACCCAGGCGCTCAGGACCGCGAGCCTCAAGGTCGATGGTTATCTGTCGGTGCGCTACCGCCTGCCGCTTTCAAGCGTGCCGGAAGTCCTGAGACAGCCAACGATCGATATCGCGCTTTATACGCTGGCGGCGTCTCACACCCGCATCACCGACGAGCTGAAGGACCGCCATGATATGGCGATCAAGTTTCTCGAAAAGATCGGCATGGGCAAGGCGGGCCTCGGCGACCAGGAACCGCGCGTTCAGGCCGATGAAGGCGGATCGACGGACGGCTCGTACTTTTCGGCAAACGAAACACATTACACACGGCGCGGGCGGAGATACACATAATGGCGCGGGCTGTCGTTGAAATCGATCAGAAGGGCCTCGACCAGGCGCTCGCCGCCCTCGAGGGGATCGAGCGCGTTGCCAGGAGCGACGATCTCAAATCAAATATCGCGCAATATCTGAAATCGGAAGCGCTGGCGCGCTTCGACAGCAAGCAAGCCCCGGACGGTTCATCCTGGGCGCAGTCAAAGCAAAACCCGGACACGCTGCGCGAGACGGGGACGCTTCAACGCTCGATCCTGTACCAGATATCCGGCCAGGACATTCTTGTCGGAACACAGGGTGAAGAGATCGAGGCTTATGCCGCCGCCCAGCAATGGGGCGTCACCATCAAGCCGAAAAACGCCAAGGCCCTCGCCTTCGTGGTCGGCAATAAAACCGTCTTTGCACAGTCGGTGACGTTGCCTGCACGGCCTTATATCGGCTTTGCGCCACGCGATGAGAAGAACATCATTCAGTTTGTCGCCGAGGCAATAGCCGGTGCAATCAATCAGGCGGGTGGCGCATGAGTGCGAGCGAAACAAGCATTCAGGCATCGGCCTCATCGCGGCTTCATACCTACCGCGAGGCAATCGCCAGCACGATCAGAACGGCCATGCCCGCCCTGCGGCAGGTCGAGAGCATCGGCTCGCGCTTCAGCGTCGCAGAGCTCATGAAGCGCTCGATCCGGGCACCGGCTGCCTTTGTCGTGCTCCTGCGCGCACCGCTGTCGCGCCAGCCGAATGCGCAGCTCCAGGCGAATGCGAAGGTTGCCGTCTTCTGTGTCACCACAGGCCGTGAGGATGAGCGCGAGAGCCACGCCTTCACCATTGCCGAAGCGGTGGCCGTGCTCGCGGAGACGCGGCAGGTCTGGGGCCTCGACCGGATCGGACCTGCAAACAACATGGAAATCGAACAGGTGCTTTCCGATGCGCTCGACAACAAGGGCGTTGCCTGCGTTGTCGCGCAATTCGAGCAGCGCGTCTCCGGCATCGGTCGCGATCTTCTCGGCGAGGACGGGATTGTCGACGCTGCGCTTTACTTCAGGGAGGACGGCGATGCGTGATGATGCCGCCGAAATCCGTCGCCTCTATGGCGAGATCGACCGCATGAACGGCCGCCTCGAGCGGGTGGTCATGAAGGGCAAGGTTCACGCCGTCGAAGGCGACCGCGTCCGGCTCATGCTGCGCGAGCGCGACGAAGCGACCGGCAAGGAATTTCTCTCACCATGGGTACGCTGGCAGGGACAGTCGGGCTCCGAGGCGGGCGGGTTTTCGTTGTCGATCCGCCCTGCTGTGGGCGAGCGCATGCAGCTCTTCTCACCGTCTGGCGACATCGGCTCTTCAAGCCTCGCGGTCGCCGACAGCTTTACCGATGACGCACCGAGCCCGGATGAGGGCGCGGACATGATCCTGAAGCGCGGCGATACGCTGATCGAAATGAGCGGGGACGGGATCCGGATCATGGTGGGCGAGGTCGGCATTGCGATCACTGCAAGTGAGGTGGTCACGGTGGGGCGGACGCGGCTCAATAACGGAACAAACCGGATCGGTCGCGTCGGCGACCGGGACAATGCCGGACATCCTCTTGTCGATGGCGCTGCGAGCGCCTTCGCATGAACGAAAGTGAGACAAAAATGGCGAAGAGAACACCTATTCAAAGGGCTGTTGAAGCGGCTTCAAAAGAGACTGAGGCTCAGGCGGTTCAAGAAACCGTGGCCACCGCACAGGAACAAGCCGCGCCCGAACAGAAAAAGATGCAGGCGGCTCGAATGACACTGCCGGTCGCCCCCGACCAGAAGGCGGAATTCATCGTGACGGATCACGCAAAGGGCGGTGTCTGCGGAAAGCGGGTGAAATCAGGCGAGCGCATCACGCTCACGGGCCGTGCAGCCCTTCATCATTATCTCAATGGCGAGATCGATCTCGCGTGACATGAGGCTTAACATGCGCTCTGGCGTTAATCAAAGAACCGGAACATGGCTCGAAGGTTTTGAGCATTGTGTCCAGTCGATTGGCATGATCCTTCGCACGCGCCTTGCCTCGCGGCCCTGGGCGCGGGATTTCGGCTCGCGCGTGCCTGATCTTCAGGATCAGAATGCCGCCAATCGTTTTCTGATCGAATTCGCGCGCGATACCGTCGAGGCTCTGGAGGCCGATGAGCCGGGCTTTGTCGTCAGCGAATTCCGCCTTGATGAAGGCGGTCGCGACGGGCGCTTTGTCTTTATCATTGTGGGCCTGTTTTATCCGCGGGGACACCTCGGCGATTATTCCTTGACGGAGAGCCGGGAAATTGCGGTCTCCGGCCAGGGCCGCGACCTTTCCGGGCTGGAGGCGGTCGCAGCATGAGCCGGTTCACAGCACCCGACCTTTCCCGCCTGCCGCCGCCCGAAATCATCGAGACGGTGAGCTTCGAGCAGGGCCTCCTCGCGCGTCTTGCTGATCTTAAGGCACGCGCCGCCGCCGCCGGTGTCGATTATGATACGGGCGCGCTGCGAACCGATCCGCTCCGCATCGATCAGGAAGTGTCGATGGACCGTGAAATCATGATGCGGGCGCGCATCAATGACGCAATACGGGCGCTCCTTCTGCCGACAAGCTTCGGCGATAATATCGACCAGATCGCGAACACCTATTATCGCGGCCTCGCGCGGTTGCCGATCCTCTGGGATGACAACGGAAAGCCGGTTGCGTTTGAGGATGACCAGACATTCAAGGAACGCATTCAGATCGCGCCCGAGGGCTTTGCCGCAGCCGGTCCAGCGGGCGCTTATGAGTTCCATGCGCTTGAGGTCGAGGGCAGACGCGCGGTATCGCGTGCGGCGGTCTATTCGCACGAGGATGGAGCACGCCTGCGCGACGGAACACCGCTTGTTCCGGCGGAGGTGCTGGTCGTCGTTGTGCCAAGCATCGGCTGGCTCGAGCGCGAGGCATGGACAACCGACATGTCCCTCGGCCCGCTGGTTTACCGTGAATTGTCTTCAAGCGCCCTTCGGCCCTGCGGAGACCGGTTGATCGTCTATGTGGCGGAGCGCGCCGTCTTCAATGTGAACGCGGTCCTGCGGTTTTCAGCCGGGGCAGATGTCCAGATCGCGCTCGCAGAGGCTGAACGCCAGGTGCGCGCTTATGCAGCCGAACAGCGCCGGTCGGGGGGTGTCATCGAGCGGCTCGGGCTCGGTGATGCGCTGCGGCAAGGAGGCGTCTCCTCAATCAACCTGATCGCGCCCGCCGCAGACTTTGATCCGGGGAGCCTTTTCGCGCCCGATCTCGGCGAACTCACGATCAGCCATTCGTTTGAGGAGGGCGGGTTTCGATGAGTGATCCTGATAAAACAACATGGAGCGTGCGCATGCCTTCGTCGGCAAGCGCGTTTCAGGTGCAGCTTGCCGGTGTTGACGCGCAGCGGGTGGCAAACCTCGCGCCTGAACAGGTTCAGATGCTCTGGAACCCGTGGACCTGCCCGGAAGCGCTTCTGCCCTATCTCGCCTGGTCGTTGTCCGTCGATGTCTGGAA
>JACESI010000017.1 GCA_013911885.1 Hyphomicrobiales bacterium | reverse complement strand
GTTCTGTACCGAATAGACAGAACCACGCTCCGCGAGCCGTTTTGCGATTTCGTCGGCGTAACTGGCAGCGGGCCAAATCTTATCGGCTCTGCTCGACACAAGCAGCACGGGGCCATTTATCCTCTCAACGCGAATACGCGCCGCCTCGACTGGCAGAACGCGCTCAAACCACTCAAGCATAGGAGCGCTATTGTCAGCCACAGAGACCTGATAGGCGAGAGGTTTACCGTCCAATGTCCAAGCCGCTCGAACTGCGCTCGCTGGCGTGGCCACGGGTGGGATGCCGTTCCAGATTCGACTGCTCGGGGAGAAGGCCACGACCCCGGCTATGTCGCTTCGTATCGATGCGAGAAGCAGCGCGAGTTCGGCACCGCGCGACTGCCCCATCATGACAACCCGGTTCTCATCCACCTGCGGCTGACGCTTGAGCCAGTCGATCGCTTTGAAGAAATATTCGAGGGGAATCTCGTTTAGC
This sequence comes from Hyphomicrobiales bacterium, assembly GCA_013911885.1. Classification (GTDB taxonomy): domain Bacteria; phylum Pseudomonadota; class Alphaproteobacteria; order Rhizobiales; family JACESI01; genus JACESI01. Next base: position 17,459 of record JACESI010000017.1, on the reverse strand, counting down.
GTCGCGGGTACGCCAGAAGGCTGTCCTTGCCAGTTCTGAAAATATGCGAGTGCGAGCACGGTATAGCCGGCTTCAGCCAAGTCATCAGCGTCTCTCGCAGACGGTATCCCCCCATCCGAGCCGTTCAGCATGATCACAGTCGTTTTGTCGCGAGCGCCCGGCATGAAATGAAGTTGTCCGACAATGCCGTTTTCTTGAACGGCCAATCTCTCGACACCCGACGCAAAGGCGACTTTGGGTGTCAGTGTAGCCCATAAAATGACGACACTGACTGCAATCAGTCGGTGGATTATGCGCATGGCCCTTATCTCCCTTTTGGGGACAGGAGACATGCTCTGATTTAATCGGGAATGAACACGCGTCGGTTGTCAAAAACTATGGGAGCAAGCCCGCTTTCGACGGGGCAATCTCAAACAGGTCCCGTCCGCTTCGGGGTCGTTTCCCGAATGTCGGCTGCTGGCGAGACCCCCGTTGAAGCTGCCCGGCAGGTGTCGGGGTCGCGCACCCGCCTCGTTCATGGCCGGTGTTGGGTGGTTTTCGGAATGTCCGCTTTCATTGAGCCGAAAGGCCATTTGTGACTAGTTCAGAAAGTGCTTTTGCAAAGTCGGTATCAACGGGTTCATCAAGCAACAGGCGATACCAGATAGCCCCGTAGACAGAGATCACAGCCGCTTCGACAAGCTTCGCATTACCAGCTTCATCCAAAAGGGTTCGCAATGCCGCCCTTCGGGGTTCAATTAACTTCTGTTTGAAGCTTTCACGAAAATCAGGGTCGGTTTGCGCCGTCATCATGAGACTGCGGACTGCGGGTGCGGTTCGCCTTAGCGCATCGGAGGTCTTGGTCAGAAACGAATGCAAGCGGTCTGACAGATTGCCTTCTATTTCGACTACAACTTCTTCTGCAGCCAATGTGACAAAGCTTTGCAGTACCAGATCGGCCTTGGACGGCCACCGGCGATAGATGGTTTGCTTGCCGACTCCCGCAGCGGATGCAATCTCACTTGTCGTTACGGCGTCATAGCCGCGAGCCATCACCAGATTTCGGGCTGCATTTAGAATTGCTTCATCAGCGCTGGTCGAGCGAGGACGCCCGCGCACAGGCTTCTCTTGTTCGTCGGTCATAATCCCTCTTTACGGTACTAACAGTATCGTATACTCACTATTACGAGACTGTTGGTTCTACAAGGAGAATATCATGAAAGCCTGGTTGTTGCCGTCGCCCGGACAGGAGCTGCAATTCAAAGATATCGATGACGCGCCGCCGCCCGCTGGCGCAATTGCATTGAGGATGGAGGCAACGCCCATGCTCAGTTATCTGGGCGACTATGTGTCAGGCAAACTGCCTTACTGGTTCCCTGAAGGACCGTTTGTGCCCGGAACCAATGGCGTCGCGCGCGTTGAGACCATTGGGGATGGCGTTTATCATTTGCGTCCCGGACAGCGAGTGGCGCTCTCGCCTTATCTCGTCGCACGGGAGAATGTCGATGAACCGGCACAGATCCTTATCGGGTTGACGGGGATTAGCGCCGACTGCGGCCCCTTGCTCGCTGACTGGCCGAATGGCACCTTGGCTGAGCGCATCATCATGCCGGCATCGGTCGTGACACCATTGGATGGCCTTGATGGCCATTCATCTGTCGCACTTGCCACTCTTGGTAAATTTGCCGTTCCGATGGGTGGGCTGTTGCGCGGTCGGCTTGCCGCAGGGGAAACCTTGATCGTCAATGGTGCAAATGGGTATTTCGGTTCAGCGGCAGTGCTGCTTGGTTTGGCAATGGGAGCTGGGCGGGTTGTCGCTGTTGGGCGCAATCGGGCTACTCTTGAAAAGCTGGTTGCTCTTGATCCAAATCGGATTTCTGCGGCATCTCTATCTGGCGAAGTCGAACAGGACGCTGCCACTATTTCCAAAGCAGCCGGGGGCGGCGCACATTTGGCCTTCGACATGGTGGGCCAAGCGAGCGATGCAGCAGCCACGCTGGCTTCTCTCAACGCTTTGAAACGCGGAGGCCGTTTGGTGTTGATGGGCAGCATGTCCACACCACTGCCAATTGATTATTCAAAGCTGCTATCCAACAATTGGGAAGTGATAGGCAATTTCATGTACGATCTTGTTGCTTATCGACGCCTTGCAAGTCTCGTCCGCTCAAAGCTGCTTGATCTTGATCGGGTCAATGTAAGAGTTTTTGCGCTGAATGACATGCCCGCCGCTATCACTGCTGCCGCTGCCATGCGTGGTCTGGATTGCACCGTCATTGATTTTGCAACATGAAAGCGCACCGAACCTGATCGGACGTCTACTGTTAGGAATCGTGCTGAAGTGTCGTGACGGCGGGTTTGGGGTCGTTTCCCGAATGTCGGCTGCTGGCGAGACCCCCGTTGAAGCTGCCCGGCAGGTGTCGGGGTCGCGCACCCGCCTCGTTCATGGCCGGTGTTGGGTGGAAAACGGTTGGGCGGCTTTCGGGCTTCGATAAGAAGAAAGCTGACGTTCCCTGCTTGGCTGATGGCAACAGGCTCGCTATGTCAATTCGATGACCGACCGGCTTTCGACCCTCAATCATCTCTGGTGGCCCGCGACTTAAGCGCGGCCAGTCATACCTCTGTGACCTCAGCCGCTGCTCTCGGCGGCTAAGGTCATCAGCATTCCCATCCCGACGACAGCAGTGGCAACAACTCCTTGGAGAATTGCCCATGCGACCTGTTTCACGTCCTGTAATCCTTACCGGCGACCGCCCCACCGGCCCCCTGCATCTGGGACACTACGTAGGCTCTCTGAAGAGCCGAGTAGAGCTGCAGCACACCCACAAGCAATATGTGCTTCTGGCCGACAGCCAAGCGCTGACAGACAACGCCGACAATCCTGACAAGGTGCGTCGCAACATCCTGGAGGTGGCGCTAGATTACCTGGCGGTCGGAATCGATCCGGCCCTGTCTACGATCTGCCTGCAATCGGCTTTGCCTGCTTTGGCGGAGTTGACCATGCTCTACCTCAATTTTGTCACGGTGGCGCGCCTCGAGCGCAATCCGACTATCAAGGAGGAGATACAGGCGAGGGGATTCGGTCGGGACATACCCGCTGGTTTTCTCTGCTATCCTGCAGCACAGGCTGCGGACATCACGGCGTTCAAGGCGACCGTGGTGCCAGTCGGTGAAGATCAGGCGCCCCTGATTGAGCAGACCAATGAGCTGGTTCGCCGTCTCAACCGGCAAATCGGCCGATCCGTTTTGCCTGAAGCACGCGCCTATATGTCGCTGATAGGGCGCCTTCCGGGCGTAGACGGCAGGGCGAAGATGAGCAAATCTCAAGGTAACGCTGTGCCCCTTTCAGCCAGCGACGACGAGATCGCGGCAGCTGTGCAGTGCATGTACACGGACCCCGATCATCTCCATGCATCCGACCCAGGGCGCGTTGAAGGCAATGTCGTCTTCACTTATCTCGATGCCTTCGACCCTGACCGGGAAGCTGTGGCCGAGCTGAAGGCGCACTATCGAAAAGGAGGTCTTGGGGATATGGTTCTGAAGCGGCGCCTCACGACCATCCTCCAAGCCACTGTCGCTCCAATCCGTGAGCGGCGGGCTACGCTAGGTCGGGACTTAGACACAATAATGGACATCTTGCGAACCGGCTCTCAGCGGGGCCGGGAGGTCAGCGAGCAGACCAAAGATGAAATCGTAGCGGGTCTTGGACTTTTCTCTCTTTGATCACATAAAGATCACGTTAGCTTTCGAGCGGACGCTTAGAGATCTGAAGAGACCGGAAAAGGGGTCGGTTGCTGCATGGCAGATATTTTTCGCGAGCAGTGGAAAACCGCCATGCGGTTTTCAGGATCGCGCTTCTGCTTGGCTCATGGCGGCTCGTGGGTGGAGTACGGTCAGTCTGCTATTAGCCCGTCGAACGAACAAAGCATTCAGTCACGCGGGGGAGTCCAAGGCTCAATTGCCGTCGCTGGATAGATTTGAACTGAGCCCGGTTCATAGTGGCTTTCAATCGCGTAGCCGAGCGCAGTGAGGTCTGTGCGATACCAGCCCACTATCTTACCCCTCCATGATGCACGGCCCTTTTTTGCTGCATAGTCGCCCATTTGAAAACTGGCGTCCGAGGGCCAAGGGTCATCATTCATCATCGCTCCAATCGACAAAGCGGTACGATATCCGCGTTTTGGTATTGGCATGTGTCTGTTTACGCAACCATGCAGCAGCTATTAGGGAACGGCGCTTCGGTAAGCAAAGTCGCAAATGGGGTCGCTTGCTGAATGGAAGGAATTTTCCAGAAGCGAGGCAAAGCCGCCATGCTGCTTTCGGGATCGCGCACCCGCCTCGTTCATGGCCGGTGTTGGGTGGGGAGCTGAAGGTCCGGTCCTCGGGCGTAGAAAGTTATCGCTGATCCGCTCAGCCGACCTCAGATGCCGAGGATATCCATTTTCGGGGCTTCATATTTCCCGTCCTCGCCGGGATAGCGAAGATCTGCCGCTAGTTTCGGGTCGGTTTTGGCTAAAGCCCAAAGCAGACTTTGCCCGGCAGGTAGCGCTTGCGGCACCAGTTCGAATTCGGCTGAACGGAATGCTAAATCCGCATCTACGATCCGCCACCCTCGCGCGCGGAACATCTGGATCGCATCGTCCAAGAACAGGGCCGTCGTAAGACGATGATGCAAGAGGATGGTGTGGTTGATCGAGTGACCGAAAAGGGCATTTGCCAACCCATCGTAATAGGAAGCCCGCTCCCAGAGGTGGTCGAGATAGAACTGCCTGTATGGAGCCAGATCAGCGTTCCGGTCTTCCTTCAGTATGGCCTTCAGCCGATTATCAACAAACCAGTCCGATGCATCGATTGTCACATGGGCATTGCGATATTCGTTGGCGGCCAGCAGTTCGCGCATGGCATCGCGGCCTTCGGCTGTGCGGCCTTCTGCGAGATAGGGGAACCGGAAGAGCTTTCGGAAGCCGGCATAGCCACTAAGCAAGGGTTCACAGCGCAGGACATCCTTCATGAACCCCGCCGGATCGGCACCACTGAAATAGGCGTGCGAGAAGGTGTGGTTGCCGATGATGTGGCCTTCGTCCGACCAGTTCTGCAAAATGCGGGGTGCCAATTCAGGATCGATGAATTTGCCAGACACGAAGCCTGCCGCCTGAACGCCATACCGTTTCAGACACTCTCGGATGGCAGCATCGCGCACTTCACCTGACATGAGCGGGGTGTCGGCGAGATCGAAATCGTCAATCGTGACCGCCAATCCAGGGGTCGTGGTGCTTTGGGCCAGCAAGGTCCCACCGTTCGCACCCAAGATCGCGGCTGCACCAACGCCGCCAAGGAAGCCCCGTCTATTAAGCGATGATATCATGACGAGAATCATGCCGCAGATTTCGGTGGCTCACAACGTCTTGATTGGGGTCGATTGCCGAAAGGCAGGAATTCTTGAGAGGCGGGGCAATGCCGCCATTCCGCCTTAGGGATCGCGCAACGATCATTCTCATGATGACGTGCTCCCCTGAAATGTGACCGCTTTTTGGTAGAGTCTGACGCAAGGAGTCGGACGGTATGAAGCGAAGCAGGTTCAACGAAGAGCAGATCATTGCGATCTTGAAGGAACAGGAAGGTGGGATGCTGACGGCGGAGGTTTGCCGCCGTCACGGGATCAGCTCGGCGACGTTCTACAAGTGGAAGTCGAAGTTCGGCGGTCTGGATGTGTCTGAGGCCCGGCGGCTGCGGTCGCTCGAGGAGGAGAACTCGCGGCTGAAGAAGCTGCTGGCCGAGGCTATGCTCGACAATGCCGTGCTGAAGGATCTGGCATCAAAAAAATGGTAACGCCCGGCGCCAAGCGGGAGGCCGTCGCCCATGTCCGGGAGCATCACGGGGTGAGCGAGCCCAAGAAGCAAATGGGGGGCGTGTGCACTGGTTGGTGTGAGCCGCAGGGTGATCCGTTACGAGCCGACTAAGCCGGATGACGGGGCGCTAAGCCAACGGCTGCGCGAGCTGGCGGCTGAACGTCGCCGGTTCGGTTATCGCCGCCTGGGCTACCTGCTGGCGCGGGAGGGCATCGCACCCAACCACAAGAAGCTGCTGCGTATCTACCGTGAGGAAGGGCTGCGCGTGCGTCGCCGTGGCGGCCGGAAGCGGGCGCTGGGCACGCGCAGACCGATGGTGCTGCCGGATGGCCCGAACCAGCGCTGGTCGCTCGACTTCGTCTCTGACAGCCTGATCTGCGGTCGGCGCTTCCGCATCCTGTGCGTGGTCGATGACTACACGCGGGAGTGCCTGGCGCTGGTGGCCGATACATCGCTGTCGGGTGCACGGGTGGCCCGGGAACTGACCAGCCTGATGGGCAGCCGCGGCAAGCCGCACACGGTGGTCAGCGATAATGGCACCGAACTGACCTCGTCGGCCATCCTGCGCTGGTCGCAGGAGCGCCGGGTCGAGTGGCACTACATCGCACCGGGCAAGCCAATGCAGAACGGCTTCGTGGAGAGCTTCAATGGCCGCCTGCGGGACGAATGCCTCAACGAGACGCTGTTCACCTCGCTGGCCCATGCCCGGTTCGTGCTGGCCGCCTGGCGGCACGATTACAACACGGTCAGGCCACACTCGAAACTGGGCGGGAAGACCCCCGCCGAGATCGCCGGCCAACGTGTCTGGGGGCATGCCCCCAGACACGTTGCCAACCCATCAAACAACCATCATAAAAGAGCAAGACTCTACCTCTGACTGGTAACAATCAGGGGAGCACGTCAGCAGCTGCACGTCACCGTCGCGCGCCTCGCCAAAGACGGACTGAAGATAGCTTTCTGATACTTCCGCGTCAGTCATTGTATGAAGAATACAACGGCCATGCGCTTTTGCACACATGAAACAATGGCGGCTTTCGGGTCGCCATTCTGGGCGCGTTAACGACCGCCTTGGGGTCGTTCTGCGAATTTCCGCTTTTGGCGAGAAACGCTTTGAAGCTGCCAGACAGCTTTTGGGATCGCTCATCAGCCCCGCTCAAGGCAGCTCGTGGGTGGTTTGGGGAATGGCGCGTATTCGGGGATGCCACCGGCCGAGTTAAAATTCGAGCTTGCCCGATCAACGGATGCTCTAACTTGCGCCATCTAGCTCAGTGAAGGATGGTAGTTCGATCTTCGACACGCGGCCTTTGTGAACGACAATCCTGTCTCGGCCACACCGTGCGAGGACCTCACGCACCGCCCGGCCTTGGAAGATCATGAAATTGGCTGGACTACCCTCGGAGATTCTGCCGCTGGCTCTTGTCATTCCCGCCATGATCGCTGGTGTAGATGAGATAGCACCGAGCCAGGATTCGATCGAAGGCTGATCAAGGTGAGCGAGCCGTACCGCGTCGCGGAACGCATCCACCAAATCGAAGTCGGCAAAAGGGTTGAATGCGTCGGACGCATTGTCCCCTGCAACCGCGACAGGGACCCCAGCGGCAGCCAATTCGCGAACTAGCGTTACGCCGCGCCAGCGTGGCGTCGCGTGAGACCTGTCCTGCAGAAACAGATTGCTCGAGGGGAGGCATACTACACCGATTCCTGCGTCACGAACGATCGCAATCGTGTTTTGTGCTCGGACGCTGTCCTGAACCGACAGGCTGCAGGCGTGGCCACACACTATTCTTCCCTTGAATCGCCGTGCCAAAGCAAGCTTAGCAATTTCTCGCAGCCCTTCAGCAGCAGGATCGTCGGTTTCATCGACATGGAAGTCGAGGTCTAACCCATATTTTTCAGCAAGTGCGAAACTTCTCAATATCTCGCCTTCGAGCTCCTCGGATCGATAGATGACTGGTCCTAGCGCCTTAGCATTGTGGCTTTTGGCAATTTCACAGACTCGGTCTCCATAGTCGCCTGCTAGCTTGGACACCCCCAGAGTAGCGACACCTTGAAGCTCAATTTGGGATAACCACCTATTTTGAAGCATTTGGAATACTGGCCAGCTAGGAAGCGCTCTTCCAAACTGTGAATCGATGTGTGTTCGTAAGCCGGCAGTGCCATGAGCAAGCGCACATCGAATGGCGAACTCCATGCGGCTTGAGACATCTTCCGCGCTCCAGGGATGGGATCGATCCTTCTTTGCAGCAGATCGAGCACCGGACAGAGTGCCTTCCGAATTTGGAGCCCGAGACCAAGTGTACGCTTTGTCGAGATGTGCATGAACATCTACCAGCCCGGCCCACACTTGCCGCCCCAGCATATCGATTGTCGCGAGACCATCAGTTTGCTGCCGCTTGTTTACATTGCTTACGACACGACGAACGTTGCCCTCGGCATCGACCTCGATATCGACAGATGCCAAAAGATGCCTGCGCTCGTCTGGTATAATTGCGCTGTCGAGCATGATATGCGGCACATTGACGTTGGCTAGCCGGTAAGGCCTTTCCGGAAGAACGAAGCTATCAGTGGCCATTCGAATTGATTAGCGACCTTGATCTAGTGTGCAAGACACAGATGAAGCCACCTCATGGACACTAGAATCTGTTGCCAAACGTTTGAAGAGGGCGCGTTTCGAGAAATTCTGGTTTTGGCCAAATCAACGCGATAGCCGCCGGTCCGTTTCCGGGGTTCCGTCGGATCAAGCGTTCATCGCGGGGCTGTCGGTAGAGGGTAACCTTGTCATATTGCTATAGCGAAGACAAAGTGATCATCTTCATCGGTCACGGCCCGCCATTTATCTCGGTAAAATATCAATAAAAACAATAGTCTATTCCAAAAACTGAAAATCGAGATTGACTTTTACTCATTTTTTTGAAAGCTTTAGGCCACGAAAATCGCCCCATATCCCCTTCAATTGCCCTGCCAGTTGCGAACGTCCGGCGTCCTGCAACTAGCGTCTCTTGGATGAAGGGCCACGCCGAAAAATAACATTTCGGATCGACATTGAAGAGTCCGGCGATTAAATCCACTCAAAAAGGTGGCTTTTCCAGTCGGCATAAAATTCGGGGTGGAGGCTGATCGGGTGCGCGACATTGATGTCAGAAACGCGCTGCGAAGAAAAGTGCTGAAAAAGCACGAAGGCGAAGCTGATACTCGCGTCCTTGATGAACTTGGCCTTCGGCATGGCGTCGCCCGGATCGATATTGCCGTAGTAAATGGTTGGCTGCACGGGTTCGAAATCAAAAGTGAGCTCTTGTCCCGCATCACATCCATACAAGGCGGCATCGTCGCGCCGATGCGGCGGGCGTGATGAACATCGGTGACTGGACAGAGCGTTTTCGCGGCATGAGTGGCCTTCCCCGCACGGTGCGGGACCGGCTGCTTGCCTGCGCCCAGGTCGTCAGATACCAAAGTGGCGCGACTGTCTTCTGTCCTGATAATCGGCCAGATCACCTGTTGTTTCTAGTCGAAGGAACGCTTCGCGTCTCGCAAGGGGCAGAATCAGGACGCGAAATTGTGCTTTACCGTGTCGAGGCGGGTGAAAGTTGCGTACTGACTACTGCCTGTATCTTGGCTGAGGAGGCCTACAATGCAGAGGGTCACGCTGAGACAGCGCTGATCGCCGTCACTCTGTCGCAAGACACATTCGACAGACTTGCGGCGGAGGAGCCGAGCTTTCGGTCTTTCATATTCGCCGCCTATTCCCGCCGTCTGCTCGACCTGCTGCATGTCGTGGAAGAGGTTGCATTCAGACGGATAGACGTGCGGCTGGCGGCGCGGCTCTTGGCGCTGGCCGGGACGTCGGTTGAGGTTCTCGTGACACATGATGACCTTGCCCGGGAGTTGGGCACGGCGCGTGAGGTCGTGTCTCGCGTACTGAAGGACTTTCAGAAACGAGGCCTGATCAGCCAGGCGCGCGGCCGAATTCGTCTACTCTCCCGTGCAAGTCTGACGGGAATTGCGGAAAGCAACTGACCATTACATTCCGCTTGTCGGTCGGCGCGGAGGTTTTCATGCGCAAAGTGACAATATCACTGAAGCCCACTCCTCGATGATATATTCCACAAACAGTTTTCATCCTGGAGGATCTCCCATGCGCACTAATGTTGGAACTGTCGACAGAGTCTTTCGCGCTGTTATCGGTCTCGCACTTCTTTATTTCGCCTTTCTTAGTGGATTGGCACTTTTCGATGGGGCGCTTTTAAAGTACGGCGCCGCTGTCGTGGGACTTGTCATGCTGATCGTGGCCGTCACCCGTGTCTGCCCGATATATTCGATGCTTGGTATCAAGACCTGCCGAGTATAAACTTATGCAAACCGTATTCACACCATGGGGTTCGCTTGGCGGAGGCGTCCTCATTGGTCTGGCGGCCACGCTTTCGATGTTGTTTCTTGGCCGCATCATGGGCGCCACCGGAATTCTTGCCGGATTACTTGCTCCTGAGTCCAGATCTCAATTTGCGTGGCGCTTCGCTATGCTTCTGGGCATGCTCGGCGGGCCGTTAGTTCTGCTCGCAACCACCGGCGAGATGCCGGCGGTCGAGGTGCCGGTTTCAACTGAGATGATGATCGGCGGGGGATTACTCGTCGGGGTCGGTGTAACCTTAGGCTCCGGATGTACATCCGGGCATGGTGTGTGCGGACTAGCGCGCCTTAGCCCACGATCCTTTGCAGCGACGATCACCTTCATGACTGCTACCTTCGCCACAGTCTATGTCGTACGTCACGTCATTGGAGTCTGATCCATGCAACTGTTCATCTCTTATTTTATCGGTTTGATCTTCGGCACCGGGATCGCGCTGTCCGGCATGGCAAACCCCGCGAAGGTGCTTAATTTCTTTGACGTTGCGGGCCGCTGGGATCCCTCGCTGATCGTTGTAATGGGCGGCGCATTAATCACAACATTCATCGGTTACCGGCTCGTCTTCAGTCGCTCCTCGCCTTTATTGTCCGACGCGTTTCATGTGCCGGTCAGCCAAATAATTGACGCTAGACTTCTGGGCGGATCGGCGGTCTTCGGTGTCGGCTGGGGTATCGCCGGCTTTTGTCCAGGTGGGGCGCTTCCGGCGCTCGGAACAGGTCGATGGGAGGTTTTCGCCTTCACCGCAGCCGTGATCGCAGGCATCCTGCTCACCAAGTTTTTCCAATCCCAGGGCAGCGCCGGCAGGCGCACATCGGCCTAATCGTCAGCAAACGGAGATTTTTATGACTGAATATCCAATCAATCTTCAAGTCAGACCTGAAGTGCACGGTTTCTTCGACGAAGCCACCAATACGATCAGCTATATCGTGAAGGATCCCGCGTCGAACGCCTGCGCCATCGTCGACAGCGTGATGGACATCGACTATGCCGCTGGCCGCATCACCTACGATCATGCGGATGAGCTGATCCGTCACGTGCATTCCCAGGGTCTGAAGCTGGAATGGATCATCGAGACCCATGTCCACGCAGATCACCTGTCCGCCGCCCCCTACATCCAGCAGAAGCTGGGTGGAAAGATCGGGATCGGCGCGAAGATCATGATCGTGCAGGAGACATTCGGAAAGGTCTTCAATGAGGGCACCGAGTTCCAGCGTGATGGCAGCCAGTTCGACCGTCTGTTCGACGACGGCGACACCTACATGGTCGGTAACATGCCGGCCTTCGCCATCTATACGCCGGGCCACACGCCCGCCTGCATGGTGCATGTGATGGGCGACGCGGCCTTCGTGGGTGACACTCTGTTCATGCCCGATGGCGGGTCGGCGCGTGCCGATTTCCCGGGCGGCGATGCGGCGACACTATACGACTCGATCCAGAAAGTCCTGGCCCTGCCGGACGAGATGCGGCTGTTCATGTGCCACGACTATGGACCCAACGGGCGCGACATCCAGTGGGAGACCACGGTGGGTGATGAAAAGGCCCACAACATCCACGTCGGTGGCGGCAAGACAAAGGAGGATTTCGTCAAGTTCCGCACCGAACGGGACGCGACCCTCGCCATGCCCAAGCTCATTATCCCGTCGTTGCAGGTGAACATGCGCGCGGGCGAGGTACCCACCGACAAGGATGGGCGCCCGATGCTCAAGGTGCCGATCAACGGCCTTTGATCGAAACCAACCGGGAGGAACGGAACAATGGAACTGAAGAAGATCTCACCGAAAGTCACGGTATCCCCGCAGATCGCAGCCATGGACATGGCCGCGATCAAGGCTGCAGGCTATCGTACGATCATTTGCAATCGCCCCGATGGGGAAGGCGCTGACCAGCCAAGCTTCGAAGAGATCGAGGCCGCTGCCAGGGCCGAGGGAATCGAGGCGCGCTACCTCCCGATTGAATCGGGGATGGTGACCGATCAGGACGTTGCTGCCTTCGACCAGGCGCTGGCCGAGGTGCAACGCCCGATACTGGCCTATTGCAGGACCGGTACACGATCGGTCACACTCTGGTCGCTGCACGAGGCGAAAAAGCGGCCCGTCTCCGAGATCCTCGCCATGACGAAGGCGGCAGGCTATGACATGAACGGTGTCGCGCGCCGCGTCGCCAACGGTGGCAAGACCCCGACCGACACCGGCGATGCCCACTACAAGGTGGTCATCGTCGGCGCGGGTGCCGGTGGCATCGCGGTCGCGGCCAGCCTCAAGTCGCGCAAGCCAGACCTCGAGATCGCGATCATCGATCCCGCCGAAATCCACTATTACCAGCCCGGCTGGACGATGGTTGGCGGCGGCATATTCGAGGCCCAGAAAACCGCCAAGACTATGGGCAGTCTGATCCCGAAAGGGATCAGGTGGATCAAGGCCGCCGTCGCGGCATTCGAGCCCCAGAACAACGCGGTCATCCTCGATGGCTGCCGCGTCGTGAAATACGACCGGCTTGTCGTCAGTCCCGGCCTCAAGCTCGACTGGGGCAAGGTCGAAGGCCTTGTCGAGACGCTCGGCCGAAACGGGGTGACCTCGAACTATCGCTACGACCTCGCGCCCTATACCTGGCAACTGGTGCAGGAGATGCGCGGCGGCACCGCGCTCTTCACCCAGCCGCCGATGCCGATCAAATGCGCGGGCGCGCCGCAGAAGGCGATGTATCTCTCGGCAGACCACTGGCACCGTTCCAGCCGCCTCAAGGACATCGACATCCATTTCTGCAATGCGGGCGGCGTGCTCTTCGGCGTGAAGGACTATGTGCCGGCGCTGATGGAATACGTGAAGAAGTACGACGCAACGCTCGATTTCTTCCACAATCTCGTGGCGGTCGACGGACCGGCGAAGAAGGCCACTTTCGAGGTCAGGGAACCTGAGAAGGAACCCCGGCGCGTCGAGATGGCGTTCGACATGATGCATGTCTGCCCGCCGCAGACAGCGCCGGACTTCATTCGCGTCTCGCCGCTGGCCGATCCGGCGGGCTGGGTCGACGTGGACCAGGCGACCCTGCGCCACAAGAACTTCGACAATATCTGGGCGCTCGGCGACGTGATGAACGCGCCAAACGCCAAGACGGCGGCGGCGGCGCGCAAGCAGGCGCCCACGGTGGCAGAGAATATCGTCGCCGACATCGCAGGACGTTCGGCCGTGGCGCAATACGACGGCTACGGCTCGTGCCCGCTGACGGTCGAGCGCGGAAGGATCGTGCTTGCGGAGTTCGGCTACGGCGGGGTGGTGAAACCGAGCTTCCCGTCCTTCGTGATCGACGGAACGAAGCCGAGCCGGGCCGCGTGGTTCCTCAAGGAAAAGATGCTGCCGCCGATCTACTGGAAGGCGATGCTGCGTGGCCGCGAATGGATGGCGAAACCCGAGAAACTCAAGATCGCCACCGAGTGACAAAAACACGCGTCGGCATCTCCCCCGCCGCCCTCGCGACTGTGAGCGGGGCGCAATTACTGCGCCCCGTTCCCACAATCCAGAGAGAATGCGATGAAGCCAAGATTTGCCCGCTATCTGCCGATCCTCACATGGGGCCGACACTACGACCGCTCCGCACTGACGAACGATCTCGTCGCAGCGGTGATCGTGACGATCATGCTGATCCCGCAGTCGCTGGCCTATGCGCTTCTTGCAGGTTTGCCGCCCGAGGCCGGGATCTACGCTTCGATCGCACCGATCCTCCTCTACGCAGTATTCGGCACCTCCCGCGCGCTCGCCGTGGGGCCTGTGGCGGTGGTATCGCTTCTGACCGCCTCCGCCGTCGGTCAGGTCGCCGAGCAGGGCACGGCTGGCTATGCCGTCGCCGCGCTGACGCTTGCGGGGCTTTCCGGTGGCTTCCTGTTGCTGCTCGGTGGCTTTCGGCTGGGCTTTTTGGCCAATTTCCTAAGCCACCCGGTGATCGCGGGGTTCATCACCGCGTCCGGCATCCTGATCGCGGCCAGTCAGATCAAGCACATCCTCGGGATCGAGGCCGGCGGCCATACGCTGATCGAGATGGTTAGCGCGCTTCTGTCACATCTCGGGCAGATCAACCCGGTCACGGTGATCATCGGTGTCACGGCGACGGCATTTCTTTTTTGGGTACGAAGAGGACTGAAGCCGCTCCTGCGCAAGATGGGTACAGGTCCGCTTCTGGCGGACATCGTCACCAAGGCGGGGCCTGTGGCGGCGGTTGTGGTGTCGACGCTCGCGGTGTGGGCCTTCGGTCTCGCCGAGCGCGGCGTCTCCATCGTCGGCGAGGTGCCGCAGTCCTTGCCGCCGCTGACCCTTCCGGGTTTTGCGCCGGACCTGATCCGCCAACTGGCGATCCCGGCAATCCTGATTTCCATCATCGGCTTCGTGGAATCCATCTCCATCGCGCAGACGCTCGCCGCCAAGAAACGTCAGCGCATCGACCCGAACCAGGAACTCATCGGCCTCGGTGCCGCCAACCTCGGCGCGGCCTTCACTGGCGGCTATCCGGTCACCGGCGGTTTCGCGCGCTCGCTCGTGAACTTCGACGCAGGCGCCGAGACACCCGCGGCGGGCGCCTTCACGGCCATCGGTCTTGCCATTGCCGCGCTCGCGCTGACGCCGCTTGTCTATTACCTGCCCAAAGCGACACTGGCCGCCACCATCGTCGTCGCCGTTCTCAGCCTCGTCGATTTCGCTATTCTCAAGAAGACCTGGTCCTATTCGCGCGCCGATTTCACCGCGGTCACGGCCACGATCCTTCTGACCCTGACCCTGGGCGTCGAGATCGGCGTCGCCTCCGGTGTGATCCTGTCCATCGCGCTGCACCTCCACAAGACGTCGAAGCCCCATGTTGCCGAGGTCGGTCTCGTTCCGGGTACCAACCACTTCCGCAATATCAACCGGCACAATGTCGAGACTGATCCGCAGATCGTCACTCTTCGGGTGGACGAGAGCCTTTACTTCGTGAACGCTCGGTTTCTAGAGGATTTGATTCAAGACCGCGTGGTCGACGGCCATGCTTTGCGCCACGTGATCCTCATGTGCTCCGCGGTGAACGAAATCGACTATTCGGCCCTCGAAAGCCTGGAGGCGATCAACCGCAGGCTCACGGATCTGGGGGTCCGACTGCACCTCTCGGAAGTGAAGGGGCCGGTGATGGACCGCCTGAAGACCACACACTTCCTGGACCAGCTCAACGGTCGCATCTTCCTGTCCCAGTACGACGCCTGGAAAGCGCTTGCCAAACCGGTTAATCCGGCCAAAGCCGCAGAATGACGATAAAGGAAAGGACTAAATGACTATCAAACATTCGAAAAGCGCATCCCGTGGACCCGGGCGTAAGCGTGCCATGGGCACGGGCTCCGATGGTGCTGTCATTGATGCCAGGTCACGAGATGAATTTTCACAAATCCTGTGGCATGCCTGCCCTGGCCGGCGAACATTCACCCGGCCAGGGCACTTCTCATTTTATCAATAGCCGCCCTTGCCAGCGGGCTTGACCACCAGCCTGGTCACCAGGGCATAAATCACCCCCGCGACCACCGCTGTCGGCAGCGACGCTGTGAGGTAGTCATAGGGCGCACGGCTGGCATAGCTGACCGGGTTCAAGAGGTAGAGATAGGTCGCAAACCCAGCCACCATCGCCAGGATCGCCGCCGGGTTGAAGCCGCCCCAGTAGTGATAATCTGTACCGGGTCCACCGACAAACACCGCCCGGATGCTGATGCGTTGCCGTCGCAGGATCAGGTAATCGACGATCTGAATGGCGCAGATCGGCGCAAAAAAGACACCGATGAAGGCAAGGAACGTGCCGAAGTTCGCAAAGAACAACTCGGGCACGACGATGCTGACAAAGGCCACCGGCAACAGCGCAAACAGCATCAGCGTACTCCACTTTGCGCGTGCAAGTGCGGGCACCTGACGCAGGCCGACCGCCGTGGCATAGACCCCGGCAACCGTCGTACCCAGGTTCGCGGTGATGACGAAGACCAGGGCGATGACACCGTAAACCGGCCCGCCAAGCGTGATCATCCAGGTCGACGGGTCGGACACCTGCAAGGCCAGGATCGCGGCAAGACCGACGATGGACAAAAGCGGCACCGGCAGGCCCATCCCGATCATTGAGGGCAACGTGGCGGAATGGGCATTGGGAGCGCGGCGCACCATCGCCCCGATATAGGGCCACCAGCTAAGCAGGCTGACGATCCCGATCTCGATCCCGGTCACATAATCCCACCGCAGGCTGCCCGAGGCATAGGACGGTTTCGCCGCCGCAATCGCATCGGACTGGTTGGCCAGCAAAATCCACAGCATCCAAAGGCCGATGGCGACGATGAAGAAGAACAGGATCTTCGAGACCGTCTCCAGCCCCGTGCCGCCGCGCATCAGGACCAGGTAGACAAAAACACAAGCCAGCACGGTCACGATGCGCAAGACCCAGGCGGCGCTTGCGGCGTCGACGATGTTGAGGGCTTGGAGCAACTGGCCGACGGATTTGCCGAAAAAGATCATCAACAGGCAGTTCCATCCGATGATCGAGGCGTATTGCAGGAACACCGTGATGATCCAGCCGCGATCCCCGAATTGCGGGCGCGCTGTGGCGATGGAATCGATGCCGTAGCGCGTGGCGGTCGGCACCACAGCCAGCGTGACCAAGAGCATCCCCATCATACTGCCCGCCGTCATCGCGGCCACGCCCATCTTGAGATTCAGATAGTAGCCGACATACTCGCCGATGATGTAGCACCATGTTGCCGCCGCGGTGACCAAGAGCACCATGAACAACTGCCAGGGTTTCCAGTCACGTTCGTTCCGCCCGGGTCAGAGGCCAGCCAGTTTCCTGTGTGTTATCGGAGTTGCTCATTGCCACCCCCACACCAGCAACAGCGCCGGGCCGACAACGCCAAGCGCCATCAGCCAGACCCAGTCGGAGACGCCGAACCCGCCGCCTTGCGCCTCTGGTCGTTCAAGCTCGGCAAGCCGCCGTTCAAGTTCCGGGTGTATGGTCTGTTTCGTCATTCTGGTCTCTCCCTTTGTTGTTTTTGTGGTTTCGTCAGCCCTTGATCCGGTCGCCTCTCGGGTCGTACCAAGGGCGCAACTGTACGCGGATCGGGTGGCGCGTCCAGGCCACCTCAACCTCCCACGCGCCCGAAGTCAACCAGGCATCCGTGACTCCACTTGCGTTCGCGACATAACCCATAGCCAGCGATGCCCCGATCCTGTGGCCCCACCCACCCGAGG
>JACESI010000016.1 GCA_013911885.1 Hyphomicrobiales bacterium | reverse complement strand
AGCACCACCCGCCCCGCCCCCGCCGGAAAGGCCGGAAAACAGGCTGCCAAGACCGGCTGAAAGAGCATCCTGCAAGGGCTTCAAGCCTGATGTCAGCGCGCTGTTCGACAAGGACAGCGCGAGGGAGCGAAAAACGTCGTCAAGGTCTTTGCCCTTCACTGTCGCATCGGTGAGCGCGCGGGTGATCTGGCGTCCGAAGGTCGAGGCCGTGCTGTTCAGGGCATTGAACGAGCGTCGCGCCTCTTCAGTGTCGGCATCGACTTCGATTGTAACCGTTTCAATCGTCATTTCGGTTCCTCCTTGTCTGGAAAGCGCTGCATCAGGGCGTCAAATCCGCCACGACTGAGCGCGGGTCTGTCGGCTGGCTGATGGGCGCGCATCGCGGCCGCCATCTCGCGCGGGGTCATCGCCCAGAATTCGGCACTCGACAGTTTGAGAATGCCGAAGCCGAAGCGCATCAGGTCCGGCCAGGGAAAGCGGGCAGGCTCATCCGACATCAGGGCTGCCTTCCGGCGGGCCGAATGTTGCGGCCAGAAGTCGGTGCGCGATCGAGGCAAATCCGGCGATACCGCCCTCGGCCTGCATCGCGAGCACAGCGTCATCGGCGATGTCATGGCCTGCACCGCGCAGGCCGCAACCGATCAGGACAGCAATTTCGCGCGCCGCGAGACGCCCCTCCTCGAAGCGCGCGGCAAGCGCCATAAGATCGGAAACACCGAATGCATGTTCAAGTTCCGCAAGCGCACCAAGGGTGAGACAGAGCGTGAGTGTGCGGCCATCGAGCACCGCCTCGATTTCACCGCGCCTTGGATTTGCCATCAGAGCACCGCCTGGAAGGTGACGGCGCCAGCAGATTCAAGCGCAAGATCAAACGTAACCTCGGCATCATGATTGCCCGCAAACTCAAGCGCGGTGATCTGGAATGCCCCCTCGATGACACCGAAGTCTGGAATCACAATCTGCCAGGCGCGGATGTCGCCGTTGAAAAACACATCCTTGATCGCGCTGTCGGAGGCTGCGTCCTTGAAAAGGCCGGAGCCGGTGACAGAAGCGGAACGCACGCCAGCGCCTGCGAGAAATTCGCGCCAGCGATCGACCGAATCCGCGTGGGTCACATCCACGGTCTGTGCGTTGAATGAAATCTGCTTCGAGCGCAGACCGGCGACAGTCGAAAAGCCGCCATCGCCATCATGATCGAGTTTGAGGAGAAGATCCTTGCCTTTTTGCGCGGGCATCGTTGTTTCCTTTTTCAGAAGAGTTCAGGTTTTCAAAAGAGTTCAGGACTGGATTTCGATGAAAGCACGCAGCCGCAGGCTGCCGCGAAAAAGCTTGCGGTCGCTGTCTTCGCCCACCTCGGAAAATTCCTCGCGCAGATTGACGAGGATGTGTTCGGCAAGCGCGAGTTCGCGGTCATGCAGCGTCTGACGCAGAAGCTGCATCAGCTGGAAGGCCTCGCGCCTGCCGCCATGGCGCGACCAGATGTTGAGGGTAATGCGGCATTCATAACCTGCCTCGGTCGCAGTTGAACCGTCACGGCTCGCGAGCGCGGCGAAGGCGATATAGGGAAAGGCAGCGCTTTCCGGCGCGCGGTCATAAACCCTTGCGCCGCCAAGGGCCGTGACCAGCGCTGAATTGGCCGTGAGTGCGCCATAAACGGCTTCCTGAAGCGCGTGCTCGGCGCTGACGAGGGGAAGAATGTCGGTCATCGGTTTTCCTGTTCACGATCTAATCAGCGATCAATTGGCCCGTTGGCGGGCCTTCCAGCCTGGCGATCGGGGAGACCTTCGGCAGATCCGGTGATTGCGCGGGCGGCGAGATTATTTCCCGTGATGTCAAGGAGGCTGCGCCCGCCGCTTTCTGCAATGTTGACCCGAACATCCGGGGCACTTGCCGAAATTGCGGCGGCGATCTCCTCGGCCCGGCGATGGCGCGCCCGCGCCACACTAGCCATGAGCCTGCGCTGCATCCGTGCAATCGCCCGGGAAAGATCACTGGTCACTGTTCGGACGGGGCGGCGCATCACGCGACCTCTTCGCAGAGCACGATGAGGAACCGGCGGCTCTCATCGGGATCGAGCTTTGAGAGAATGGCGAGTACCCTTCCCCGGTGGAGAAAGCGCATGCCCGACGCGATGTCTTCGCGAAACCGTATCGAGACCTCGTGGGTGATCCGACTTGTCAGATGATCGGCACGCGCCGCTTCTGCCTGCGTCATCGGGACAACCCGCGACCACAGGGTCGCACGATCAGCCCAGCCGGGCGCGGACCCGCCGAGACCGTCAGCGGTTACCACCCGTTCCTGCAAGGTGACCCGGTGGGCAAAATAACCCGGATCATTGAAAGCGCCGCGCCTCACAATTGCACCACGCGGTAAGGTTGGATCAGTTCGCGTACCCCTTTCGGTGTGAAGACGGGGCTTGCATCGCTGACAACTGCGCTGCGGTTTTCAAACCAGTGGGCAACCAGCATCAGGACGGCATGGCGCAGATCGTGCGGCACCTGAAGCGTCGTCTCGCCGAAGCCGGCGATAAAATCGATCTCATAGCCATTGAGCGCGCGCTTGCCACCAAGACCGTTCAGGATGCCAGAGCGGCTGCGAAATTTGATCCGCGCCGGGATCGCGGTCACGTCGACCACATAATCTGCCGCGGGCACGGTTACGGCGACGCCGTTCGCGTCATAAAGCACCACCTCGGATACAGTGCGCACAGGGCCGATGCCCAGCTCGACAAGGCCGTCCGGCGGCAGGTCGTCGAGATAAAGCCGCCACGACTGGGCAAGCATGATCCGCCGCGTCAGCCGCTCAACATGAAGTCTGGCCGTGGTGATGAGTGCGGCAACGACATCGTTTTCCGCGTCGTCGTCAACCCGCAGAAAGAGTTTCGCCTCAGCGACCGAGATCGGTTCGAGCTGCGGGCCTTGCACCATGAAAAGCGTCATTGTGATCTCCAGTCGAAAAGGAAAGGCTCATTTAAAAAAAACCCCGCCGCGTGGGGGCGCGCGGCGGGGCCGTTCAGCGCCGGCCGGTCACCGCGCGCGGCGGGACCGAAAAGCCGGGAGGACGCTTTACGCGGCGCTGAAAGTCAGGAGTTTGATCGCGTCGAAATCCTGTACGCCGCCGCCGACACGTTTGGTCGTGTAGAAGAGGACATAGGGTTTTGCCGAGAACGGATCGCGCAGCACGCGGACACCGACACGATCGACCACCAGATAGCCACGCCCGAAATCGCCAAAGGCGACAGCAGCGCTGCCTGCGGCGATGTCCGGCATGTCCTCGCTCTCAGCGATCGGGAAATTCATCAGGGTCGGCTTGCCATCCGCGCTTGTGGCGGGGGCCCAGAGGTAATTGCCATCCGCATCCTTGAGTTTGCGGATATCCGCCTGGGTGCGCCGGTTCATCACGAAATGCGCATTCTGGCGATAGCCGGATCGCAGTTCATAGACGAGATCGATCAGCGCGTCGCTGCTTGCGAAAGCACCTGCGGCGCCGGTTGCAACGGTGCCGATATTGCCCCATGACCAATCCGCATTGGCAATGCGCGGATAGTTCAAGAACCCGCGTGGCCGGCGGTCGCCATTGCCATTGACGAAGGCTGCGCTCTCCTGCTCGGCAAAGGCAATCTGGACTTCCTGGGCAAGCCATTCCTCGACATTGATCGCGGCGTCATCAAGAAGCGCGCCGGTTGCAGCCGGCTGAGCGAAAAGCTCCATCGCCTGAAACTCGAGTTCATCCAGCATCGGGGCGGCGGTCTGCGCGCGCGCCTCCGTCTCTCCGACCCAGCCAACAGCCGGACCATTGATCGTGAACGGCTTCTTGTAGACCGATGTGGAAATCTGCCGGACGGCAGAAATTGCCCGGATCGGCGAGATCTCCGCGAGAAGACGACCGATTTCGGTTTCCGTCTCATGCGGGACGAGATAGCCGCCATCCGGATCAGAACCGATGGACAGCGCCTTTTCCTCAAGCTTCGAGAGAGAGGCGCGACCAGTCGCTGTCTGGCCCTTGCGCATATAGCCCTCAAACGCCGCCTTGTGCTCCAGGGCACCGGCGGAAAAGGCGCTGGCGGAGTGGCCAAGCGACGGGCGGCGCTGTTTCAGAAGCAGATGGTCCACCACATGTTTCTGCTGGTCGAGAGCAGCGTTGATGCGGTTCATCTTTTCTTCGGTCAATACATCCGCCGTTACCTGGCGTTCGATCTGGGAAAGGCGTTCGTCGTTTGCCTGCTTGAAGGCCTCGAAAGACTGCATGAATTCATCGAATGCCTCGACGACTTCAAGACTGGTGACTCCAGTGCTGCCCATGCTGCCCATACTCATTGGCATATCCATTTTCATTTCCGGCGATGGGGCGTGCCGGGTGGGTGTGTTGGTCATGGTCGGTTTCCTGTGTTTTTGCGTTGCTGTGTTGCGGGGCGAAGCATGTCGGTCGCGCGGCGAATTGCCTCGAGGGGACTTGCTTCACACCCTTTTCTGCCGGTCACCGCATCCCGCTGGGCGCCCAGACTACTGAAGCCCGAGCGGATTACCGTTCGTGCTTCCTTTCGTGACAGCCCCGCATCCCGCATGAGCCACCGTTCGAATTCCCGTGTACTTGGTAGCGCCCGCTGCGGGTTCGCGGCCTTGACGGCATGGACCTGCGCCTGCGGCAGCATCGGAAAAGTCACGACCGAGATTTCCCAAAGGTCGACCTCGAAAATCTGGCGCACGCCGGTTCGCGGATCGCGCCGGGCGCGCACGGTCTTGAAGCCGATCGAAAGCCCGTTGAGGCCGCCCGCCTTGATCAGGGCATGGATCTCGCGTGCCCGCGCCACACCGAGTGTCAGCTGACCCTTGACGTATAACCCGCGCGCATCTTCCCGGATGATTTCCCACACACCGATCGGCTGATTCGGATCGTGCTGGAAAAGCATCCGGATCGGAGCCGCGCCTGCCTGGCGCGCGAGGCTCTTTTGAAAGGCGCCGGGCATGACGACATCAAGCCCAAGATCCTGCGCGCCGAAGAGGCTTGCGTAACCTTCAAACGTGCCGTCACTCTCAACCCGGGCAAGGTCGGTGCGGGCGAGTTTCGTTTCGCCCGCACGCGCGATTTTCTGCGTGATCATGAAATTTTCCGATGCTGTTTGAATTGATGCGTCCGTATCCGGTCCGCCTTGATCCCTTGGCCCCTGCCGTGTTCTGCGACAGGATCGCAACCGCCGACCTAGCCGTGCCTGACGGCGCGGATACGGGCGCGCACGGGTTGTTCAGAAGGTGATTCAAGTACCTTGATCAGACCTGAGGCAAACGTGCGAAAGACATCGGCATGGCCTGTTTCCGATACCTGAAGAATTCCAAATAAACGTTTTATAACAGATATTTGAGACAGAATACGCATGTTCATTCACGCTCCTTGAAAAACTGATTCACCCGATGTATCTGCTGAACGAAGTCGTTAAAGCGCCGGTTCGAGGCGGCGAGTTCCTTGAGTGTCCAGACCAGAAGCCCAGTCGCGCCCGAGGCCCAGAGGAAGAGGGCAAGATGCGCAAGGTCGCCGCGGTCGATGACGCTTTTCGTGATCTGTTCCATCGCTCCAAATTCCCCGCCGCTGCGACGGCTTATCTGATGATGCATTGATCTTAACCGCAGGCGTAACGGCGGGGATAAACCACCGCCTATTCCTGATCGGGCAGCGCGTCGCCGTTCTCAACCGGGGCGTAGCCAAGGGCCTTGCGCTTTTCGTTCACGGTCAAAAAATCGGCGGTGACAACGCGCTGAAGCATCTGATCGCGCTCGCTTGCCAGTGCTGTGATCATGCTTTCATCCGGGTTGAGCTCAAGGCCCGCGCCATAGAGATGGCGGGTCCAGCTTTCGATCGATTGCGCGGTGCGGCGCAGCAGAGGCAGAATCGTCTGCCGCCAGAAGGCGCGATTTGCTTCCTGATAATTCGAATAGGTGTTGTCGCCCGGGATGCCGAGAAGCTGCGGCGGCACGCCGAAGGCGAGCGCGATTTCGCGGGCGGCGGCATTGCGGGCTTCCTGAAAATCCATGTCATGCGGGCTCAGGCTCATCGCCTTCCAGTCGAGCCCACCCTCGAGAAGCAGCGGCCGGCCGGCATTGCGCGCGCCTTGAAAACTTTCCTCAAGCTCAGCCTTGAGCCGGTCGAACTGCTCCTCGGTGAGGTTGCCCTCGCCGCCCTGATAAACCAGCGCGCCAGACGGGCGCGCGGCATTGTCGAGAAGCGCCTTGTTCCAGGCGCTCGAAACATTGTGGATGTCGAGCGCGGTCTGTGCCGCCTCGATGGGCGCAAAGCCGTAATGGTCATCAAGCGGATGATAGAAAGAAAGGTGCAGGATCGGCGCCATCGCGCCACCGCTTGCCACCGTCTGGTCGAAGCGCACCGATCCGCCGGCAACGGCGTAGACATAAGCCTCCGGCCAGCCATCGGCACCCGGCACCACCCGCACCCGATCCGGCCGCAGGGCATGGAGTTCCCGCAGGTTGCCGTCAAGCGCCACGCCTTCGAGATAGGCGTTGCCGGCAAGGAGAAGGTTGCAGGTGATTGCCTCCAGAAGTTCGCTTCCCGACTGGCGCTCGTTCGGATTGCGCAGGACATCGAGAAGCGGATGGGTATCAAGCCGCTCGCCCGCTTCGGATAACATGAAGGGAACCGAGCCGACGGCCTCTGCCACCATGCGCACCGCGCGATAGGCGATGACGTTGCGCGTAAAGCCTTCGCGGGCAAGCGAGGCATAATCGCGCACCGTCCAGACCGGCTGGCCATTCGACTGAAGATAGACGAGCGGTCCGGCGCGCGATGCCTTCGCCTCCAGTGTTGCCGTCGACCTGCTGCCGCCATTATTGCCGGTTCCGGGCGCGAAACCTTTTTCAGGGCGCAGGGAGCCGCCCGCCGCTTTGCCGCGTCGTTCAAAAAGTGCCATGAGTTTTCCCATCAATGTTTGGGTTTGTTTCGGGGTTTCCGTGTTCTTCGGCTTTCCCGCCTGAATGCTTTTCAGTCCTGCCGTTACATGCGACGGATTTTCGGATCGCCACCCGGTTTCAGCATCAATTCCGTGAGTGCCCAGACGAGGGCATCGAGACGATCCGGCGAACGCCCGGCGGACAGGCCGTCGATACCGAAGTCGCACATCTCGTCTTCCAGCTTCGGCAGCGCGCCGACATGGCGCACCAGGCCGCGTTCGTAAAGAAAGGCGACCGGCTCTGCGCGGGTGTATTTGCCGCGCGATGCGCGCACCGGTTTGACCGGTACCAGCCGGTCCGCCTGCTCAAGGATCGCCGTTACCATATCGCCGCCCTGATTGACCTCAGCGACCACGCAGTCGGCATCAAAGCGGTGAAAAAGCTCGATCGCACGTCCCGCCCACTCCGCCGGGCTTGCCGCATTACGGCTGCCGTCGGCAAGAACATAGGCCATACCCGCTTCGTCGACACCGGCCACGATCAGCCCGCAGGCGTCCGATTTCGCATGCGATGTCGCGGGCGGATCGACCGCAACCACGATGCGCTTGAGTGGCGGGGCCTTGTCGACGATCATCGTCTCCAGCCGGTCGCGCTTCCACAAGGCGTCCTCGCGATCCTCGATCAGTTCACCATCGAGTTCCTGACGTCCAAGCCGCGATCCGGCATAGCGCCGGATCATCTGATCAAGAAAACCAGGCGCGAGATTTCCCGCATTCGCCCGTGTCGCTGCCCGCGCCAGATGAACCCCGGGATCAGCCATCAGGCGGCGAATCAGAGGCATCGGGCGCGGGGTCGTGGTGACAACCTGCCGTGGCCGCTCGCCAAGGCGCAGGCCGAATTGCAGCATGTCCCAGGTCTGGTCCGGGTGACGCCATTTGCAGATCTCGTCAGACCAGGCGACATCGAATTGCGGCCCGCGCAGACCGTCGGGGTCTTCTGACGAGAATGCCTGGGCAATCGCACCATTCGACCATTCCAGCTGGCGTCTGGTTTTCTTCCAGTCGGGCCGGTCATGCTTCGGGTGAACGGCAAGAATGCCCGACACGCCCTCGATCATCACGTCACGGACATCGGCATAGGTCTCGCCGACAAGGGCAATCCGCCCGACGGAGCGATGCGTGAAAGGGCCTGCGCCGGTTGCCATGCCGCGCACCCATTCCGCACCGGCGCGGGTCTTGCCCGCACCGCGCCCGCCAAGCAGAAGCCATATCCGCCAATCACCCGAGGGCGGCAACTGATCATCGCGCGCCCAGATCAGCCAGTCGTTGAGAAGCGCGTCATAGTCCGATGCCGAGAACTGATCGAGAAGATCACTCAGCCTGCCCTTCCGGGCACACGCGCTCAATCCGGCGCGCAAGTTCCTCGCGAAGGCTGTCAATATCGGTTCCTTTGTCGTTTGTCGGATCAGAAGCCGCATCGTCGGCGCGAAGCTCGATCAGCTTTTCGAGCGTGCGGGCGAGCGTGCCGAGGGTGCGGGCATCCTTTTCATTCGCCGCCGCGCCGATCTCACCATCGACCGTATCGCCGAGTTGCGCCATCCGGGCCTCGAAGTCCCGCATCTGCCGGTCGAAGGCCTTATAGAGCCGCTCGATCAGCCGGGCTTTGGGGATCGTGCGTTTCGCCTTTGGTTTGATGGCAGGCAAATTGGCCAGCCGCTTCCGGGGGCGCCGCATCGTCCATCCCTCCTCGGTGCGGCGCCGGTAAAAAACTCTCGGTTGAAGGGCAAAGCGCTTGCAAAGGCTTGCCACGGTTTCGTCTGTTCCCTCATAGGCCTCCCGGATCAACTGCCAATCCGTCATGCGTCCGCCGTGATCCTTTACGCTGCGCCAGCCCAAACGAAAACACCGGCCGACGACCCAAAGGGGCCGTGCAGCAGATGGCGGATGGGATGAATGATTGAATAGGAATAAAAGCCGCCTCGATGAGGTCCCTTACAAATTTAGGGACACTTCTGCGACCGTAGAAAAGAGATACCAAAGCACCGTAACGGTGTCAAGCGATTTTATGAATATTTTCCTATTTTTATTTCCCTGTTTTTTACACCTGCCAATAGCCCGCCGCTCTTTTCAGGTCAGTCACGCGCGGATACGCAGGCTCGGCTTCGTCTTAGTGAACGAGCCTGCTCGCTCCGCATTCGATTAGGCTTTTGATATATTTTGTTTTTCTGGCTCTTCTTCATCAGTGTCATCTTCGGCGAACGGGTCTTCCATTGGCCAGCTCACCAGATAGTCCTCATAATCTTCGACGGAGACACCCCACTCGCTGACAGTGAGACCGCGCACCGAAATACCCGCCATATGCACGCTATCGGCATCGCCGGAGACAAGGGGGTGCCACCAGTAAAGGTCGCGGCCTTCGCGCACCAGACGATAGGCACAGGTGGCGGGCAGCCAGGTGAGACTGCGCACCGTATCCGGGGTCAGCTGGATACAATCCGGTACCAGTGTCGAGCGGTTCTTGTAATCGCCGCAGCGGCAGCTTTCATCATCAAGAAGGCCGCAGGCGACATTGGTCCAGACGATCTCGCCCGTCTCCTCGCTTTCGAGCTTGTTGAGACAGCAGCGACCGCAGCCGTCGCAGAGGCTTTCCCATTCCGCGGGCGACATCTCATCAAGCGTCAGCCGCTGCCAGAAAGGCGTTTCAGCCATTAACCAATCTTCCCTGTTTCCATGCGTTCGCGATATTGCATCTGGCTTCTTGGACCGCAAACGATTATTAACAAAACCTTAATATGGTTCACAATGAGTGGTTGCGGTGAAGGACCCCTTTGTCAGTAAGCGGCGCGGTCGTTTTGGCCGGCGCCTTCTGGAACTTGACGGAGCTCTCGACGGAGGGGTTTTTTCAGGATTCAACTGGCTGTCCAATCTTTATGCCGATTTTTCTGTCTTCATGCGCCGCTTCCGCGTCTTCGGCTGGCAGCGCCTGCCGATCGAACTTGGCAACGAGACCCTGACCTGGGGTACGGTCGGCATGATCTTGATGCTCGCCCTCGCCCAACCGGCCTTCGATGTAACCCAAAAAGACTGGCGCAAGCAGGATGAGTATTCCGTCACCTTCGTTGACCGCTCCGGCGTTGTGATCGGTCGGCGCGGCGTTCTTCAGAACAAGCCGATCGATCTCGATCAACTGCCCGACTATGTGATCAAGGCGACGCTTGCCACCGAGGATCGGCGGTTCTTCTCGCATTTCGGAGTGGATGTCTTCGGCATTGCCCGCGCCTTATCGACGAATGTTCAGGCGGGAGGCGTCCTGGAAGGCGGCTCCTCGATCACGCAGCAGGTGGCCAAGAACATCTTCCTCACGAACGAGCGCACCCTCACCCGCAAGGTGAAAGAGGCCTTTCTTGCGATCTGGCTTGAAGCAAACCTTACGAAGAACGAAATCCTGGAACTCTATTTCAACCGGGCTTATCTCGGCGGCGGTGCTTTCGGCATTCCGGCGGCGGCGGAATTTTATTTCGACAAGAACTATGCCGATCTGACACTCGCCGAATCCGCGATGCTGGCCGGGCTGTTCAAGGCGCCGACCAATTATGCGCCGCATATCAACCTTGCTGCCGCGCGCGAGCGGGCGAACGAGGTTCTGACCAATATGGTTCAGGCGGGATTTCTGAGCGAAGGTCAGGTTCTCGCCGCGCGCCAGAAACCGGCAACCGCCATCAACCGCCGCAAGGAGCAGCGCCCGGATTACTTCCTTGACTGGGCCTACGAGCAGGTCCTCGGGCTCAGGATCGCCGATGACCGGGTGCTTACCGTCGTGACCGGTCTTGATATCGACGTCCAGAAAAAGGCCGAAGACACGATCAACGCCTATCTCGCGGAGAATGGCGAGGAGTACAACATCTCGCAGGGTGCCGCCGTGATCATGACGCCGGAGGGTTTTGTCCGCGCCATGGTCGGTGGGCGCGACTATGGCCAGAGCCAGTTCAACCGCGCCGTCGATGCGTTGCGCTCACCCGGTTCAACCTTCAAGCCGTTTGTCTATGCAACGGCGATGGAAAACGGCTTCACGCCGAAATCGGTGTTGACTGATGGTTATGTCCAGATCGGCAACTGGTCACCAAAGAATTACACCCGCAATTACGCCGGGCCGGTCACCCTGACCACCGCGCTTGTGAAGTCGATCAACACAATCCCCGTCAAACTCGCACAGGCTATCGGTCGCTCCAGGGTGATCGAACAGACCCATGCCATGGGCATCACCAGCGAATTGCGCAACACGCCAAGCCTGCCGATCGGTACATCCGAAATATCCGTCATCGACATGACCGCCGGATACTCGGTGTTCGCAAATGGTGGTTATCAGGCGCGGCCGAAGGCGATCCTGAGGGTTTACAATTCGCAGGGCGATCTGCTCATCGACAACAGCTCGACCGGTCATGGCAACAGAGTGCTTTCCGAGCAGGCCGTGCGCTCGATGAACGAAATTCTGACCCAGGTGCCGGAATGGGGCACCGGAGGACGCGCCAAGCTCGATGACCGCAGGACCGCAGGCAAGACGGGCACCACCCAATCCTACCGCGACGCGTGGTTTATCGGCTACACCGGAAATTACGTCGGGGCTGTCTGGTATGGCAACGACAATTACACGCCGACAAACCGCCTCACCGGCGGAAGACTTCCTGCCATGACATGGAAGGACATCATGACATTTGCCCACCAGGGCATTGACGCGAGACCGATCCCCTTCACCGACGAAGGCACGCAGAAAACGCCGCAGCTCGTCGATATAACCGAAAAGACGAAGAAGGACAGGGTCGCGACCTTCCAGGAATTACGCACCCTCTCGTCAAAAACGAACGAAGCGCTTTCCGACATCGGCTCGCTTCTGCGCAAGGCATCGGATCCGCTCAAGACCGCATTGACGCCGATTGAGGCTTCGTCCGAGCCCGGTTTCAGCCCAATCGCCGGTGGGTTCTAGGCCGAGCCGTGCGCAGCCCTTTCATCGCCATCGCCATCGGTATCATTGCCTGCCTGATGGGCATCGGCTCTGCCTATCTAGTGCTTGATGGCAATCTGCGCTTCGGCAAGGTCGATCTTGGGCAATGGGATGTCTGGCCGCTCGCCGGCGAACCAACGGCGGACCCTTACACCAAGGCCTATCTCGCGCGCAGTGGCACGGTCTGGATGACGGTGACCGAGGGCTTGTCGCTTGCAACTGAGTCGGACAGCGACGGCAAGCCGCTCCTTGGAAGCTGCACCTATGAACTGTCCGGGCAGGTTCCGCGCGGGCGGCTTTGGACACTTGCCCCGCAAGGCAAAGCCCGCAGCAACAGCGCGGGCGGTATCAGCGACGTTGGCGATGGCGTTTGGGATAGCGATTTGGCAGGCGACACCTTCATTTCCTCGTCGGATATTGTCTGGAACGAGGACGAAACCCTGACGATAATGATCTCACGTGTGGCCAAGCCCGGCAACTGGCTGCGGCTGTCAACACCCGGTCGTTTCCGGCTGATGCTGCGGATCTATGACACGCCGCTGACGAGTGGCGCGCTCGATTCCGCGATCAGGACGCCGCTTATCACCCGAAGGAACTGCGCATGATCCTGACAGTTCGGCTGATCCTGCTCACCCTGGTGCTGGGAAGCCTCGTTCATATTTTTGCGGTGTTATCGACCCCGTTTCTGGCCGAGGACAAGGTCTGGCAGCGCATCACTGCCGCCGTTCCGGCGCGCCGGATGGTGCCGCTTGCAACGACCAGGCAGGCGGCGGCCCTTCTCGGCGAGGCCGACCCGGCGATGGCCCATGCGGTATGCCATCTGTCACTCGATGATGGACCGGCAATGGTACTGGCAGATGGGCCGACGAGCTTCTGGAACGTCACGATCTACAACAAGCGGGCTGAAGCGCTCTATAGTCTTCATGATGGCGTCTCCGAAACCCCGCTTCTCAATCTCACGATCCACAAGGCCAATCAGGTGTCCCAGAGCGAGGAACCATATCTGGAAAGAGAACCGGAAAGAGAACCGGATTCGCTTCCAAGCCGTTTGGTGGACGGCTTGCCATTGCCCCTACCGCGCGACATCACAAGCCCGGATGAGCAAGAAGCGGTCGATGACACCTTTGAGGACGACAATCAGTCCGTTGATGTGCGTTTGAATGAGGACGAGATTTTTCTGGTTTTCCGGATTTTCAAGTCCTCGCGGCATTATGATGAGATCGTCGCTGAAGCGCTGCAAACGGCAGAGTGCCACTAGTGGATTGACTCCAACTTTTCGAACCCGAAAAGTCGGGCCGATCCACCAGCTCAACTCTTTGAAAGGGTTCGATTTTCCTCAACAAAACAACCCGACTGAAGTCGGACTGTTTTGTTTCGGGCGAACCACTGGCTAAGCCGCACAAAAGGCCAGCCGACCATACAGCCAAACGCCCTATTTCCGCACTGTCTCGTCGCCATCCTTCTTTCCATCTGGTTTTTTCTTGTCATCCTCATGGGTGATGCGGGAGGAGAGCAATTCCGGATTTTCAATAAAGGGCAACCCGCGCTCGCCCCCGCGCTCGATGAGCTGCGCATAGCGGGCAAGTTCTTCTGCCGCATGAATTGCCCGCGGCGACGGAAATTCGACCGTCAGCCGCTTGATCGCATAATCATAAGCGGCATAGCGAAAGTTCAGTCCATCGAGCGCGAGCTGGATCAAAGCTTCATTCTCGAGAAGCCGGGCGCGGGTGTTCTTCTGATAGCGCGGGCCGATATCCGGATTTTGCTCGAGATAGGCAATGCGTTGCTGGTCGACCGTGTAGACCAGCCGAGCCTGCTCATAAAACGGCGTGATCGCGCCCTGATCGGCGCGGATGTCATCGATCACACGGTTCCAGCGGGCTTCGCTTGAGGTAAACCGCTCAATCCGCAGCCAGAACAGATAGGCGCGAAAATCAAGTTTGCCGTTGATATCGGGAAAGACGCGGGTGCGGCGCCCCTCGATGAGCGATCCCGAAACCCAGTCGGCGCTGTGCACCGGACGCAGGATGGTCCAGGACAGATTTTCAAGGGTAATT
Organism: Hyphomicrobiales bacterium; assembly: GCA_013911885.1. Lineage (GTDB taxonomy): Bacteria > Pseudomonadota > Alphaproteobacteria > Rhizobiales > JACESI01 > JACESI01. The sequence continues at coordinate 7,959 of JACESI010000016.1, read as the reverse complement.
TCATCATCCGTGCGCCCGAAAAGCGAGACTGGCTCTTCGCGGCGGTGAGCAAGGGCCTTGCCAAGGGCGGGCGCCAATTGGTCATGGCTCACATTCGGCGCGGTGCGGCCGAAGTCACCGGTCGGTCGCGAGCAGCCAACGACGAGACCGGACACGAGAAGAATGCATCCGATGCGGCAAATCCCGCGCAGACTTACAAGAAGACGGTCCGGATCAAGGCAAGGCCAGATGTGCTTCATTCACTCAAACTCGAATTGGTCGTGACAGCCTGCCCCACACGCACCGTTACGCCCGGATAAGATACCAGTTCTAAGTCGTCACGCGTCGTGGTGCTGAACCTTCGCGGACGACCGCCTCTGTGCAAAGGCCTTCATCTGCTCACGGCACTTATATTCAAAACGGACTCCGGTGAAGAAAACGATTTCCGCATCACGTCCCTCCGCTTTGCTCTTCGTTCTCGCGCGCGAGCCCATGCGTCGGTTGCGATATTCTTCAAAGTCGAGAATTGTTTCCATGGCGAACCCCCTAATTCCGCATCATGACAAGCAGGGAACGCTACACGCTGCCCATATCGACCACCCCGGTCGATAGGCCCGATTTTAGGCATTCGCATTAAGACATCAGTAAAGTTAACAGACCGCTAACGCTTTTGCGGCATGGTGAGCTGAGTGTAATGCGTATCGCGTTGGTTTTCATGACAATAACACGCAATAGCGACGGGTTCTCCATCTTGGTGCACGCAAATCAACATAACCGACATTCCGCTGTTCTGATGGCGGCTTGTGAGCTTTTTATCGAAAACCACCACCCCTCGCGGCAGGAGTTGCTGCATTTCGAGGAATTATGTCTTCGGCTGCTGCCGAAAATCAGCCTTCAGATCAAAGCTGATTTTGCCGAACAGATTGCTACCTGCCCGCTTCTGCCACGCGCTGTCGCCCTTAGTCTTGCAAAGGATGACATTTCCGTCGCAGCGCCACTTCTCAGTCATTATGGTCAGTTCACGGACGAAGACCTTCTGGTCATTCTTGCGAATGGTAATGTTGTGCATGCGCTTGCCATCGCTGCACGCCCGAAGCTCTCTGAAAAAGTCACGATCGCCCTTTCGAGATACAAGATACCGCAGTTTGGCACCCTCGACCTTCTTGAAACCGAAGTCCTGCGGGCGGAATCCATGATGCCGACTGCGGCAGACATGACGCCTTTGAATCTGGAATGGATTGAAGAGGCCGAGAAGCCCCTTGCGATGATCGACACGGCAGCGAGACCGATACATCAAGCCTTGTCGGCAGATGCCCAACCATTCCCATTACATAATCTCGAACGGTTCATGGCACAGGAACACGCCCATGTTCTGACCCAGCTTGATACGATCGAACAGCGCCTGAGACAGCGGGGCGGCGATCCGCTGTCGCTTCTCAAAACCGCCTATATGCGAGCAGAACAGGCAGTCACCTTCGTCAAACTGGCGCGTGGCGGTGATAAAAGCGGTTTTGCACGGCTGATGGCGCGCGAATGCAACCTTTCGCCGGATGCGTGCGACACGATTCTCGCGGATCCGAACGGTTTTGCCCTTGCGATCTGCCTCAAATCCCTCTCGCTTCCGCCGGAAACCGCTAATGAAGCGTTCATTCTCCTCAACCCTATTCTCGGTCGGGATGTCGAACAGGTCTATCTGCTCGAATGGTTCTATGGCGCGATCAGTGCTGGCGGGGCTCGGGAAATAGTGCAGCAATGGAGAGCGCCGCGCGACAGCATCACGCCGGAAAAACGGACGACATACGCAACGGTCACAGCCGGTCAATCACTCTCCGATGCGCGCCCCGAGCGCTCGCAAGAACGCAACCCCGGATCGACCGCGCGCACGGTGAGAAGCCGACACGCCATCTGACGAGCCGCCGAAGCATCATGCGCCAGACAGCAAAGAACGTTTCCTAGATCTCGATCACCGAAAGGCCGTGGCGTCCATCGCGACTTTCGCGTTCGACAATCCACAAATCGCTATCAAACCGGCGTTCCTTCTCAATCTGAAGGTTCACGGTCTCCTGATCGACGCCCGCAAGCAAAAGATGGAAAACCCGGTCGTCGCGGTCGTCCGCGACAAACGCCTGAGGCGCTGCGGCATAAACGTCGAATATACCGTTCAAGCGGTTCACCACGACCAGAACCGATCCGCCATGTGACGCGCCACGGCACACCAGGCCGCAGAAATCGCCATCATGCTCCGCCTGGCGGATGAAGGCGCTGATCCAGAATTCACTGCTCAGGCGCATCGGCTTAAAGTTGCCGCAGCTTGATGAGTTCGTTCAGCAACGACACGGTGATCGCACCCGATCCGTCAAGCCCGCGCTTTCTCTTGAAATCGGCAATCGCCTGACGCGTGTTGGGACCGGCGACGCCATCATCGACAAGCGTGTAGCCCAGCTTGGAAAGGGCACGCTGCACCTGCTTGATGCGCTCCGGGTCTTCACTGACCGCATCAATCGTGTTTGACACGCGTTGCAGCGGTGGATTCCCGCTTGCCGTTTTCTCGGTATCGGCAACACGCTGGCGCGCCTTGGCATGATAATCACTCTCCGGATTCGACAGGCGGATGTGATCGAGAAGGGACTGACTTGCCTCATAGGTGACGGTTGCGTTGAAGGCGCGCTGGTAGAGACCGATGGCCGTGCGGGTACGCGCACCCATCAGCCCGTCGATATCCGAATCGTAATATCCGCGCGCTGCAAGGTTGCGCTGGATTTCCGTGACAAGCGGATCGGCGAGAGGGGCCTGATCATTCTGACCAACCTGATTGAGCCGGATTTCGCGCTGCTTCGGGATGGCGGCTGTTTGAGCCGGGCTGATGCTTTCCGCCGCGAACAAGGGGGCTGGATGCTTGGCGTCTTGCAGGAACAGCGCGTTGACCGTCGCGCTACCGATGAGGCCAATCACCGCGGCGGTAATAAACAACTCCTTGACATACGCCTGCACAAATCCGCTGAGACCGGCTTTCACGGGTGGATCGATGTCACTTATTGTGACTTTGCGTGCCGCAGGTTTTCGATTGCGCACGCCGCCTTTGCTGCGAACCGGCTCTGCGCCGAGGTCAGCAAGAAAATCCGTATTTCCAATCATTCTGGTCCCTTTCAGGCGATTTTTCGTGTATCGCGGTCGGCTGTTCCGTCCGCCTCATGATCAGCCCTGATCTTCTCCGTCCCCACGGAGGCGAGGTTTAGAACCGTTCTCTGGTCAGCCTCACAATTCAGCGGGATATGGACGGTTACCGTCGTTCCCCTGCCGATTTCGCTTTCGAAATTGACATGTCCCTTGTGCAGTTCTGTCAGGCCTTTGACAACAGACACGCCAAGCCCCGTTCCCTCGTAGCGCCGGTCGAGGGCGCTGTCGGCCTGAAAGAAGGGCTGGCCAATGCGGGCAAGATCCGCTTTCGATATGCCGATGCCCTCATCGCGAACGAAATAGGCGAGATTGCTGCCTTCAAGCCGGACACCAACCGTTACTTTATCACCGCTGTCTGAAAATTTAAGTGCATTTGAGATCAGGTTAATCAGAATCTGGCGGCAAGCGCGCGGATCGGCGACAGCTTCAGGCAAGTTGTTCGGCACGAGGGTGCGCAGTTCAATGCCGCGTGTCTCGGCCTGCTGGCTCATCATGCTGGTGCATGTGCGGACCAGTTGGTTGACATCGAAAACCTCCGGCACGATGTCGAAGGTGCCACTTTCGATCTTCGACATGTCAAGGATGTCAGTCACGACCTGAAGGAGATGGTGGCCGGACTGGTGGATCAGTTCGACATATTCCTTTTGCTTCGCATTGTGCAGCGCGCCGAACAATTCCTGGCGCAGAATATCGGAAAAACCGATGATCGCATTGAGCGGTGTGCGCAGTTCATGGCTCATATTCGCCAGGAACTGGCTTTTGGCATCGCTCAGTTGCTTGAGAGTCAGGTGGGTTTCCCGGAGTTTTTCTTCCTGCTCGCGCCGCTCGGTGATGTCGCGGGTTGTCGCAATCACGCCGGTGATTGCCTGATTCGCGTTCCAGAGCGGGCGGGCGCGCATCTCGACCCAGGAAAATTCCGATTCGGGGAAGGTTCCGGTCCCGGCTTCATCCGTTCGTGCCAATCCGTCGATGGTGTTGCTGCGTGTCTTGAGGCGGAACTCTGCCACAAGCGGCAGTCCGCGCGAGACCACCTCCGACAGAAGCTGCATGTAGATCGGGCGGTCTGCAATATGAACCCGGTTGAAGAAACCCCTTTTCTCCACCGCGTCCGGCGCGACGCCCATCAGGCTGCGCGTCGCGGGCGAGGCGAAGAATATAGACCCGTTGACATCGTGCTGCGTGATGAGATCGCTCGCATTCTCGGCAAGAAGCCGGTAGCGCTCTGCGTTACTTTCCGACGACAACTGATAGGACTGCGCAACAGCCTGCACCTTCATGGCAAGCGTTGCGATATAAAGCGCCAGCATGACCGGTCCGAGGAAAAGCCCCATAGGATCGGCCGCCGTCAGCACGAATTCAGGCTGAAGCGCGTGAAGGGCAGGCAGATAAGCAAGAAGAAGAAGACCCGTTACCGCAGTCACGAGCGCAAGGGCGATGCTGCGCCGGATGCCGGAAAGTGCCGCCTCAAACGGTACCGCAAGAAGCCAGATCAGGGCAAAGGACTGAAGCCCCCCGGTCAGCGCGCAGACCGTGCCGATCAACCCCGTAAGCGAAATCGATGAGAGGGAGAAGGCTGCTTCCAGTGAGCGGGTGCGCACCAGTACGACAGTTGCGAGAAGCGGGCCCATCAGCCAGGTAAAAACCAGCCCCATTTCAAAGGTCAGCGCACCCTGAATAAGGATCCAGACCGGAAACACGGCAAGCGCCAGGGCGCTTGCAAGAAGCTGCGTGGTTACGAATTGCCTGTGAAGCAGCGGCCCCTTCGTGAGGTCAAGCCATCGCCCGGACAACGCGCCTTTTACCACTTTCAACACCACGACGATCCGATACCCTGACAGGAGCAGCTCTTTTCAACCCCTTTCGGGTGTTGTCTGCTCTCCTTCGCTTACCCGGTCATCCTGCGACCAAAATGAAACCAAATGCTGAACGCAGGTCGCTAAAGACGTCTCAAAGCGGCCCGAAATGCAGACCAACTTGGGGAATCTTGGTATCGTGGTTGCCAAACGTTTAATCCCGTTGTGGGTGAAAACCGGGTTCATGCAAAGCGCCAATTACCTACCTAAAGCATTGATCTTGTTTCACAACGGTCCTTAAGACGGTGAGAAACCATTAAAATTTGAATCAAGTTCGGCGAAATTTTGCCTTAAATCCCCCGCCCTGATTGAACCTCGCTTTCAAACCCGTGTGCTAGGACATGATGCACGGTGACACAGTGATTTGGGGATTTCACGATGATCATGTTTTTCATCAGGACAACGTTCTGGCTCAGTATCGTGGTTTGGCTTGTGCCTGTCGGCAAGGACAAGCTGGACGCAACGGTGACTCATTCGGTGTCCTCCTCAAGTGCCATCGAACTTGCAACCGGCGCACTCTCGGACCTTGCCGGCTTCTGCGGGCGCAATCCTGATGTCTGCGAAGAGGGTCACGCGGTTTTTGAGGCCTTTGCCGCCAAGGCAAAGGTGGTCGCAGGCATGGCTCTTGCCTATATCAACGATAAGGGTTCTGCGGCATCCGCGCCGGACGGCGTCACTACAGCGCCAATCAGCGGAAAAGCGCTTAAAAGCGAATAACGCCGAGGCGCATCCGGTCACGTGGCATTTGCCGAAGGCCGGCAAAGGTGCTAGCCGGTGAACCCTGAGAGACAGGGAAACAGCTTTTCATGACACTTGACGATATTCTTGATAATTTCGAATTCCTCGACGACTGGGAAGACAAGTACCGCTATGTCATCGAGCTCGGGCGACAGATGCCGCCGTTTGCGGATGACAAGCGAACCGCCGAGAGCAAAGTGGAAGGGTGTGTCAGTCAGGTCTGGCTCGTCAAGAAGATTGATTTGCTGAACGGCAAACCGGTATTGACCTATCAGGGGGACAGCGACGCCCATATTGTCAAAGGTCTTGTAGCCCTTGTCCTTTCCGCTCTTTCCGGACGGAGCGCGAGCGATATTCTCAATTTCGACATGCAGGCGCTTTTCGACAGAATCGGGCTCAGGGAGCATTTAACCCCGCAGCGCTCGAACGGGCTCAACGCCATGGTGAACCGCATTAAGAATGACGCCCGCGCAGCACTCGAAGCCGCGTGAGACGAAGGCGACACCACCGCTTCTAGTCGCTGAAACCGGCACCGTCTGCTTCATGCCAGACGCGGGTTCTTGCTGCCTTGGCCGACCCGCCGTGGGCGACCCGTCCGATCTCATAATGATCGGCAAGGCGCCTCAAAGCGAGCGCGACCACGATCTTTGCTGAGCGCACCGGCCATTTACGTTCCCGTTCGATCGTCTCCAGGCCTTTGAGAAAACAACAGAAATCCAACATCAGGCCGGCCATGTCGCGGCCAAGAAAAGCGAACGCCGCCTCAAGCCGCGTCTTCGCATCAAGCGCTGCTTCACAAGAGGTCAGGCTGCGGTCGGTCCAGCCACCCGTATCAACCCGCGGCGTCAGCGAGAGACCGAGACGCGGCGCCATACCCGCCATTTCGAAATCCCGGCGCAGGCGCTCGCCCGCGAGATACTGGCTTTCATCAAGCAGGGCATGCGGCTGGTTCTGACTGCGCTGATAGAGCCGGGCGAGTGGGCTTTCATTCGTATTGACGATCACTTCTTCCTGATCAATGGTCCGTTTTTCGCGGTTCTGGTGTTGACGGACAAAGCTCTCGTCGCTTGCGGCGAGAGCGCGTTTCAAAAAGCTCTGCCCGTCCATCGTCAGGGCGAGGCCGCCGTCGGGCTCTCTCGCGACGAAGCCCTCGCTCAAAAGGTCCGAAAACAACGCGACATTGCCTGGCAACAGATCCACCGCTGCCGCGTTAGCGGTAGCCTTGCCTGCCACGAGACGCCGCAAAAGCTGGATGTGACCAATTGTGATTTTTTTACGCATTAAAGCATTCCCTCGATATCTTGCAGGCGCGTGAAGCCCGCGATCTCGATCCATTCATCGATGCAGCGCTCAATGCAGCCGACCAGAAAATCGATTCGCGGGTCATCACGCCGGTCTTCGATCACCATGCAGGCATGGGCAACGGTTGTCCGGTCTCGGTCAAAGGCACGGGCGATCTCGCCGAGTTTCAGGCCGAGGCGGACATGAGCGACATACATCGCCACCTGACGCGCGAAGGCTATTTCTGCGGAAAGCCGGGTGCGCGCATTCAGCGACGGAACGCTGAGACCGAAAATTCCTGCCACGGATTCCTTGATAAAATGGCAGGAAATGTCGACCTTTCGGCTCCGACCGGCTTTTTCTGCCGCAATATGTCGGGCGTTTTCCCACTGATGTCTTGATTATTGGCCAGCATCTGATTCCTCCAAACGATATAGGATTATGTTCCTATTTATCACATGTATGAGGAAGCGGGGATAAACAGAAGTTTACTCGCCGGCTTTTCCGCAAAAGTCCTGAGATCTTGGAGCACGACCAAAGCCCGGAGGCCATGATCGGAGGCTTAAACAGAAAGGGCAGCCCAAAGGCTGCCCATTTGATATTACAGGGGAAGTGCGCCCTATTTGATGCGCTGCTGACCGAGACCCATTTTCTTGGCAAGCGCCGAACGCGCGGCGGCGTAGTTTGGAGCGACCATCGGATAATCGGCGGGAAGTCCCCATTTCTCACGATATTCTTCCGGCGACAGATCATAATGCGTGCGCAGATGGCGCTTCAGCGATTTAAACTGCTTGCCATCTTCTAGGCAGACCAGATAATCCGGCGTGATCGAACGGCGAACGGAAACTGCCGGCTTTTGCGGCTCTTCCTCAACTTCAACCGTCGTGTCTACCGTGCGCGTCAGCGCGGCATAAACGTCAATAATGAGCGA
>JACESI010000015.1 GCA_013911885.1 Hyphomicrobiales bacterium | reverse complement strand
GTTCTATGATAGCGAGGATCTTACGGTCCTGGCGCGGGGCGAGGCTGACCTGCGGGTGCTGGCAGCCGAGCGGCGTGACAAGTCGCTGCAGATGTTCATCGAGCGTTATCAGCCCGGTGCCGGAACCGGCGACCAGCCGATCTCGCATGAGGGCGAGACGGCAGCGGTGGTACTGCGTGGCACGGTCGCAGTGCAGGTCGGCGACACGACACGGGTGCTGCGTCCGGGTGGCGGCTATCAGATCATAGGGAAACAGCCCTACGTGCTGCGTAACATCGGAAAGACCGTGGCCGTTGTGGTCTGCGCCTGCACGCCGCCGATGTTCTGAGGCAGATTATTCGGTAACGGATGCTGCTAGTTGGATCCCACCTTTGCCCCAGCAAACGGTGTCATGTGCCATCCAGCGCAGCCGACCTATTCTCCGCCATTTTTGAAGCACATTTTTGAAGCATAAGTGCGAACACTGTTCGCCGCCGACATCGTCCTGCGGATCTAACTCGCCGGTCACCTGGTAGCGGTATAGGCGGAGAAAATGATGCGAAGATCGTCGACATCTGCGTTTCCCGACACCGTTCGGGTCTGAGATTGTGGCTGGTTCAGTTGCTTTAAGCTTGCTTCAGCGCAGTGACTTCGATCTCGATTTTCATCCTGGGATCGGCGAGACCGGCCGTGAACATCGTCGCCGCAGGTCGGACCTCTCCGAAAAATTCGCGAAGAACGGGCCAGCACGGTTCGAAACTGGAAACGTCGGTCAGAATATACCGGACACGAACGACATCGTCGAAACCGCTGCCGGCTTCCTTCAGCGCCTCTCCGATATTTACCAGACATTGACGCGCTTGCTGCCGCACATCGTCGTCAATGGTCATTGTGCTGTAATCGAAACCAGTTGTGCCTGAAACGAAAATCCAGCCGCCGCTCACGACCGCGCGGGAGTATCCAATGTCGCGTTCGAAGGGTGATCCAGAAGTTATTCTTCTGCGCAAGTGAGCCTCTCAAAGATGTCGCGAATGTGAACTGAGAATAGTCCGAGAGAGGTTTTCTGACAATCATGCGCCTGGCCATATATCGCTCTTAAGTCGCTCTGCCGTCAGCCTTCGGCCTGACGCTCAGATAGGGTTCGGCTCGCGGTCGCCGCCGACGGCAGTACCTTTTCGACGGGCTTCGTGTCGACCAGTCGCGGACTTTCCCTCCCCCCAACGGGTAATAATGGAAAATTCCTGCTGAGGACGGTCCGATTTGGGGTGGGACAGGTCAAATAGATTTCCTGTGTCACAAAAGATTTACCATTTCGTTACCTGACCGTAATTATCGCCTTCTAGTTTCGCCGGTGAGAAGGACCGCATCCTCGTACCGGGATCGGCCCTCATTATTTTGCAAATTGAGGCGCGCTATCAGGGCGATATTTCGCTTTTAATCAAAAGACATTTTCAGAGATTTCAGCAGCCAGATGGACAGTTTCCAATCTGTATGCAGTCCCCTTTTTGTCTTTTCGATTTGGCGGGTGTCACCCATTCAACAGGAGACGGACCGATGACTTTTAAGCTGCAAATTTTACATGCTTCCGACCTTGAAGGCGGAGTTGATGCCATTCAATCAGCCCCGAACTTTGCCGCTGTCGAGCAGGCCCTCGAACAGGACGCGAAGAACAATGGTTTTGCTTCGATCACGTTGTCTGCCGGCGATAATTATCTGACTGGCCCGTTTTTTAACGCGGCAAGCGATGCAACCGTGTTTAACCCGCTTTTTGAAGGGTTTTACAACGAGCAATTCGGTCTCATCAATGCGGCGCTGCTGAATGAAGCCAATGGCGATAGCAATGCGGTTGATACTGATGGAAACGGCTTTTTCGACAATAATGAAATCAATTCATTTTTGAACAATGCCGATTTGAACACGCAGGGCCTGAGCGCTACAGACATTTATACAACAGATGTCAATGGCGACGGTTTTGTCGATTATTTTGATGAACTGGACAACTTCCAGGGGCGCGTTGACATCGGCATCATCAATGCTGTCGGCTTTGATGCATCCGCTCTCGGCAACCACGAATTTGACCTTGGCACCGACACGCTCGAAAATATCATTGAGCGTGATCTGGCAGAAAGCAATTCCCTTTCCTCGACCACTCTCTCCGCTGTCCTGGCGGCGCAGCCCGGTCATGTCAACTTCCTTCAGGAAATTGACCATGTCGGCGCTCAATTTGCTTATCTCAGTTCCAACCTCGATTTCAGCAATGATCCGGAAGTCGGCAATCTGTTCACCGGCGAAATCCGCTCAAGAGACGAATTTACCCTCGATCTGTCGACAGCGCGCGCCGATGTCAACAATCCACGCGCAACCGGCTCTAATTCCAGCCAGGATGTGATCGCCCCCTCCACTTTCATTGAAGTACCGATCGATGGCGTTGACCCTGCCAATGGCGTTGAGCGGATTGGTATAATTGGTGCGACGACACCGCTTCTTGAAGCGATTTCATCACCAGAAGGTGTTGAAGTCCTGCCAACAAACGACTCAATCATTGAACTTGCCGCCATCATCAATGCTGAGGTTGCACGCCTTGAGGCGCTTGGTATCAACAAGATCATTCTTGTTTCGCACCTGCAACAATTCTCGATTGAAAATGAACAGCTTGCCCCGCTTCTCAACAATGTCGACATCATCATCGCCGGCGGCTCCGATACCATTTCCGCCGATGCGGAAGACGTGGCGCGCGGCCTTCAGCCAGGGGATGAGGCAGAGCAGCCTTATCCAAGCATCGTCGCCGGTGCCGATGGCTCGCCAACCGCGATTGTGTCCACAAATGGCGAATATTCCTATGTTGGTCGCCTTGTCATTGAATTTGATGATAACGGCAATATCATCCCTGAAAGTGTCGATCCGAACGTTTCCGGCACTTTTGCGACTACGGATGCAGGCGTTGCAGCGCTTTATGACGGATCCATCGCCAATTTGCCGTCCGATCCTTTTGCTGAAGGCACACAGGGCGAAACGGTTCAAGATCTGGTGCGCGCGGTCACCGGCGTCGTTAACGAGCAGGATGGCAATATTGTCGGCCAAACGGACGTTTTCTTGAATGGTGCACGTTCAGACGTGCGCACAGAAGAGACCAACTTTGGCAATCTGACAGCGGATGCGAACCTTGCCATCGCCAAGTCCGTCGACTCCGATGTCATTGTATCGATCAAAAATGGTGGCGGCATTCGCGATATCGTTGGTTTCTCCGGCCAGCTTTCGCAAGATCAGGTCGATGCCCTGATTGCCGCGATCGTGGCTGATGGAAAAGACCCGGCCGATTTCGGCTTTGTCGACAGCAATGGCGATGGGCTGGTGACAGGCGCTGATGTGTTCAGCCTTGCACCGCTGGAAAATGCTCTTGCAGGCAAAGAATTCGGTGATATCTCCCAGCTCGATATCGCCAATACATTGCGCTTCAACAATGATCTTGAACTGGTGACCTTGACGCCTGGTCAGTTGAAGGAAATACTTGAGCATGGAGTTGCCGCAAGCGACGCCACGCAGGAAGCGACACCTGGCCAGTTCGCACAAATCGCCGGTATCCGTTTCAGCTTCGATCCCAACAATCAGGCCCGCCAATTTAATCCGGCCACGCTGGAACAAACCGTTGCGGGTGAGCGCGTCATCAACGCCGTCATCGAAACAGCAAGAGGGCCTGTCGATTTCATCATCAATGGTGAATTGGCACCCGGGATTGACCGTGCTTTCCCGAATGGCATTCGGGTTGTAACCCTTGATTTCCTTGAAGATGGCGGCGATTCCTACCCCTTCCCTGTCTTTCAGGCGCTTGATCCAGCGTTTTATAACGAGGTTGATCTTCAGGCCGCAGATATTCAGGCACTGCTTGGCGAAGGCGAGTTCAACTTCTCAGGCCCTGGCGAAGAGCAGGATGCGGTTTCTGAGTTTCTTTTCGACAACTTCAATGTCGACAATGCCGGCGCCTCCTATCAGTTCGCCGATACCAGTATCGAGCAGGATAGCCGCATTCAGAACCTTGCAGTTCGCGAGGACAGCGTTCTTGAAGATGGCAATTTCTCCGGGCTTCAAGGTGGATCCGGTGCAGAAAACCTGCGCGGCACCAACAATGACGATATCATTTATGGCAATGGTGGCAGTGACCGGATTTCAGGCCGTGATGGCGATGATTTCCTTTTCGGTGGCGAAGGTGCCGACAATCTGAATGGCGGCAACGGCAATGATGTGCTTGTCGGTGGTGCAGGTTCAGACGCACTCAGCGGTGCGGGTGGTGACGACCAGTTGTTTGGTGGCGAAGGTGCCGACAATCTCAATGGCGGCGATGGCGATGATCTGCTTGCCGGCGGTCTCGGCGAGGACAACCTGAGTGGCAGCCTGGGCGATGACACCCTAGAAGGCGGCGACGGCAATGACAGCCTGAATGGCGGCCAGGGCGATGACGCGCTGAGTGGCGGCGAAGGCGACGACCTCCTCAATGGTGCCGATGGTAACGATGAACTCGACGGCGGTGCCGGTAATGACACGCTCAACGGCGGTAATGGCGATGATGTTGTGATCGGTCAGCAAGGGATCGACATTCTTCGCGGCGGCAACGGTGACGATCTGATTGTCTTGACCGGCACCATTGACGCTGGTGAAGTCATCGATGGCGGCAATGATAGCGATACTGTTCAGCTGACCGCTGTCTCCGAAGGGGCAACCATTGATCTGGCGGCTGGCGTCATCACCGGGGTAATCACGAATACTGTGGTCGCCTTCAGAAGATTTGAGAATGTCATCGGTTCTGAAAATAGCGACACGATCGTGGGCGACGAACAGGACAACGCTCTGCAAGGTGGCGCAGGCGATGACACGCTCATTGCCGGTGCGGGTAACGATACGCTCGATGGCGGCGAAGGCGATGATACGCTCGATGGTGCCAATGCATTGGAGAATGGTGAGGAAATCTTCGACCAGAATATCTTCATTGTCGGTCGCGGCTTTGATACGGTTCTGAATTTTGATACTGACAGCACAGGCTCGGAACAATCTTTTGATACGCTGCAATTTGAATTTAGTGGTGAACAGCAATCGCTGAGCAGCGTCGAAGACTTCATTGCCTTTACGACCCTGATCACCTCGGACGGCTCAGACGATACGGGTGCGATCATTGAAAATGATACGCTCACCTTCGTCTTCTCGCGCGACAGCGACGGCAATATCGTCGACGGTGTCGAATTGAACGGCATCATCAAAAACGGGCTGACCTTTGAAACCCTTGCGAATGCAGGCGCTGATGCCATTATTACCGGAACATCAGCCGATGATGTGCTCATTGGCGGCACCGGCAATGACACAATCCGTGGCCTTGAGGGTGATGATATCCTGACCGGCGGGGAAGGTGATGACCTTCTTGATGGTGGCGTGGGTATCGACACGGCAAATTACGCCAGCGCCCAGGCCGGTATTGTTGCCGATCTGAGCCAGAACATCGCGATTACCAATGGCGCAACAATCGGCTTTGTTGCCGAGGGAACCGATACTGCCGAAATCGTTGCCTTTGATGCACAAACCCAGCAGCTCTTCGTTGCCGGCGGCGCTTTCATCGATGTGTTCGATGCGGAAGGTAATCTTGTTGTCGCCATTCCGGTTTCAACAAGTGTGACCAGTGTTTCGGTGTCAAACGGCCTGCTTGCAGCAGCCGTTCCAGCCGATCCGATTACCGAGCCCGGCACCGTGCTTCTCTTCAACATCGCTGATATTCAGGCAGGTATCATTCCAGCCCCAGTGCAAACATTCACGGTTGGCGCATTGCCTGACAATCTGACTTTCACGACAGATGGCACAAAGATCCTCGTTGCCAATGAAGGCGAGGCATCAGACGGTGTGGATGCTGAAGGTTCAATCTCGGTCATCGATCTTGTCAGCAACGCCGTTCTGCCGCTTACATTCAATGCCTTCGACGCCGAAGTCGATGCACTGATTGCAGAAGGTCTCCTGATTTTCGGTCAGGAAGACGGTGCACCGGTTACGCTGTCACAGGACGTTGAACCTGAATTCATCGCGATTGCGCCAGATGGTTCGCAGGCTTTTGTGACCCTTCAGGAAAACAATGCCATTGCCGTGGTTGATCTTTCAGGCGAAACACCCGTGATCACCGACATCCTGCCGCTTGGCTCGCGAGATCTCAGCGTCGAAGGCAATGGCATTGACGGTATCAATGATGGCATTCTCAACGTACAGACAATTGACAATGCGATTGCACTCTTCCAGCCGGATTCAATTTCAAGCTTTGAGCTTGATGGTCAGACCTTCTTTGCCCTGGCCAATGAAGGCGATGGCCGTGACTTTGATGTCGTTGATCTTGAAGATTTTGATCTTGAAGACTTTGATCCGACCGTGTTCCCTGATCCTGCCGTCCTGCAGGATGATGACAACAATATCGGCAATCTCGAAGTCTCGGCCAGTGTTGGCGATACGGATGGTGACGGCGACCTCGACCAGCTTGCCGTCTTTGGTGGCCGTTCTTTCTCGATCCTTGATGCAGAAGGCAGCATCGTCTTTGAATCGGGCGATCTGATCGAGCGCACCCTGTCAGAGCGCTTCCCTCTCTTCCTCGATGATGAAGGACGTGCCGATGATTCCGGTCCTGAACCGGAAGGCATAACGGTTGGTGTTGTGAATGGTGAAACCATTCTGTTTGTTGGTCTCGAGCGTGCCGCGGGTGTTCTCGCTTTCGCGCTGGAACTGAACCCAGAAGGACAGGTGGAAGCACAGTTCAGAAGCTTCATCGGATTGCCAGGTGACGCCGGCTTCCCATTTGCTGGCGAAGGCTTTGTTTCACCGGAAGGTCTGCTGTTTGTTGCTGCGGCCAATAGCCCAACGGGTCAGGACCTTCTTCTTGTCGCCGATGAGGGCTCAGGCAATACCATCGCCTTCAACCTCGTCCTCGATGCTTCGTCATCGGATCAGCTGTTCGAAATCGAAAACATCATTGGCACCAACTTCAATGATGTTATCGGCGGAGACAGCGCCACGAATATCCTCGAGGGCCTTGATGGTGATGATTTCATCAATGGCGCTGCCGGCGCTGATACACTTATCGGTGGCGAAGGAGCCGACACGCTGAATGGTGACGAAGGCGACGACACGCTTCTCGGTGGTGCTGACAATGACATCCTCAACGGTAGCACCGGCAATGACACGCTTGTCGGCGATGCGGGCGATGACACCCTTAGCGGAGGCGCGGGCAACGACACCCTCATCGGCGGCGATGGCGATGATACTCTTCTCGGTGGCGGCGGTTCTGACATCACAGACGGTGGCGAAGGCGTCGATACAGTGTCCTTCCTCGACATTGGCGTTGGTGTAAATGCCAGCCTTGAGGACGGACAAGCGACATATTCCCCATCGCTTGGTGTTCTCGTGACCGACACCCTGATCAACCTTGAGAATATTATTGGCTCAAATTTCAATGATGTGCTTGAGGGTAATAACCAGGGCAATGTTATCGAGGGTCTTGCTGGGAATGACATTATCGATGGCGGAAATGGCAATGACACGCTTCAGGGTGGCGAGGGGAATGACATCATCGATGGCGGCAACGGCATTGATACCCTTTCAGGCGGTGAAGGCAATGACACGCTGAATGGCGGCAACGGTCGTGACACCCTGGAAGGTGGCGATGGCAATGACACACTCATCGGTGGTGCCGGTCGTGACATCCTGATTGGTGGCGAAGGCAACGACGTCCTGATCGGTGGCGGCGGCTTTGACACGGCCATCTTCTTTGGCCGGGCGAGCGATTACACCGTTCGCGGCAATCTGGTGGTCGACAACGAGAGTGGCAGCTTTGATACCCTTGTCAGCATTGAAAATATCGTCTTCGATGATCCTGACCTCGCCCTGGTTTAGTCAATCAGGTTTATCAAACTGACATAAATCAGGCCCAGTGTGAAAAAACGGCGCCAGAGTGAAGAAATTTCACTCTGGCGCTATCCTGTAAAGCTTACGCTTGAGGTGCCGGTCTGATGGATTTCTTCGCTATCATCAGCGATGCGGGTGAAAAACTGGCGCACGGGGTTGCGCATTTATTTAACCCCGTTGGCCCGCAAATTGAAGGCATGGCCGCCGTGACCGGGATTAATATTGCCTATCTTCAAACCGGATCATTATTGGCTGTCCTTCTCTTAAGTCTATGGCTTTGCAATCTTGTGCTACGTCTTGCCGGCTTTCTCTTCAAAAACCGGTCGCAAGACAATCATCATGAAACAGCGGCTGAAAAAATGAGGCAACAAACGGGATCCGAGGCTTTAAGCCTTGCATTGGCATCGGTCAAAGGCGGCTTTATCGCTGTTGGTGTATTCAGCCTCGTGATCAATGTCCTGATGCTCGTAAGCCCGCTTTACATGCTGCAGGTCTATGATCGGGTCTTGACCTCACGCAGCTTTGAAACCCTGATTTATCTCACCGTTCTCGCAGTAAGCCTGATCGCATTCAATGCGCTCCTGGAGCTTGTACGTTCGCGCATTCTTGTGCGTGTCGGCGCACGCCTTGATGAAAGGCTGAGCGAGCCTGTTTTTCATGCGATCTTTAAAGACAACTCGGCACAGATACAAGGCGGTACCCTGCCCCTCAGCGATCTCGCAACTGTCCGGAATTTTCTTGGTGGTTCTGGCCCGAATGCATTTTTCGATGCTCCCTGGACACCAATTTTCATTGCCTTGATTTTTCTGTTTCATCCCTTGCTTGGCCTTATTGCGACCATCGGCGCGGTGCTTTTGTTTGTGATTGCACTGGTCTCGGAAGCGGCGACGAGAAACGTCTATGGCAAGGCATCGGGCAAAGCGCGCGAGGCGAGTAATTTTGCCAACGCCACTCTTCGCAATGCCGAAGTGATCAGAGGCATGGGAATGTTGCCCCAATTGACGGCAAAATGGCTCGAGAAAAATCGAGACAGCCTGATTTTTCAGAACCTCGCCAATGATCGCGTCGGTCTCCTGACTTCTTTCAGCAAGCTGGTGCGACCAATATTGCAAATTGCCATGCTGGGATGCGGTGCTTTTCTGGTGTTGCAGGAACTCTCATCGCCAGGCATCATGATTGCCTCATCAATCATCATGGGTCGTGCCCTGGCGCCTGTTGAATCAGCGGTCAGTCAATGGCGTTCTTTTGTGGCGGCACGCGCCTCTTACGGTCGGCTCAAAGAGACTTTGAGCACACAGACAGCAAGAGGCCCGCAACTATCCTTGCCAAAACCAAAAGGGCATATCAGCGTGCAATCCTTGACGCTGGTGCCGCCTGGGTCAGAGAAACCGGTGCTGCACGATGTCAGTTTTGATATTCAGCCCGGTGAGGTTCTGGCCGTTATTGGTGCCAGTGCCGCGGGCAAATCCACCCTTGCGCGCGCGCTTGTTGGCATATGGCCACCCGCTGACGGGCATGTTCGACTTGACGGCGCCGATCTTTCGCAGTGGATACCGGAAGAACTTGGCGCGCATATTGGTTATTTGCCCCAGGATGTTGAGCTTTTTGACGGCACGGTCGCCGAGAATATTGCGCGCTTCACCGGTTTGCACTCGGCAAGAATCATCGAGGCGGCGAAACAGGCTGGCGCGCATGAGATGATCCTCCATCTCACCGATGGGTATGATACACAAATCGGCCCGCAAGGCTGTGTGCTTTCCGGCGGGCAGCGGCAGCGCGTCGGCCTTGCGCGCGCGCTTTACAACCAGCCTGCCCTCATCGTACTCGACGAGCCCAATGCAAGCCTTGATAGTGCGGGCGAAAAAGCACTGATGACAACGATCAATCATCTGCGCGAACGCGGTCAGACCGTTGTCATCATTTCCCACCGCGCGAGCATATTAACGGCGGTTGATCGGGTCCTGATCCTGAATCAGGGCCGCGTTGAAGCCTTTGACAAGCGTGAAAGTATCTTGCCCAAACTCGTTGGCTCAACACAGAACCTGCGGTCTGTTGCGTCTCCGCAACAAGAACCGTCAAGCAAAGCGGAAAGCAAGGGCACGGCGGATGTTCATCATGCAAAAGCCTGATGACCTGCCAAAACCGCTGGTGGCAATCGCTGGCGCGCGGCAACCGGCTCCGTCTTTCAGCCGCCAGTCGCAACCGGTCAGTTTCAAGCCATGGATCATCACAGGCATTGCCGGTATCCTGTTGGTCATTGGCACGCTTGGCAGCTGGGGTTTCGTCGCCCCCATTACCAGTGCCATTATCGCGCTTGGTCAGGTAACGGTCGATACGAACCGCAAACAGGTTGCCCATCTCGAGGGTGGGGTTGTCGATCAACTCTTGGTGCGTGATGGCAGCCAGGTCGAAGCGGGGCAAACCCTGATCAAACTCGACGCGACCCGCGCCCGCGCGCGTATCGAGATCCTGCGCGCCGGGATTGATCAGAATTTAGCCCAGTTGACACGCCTCAAGGCAGAATTATCGGGGGCATCGACAGTTGACTATCCCGATGAACTTCTGGCGCGCAAAGAAACGCCTTCCGTACAAGAGCTTCTGGAAGGTCAAACCATGACATTCGAGGCACGCCGTTTAACCAATCAAGGTCAGGTCGATATCCTGGAACGCCGTGTCGAACAATTGCAACAGGAAGTCATTGGGCTTGAAGCGCAACTTGATTCAGAAAAGCGCCGTAAAGTCATTATTGATCAAGAAGTTAAAAGTCTCGATTCATTGTTCAAAAATGGCCATGTAAGCCAGCAGCGTATGCTGGCTTTGCATCGCGAGGCGGTGCAGATGGAAGGAAATATCGGCGCCATAGAAGCCAATATAGCACGCTCAATGCAGAGTATCGGAGAAACGAAGCTCCAGATCATTCAAGGCGAAAAAGAATTTCGTCAAGAAGTGCTGAATGATATTGGCACCGCGCGCTCGGCGCTTGCCGATTTGCGCGAACAATATTCAGCCGCCTTCGATGTTTTGCAGCGCATTGAAATCATTGCCCCGGTTAGCGGAACGGTGGTTGGCCTGACCACCCATTCGGTCGGAGCGGTTGTCCGCCCGAGCGATACGATTCTTGAGATTGTCCCGGATCAGGATGCCCTTTTGATCGAAGTACAAATTCAGCCGCAAGATGTCGACAATGTGGGCCTCGATCAGGAATCCCATATTCGCTTTACCGCATTCAAACAGCGCACAACGCCGCTTCTGATCGGTCAGGTGTCCTATGTCTCACCGGATATTGTGCAAGATCCAAAAACGGGGCTGGCGCACTATGTCGCGCGTATTTCCGTTGAGAAAAATGAACTTGAACGCTTGGGTGAAGCCAGGCTCTATCCCGGCATGCCGGCAGAAGTCATGATCACGACCGGCAGCCGCACGGCGATACAGTATCTGGTGCAGCCGATCGTCGAGAGCATGAACCGTGCATGGCGTGAAAATTAGAGCGTAAAATCAGAATCTTCTGCTTCAACAAATGTGCCGATATGAGAAGCTATAGTATCGCGAAGGCGTTTTCGACAGGATGACGGCTTTTGTCGCGGTGTATGCCCGTGACAGGTGCTCTTGAGCCTTGAATGCCAAATCATCCGCAGCACATGAACGACAGAGGTCAACCGCGTGCGATGCACCGAAGATGCTGTTTCTCCAAACGGTTCGTTCGCCCGTGTCGGAGCGAGATGTTCCGCTGAATACGCCCTGCCCTACGGCATATTCCAGTCGCTGATCGAAGCAAAATACGCCAAGCCACGCATAAGGCGCGACAATCTTTCTCAAAAATTAAAAAAAGACTTGACCTTCCAGTGGTGGAGGGATTACACCTGCCTATGAAGGTATGGGAATATGTCTAAAGCATAATCCTATATTGTCGCATCGTGACGAAGTATTACGAAAGTCCCTGATTTGATATCCACGGATTTTATGGAAAAAACCTTTGATATTGGTAAGGTTATGATTGTTCATATTACCCGTCGTGACTTGAAACAATTCGTAATTTGGTCCGATACTTACGGATGGCCCTTTTGAGAATCATACTCTTTTTTGTTTCTGTGCTATTTGTCGGTGCGTTTTTCACTGATGATGCAAGCGCTCATGGTGGCCATGGTCACGATCAGGTTGTGACTGGCCAGGTTGTGACTGGCCAGGCTGTAACTGGCCAGGCTGTAACTGGCATTGACATGACGGCCTCATCGGTCGGGCAGCAGAACCAAATCCACGATCAAGCCGCGAAGACTCAATCAGATCAAAGGCCTCATGGCGATGGCGTGAATTGTGAATCTGGTTGTTGTTCTGTCGCCTGTGCCGCCTGTTGCGTGACCTTATCGAGTGTATTTGCTATCGATCATCCCGGATACCGCCAGTCAGATAATCAAGCTTGGCGGCATTACGTTTCGCCTCTTGAAGCTTTGAACCTGCCAAATACGCCGCCTCCGCGCGTCTAAAACCGAAAATCGATAAAATTTGGTTTTAACAGGCAGATTTTGTCTGCCGGGATGCGAGAATTCCATGTCATTCGATCTGTCGAGTATCGGGCGCTTCACCCGTAATGCTATGCGTGTCGCTTGCTTCGGCACACTGTTTCTCTTTTCCATGATTATTGTGCCACCGCACAGCCTTGCCCATGAAGGTCATGACCATGGTGAGAAGAAACCAGAGTCGACCGTGGCGGTTGGCGGCCCGCGCTTTGCGGTCGAGTCGTCATTGTTTCAGCTTGTGGGACAGGCAAACGGTAAAAAACTCACGCTTTATCTTGATCGGTTTGACAATAATTCGCCAATCGAAGGAGCGTTGATTGATATTACTGCGGGTGTCGATAATCAGATCGCGGAAGAGGTGTCGCCAGGAACTTATGCATTAAGTGCTGACTGGGTCGCAAAGAGCGGAACGCATGATCTGATCGTTTCAATTACAGCAAATGACGATGCAGATTTGATTTTGGCACAATTGGTGGTTCCGGAAACAGAGGTGATTGCGAACGATCACGCTCTTGCGTGGTGGAAAATTTATCTGCCTGCGGCCACCCACGCTTATATTTCGCCAGTCTTGACACCAATCGGTGCGTTCCTTTCGAAGGTTCATAACAGCTATCTGTTTATTGGTGTCTTCAGCGCCGGCCTTGTTTTGGGTTTGCTCCTTCGAAATAAAGCTTTCCCTGTTTTGAGCGCAATAATTGCGCTTTGTCTTGTTTCACTCTCCACGCCAGTCACGGCCCATGAGGGGCATGATCATGGCGACGAGAAGACACCGCTTGTTCAGACTGGAAACCAACCGCAACGTCTCGCGGATGGCTCGGTTTTTCTTCCAAAACCAACGCAACGCCTTTTGAATATTCGTTCAGAAGTCGTTAAATTCAGCGATACACCCAAAACCCAGCGTCTTTTAGGAAAGACAATTTCCGACCCGGCGTTTCGCAGTGTCGTACAAGCAGTTCGTGATGGTCGCATCGGCTTTCCGCCAAGTGGCCTGCCAACCATTGGAGAGATCGTCAACTCTGGTGATAGGGTCGCAACGCTCACGCCTGTTTTAACGCTTGAAGCGCAAGCAGGAATGGCTGAGCAGCTTGGAGCCCTTACACAGGAACTTGCAATTACACAACAACGTCTAGCGCGTCTTCAGGCTGCTTCTGAAGTGCAGGTTGCCGGTCAAAGCGGCATTGGTCTTTCCGCGGTCTCGAGAGGCTCCATTGAAGAACTCGAAGTCCAGCTTAACGCCCTGACAAGTCGCCGCGATGCTCTCAAAGCGATCAGTTTTGGACCCCTTGATCTTGAAGCAAGCCGTTCTGGAACCATTGCAAATGTAAACGTAACCGCCGGTCAAGTTGTTGCAGCCGGTGACACGGTAATGGAGATCGTTGATCCGAAACGTGTCTGGGTGGAAGCTATTGCCTATCCCGGACAATGGACAGACTTCACCTCCAATGCCCGCGCACTCTTGCCCAAGAATGACATCGTGCCAATCACCTATATAACCCGTTCACTATCGTTGACGGCTCAAGCGGAGACACTCTATTTCCGTCTTCAAAAAGAAGAGATTGTTCCACTAGGAACACCCGTTACGGTGATCTTGGAAGGGGAAAAGAAAGAGCGAAGCCTTCTCATTCCTCGAAATGCTGTCGTGCGCGGCGCATCCGGATTGCTGGTCGTCTGGGTTCAAGAGGCGCCTGAAACTTTCCGTCCCCAGATCATCGATGCAGAGCCCGTTGACGGCACGCTGATGAAAATCAAGGCCGGGCTAACGGAAGATGATCGTTTTGTCGCCGAAGGCGCAAGCTTTCTAAATCAGGTGCGCTGATGTTTGGGGTAATTGTCAATTTCAGCCTGAACAACCGGCTTCTCATTCTTGCGGCTGCCGTCGTCGTTATCGCCTATGGCCTCGTCTCGTTGCAAAAACTACCCGTCGATGTTTTTCCTGACCTGAACAAACCAACAGTTACGATCAATATCGAAGCAGGTGGCCTTGCGCCTGAAGAGGTCGAGCAGCTGGTCGTCTTTCCGATTGAAACCGCCATGAACGGCATTCCGGGTGTAACGCGTGTACGCTCGACATCCGGTATCGGGTTAGGTCTTATCTTCGTCGAATTTGAATGGGGTTCAGATATTTATCTAAATCGTCAGCTCGTCACAGAGCGGCTGAACGGAATCGAACGACAAATACCTGAATTCGTGGAGCCGTTGATCGGCCCCATATCCTCCATCATGGGCGAAATCCTGCTGGTTGCCATGACTTCCAAAGAAGCCTCACCGATGGAACTTCGGGAACTGGCAGACTGGACGGTACGTCCGTTCCTCCTGACCATTCCAGGCGTCGCGCAAGTCATCCCGATCGGTGGTCAGGTTCGACAGTATCGGGTCACACCCGATGCAATCCGGATGCGTAATCTTGAAGTTACAGTTGAAGATATAAAGGGTGCGCTCAGAGATTTCAGCCAGAATGCCGGTGGTGGGTTTATTGATCAGAATGACCGTGAATATCTGGTGCGCAACATTGGTCGCACGACCTCTCTAGAAGATCTCAAATCTGTCACTGTGGCTCAACAGGATGGGCGGGCTATTCGCCTCGATCAAGTCGCTCAAGTTGGATTTGGCGCAAGGACCAAGCGGGGAGATGCCAGTTTTCAAGCTGCTCCTGCGGTGGTTTTATCCGTTCAAAAACAACCAGACATCGATACCCTTGTTTTGACAGAACAGGTTGAAAGAGCCCTGCATGAACTACAAACGACGATGACAGGCGATATCAAAGTCAACCAGCTTCTGTTCAGACAGGCAAACTTCATCGATGCTTCTATTGAAAATCTGAAAGGGGTTCTTGTCGAGGCGGCAGCGGTCGTTGCAATTATTCTTTTTGCCTTTCTTCTTAACTTCAGAACCACGGCGATTTCCCTTCTCGCGATACCGATTTCCATCCTGATTGCGGTTCTGGTGTTTCGTATGTTCGGCATGACGATCAACACGATGACGCTTGGTGGACTTGCAATTGCGACTGGCGAGCTCGTGGACGATGCGGTTGTTGATATTGAAAATATCATGCGACGATTGAAACAGAACCGCCAGCAAGGCAATCCCAGATCAACGATCCAGGTGATATCGGATGCAAGTCAGGAGGTTCGAAGCGGTATCATCTATGCAACGATGATCATCATCTTGGTCTTTGTACCACTCTTTGCGCTTTCCGGTATTGAAGGCCGCCTTTTCGCGCCTCTCGGTATTGCGTACATCATTTCAATTCTTGCCAGTCTTTTGGTCGCAATCACCGTTACACCCGTGCTTGCCTCTTATCTTTTGCCGAAGATGAGGAGCCTGGATCACAAGGATAGTTTTGTGATGCGTTTCTTGAAATGGATCAATGGCAAAGCACTCAAGCTGGCTTTTCGATGGCCTGTGATCCCCATTATCGCATCGGTAACGGCTGTGGTGATGTCGATCATGGCAGTCACGACCCTGCCACGCTCTTTCCTGCCACCCTTCAATGAGGGGTCACTAACGGTTAGTTTCCTGCTGCAGCCCGGCGTTTCGTTAAACCAGGCCGATGAACTTGGGAGGCAGGCGGAACAACTCATTCTGGAAGTTCCAGAAGTCCTGCAAGTCGGGCGGCGGACGGGCCGTGCCGAGCTGGATGAACATGCCGAAGGGGTTCATTCAAGCGAGATTGACGTCGATCTGCGTCCTTCAGAACGTGACCGCGAAGAAGTGCTTGCTGATATTCGGGAGCGACTGGCAATACTGCCCGCGTCAACCAATGTCGGGCAACCTATCTCTCACAGGCTGGACCATCTTCTCTCCGGCATCCGCGCCGAGATCGTGTTGAAAGTCTTTGGTGACGACCTGGATACGCTTCGATCCCTTGCAGAGCAACTCCGGGTCACCATGAGTGATGTGCCGGGCCTCGTTGATTTGCAGGTGGAACGGCAGGTTCAAATTCCACAGATTCAGGTCGTCACGGATTATGAGCGGGCTCGTCGCTACGGTATTTCTCCAAGTCATGCCACGGTAGCACTGGGGCAAATAACCGAAGGACGCGCACTCGGTGAAATCATTGATGGTCCCCGTCGTTTTGATCTTGTTCTACAAACAGGAAATGCAGACCGAACGCGCGATGGGCTGGAGAACTTTCTTATCAATACAGAGCAAGGTGTCGTTCCCGTCGGTCTCATTGCCAATGTCAGTGAGACTGAAGGTCCAAACCAGATCCTGCGTGAAAACGGACGCCGACGCCTTGCCGTCTTTGGCAATTCCGACGGCGGTGACACAGCAGCGATTGCTGAAGCCATCCGTGACAGGTTAGCTGCCTTTACCCTTCCACCCGGTTATACGGTCGCATTGGAAGGCACTTTCAAAGCGCAAGAGGAAGCAACGCGCTTGATTGGTGTGCTTGCGATGATTTCTCTCAGCCTGATTTTCATTGTGCTCTATACACGCTATCGATCAACGGCGCTTGCACTGATCATCATTGGAAACATTCCTCTGGCCCTTATTGGCAGTGTGGCTGCGCTGATTTTGTCCGGTCAACCCCTATCTCTTGCCACCATGATCGGCTTCATAACCCTTGCCGGCATCATTACCCGCAACGGTATTTTGAAGATCAGTCATTACATCAATCTGGTTCTCTATGAGGGTGAGACCTTCGGCACCAAAATGGTTCTGCGTGGGTCACAAGAGCGGCTGACACCCGTTTTGATGACTGCACTATCCGCTGGCGTTGCCTTGGTGCCGCTGGTTCTCGGAGCAGATGACCCCGGCAAAGAGATCCTTCATCCCGTTGCCGTTGTTATTCTGGGCGGCCTCGTCACCGCAACCATCATTGACGCGATATTGACACCGATCCTCTTCCTCTATTTCGGGCGCGGTGCCATAGAGCAGCTAAAGGAACACCAGCAGAAGCATGGACTGAAGGAAGCTTACTAGGAGAAAAGCATGTCTTACACTTCAATTTTGCATCGCATCATTGCCTCGTTCATTGTGATAGCCAGCCTTACCGTCGCCGTATCCGCACATGAAGTAAAAGCTGGTCCGAATGGTGGCCACTGACCGATCTTGGTGACGTCCATCTCGAACTTGTCATGAAAGCCAATATGATCAGCCTGTTTGTTACAGATGCGGCAGGGGCCGCGGTCGACGTTTCTGCCGCCAGCGCCAGTCTGATCATTCTCGCAGGCACAAAGAAGCACGCAGTCAAACTTAATCCAGTCGCCGACAATGTGTTAGGGGATAGTTTCGCAATTCCTGATGCGGGGCCTTATACCGTCATCGCCATTGTCTCGATCCCAGGAAACAAACCCCTTCAAGGCCGCTTTGAAGTTTCTGCGCTGTTGGCATTTCTTGGAAATAAATCTCAGCAAAAAAGCTGATCAGGTCATCGTAATGGGGTGGGATACTTATGTCTTGGCTAGTCAAGTTTGGGGTTGCAGTCAGCCTTATCAGTCTTACCGGATGTGCTGCCATTGATGTTGGGACAGGCTTTGATGAAGTATCCACACTGGTTGTTGAACGGGGCGGCGCAGATCTGCATGTGGTCACCCAAGCAGACACGGCAATCGCTGCTGAGGTAAAGACGCACGCGCAGCCGACAGATGGCTTAAGCCTTGATCGCGCGCTCCATGTCGCTCTTACCAACAGCCCCGCGCTTCAAGCGGAATATGCCCGCCTTGCAATCTCACAGGCCGATGTTCTT
Source organism: Hyphomicrobiales bacterium (assembly GCA_013911885.1). Taxonomy (GTDB): domain Bacteria; phylum Pseudomonadota; class Alphaproteobacteria; order Rhizobiales; family JACESI01; genus JACESI01. The sequence continues at coordinate 16,777 of JACESI010000015.1, read as the reverse complement.
CAGGCCAGTCTCCTGAAAAACCCGACATTGGACAATGTTATTGGCGCGGCCGTCACACCCGACCCAACCCGTTTTGCGATCGGTGCCGTCTATCCCATTCTTGATCTTGTCTATCGCGAATCGAGGATCAAAGCAGCACGCGCAGACTTTCGAGCCATTCAGATTGAAGTTGCAGAAAGTGTGATCGAACATGCCAATGAGGTGACAAGTGCTTACCTTCGTCTGGCCCAGTCAAAAGCGCGCCTGAAGGCCCGGGAGGAAATTGTCAATCTCGCGCACCGACAATTGCAAACCGTTCGTCGCCTCGAGGCGACTGGCACCACAGACAGTGCTGATTTTGCAGAAATCCAATCGGCGCTCATCAAGGCCGAAATCGAACGCAAAGCCGAGGCTGGCGAACGTGATGCCGCCCGCATTCGCCTTGCCGGGCTTATTGGATCTCCCCTGAATGCCAAACTTGATACCTTGCTTCCCATTGAAAAAGTAAGCGCATATCAGGCCAGTCCGGACGCTTTGATTGTCCAAGCCGAACGTCAGCGTCTTGACCTCATTCGCGCCGAACAAGAGGTAGAGATACGAAAGATCGCTCTCCAGAAATCTGGACGCCTTCTGAATGACGAAAGAACGGCCTTAGGAATAGAATTTGAAGATGAGGGCGAGGAAAGCTTTATCGGTCCTTCCCTTTCTGTCGAGGTTCCGGTTTTCGATCGCAAGCAATTTAAAAAAGCCCGCGCGCGCGCTGAACTTATTGAAGCAGAACGTCGCTTAGAGGCGCTCAAACATTCGGTTGAAACCGATGTCAGAGCTGTTCATCATCAGGTTTTGAGCCGCCAGGAAACGGCACTTGCTCATCAAAACAGGCTTGTTCCATCACGTAGAACCCGTGCGGCGTTAGCTCAGGAGCGCTTCAATTCCGGTTCAATACAAGCCGCAGAATTTCTCGAAACACAAGTTGCCATCAGTGAAGCCAAACTCGCGGCAATTGATGCTGCTGCCGATTATTGGGAAGCACGCGTCGAATTGGCCAAAGTCATTGGCGGTTGGCCCTCTAGCTTTTGAACACACCATTCAAAAGTGACCTTAGGCCGTCAAACAGCTCCCCTTTGGAATTGAATTTGTCCCTCGGGGCAATTCCCCATTCTTAACGACGTACATTCGTAGAATTCACGTGGCCATTTTCAGTTTCCAGGCGGGTGTGATGCCGCCGATGTCCATGTTGGGTCAAGGTCGGCGCCAGACCGAGACCTGGCTTGTGGTGGTGTCTACCACATAGAGCCGGCCATCTTCCCCGGCCGCGATGCCGAATGGCTTGTCGAAGTCGTCTTCGCCAAAGTTCGTAAGGAAGTACCCGCGCGCGTCGAACACTTGAACCCGTCCGTTATAGAAGTCGGTGGCGGCAATCCGGCCCTGTGGATCGACCGCGATAGATGAGACGGTCTTGAACCAGGCCGGAAACCCCATGCCAGGCAGACGGACTCCATGGAAGCCGCCGAAGCTTCGCTCGATCACGCCCTCAGGCGACACGAGATGAAGGCGGTGGGCGTAGCCTTCGGCGAAGACGAGGCCGCCATCAGGACGCACTGCAACGTCCGAGGGAAAGATGAATGTGCGCCCCCCGGCGAGCGCGCTGCGGAAGCTTCCTGCTGCGTCGAAGGACTGGAACCGCCTACCATAGAAGTCGACGACGACCACGCCGCCATCAGCAAGGGCAGCAATCCCAGACGGGGAGTCGAGCAGGCCCTCCGCCTCGCCTGAAGCCCCGAAAGCGCGCACGAAGTCCCCGTCAAGGGTGAAAACGACGGCTTCGTCGCGGTCATAGTCCGCTACGAAGAGATGGTTACCGGAAATGTCGAGATTCATCGGCCGTCCAAGTGTGATGGCATCGCCGGCCTCCGGGAAGGCGTAAAGAAACACGCCTTCGACTGAAAACACCTGGATGCGCGAATTGCGCGCGTCGGCGACGAAAACCCGGTCTCCAGCAACCGCGATCCCGGTTGGGTCGTGAAACCGCCCCGGCGCCTCGCCCGCTCCGCCCCATTCGGCAACCTTCACGTAAGGCGGCTCGCGCCGGGACTGGGTTGCCGACATGACTAAAGCTCCGGCCAGGACGAGGACCGGTAGCACGACAGCGGCGAGGAGCATGCGTTTCATGGCGAACGGTCCTTAAAACGGGGTACGGATGCCGAATCGGGCGGTAAAGTCCGGTTCGAGGGCACCCGGCGCGCGCCTGTGGTGCACAGGAATCTGTATGGCACCTTCCACAATATAGGTCGGGGCGACGAGCTGGAGACCCGGCGTGAGAAACAGCGTCTCACGCGGGCCGTTTGCCGTTTCGCCGGCGTCGGTGCGGACATAGTTCACTTCGCCAACAGCATAGAGAAATCGCGGCACGCCGCTCCCAAGCCTGCGTGGCAGGACGCGGTATTGCAAAGATCCATCAATGTTCAGCGTATCGCGCCGGTTCAACCCCTCGCTCGGCGTGTTGACCTGGTAGCGCGCCGACAGGTCGATCTCGAAGTCGTTGTTCAGATAGGTTACAACGAGACCCGCGAACGGATCGGTCGATTGCGACCCAATGCCGGAGCGCCCGGTCGGCAATTCCACGCCAGCGAAGGGTGCCACTCGGAACGTATATCCCTGACCGTTGAGTTTGTAAGCCGTGTAGCGCGCGAAGAGGCTCACGTCACCAATGCCATTCAGGTCTTCGGCCAGCCCTGCCCCGGGATCGACGCTCGTGAAGGCGGCCGGAACGACGCCGAACAGGGCCCAGTCCGCCGACACGCCGTAGCCGAGGACATTCTCCCAGACCACCGAACGCGCATCGACCACACCACCCGAGGAATTGGAATAGATCACCTGGCTGCGCGCGACGAATTCTTCCGCGGCGACTGGCAACGCGGTATCCGTTGTGATCGGCGCCGCTCCGACCGGAAGTGCGTAGAGCGACACAGCCCCGATCAGCACGCAAGCCGGGCGTATCATGACGCCTGATCCGTCTTGCCATGCTTCACGACCTCGAAGCTGCGGATGGAGAAACTCGCCTTCTGTACGGCGCGTTCAAGCGCGGCCCGCTCAACGGGGCGTCCGTCCGGGGTTGTGACAAGCACGGTCGAACTCGCGAGATCAGTTTTGACTGCCGTAACGCCCTTGACCTTTTTGAGTTGCTTCTCAATCCCGAAGGTGCAGAGGGGACAGGCAAGCCCGTCGATACCGAGCCGGTAGGTTTCGGCGGAGGCTTGGCCCGAAACGACGAACATTGCGGCGAGGCCACTGAGGATTATCATACGACTGCCGCGAATTGTTTTCATCATGGTGCAATGCTTTCTACGTTGTGATTTTGACATTTTGTCGGAGACAGCTTTGTGTTACATCCTGTAGCCACTACGGGATCAATAGGGCAAGGATCACAAAAATGCGAGTAGGCGAATTGAGCGCGGCAACCGGCGTGAAAATCGAGACCATCCGGTATTATGAAACCGTTGGGCTCGTGCCGACGCCCGAGAGAGCGGAAAATGGCCGCCGGGTGTATGATCGAACGGATGTCGAGCGCCTCTCCTTTGTCCGGCGTGCTCGCCTGATGGGATTTCCGCTGAGCGATATCAAAGCCTTTCTGGCGCTCGATACGCCGCGGTCGGGAAACGAAACGGCCCGCGCGATCGCTGAACGCCAGCTTGCCGAAGTACGTGCGCGGATGTGTGACCTGCGCGCGCTTGAGTCGGTGCTCGCGACCGCCGTCGAGGAATGCCGGGCCGGACGTGGCCCAATCTGCCCCGTGGTTGCGGCGATCCAGAATAGGGGTGGATAGGCTTCGTGAGTCGGCGTGTGGCGTCGATAAGGCGAAGAGGCCATCAGGCGCCAGCAGGCTGAACACAAGCGGCTTCAGGAGCGTATCAACGCCATGGAATCAGGAGCCGCGCGAAAAGCGCCGCGGCTCATGTTTTCTAGTATCGAACCGAAGATGTGACAGACACGATCCAAATGGCTCTAACCGCATCAGGTTGCGACCAGGCTGTTGTTCGCCACAAACCACGTCTGCTCAGTGACAATGGTTCCTGTTACATCTCCGGGGATTTAGCGGCTTGGATGCAAAAGCAAAACATGAAGCACGTCCGCGGCGCACCATTCCACCCTCAAACCCAAGGTAAAATCGAGCGGTGGCATCAGACTATGAAAAACCGCGTCCTACTCGAAAACTATTATCTTCCCGGCGACCTTGAAGCCCAAATCGCCGCCTTCATCGACCACTACAACAACCATCGCTATCACGAGAGCATCGGCAACCTGACCCCGGCTGATGTCTACTTCGGGCGCGGCGAAACAATCCTGGCTGAAAGGAGGCGCATCAAACAGCAGACCATCCAAAACCGCCGCTTGAACCACCAACGTCAAGCAGCATAACCTGAAACCGATGAGCCCGACCTCTCCGCTCCAAAATCAGGCCGCCTGTTCCAAATCATTTGAAGACGGACAGTCTGGTGGAAAGCGCGGTTCGCGTCCGCTTCCAGCGAGACGTCACCGTGTGCGAACACGATCTCATGCCCTGCGTCCTTGAGATATTTCCCTGCGTCCTTGAGATCTTTCGCCAGCGCACTGCCGCTTTCATCATCGCGATCGACCACAGCTACGCGTGCGCCTTCCTTGCAGAACAAGCGCACGCTGGCCGCGCCAGCCCCGTTGGCACCGCCCGTCACCAGAACTGTTCTGCCGCTCAATCTCCCCATGGTCTGAAAGCTAGACCAATCCACGGCATGTGTCGATACAGGCGTGGAGTGGACTTGTATCGCTTGCAAAGGAGGCAGTTGCGCTCCGCCGGGCAATAGATTCACCGGATCGATCGCTTGTCGGGCTCCAATTTGACATGCCACGCTCCTTGCACAAAAGGGCCTTCTCGAGCCACAACCCTCTGACCTCCTGTGTGGCGCTTTCGCCATCCACAACCAGCGTGGGCAGCAACATCGCTTGACAGCGATACCCACCGGCTAAGCGCCGAAAGGCTTGTCCTTAATAATTGCGCTCATCCTCATCCCACAACACCCGGACCGCTTTGGTGGCTGCTGCCGTGCGGTTTTCGATACCAAGCTTGTCGAAAACCTGTTCCAGATGCTTGTTGACCGTGCGCGGCGACATGTCGAGGATTTCGGCAATTTCCTTGTTGGATTTGCCGTGGGTGATCCACAAGAGAACGTCAGCCTCACGGGCTGTCAGATTGAAAGCCTCGCCGATCCGTTCCTGGTCTGAGCCGTGATTGCAATTGACAAGCCGCAACAGGATTTCGCCATTGGCAGCGCGTTCAAGCAGACGGAACTCGATCGAGCCTGCAGCGGCGCGCACCGTCAATGTCAACAGAGGCGCACCGTCGGGGTCTGGTTCCCGGCCCAGCCAGTCAATCACTTCCCACGGCAGCCTGTCGCCAGCGTCGCCACGCAATCCCTGTTGCGCCATCATTTTTGCCGCTTGCGGCGTAGTCCATCGCACGACCCCGGATGCGTCGCAGGCGATGATCCGGCGACCCGTCTTGTCGAGTGCCTGGCGGGCGGAGCGGGATTTGCGCGCATTGCCAAGATGCACCTTGATGCGCGCCAGCAATTCATCAAGCAAGACCGGCTTGGCAATGAAGTCCACCGCGCCGCTTGCGAGCGCCCGCACCACATGGTCTGTGTCGTCATGGCCTGTCATGAAAATGACCGGCATGTCGTCAAGCCGTTTTTCCCCCTTCAGGATCTGGCAGGTTTCAAATCCGTCAAGTCCGGGCATCATGGCATCCATCAGCACGATGTCCGGAAGATGCCGGTCAACTGCAAGCAGAGCTTCGCGACCGGAATTGGCCACAGCCACTGCCATGCCGGACATCCCCAAAGCGTCCGTCAGCATGCAAAGCGTCTCGGGCGAATCGTCGACCACCAGAACGGAAGTGGGTTCCCTCTTTTCAGGCTGCATGGTTCTGCGCCTTTTCAATTGCCGCAAGGTATTCAGGCATTTTGTGTCCAGCCAGAAGTTGTCTGAGATGCTCGCAGAAACGGGCGCTACCCGGTTCCGACACTTCGATTTCCGACAGGACAGCATTTGCTGATCGCACAAGATCAGCTTCCCCAAGCGTATACAGTTGGCCAAGGCTGCGCAGGGTGGGCAACTCGGTACCAGAAAACACGATATCGCTGTTGTCCGGTTTTTCCTCTGGTCGGGGGCTCATCCATTGGAGTGCAAGCAGCGAGCCGACATGGTCCAGCATTGTCTCAAGTGCGAACGGCTTGGTCAGGTATCCGTCATGCAGCCCAGTGTTGCCAGGAAGATTGCGCTCAGCGCCTGCGTCAGCTGACACCATGAGGATGGGCAGGCTCGACCCATGGCGGGCACGGATGCGGCGCGCCACTTCCCAGCCCGACATGTCCGGCATGGAAATGTCCAGCATGACGATGTCTGGCCGGTGCAGGGCCAGCGCGGACAAGCATGCATGACCGTTTTCGGTGCTGTTCACGCGGAAGCCGAGTGGACGCAGAAAATCCTCGATCAGGCGTCTGTGGGACTGGTTGTCATCTGCCAGAAGGACGGTTCTGCGCGGACCACGGTAGTTGCTGACCGCCCGGGTCTTGACCGGTTGTTCGTCACCATGTTCGGTCGACGACAACATCAGCCGGGTCGTGAACCGCGTGCCGGTGCCCGGCACGCTCTGGACGGACAACTCGCCGCCCATGATGTCAACAAGCAGCCTTGTGATGGTGAGGCCCAGCCCCGTGCCGGACTCCTGGTCGAAGCCTGGTGAGTTTTCCGCACGTTCAAACGGCCGGAACACGCGTTCAAGGTCTTCCGCCTTGATCCCGATGCCGGTGTCTTCAATGGTGAACGTTGCAACTTCATTGCGGTAGCCAACGGAGAATCCCACCCGGCCTTCGCGAGTGAACTTGATTGCGTTGGACAGCAGATTGATCAGGACTTGCCGCAGGCGTTTTTCGTCGGTGAACACATAATTCGGCAGGGCAGAACTTGTTTCAAAATCAAACCGGATGCCCTTTTTCTTGGCCTGCAGCCGGAACATGTCGACGATTTGGTCGAGAAACGGTTTCAACGCCGTTTTCTGGCGGTAGAGTTCGAGTTTGCCCGCTTCAATCTTGGAAATGTCCAGCAAGCCTTCAATCATGCCAGCCAGGTGTTCACCGCTGCGCTTGATGGTCCGGGCGGCGTTGCGGACATGGTTTGGGCCATCCTTGTCGCGCTCCAGCAGTTGGGCGTAACCCAGGATTGCATTGAGCGGTGTGCGAAGCTCGTGACTGAGCCCAACCATGTATTTGCTTTTGGCGACATTTGCAGCTTCCGCCGCTTCCTTTGCCAGTTGCAGAAGGCGATCGGTTTCATTGTGCGCATCGATCTCTGTCATCAGAAGCTGGGTGTGCCGCCGCGCCTCTTCTTCAGCAAAGCTGCGGCTGTCCTGGGTAAGCACAAACAGCCAGACCACAATGCCTGCAATCACGACAACGATTGCAAATAGTTTTGTCAGGGTCAGCGCGATGGCGTCACTAGGGATGGAGGTGTCGATGGTGCTTTGAACGTGGATGAGTGCGAAAACCATGCCGATCACCGAAACAACGATGATCATCAAACCGACATAGCGCGCCAGACTTGTGTTTACCCAGGCCGCAACGGCGCTTGGCAGGTAATGCCCGGAGAAGACACGCACTTGCGCACCAAGCGTTGAATCGGTCTTGCAGTTGTCACCGCAGCGCGCGTCCAGCGAGCAGCAGAGCGAACAGATTGACCCCGAATACACCGGGCATTTGGCCATGTCTTCAGGATCAAATTCATATTCGCAGATGCAGCATTCAACCGCTTCGCGATCCCCCCAGTCTTCAAAAGGTTTGCGTGCGATGTAGTAGCGCCCGCCTGTGGCATAGGCGATGACAGGCACGAGGCCGAAGGCGACGACGAGCGCGACGTAAGAGTACAGCGTGGAAAGCGTCTCGCCAAACACGCCGAAATAGGCCAGTAGCGCAGCGGCAACTGCCGCGCACATCGCTCCAAACCCCACCGGGTTGATGTCATAGAGATGGGCGCGCTTGAACTCGATATGGCGCGGCGAAAGCCCCAGCGGCTTGTTGATCACGAGATCGGAAACAATCGCGGCCAGCCACGCCACTGCCATGATCGAATAGAGACCAAGGATGTGGTCAAAAGCCTTGTAGATGCCGAATTCCATCAACAGCAGGCTGATCAGGACGTTGAATACCAGCCAGACCACGCGTCCCGGATGGCTGTGGGTCAGCCGTGAAAAGAAGTTGGACCATGCAATTGAGCCGGCGTAGGAATTGGTCACATTGATCTTGAACTGGCAGATGACGACGAAAATGCCCGTCAACCCGAGAGCCAACTCTGGTGAGGCAACCATCTGGGCAAAAACGGTCAGGTACATGTGCACCGGATCGGAAGCTTCGGAGAATTCCACACCCATCTGGAAGGCATAAAAGGCGAGGAAAGAGCCTGCGAAAATCTTGAGCGCGCCGACGATCACCCATCCCGGCCCGGCACCCACCATGGCAATCCACCATTTGACATGATTGCCCTTTTGGCGTCGGGGCAAAAAACGCAGGTAGTCAACCTGTTCGCCAATCTGGGCAATGAGCGAGAACAGGACCGCGGACGCCGCGCCGAAATGGGCAATGGAAAAAGACCCGTCTGTGGCACCGAACAGGCCGGTATAACCAGTCCAGCTTCGCACGGAAGGAAGGCTTTGCGCGGCAATGAATGCAAATGGGGCGATTTGCAGCACCAGCCAGATCGGCTGTGTCCACGCCTGAAAGCGGCTGATGAATGTCACCCCGTGCGTGACAAGCGGGATGACGACAAGCGCGCTGATGACATAACCAAGCGACAGGGGAATGCCAAGTACGAGCTTCAGCGCAGTGGCGACAATTGCCGCTTCAATCGCAAAGAAAATGAAAGTGAAGCTGGCATAGACCAGCGAGGTTATCGTTGATCCGATATAACCAAATCCCGCGCCACGGGTCAGCAGATCAATATCAACGCCGTATTTGGCCGCATTGTAGCATATTGGCAAACCGGCAAGGAAAATGATCGTTGTCGTTGTGATGATCGCGAAGGCCGCGTTGGTGAATCCGTAATTGAGTGTGATCGCGCCGCCAATTGCTTCGAGCGCCAGAAACGACACAGCGCCGATGGCTGTGTTCGCGATGCGCCAGGATGTGAACCGCCTGACCTTGTAGGCCGTGAAGCGGAGCGCATAATCTTCAAGTGTCTGGTTGGCCACCCACTTGTTGTAGGTGCGCCGGATACGCGGGATTCTCTCTGTCATATCGACATTTGCCCACTATTTCCGCGCGGCATCCCTGCCCAATGCCCGTGGATTGCCACCATGAGTGCTATGCAACAATCAGGCCAAACTGAAAATGCATTGCATTGATCTGCCGAACGTCATGCCGCTTGCCGCGCAGACATTCGCCTTCAGCTAAAAGACATTTCTTTTCAACGTGTTCACGCTGTCCTCTGCCCGAATGGCCCATCATAGGGTGACAATGACCGGGGTGACATACGTCAAATGCCCCATTGCTGCAGCGCACATTCAATGATGAAACTTTCGGCAGTTGGCACGCCACTGTTAGCGTTCCTGATCACCGCCACGAGACACAACGAGGGTAACATGACGCACAAAAAGCCTGACGAACAAGACTTCTCGATCCGCCGCCGCGAATTGCTGGCTGGTATCGCTTCCTTGCCATTTCTGACATCGCTCAGCCGACCTGTTTCGGCGCAGGATTTTTCCACTGCGCAAGTCAACACGACCGGTCTTGCCGTGACCGACACGACAGTGACCATCGGCATTTTGCATTCCGTAACCGGCACCATGGCGATCTCGGAAACAGGTTCGGTTGAGGCTGAAAAGCTGGCCATTGAACAGATCAATGCAGCCGGAGGCGTGCTTGGTCGCCAGATTGAATACATCCAGGAAGATGGTGCCTCAGACTGGCCGACATTTGCCGAAAAAGCCAAGAAGTTGCTGGTCAATGACAAGGTGGCATCGGTCATGGGCTGCTGGACATCGGCGTCGCGCAAAGCCGTTCTTCCGGTGTTCGAGCAATACAACGGCATGTTGTATTACCCGACATTCTACGAAGGCTTGGAGCAAAGCCCGAACGTGATCTACACCGGCCAGGAAGCGACCCAGCAGATCATTGCCGGTCTTGACTGGGTGGCACAAACAAAAGGCGCCAAGTCCTTCTACCTGCTAGGGTCGGACTATATCTGGCCGCGCACATCCAACAAGATTGCGCGCAAACATATCGAGGACAAGCTTGGCCTGAAGGTGGTTGGCGAGGAATACTATCCACTGGGCCACACCCAGTTCAACTCGGTCATCAACAAGATCAAGCTGCGCAAGCCGGACGTGATTTACGCCATCGTCGTTGGCGGCTCAAACGTTGCCTTCTACAAGCAGCTCAAGGCTGCTGGGATCGACATGACCAAGGAAGCGCCGCTGCTTCTGACCATTTCGGTGACGGAAGACGAGGTGCTGGGCATCGGTGGCGAGAACATCGTTGGGGCTTACGCCTGCATGAAATACTTCCAGTCGCTCGACAATCCCAACAACAATGACTTTGTAAGCGCATTCAAGGCACGTTGGGGTGACGACAGCGTGATCGGTGACGTCACGCAAGCTGCCTATCTCGGGCCCTGGCTCTGGAAACTTGCAGTGGAAAAAGCGGGCAGCTTTGACATTGCAAAAATACAGGAAGCGTCTCCCGGCATCGAGTTCGACAAGGCGCCGGAAGGTTACGTCCGCGTGCATGAGAACCATCACCTGTGGTCCAAGATGCGAGTGGGACATGCGCTCGACAACGGCCAGTATGAGGTCGTTTTCGAAACGGCTGAACTCGTTGAGCCCAACCCGTTCCCCGAGGGCTACCAGTAACGGTAAGGCACCGCCAACCCGGCATTCTGCCGGGTTGGCTGTTCCGGTTTGGTAACGCGCCTTCGTCGCGCTGCACCGGCTGCCGACCTTTCGGGCCAGACAGGCGGGCCCTCACACTTTTCGGAGATTGCGCGATGTTTGCGGATTATTCATGGGGAGAATTGGGTTCGATCTTTGCCATGCAGGGATTTGCCGGACTGATCCTGTTTTCAGTGTTCGTCCTCATGGCGCTCGGACTGGCAATCATTTTTGGCCAGATGGGCGTGATCAACATGGCCCATGGCGAGTTCATGATCCTGGGCGCGTACGTCACGTATCTTTGTTCCAATTTTTTCGCCACCCATGTGCCCGGGTTGTTCGGCATCTACTTTTTTGTCGCGATGATCCTGACTTTCTTCGCCTCCGGAGCGCTGGGGGCGTTTGTGGAATGGGGCTTGATCCGGCATCTTTACAAGCGTCCGCTCGATACGCTTCTTGCGACCTGGGGGCTGAGCCTGATCCTCCAGCAGTCATACCGAACCATCTTTGGCGCGCGGGAAGTGGGTGTCACCTTGCCAAACTGGCTGCTTGGCTCGGTGCCCGTGACTGACACAATCGAAATTCCGATCAACGGCGTGTTTGTGATGAGCCTGACGCTTGTCATCGCGATTGGCGTTTATCTGCTGATGTTCCGTTCGCGCCTTGGCATGAAGAGCCGCGCCGTCGTGCAGAACCGCGTCATGGCGGGAGCTGTCGGCATCAACACGGAACGCGTCGACCGGATGACATTCGCCATTGGGTGCGGCATCGCCGGAGTTGCGGGCTCTGCGTTCACGATGATCGGTTCGACCGGTCCGACGTCAGGCCAGCTGTACATTGTCGATACGTTCCTGATCGTCGTCTTTGGTGGGGCCGCCAGCCTTGTGGGCACCATCTCGTCGGCTTTTGCGATCTCGCAGGCGCAGTCGACCATGGAATTTTTCCTGTCAGGCTCCATGGCGAAGGTCCTCACGCTTCTGACAGTCGTGGGTATCCTGATGTTGCGCCCCGAAGGCCTGTTTTCGCCGAAAATCCGCCGTTGAAGGGGACTGTCATGTATTCCGCAAAATCCTTCCTCACCCGTCAGGAACTCACAGGCCTTGCAGCAGTTGCCCTTCTGGTGCTGATAGTCCTGCCGATGTCACTCGACATCTTCCGCCTGAATCTGGTCGGCAAATACCTGACCTATGCCTTTGTTGCCATCGGCCTTGTGCTGTGTTGGGGCATGGGTGGCATCCTGAGCCTTGGTCAAGGCGTGTTTTTCGGGCTCGGCGGCTATAGCATGGCCATGTTCCTGAAACTGGAGGCCTCATCGCCCGAGAACACGGCGATCCAGTCCACGCCGGGCATTCCCGACTTCATGGACTGGAACCAGATCACTGAATTGCCCTGGTTCTGGCAGCCTTTTCATTCCTTCGGCTTCACCTTGTTTGCCATCCTTGTCTTGCCGGCGCTCTTTGCCTTCATCATTGGGGCGGCGATGTTCAAGCGTCGCGTGGGCGGTGTCTATTTTGCCATCATCACCCAGGCGATCGCAGCAATACTGACCATTTTGATCATTGGGCAGCAAGGCTATACGGGCGGCGTCAACGGCATCACCGATCTTCGCACGCTCAACGGCTGGGACATCCGCACCGACAGCGCAAAATACATCCTCTATTTTGTCAACGGGTTCCTTCTGGTCCTTGCCATCATTGCCGCGCAAGCGATCCGCAAAAGCAAGCTTGGTCGCCTGCTGGTGGCTTTGCGCGACAAGGAGGACCGGGTGCGGTTTTCCGGGTATGACGTCGCCAGTTTCAAGATGTTTGCGTTCTGCGCATCCGCCGTTCTGGCGTCGATCGGTGGTGCCATGTTCACGCTGCAAGTCGGCTTCATGTCGCCAACACTTGTGGGCATCGTGCCATCGATTGAGATGGTCATCTACACCGCTGTAGGCGGGCGTTTGTCGATCTTCGGCGTTGTTTACGGAACACTCCTGGTCAACTGGGCCAAGACCGCGTTTTCTGAATCCTTTCCGGAATTGTGGCTGTTTGGCCTTGGCGGCCTGTTCATCGCCGTCGTGCTGATTTTTCCCAACGGATTGGCAGGCATCTACCGCTCTCATGTGGAGCCGCGGATCAAGTGGCTGGGCGGCGGTGCAGCGCCGTCGAGCGGATCAATTCCGGTGGTTGCCAAGCCAGCGGAAAGTGGACCTGCAAGCGCGAACATCAAAACAGACGCTGCAATGCGTCCGGCTGAATAGGGAAAACACGCCATGACAGGTCCTTTTTCCGAGACGAACTTCCTGCTCGCTGTTGAAAAACTCACAGTCTCGTTTGACGGGTTCAAGGCGATCAATGAACTGAGCCTTTACGTTGATGAGAATGAAATTCACGTCATCATCGGCCCCAACGGTGCCGGAAAGACCACGGTTCTGGACCTGATCTGCGGGCGGACAAAGGCGAGCGAAGGCTCGATCAAGTTCCGCAACAAGGAACTGACGACCATGAAGGAGCACGAGATCGTGCGCCAAGGCGTGGGCCGGAAGTTCCAGAATCCGTCGATCTATGAAGATCTGACGGTGTTTGAGAACCTCGAGATATCTTTTCCGCGCGGCAGGAACGTGTTTGGTGCACTGACATTCAAGCGCGACAAGGAGGTGAAGGAGCGGGTACTGGAAATCGCCGAGATGGTGTTTCTGGAAGAACTCCTCGACCTGCAATCGGCATTGCTCAGCCACGGCCAGAAGCAATGGCTGGAGATCGGCATGTTGCTGATCCAGGACCCCGAGCTGTTGATGCTCGATGAGCCTGTTGCCGGAATGAGCGTCAGTGAACGGGTCCAGACCGCAGAGTTGCTGAACAAGATCACGGCCGGCCGCTCGGTGCTGGTTGTCGAACATGACATGAAATTCGTCGAGGACATCGCCGACCGTGTGACGGTTCTGCATCAGGGCAAAATCCTGTCCGAGGGATCAATGGCGAGGGTCAAAGCCGATCCCAAGGTCATTGACGTCTATCTGGGTCATTAGGAGGCAAACCATGCTCAGTGTCAGCAATTACCATGTCGCCTATGGCCAAAGCGAGGTCCTGCACGGCCTTGATTTCAACGTCGAGCCCGGGCAAATCGTTGCCATCATGGGGCGGAACGGCATGGGCAAGACAACGCTCATGAAGTCACTCATGGGCATTGTGCCAGCAAGTGGTGGCCATGCCAAAATTGGCGATACCGATATCACCACCATGAAAAGCTATGACCGGGTTGCGCAAGGCATTGCCTATGTGCCGCAAGGCCGGATGATCTTCTCGACAATGACCGTGCGCGAGAACATCGAGACCGGCCTGTCACTGTCCGGCCGCACCAAGGTTCCCGAAGACATTTATGAACTGTTTCCGGTGCTGCTTGAAATGCGCGGTCGCCGCGGCGGCAACCTGTCGGGTGGCCAGCAGCAGCAGCTCGCCATAGCTCGCGCTCTTGCCACCGGCCCGAAGGTTTTGCTGCTGGACGAGCCGACAGAGGGCATTCAGCCATCCATCATCCGCGAGATGGCACGCACGCTCAAGCGCATTCGCGATCACCGCGGCCTTTCGATTGTGGTGTCCGAGCAGGTGCTTTCCTTTGCGCTTGATGTCGCGGACCGCGTTTTGGTGCTCGAAAACGGTCGTCTGGTTCATGACGAGCCACGTGCCAGCGTCGATGAGGCCAAAGTGTCCGCTTTCCTTTCCGTCTGACCCCGAGACTTCCACCAAAGTCCCCAAAAAAGAGGAGAATACCATGCCTGATACCCTGATCTCAGTCGATCTGAGCCAGTCGCCACACACAAACGAGAACATCCACAACCGCTGGCATCCTGATATCCCGATTGCAGTTTGGGTTGAACCGGGCGACGACTTCCGGATTGAAACCTATGACTGGACCGGCGGCCAGATCAAGAATGATGATGACGCTGCAGATGTGCGCGATGTGGAGCTGGAACAGGTGCACTACCTGTCCGGACCGATCGGAGTGAAGGGCGCGGAGCCGGGTGATCTTCTTGTGGTCGATATTCTTGACATCGGTGCCAAGGAAGACATGCTTTGGGGCTTCAACGGCTTCTTCTCCAAGAAGAATGGCGGCGGCTTCCTGACCGAACACTTCCCCGAAGCGCAGAAATCGATCTGGGACATCGAGGGCATGTTCACCAAATCCCGTCACGTGCCCGGCGTCCGCTATGCGGGGTTGATCCATCCCGGTCTGATCGGCTGCTTGCCTGATCGCAAAATGCTGGACATGTGGAACGCCCGTGAGAAAGCGTTGTTCGACACCGACCCGGACCGGGTGCCGCCACTTGCCGCTTTGCCGAACACCCAGTCGGCCCACATGGGAAAGCTCAAGGGTGAAGAGCGCGCCAAGGCGGCAGCAGAGGGAGCCCGCACGGTTCCGCCGCGTGAACACGGCGGCAATTGCGACATCAAGGATTTGTCGCGCGGCTCAAAAATCTATTTCCCGGTCTATGTTGATGGAGCGGGCCTTTCGATGGGCGATCTGCATTTCAGCCAGGGCGACGGCGAAATCACCTTTTGCGGTGCCATCGAAATGGCAGGCTGGCTGCATTTGAAAGTATCGCTGATCAAGCAGGGCATGTCGAAATACGGGATCAAGAACCCGATATTCCGGCCCTCGCCCATCGTCCCGAAGTATGACGATTACCTCATCTTCGAAGGGATTTCGGTGGATGAAGCCGGCACCCAGCATTACCTTGATGTCCACATTGCATATCGGCAGGCCTGTCTGAACGCGATCGAATATCTCAAGAAGTTCGGCTACACGGGCGCCCAAGCCTATGCCATTCTTGGTACCGCACCGGTCCAGGGCCACATTTCAGGCGTTGTAGACATCCCCAACGCCTGCGCAACCCTGTGGTTGCCCACCGATGTGTTCGAATTCGACATGATGCCTGGTGCTGATGGGCCGACAAAATACCTTGACGGATCCATCGACGTGCCGCTTGCACCGGACCTCTGAAGGAAACACCGCCATGCCATATTATGATTACCAGTGTGATGATTGCGGGCCGTTCACGGCAGTTCGCCCGATGGCGGAAGCAGCGTCCGATTGCGGTTGTCCGGAGTGCGGGGGGACGTCCCCCCGTACGTTCCTGCGAGCGCCCAACATGTCGCTGATGGCAAGTTCAGTGCGATCAGCCCATGCAACCAATGAGAAAGCCCGGCACGAACCCAAGGTCGCCAGCAGGCAGGGGCACGGGCCCGGCTGTTCCTGCTGTTCGGGGAAGGGCAAGTCAAAGGCCGTGTTTCGGGCCGACGGATCAAAGACTTTTCCGTCTGCGAGGCCTTGGCAGATCAGCCACTAGAGCGCTTTTCAAACGATTGCGGTCCGGCATGAAACGACGCGGCTGTTCTGAAAAGGCTTGTCGTTCTCTTCCGCTTCCGCAGCGTCGAAACCCTTGCACGATTCAGGAGCGGCGCCCGATCCGGACCACAGGTTCGGATCGGAGAGCTTGCCGCTCCAAGCAAACAAACAGGACCGGTAACCTATCCGGTCACAGGACCGGTCCCGCATCGCGCTGCGGCATTCTCCTTGCGGAACCGAAAAATTCCTGACACCAAACCGCTCCAGTTTGATCGAAAAACGCTCTGGCGCGACAGCCGCCTTAATGCGCAATCATGACGTGTCTGACTGCAGTGTAGTCCTCCAGCGAATACATCGACATGTCCTTGCCGTAGCCTGACTGCTTGACGCCGCCGTGGGGCATCTCATTGGCCAACATGAAATGGGTGTCCGTCGTCGAATGATTTGAGATTTTTTGGGCTGTGGAAGAGTGGAGTTTCCGACTTGGCTTACGGTTTGATTTAAGCCGCTTTGGCG
>JACESI010000014.1 GCA_013911885.1 Hyphomicrobiales bacterium | reverse complement strand
CGGGGGCGCTGCCTGCTTCGATGATGGTGCCGAGCAGGGTGCCGACACCCACAGTCTCACCTTCGCCGACAAGAATATCACCGAGAATGCCGCTGATCCCCGCCGGGACTTCAACGGTCACCTTGTCGGTTTCGAGTTCAACAAGCGGCTCGTCCGCTGTGACCGGATCGCCGGGTTTTTTGTACCATTGACCGATGGTTGCCTCGGCAACCGATTCCCCCAGCGTCGGTACGCGAATTTCACTTGCCATCGCGTCTTTCTCTTCCATCATTTCGGGGCATCCGCCCCATCTTCTCAGGTGTCATTTCAGCCGGCTCATGCAAAGGCATCGTCGGTAAATGCCTTGAGTTGGGCAAGGTGGGTCGACATCAGACCTGTTGCCGTCGCAGCTGACGCCGAGCGACCGGCATAGACCGGACGATTGTGCTTTGCCTCGATATGATTCAGCGCCCACTCGAGATAAGGTTCGACGAAGAACCATGAACCCATGTTTTTGGGCTCTTCCTGACACCAGACCATTTCCGCGTTGCGGAAGCGGCTGAGTTCGGTCACCAGCGCTTTCGCGGGGAAGGGATAGAGTTGCTCAAGGCGCAGGAGATAGACATCGTCGATGCCGCGCTGCTTGCGCGCTTCATAAAGATCGTAATAGACCTTTCCCGAACACATCACGACTTTGCGGATCTTATCGTCGGCGACGATCCTTTCATCCGTGTTCTCGAATTGCGCATCATCCCAGAGAACGCGGTGGAAGGTTGAGCCTTCTCCGAATTCCTCGAGATTGGACACACACATTTTGTGGCGCAGAAGCGATTTCGGCGTCATCAGGACGAGCGGCTTTCTGAACTCGCGGCGTATCTGACGGCGCAGGATGTGGAAGTAATTCGCCGGCGTCGTGCAGTTCGCGACCTGAATATTGTCCTCGGCGCAAAGTTGCAGAAAGCGCTCGAGACGCGCGGAGGAATGTTCCGGCCCCTGGCCTTCATAGCCATGCGGCAGAAGGCAGACAAGACCCGACATGCGCAGCCATTTGCGCTCTGCCGACGAGAGGAACTGATCGAAAATGACCTGCGCCCCGTTGGCGAAATCGCCAAACTGCGCTTCCCAGAGGATGAGGCCGTTCGGCTCCTGCAGGGAATAGCCATATTCATAACCAAGCACGGCTTCCTCGGAGAGCATCGAGTTGATGACGCTGTATTCGGCCTGGCCCTCTTCGATATTGTTGAGCGGGATGTAGCGCGCCTCGGTCTCCTGGTCATAAAGAACCGTGTGGCGCTGGGAGAAGGTGCCGCGCTCACAATCCTGACCGGAGAGCCGGACGAGATGGCCCTCGGTACAGAGCGTGCCAAAAGCCAGGGCCTCAGCCGTCGCCCAGTCAATGCCTGTGCCGGTTTCGAACATCCTGGCGCGGTTTTTCATGAACCGCTCGATGGTCTTATGAGCCTGAAAACCCTCCGGGATTGCCGTGATCCGCTGGCCGATTATCTTGAGTTTGTCGACATCGACACAGGTCTTGCCGCGTCTTGCGTCATCTTCGCGGTCCGCCGCTTTGAGGCCGGCCCAGATGCCGTCGAGCCAATCGGCCTTGTTCGGCTTGTAGCTCTGGCCTGCTTCATATTCCGCGTCCATCTTCTCGCGCCAGGCAATTTTCTTTTTTTCGATATCCGCCTCTGAGAGAACGCCTTCCTCGATCAGCTTTTTGGAATAGATTTCGAGGGTTGTGGGGTGCGAACGGATATTCTTGTACATTATCGGCTGGGTGAAGGCTGGTTCGTCGCCCTCATTGTGGCCGAAACGGCGATAACAGAACATGTCGATCACGACAGGGCGGGCGAACTTCTGGCGAAACTCGATGGCGACTTTCGCGGCATAGACCACGGCTTCAGGATCATCGCCGTTCACGTGAAGGATCGGCGCTTCAATCAGTTTCGCGACATCGGTCGGATAGGGCGATGAGCGCGACCAGTTCGGATTGGTGGTGAAGCCGATCTGATTGTTGATCACGAAATGGATCGAGCCACCGGTGCGGTGACCCTTGAGGCCGGACAGGCCGAAACACTCCGCAACAACGCCCTGGCCCGCAAATGCCGCGTCGCCGTGCAGCAGGAGCGGCAGGACATTGCGTCGGTCGCGGGAGCCTGTTTCATCCGGTTTGTTGGTCTGATCCTGTTTCGCGCGCACCTTGCCGAGCACGACGGGATTTACGATCTCGAGATGCGAGGGGTTCGGCATGAGGGTCAGGTGGACCTTGTTGCTGTCGAATTCCCGGTCTGAGGAAGCGCCGAGATGGTATTTCACGTCGCCGGAGCCTTCGACATCATCCGGGGCGTAGGACCCGCCCTTGAATTCATGGAAAATAGCCCTGTGCGGTTTTGCCATCACTTGTGCGAGGACATTGAGACGACCGCGGTGGGCCATCCCGAGGACGATGTCCTTGACGCCGAGCTGGCCGCCGCGCTTGATAATCTGCTCAAGTGCGGGCACCAGCGATTCCCCGCCATCAAGGCCGAAACGCTTGGTTCCGGTGTAGCGCACATCAATGAATTTCTCGAAGCCTTCAGCCTCGACGAGTTTATTCAGGATCGCGCGCTTGCCGTTTTTGGTGAAGGCAATTTCCTTGTCCGGGCCTTCAATACGTTGCTGAATCCAGCTTTTTGCCTCGGGGTCTGAAATATGCATGAACTCGACGCCAAGGGTCGAGCAATAGGTGCGCCGCAGGATTTCGACCATCTGCTTCACGGTCGCCGTTTCCAGCCCGAGATAGTGATCGATGAAGATCGGCCGATCAAAATCGGCCTCGGTGAAGCCATAGGACGAAGGATGCAACTCGTTGTGATCTTCCTTGTGACCCGCAAGACCGAGCGGATCAAGATTGGCGTGCAGGTGCCCGCGTGCCCGATAGGCGCGGATCATCATGATGGCGTGGATCGAATCCTGCGTTGCCTTGCGGACATCTTCTGTCGAAGGCTCTGCCCCTTTGGCGCGCGCTTTTTCCCTGATCCTGGCGCTGATGGCGTCCGCATTCAGCGGTTCGTCGCCGACCGGACCCCAATTGCCATCAAAGGCGGAGATGAGTTCGCCATTGGCTTGTATCGGCCAGTTCGCGCGCTTCCAGGAGGCCCCGGCTGCATTTTTGATCACATCGACCGGCGCATCTTTCTGGCTTGCGAAGAAGTCGCGCCATTCGGGCGAGACCGCGCTCGCGTCTTCCTGATAGCGGGCATAGAGATCTTCGATATAGGCGGCGTTGGCCCCGTAAAGAAAAGAGGTCTGGGCAAAAGCTTCGTTCGTGTCCTGGCGTGCCATTTTCTCTCATGGGGCGTCTTACCCCATGCTCTCCTTCTTGCGCGGGCCTCACCATGAGGGCAGATGGCGTCCCGGCGCCTGCTGCATTACCCGTCTTGTTGTATTCTTCGTCTAAGTCGTGTGTTCAAGTGGCTTGATGAACGTTCCCGATCCCGAGCCTCCTCTGCCGCGCCCGGTCAGCCCTTGAGAACCTCCATGAGGGTCTTGCCGAGTTTTGCCGGTGACGGCGAGACGCGGATGCCCGCACGCTCCATTGCTGCAATCTTGTCTTCAGCACCGCCTTTGCCGCCGGAAATCACAGCGCCCGCATGGCCCATCGTGCGTCCTGGCGGTGCCGTTCGCCCGGCGATGAAGCCAGCCATCGGTTTCTTGCGCCCGCGTTTTGCCTCATCGAGCAGGAATTGGGCGGCATCTTCTTCCGCCGATCCGCCGATTTCACCGATCATGATGATCGAGTGGGTCGCCTCGTCGGCAAGGAACATTTCGAGCATATCGATGAATTCCGTGCCCTTGACAGGGTCGCCGCCGATGCCAACCGCCGTTGTCTGGCCAAGGCCTTCATTGGTGGTCTGGAAAACCGCCTCATAGGTCAGCGTGCCGGACCGGGAGACGATACCGACATTGCCTTTTGAGAAAATATTTCCCGGCATGATGCCGATCTTGCATTCGCCCGGCGTCAGGACACCGGGGCAGTTCGGTCCAATCAGACGCGATGACGATTTGTCGAGTTTTTCTTTGACCCGAACCATGTCGAGCACCGGGACACCCTCGGTGATGCAGACAATGAGCGGAATTTCCGCTTCAATCGCCTCGATGATAGAGGCCGCGGTGAATTTTGGCGGCACATAGATGACACTTGCATCCGCCCCGGTCTTTTCGCGCGCCTCAGACACACTGTCGAATATCGGCAAGGTTGCATTATCGCCCTGCCAGACCTGTCCGCCCTTGCCCGGCGTGATGCCGCCGACCATTTTCGTGCCATAGGCGATCGCTGCGCTGGTGTGGAAGGAGCCGGTTTTGCCGGTCATGCCCTGGCAGATCACTTTGGTGTCTTTGTTGACGAGGATGGACATTCTGAGCGTCTCTCTTTGCTTATGACTTTACGATTCTTGGTTCTTAAAGATGCAGGCTAGATTGCTGTCACGGATGTATAGACATTGGTATTGCCACCCTGTCCGATAACCTTGCGGCCGCTGGTCAGGCGGAAGTTGCCGCGAGGATGGACCGCCGTCAGCACCGTGATGCCGACGAGTTTCTTCGATTCGACAATCGCGCCCTGGGTTTCAAGAACGTGGGTGAGGCCAGTGATATAATCGTCCAGATTGTCGTTCGTGAAGCTGATGTCGCAGGTCGTCTTCGAGGTCAGCACAAGTTGGGACCTGTCGGCATTCTGATAGACTTCGCCGTCCTTTTCTGCGGTCAACTTGGTGAGGTCCGTGCGACCTTCGAACAGACCGCGAAAATCGCCTTTCGGCCGGTTGAGACAGGTATCGACATTGCGATAGACGCTCTCGTTCTCGGTCAGTGCCGTTGCAATGATCTGTTCTCTGGTCTTGCCGGACAGGCGACGGCGTTCGAGCTCGGCTTTCAGTTCGTCAAGTTGGGATGCCTGCGAGTCGCGGATATTTGCCGGGGTGAGGCGGACTTTTTTAGGGTCAATTTCGCCGGCTGCCTGACGGCGCGCAAGTTCGGCTTTCGCCGCAGCCAGATCGCCTTCGAATTCTGGGGTACGCTGCTCAAGCTGGCTACGCAGGCCCTTGAGTTCGGCCAGAAGCAGCGCGCGCTGGTTGACATCGGTTACAGGCTTGATCGGCTCTTCGCGCAGCGATTTTTTAACGTCCTTTTTTGGGGCCTTTTCCTCCTTCGGTCCGATGCCGGGCAGCTTTTCGAGAACCCCACTTCCGTCACCGGAACAGGCGGACATGGCAAGCGCAAGCGCAATCAGAACGACCGACAGAGCAGCGCGCTTTTTCGGGACAAAACCGGTTTCAGGCCGATGCATGGCTGATTATCCCCTTACCGCAGCGACAATTTTCTGCGCAGCATCGTCAAGATCGTCCGCCGGGATCACGTTGAGATCGCTCGCGGCGATGATCGCTTTGCCTTTTTCAACATTGGTGCCTTCGAGGCGGACAACAAGCGGCACCTTGAGGCCGACCTCCTTGACCGCGATCAGGACACCCTCCGCGATCACATCACAGCGCATGATGCCGCCGAAAATATTCACCAGAATGCCTTTGACGTTCGGGTCTGCGGTGATGATCTTGAAGGCGGCTGTCACCTTTTCGGTGGTCGCGCCGCCGCCAACATCCAGAAAGTTCGCGGGCTCGGCGCCATAGAGCTTGATGATATCCATGGTCGCCATGGCGAGCCCGGCGCCGTTCACCATGCAGCCGATATTGCCCTCAAGGGCAACATAGGAAAGGCCATGTTTAGAGGCTTCGATTTCCTTGCCGTCCTCCTCGGTGAGGTCGCGCAGCGCCTGCAGGTCTTCGTGGCGAAATTCTGCATTGTTGTCGAAGGAGACTTTGGCATCGAGCACGCGAAGGTGACCGTCTTTCATGACGATCAGCGGGTTGACCTCAAGAAGGCTCATGTCGGTCTCGGTGAACGCCTTGTACAGGATCGCGAAAAGCGTCATTCCGTCGGCGCGGGCATCGCCGCTGAGGGCCAGCGCATCGCAAACCGCAGACGCAGTTCCCGCATCGACACCGACAGACGGGATCACGTCAATCGTATGGATCTTGTCCGGCGTCGCTTCGGCCACAGCCTCGATATCCATGCCACCTTCGGTCGAGACGACGAAGGAAACCCGGCCGCTTTCGCGGTTGACGAGGAGCGAAAGGTAAAGCTCACGGTCGATATTGGCACCGTCTTCCAGATAGAGGCGGTTGACCTGCTTGCCCGCAGGGCCGGTCTGTTTGGTGACCAATGTGTTGCCGAGCATTTCGTGAATATGCGCCTTTGCCTCTTCCCTGGAGAAGGCAAGGCGCACTCCGCCCTTGGCGTCGGCGGGCAATTCTTTGAATTTACCTTTGCCGCGGCCACCTGCGTGGATCTGGCTCTTCACCACATAGACCGGACCCGGCAGCGCTGCCAGTGCCGCATCGGCGTCGCTTTCCTGCATGATCGGCACGCCGTCCGCAACCGGTGCGCCGAACGATTTCAGAAGGGCTTTGGCTTGATATTCGTGAATGTTCATGATGGCCGCTTTGCTGAAAGTAAGTTCGTGAATTGAAGGGCTAGATTAAACTGTCTTTGCTTTGGACGATCAAAAAAGGCGGGTTGATGGCTCGCCTTTCAAGGGTTTATCCAAGGTCCGGGGCCAGCGTCTTGCACGCTGCAATCAGGCCATGAACGGCTTTGACCGAGTTATCGAACATGGTCTGTTCGGCTGCGCTAAGCTCGATTTCGACGATGCGCTCAATGCCATCTTTGCCGATCACGGTCGGCACACCGACATAAAGGTCGTTCTGGCCATACTGCCCGTCAAGCGCGGCGGCGCAGGGCAGGAGGCGCTTCTGATCCTTGAGATAGCTTTCCGCCATCTGAACGGCGGAAGCCGCAGGGGCATAAAATGCGGAGCCGGTCTTCAGAAGGCCGACGATTTCCGCACCGCCGTCGCGGGTGCGCTGGACGATCGCATCGAGTTTTTCCTGCGTGGTCCAGCCCATCTTGACGAGATCAGGCAGCGGGATGCCCGCAACCGTGGAATAGCGCGTCAGCGGCACCATCGTGTCGCCATGCCCGCCAAGAACGAAAGCGGTGACATCCTTTACCGAGACATTGAATTCTTCGGCGAGGAAATAACGGAAGCGTGCGGAATCAAGCACGCCCGCCATGCCGACGACCTTGTTCTTTGGCAGGCCGGAAAACTTCTGAAGCGCCCAGACCATGGCGTCCAGCGGGTTGGTGATGCAGATCACGAAAGCATTCGGCGCGTTCTTGGCAATGCCTTCACCAACCGCCTGCATGACTTTGAGGTTAATGCCGATGAGGTCATCGCGGCTCATACCCGGCTTGCGCGGCACGCCCGCCGTCACGATGCAGACATCGGCGTCCTTGATCGCCTCATAGGAGGAAGCGCCCTGTAGCGATGCATCGAAACCGTCCACCGGGGACGATTCCGCAATATCAAGCGCCTTGCCCTGTGGTACACCATCCACAATATCGAACAGGACGACATCGCCCAGTTCCTTGAGGCCGATAAGATGAGCGAGGGTGCCGCCGATTTGGCCAGCACCGATCAGGGCAATTTTGCTGCGCGCCATAGATTAGTTTCCCTATACGTAAGGTAAGTCTTCGTTACTGCTATCGTGCCTACTCCTAAACCAGGGGTAGTGCAACCCGCGAGTGGCCCACGGGGAGCCCGTCGGCGATCAAAACTGATTGTTTTCACAAGTCGCCTTGAGAAAAGTGGTCCTGTTTTCAATGCCTCAGCATCGCGACCGGATCGGCTGGATGCTGCGCCGAATGTGGCTCGGCAAGATAGGCATCCGATTGCATTTCGATGAGACGGGAAATCGTGCGCTCGAATTCGAAAGCCTCGGTGTCGCGCAGCCCCTGGTTGAGGTCGTGCGGCGCTGCTGCCGCGGTCGCGACGAGTTTGACGCGGGAATCGTAGAGCGCATCAATGAGATTGATGAAGCGTTTTGCCTCATTGCGCTTTTCTGCGGGCAGAAGCGGGATTTTTTCAACAAAGATCGTGTGAAATGTTTGTGCGAGCTTGAGATAGTCCGCAGCGCCCAGCGGCTTTTCGCAGAGATCGGCAAAGCTGAAGCGGGCAACGCCGAGGACGGCCTGCGGCACGGTAAGGATGCGGCCCTGCACAGTGATATCGCGTGGTGCGGCTATCGTGGTGCCTGTCATCGTCTGCCAGGCGCGCTCGAGGGTGATCGTGGCGCCCGCATCCGCGGGGAAGGAATAGACCGGCTCATGGCCGAGCTTCTCCAGCCGGAAATCCGTCCGCGCGTTGAGACGGAGCTCATCGACATTGGTTTTCAAAAGCTCGATGAATGGCAGGAAATCCGACCGGCGCAGGCCGTCGCGGTAAAGATCGTCCGGTTCGACATTTGATGTTGCGACAATCACAACATTGCGCTTGAACAATTGGGTGAAGAGACGGCGCATGATCATTGCGTCGGTGATATCGCGCACGGTGAACTCGTCGAAGCAGAGAAGGCGCACCTCGTCGGCAATGGCATTGGCAACCGGGATCACGGGGTCGGCATCCTTTGCCGCGCCGTCCTGCACGGCTTTGCGATGGCTATGGATGCGGGCATGAACGTCGCCCATGAATTCGTGAAAATGCACGCGCCGCTTGCGCCGGATCGGTGATACCTGAAAAAAGATATCCATCAGCATGGTCTTGCCGCGCCCGACATCGCCCCAGATATAAAGGCCGCGGACATCTTTCCACGCCGCGCTGCGTGCACCGAAGAGCCAGCCGAGCGAACTTTTCTTGTTGGCGAGTTTGCGTTCCGCCAGATCGCGGTTGAGAGCGTCGAGGCGGGCGATTGCAGCAAGCTGCGCCTGGTCGCTTTCAAAGCCGCCGGCGGCAAGAAGGGCGTTGTAGCGGTCGAGAACCGTGTCGGACAAGGTTTCGGGCACGAATGGCGTGGACATCGTTGGCAAGGCGGAAAGAGCCCGATAATGAGATCGTCAAAAGAATGCGCGAGAGCGACGAGGCAGCGATAAAGCCTTCCGTTGACAAAAACAAGTTGCTCGAACGCTTTGCTCCGGCCTCACCGATGTCGGGATCCGTTCGAGCCGGTTCAGACCTTTTTGCCCCTGGCTTCCTGTTTCACATCTTCCCAGCCCTTGCCAGCGGCCATCACGCAGGCCTGACCCTCCGCGCTTGTGACGAGAATGGTCCAGGTTCCGTTTTCCTCGGAAACATAGACCTGCATCACGCCCTTGTCCGAGACAAGACCGATGCCGCGCGGCGTTTCGCCATAGCGTTTCTCGAGAAAGGTGACGATTTTGGTGTGCTGGCCGCAACGCGATGCGGCGGGATCGGCCGCGACCGGTCGGCT
Source organism: Hyphomicrobiales bacterium (assembly GCA_013911885.1). Classification (GTDB taxonomy): domain Bacteria; phylum Pseudomonadota; class Alphaproteobacteria; order Rhizobiales; family JACESI01; genus JACESI01. Next base: position 34,311 of record JACESI010000014.1, on the reverse strand, counting down.
TGCCGCAAGGCCAAGGCTGCTTGCGATCAGAAGGATGGCGGTGATGCGTATTGAAAGTTCTCGTGCAGGCATGGGGCACCCTTTCTCTGTCGAGAAAAGCCATGAGGGCGGGACGCTTTGGTCGTATGCCTCGTTCGTGTTCTTTGCGTCCGCCTGCCTTGCCGGTCTTTCTCTCTGTTGGTTTCAACGCTTGATGGGTGCCAGTCCGTCGATTTGCGAAATGCGCCCCCGATACATCCCTCAATGGTTCTATAGTGTGGTTACCATTGTGTTAACGCGACCCATCCGCGCGCGGGCAACGATCGGCTTTTACGTCATTTCGGGCACAATCTCTTGAAACCGGTGCTGAAAAGGCCGGTCTTTCTTTATCCGGTCAACCAAAAAGCTTTTTCTCTAGCGGAAAACGCTGATCGAGGTGCCGCCGGATTCCGTTGTGCCGTCAAAACGGTTTGGCCCGGAGGCGACGAGCCGGGCAACGGTGCCACCCTGGGCATTCAAAAGCGTCAACTGCTTGTCAGCCTGGTTCCACGCGCCAATGCTGACGAGGGTGGCGTTGGAGCATTTGCGGGTCGATGCGCGGAAGCCGCCGGTCCATGTGGTGAGGCTGAGATTGAGCGCGCAGGTATCGCCCGAGGCTGAGACATTCCATGAACCGAGCACCGCATTGCGGTTGAAGTCGATATCGGGGCTGACCGAGACATTGTCGCTCAGCGCGACGCCGGCGGATGAACGGTTCGGAAGCGACGGGATCGCCTGAAGATCGCCTGAAGATGGACCACCAGCCAGTCCGCCTGGAACGGGCGGGGTGTAGGGTCCTGGCGCGCTCGGAACTGTACCGAGAGATCCCGAACCCACAGTTGCGGGCGGAAGTGCGGATGAGGAAACCGGAGCAACCGGAACGGGATTGAGCGGTGCCGGGCGCAGGGCCTGTGGTGGCGGTTGCGTCGCGCAGGCAGACAAGAAACATCCTGCAATGAAGATCAAGGTTCGATTGCGGTTGGTTTTCATGCGCTGCATCTCTTCAAAAATCAGGCTTCCGGTTTGCTCTATCCGCCAACCCGAGGGGGACGGCTGAAACGTTGCCTAGGTTGCATATGCAACGCTCTGGCGCAAGGCGGAATCCCTTTTGCCTATTTGATCGCGGCATCGGTCAGTTTCATGAGCGCGCCGGTCATCTTTTTGACAGCCTCGTTGTCCGCCTTGATGCCATAGCGTGTCTGAAGGACCGCCGGATCGAGATAGCCGACCATGGTCTTGCCTCCTTCTTCGAACACGAGGACGCGGATCGGCAGATCCAGCCCGGCGCGGATATTGTCCTGCATGATCGGCGTGCCGATTTTCGGGTTGCCAAAAATGACGAGCGTCGACGGGGCGAGTTCAAGCCCGGCCTTTTTTGCAGCTGCCGAATGATCGACTACCGCAACCACAGTGGCACCGGCACCCTCAATGGCCGCCGTCAGTTGATCGACCGTCTGCTTGACGGCATGGGGGCTTTCCCTGGTGATCCATTCTTCGGCCATAGCAACGCCACTTATCATAAAAAGAGCAAAAAAGGCACTGAGAAATCGCATGGTTTCCTCCCGTTTGTTACATTGAGTTGTCTATTGGAGACGCTGCTTTCGACCGCGAGTCAAGGGCCACTATAGCGAATGGCTCCTGTGCTGCGCGACCAGAAAAGAGAGGCAGGCTCTTCCCGCAATAGTTCAAAACCCCGAAACAGACCAATATCCAGGGTGAACACGCGCGTTCAGATACGCCGCTCAACCATCATTTTTTTGACCTCGGCGATGGCTTTGGCCGGGTTCAGACCCTTCGGGCAGGTTTGGGCACAATTCATGATCGTGTGGCAGCGATAGAGCCGGAACGGATCCTCGAGATTGTCGAGCCGGGCGCCGGTCGCTTCGTCGCGGCTGTCGATCAGCCAGCGATAGGCCTGAAGCAGAACCGCCGGGCCGAGATAACGGTCGGAATTCCACCAGTAGGAGGGGCAGGATGTTGAGCAGCAAGCGCACAGGATGCACTCATACAGCCCGTCGAGCTTCTCCCGGTCATTGCGTGACTGACCCCATTCCTTCTCCGGCTGCGGCGTCATGGTTTGAAGCCAGGGCTCGATCGATCGGTGCTGAGCATAGAAATTCGTGAGATCCGGTACGAGATCCTTCACCACCGGCAGATGCGGGAGCGGATAGATTTTGACGACATCGCCCATCACCTCGTCCATACCCTTGAGGCAGGCGAGCGTGTTTGTTCCATCAATATTCATCGCGCAGGAGCCGCAAATGCCCTCGCGGCATGACCGGCGAAAGGTCAGCGTCGGATCGACGGTGTTCTTGATCCAGATCAGACCGTCAAGCACCATCGGGCCGCAATCCTCGCGGTTGACATAATAGGTGTCGATCGTCGGATTGCTGCCGTCGTCGGGGTTCCAGCGGTAGATGCGGAACTCGGTCAGCCTGGTTGAACCGGTCGGCTTTGGCCAGGTCTTGCCTGCCGACATGGTGGAATTTTTTGGAAGCGTCAGTTGAACCATAATACTCTCTTCAGGATGCCGTTACGGGCGCGAGGGATCAGTAAACGCGCGCTTTTGGCTGGATGTAGGCGATTTCGTTGGACAGGGTGTAGGTGTGGACCGGGCGCTTTTCGAGCATCACCTGCTTCTTTTCCGTGTCGACGAAAGTCAAGGTGTGGTGCATCCAGTTCTTGTCGTCGCGCTCGGGGAAGTCCTCATGCGCGTGGGCACCGCGGCTTTCCTTGCGGTTTTGCGCCGAATCCATGGTGACGACGGCCTGGCAAATCAGATTGTCATATTCCATGGTCTCGATCAGATCGGAATTCCAGATCAGGGAACGGTCGGTGACCTTGATATCGTCGGTCGAATTCCAGACCTTATGGATCTTCTCATGGCCCTCATCGAGAATGTCCGTTGTGCGGAACACAGCGCAGTTCGATTGCATGGTCTCCTGCATCGCGGCGCGCAGTTCTGCGGTCGATGTTGAGCCGTTGGCATAGCGGAAATGGTCGAGCCGCTCGACCGCATAGGTTCCGGCGTCGGCGGGCAGTTCGGCCTGTTTTTCACCGGGCCTGATTGTCTCGGCGCAGCGCAGACCCGCCGCGCGGCCAAAGACGACAAGGTCGATCAGCGAATTCGATCCGAGCCGGTTCGCGCCATGGACGGAGACGCAGGCGGCCTCACCGATGGCCATCAGGCCCGGCACGGTGCAATCCGGATCGCCATCGATCTTGGTCAGAACTTCGCCGTGAAAATTGGTCGGAATACCGCCCATATTGTAGTGGACGGTCGGGATTACCGGGATGGGCTCGCGCGTGACATCGACGCCCGCGAAAATCCGTGCTGATTCCGAAATGCCCGGCAGGCGTTCGTGCAGGAGTGCGGGGTCGAGATGGTCGAGATGAAGATAGATGTGGTCTTTCTTCGCGCCGACGCCGCGGCCCTCGCGGATTTCCATTGTCATCGAGCGGGAGACGACATCGCGCGAGGCAAGGTCCTTTGCGCTCGGCGCGTAGCGTTCCATGAAGCGCTCACCCTCGGAATTGGTGAGATAGCCGCCCTCGCCGCGTGAACCCTCGGTGATGAGGCAGCCCGCGCCATAAATGCCGGTCGGGTGGAATTGCACGAATTCCATGTCCTGAAGCGGCAATCCGGCGCGCAGCACCATGGCATTGCCGTCCCCGGTGCAGGTGTGGGCGGATGTGGCTGAAAAATAGGCACGGCCATAGCCGCCGGTTGCAAGAATTGTCGTTTTCGCCCGGAAGCGGTGCAAAAGGCCGGTTTCCATCTCGAGAGCGATGCAACCGCGGCAGGCACCGTCTTCCATGATCAGGTCGATGGCGAAGAATTCGATGAAGAATTCGGTGGCATAGCGCAGCGACTGGCCATAGAGCGTGTGCAGAATGGCGTGGCCGGTGCGGTCGGCGGCAGCACAGGTGCGCTGGGCGGCCGGACCCTCGCCGAATTTCGTGGTCATGCCGCCAAAGGGACGCTGATAGATCTTGCCCTCTTCGGTGCGTGAGAATGGCACGCCGAAATGCTCAAGCTCATAGACCGCCTGCGGTGCCTCGCGGCAGAGATATTCGATGGCGTCCTGATCGCCGAGCCAGTCCGACCCCTTGACGGTATCGTACATGTGCCAGCGCCAGTCATCCTCGCCCATATTGCCGAGGGAGGCGGAAATACCGCCCTGCGCCGCGACCGTGTGTGAGCGGGTCGGGAAGACCTTCGAGATACAGGCGGTCTTGAGGCCGGATTTGGCCGCGCCAAGCGCTGCCCGCAGGCCGGCGCCGCCAGCGCCGACGACCACCACATCAAAGGTGTGATCGATAAAGGAATAAGCGCGGCCATTGACGTTGACCTTGGCTCGTGCGGAGGGCTCAGACATCGGTTGCTCCCGGATTGGGCGAAAAGGGTCGGGTACTAAAGCGCGAGCTTCAGAATGGAAAAGACGCATAGTCCCCCGACGAGGATGGCAAAGAATGTATTGGCCATCAGCGCGAGGATTTTTGCAGTTTCGTTCGATATATAGTCTTCAATGATCACCTGCATACCCAAACGCATGTGAAAGAGACCACTCAGGACGAAAAGTAGAAAGAAAACCGCGACAAGGGGAGATGACATTGTGTCCACAATCGTCGAATAGCCTGCGCCACTCAGCCGCACCATCAGCACAACGAAGACGATTGCGAGCAACAATGTCGAGACGGCGGAGACGCGCTGTTTCCAGAAATGGTCTGTGCCATCCTTCGCTGAACCGAGGCCGCGGGCTTTGCCGAGAGGGGTTTTCATGCTCATGGCCATGCTCCTTAAGCTGCCGCGAAACCGATGATCCAGAGAAGTCCCGTCAGGGATACCGAGCCGATGGCGGTCGCATAGGCCATCCGGGTCGCGAATTTTGGCTCAAAACCATGGCCAAGATCCCAGATGAAATGGCGGATACCCCCCAGCGCATGGTGAATGAGCGCCCATGTGTAGCCAAAAAGAATGAGAAGGCCGAGGAAACTGCCGAAGAATCCGTTGACGAAATTGAAATAGGGCTCACCGCTCGAAAGTGCGATCAGCCACCAGGCAAGAAGCAGCGTGCCGACATAAAGTGCTGCGCCGGTTATGCGATGCATGATCGACATGACCATGGTCGGGATCGGTCGATAGATCTGCAAATGCGGCGACAGTGGACGTTTGTCTTTGGCGTCGATACTTTTCATCGGATCATTCACTTCGTTGAGAATTGCCAGTTCGTTGAGAATTGCGCGGTAATGCGAATGCTTCAGGCCCCAAAGTTCTTTCGTTTCCGCCGCAGAACGCCATCGCGTGCAGAGAACACCCTTATGACGGTCAATTTGCAAAGGCCATGAATCGAAAGCTTCCTCGCGCCGCGAACGGCACCATTTCCTTCTAACGCTCCCCGTAGATGAGGTCAAAGCCGTAATTCAGTAAAATCTGCTTTGCTGCATCACTTTACGCGCCATCGAAGGGGCGCCGTTCCGCATGGGCAAGATAGGGATGGCCACCGGGGCACACGAAAAGAACGGGGCACAGGAGAAGACGGAAAGCAGCGATCAATAATCTGAAAGCTTGATATCCGGTGTGTAGGTGACACCGTTCACCTTTTTGATCACCACCTGTGCGCAGACAACGCTCCCATCCGGCCTCACCGCTACAGACGCCGCCCCCTTCAGTTCCCAGCCCTTGTTGAGGGCGGCGGTGACCTTGTGGCAAAAGGCCGAATCATCGGTACCGGTGAGCAGGCGGTAGAGTTTCATGACAGTGGGTCCCGTAAACGTTGATGCAGTGTAAGATGTTAACAGATATGCATCTTTGCAAGGCTTCCCGCGTGATTTCTTGTCTGCTTTGCGGGCGAAAGCGGATTTGGCACTTTTCAATCCAAAGTGATCGGATCATATAGTGTGGCCTGTCTCTCGCGCTCGCCCGCTCTGGCCCGCTCTGGCCTGTTCTGGTCGTGGCAGTGTGTCTGGGCGGAGGCGCTCCTAGCGTGAAAGGGTCGTGATTGTGCAGAAGGCGCCCGTTCTTGTGATCACAAGTCAGGTCGTGCGGGGCCGGGTCGGTGCGCGGGCCTGTGGCTTTGCGCTGGAACGGCTCGGCCACCCGGCATGGATTTTGCCGACCATCCTGTTGCCCTATCATCCGGGCCATGGACGCGGGACGAGAATCGTAGCCCCGGCGGAGGATTTTTCCGCGCTGATTGAGGATCTCATCGGCAAGCCCTGGCTCGCGGAACTCGGCGGCGTCATTACCGGCTATCTCGGCCACGCAAGACAGGCCGGGGCGATTGCACGGCTTATCTTGGCACTCAAGGCAAAAAACCCCGGTCTGCTTTATTGCTGTGATCCCGTGATCGGCGATGAGGCGGGGCTATATGTGCCCGAGGAAACCGCCGTCGCCATCCGTGACGAATTGCTGCCGCTTGCCGATATCATCACGCCGAACCGCCATGAATTTGCCTGGCTCACGGGCGGGGCGTCCCAAAGGGCTGTGAAGGCTGAGGAGGCTCACCTTCTGGACAGCAATGAGATGATCGTGACCTGCGCAAGGAAGCTTGCCCCGCGTCTGGTCGCGGTCACGTCCGCCTTTGCGATGATGAAGAATGCGCAGGCGACGCTGCTTTATGATCGCTCAGCGGATGCCGGCTATCTCGCCGAGCATCGCAGTTTCGACCAGGTGCCGAACGGGCCGGGTGATCTTTTCTCCGGGCTTCTTATGGCGCGTCTTCTCGAAGGGGCTGCGCCTGAGCGTGCCTTGCAGCTTTCAACCGCGTCTGTCTTCGAGATTATAGCGCAATCCGTCAGGCGCGGTGCGGATGAACTCTGCCTGATCGAAGAGCAGGCGCGGCTTGAAACGCCGATGGCGATGGTGACGCTGCGCCGGATCGGTGCGCCGGCGTTAACCCGCAAGGGCATGGTCGCCAAGCCGATACCGCTCCAGTGAGGCTGACTTGAGGCGGGTGATCGGCATTGATGGTTGTCCCTCCGGCTGGATTGGCGTGGCGCAGGGCGCGGATGGGCAGGATCCGGAAATCCTGTTCTTCCATCATTTCAGCGACGTGATCGCGCATCCGGATGATTTCGCGATCATCGCGGTCGACATGCCGATCGGATTGCCCGATGTCATTGCCGGATCCGGGCGCGGGCCGGAGCAAGCCGTGCGGCCGCTTCTCGGCAAGCGACAGTCGAGCGTCTTTTCGATCCCCGCCCGTGCAGCGGTCGAGGAGCCGGATTACCGAAAAGCCTGTGCGATTGCCCTTGAACGATCGGCGCCACCACGCAGGATTTCGAAACAGAGCTTCAACATCTTCCCGAAAATCCTCGAGATTGACCGCCTGATGAGCCCGGTACTCGAGGCAAGGGTGCATGAGGTTCATCCCGAGCTTGCCTTCTGGCGGATGAATGGCGAACGGGCCCTTTTGACCGCAAAAAAAATCCGGAGCCGGGTCAACCCGGATGGCATGGCCGAACGTCGGCAACTGCTTTTGGCAAATGGCTTTAGAGCGGGCTTTCTTGACCGGGTTTTCCTGGATGTGAAGCGGTCGCGCGGCGCGGCGATGGATGATTTCTTCGACGCCTGCGCCGCCACCGTTATGGCACGACGGGCGCTTCACGGGTTGCTTCAACCCTTTCCCAGCGATTTTGCGCGCGATGCAAAGGGCTTGCGGGTCGCAATTTGGGCTTAAAGATCGAGCAGAATCCGGTCTGCACCCTGTTGCATGTGCGAAACAGGTCTGAAATATAGGCGATTGTTTGTGTGTGTAAAGGAGAGGTCGATGCTGAAGATGACCAACCAATTTCCGACCAATCTGAGCGAGGGGTATAAAGCCTTTCGCGATGGTCGATTACTCGAAGAGCGTCGGCGTTACGAAGTCCTTGCAGAACTCGGCCAGAAGCCGAAAACCATGATTGTCGCGTGCTGCGACAGCCGGTCCGGACCGGAGACAATTTTCAATGCGGCCCCGGGCGAACTCTTCGTGGTGCGCAATGTCGCGAATATCGTGCCGCCCTATGAGACGGATGACGGCCTGCACAGTACCTCCGCCGCACTCGAATTTGCGGTGCAGGCGCTCAAGGTCGAGCATATCGTGGTCATGGGGCATGGCCGTTGCGGCGGGGTTCAGGCCTTTCTGGTTCAGCAGGAGGGGATTGTTGAGACCGAGCCTCTGTCTCCCGGCGATTTCATCGGCCGCTGGATGAGCCTTCTCGAGCCGGCGCACAAGATGTTGATCTGCGAGGATAGTGCTGATTTTGCAGCCCGCAGGCGCGCGCTTGAAGAGGCGGGAATCCGCAACTCGATTCAGAATCTTCTGTCCTTTCCGTGCGTGCGCATTCAGGTCGAACGTGGCAAACTCGCGCTGCACGGAGCGTGGTTTGATATTTCTAGCGGGGAATTGTTCATTCTTGATCCGGAAACCGGCCTGTTTTCACCGGCATGAGAACAGTTGCCCCCGGCTTGCCAGCGGGCCAATTCTGAAGGAGAACGCGCAATGCAAAAAATGCTGGTCTGCCTCGGACTCGGGGTGAGCCTCAGCTTAGGCCTCGCCTTAAGCCCCGGTGTGGCCCATGCCCAGGGGGCGGGTGCTTCGGAGGCAACGCTCGCTGCATGGTACAAGGCACTGGAGGCTGCGAATATCGAAACCCTCGAGAGCCTTATGGCGCCCGAGGACGCGCATCCGTTTCAATTTGAGATCGTTGATCTCGCGGTGTCACAGAACCGGGCCGAATTCATCGATTCCATGGCGGAATGGGTCGGTGCCATTGACGGCGGCGCGATCGAATACAAGATTACCGGACAGAACGCATCCAGCATGACGACGCGGGTTTGTTACCGCTTCCCGGAAAACAATTTCATGGCCGAAGAGATTATCGGCCTTGCCAATGCCCGCATCACCGGCGTGAAGCAGGAAAGCAAGGGCGATCAATGTGATGGCTTCTAGAGCACCGAGCTCATTCAGTCAGATCGGCCAGTCAGATCGGCGTTTTAACGGCTCCATCCGGTCATGAAGCATAAGGTCCGGATGCCTGGCGCCCGGACCATTTAATGTGTTCGATGTTTTCCCCGACCATCAAGATAGGGAGGAGGGTGCCGTTTCAGGCCGCTTGTTTCTTCGGCCTGATGAGATGGCGGTTGACCAGCACTTCCGCGATCTGAATCGCATTGAGCGCCGCACCCTTGCGCAGATTGTCGGAAACCACCCATAGGGAAAGGCCGTTTTCGACGGTTGAATCCTCGCGGATGCGGGAGATGAAGGTCGCATCTTCGCCGGTTGCCTCATAAGGCGTGATGTAGCCGCCATCCTCGCGCTTGTCGATGACGATGCAACCCGGCGCTTCGCGCAGGATATCGCGCGCCTGATCGGCGGTGATCTCGTTTTCAAACTCAATATTGACGGCTTCGGCATGACCGACAAAGACCGGCACACGCACGCAGGTTGCCGTCAGCTTGATCTTCGGATCGAGGATCTTTTTGGTCTCTGCGACCATTTTCCATTCCTCCTTGGTGAAGCCGTCATCGAGGAAGACATCGATATGCGGTATCACATTGAAGGCAATACGCTTGGTGAATTTGTGCGTTTCGACCGGATCGGACACGAAGACGGCGCGGGTCTGGGTGAAGAGCTCATCCGATGCTTCCTTACCTGCGCCCGAGACGGATTGATACGTCGCGACGACAACGCGCTTGATCTTTGCAAAATCATGCAGCGGCTTCAGGGCCACCACAAGCTGTGCTGTCGAACAATTCGGGTTCGCGATGATGTTGCGCTTGGTAAAACCGGCGACGGCATCGGCATTGACTTCCGGCACGATGAGCGGCACGTCGGCGTCATAGCGAAAAGCGGATGAATTATCGATGACGATGCAGCCTTGCGCCGCAATTTTCGGCGCCCATTCCTTGGCAACAGACCCGCCTGCCGACATCAGGCAGATATCCGTGTCGGAAAAATCATAATTCTCGAGCGCTTTGACCTTCAGCGTGCGGTCGCCGAAGGATACTTCGGTGCCCTGACTGCGGCGCGATGCGAGTGCGACAACCTCATCCGCCGGAAACCCTCGTTCGTCCAGAATGTCGAGCATTTCGCGACCGACATTGCCGGTTGCGCCTGCGATGGCTACTTTGAAACCCATGGTCTTCTTCCTTTTTCACCTCTCCACCGCGCTTGCCGTTTCAGGCGATGCGCTCTCACCCCGCTTTTTCACCGGGGAGAGATCGGATCAAAGGCGGGTGTCAGAATTTGGTGGTGGTCTTGGTGGCAGACGCGCAACGGCTCGCTGTGGCCATCCTGGTCACAGGGCTCGATTTCACGGTGATGGCGCATGCGATGGTCATTGCAGCCCGACGATTGCCTCAATCGCGCTGTGTATGCCGCTCGTCTGACAAAGAGTCAATATGAATTGCTGGCTTGGTCCGCTGAAGGCTTGCGCCGGCGCGGAAGATGCAGCGCATCAACGAGGATGCGCTGCGTGAAGCGATTTACGCAATCAGTTGATGCGCGGCGTTCCGGAAAAATCGATTTGAGCGTTGCTCACGGAAAGGGCCCCGGCCAGATCTTCATAGGAAAGCGAAGTGAGCGCGCGGGCCTTCTGAACGCCGTCCTTTCCGAGAACAATGGTGCGGAACACATTCTCTTTGACGACAAAACAGAAGCGCAGGTCATTGGCAAGCGAAATCCCCGAAGCGACTTCTTCCTTTTCTGGCCCGAATACAAGTTCGACGCTGGTCGGATAAATACCGAGCACCACGAGTTCGTGGGCTTTCAGGTTTTCCTTGTTGGCATCAACCATCAATCGGGTCTTCATGATCTCCGGGTCATTAGGGCTTTGCGCATAGACGAGGAGGACATTGTATTTGTTTTGATACCGGCTTGTCGGCAAGCTGGTCGCGCTTGCTGAAAAGGTAAAGAGCGCGGTGAAAGCAATCACGACTATTCTGAATAGACCCGACATGGCAATTCCCCTTAGGCTGAGTTCCATATAAGGGACAATACCAATCCCGCGCTAATGATTGGTCGCTTTGATCGCTAAAATTGTAGAGGAACGGCTGATTCTAAGAGAATTCAAATTTAAGTGATAAAAATCAATGGGTTGTAATTTGCACTTTTTGCAATCCCGAAGCGCGGCGAAGCTCTTGGCTGCCGGGTTGTGAGGCGGTTTATCGCCATTCATCACTTGCTTCTGCAACACCGGTGCTGAGGGCCATCAGCAGGATTGAAAGAATTCGTTTCATCGGGAGCCTCTTTGTCGCCGCCGCAAAGACAGGGAAGGAGAGATAGGGCCCCCGATGAAGATGTTGCTATTTTTCGTAATCTTTCTGGATTTCAGCGAGGATTGCTGCGCCCATGCCGTTTGTGCCGACCTTGGTCATGCCATCCGACATGATGTCGCCGGTGCGCAAGCCCTGATCGAGGACGGAGGCAATCGATTTTTCAATGCAGTCAGCGGCAGCGCCAAGGCCGAACGAATAACGCAGCGCCATGGCGAGCGATGCAATCATCGCAATCGGGTTCGCGATGCCCTGACCCGCAATATCGGGAGCCGAGCCATGGACAGGTTCATACATTGCCTTGCGTTTACCGGTCGTCGCATCCGGCGCGCCAAGCGACGCCGATGGCAGCATGCCAAGCGATCCGGTCAGCATCGCGGCAACGTCGGACAGCATGTCGCCAAAAAGGTTGTCGGTGACAATCACGTCAAACTGTTTCGGCCAGCGGACAAGCTGCATGCCGCCAGCGTCGGCCAGCATGTGGGACAATTCGACATCGGCAAACTTCTTTTTGTGAAGCGCGGTCACAACCTCGTTCCAGAGCACGCCCGATTTCATGACATTGCGCTTTTCCATCGAGCAGACCTTGTTCTTGCGCGTGCGGGCGAGGTCGAATGCGACTTCGGCAATCCGCTCGATCTCGAACGTATCATAGACTTGGGTATCGACGGCGCGCTTCTGGCCGTTGCCGAGATCGGTAATCTCTTTCGGCTCGCCGAAATAAACCCCGCCGGTGAGCTCGCGCACGATCAGGATGTCGAGACCTTCGACGACGTCGCGCCGGAGGGATGAGCTGTCTGCCAGAGCGGGATAGCAGATTGCCGGGCGAAGGTTGGCAAAAAGCGCGAGTTCCTTGCGCAGGCGCAGAAGGCCTGCCTCCGGGCGGGCATCATAGCTGACGCTGTCCCATTTCGGGCCGCCGACCGCGCCGAACAGGACTGCGTCTGCCTGTTCAGCGCGCTCCATGGCCGCATTGGTGATTGCCACCCTGTGCGCGTCATAGGCTGCCCCGCCGACGAGATCGGTTTCAATCTCGAAGGTGTGATCATCGAGCACTCGTTCCTTGTTCATCCAGTCAAGAATAACGGTTACTTCTGCACACACTTCCGCGCCAATGCCGTCGCCGGGCAGAAGCAGAATCTTATGGGTCGCCATGGCTTTGTCCTTTCGCCATTCCAGATTTCTCTCGGGCATGCATAATGCCTCATAGTCGGCGGCGCAACAGGCTTGGCGCAAGGCATATGTTTTGCCAATTCAGGGCGTGGCCGCAGCCCGGGCCCCGGCAATTATACCCTCACCGTCACCCTGATCCGGAATGGGGTGGCCTTTGACGAGAAATCCCGCGATTTCACGATCCGATGAGCCAGCCTGATCGGGTGGCCGCAGATTAAGCCCCAGGCGGTCTTTCTAAACCCAGGGACGGTTTGCCGTGAGTTTTGCTTCATAGCTGCTGATATGATCGGCTTTTTCCAGTGTCAGGCCGATATCATCGAGACCGTTCAACAGGCAGTGCTTCTTGAACGCATCGATGTTGAATTTGATGGTTCCGCCATCCGGGCCTTTGATTTCCTGTGTTTCGAGATCAATGCTGAGGGTTGCGTTTGAACCGCGGCTTGCATCATCCATCAATTTGTCGAGATCGCTCTGGCTTACCACAATCGGCAGAATGCCGTTCTTGAAGCAGTTGTTGTAGAAAATATCGGCAAAGCTCGTCGAGATCACACAGCGGATGCCGAAATCGAGGAGTGCCCAGGGTGCGTGCTCACGCGAGGAGCCGCAGCCGAAATTATCGCCCGCCACCAGAATTGATGCATTCCTGTAGGCTTCCTTGTTGAGCACGAAATCGCTGTTGAGGCTGCCGTCGTCCTTATAGCGCATTTCGGAAAAAAGACCCTTGCCGAGGCCGGTGCGCTGGATGGTTTTCAAATATTGTTTCGGAATGATCATATCGGTGTCGATATTGATGATCGGCAGCGGTGCTGCAACGCCCGTCAGTCTGTCGAATTTTTCCATGGCTCGGCCCCTGTTGCGTGTCGAGGTTTTCTAGACCAGTCGCACGCATTCGCCAAGATGTTTCGCGTCAATTCAGGACATAGGTGATGAAGAGATAAATCGCGAGGCCAATGGCCGCGATAAGGCCGAGCCCGCGGCCGATCCGCGTGCCCCAGACTTCGACCGGATCGTTCTGGTCGACATCAGCGGCCCCGAAACGGTTCTTGATCGATGAAGCCATGCGCGCCGTGGCGGAGGTGCCGATCACATCGGATTCAGCATTCAGCCGATTGATCGTCCGACGCTCGCGTTCAGTGCGTTCCAGTTCGCGTTGATGGGCCGACTTTACCGTCGGGTTTTCGGGTTCTTCACGCATTCGCTCATCGTCTCCTGATTGAACTGCGCCTTGCAGGGTCTGGCGCTGCCTGGTTTGCCCAAGGCACTCTTGAGAGGAAAGAATGCCGGAGCAGGCGGTAATTTGAAAGGTTTTATTCCGCTTTGACTGGCTTTTGGCGGATAAGCCCGCTAGATTTGCATCATGCTCAAATCCGACCCAGAGTTTCCGAAGGCTGCCTCATGCTGTTTGCGCGTCTCCTGCTTTTAGCGATCCTCGCATTTTCTGTTGCCGGTTGCGGCGCGACCGGCGCTGCCTATGCCGAAAAATCGAAGGAACGCGACAGGGCCAATAGGGCCGACAGAGCCGAGAAAGAGAGCCGCACCTCGCGGCTCGAGCGGAAAATCCGCCAGCAGGATGTTGTGGAATTTGTCGGGCATGGGCCAGTCATTTTTTTCGGGATTGAAATTGGCCGCGGGCCGCTGACCGAGGAAGAGGAGGAGGAGAACGAAAAAGACAAGGGTGGTTGAGCCGTTCTGCCGTCATTGCCGGTTTTGGCAATGACCTGTTTTGAACAAGTCTGTTTCCCGTCGCCTGCCCCCTCGCCGCCGGCCATTCTTCGTTTGTTCAGTCTTCGCTTGCGGTGTAATTTTTCCAAAGATCCGGGCGACGCTCGCGGGTGAGGCGTTCTGCTTCTGCCCGCCGCCATTGCTGGATATGGGCATGATTGCCGCTGGTCAGAACGTCGGGGATTGCGTGACCCTCGAAGAGGGCGGGTCGGGTATAGTGCGGATATTCGAGAAGCCCGTTTTCAAAACTCTCCTCCTGCCCGGAGGCTTCAGCGCCCATCACCCCTGGCAGCAGCCGCACACAGGCATCCGCAAGGACCATGGCGGCCATTTCTCCACCCGACAGGATATAATCACCGATGGAGACTTCCTCGAGCGCGCGGCTTTCAATGACGCGCTGGTCGACGCCCTCGAAACGGCCGCAGACCAGAAGAACGCCCGGACCGGCGGCAAGGTCGCGCACACGCGCCTGAGTCAGTGGTCTGCCGCGCGGGCTCATCAGCAATTTCGGGCGGTGATCCGCATGAGCATCGATCGCGTGGGCCAGAATGTCCGCGCGCAACACCATGCCGGCACCGCCCCCGGCCGGGGTATCATCGACCGTGCGATGCTTGTCCTCGGTGAAATCGCGAATATTGACCGGGTCGAGCGACCAGAGACCACGGCTGAGTGCTCTGCCTGAAAGGGCATGCCCAAGGGGACCTGGGAACATTTCGGGATAGAGCGTGAGGACCGTTGCCTGCCAGGAATTGCTCATGGCCGGCCGCGCTCGTCGCCGTCATCTTCTTCCGCGGTGAGGCCTGCGGCATCGATATCGACGACGATGCGGCGCTCAGCCATGGCGACTGTTGGTACGGCAGCTTTGGTGAACGGCACGAGAAACGAGCGCCCGCGTGCGGGCTTCACGTCAAGAAGGTCGCCCGCTCCAAAATTATGGACGCTTACGACAATGCCAAGAGACTGGCCCCCAAGATCGTCCACGGCAAGACCAATCAGGTCCTCGACATAAAAATCGTCCTCATCTTCGAGGGCCGGAAGCAGGGCGCGGTCGATATAGAGTTTTACGCCGTTCAGGGTTTCCGCTTCGTTGCGGTCCCTGATGCCGTCGAATTTCACGATCAGCATCCCGCCCTTGATCGGGCGAAGGGCGTTGATCCTGAAGCGTCGGGTTCCGGTCTCGTCTTCGAGGCTGCCATAATCGCCGAGGGCTTCCGGTTCGCCGGTAAAGGGCTTGACCCGGACATGGCCCTGAATGCCGTTCGCCGCACCGATCTGTCCGAGGCAGATGCGTTTGTTCGGTTCAGAAGTCATCGCAAAGCCCTGTCTTGCTGGCGGCAGCCGCTTGATGAACCCAAATCAGATTCTTCCTGCACGGACTGCCGCCGAAGCGAATGGAGCGGATCGAAATGGCCTTTTACTCGGCGGCGGCCTCTTCAGCCGGAGCGGCTTCCGCTGCGGCGGCTGCGGCGGCTGCTTCAGCGGCTGCGGCGCGGGCGTCTTCTTCTGCCTGTTTGGCAGCGTCAACACGCTCCTGCGCTTTCTGGCCAAGCATCGCTTTTTTCGGATTGTTGCGCGCGGCGCGTTTCTTCAGGCCTGCGGCATCGAGGAAGCGGGCAACGCGGTCGGTCGGCAGTGCGCCATTGTCGAGCCAATGCTGCACGCGCTCGGCGTTGATCTGGATGCGCTCTTCGGAATCCTTCGCCATAATCGGATTGTAGGTGCCGACCTTTTCGATGAAGCGGCCATCGCGCGGGGCGCGGACATCGGCGACCACGATGCGATAGGACGGGCGTTTTTTGGAGCCGCCACGGGCGAGACGAATTTTCAATGCCATTTCTTTGTTCCTTCAGGGTTTAATTTGGAAGTGATTGTTGTTTGGTTATTTGTTTTTCGGGCCCTTTGGCAAACCGGGAAATCCGCCGCCGAGGCCTGGAAGTTTCGGGCCGCCAAAGCCGCCTCCCAGTCCGCCTCCCAGTCCGCCGGGCAGTCCGCCGGGCAGTCCGCCTCCCATCTGCTTTGCGAGGCGTTCCAGTTCTTTCGGGTCCATTTTCGAGGGATCGGGAAGGCCGCCTCCCATTCCGGCCATGCCCCCCATGCCGCCGCCCATCATGCCGCCGCCCATCATGCCGCCGCCCATCATGCCGCCGAGAGCACCGAAAAGGCCTTTCTTCTTGCCCTTGCCGCCCATGGCTTTCATCATGTCGGCCATTTGCATGTGCATTTTCAGCAGCTTGTTGATTTCGGAGACTTCGGTCCCTGAGCCTTTGGCGATGCGCTTCTTGCGGTTGGCATTGAGGATTTTCGGGCTGCGGCGTTCCTTCTTTGTCATCGATGTGATGATCGCCTGCTGCCGCTTGAAGATGCTGTCGTCGAGCCCGGCGGCGTCCATCTGCTTCTTCATTTTGCCAATGCCGGGCATCATCGACATGATCCCGCCCATGCCGCCGAGCTTTTTCATCTGTTCAAGCTGGTCGTGGAGATCATCGAGATCGAACTGGCCTTTTTGCATTTTAGCGGCCATTTCGGCAGCCTTGGCCTGATCAATGCTTTCTGCGGCCTTTTCGACAAGGCTGACAATGTCGCCCATGCCGAGAATGCGATCGGCGATGCGCGAGGGATGAAAATCTTCGAGATCTTCCGCCTTTTCGCCGACGCCAATGAGCTTGATCGGCTTGCCGGTGACAGCGCGCATGGAAAGCGCCGCCCCGCCGCGGCCATCGCCATCGACACGGGTGAGCACGATTCCGGTGATATTGACCCGCTCGTTAAACGACTTCGCGAGATTGACAGCATCCTGACCGGTCAGGCTGTCGGCGACGAGCAGCACTTCGTGCGGGTTCGCAGCCTTTTTGATGTCGGCCATTTCCTGCATCAGCGGTTCGTCGATGGCGAGACGACCGGCGGTATCGAGAATGAGGACATCATAGCCGCCGAGGCGAGCGGCCATCTTGGCGCGTTCGGTGATGGCGACCGGCATCTGGCCCTCGATGACCGGCAGGGTGTCGATCTGGTTCTGCTCACCCAGAACCGCAAGCTGCCGCTGTGCTGCCGGGCGGCGCACGTCGAGCGAAGCCATCAGGACCTTTTTCTTGTCGCGGGTCTGAAGGCGGCGGGCAATCTTGGCCGAAGTCGTGGTCTTGCCCGATCCTTGAAGGCCAACCATCATGATCGCGACCGGCGGCGTCGCGGCAAGATCGATCTGCTCCGCGTCCGAGCCGAGCATGGCGATGAGTTCATCATGCACGATCTTGACGACCATCTGGCCGGGCTTGATGGATTTCAGCACTTCCGCGCCGACCGCCTTGGTGCGCACGCGGTCCGTGAACGAACGCACCACATCGAGCGCCACATCGGCCTCGATCAGGGCACGGCGGACTTCGCGCATCGCCTCGGTCACGTCATTGTCGGACAGCGCGCCGCGTTTCGTCAGGCTCTGAAATATGGAGCCAAGGCGATCGGACAGACTATCAAACATCGCGTTCCCTCGGTGATGGTCACAAGGACCGGATAAAGCAAAACGACACCCAAGGGCGCGCAGCGCTGTTGGGTGTTCACCTCCGGGATCTTGCCCCGGTCAGCCAGAAATGAGCGTCATTTCCAAGAATTCCGGCGGTTATAAGGGTAAAGCCGATGCGGTGTCAATGCAGGTCTGGGGCGGGTCGGCGCCTTCGATTAGCGTGACCGCCATCATGGGTTTCTCCCCATTCCGTTTATTCTGTCTGGGCAATCGCCCGCCCGGCGGCAACGGCGGAGGCCCAGGCCCACTGGAAATTGTAACCGCCGAGCCAGCCCGTAACATCCACCACTTCACCAATGAAATAAAGACCGGGAACCGTTTTCGATTCCATACTCCTGGAATGAAGACCTGCCGTCGATACGCCGCCAAGGGTGACCTCGGCCGTGCGGTAGCCTTCGGTGCCGACGGGGGTCAGCGTCCAGTTCTGAATGAGGTCGGCAAGGGCGCGCAATGTGCGGTCCGGCTGATCGGCGAGATTGCCCTTGACGCCGCAGCGGCTGAGAATGTCGAGGACAAGATTTTTCGGCAAGATGCCGGGCAGCAAACCGGTCAGCACAGCCTGCATCGTGCGCCCGCCGGCACCCGCGCGGGCTGCACGCAACGCGTCATAAACATCGCCATCGAACGCGGGCACGAGCGAGATGGTGATTGGCATTTTTTCACGCCAATAAGACGAGATCTGCAGAATGGACGGCCCGGAAAGGCCGCGATGGGTGAACAGAAGCGCTTCGCGAAACCGAACCTTGCCGCAACCCACCGCCGCCTCGACTGCGATGCCTGAAAGGGCGTGGGTGTGGGCGCGGATCTCTTCCGAGAAGGTGAGCGGCACCAGCGCCGGGCGGGTCTCGGTCACCGCGTGGCCGAAGCGTTCCGCAATCTGATAGCCAAGGCCTGTTGCGCCCATTTTCGGGATGGACTTTCCCCCGCAGGCGATGACGAGATGGCGCGCTGTGACCGTCTCGCGCGCGCCGTTGCGGCTGAGGGTGATGCAGAAGCCGGAATCATTCCGCGCGATATCGGCCACTTCGGTTTCAAGCTGGAGCACGGCGCCCTCCCGCGCCATTTCGTCCTTGAGCATCGCGATAATCTGGGTCGCCGACCCGTCGCAAAAAAGTTGCCCAAGGGTCTTTTCGTGATAGGCAATGCCGTGGCGCTCGATGAGCGAAATGAAATCCTTCGGCGTATAGCGTCCAAGGGCGGATTTTGCGAAATGCGGGTTTTGCGAGAGAAAATTCAGCGGGCCTGTGTGACGGTTGGTGAAATTGCAGCTGCCGCCGCCGGAAATACGAATTTTCTCGCCCGCAAATTTCGCATGATCGATGACAAGGATTGACCGCCGCGAATGACCTGCTGCATGCGCCGCGCACATCATGCCGGCGGCGCCAGCGCCGATGATCAGCGTGTCGACCGCCCGCGCCATGCCTAGTCCCGCGCCTCAAGCCACCGGATGAATCCCGCCCCGTCGCCGGTTTCGATCGCCGTTGCGAGCCTTTTGCCGACCGCCGCGCCGAATTTGTAGCCATGGCCCGAACAGGCTGAGACAATCCATGCCTTGTCGCGTTCGACGCCAAAGAAATGCTGGTCCCGCGTGAAGGTGTAGACGCAGGGGCGCACCTCTGTCACCTGATAGCGGCCCATGTCATGAAATGGCGGCGAAAAATGGTCGCGGATCGCCTCGCCCTCCCCTGGGATGACGGCGCTGAATGCATCTGCCTGTGCCTTGATCTTGTGGATGCCTGCGCCGAATTTGAGGCCGGTTCCGCCAACCGGCGGCAGAATATAGCCATCCACCCGCGTTCCGCCGACGCTGATGAACCCGGGGGCTTCTGCCCAGGCGCTTTCGAATTCCGGCGGGGGCGCGAGATAGACCGCGGCAGTGCGATAGGCGGTCACAATCTGGCCGAGTTCAGGCATGAGATCGGCAAGCCAGGCCCCGGCGGTGACGATCAGGCGATCGAACACCAGTGGCTCCGGTTTGCTGTTCTGTGATGTCACGAAAAGGGTCGCCGTCGCGGTGTCGATGGCGGTGACACGGGTATGCGGCCTGAGTTCAACACCGGCCGCTGCCAGAAAGTCACGCAGATCGTCGGCGATCCGCTTGCTGAAAAGAACGCCTCCCTCCGGTGCGAAGGAAGCGTAGGACAGGGTTGCCGCATCGAGAAACGGAAAACGCTCTTCGGCCTCACGGGCATTGAGGCGCTGATGCCGGGTTCCCGTGCGCTCATATCCCTTTGTATAGGCATCACCCTCGTCGCCCTCGAACTGGCAGACCGACACTATGCCGGTCTCAGCGTAGTGCCGCTTGCCGAGGTCGTGCCATATTTCTTCCCATGCGGCAAAAGCATCGCTTATGGTGCGGGCATAGCCGTCCCGCGAGCCATAGGCGCGCCGTATCAGGCGGTGCTGGTCGCCCGATGCCGCGTGGGGATTGGGGATCATATCCTGTTCAAAAAGCGTGATCTGATGCCCGGCCTTGGTCAGCGCCCACGCGCTCGACAAACCGGCAATCCCCGCCCCGACAATTCCAATGCGCATTGTTTTTTCTCAAAGATCAGCCCGAAGTCATCGTCCTTCGGGCGTTTGGTGTTCTTTTCTCTACCCCGATTTTGCGATGAATACACACGGTTATGCGCACGAGTCTTGAAATTGTCATTGAAAACACGCATGCTAGAGATGTGCCGAGTTTGCCGGATGCTTTTATCTGGCGGCGATCATGGAGCGGTTTTGATCAGATTCTCTCAAGTGACGATAACGTCAACCAACGGGAGACATCAGCGGCCTCAGTCGTTTGATGTAAGGATCGCGGCGCTCTTTCTTCTCATGAAAGGAAACACGTTCTGAACACCTCACAGCCTGAGGGGATGGCTGCTGTGCCGTCCCATGCCAATGTTATCGGCGGTTTGCCCGTCTCTGTCACCGCGGCCTATGAAGCGGCGATTGCGTCGCTCGAAGATGCCAAGGCAGAAGACATCGTTACCATCAATATCAGCGAAAAATCCAGCATCGGCGATGCGATGATCATCGCGTCGGGCCGCTCGCACCGCCATGTTGGCGCGATCGCGGACCGGTTGATGCGTGATCTCAAAACTGCGGGATACGGGATGCCCGCTGTCGAGGGCCTCCCGCATTGTGACTGGGTTCTGGTCGATACAGGCGATATCATCGTCCATATTTTCCGCCCGGAAGTGCGGGAATTCTACAGTATCGAGAAAATGTGGTCTGCTGACTTGACGCCCGACACCGTGATCGCCCGCGCCTGACCTTGGTCGGGGTAACAGCGCGGGCTCGACCAGACAAAGCAAAGCCCGAAAGCGGGACTGGATGAAACTCACCCTTCTCGCGGTCGGGCGCATGAAGAACGGACCCGAAAAGACACTTTTCGAGCGCTATTTCGAGCGGGCGAATGCGGTCGGAAAGCCGCTCGGGCTTCACCCCGTCGCCTGCCATGAAATCGCGGAGAGCAAGGCTGCGCGCGCCAACGAGCGGATGGTGCAGGAAAGCGGCGAACTTCTCAAGATCATTGATGAAAAGGCAGTCGTGATTGCGCTCGATGAGCGGGGCCGCTCGCTCGCAAGCCCGGCTTTTGCAGCGCTGATCGGCAAGATCCGCGACGATGGCGCGCGCGAATCGGTGTTTCTTATCGGCGGCGCGGATGGGCTTGATCCAGAATTGCGGGCGCGCGCAGACCATATTATCAGTTTTGGTGCGCTGACCTGGCCGCACCAGATCGTGCGCATTCTGATCAGCGAACAGATCTATCGGGCAATGAGTATTCTGGCGGGGCACCCTTATCACAAGCAATGATCCCGCAGGGGCGGAGGGCGGGCGGCAGAACCGATGCATCACGGTCACTTCCACTGGTTTTCTGAAAATGAACGCTGTTTTAAGAGGCTGTTAACTTCGATGTTCGGTTATAAGAACGCACTGAGGTTTGGAATAGAGAAACGGGATGTCTGGGCTCGCGCTTATTGTGCAGTGCTTGTTCTGGCGTAGGCCAGGCCCGTTATGTTGTGCATGGCTTGCTTCGGGTTTGATCGGCGTGAGCGTGATGCACGCCATGGCGGATGAGCTCCTGCTGATCAATCCCGGCGGGGAAATCCGCTTCGAGACGGCGGAGCCTCCGGCCATCACCATTCCGAAACCCGATCCCGCCTATCACAAAATACTGACGGCGGCTGAGCGACGTAAAGCCGAGCACGAAGAGGCCCTGCGGCGGCTCAACGATGCCATGGTGGTTTCGGCCGAGCGACAGAAGGAACTGGGCGACAGTGTGGTTGCCCTTGACCAGGACCGCAATGCGCTTGTCGATGCGCTCATCGTTACCGCCCGTTCGATCCGAAATCTCGAGGATGCGCTTGATACGACCGAGGCGAAACTCGCCAATCTCGCCAGCGAAGAGATGCGCATCGAAAAATCGCTCTCGCAGCGACGCGCTGTTCTTGGTGAGGTTCTGGCCGCACTCCAGCGCATGGGCCAGAACCCGCCACCTGCCATCGTGGTCAGCGCCGACGATGCGTTGCAATCGGTGCGAAGCGCCATTCTGCTTGGATCGGTTCTGCCGGAGTTGAAATCAGAGGCGGAAGCCCTTGTCACCGATCTTCTGGCCTTGAAGGACGTCAAGCAAAGCACCCGCGACCAACAGGAAGCCCTGATCGTTCAGGAGCAGACCCTGAGCGAGGAGCAGTTGCGCCTCGACCTTCTCATCAAGGAAAATCAGAAACTGCGGGTAAATTCCGATGAAAAACTCGCCAGAGAACGCTCAGCTGTAACCGAGCTGACGGCGGATGCATCGACGCTGCGTGATCTGATCAGCGACATCACCTCGGAAATTGATAATGTCACGAAAGAGGTCTCAGAGGCGGAGGCGTCCGCAAGGAAATCGGCAGAGCTCGCGCGCGCCGCCTTTGAGGAAAAGCGGCTTCGTGAAGTGGCGGCGCTGAGCAGCCTGCGGCCGGTTGATCCGGTGGCGCTCGATTCGCCATCTCCGGCTCCGGGTCTGGCGATCGCCTATCGGGATGCCCGCGACGGGCTGCCCAGTGGCACGGAAGAGCCAAAACGTGTTGTTGATTTTTCAGCCGTTCTCCTCGACACAGACGCGCAAGGGTTTGGCAAATCTTTCGCTGCGATGAAGGGAAATCTCGACTATCCGGCCAATGGTACAATCCTGTCGAACTATGGCGGCGATGATGGTCTGGGCGGCGTTTCGCAAGGTCTGACCCTGCGTACGCGAGCAAAAGCCCCGGTCGTCACGCCGGTTTCGGGCCACGTTGTTTTCGCCGGACCGTTCCCCGGTTTCGAACAAGTCTTGATTCTCGATGTCGGGGAGGGCTATCATATTGTGATGGCGGGCATGGCAACGATGAATGCGGGCATTGGCGACTGGGTCAAGGCAGGCGAGGTTGTTGCGATCATGGGTGGCGAGCGTCTGGCCCGGCTTGCGGGTCTTTCAAGCGACGTTGCTGCGACACTTGAAGGCAATTTTTCAGGTAGTCAAAAGCAGCCGGTCCTATATGTTGAGTTCAGGAAAGACGGAACGTCGATCAATTCAATGCCCTGGTGGGCTAAAACCTAGAAAGAGGCACGCATCGTGTTGCGAAAGATTTCATTACTCATCGTCGGAATCGGGATCGGTGGCATCAGCGTCGCCACATTCTCGCAGTCCGGCCTTCTGACCGGATCGCAGGCAGAAGCCGCAAGCCGCAGCACCTACAAGCAGCTTAATCTTTTCGGCGATGTCTTCGAGCGTATCCGCTCAGACTATGTCGAGGAGCCTGCCGACGACAAGCTGGTCGAATCCGCGATCAACGGCATGCTTTCCGCGCTGGATCCGCAT
Source organism: Hyphomicrobiales bacterium (assembly GCA_013911885.1). Taxonomy (GTDB): domain Bacteria; phylum Pseudomonadota; class Alphaproteobacteria; order Rhizobiales; family JACESI01; genus JACESI01. The sequence continues at coordinate 10,788 of JACESI010000014.1, read as the reverse complement.
TCGAGCTATCTTACACCGAAAGCCTATCAGGACATGCAGGTCCAGACCCGCGGCGAATTCGGTGGCCTTGGGATCGAGGTCACGCTCGATGAGAAAACCGGCTTTGTGAAGGTCGTGACGCCGATCGCCGATACGCCGGCCGATCAGGCGGGTGTGCTTGCGGGAGACCTGATCAGTCACCTGGATGGCAAGGCTATTCGTGGCCTTACCCTCAATGAGGCGGTCGAGCAGATGCGCGGCAAGGTCAAAACACCGCTCGAACTGACGATCGTGCGTGAAAATGTCAAGGAGCCGGTCAAGATTTCCGTCATTCGCGATGTCATCAAGATCCGATCCGTGCGCGGCCGTGTCGAGGGTGATGTCGGATATATCCGAATCACTCAGTTCAACGAACAGACCTTTGATGGCGTGAAGAGCGAAATCGAGCAGCAGACTGCAAAAATAGGTGCCAACTTAAAGGGCTTTGTGCTTGATCTTCGCAACAATCCCGGCGGCCTTCTCGACCAGTCGATCGCGGTATCGGATGTCTTTCTTGACAAGGGCGAGATCGTCTCAACCCGCGGTCGAAATGCCGAAGAGACCCAGCGCTATCCCGCCCGCTCCGGCGATCTGACCAAGGGCAAACCGGTCGTTGTTATTATCAATGGCGGTTCGGCGTCGGCATCCGAGATCGTCTCTGGCGCGCTTCAGGATCATCGCCGGGCGACCATCATTGGCTCGCGCTCGTTTGGCAAGGGGTCGGTTCAGACAATCGTTCCGCTCGGCTCGAACGGGGCGCTTCGCCTCACCACGGCACGGTACTACACGCCGTCCGGCCAGTCGATTCAGGCAAAAGGCATCATCCCCGATATTGAAGTTGAACAGCCGCTGCCTGACGAACTGAAAGATGTCGATGTCAACCGCAGCGAAGCGGATCTGCCGCGCCATCTTCAGAATGGCGAAGAAAAAGAGGAACAGAAAGGCTCATCGGCCTATTTCCCGCGCGATCCTAAAGATGACAAGCAACTCGCTTATGCACTTGATCTGCTGCGCGGCAAGCAGAAGAACGCCATGTTCCCGCCTGACCCGAACAAGGGCGTCCCGAATTAGGGCAACGAGGCTCGGCCTTCTGTCGGAGCCAGGTGACGATCTTGAAAAACCCGCCCTTGCCGGCGGGTTTTTTATCGGTTCTTTTTGAGTGCCCCTGTCCTGCCCGGCGCCTTTCGCAAACATGGGTAACAAAAGGTTAATACTCTTTGCCGCTATACTGAGCCTTGCGTGATTCGATGCTAACGAAGGCTTGAAAGCGAAGGCTTGGAACCGTTGAAAGACCTCACCAGACCCCTTGGTGTATCCGTGAAGAAAGCAGGCAAGGCGGCTAGCAATCCGAAGCGCCCGCTGATCGAGCGCATTCCTTTTCTGTGGCTCTCCGGCCTCATACTCTTCGGCCTTTTTCTTGTCGCGGTCACCTTTGTTGCTGTGGTTGATGATCCGAATGGCGGCGATCCGATGGTCACAGTGCGCATCATCGAACCGAAATTCGATAGCAAGGAGCGTGATGTCGAGCTGGTTGCCGTCAACACGCCTGACCAGACTGTGGCAATTCAGAATCCGGCGGTTTTCACCGAACTCGTCCCCGAATCCGCCGATGGTCTGGCGCCGATCAATCCGGATGAGATTCTGATTTATGATCCGAGCAAAACGGCGACGCCGGAGAGCAGCGTCACGCTTTCAAACGTGGCGGACAAGAAACTCATCGAGAAATCCCGTTACGGCTTCCTGCCGAGGGTCGGAGATGCCGGTGAAAAGCCGATGGTGGCCTATAGCCGGCCTTCCAGCGTTGTCGCCGGGCGCAAAAGCCAGATTGCGATCATCATTGACGGTCTCGGCCTCAACGACAAGACAACACAAACCGTGCTCGCCGACCTGCCACCGGAAACGACGCTTGCCTTCGCGCCTTATGCCGATGGTCTGTTCGACTGGATGGCGCGTGCGCGTGACACCGGGCACGAACTTCTGATCCAGTTGCCGCTCGAACCCTTTGATTATCCAAACAACGATCCCGGACCAAAAACGCTGCTCGTGGATGATGCCTGGGAATCCAATCTCGATCGCCTGCACTGGCTTCTCAGCCGCATGACCAACTATGTCGGCGTGTTGAATTTCATGGGTGCCCGGTTCTCCGCCTCACCCGAGGCGCTGACGCCGCTGTTCAGGGAATTGCAGAGCCGCGGCCTGCTTTATGTCGACAATGGATCGACGCCGCTGAGCCGCGCCAGCGAAATTGCAAGCGCGGAGAAAATTCCGTTTGTGCAAAGTTCCCTGGTGCTGGATTCATTGCTCAATGCCGGCGATATCGACGCCAGGCTTCTGGAGCTTGAAAGCCTCGCGCGGGACAAAGGCATGGCAATTGGCATTGCATCGGCGTTTCCGATCACCGTTGAGCGCCTCAAACGCTGGTCGAAAGATGCGGAAAAGCGTGGTATCAAGCTGATACCGATCTCGGCCACGCTCAGTCAGAGCGGGTTCTGACGCTCGGTTTCTTGTCCCGCCTTTGGCCTTTGATCTCCGGCTCTGGAATTTTCTGCTCATGCTGTCTCACGATGATCTGCCCTATCGGCCTTGTGTCGGCGTTGTTCTTTTCAATCAGGCCGGGAAGGTCTGGCTCGGCAAGCGTCTCTGGATGCACGATCCGGAGCACCGCGAGCCGGATCATCTTTGGCAATGGCCGCAGGGTGGGATCGATAAGGGCGAAGACCCGCTTGTCGCAGCAAAGCGGGAACTTTTTGAGGAAACCAATGTCTCTTCGGTCACGCTACTCGGCGAGGTTGACGACTGGCTGACATATGACCTGCAACGGGAAATGCTCGGGATCGCGCTCAAGGGCAAGTATCGTGGCCAGATACAGCGCTGGTTCGCTTTCCGCTTCGAGGGTGATGACAGCGAGATCGATGTGGTTGCGCCGGGCGGCGGTGCGCATCCGGCGGAGTTTTCGGAATGGCGCTGGGCCGCCCTTGAGGAAGCGCCCGATTTGGTTGTTCCCTTCAAACGCCCGGTCTATGAACGCGTTGTTGAAAGTTTTCGGAGTTTTGAGCGCTGATCCGTGGCGGCAAAGGTCGGCGAGGCATGTGTCGTGGGGTCGCCCACGAGAGTGCGCCTCATTGAGAAAGCCTGGGAGAAAGCCTGGGAGAAAGCCTGAAATGGCAGCGGGCGAAACGCTGCAAGGGTTGATGCCCCAATTGTATCGTCAATCTGGTGTCTCTGCCGGGCCTGAGGCCGTTGTTGGATTCGAGAAGACCACGCCATCCCATTCAACGCCGTCAAGTGCGCAGAAATGCGCCTGCCTGACGAGTTCGGCGCTGATGAGCCGTTTGCGGGAAGCACTCATCTTTACGCCGTCTTCAAGCCAAAGTCTCCTCACAACAAGTCGCCCGGCTTGGCGGTCTGCCTTCATGTCGATCCGGCCGATCAAGCGGTCGCGTTCGAGAAGGGGAAACACATAATAGCCCCAGAGCCGCTTTGCTACGGGTATGTAAATCTCGATCCGGTAGTCAAATCCCCAGAGCCATGCGAGCCTTTTGCGGTCGCGGATCACCGGATCAAACGGCGAGAGGCAGCGGACCCGCGCCGGAAGGGGCGCCAGCGTTTCAACAATCTCTTCAATGTTTGCCGGTGCCGAAAGGTCGCGCTCTGTGCCATCTGCGCCCTCTACGCGAACCGGTCGCACACCCTGGCCATCCTGGCGCGCGAGCCAGGTTTTCGCCTCATCAATGGTCACCAGATCGAAAAACCGCGCGACATCCGCCGCTGTCGCGAAGCCGAGCCGGGCGAGCGCTGCACGGCAGGCCCAATCGACGAAATCCGCATGGGAAATACGCCTTTCCAGATCCTGCGGATGGAGGCAGCGCTCTGTCAGGTCATAGACTTTCTGGAAATTCCGGCGCTCGCGGATCCCGAGCCTGCCGGTGCGCCACAAAAACTCAAGCGCCGCCTTGCCATCATGCCATTGCCACATCTCTTTCCGGGCAGCGGCGGGGCGCTCGAGATCACGCGACATGAGCGCGCCTCTGGTCCTGATGCGCTCAAGCAGAAGGTCGCGGTGGGCAAGGAAGCCGTCGCCTTGCCAGCTGGCAAAGCGGGCTTCGAGCCGTGCATTCTCGCGCGCGAATTTATGCCGCCAGTAGGGAAAAAAGCAACCTGGAATGAAGGACGCATCATGGGTCCAGTTCTCGAACAAACGCTTGTCCCGGCAGACAAGCCGTTCCAGCTGTGCCGGGCGATAGGAAGGATCACGCGCATAAAGGATCATGTGGTGCGCGCGCTCGACCCATTTGATGCTGTCGATCTGAACGAAACCGAGGGCTTCGATCCGCTGATAAAGGGCCTCATGCGGCGGGTTGATGCGTTTCGTCTCTGTCAGACCCTGAAGATGCAGGATCACGTGGCGGGCGGTTGCCGCCTCAAGCGGGTAGGCCGTGCTCAAAACCGGTCCGCGCCGCGCACGCGGTTTATAGCGAGGAAATCCCGACGAATATCCATGCGGCCCTTCCTGGTCAGAGTGGTTTCAGCGACTGCGGGTCAAGCCCGCCCATGCGGCAGACGATTTCCCATTCCTGCGGCGTCACTGGCTGGACCGAGAGCCGCATCGAGGTGACGAGCGCCATGTCCTTGAGGCTTTCCGTCGCCTTCACCTGTTTCAGGGTCACGGGCACCGGCACGTCACAGAGGGCGCGGATATCGACGCATTCCCAGCGCGGATCATCCGTCGTGGAATCCGGATGAACCTCGCGACAGACCTCGGCGATGCCGACAATTTCCAGTCCGTCATTGGAATGGTAGAAATAGCCCTTGTCGCCGATTTTCATGGCGCGCATGAAATTGCGCGCCTGATAATTGCGCACGCCATCCCATTCTTCGCCCGCGGCACCTTTCGCCTTCAACTGATCCCAGGACCATTTGAAAGGCTCGGATTTGAACAACCAGTAGGCCATGTCTGCCCCTTTATCTTTGTATACTTCCAGCTTGGTTCGCGACCCGGTTCATGCGGGTGCGCCGATGACCCATTTCCAGGGCCGGATTTCGGTTGAGGCGAAAAGCCCGGCAATCGCGTAAGGGTCGCTTGCAAACAACGCTTCCGCCGCCGCCTGATCCTGCGCCTCGCAGATCACCATGGAGCCTGAAGGGTTGCCGTTCCCGTCAAGGATCGGTCCGGCAACCGGGATCGGGCTCGATTTCAGCCATTCGACATGGGCCGGTCGGTTGCTGAGGCGCAGATCGAGACTGTCTGCCTTGTCTTTTCCATAGAAAACGAAATGCATGATACGGGTCCTTCGGTTAGGGTGTCGGGCAGGTCTCAACCGCTTAGCATCCTGTGAGATGCCTGTCACCTTGACGGCGTTTCAGAAGCGCTCGGGCGGGGCTCCCATCAATCTGTTTCTTTCTTGAGCGGTCGGGCCAGAAGAGCTGCCATCGCGGCGTCAAGGTCGATTTTCTCAGAAAGCACCGCGTCGATTACCCGGATGATCGGCGCGTCGATGCCAGCTTTCTCGCAGATGGCGCAGGCGATCCGTGTGGTGTAGACGCCCTCCGCGAGCCTCAGACCCTCGCGCTTCTCGCCGCGACCAACCGCCATGCCATAGGCGAAATTGCGCGATTGCGGGCTAGAACAGGTGAGCATGAGATCGCCCAGGCAGGAAAGCCCCATGAGGGTTTCGCTTTTGCCGCCGAAATGACGGGCAATGCGGGCAAGTTCGGCAAATCCCCGTGTGGTCAGGGCCGCCTCCGCACTGGCACCCAGACCCTGCGCCCGCGCCATGCCGACGGCAAGGGCGATGACATTCTTGAGCGCGCCGCCAATCTCGACGCCGATGATGTCATCCGACGCATAGGGCCGGAAAGCGGGCGCGGAGATTTCCTCGGCTATGGCGGATGCTTCCTCGATGGAGGCGGCAGCGAGCGTGACGGCGGTCGGCAGCCAGCGCGCCACATCGACCGCGAAGCTCGGGCCTGACAGGATGGCGAGGCGGTTGTCAGCCATCACATCGGCTGCGATTGCCGAGACGCGGCTTCCTGTCGTGGTCTCGATGCCCTTGGCGCAAAGCACCAGAATGGCGGACCGCTCGATCACGGCGCAGAGATCGCTCAAAACGGGTCGCAGCGTCTGGGTCGGCACACTGACGAGGATCACATCGGCAAGCCTCAGGGCGGCAGGGTCCGTGGTCGGGTGAATGCCTTCGGGAAGGCGGATATCGCCCAGATATTTCGTGTTCTTCCGGTTCCTTCCGATGTCATCCACCACCGCCTGATCGCGTGCCCACAGGACCGGGTTTTTGCCGGCACGTGCAAGGCTTGCGGCAAGCGCGGTGCCCCAGGCGCCGCCACCGAGAACAGCAAGCTTCGTCATACCTTGGCTCCCTTCTTGCCCGAGCCGACCAATCCGGCGCGCGCATCATCGAGCGGCCAGCGCGGACGCGGTTTGAAATCCATGTCGCCCTTGACACCGATGGCGATCTGTTCGGCTGCTGCCCATGCGATCATGGCGGCATTGTCGGTGCAAAGCGGAAGCGGTGGCGTCGCGAGGAGAACCTCGTTGCGTGCGCAGAGCGCCGCGAGGCGGGCGCGGATCATCTGGTTTGCCGCCACACCACCGGCAATGACAAGGCGGGCGCCGCCGCCATGCAGGCAATAACGCTCGGTGAAAAGCGCAAGGGCGCGGGCGACGCGGTTTTCCAGAATGTCGCAGACGGCTTCTTGAAACGAGGCGCAGATATCGGCGAGATCCTGTTCCGTCAGGGGGGCGGCCTTTTCAGCGGCAAGGCGCACAGCGGTCTTGAGGCCGGAAAGCGAGATGTTCAAGGTTGGATGATTGTGCATCGGACGGGGAAAGTCGAAGCGCATGGCATCGCCGGTTAGGGCATATTGCTCGACCGCCGGGCCCCCCGGATGGCCAAGGCCGAGGAGTTTCGCGGTCTTGTCGAAGGCTTCGCCAAGGGCATCGTCGATGGTGGTTGCGAGACGCTCATAGGCGCCGACACCGTGGACGATCAGAATCTGGGTATGCCCGCCCGACACGAGAAGAAGAAGATAGGGAAACGCAACCGCCTCGGTGAGGCGCGCGGTAAGGGCGTGGCCTTCGAGATGGTTGATCGGATAAAACGGCTTGCCGAGGGCGCGGGCAATCACCTTGCCGGTCATGGTCGCAATCAGAAGACCACCGTTCAGGCCCGGACCGGCGGTTGCGGCGATGGCATCAATCTCAGGCAGATCAAGCTTCGCCGCAATCATCGCTGCTTTGATCACGTCATCCATCGCCTCTACATGGGCGCGTGCAGCAATCTCCGGGACAACCCCGCCAAAGGCTGCATGATCTTCGGTCTGACTGAGGATGATGTTCGAAAGAATATCCCCGCGCCCGCTGCCGTTCCAGCGCACGACGCTTGCCGCTGTCTCGTCGCAGCTCGATTCAAGCCCGAGCACCAGAAGACCGGGACGCGGAGCGTTCGATAGGTGGTAATGCTTAGGGTGGGTATTTTGGGTCATCAAGCCGTTGAACCGGTGTCGTAAAAGGGTCAAGGTGGTTCTGCCTGAATTCGACTACCACCTGAGCAGAAGCGCTTGCAAATGAATCCTCCGAAACCGTTCGCCTTCTCGCCGGAAAATCCTGCCAAGATTGGAACAAGAGGAAGCGATCTCGCCCTCGCCCAAGCCCATGAGGTTCGCGACCTCCTCCTGCGCGCGCACAACCTTCCCGAAACGGCGATTGTCATTCAGGTGATCAAGACCACCGGAGACATGGTGCTCGACCGCCCGCTTTCCGAAATTGGCGGCAAGGGGCTTTTCACCAAGGAAATCGAGCAGGCGCTGCTTTCGGCTGAGATCGACCTTGCGGTTCATTCCTCGAAAGACATGCCGACCGTGCTGCCGGAGGGCCTCGTGCTTGATGTTTTTCTGCCGCGCGAGGATACGCGGGATGCATTCATCTGCAAGACCGCCCCGGCGCTTTCGGCCTTGCCTGAAGGGGCCATCATCGGTTCGGCGTCGCTTCGCCGTCAGGCGCAGTTGAAGCGCTACCGGGCGGATTACAATGTCATCATTTTTCGGGGCAATGTCCAGACACGGCTTCGCAAACTCGGTGAAGGGCAGGCTGATGCAACGCTTCTTGCCGCGGCCGGTCTCAGCCGCCTTGGCATGGGTGAGATCGTCACGGAATATCTCGATACCGACGCCTTCCTGCCTGCCTGCGCGCAGGGCGCGATCGGGATCGAGACGCGGGTTGACGATGCTGAAAGCCGCGCCTTCGTCGCGCCGCTGCATCATGCTGAAACAGCGGCGGCGGTCGCCCTTGAGCGGGCGTTCCTGAAGGTTCTCGACGGCTCCTGCCGCACGCCGATTGCCGGGATGGCGACAGTAGAGGGCAACCGGCTCTCGTTTCGTGGCGAAGTATTGCGGCCTGATGGCAGCGAGAGCTTCGATATTACCGGGGATGGGGCCATCGGTGATGCGGCTTTGATCGGCGAGGAAGCGGGAATGCGGCTCAAGGCGAGGCTGAGCTCCGACTTCGTCGCAAGCCTCTATCCGCGGTGAGCAGAAAGGATGCTTCATGCACCTTCTGATGACACGTCCTGAGCCGGACTCGACCTTATCGGCTGAGAAATTAAGGGCGAAAGGGTATAGCGTCCTTATCAATCCGGTGCTTGAAACACAGTTTTCCAAAGAGCCGGTCCCGTGGCGCAGGGGTGCGGATTTTGTTGTCACGAGTCGCAATGGCATGCGTGCGCTTAACGCGCTCGCGTCGGACGAGATGCGGCGCGAGGCGCGGTTGTTTTCCGTCGGGGACGCCACGGCTGACCTTGCCGAAGCTGCGGGTTTCACAATGGTCCTATCTGCCTCCGGCGCGGTCGAGGATCTTGTTGATACCGTGCTTGAAGAACAGCCTGCCCGGCTTGTCTATGTCTGTGGGCGCGACCGGAAGGGCAATCTCGAAACCCGTCTCCGCGCCAACGGCATTGTCGTGGATATGGCGGAGCGGTACCGCGCTGAATTTGCCCGCACCTTCCAACCGGCTGCAATCAGCGCTTTTCAGGTCGGCGCGCTCGATGGCGTTCTGCTCTATTCACGCCGCACAGCAGAGGCCTTCGCATCACTCATGGAACATCATTCACTAAGTTATTCAACTAAGAAAATTGCCTTTTTCTGTCTTGCCAAAACCGTTGCTTCGGTGTTCGATGGTGTCGCGGGTATCGATCTCTGTGTGGCCGAGCGGTCGGATGAACGGTCCTTGTTTGAAAAAGTTGACGCCTATTTCGGGCGTTGAACCCTCGTTTAGGCGGATGGTCATGCCCTGATCTCCCCATCCGCCCCACCGGAAGCGACACTATGGCTTGGTGACAAAACCGGGACATAAATTCGACCTAAGGCGTTGAACGCCGTTTCAGCGATGGTTCGAACGGAATGAGGGCTCAGGCTGATGATGATAGTAAAGCAGTGAGTGGCAGATGGCGTCGAACGGAAACCACAAAAAGACAGTAAACACGCCCGGTAAAAAGCCGGATTCAGGGGCGAGCCAGACACCGTCGCGTAAGCCGAAGTCAGCGGTCACAATTGATCTTGCGGCAACCGATATCACCAAATCGGAAGCGCCCGGGACATCGGCGCCTGATTCGAGGGGCGTTCCCGATCCGAAGTCAGCGCCGGAACAGGCGGCTTCAGACGCGGGGGTGCCAAAGGTTGCAACAGCGCCATCAAAACCAGCGGCTTTCCCGGTTGATCCCTTGCCCGACAAAACGGGCGCGAAGCCCGGTGATCCCGGCGAGGCCCGTGCGCCGGAAAAGACGGGCGAAAGCCCGTCTGCGGACACTGCGGCGAAACCGCCTGCGCGCGCGCCCGAAAGCCCGGCTCGAAACAAGCCGGACAAGGATCAGCAGGCAGGGCAGGGCAGCGGCTTTTATGGGCTGTTTCCAGCAATCATCGGCGGCTTTGTTGCGATATTCGGCCTTCTCGGGCTGCAATTCGCAGGGATCGTGCCGCCGTTGGGTGGTGGGGATGAGCCGGTGCTCGCCGAACTTCGTGAGCGCGTATTGACGCTTGAGAAAACACCCGCGCCCGAAATTCCCGATCCGGCGCAGATAGACGCCCTGGCGACGCGTGTTGCGGCGGTTGAAAAAACGTCGGAGGAGGCACTTGCAGCAGCTGAGGCGGCTGGAAGCGTCGGCTCGCCTTCTTCAGCTTTCGAAGAGCGCCTGCTTGCGCTTGAAGGTGCAGGCGCCGCGCCTGATGCGGCGAGCGGATCGTCCGGCGATCCGGCGGCAATCAAGGCGCTCGAGCAGAAAATCGGCAGCCTTGAAGTCGGCATAGCTGCCGTTCAGGAAACAATCGGGAAGGAAGCCGCCGCGCGTCAATCCGTGATCCAGTCTGTGGTTGAGGCAGACGAAGCGGCGATCGCCGGGATCAAAGCGGCGCTTGCCGCGCTTGCGGAGAAAAATGACCAGGTCTCCAGCCAGATCACGGTCCTTTCCGAAAAGGTTGCAGCGAGCGAGAGCACCTTGGCCGAACGGGCAAATGCGGCGGCGCTTGTTTCTGAGATTGCAAAGACGGTTGCCCTCGACAACTTGAAACAACGCGCAGCGAGCGGTGCGCCTTTTGCGGATGCGCTTTCTGCTGTCGGCAAATCCGGCTATCCGGTGGAGCGGCTCGCCGCACTCGAACCTTATGCGGCGAGCGGTCTTCCCGCGAAGCAGGCGCTTGATCCGACTTTCGAGCGGCTGATCGGAACCGCGCTTGCCCGCGAGGGCGCGCCGGTGAGTACCGAAG
>JACESI010000013.1 GCA_013911885.1 Hyphomicrobiales bacterium | reverse complement strand
GGTTTTTCAGGCAGCCTTTTTCTGTCATAATGAAAGAAAGATGATCTGATCGGGGATATGCAATTTGGCCGCAGTGTTTCGCATTCTTTTGGGTGTGATGTCTTTTCTGATTGTTTCGAGCGCGGACTTTGCGCGGGCTGAGGAAGAGGGCGGAGGCTTCGCGGCATGGCGCACTGCCTTTCGGGCTCTGGCTCTATCAAAGGGCGTGAGTGCCGGTGTCTTTGACACGGCCTTTGCTGGCGTGGAGCCTGACCCTCAGGTTCTCCTTGCGGCGAACAACCAATCCGAATTCGTGCGTCCGATCTGGGATTATCTCGACCGCGCCGTATCAAACACCCGGATCGAAAATGGCATCGAGAAAGCCCGTCTCCACAGCGCGGATCTTGCGGCGATGGAGACAAAGTGGGGTGTTGATCCGGCGGTTCTCGTTGCAATATGGGGGCTTGAATCCTCCTATGGCGCCATTCTCGACAATCCGGCTATCGTGAAAAGCGTGGTCCGCTCGCTTGCAACACTCGGCTATCAAGGCGGGTCGCGTGCCGGTTTTGGTAAGGCGCAGCTCCTCGCTGCCCTGCGCATCCTGCAAAATGGCGATATCACGCCGGACCGCATGACCGGTTCCTGGGCAGGTGCAATGGGGCATACCCAGTTCATCCCGACCACCTATCTCGCCTATGCGGTCGACTATACCGGAGATGGCAAGCGCGATCTCTGGGGTTCGCCGACGGATGCGCTTGCCTCTGCTGCGCATTACCTCGCGGTGAGCGGCTGGGAGAAGGATCGTCCCGCAGTCGAAGAGGTGCGGCTTCCCGCGGACTTCGACTACCGGCTTGCCGATTCGAGCACCCGCAAGGCTGTGCGGGAATGGGCGGCACTCGGCATCACCCCAACCGGCGGCAGGGCCTTCGATTATCCGGACAGCACAGCGCGGGTTTACCTTCCGGCAGGCGCAACCGGACCGGCCTTCCTGATCTTTCGCAACTTCGATGTGATCAAGCGTTATAACAATGCGGATGCCTATGCGCTTGCGATCGCGCTGATCGCCGCGCGGATCAAAGGCGGTGGTGCCATTGAGAGCGCATGGCCTCGCCATCTGATGCCGCTCAATCGAATCCAGACCATGGAGCTCCAGCGACGGCTTGCCGCGAGAGGGCATGATGCCGGCGGGGTTGATGGTCTCATGGGGCCGAAGACACGGGCGGCGATCCGCGCGTATCAAGGCGCGCTCGGACGGCGCGAGGACGGATTTGCGACGGTGGAACTTCTCGGCACGCTTATCCCCGCCAGTGAGACTGACGCTCCACCACAGGTCCCGATTCTGGTCCCAAAGGACGACACCTTGCAGAAACCGCCGGAAAGTGTGCCGAAAAGCGAACCAAAGGACGCAACGCCAGACAGACCATCAGGCCAATCGGGCCGCCCTTAAGCAATTTTGTCGCTTTGGGATGTTTCTCAAAGCGCAATCGGTTAAAATCGCCAAAGTCATCCGCCGAAAGGACACGCACTTGTATCGCCGCTTGACATATTGGACAGGTATTGCCGGACTTGCTGGACTGATGGTGCTTTGCGATCTCCCGGCGCCGTTTGTTGGTGATGATGGCAGCGCGTTCGCGCAGGAGCGCAGCGGCGGATTCTTCCAGCGTCTTTTTGGCCGCAGGAAAAAGGAAGAGCTTCAGCAAATTCCTCAGACGCCGCAGCAGGAGAAGACGGTGCCCGACAAGGCGTCAAGCGCGGATGCTGAAGCCCGCAAGAAGCAAGCAACAGCCCCGCTGCCCAAAATCGAGGATGCCAACCGGATCGTCGTGATCGGGGACATTACAGCGAATGCAATCGCCGAAGGTCTGATCGAGAGCTACAAGCGCACACCTTCCGTTGAAATATCGGCCAAGATCGAGCAATCGCTTTCGGTCACTGGAGATCGGCTCTATCCTTGGCTTGATGCGTCGGACTTCAATTTTCTGGGCGAGCGGGTGCGCGCCGTGGTGGTAGCCCTCGGCACCAATGATCGCGCGCCGATTGCAACGCCCCCGGAAACAGCGCAATTCGGCACCGCAGACTGGAAACGCGCCTATTCCCGGCGGCTTCTTGATATCTCGGCACAGCTCCAGCTTTTGAGTGTGCCGATTATCTGGGTCATGCCACCGCCGGTCATTGATGATGAGCATTCAGAAATGTCTGCCGAAATCGGGGCAATCCAAAGCCAGGTGCTGCAACCGTTCAACTTCCGCGCGGTCGATCTGATGGATGGTTTTGTCGACCGTGAGGGAAAATACAGCGCGGTTGGCGCTAATATTTCCGGGGAACGCGTCAGTCTGCGGCTTGATGACGGAATAGGCTTTACCAAAAGCGGCAGGGGTAAACTTGCCTATTATGTCCGCCGCGAGATCGACGAAATTCTGGATGATCTTGCGGATCAGGGTCTGAAACTCGAAAAAGGTACGGAGCCGAAACGCAGCGCCCAGCAGGTGGTTATCCTGACCCGGCCCGCGCTTCTGCAGGGCGCTGTTCTCGCAGGCGGAAACGGACGGGCGAGCGCGTTTTACCGCGACCAGAAAGCGCGCGATTTTTTCGTCGGGGGCAAGCCTGCCGCCCCGCGCAAGGGGCGGATTGACGATTATGCCTGGTCGGCGAGCGAAACGCGGCAAGCATCAACCCCGCCGCAGTCCCGTCCGCAACAGGAGGCAGGCGGCGAGCGCTAAGCGGCGCGACCGATCCATCATTGCGCCTGATTATCGCGGAAGGTTGGTTTTTCCCATGAGCGCGAGATCAATCGCATGGGCAGCCTGCCTGCCCTCGCGAATTGCCCACACGACAAGGGACTGGCCACGGCGAACGTCGCCTGCGGCATAGACCCCGTCGACAGACGTGCGATAATTCAGCTCATTCGCTGCAATCGCCTTGTTGCCGCGCTTATCGACCGAAAGTTCAGGGTTGAAATCTTTCAAATAGGTGTTCTCCTCAGGACCGGTGAACCCGATCGCAATAAGAGCGAGATCAGCCTTGATGAAGAACTCGGTTCCTTCAATCGGGCGGCGCTTCTTGTCCACCTTCGCACATTTGACATGGGTCAGGCGGCCGGTGTGGCCTTTCGAGACAAATTCCAGCGTCGCCGCCTGAAACTCGCGCTTTGCTCCTTCGGCCTGCGATGAGGACGTGGTGAAGCGCGTCGGCCAGAACGGCCATGTCTCAAGCTTGTTTTCTTTCATCGGCGGCAGCGGGCGGATATCCATCTGCGTCACGCTTGTCGCACCCTGGCGGAACGATGTGCCGATACAATCGGATGCGGTGTCGCCGCCGCCGACAACCACGACATTTTTTCCGGTCGCCGTAACGAGTTCCTCCGGGATTGCGTTTTCCATGCCGACGCGGCGGTTTTGCTGCACGAGAAACGGCATCGCATAATTGACGCCCGCAAGCTCCATGCCCGGGATTTCCGGATCGCGCGGCTTTTCGGCGCCGGCGCAGATCAGCACGGCGTCATGTTTGTCGCTAAGTTCGTGCATCGACATATCTATGCCAATCGACACGCCGAAATGAAACCGCACGCCTTCGCCCTGCATTTGCTTGACCCGGCGATTGACGTGGCGTTTTTCCATCTTGAAATCTGGAATGCCATAGGTCAAAAGCCCGCCGGCGCGCGGTTCGCGTTCATAGATGTGCACATCATGGCCCGCGCGCGCCAGTTGCTGACCAGCGGCCATGCCGGCGGGGCCTGCACCGATGATTGCGACCGACTTGCCGGTCTTGTGCGCTGCTGGTTGCGGCACGATCCAGCCTTTGGCCCAGGCTTTGTCAGCAATCGCCTGTTCAACGGACTTGATGGAAACCGGAGCGTCTTCAAGGTTCAGCGTGCAGGCCGCCTCACAGGGGGCAGGGCAGATGCGACCGGTGAATTCCGGAAAGTTGTTGGTTGAATGCAGATTGGCCGACGCTTCTTCCCAATTGCCGTTATAGACAAGATCGTTCCAATCCGGGATCTGGTTTTCGACCGGGCAGCCATTGTCACCCTGACAGAATGGCACGCCGCAATCCATGCAGCGCGCGGCCTGTCGTTTGACCGTGCTTTCCGCCGGTTTCAGCGTGAATTCGCGGAAATGGCGAATGCGATCTGAGGCAGGCTGATATTTCTGCTCCTGCCGGTCGATTTCAAGAAACCCAGTGACTTTTCCCATAATCTCATTCCAAAAAGTTGTATCCGATTTGCCGCAATTGTGCTGCCCTGCCGCGAAGCGACGGATCTATTGCGCCGCTTCCAAGTTGCCGAATTTCTGCTCTTCCATTTCACGCAGCGCGCGGCGGTATTCAACTGGCATGATCTTGACGAATTTCGGCCGGTACTCGTCCCAATGATCGAGAATGAGCCGGGCCCGCTCGGAACCGGTATAGCGCATATGGTTCGTGATCATCTGGCGTAGGCGCTCGTCGTCGTGCTTTGTCATATTGTCGGTTACATCGACGCGGCCCTTATGCATCAGATCGCCGCCATGGTGATGCAGCTTTTCGAGGATGTCGTCTTCTTCCGGGACCGGTTCGAGATCGACCATTGCAAGGTTGCAGCGTCCGGCGAATGTCTTGTCTTCATCGAGAACATAGGCGACACCGCCAGACATGCCGGCTGCAAAGTTGCGACCGGTCTCGCCGATGACGACGACAACGCCGCCTGTCATATACTCGCAACCATGGTCGCCGCAGCCCTCAACCACTGCAATCGCACCGGAATTACGCACCGAGAAGCGCTCGCCCGCCACGCCGCGGAAATAGCACTCCCCCGAGGTCGCGCCATAAAGAACGGTGTTGCCGATGATGATCGACTCCTCGGCGGTGATGCGGCTTTCCTCTGGCGGGCGGATGATGATCCGGCCGCCCGAAAGACCCTTTCCGACATAATCATTGCCATCGCCGATGAGATTGAAAGTGATCCCCTGCGCAAGGAAGGCGCCGAAGGCCTGACCGGCGGTGCCGCGGAAATTCACATTGATTGTGTTCTCGGCAAGCGGATCTTCGGCGTGGTGCTTGACGACTTCGCCGGAAAGCATCGCCCCGGCTGAACGGTCGACATTACCGATCGTGGCGTCAATCGACACGACCTCACGATTTTCGATCGCAGGCGCTGCCGCTTTGATGAGTTTGCGATCGAGAACATCCGCAATCGGGTGAACCTGTTTCTCGGTCCAGTGGATTTCGTGAGGCTCCGCTTCGACCTTGTGAAAAATATTCTCGAAGCTGAGGCCCCGTGCCTTCCAGTGGTCGATCATGGCGCGCTTGCCGAGCCTGTCGGACTGACCGATCATAGCGTCAAAGCGGCGATAGCCCATGGCGGCCATCAATTGGCGCACCTCTTCGGCGACATAGAAGAAATAATTGATCACGTGTTCCGGCGTGCCCTTGAAGCGGCGGCGTAATTCGGGGTCCTGGGTTGCGATGCCGACGGGACATGTATTGAGATGGCACTTGCGCATCATCAGGCAGCCTGCGGCAATCAGCGGGGCGGTGGAAAAGCCGAATTCATCTGCTCCGAGCAGCGCGCCGATCACGACATCGCGCCCTGTCTTCAGGCCGCCATCGACCTGAAGCGCGATCCGCGAGCGCAGACCGTTCAGAACAAGGGTCTGGTGGGTTTCGGCAAGGCCGAGTTCCCAGGGCGAGCCAGCGTGTTTCAGCGAGGTGAGGGGCGATGCGCCCGTGCCGCCGTCATAGCCGGAAATCGTGATGTGGTCGGCGCGCGCTTTCGCAACGCCAGCAGCGACGGTTCCCACCCCCACTTCAGAGACGAGCTTCACGGAGATATCCGCCGAGGGGTTCACGTTTTTCAGATCGAAGATAAGCTGTGCCAGATCCTCGATCGAATAGATGTCGTGGTGCGGTGGCGGCGAGATCAGGCCCACGCCGGGTGTCGAGTGGCGGGTTTTTGCAATCAGCGCATCGACTTTGTGGCCGGGCAGCTGGCCACCTTCGCCGGGTTTCGCGCCTTGTGCGACTTTGATCTGGATGACATCGGCATTGACGAGGAATTCCGTTGTGACGCCGAAACGGCCCGACGCCACCTGCTTGATCGCGGAGCGCTCAGGGTTTTTCGAGCCATCGGGCAGGTCTTCATAACGATCGCGCTCCTCGCCCCCTTCGCCGGTGTTCGACTTGCCGCCGATCCGGTTCATGGCTTTTGCAAGCGTTGTGTGGGCTTCGCGCGAAATCGAGCCGAAGGACATGGCTCCGGTCGAGAAGCGTTTGACAATATCTGCAACCGGCTCAACTTCATCAAGCGGCACCGGTTCTAGCCCGACCTCTTGCGCCAGTTTGATCTCGAACAGGCCACGGATCGTTTTCAGCTGGGTGTTCTCACCGTTGATTTCGTTTGCAAAGGCCTCGTAGCGCTCATAGCTCTCCTGGCGCACGGCGTGCTGAAGATTGGTGACGGCTGTCGGTGTCCAGATATGCGTCTCACCGCGTTGGCGGAAGGCATATTCGCCACCAACATCGAGGGCGTTTTTGAGTATTTCGACATTGCCGAAGGCGGCTTCGTGGCGGATCACCGTCTCGCGCGCTATTTCGGCAAGACCGACGCCCTCGATCATGGTTGCCGTGCCGAAGAAATATTTCTCGACGAAGGACGACAAAAGGCCAACGGCATCAAAAATCTGCGCGCCGCAATAGGACTGATAGGTCGAAATGCCCATTTTCGACATGACCTTGAGGATGCCTTTGTCGATCGACTTGATATAGCGCGAGATGATTTCGCTCGCGTCCACTTCCTTGGGGAACAGCATCTGGCTGTGCATGTTCAAAAGCGTCTCAAAGGCGAGATAGGGGTTGATTGCCTCGGCGCCATAGCCCGCGAGTGCGCAGAAATGATGCACCTCGCGTGCTTCCCCGGTTTCGACGACAAGGCCGACAGATGTACGCAGACCCTTGCGGATCAGATGGTGGTGAACAGCGGCGGTGAAAAGCAGCGACGGGATGGCGACCCGCTCGGCACTGACCAGACGATCAGACAGAATGATGATATTATAACCCTGTCTGACCGCGCTTTCCGCCTTGTCGCAAATCTGCTCAAGGGCATCTTCCATCCCATCAGCGCCGCGCGTGACATTATAGGTGCAGTCGAGGGTGATCGTCTGGAACTGGTTGTCGGCAATATCGCCGATCACACGCACCTTTTCGAGATCGGCATCGGTGAGGATCGGCTGGCGCACTTCGAGGCGCTTGCGCTTGCCGAGGTCGGTATGGTCGAGAATGTTCGGCCGGGGTCCGATGAAGGAGACGAGGCTCATCACGATCTCTTCGCGGATCGGGTCGATCGGCGGGTTCGTCACTTGCGCGAAGTTCTGTTTGAAATAGGTGAAGAGCGATTTCGACTTGTCGGACAGTGCCGAGATCGGGGTATCGGTTCCCATTGAACCGATGGCTTCCTGACCGGTTGTCGCCATCGGGGCCATGAGGAGTTTCAGATCTTCCTGCGTGTAGCCGAAAGCCTGCTGGCGATCGAGCAAGGGCACGTTGCTGCGGCGCGCGCTGGAGCCATTCTCCGGCAGGTCCTCAAGCACGATCTGTGTTTCGTCGAGCCAGGCGCGATAGGGTTTCTTCCTGGCAATGTCGGCCTTGAGTTCATCGTCGGAAATGATGCGGCCTTCGTCGAGATCGATCAGAAGCATCTTTCCCGGTTGCAGGCGCCATTTCTTCAGGATGGTCGATTCGTCAACCGGCAGGGTGCCCGCTTCCGAGGCCATGATCACGCGGTCATCGCTGGTGACAATATAGCGCGCCGGGCGCAGGCCGTTGCGGTCAAGGGTCGCGCCGATCTGCCGTCCATCGGTGAAGGCGACCGAGGCGGGGCCGTCCCACGGCTCCATCAGTGCTGCATGATACTCGTAAAAAGCACGCCGCTCTTCATCCATGAGCGGATTTCCAGCCCAGGCTTCGGGGATCAGCATCATGACCGCATGGGCCATGGAATAGCCGCCACGCATCAGAAATTCGAGCGCATTGTCAAAGCAGGCCGTGTCCGACTGGCCCTCATAGGAAATCGGCCAGAGCTTGCTGATATCATCGCCGTAAAGATCGGAGGAGACTGACGCCTGACGTGCCGCCATCCAATTCACATTGCCGCGCTTGGTGTTGATCTCGCCATTATGGGCGACAATCCGATAGGGGTGCGCGAGCTTCCAGGATGGGAAAGTGTTGGTCGAAAACCGCTGGTGCACCATGGCGAGGGCTGATTCATAGCGCGGGTCCGTGAGATCGGCATAATAGGCGCCGAGCTGATAGGCGAGGAACATACCCTTGTAGACAATGGTGCGGGCAGAGAAGCAGACCGGATAAAAGCCGTTGTCGCGTCCGTCCGTCTCGGCAAAAACCGCGTTGGACAGCATTTTGCGGGCAAGATAAAGCGTACGCTCGAATGTGTCGTCATCCATGCCTTGTGGCCGGGCCACGAAAAGCTGCATGTGGATCGGCTCGGTCGCGGCAATCTCTGGGTCCTTGCTGAGCGTGCTGTTGTCGACCTTGGGCAGGCGCCAGCCGAGAATGCGAAGACCGGCGGCCTTGATTGCGTCTTCCGCCAGCTTGAGGCAGATCCTGCGCAGATCGTCGTCCTGCGGCGTGAACAGGAAGGCGACGCCGTAATCGCCTTCTGGCGGCAGGTCGAAATCCACGGTTTCGGAAAACAGGCGATGCGGGATCTGGGTCAGAATACCCGCGCCGTCGCCCATCAATGGATCAGCACCAACCGCGCCGCGATGGGTCATGTTTTCAAGAATTTGCAGGCCATCACGGATGATCGCATGCGACTTCCTGCCTTTCATCTGCGCAATGAAGCCAACGCCGCAGGCATCATGTTCGCGGTCCGGGCGATAAAGACCCTGGGCGACCGGCAGGCCGTCGCGGGTGAGGCCGCGCCTCGCACCTGTCGACGCTTTCAAACCACCTGAAGACTTCTGTTCGCCGTGCAACATATCGACCCCTCGCTTTTATCGTCCTAGATCTTCCGCGGCGCGCTCGCTGTCCTTCCCGGTCGTTTCGCACGCAAGGTGCGGCAGGCCGAGCAGGCCATGAGGGCCAACGCTCCTTGATAGTAAAGGCGCCATCGCGCTTTTGAAGTACGAAATGGACTTTCGAATGAGAGCAGCAAAATGCCGGTTCGGTACGCCATTCTGAGACGCAACCTGACCCTTCACGCAGCCTCAGCCTGATCGGTGACTTCATCTGCGGCTCACCCCGGTATCATATAGCGTGCCGCCTCATTCCACCAAGATTTTTGGTTTGCCGACCGAAAATGTCATTGAGGGTTATGCGGTCAGGCTTTTCTGCCGGTCATTCAAATGCTTCATTCCTTATTTAGTCAGTAATGCTGACCTAAATCTCAGGCAATGTGCCAGATTTCAAAAAAAAGCGCAAGCCGGGCAAGCGGGCGCCGGGTGCTCAAAAAAACGCTCCCCGCGGGTGGCGGGGAGCGGTCGACTTTAGGAAATGTCAGCTTCACGCAACAGGTGATCAGTTGACTTTTTCCGCCTCGATCTGTTTTCCGGCGGGTCGCGATGTACTGCCATCGCCGATGGCAACCGCGATCTTGCGCGGTTTCATGGCTTCCGGCACTTCGCGCACGAGGTCGATATGAAGAAGGCCGTGCTCAAGTGAGGCGCGAACGACTTCAACATGATCGGCGAGCTGGAAGCGGCGTTCGAATGCCCGCGACGCGATGCCCTGATGCAGGATTTCGACGCCTTCGCGCTTGTCTTCGGCCTTGCCGCCCTTGATCGTCAGGACCGTGTCCTTGGTCTCGATGTCGATATCGCTTTCTGCAAAGCCTGCGACCGCCATCGTGATGCGATAGGCATTGCTGCTGGTTCGTTCGATATTATAGGGCGGATAGGAATTTGTAGCCGCTTCCGTCGTGACGTTGTCGAGGAGGGAGAACAGCCGGTCGAAACCGACGGAAGAGCGATAGAAGGGTGAATAATCAATATGACGCATGATGAGTCCTTTCTTAAGCGACTGAACGATTGCGAATGTTGCGGCGGCCGGTCCCACTGGACTGAAAACCGCCTTGCGCAGCCCCGTCTGGCGACTGCAACTTAGATATGGGAAGCCGGTTTTTCTCCGTCAAGGAAAAATTATTGCCCGATAACTATATGAAAATGAAGGTTATTTTCTAGTGACTGCATGAATGAAAAATGAATGCCCGATTTGGAACCGGTTCAGCATGTCTTCGTTATAGTCAGAGCATGGAAGGTGCAGTCATTTACCTTCGCAATCGGAAGAGCGGTCGTTTGACCGCTGTCGTGAAACGGGAGAACACACATGTTCAAGAAAATCCTCATTGCCGCTGGCATCGCAACGGCAGCGCTTGCCACCCTTAGCCCGGCGAAAGCCGAGGGCCTCCAGTTTGGCATCTATCTCGGCGATGGCGGTTATGTCACGCGCGGCGATGATTTCGGCCGGGATTATTATCGCGAGGCCGGAAAGTACCGCTCTTATGACCATCATCGCGACAGACGCCATTACGGTGTCCTGACCAATCAGGAGTTGCGCCACCATCTGCGCGGTCAAGGTCTTTACAACATCCGCATCGTTGACCGCCGCCACGGGGTTGCCCAGGTTGTCGCCGATCATCGCCGCGGCTATGTCGCAGCCTATCAGGTCGACACCCGCAATGGCCGCATTTTCGACCGTCAGGTCATCCGTCGCGGCCACAACGATCACCGCCGCTACGGTCGCTACTAAACGAAAACCGGCCAATTAACCGGGAGCGGGCGCGCAACCTCCCAAACCTCCAAAAGAGCGCGCCTGATCCGGTTTGTGAGAGACGGGCTTTTCGAATTGCCTCCGATCGCCCGTTGGGCAAGACCGCAATGGTGAACCCCTTCCACCTTGCGGTCTTGCTGCTTTTCGTGGCAAGGAGGCGAGGCTGGTTGTCTCTGATCCCTGCCGCGCGGGCTGACGCTTTAATGGAAAACCCTGATCTCAAGTCCTTGCCTGATCAACCGGTTCCGGAGGGTGCAGCGGTCGCAATGATCCGGACATCGGACGGCGTGACGCTGCGCAGCGCGTGGTTCCCGCCCAGCACAAATTTGTTGCCGGGAGCGCGCGCACGCGGGACCGTGTGCGTTTTCCCGGGGCGGACAGAATTCATCGAGAAATATTACGAGGTGATCGAGGATCTTCGCAAGCGCGGCTTTGCGGTTGCGATGCTGGATTGGCGCGGACAGGGGCTTTCCGCGCGCAATCCGAAGAAACCCTTTCACGGTCATGTTCGCAATTTCGACCACTACCAGCGCGATCTTGGGGCCTTCCTCGATCAGGTCGTTCTGCCATCCTGCCCTAAACCCTATTATGCGCTCGCGCATTCGATGGGCGGACACATTCTCTTTGTTGCCTCTGCGGGCGGGTCAGCGCGGCATTTTGAGAGAATGGTGCTTACCGCTCCAATGCTTCACCTCGCGCCGCTGATGCTGGCCGGCTGGCATCGATTGCGCTATAGCCGGGGCATGATCGCAAGCCGCATCATTTCGCAGCGGCTGACGCGGTGGGCGACCTTGATCGGGCGCCTCATCGGGCGTGGCGGCTCTTTTGCCCCAGGCAGCGGCAAAGCGACCGTCCATGAATTTGCAAACAATCTTTTGAGTTCGGATGCAGTGCGGTTCCAGCGGTTCAACGCGTTTCTAGCGGCCTATCCCGAGCTTGGTCTTGGCGGGCCGACCAATGCGTGGGTGCACTCCGCCTGTGTCAGCATGCGCCGCAGCCTGCGCCCTGATAAGCTTCAGAAGCTTGCGGTGCCGACCCTGATCATCGCGTCCGGCGCGGACGAGATCGTGTCCACCCCTGCGATTGAAAAACTGACGCCCGACCTCAGGCTGCTTCATCACATCGTCATCCGCAATGCCCGCCACGAGGTCATGTTCGAGCGCGACGAATTGCGCAATCAGTTCTGGGCCGCATTCGATGCGTTCATTCCGGGTTCTGAACATCCGGGGTCTCGAAGCGCAAGCGAGCCGGCCTGATTACGCGACACGCGCGCGGTTACGGGGAGGCGGCTTAGGGGCGGCTCAGTATATCAAGAACCTGATCATGCAGGCGCGGATCGCCACTTGCGAGGATCGAGCCGCCATCAGCCGCATTCTCACCCGTCCATGTCGTCACCCGCCCGCCTGCGCCTTCGATGATCGGGATCAGGGCGGCGATATCATAGGCATTCAAACCCGATTCGATGACAAGATCGGCGTGGCCGCTGGCAAGCATGCAATAGGCATAACAATCAATGCCATAGCGGGCGAGGCGAACATTTTTCTCAACCGCGCGGTAACGAGACTTGCCCGCCGGTGTGAAGAGCGCGGGCGAGGTGGTGAACAGCGTTGCCTCAGACAGGGATGCGCAGGCCCGGGTCTTGAGATCGTGATGGGCGAGCGGGCCATCGCCGGACCTTTGGTACCAGGCGCGCGTGCCATCGCCGATGAAGCGCTCGCCGGTGAAGGGCTGCGCCATCATGCCGAGAGTGGCAACGCCTTTATGGCGGAGCCCGATCAGGGTGCCCCAGACCGGAACGCCGCAGATGAAGGACCTTGTGCCATCAATCGGATCAAGCACCCAGACGTCATCAGCATCCGGCGATTTCGCGCCGAATTCCTCGCCCAGAATGCCGTGATGCGGATAGTGTTGCTCGATCAGCGCCCGCATGGCGCGTTCGCCCGCACGGTCAGCCTCGGTGACGGGATCAAAGCCTTTCACATATTTGTTGTTGACGGTACCGTGGTTGCGGAAATGCGGCAGGATTGCCGCGGCGGCGGCATCGGCAAGCATGTCCAGAAAATTCACCAGCGCCATGTCTGAAAATTCACTCAGCGGCGAGCGGCAGGGGATCGTCGCTGCCATAGAAGCCGCTATGATCGCTACCGTCGATTGTCGCGAAAACATAGCTGAAGAGACGGTTAAGATCGTCTTTCAGCGTCTGAAATTGCGGATTGCGCGTCATCATCTTCTCATCGGCATAAAGCCCCCGGTTGATTTCAAGCTGAAGCGCATGAAGGTTGCTCGACGGACGGCCATAGTGCTCTGTGATGAAGCCGCCTGCATAAGGTTTGTTGCGGCTTACGGAATAGCCGAAATCGGTGAGGCGGGCGGCCATGATGTCGGTGAGTTCCGGCGGACAGCTCGTGCCATAGCGGTCGCCGATGACGAAATCCGGGCGATGGGCCGAGCGTGGGCCGCCGTCCCCGGAGGGCATCGAGTGGCAATCGATCAGGAAGGCGGTGCGATGGAGCGCGTGGGTGGCGGCGATGATTTTGCGCAGGCATCGATGATAGGGCTTGTAGAGCGTCTCGATACGATGCAGTGCGTCTGCGACCGGGATGCGCGCACGATAAATCTCCTGCGAATCAGCGACGACCCGGGCAATCGTTCCAAGCCCGCCCGCAACCCGGATTGAACGGATGTTTACATAAGAGGGCAGGCGCCCGTCAAACATGTTCGGATCCAGTTCATACGGCTCGCGATTGACGTCGAGATAAGAGCGCGGAAAATTCGCGCTGAGAAGCGGCGCGCCCATGCTTGGCATATCGGCGAAAAGATCATCGACAAACAGATCTTCGGAGCATCGGATGGTGCGTTCGTCAAGCTTCGAGGCGCGCAGGAACGCGGCGGGATAAACACTGCCTGAATGGGGCGAATTGAAGATGAAAGGCACCGTATGGACTGCCGGCTGCACCAGCGTGAACGGCGGGATATCCGCAAATTCAGGTGCAGGGGGCGCCGGGGTCATGCTGCATCCATTGGCTTGACAAAGGGGGTGATTGGTGACTGACTCACCTCGGCATTGGAACGGTAAACCACTATAAAGTCAAATCTCAGATTCGCGAGTTATTGCTCCTTTGAAGCGTTCGGATTCCTGCGGCAATCTTTCGGCCAGGCCTTCTCGGTGAAACCTGTTTTGGCATCGCCTGGTGCGCGGTATTTGCAATTGGTTGCAAGGTCTTTACGAGTCAGCCGTAAATCATAACGGGAAAACACAGACATGTTCACCCGTTGTTTACGCCAAGATGAGATTTTCGAATGAACACGCTAACGCAAGCAAAAAGATCAGATCATGATGTCACGCATTCTCCTCGCCGAAGACGATAACGACATGCGCCGCTTTCTCACCAAGGCGCTCGAGAACGCAGGCTATGAAGTGACGTCTTACGACAATGGCAAAAGCGCCTATGAGCGGCTTTGCGAAGAGCCGTTCACGATGCTTCTCACCGATATCGTGATGCCGGAGATGGACGGGATCGAACTTGCCCGCCGCGCGACCGAGCTCGACCCGGATCTCAAGGTGATGTTCATTACCGGCTTTGCTGCTGTTGCGCTTAACTCGAATTCCAATGCGCCAAAAGATGCGAAAGTGCTTTCCAAGCCGTTTCACCTGCGTGACCTTGTCAATGAGGTCGAGAAAATGATGGCGGCGTGAGCGTTAAAAATTTCGATCCCTGTGTTCGTTGAGCCTTGATTACAATGCCTATTGCAGCTATACGCCTCGGACACGATCGTCTGGGCAGGTCTGCCCGGTGAGAATCGCGTAAGAATCGCATATGGATCGGGCGTATAGCTCAGCGGGAGAGCACTTCGTTGACATCGAAGGGGTCACTGGTTCAATCCCAGTTACGCCCACCATGCGCGCCGAAAAAAGATGACATCAGATCGATGGGTCCGGCCTTCTGGCACTGGATTGTCGTTCGAACGAGACGAGTTCAGCCGTCGGAACCGGCGCATGAACAGACTGAGACGGCTGAACAGTTCGAGGCGACTGCACAGTTGAATTGAACGAATGAATAATTGAACGAATGGACGACAAGTCATGAAAATCAGAAATTCACTCAAATCATTGCGTGGTCGTCACCGTGCAAACCGTATTGTGCGCCGCAAGGGCCGCCTTTACATCATCAATAAGGTAAACCCGAAATTCAAGGCTCGTCAGGGCTGAGTTTCGTCAGAACTGCGCGGTATCGCTGCTCTTGTTCTGTCTTCGAATAGTTGATGTATATGGGCGTGGCTTGCTGCGCCCTTATTGCTAGGATCAAGGCGAAGTCATGCGTTCTTGCTCCCCGGTGCCTCCTGAGGCCTGCTTCAACGGCTCTTCTAATCGCCTTTTCTGAATGCATCCGGTATCAAGCCGCGCAGGCTCCTTTGCATATTTTCCGCATTTCGCGACCAAATAGAACTATTCAACGCTTGACGAGCGCGCGCGCCTGACTACCATTTGCTCATGGTGTCATATGTCCGCACACTCTCAGTCCTTTCGTTTTCCCTTTTCAGCGTCGTCCCTCTGGCGCGGGCGGATCATGAGCCGGTTCACCCCTCGGACCTTTTTGTCGGGCCACCGATAGGGCTTCATGGAACCCCCGATGGCTCCGCCAATGGCCTTCCCGGCGTTCAGGCGCCGTTGTTGGACGAGCCGAAACGCCTCTCGCCGCTCGAAGAAGCTGAAAAGCGCCTCAATGCGGAAAAGGAAGCCGAGGCCCAGGCGCGCGCCCTCGAACAGGCGCAACGTCTGGCGGCGAGCGAAAACCTGCCGCGCCTCAGTGCCGATCGAGACGAACGACTCAAGGGGCTGTTCGACATTCTGCACAAGGCACCGAATCCCACGCTTGCGCGGCGTGCTGAGGAAGAGATCCAGCGCATCTGGAATAAATCGGGAAGCGAGACAATCGATCTTCTGCTGACCTGGGCAAACAGCGCCATGGAGCAGAACAATTATGCAAAGGCGCTCGATTACCTTGATAATATCGTGATCCTTGCGCCGGATTTCGCCGAAGCCTGGAACCGGCGCGCAACGCTCCATTTCCTGCAACGGGATTTCGGTCGCTCGATAGCCGATGTCGAGGAAACCTTGCGCCTGGAGCCGCGCCATTTCGGGGCGCTCACCGGCCTTGGGGCGATGCTGCGCGAACTTGGCCGCGAAAAGGAAGCACTGTTCGTTTTTGAAAAGGCACTCGAAGTCAACCCGACCATGGACCAGATCCAGTCAACCGTCGAGACGCTGAAGCAAAGCGTCGAAGGCCGCCCGATATAGTCCGATATAGAAAGTGCCTTCCCGTGCCCGCCATCGCCTTCGCGCTCGCAGCTTTGTTGCTGATCCTTGCCGGTTTTGCAGGCTTGTTGATTTACAGCTATTGGCGCGCCGCTGAGATCAACCGGCAGTTTCCGCCGCTTGGTGCTGTCCGTTCGGTTGATGGCATCCGCACCCATTATCTCGATATCGGTTCTGCACTCGGCGATGCCCCTGTCGTGGTGTTTCTTCATGGCGCGAGCGGTAATCTGCGCGATCCTTATTATGCCATCGCGCGTCGTCTGTCGCCGCGCATCCGGCACATCTATATAGACCGGCCTGGCCATGGCTGGAGCGCGCGCGGCGGACGCGGCATGGATACGCCGGTTGGTCAGGCTCGCCATGTGATCCGTCTGCTGGATGAACTCTCGGTCGAAAAGGCGGTCTTTGTTGGCCATTCCTGGAGCGGGGCGCTGGCGCTGACCATCGCGCTTCTTTACCCTGGGCGGGTCAGCGGCCTGCTCCTCAATGCGCCGGTCAGCCACCCCTGGCCGGGCGGGGTCAACTGGTATTACCCGATTGCCGCACGCCCGCTCATCGGCTGGTTGTTCACTCGGGCGCTGACGCTGCCCGTTGGCGAGCGGCAACTCGCCTGCGCGAGCGATAAGGTGTTCTGGCCGAACAAGCAGCCCGCGGATTATGCACAAAAGGCAGGGCCGGACCTTGTCCTTGCGCCTTCCCGGTTTCGTGCCAATGCGCGCGATATCGCCGGACTGCGCAACCATGTCGTGGCCTTTGCTCCGCGCTATGGAGAGATTCGCGTGCCGGTGACGCTGATTACCGGCGACAAGGATCAGATTCTGCTGCCGTGGGTGCATTCCGACGGGCTTGAACGCGATATTGCACATCTGCGCCGTATCGACCTCAGGAATACCGGCCACATGCCGCATTATGCGGCGCCGGACCTGTTTCTGGCCGAGATCGAAAGGCTCGTTACCCTGCCTGCGCCGGAGATAGCGCGGGTGCGCGAAGCCGGCTGACAGAACTTAGTATCAGTTACCGTGCCGAAGCGATGGCGCGGCCACCGGGCTAGATGCCGCCCATGCCGTCCGAGCTTACGAAGGCAACACGCAGCATGTTCGTGGCTCCAGGGGTTCCAAGCGGGATACCGGCGGTAATGATGATGCGCTGACCCACCCGCGCAAACCCTTCGGAAAGCGCCACGCTGCAAGCTTTGTCGACGATATCGTCGAGGCTTGTCGCATCTTCCGCGATCACGCAGTGAAGACCCCAGACAAGAGACAGGCGACGGGCGGTCTCCGGAATCGGCGAGAGTGCGATGATCGGGGTGCGCGGTCGTTCGCGGGAGGCGCGAAGACCTGTGGAGCCGGACGAGGTGAAACAGCAGATGGCGGCAAGGTCGAGGGTTTCTGCAATCTGCCGTGCGGCAGCGGAAATCGCATCCGCGCCGGTCGCTTCCGGTTCGGTGCGCTGGGCGTGCACGATGTTTGCGTAATTCTGATCTTTCTCGACTTCCATCGCGACGCGGTTCATGAAAGCGACGGCCTCTATCGGGAACTCGCCAACCGCGGATTCAGCAGAAAGCATGATTGCATCGGCACCTTCAAAAACCGCCGTTGCCACATCCGAGACCTCGGCGCGGGTGGGCGCCGGTGCGGATATCATGGATTCCAGCATCTGGGTAGCAACGACGACGGGTTTTCCTGCCCGCCGGGCGGCGCGCACCATGCGCTTCTGGATACCGGGGACGGCTTCAAGCGGCATTTCGACACCAAGATCGCCGCGTGCGACCATGATCGCATCGGACAATTCGATGATCTCGGAGAGGCGGTTCACGGCCTGGGGTTTTTCCACCTTTGTCATGATGCCGACGCGACCACGCGCGATCTTGCGGGCTTCGGCGATATCTTCCGGGCGCTGGACGAAAGACAGCGCGACCCAGTCAACCTTGGCGGCGAGGGCGGCGTGAAGGTCGCTCACGTCTTTTTCCGTGAGGGCGCCGACAGGCAGAACCGTATCGGGCAGTGAAACGCCCTTGCGGCTTGCAAGTGCGATGCCGACATCAACGCGGGTGACAATGCGCTTTCCGTCGTTGGAAAGGCAGATCAACCGCACTTTGCCATCGTCAAGCAGAAGCCGGTCGTTGGGCGCGACCGCGGCGAATATTTCCGGATGGGGCAAATATACCCGCGATTCGTCACCGGGAATGTCGTTGCTGTCGAGCACGAATTCATTGCCGACGGTGAGCTGGATTTTTTCTTCAGCAAAGCGCGAAAGGCGCAGTTTCGGTCCCTGCAAATCCGCAAGAATGCCAATCGGCCGCTTGCGCTCGGTTTCGACCGCACGGATATCGGCGACCAGCTGATTGAGCAGATCATGGCTCGAATGGCTCATATTGATGCGGAATGTGTCGACGCCGGCGTCGAACAATGCGCGCAGCCTCTCGGGCGACGAGGAGGCAGGGCCGAGCGTGGCGATGATCTTTACCTTGCGTTCGCGTCTCATCTTAACTTCCGCCCTTCTGTGGATCTGTGAGCTGGATTGTCCAGCTTTCCTGCTCGCCGGTGTCGACCTCGAAAAATCCGGTCTGCTCATAGCCTCTCGGAATACAGTCTTTTATACCGTCGATGGTGAATTCTTTTTGACGGGTGCAAAGCAGTGCCTCGCCACCCCACTCCCCGCCGTTGCTGATGTCGATGGCGTAGACATAATAAAATCGCGAGTGAAGCGGCCCGGCGAGGAGCACCTTACAGCCATTCGCATCAGCGCGTGGATCAAAATTCCACCATCCTTCCGTGCGCCAGCCGATTTCAGCTTTATAGCCGATGGCGACGCTGATCTTGCTGTCGGTCTTGTTGCAAAGCCGCAGGTCGGCCCTGGCGGGAGATGCGGCGAAAACGCCTGCAAGGCCAGCGGCGAGGCCGAGACAAGCGACCGTCAATACCACCCGCCAGAAACCACCTGACGATTGCATGGCGTCTTCCGGGTTTGTATCCAACCTGCAGGTTTTTCTGGTCATTGTCCGAAAATGTTGTCTAGCACACTTTCCTGTAATGCGTCCCCGGTCATGCCTTGTCAACGGGCGCTTCGGCAAAGCGGGTTTTGTTCTATCCTAACGCGCCTGCATGCGAGAACTGGTCAAGCATGCTCGAGCGGGCTATGAAGCGAATATCCGAATAGTGCAGGGTGCTGAATTCCTTCCACAACATTGAAGGCCGGCAGATTTCCATGACGAACAATTGTGATGACGCGGATTTCCCGCCATATGAAACGATCGCCGGCAATGGGCAGGCGAGCGGGCTTTTGCTGATCTGCGATCATGCATCACCCGCTATTCCGGCCCGATATGACAGGCTTGGTCTCAGCGACGAACAACTGGCACGCCATATTGCCTATGACATCGGGGCGCGTGCAATGACCGTGGGCCTTGCCCGTGCGCTTGGGCTTCCGGCGGTGCTCTCGACCTTCTCACGCCTTCTTATTGACCCAAACCGTGGCGCTGATGATCCGACACTCGTCATGCGCATTTCGGACGGCGCCCTGATCGCGGGCAATGCACGCATTGACGCGGCTGAAATTGCCCGACGCAAGGCGCGCTATTACGAGCCCTATCATGATTGCATTGACAAGCAACTGGCCGCGATCGAAGCCACGCGCGGGGGGCGTGCGGCATCGATTTTCTCGATCCATTCGTTCACGCCGACATGGCGCGGCGTGGCGCGCCCGTGGGAGGTTGCTATCCTCTGGGACGCTGATCCGCGCATGCCGGAACCGATCATCGCAGCTCTGCGCGCGGATCCGGCCCTGACCGTGGGTGACAACGAGCCTTATGACGGTGCGCTCCTCAATGATTGCCTTTACCGCCACGGCACCAGCCGTGGACGTGCCCATGCGCTGATCGAACTGCGCCAGGACCTGATTGCCGACCAGAAGGGTGTTGATGAATGGGTTCAGCGGCTTGTTCCGGTTCTGGCCGGGCTGATGAACGATCAAGCGCTTGATGCTCATTGTTTTTATCCCTCACGGACCGGCGTGCCCCTTGTGCCGGGCGATGACGGTGCTTAGCTTCAGAAGCAGATAACCTTCGAGGAGAAAAAGATGCCTGAGCTGGACCCCCAAACACAGACCGAACTCGAAGCCGCCGCTTTCCGCCGCCTGCTCGATCATCTCAGGCAGCGCACGGATGTTCAAAATATCGACATGATGAATCTGACAGGTTTCTGTCGCAATTGCCTGTCGCGATGGTATGGCGATGCCGCCGAGGAAAAGGGCATAGCGCTCAGCAAAGGCGATGCCCGCGAAATCATCTACGGCATGCCCTATGAGGAATGGCGGGATCAATATCAGACCGAGGCAACGGCTGAACAGTCAAAAAGATTTGCAGCCAATCCTCCACAGCATTCATGACACGCCCCCTGTTCGGCGCTTGACCGGGCCGGGGCCGTCTGGCAGTTCATGGGCGGAACAGGCGTTGGAATTTTGGTGAAGAGGTGAGTTATGGAAGATGTGGCTGGCGTTGCAGCAGACCAGTTGCGCTCGATCGTTGAGCGCGTTGAGCGGCTTGAAGAAGAAAAACAGGCCATCGCCGAAGACATCAAGGAAGTCTATGCCGAAGCCAAGGCCAATGGCTTCGACACGAAAACACTGCGCAAGGTGATCAGCCTGCGCAAGGTGGAAGCGAATGAGCGTCAAGAGCAGGAGGCGATACTCGACCTTTATATGCAGGCACTGGGCATGGTTCCACCCTCGGCCTGAATGGTTGAGCTGAATGGTCTAGAAGAGGCGGGTTTCATCCGCATCATGAAAAGAAAAAGCCCACGGCGTATGTCTCGTGGGCTTTTTTATTCAGGCAAAAGTGGTTGCGCCTATTGCTGAAGCCAGGAAAGACGCAGATTTTTCGAAGGAATGAAATCGACCGTCGGTGTGATTGTCACGGCGTCGCCTACGAGCTGATCACGATTGGCTTTGATGGCGGCATTGGAGAAGCTTCCAGCAAAGGCGCGGGTGGGGCTTACGAACAGGCTTGGCATATGGCTCGGTTTTGGCAGCGCGAACTGAACGTGATGTTGGTCTGACAGCGACGTGGAGGCAAGGAGTTGGCGAACCATTTTGCGGCCCTCGCCGGCGAAGGAGAAATGGCCGGTATCTTCGGTCAGCGAGCGCTGTCCGTTTGCCTTTGATGTCTGGTAGACAGGCGCTTCAGCCACTGCATCAGCTCCGGTGCGGGGCGCTGCATTCGGCGTCGGAAGGCGAGATTCAGAAGGGTCAGCGAGGGCAGCAGGGGCGAACGAAACGACTGTCTTGGGCTGCTTTGCCGCGTCGCTTTCCGAACCGATGAGGCCCAGGGATTTACGGAGCGCTGCGCCGCTTTCCGGTGAATTGAACCCGAGATCCTTGAGCGAGAATGAGGGCTGTTCAGCCTTTAACTCAAGTGCTGCAAACCGTTCGGCAACGGTGAGTTCGCCGGGTTTGCGGATCGGGCCCGCCTCGGAAGCGGCGACGCTTGCCGGAATATTGCCACTCGGTGTGGTGGTCTTTCCAAAACGCCGGTCAAACCCGCTTGAATCGATCCGGGGCAGGTTGTCGGCTGGATTGTTTGCGGATGCGTAGGCAAGGGCAAACCGGTCCGTCGCCGGAATGGTAGGGACGGAGGGATTGTCGTTGAGAACAAGTGCCTGAGGATTGGCGGTATGAACTGGCCTGTTGCGCACGGCATCAGGTGTCGGAATATTCAGATCCTTGCGCGACAGGGTCGCGGTCTGAGTCAAATCGACAGCGCGGGGCAGAATCTCGTCTGATTTTTCCGGCGCTGCGACTTTTTCCGGCGCGGTGACCGGTGCCACCGCCGCCACCGCAACAGCCACCGCAAGATCCGGGCGACGGGAAGGGGTCGGCGTTGCAGCAGCGACCAGGATAGACTGGTCGGGCGCGAACTGATCGCGCAATCCATCAGGCAAAGCGCGCGGCAAAGGTGCAAGCGGGGTTGCAAGTTCGGCCACGACCGTTGCGGGAGCAGCAGGCGCTGGTGCTGCAATTGGCGCGGGCGGTGCGGGCGGTGCGGGCGCAATAACCGGCTGTGCGGCCGGGTCAGGTTCGCTGCGACCGATGCGCGACGGGATCGGCGCGGTGTCGACACCCTTGTTGGCAATCACTTGAGGCGCTGATGATTGAGCAAGTAAGGACGGTTTGGCCGATGGACGATCGGATGAGAGAACTTCAACGGCGGTATCCTCGTCGCTGTCCTCACCCTCGTCAGACGATCTCGAAATTGCCGCTCTGTCGGCCTGCGCGATCACGATTTCAGGTTCCGGCTTGGTTTTCTCGCGATCGTTGTTGAACAGACCTGCAAGCAGACCGCCAGAGCGCTTGCGTTTGGACGCATTCTCGGCAACGAGGGTACGTGCGGTTCGCGACAATGGCTGAATGACGGCTGTCCGGCGGGCATTGTACTCGGCGAGCGCTTCAGAATAACGCGGCATCTGGCGACCTTCTGTCGACACATGCATGGTTTTTCCGTCCGGGAAGACGCGGGCAAGCTGGGTCGGTGTCATGCGCGGCCAATGACGCACGCGGCCCGTATCCATGTGGACGAAGGCACTTTTCGAGCCTGGATAATAGCCAACGCCACCGACTTCCATTTTCAGGCCGATTTCACGCAATTTCGCGATTGGTACGCCCTTGATGTAGAAATCCATCGCCTTGCCAAGGGTGTGCTGGCTGTTTTTGGCAACGCCGGAGGAGCGACGGCGGAGAGAATTGTTCGTGGTTTTGGAGCGATAGGCGGATACCACCTGGATCGCGGAAGTCGCGCCCGATTCCTGATAAACGGCCCAGATGAGGTCAAACAGGCGCGGGTCCATCTGCGTTGGTTCGTTGCGCCGCCAATCCCGAAGGATGTGGTTCATCTGGCGCAGGCCGTCCGGATCATACTTACCGTCGCGGCGGAACGTGATCTTCTTTTCTTCGCCGGTATGGGTGAAATGCAGCCAGAGAGTACGGGTTTCCCCGGCAGCCTGGGCAGTACCATTGTTGTAATATGGCACCGGAGCAAGGACGAAAGCTGCGGTCAGGAGCGCCGTGAACGCAGCGCGTAGCGCTTTGCCAAAATGTCTATCTAAGCCTAACGATGACGTATACACGCATCGCTTAGCGATCGAGTTCAGATTATTTGTCAAAGCGTTGTCCCACCACCGACACAAGGGTGCACGTTATTGTCCGTGCTTCCAGTATCGCCGCTTAGAATTAACAGACATTTACCAAGAAGATTAGCCGGTTTCCACCCCTTTGAACGTCGACTATGGTGAGATTGCGGCAAATGTGGCAAAAATGTCAGCTTGTGGTGGACAAGTCCGACAACGTTTCTGGCCGTTTATGCGGCTCTTTCCTCATCAGTTCCGTAGCGTGCTCGTGACAGCCCGGAGGGCTGATCAGATCAGCCCGAGTTCACGCTTCAACTGCGCATAATGCCCGTATACATCGCCTTTGAACGCGATGCTGCCATCCCTTTCCGGGATCGCGGTGAAATAAGTGAGGTGGACTTCAATTTTCTCGTCGTCCTGTAATTTAATCCAGCGCTCCTCGCCGCCGACCATTTCCTGAAGGCGTCCCGGACGCCAGCCTTTCGCGTTCTGCATCAGCACATTGCCGAATTCGAACGGGTTGTGGACCCTGACGCAGCCATGACTGAAGGCGCGGGCTGCTTTCTGGAACAGACTTTTCGATGGTGTATCGTGAAAATAGATCGAATACTGGTTGGGAAACAGAAACTTGACATCGCCCAGCGCATTACCGCTGCCGGGGCGCTGCCGGATGCGCAGGCTCTTGAAGCTGTCGTCGCCCCATTTCACCGAGGTCGGATTGATTACGCGGTTACCGGCGACGACTTCGTAGTTCTTGTTTTCAACATAGCCGGGGTTGGAACGGATGATCGGCAAAAGCTCTTTCGAGGCGATGGAATAAGGCACATTCCAGTACGGATTGACGACGACATATTCCATCTCATCGGAGAAGACAGGCGTCTGGTTGACGGTCGTACCGACGACGACGCGGGTGCGATGGATTTCTTCCTCGTTCTTTACGACGGTGATGTCGAAGGACGGGATATTCGCCTGAACATGGAGTTCGCCCATGTCCCGGCTTACCCAGCGCCACATTTCCATATTGGCGATGATGTCGGGTATCCGGCTCTTGTTGTCGCCATTCATGGCGGCAAGCGTGCGCGGCCCGGCGATGCCGTCTGCGATCAGATGGTTTTCAGCCTGAAAAGCGCGCACGGCTGATTTCACGGTTTCGTCGAAGAGATTGGCTTCTTCATCGGCGAGAACCGGCACATTCAGACGTTCGCGCAGCCGCAGAATGCTCTCCCCGCGCATTCCCTCGGCGAGGGTGTCGTCTTCGGGGATAAAAATCTTCTTCGCATCAACCGGGCTTGCGCGCAGGCGAATGAGTTCGGCGCGCAGGGCCCTGTATGCTTTTTGCGGCGGATTGTAGCTCGAAAGGGCGGCGACCTTGTCGTCGCTGGTTGCCAGTTTGACGAGAACGGACTGCGGGTCGGGATAGACCGGCTTCAGCTTGATGTTTTCGCTGATTTTGGCGGGCAGGGCGCGGCCAGCCTGAGCGTGGCGGGCGTAGCGCAGAAGCGTCACGCTGAGGCGCAGTTCGGCCTCTGCGACCCGCTCCAAGCCGGCATCCGCAGGCGGCAGATCGATCTTGTAATCGGCAGCGTCGAGGCCGTCATCACCGGCTTTTTCAATGCGGGCAATCAGTGCCTTCGCGTCTTCGGTCGGAAGACCCTCCTTAAACCACAGGCTGGCATAGTCGCGTTCCATGTAGAACCGGATGATCGCCTCGCGATCCTTGCGCTCGAAACCGGCGCCCCTGATGAAATCGCGGTCGGTTTCGGCCTCGATGGCAAGGGCGAATTCACGCTCCCTGATTTCAGCCTCGCTCGCGGCAAGATCAGCGGGCCCTGGTTCAACTGCGCTCGGATTGTTGGGGGTCAGCGTATCGGGGCTCAGCCTGTCTGGAATGGGTGCTGTGGACTGGCGGTTTTCATCCGGCAGGACATCAGGCACATCATTTGGAAGCGTCTGGCCGGGTGTGGCCTGATCGAGTGTTGGGCCGAGTGTTGGGCCGAGTGTTGAGTCGAGTGGTGCGGCGTTCTCGTCTGTCGCGCCGGGATCGGGCGCGGCTTGCGGATCGATATTCTCCCCGGCTTCAGGTTCCTCACCATCGGGCTCAGGCGCGGTTTCGGGCGCGAGCGCCTTTTCGACGGATGGAAGCGGCGTTGCCAGCGTGAGCTTCAGCGTGGTTTCGGGCGTCTCTGTGAGCGCGCTTTCATCACGGTCTGGCGATTTCGTGTCTGGCTGTGATGCTGTTGCAATGCCGGATATATGAGTTTCCGGTTCCTCGGTCAGGTTGTTTGCAAGGCTAAGCGACGCCATCGCCAAGGAGAGCGCAAGACTACCAAGGAAAATTTTCTTACCATGATGCATTTCAGTGTGCTCCTTCCGGTATTAAAACCGGAGGCTTTCGATCCGTTTCAGTCAAGTCAACCTTATTCGCGATTCTATCGCAACCGCGTGAACCGGCGAACATGCAGCTTGGTTCCTTCATGCGTCCAATATTCGTCTTGTGTGCTTTTTATGCGTCACGCCTTACTGCCCGTTCTGCCGGTCTTTTCGGTTCTTTCCAGTTCTGGGCGTTCTGGGCGTTCAGGGCGTTCTGGGCGTTCAGGCCGCCGTATCGTCGATCTTGTATTCCCGCATCTTGCGATAAAGCGTCGAGCGACCGATGCCAAGTCTGCGGGCGATTTCCGACATGCGGCCATTATAGCGCGTATAGGCGGCGCGGATCATTTCTGCTTCGACCTCTCCGAGCGGGCGAATATTGTCGCTCATGTCCATGATCCGCATGACGTCATCGTGATCGTCTTCGATGAAGGATTGCCCCGATGCCGGGTTCAAGGCGACCGGGACCTCGTGGCTGCCAATCATATCTGGATCTGCGGACTGCGATGGATAAGCCGCTGTTCCGCGCGGTGCCGACGGGAGGGGTTTCGGCGGCGCGGAAAGGCGCTCCATCGCGGCTGCAACCTGCGGGAATTCCGCAGGCGTGAGTTCACTGCCATCGCACAACACAACGGCCCGAAAGACTGCATTTTCAAGCTGGCGAATGTTGCCGGGCCAGGCATAGGCCGTCAACATTTCGAGGGCATGCCGGGTGATGCCCTTGATGTGGCGGCGGCCTTCTTCGGCGGCAAAGCGCAGGGTAAAATGGCGCGCAAGATCCGGGATATCTTCTGCGTGATCGCGCAGCGCGGGCACCATGATCGGGAAAACATTCAAGCGATAGTAGAGATCTTCCCGGAAGCTGCCTTCGCGCACCATTTCGATCAGGCTGCGGTTGGTCGCTGAAATGATACGGATATCGACCTTCAGGGATTTCTTCCCGCCGACCGGATCAATTTCACCTTCCTGCACGGCGCGCAGCAGTTTCACCTGGGCGTCATGGGGCAGTTCGCCAACCTCATCAAGGAAAAGTGTGCCGCCATCGGCTTCCTGGAATTTGCCGATCTGCTTTTCGGTCGCGCCGGTAAAGGCGCCTTTTTCGTGGCCGAACAGGATTGATTCAACGAGATTGGAGGGGATAGCACCGCAGTTTACGGTCACGAAAGGGCGTGAGCGGCGATTGGAGGAGCCCTGAATCGCGCGGGCCACCATTTCCTTGCCGACACCCGATTCGCCTTCGAGCAGGATCGGGATGGAGGACCCGGCTGCCCGCTCGCCGAGACTGATGACCTTGCGCATCCGCTCGCTCACCGTGCTGAGATCACGGAAGGTGAGCTGACCGGCATAGGAGCGTTTGACACGTTTCAACTCGGCTTCGAGCGTGTTTAACGTAAGGGCGTTCTGGATCGAAACATTGAGCCGCTCGGGGGCAACAGGCTTGACCACGAAATCGAAGGCACCGGCACGCATGGCGCTTACCACTGTATCGATCCCGCCCTGACTGGTCTGCACGATCACGGGTACGGTCGAACCCATCTGGCGCATCCGTGTCAGAACGGCCATGCCATCGAGATCGGGCATGACGAGATCAAGGATCATCAGGGAGAATTCTTTTTCCCGCAAAAGCTGAAGTGCTTGCTCGCCGCTATCGGCAAGCACCGCCTCATAACCGAATTTCGCAATTGTACCATCAAGCAGACGTCGCTGAACCGGATCGTCGTCGACAACAAGAATGGTGTTTTTCGTCACAATGCGCGCCTTTTGTGTGGGGAATTGCCGGCGAATGACAGCACCGAATCGAGACCACAGTGGCGGCAATAAGTAAACCAATTCTTAACCGGGTGCCCCATTTCGACACAAAATGAAGGTTTGCAAGCACGGTGCAAGCACCTTAAGTTTCAGCGCAAATATTGGTTCAACTCTGCCCGGACGGCCGTCAGGAGATTTTCTCGTGCTTCCAGAAAAAACGTATTTTCATGTCCGCAATGTTCCCGGCACTCCCCGCAGTGCCCCCAGTCCTGCTCAGGCGATTGCGGCTTCAGGCGATGTCGCGGCGCTTGGCATTTTGCCGGAATGGGATTTGAGTGATCTTTACGACGCGATCCCGTCTGAACGTCTTGCGGCTGATCTTGAGGCCGCCCGAACGGAGGCGCGCCGGTTTCAGGAAGAATATCGTGGCCAGCTCGCAGCGCTTGCAAAGGACGATCCGGCACGGCTTCTCGGCGCGGTCGAGCGCTTTGAGCGGCTTGAGGATGTGCTTGGCCGCATCGGCTCGTTCGCCGGTCTGTCCTATGCCGCGAACACCACCGACCCCGCGCGCGCCAAGTTCTACGGCGACATGAACGAGCAGATAACGGCGATCAGCTCGCATCTTCTGTTTTTTCCCCTTGAACTCAATATGCTTGACGATGAGACCCTTGACGGCGCGCTGACTCATCCGGGACTTGCCCGCTACCGGCCATGGTTCAAAGACCTGCGCCTCGACAAGCCCTATCAACTCGATGAAAAGATCGAGGAGCTTTTCCTTGAAAAATCAGTCACGGGTCGGGGTGCGTTCAACCGGCTTTTCGATGAGACCATGGCAGCCCTCCGCTTCGACATCGACGGCGAGAAACTCGCCCTCGAGCAGACGCTGAACAGGCTTGTCAGTTCCGATCCGAAAACGCGCGAACAGGCGGCAGGCGCGCTTGCCAAAGTCTTTCAGGAGAACATGCGCCTCTTCACACTGATCACCAACACGCTTGCCAAGGATAAGGAGATTTCCGACCGCTGGCGTGGGTTCGAGGATGTGGCCGACAGCCGCCATCTTGCAAACCGTGTCGAACGTGCGGTGGTCGATGCGCTTGAGAACGCTGTGAGCGAGGCCTATCCGCGCCTGTCGCACCGCTATTATGCGATGAAGGCAAAATGGCTCGGGCAGGAAACCCTGATGCACTGGGACCGCAACGCGCCCTTGCCGCGCGAGGATGAGGCCCTGATCCCGTGGTCGGTGGCGCGCGAAACGGTGCTTTCCGCTTATGGCGGCTTTTCCCGTGACATGCGCGCGATTGCCGAGCCGTTTTTCGACAAGGGCTGGATCGACGCGCCGGTGCGCGAGGGCAAGGCGCCAGGCGCTTTTTCGCATCCGACGGTGCCGAGTGTTCACCCTTATGTGCTGATGAATTATCAGGGCAAGACCCGTGATGTGATGACGCTTGCCCACGAGCTTGGCCATGGCGTGCATCAGGTTCTCGCCGCTCCTCAGGGCGCCTTGATGGCGCCGACGCCGCTGACGCTTGCCGAGACCGCCAGCGTTTTTGGCGAGATGCTGACCTTTCGTGCGTTGCTTGCAACAAAGACGAGCCCGGCGGAACGCAAGATCATGCTCGCCTCAAAGGTCGAGGACATGCTCAACACCGTCGTCCGGCAAATCGCGTTTTACACTTTTGAGCGGCGGGTGCATGTGGCACGG
The DNA here is from genome assembly GCA_013911885.1 of Hyphomicrobiales bacterium. Taxonomy (GTDB): domain Bacteria; phylum Pseudomonadota; class Alphaproteobacteria; order Rhizobiales; family JACESI01; genus JACESI01. The sequence goes on along the minus strand of JACESI010000013.1, from coordinate 19,043 downwards.
CGGAAGGGCGAACTCACCAGCGAGGAAATCAATACGATCTGGCTCGATGTCCAGAAGGAAAGTCTTGGCCCCGCCATCACCTTCGGGCCTGGCTATGAAACATTCTGGGCCTATATCCCGCATTTCATCCATTCGCCGTTTTATGTCTATGCCTATGCCTTTGGCGATTGTCTCGTCAATTCGCTCTATGCGGTTTACGAGGGCGCGGCGGACGGCTTTCAGGAGAAATATTTCGCGCTCCTCAGGGCCGGCGGTACCAAACATCATTCGGAGCTTTTGGCCCCGTTCGGACTGGATGCCAGTGACCCCACCTTCTGGCGCAAGGGATTGTCGCTTCTGGAAGGCTTCATCGATGAACTGGAGGCCATGGATGCCTGAGTGTCACCCGAAGCCTTTAAACTGACGGAAACACGCGTTGGCCTGGCGGCGCTTCGGGCTGGTAGAACCGTCAGGATTGCCTATTTAAAAGATCATCCGGAAACCGCATCCAAAAGGCTCTCCCTTCATGGCTCAAGACGATTATCCCCGCGAGGACAACCGCCTGGGCGGCAGGTTGTCGCGTTATGCGCGGGTTGGTTCCGGGGTTGGCGGCATCGCGGTCAAGATGGCGGGCAACCGCCTTCTCGGCGTTCCGACAGACAGCAACCGGAATGCTGCCGAACTCGCCCTTGCCCTTGGCAATCTCAAGGGACCGATCATGAAGGTCGCGCAACTGATCGCGACCATTCCCGAAGCGGTACCGGCGGAATACGCGGCTGAACTCAGCCAGCTCCAGTCCGATGCGCCGCCGATGGGCTGGGTCTTCGTCAAACGGCGGATGCGCTCGGAACTTGGCGCGGACTGGCAGAGCCGTTTCCGGCATTTCGACAAGGAGCCGACGGCCGCGGCCTCTCTCGGACAAGTGCACCGCGCCGTCGCGCTTGAGGGCACGGCGCTTGCCTGCAAGCTGCAATATCCCGACATGGCGAGCGCGGTCGAAGCCGATCTCAACCAGCTTCAACTGATTTTTTCGCTTTATCGCCGGCTGGAAAAAGCGATCGATACGCGGGAAATGGCAAAGGAAATCAGCGCCCGCGTCCGCGAGGAACTCGAATATCGCCGCGAAGGCAAACATATGCAGCTCTACGGCAATCTGTTCGGGGGCGAAGAACTCGTCCGGGTTCCGGCCTACAGGCAAGACCTCTCTACCGACCGGCTCCTCACCATGCACTGGCTCGAGGGTCGCAAGATGCTGGAATTCAAGGACTATGCCGAGGAGGAGCGCAACCGCCTCTGCGAGGCGATGTTCAAGGCATGGTGGCACCCGTTCTGCCGGGTCGGGATCATTCACGGCGACCCGCATCTCGGCAATTACACGGTGTTCGAGGAAGATGGGCGTCCGGGCGGGATCAATCTGCTCGATTATGGCTGTATCCGGATTTTCCCGTCGAGTTTCGCGCAAGGCGTGATCGATCTTTACCATGGACTTCGAACCGACGATCGGCCGCGCATCGTCCATGCCTTCGAGACATGGGGCTTCAAGGGCCTGACGAAAGAGCTTGTCGATATCATGACGGTCTGGGCCGCCTTCATCTATGGCCCGATGCTGGAAGACCGGAAGCGCGAGATCGCCGAAGACGTCAAACCCGGCGAATATGGCAGGCGACAGGCCTTCACCGTGCACAAGGCGCTTCGCGAAAACGGGCCGGTCACCATTCCACAGGAATTCGTTTTCATAGACCGCGCGGCGATCGGGCTTGGCAGCGTGTTTCTGCACATGCGGGCAAGGATGAATTTTTATCGGTTGTTCAATGAGCAGATCGAGAATTTCGACCAGACCGTTCTGGCAAGACGCCAGGCCGAGGCGATGGAGACCGTCGGCCTTCTGCGTCCGGCCAATCCCTTGCCCGCCTGAAAACGGTGCGACGAGACCAGGCGTCCGGCTTCACGCTTGCGCTTCGCCGAGGCATTCGCTATAGCGACTAAAACAAGCATCGAGGGGTTTGACGATGGCTGAGAAAAAGAGCGCGATGGATTATTCGGAGCACGAAAAGACCTATGCGCTTTTCCTGACACTGACCAAATATGGCATTATCGCTGTGATCGCTATCCTGATTTTCATGGCGCTTTTTCTGCTCTGACAGGATTTCCAGCCGGTCTTAAACCGACGGTCTTGACAAGCTGGACGAGACGTCTTGTCCAGACACAGCGCCTTTCAGCGTTTTTTGGTTTTCTCGACGGCTAAAGGCATATCCACTCGACAGAAGATAAAGCCAAATTAAACCAGAGCGCCAGACTTTATCCGACTATGAGGCCTTCGAACTCACCCGTGCCAGTCCCTCGACTGCCGGGCGATGGTTCGATCGCAATGACAGTGCCCGCTGATAGGCCGCTTTCGCATCCTTGAAATTACCGAGCTGTTCGTCGGTAAAGCCACGGTTTGTCCAGGCTGTGTGCGAATTACGGTCGCGGCGGAGCGATTCGTTGAAGTCGACCAGCGCGCTTTTCGGATTGCCGATTGCAAGATAACTTGCGCCGCGGCCATTCCATGGCGAAGCTTCGCGCGGGGCGAGGGAGATGGCTGTGCTGAAATCCTCGATTGCCTCACCGTGGCGACCATTTGCCTGATAGACAAGCCCCCGGTTGTGAAAAGCGCGGGGATCGATTGTACCGAAGGAAATTGCCTGATTGTAGTTATCAAGCGCCAGCGGCGCATTGCCCTGTTCGCGGTAAAGGTTGCCGCGCCCGACATAGGCAACATCATAGCTGTTGTTGATCGCAAGCGCCTGATTGTAATCAGCAAGCGCACCCGGAAGATCGCCGGAGGAGCGCTTGATCAGAGCCCGGTTGGCATAGGCCTGATAGAAGCGCGGATTGATCTGGATCGCCTGGTTGAAATCGGCAAGCGCGAGGCGAAATTCACCGGCAGCGCCATAAGCGGAACCGCGCGTGTTATAGGCGGCGGCGTCATTCGGATTGTCGCGGATCACATTGGTGAGCGAGGCGATATTGCCCGCCGATCCGGCCTGCGGATCAACGCTGTTGAGATCGACAAAGCGGCCTTCTCCGGCACAGGCCGAAAGCGCAAGACCGACTGCAATAAGAACGGCCCATTTTTTCAATGGCTTGCTGTTAGCAGTGGCGGCTTTTCTCGTTATGGCCTGACCGGGTAAAAACATCAGGACGCCATCCCTTTTTCTCGCAGCGAATGAACCGGACCGACAGCCCTGCTTAAAACTCTAACTGACTTTTCCCGTCTATGCGGTTCAGCAACAAAAAAGCCGGGATGCAACTGTTACATAGCACATGCCCGGCCTGAATGCGAAGAAAGCGGTTTCAGCGGCGTGGTGGCTTGCTCGGCAAGGCGCCTTCGCGCTGAAGCCGCTTGCGCGCCAGCTTGCGGGCGCGGCGAACCGATTCGGCTTTCTCGCGCGCCTTCTTTTCAGACGGCTTTTCATAGAAGTTGCGCAGCTTCATTTCACGAAAGATTCCTTCGCGCTGCATCTTCTTCTTCAGCGCCCGGAGCGCTTGATCGACGTTATTATCGCGAACCAGTACTTGCACGCGTTCTATCCTATTCTTGTTATGTCTGTATTTTTGAGCGCAAAAATGTCGAGCCTTCACAGCCCGAATGCGCCATCAAGTAGCGGGTAACTATCAGAAAGAATTGTCCCTGTCTATGGTGAACGCCTGGACGAACCTGAAAAATTGTGCGCCTGCTGATACAGAACGGATTGGCTTTAACGCGCGCTCAAGGACGGGGGAAGAGCCGGTTGACATGGCCCATTTTTCGTCCGGGCCGGGCGTCGCGCTTGGCATAATCGTGCAGATGAACGCCCGGCATAGCCGCGTAATCGAGCCAGTCATTGATGTTGTTGCCGAGAAGATTGGTCATCACAACATCGGCATGGCGCTCCGTGCCCGGCAACGGCCAGCCCGCAATCGCCCGGATGTGCATCTCAAACTGCGAATAGCCGCAGGCATCCATCGTCCAGTGCCCTGAATTGTGCACGCGCGGGGCGATTTCATTGACGAGCAGCCTTATCTCGCTGTCCTCTTCGACCACGAATAACTCGACACCCATAGTGCCAACATAATCGAGTGTGGAGAGAATGTTCTCAGCAATGGCCCGCGCCTTCCTGGCAGCGTCTTCCGGGATATTTGCCGGCACGGTCGATGTCTTCAGAACATGATGTTCATGGACATTCTCCGCCACGTCGAAACTGCGGGTCTCGCCGTTGAGACCACGAACGCCGATCACGGACACTTCCCGAGAAAAGGCGATGCGCTCTTCGAGTATGAGGGGGACATGGCCCAATTCCTCAAGCATCCCCTCCGCCGGGCGGCGTGTATCGGGGCTGATCATGATCTGGCCTTTGCCGTCATAGCCGAAACGGCGGGTCTTGAGCACGCCGCTGCCGCCGAAATCATCGAGGGCGCGGTCGAGTTCGGCAGCCGTGCTGACAGCTTCAAACCGCGCGACTGCGGCACCGCAACTTTGGATGAACGTCTTTTCCGTCAGCCGGTCCTGCGACACCTTGAGCGCGGAAGGGTTTGGCCGGACTGGTCTGAACTGGGCGAGAAACTCAACTGTTTCGACCGGGATATTTTCAAATTCATAGGTGATGACATCGACATTCCGGGCAAACTCCGCGAGTGCCGCGCGGTCTTCATATTTCGCGCTGGTGCCCTCGACGCAGACATCGAAGGCCGGGCCGGTTGCCGGGCAATAGACATGGCATCGAAAACCAAGTGGGCTTGCGGCGAGCGCCAGCATTCGGCCGAGCTGGCCGCTGCCCAGAATGCCGATGGTGGAACCAGGCTTCAGTGCGTGATCATAGTTGTTCGTCATGAATCACGCCTCGTCGTCAGCGGGAGTCTCGGCAATGGCGGCGGTTTGTGCCGCGCGCCAGGCATCGAGCCTTTCGGCAAGCGCATGATCATGAAGTGCGAGAATGCTGGCGGCCAGAAGACCGGCATTGACAGCGCCCGCCGTGCCAATGGCGAGCGTGCCCACGGGAATGCCGGCGGGCATCTGGACGATGGAAAGAAGGCTGTCCTGACCCGAAAGCGCCTTTGACTGGATCGGCACGCCCAGAACCGGAAGCGACGTGAGGGCCGCGCACATGCCCGGAAGATGCGCCGCGCCGCCTGCGCCCGCGATCACCACGTCGAAACCGGCCGCGCGCGCGCCTTCGGCAAAGGCATAAAGCCGTTTCGGCGTGCGATGTGCCGATACGATCTTCGCCTCATAAGCAATGCCCAGATGGTCGAGAATCTTCGCGCCATGGCGCATGGTTGGCCAATCGGACTGGCTGCCCATGATGATGGCAACTTTTGCGCCGCTGTCGTTCATGCCGGTCGCCATCGTCCTTTTTGATCCGTGATTTGAAAATCGAAGGCGCGACTATAGACGCAGAAAAATCAGGTTCAAGGGGAAGCGGGACAGGCGTTGCAAAAATTAGGAGTTTTCTAATCAAAATCCGCTTTAATCATACAATAGATGACGCAGCGGTGCTTTGTGGAAAGGTGCCGGGTATATGTTGTGTCGTATGTTCTTTGTATTTGGGGATTAAATTCGCAATACCGGGATGGTGGAGTTTCGACAATGAACATTATCGATCTGGACGACCTGCCAAGTGATATGCGGGATCAGTTCCGCGCCCTTATTGCGGAAAACGAGGCTTTGAAGCGGCGGGTGCAAAAGCTCGCAACAGACGCCGCCCATGATGAACTGACCGGGCTTGCCAACCGGCGCGGGTTCTTGAAACTTCTCGACAAGGCGCTTGCCTTTTCCAAACGCTACCGCATTCCGGCCTGTCTTGTCTTCATCGACCTCAACGATTTCAAACAGATCAACGATACCCACGGGCACAATGTCGGTGATCTGGTGCTGACCACGATTGCCAAGCGCATTGCGCGTCAGGTGCGCTCATCGGACATCGTCGCGCGTCTCGGTGGGGATGAATTCGTGGTTCTCTTCTGGCAGGTGAGCGAGGAGGTCGCGCGCTCCCGCTCCGGCCTCCTGATGCATGCGATCTGCCGCGATGAAATCGTGGTTGCCGATGATTTGTCGCTGATTGTGCGGGCCTCTGCCGGTGTCGCGGTGATGCATCCGGGGGATTCGGCCGATACCCTTCTCGAACGCGCTGACCGCGCGATGTACGAGAAGAAATCGGAAATCAAAAAGGCGGGCTGAGCCTTCCGGCACGCTTATTTGGCGGCTGTGAGCTAGGCAATGATATCCGGGAAAAGCCGGTCTTCAAGCGCTGCGATTTCGTCCTTGAGGCGCAACTTCTGCTTTTTCAGGCGCTGAACCCGAAGCGGATCGGACAGGCCGGAGCGAGAGAGTGCATCAATCGCGGCGTCGAGGTCGCGGTGCTGCATCCGCAACCGCGCGATATTGATGCGAATTTCGCGTTCTTCGTCTTCGGTCACGTCTTAAACCCATCGTGCTTTGCATGTCGCTCTTGCGCGCTCCGCCCGGCACATGCGCTTCCGGTTCAAACGAATCAGTAGAGCTTTGCCGCATTGACCTGCGGTGAAAGGCATCAAAGAGAACGCTTTTAGAGAAACTTTAGATAAAATCAATGGCGATGATTTAGCGACTGTTTTCCCCGTTATCCCGAATTTACACAAACGTGAATTTAGGTAATCGACGCGCCAAAAGCTTTGTGTCAGACTTTCCAATCGTGAGCACTCCCGCTCATCGCCCGCTTTGAAAGGAGACATTCATGTCGATGGAAGCCCATCTTGTCGAACTCAAAAGAAGGCACAGTGTTCTGGAACAGGAAATCGCGGCCGCTGCCGGATCTCCAGGCGCCAGCCCACTTGAAGTCGCCGCACTCAAGCGCCGCAAACTTGTTCTCAAAGACCAGATCGCCCGCCTCTCCCTCAACCGGGTCGAGCACTGACCGGACGCGTACTGGTTTTATTCAGTTTCCGTGATTGTACATGACCAAACTCAACTCCGAGACCGCGCCACGGCGCGGTTTTTTTCTTGAACAGATGGGATTGGGTGCGATTTCTTGCGCCAGCTCTCTCGGCAACGGTTGAGGGGCCGCAAATCGACCTTTCTGATTTTCTAGTTTTGAGACTTTCTACAATCGCCTATAAGAGTGACGGAGGACCCGGGGATTTGCGGGTTCGGGAGAGGAAATCTGACTATGTCGAGTGGCTATAAAATCGTCTATGAAGGGTGGAAGCGCGCGCCGGAAGAATTCTGGGCCACAGCCGCGCAGGAAATCATCTGGTCAAAACCCTTCAAGACCGTTTTCGATCCGGATGCCGGGATATATGGCCGCTGGTTCGTCGATGGTGAGTGCAATACCTGCTACAACGCTCTTGACCGGCACGTTTCTGAAGGCCGCGCGGAACAGGTCGCGATCATTCATGAGAGCCCGATTACCGGAACCCGCGCAACGTTCACTTACAGGCAACTGCTCAGTGAAGTCTCGGCCCTTGCCGCGGTCCTGATTGATCATGGTGTCAAAAAAGGCGACCGCGTCATCATCTATATGCCGATGGTGCCGGAGGCGACGTTTGCCATGCTTGCCTGCGCCAGGCTTGGCGCGGTGCATTCGGTGGTCTTTGGCGGCTTTGCAGCACGCGAGCTTGCAATCCGGATCGACGATGCGAAACCCGATCTCATCATCTCCGCCTCCTGCGGTCTGGAGCCTGGCCGCATCATCGCCTACAAGCCGCTTCTCGACGAGGCGATCGCGCTTGCAGACCATAAAGTCCGGCACACGATCATTCTGCAACGGTCGCAGCTTGAGGCAACGCTGATCGAGGGGCGCGACGTCGATATGCGCCCCGCCATGGAGGCAGCGCGTGGACGGGTCGTCGATTGCGTGCCGGTGATGGCGACCGATCCGCTCTATATTCTTTATACATCCGGCACCACCGGCGTGCCGAAAGGTGTCGTGCGCGACAATGGCGGCCATATGGTGGCGCTCAAATGGACGATGGTTGCGATTTACGGCATTAAGCCCGGTGAGGTGTTCTGGGCAGCTTCCGATGTCGGCTGGGTGGTGGGTCATTCCTATATCGTTTATGGGCCGCTTCTGCATGGCTGCACCACGCTTCTTTTTGAAGGAAAGCCCGTCGGCACACCCGATGCGGGTGTGTTCTGGCGTGTGATCGAGGAAAACAGGGTTGCCGCTCTGTTCACTGCGCCCACCGCGTTCCGCGCGATCAAAAAGGAAGACCCGAAAGGGGTGCTTGCGAAAAATTATGACCTGTCGCATTTGCGCACGCTGTTTCTTGCCGGTGAGCGCGCCGACCCCGACACGATTGTCTGGGCGGAAGAGACGCTCAATGTGCCGGTCATCGACCATTGGTGGCAGACGGAAACCGGCTGGACGATTGCGGGCAATCCGGTCGGCCTTGGTCAGCTTCCGGTAGTCCTCGGCTCGCCCACCGTGCCGATGCCAGGCTATGATCTGCGCGTTCTCGATGATGCGGGTCATGAAGTTGCAAGCGGCGTTCTCGGCAATATCGTGGTGAGATTGCCGCTGCCGCCCGGCGCTTTTCCGACTCTATGGCAGAATGATGCGCGCTTCAGGGAGAGCTATCTCTCCGCCTTTCCAGGCTATTATCAGACATCGGATGCGGGTTATGTGAACGAGGACGGCTATGTCTTCATCATGGCGCGGACCGACGACATCATCAATGTGGCGGGGCACCGGCTTTCCACGGGTGGGATGGAAGAAGTCGTGGCAAGCCATCCCGATGTTGCCGAATGCGCGGTGGTCGGTATCGCCGATCCGCTCAAGGGGCAGATCCCCGCTGGCTTCATCATCATCAACTCCGGTGTTAACCGACCGGATGAAGAGGTCGAGCGTGAGGTCGTCAAACTCGTGCGCGACAAGATCGGTCCGGTTGCGGCGTTCAAGACCGTTTGCAGCGTGAAGCGGTTGCCGAAGACGCGCTCCGGCAAGATCCTTCGCGCAACGATCCGGGCTCTCGCGGATGGTGAGGATTTCAAAATCCCGGCGACGATTGACGATCCTGCCATTCTCGACGAAATTGCCGCGGCCCTGAAGCTCAAACGCCCCTGATCACGAGTCGAGAGACGGATACGCAAAAAGGAAATTCAATGCCCGAACATGACGGCAAGATTGCAATTGTCACCGGTGCCGCCCAGGGCATTGGCTATGCCGTTGCCGAACGCCTTTTGCGCGACGGGGCAAAGGTGGTTCTGGCCGATGTCAATGACGAGGCGGGGGCGGGGGCGCTCGACAATCTTCGGGAATATGGTGAAGCGCGCTATATCCATTGCAATGTCGGCAACCGGCTCGATGTCCACAATCTCGTGGCCGGCGCGCTTGAGGCTTTCGGCGATATCGACATTCTGGTGAACAATGCGGGCGTCGTGCACGGCGCTGATTTTCTCGATCTCAAGGAAGAGGATTTCGACCGGGTTCTCAACATCAACCTCAAGGGTGCGTTCCTGCTGTCTCAGGCCGTGGCGCGATACATGGTCGAGAAAGTCAAGCAGGGCGGGCAGGCTGGCGCGATTGTCAACATGTCGTCGATCAACGCGGTCTTTGCGATTGCCAATCAGGTGCCCTATTCGATTTCGAAGGGTGGGATCAACCAGTTGACCAAGGTTGCAGCCCTCTCGCTCGCAGCCTTCGGAATCAGGGTCAATGCAGTCGGTCCCGGATCGATTGCAACCCCGATGCTTGATGCGGTTAACAATGACCCGGCGGCGCGGAACCGGATTTTATCACGAACGCCCATGGAACGTCTTGGCGAACCGAAGGAAATCGCCGCCATCGTGTCGTTCCTCGCCTCGCATGAGGCAAGCTATATCACCGGCCAGACGATCTATGCCGATGGCGGGCGGCTCGGGCTGAATTACACTGTGCCGGTTCGGGATGCCGAATAGGCGGGCCCATTCGAGGCAAGACATTTTCCGATCGCCGGAAAAGCGCTAGTTGCGGCCCTTGTCTTTTTTCAGACCGGCAAGCTTGGAAAACACGGAATCAACATCGTATTCCGGTTCTTCCGGTTCCCTGTCGGCAGCCGGACGCTCGGACTTGCGGAAGACATCGGCATCCCTGATGGCAGGCTGACGTGGCTCGGGCGCCTGATAGATCGGCGATGTTTCGCGAACCGGAAGCAGGGTATCGCCTTCCTGCTCGACCGGCTTCGGCGGCAGATATTTGGCGGATTTCGTCACTTCCGCATCAAGCGCGATCTGGGTGCAGAGCCCCAGAATCACCGGGTCGCTCGGGGTCAGGTTGGTCGAGTTCCAGTGCGAGCGGTCGCGGATTGACTGAATTGTCGGTTTCGTCGTGCCGACCAGCTTGATGATCTGCGCATCGCGCAATTCGGGGTGATTGCGGGTAAGCCAGAGGATCGCGTTTGGCCGGTCCTGACGGCGCGAAACCGGGGTGTAGCGCGGTGATTTTTTCGCCCTGTCGGGCACAACAACCTTGGGCCTGGCCATTTCGAGCTTGTGGGCCGGATTCTTCTGCGCCTTCTCGATTTCATCGCGCGTCAGCTGACCGGTCGATACCGGGTCGAGGCCCTTGATGCCCTGGGCGGAATCGCCATCGGCAATGGCCTTCACTTCAAGCGGATGCAGCGAACAGAACTGGGCGATCTGCTCGAACGAGAGGGAGGTGTTGTCAACCAGCCATACGGCGGTCGCCTTTGGCATGAGCAGGGTCTGGGCCATGAATACAGTCCTTTCTTATGCTCGCCAGCGCTATCCAGGCTGGTAATCGAGCAGTCATGTCTTTGACGATGACAGGGATATTTTCGATATACGTGTTTTATGCGGATATCGCAACTCGGTTTATGGCCGCCCGGCGACTTTCTTGCGGATTATCTTTTGTCCTGCCCCCGGCAGATCATTGCCGAATCATTCACAGAGCAAAACGACCTTGCCGAAATGATCGGCATGTTCGAGACGCAGATGGGCGGCCTTTGCCTCTGCCAACGGGAAAGTGCTGTCGATCACCGGTGTGACCCGGCCGTTTTCAAGAAGCGGCCAGACGGTCTGTCTCAAGGCTGTGGCGATGCCCGCCTTGACCTGAAGCGACCGCGAGCGAAGGGTCGACCCGGTGTGGGTGAGCCGCTTGACCATGAGCTGGGTAAAGTTCACATCGGCGGTTGCGCCGTTCAGAAAGGCGATCTGCACAATCCGGCCCTCTTCGGCGGCGGCCTGATAATTGCGTTCGATATAATCGCCGCCGACCATGTCCAGAATAACGTCGGCGCCACGACCATCGGTTGCCCTTTCAACGGCGGCGACGAAATCCTCCTTGTTGTAATTGATTGCGACGTCTGCGCCGAGCGCGCGGCACTTCTCGCATTTCTCGTCGGTGCGCGCCGTTGCGATGACCCGAGCACCAAAAGCTCTTGCAAGCTGGATGGCAGTGGTGCCGATACCGGATGCGCCGCCATGGACAAGGAGCGTCTCACCCATGGTTAGTCCGCCGCGCTCAAAAACATTGTGCCATACGGTGAAATAGGTTTCCGGGACGGCGGCGGCTTCGACAAAGCTCAGGCTGTCCGGTTTGGGAAGGACCGAGCCCTGGTCGGCAATGCAATACTCTGCATAGCCACCACCTGCGACAAGCGCGCAGACGGGTTCGCCGACTTCGAACCGCTTCACGCCGCTGCCGATCTTCTCGACAATACCGGATACTTCGAGACCGGGCAGGGGTGACGCATCCGCGGGCGGTGGATAGAGGCCCTGGCGCTGGAGGATGTCCGGGCGGTTGACCCCGGCTGCCTTGACCTGAATCAGGATTTGCGTGCCGAGCGGTGCGGGCGTCCGTAATTTGCGCAAGGTGAGCACTTCCGGCCCGCCGGGACGGTCGATTTCGATCGCGTCCATTGTCTCAGGCGTGATCGCCATGATGGTTTGTCCTCCGTTTGTGCCTCTGACTATAGATTTTCAGACTTGTAGCCGTCTATGCTTTTCGCGATAAATCACTGCTATTGTCGCGCGGGAGGTGTTGGATGTTCGATGAGGAGCCGGTCAGAAAGACACACATGATCCCGTTCGGTGGCGACCTTAGCGCGCTCTCCGTTCTCGATCTCGAAGCGCGGCTCCTGGACTTGCGCGCCGAGATCGCGCGCACCGAGGCGGCGCTTGAAGGAAAAAAGCAATCCATGGCGCGCGCGGAAAACTTCTTCAAAAAATAAACATGAGGTGATTTCCGAATGACTCGTCCCGCAAAATCTGCGGGCTCGGTGTCCGTATTTACCCGTTGTTAACGTTTATGCGTAAAACTGTAATGGTTAAGGAATTCGAGCGGCAATGCCGCTCTTTTCTGGACCGAGTGGCTCCTTCCACTCTGTTTGACGCCTCCCTGTTTAGACTTCAGCCGCTTTTTCGAAAGCGGCTTTTTTTTAACCTTAATCTCTCGTTAAACATGGTCCGTGCGCGTTCGCCTTTTACTTCGCGCCACCGATGAACTATGATTTGAGACAGGTTGTTGATATCGGACGGTGAAGGCCTTTTGGCGACCCCCCGGCAAGTGTCGGGCGCCTGCTCAGGAAACCGGAACTATTGTAATTGTAGAGGTGGCGAAGCATATGACCGATCCGTCGAACATGATCGACCTCAGCAGCAGCAAGGGCGTTGTCTCGTTCAGCAACCGGCTTCTGACCTCGCCTGCCTTTTTCGAACTGTTCGAACGCGGCATGTCGCTTGTTGAAGAGGCGGCGAATTATCTCGATGTCGAAGGCCGCGCACAGGCAAAGAACATGGACCGGGCAGCGTCCCTTGCTTATGCGACCGAATCCATGCGCCTCACGACCCGGCTGATGCAGCTTGCATCCTGGCTTCTTCTCCAGCGTGCGGTGAGCGAGGGCGAGATGACGCTCGCGCAGGCCCAGGAAGAGCAGAAAAAGGTCACGATCAAGCGTCAGGGCATCGTTTCAAACCCCGCGAACTGGGAGCTTCTTCCTGACCCGCTCAAGGATATGATCCAGCGCTCCATGCGCTTGCAGGAACAGGTGCTGCATTTCGATGACGCGCTTGCCTCAAGTGAAAAAGTCATGGTGCAGGCCGACAATCCGCTCGCCGGGCATCTCAACCTTCTGGCCGAAGCCTTTACAAAGTAAGTGCCGCAAAAGGTGCACTTTAAAAAGCGGGCTCTGTAAAAAGTGGGTGGCGTTTTCTCTCAATGCCCTCAGCGTTCTGTCAGCTTGAGTTCGATCCGGCGGTTGCGGTTGCGCGCCTCTGTCGTGTCGGCGCGGTCCAGGGGCTGGAATTCGCCGAAGCCTGCCGCGACGAGCCGCTCTGGCGAGACACCTTTCTGGATCAGATACTGTACCACCGAGATCGCGCGGGCAGCAGAAAGGTCCCAGTTGTCGCGCAGCCGGCCCGCGCCTGAAAGCGGCACATCGTCGGTGTGTCCGTCGATGCGAAGCACCCAGTTGATTTCAGGCGGAATTTCACCCTCCAGCTCGATGATTGCGCTTGCGAGCTTGTCGAGTTCGGCGCGGCCAGGCTCGCCGATCGTATCGGAACCGGAGCCGAACAGAACCTCCGACTGAAACACGAACCGGTCGCCAACGACACGGATATCCGAGCGCTGACCAAGAATTTCACGCAGGCGGCCAAAGAAATCCGAGCGGAAACGCGAGAGTTCCTGCACTTTCTGAGCGAGGGCGACATTCAGCCGCTTGCCGAGATCGGCAATCTTTGTCTGGCTCTCGCGGTCGCGGTTTTCAGATGCGTCGAGCGCATCTTCGAGGGCGGCGATCTGGCGGCGGAGCGCTGCGATCTGCTTGTTCAGAAGTTCGACCTGGCTGAGCGCGCGCGCGGAAATCGCCTTTTCCTCGTCAAGGGCACCGGCGAGCTTGCCGATGCGCTCTTCGGCCGTGATCTGTTCGCCTGTTCCGCTCGACAGAAGCGACTGGAGCCGGTCCTTTTCCGCCTCGGATGTCGACAGCCCGGCGCGCAGATCAGCCACTGTGTCAGACAGATTGGCGGACGAGGCACGCTCAAGCGCCAGGAGTTCGGTGAGTTCGGCAATCTGGTTGTTGAGCCGGTTCAGCACCGTATCCTTGCCCGAAATTTCCTGGCTGAGCAGGAACTGGGTCAACATGAAAACCGAGAGAAGGAAAATCATGACGAGGAGAAGCGTCGTCATGGCGTCGACGAAGCCCGGCCAGTAATCGGCGCGGAATTCGGTGCGTCTGTAGCGGCCGAGTGCCATCGCCTCTTCCCCTATTTCTTGCTCAGATGTTCGAGATAGGTCTTGATTTCGGCCTGCTGGTCGGCTTGCGCCTCCATCCAGTTGCGCACCAGCTGCTGTTCGGAACGCATGTTCTGAACAAGCCCCTGAATACCTTCTGCAAGGTTCATGGTGGCGTTCACGTTCTGCGTTGCGGCGGTCTCCGCCGTCTGTTTGCTGGCAGCGAAGATGCGTGAGAGCCGGTCGATCGCAGCGGCAAATTCCGCTGGTGTCGTGGCGCTGCCAAGGTCTTTGAGCTCGCTCGAAAGATCCGTGAAGGTCGACAGCCAGTCCTCGAGATTGTTGTAGAAGCGGTTCTGGGCATGGCCGGACTGAAGATCGAGAAAGCCCAGAACGAGGGACCCGGAAAGGCCAAGCAGAGATGAGGAGAATGCGGTGCCCATGCCGGTCAAGGGTGCTTCAAGACCGGTTTTCAGGTCTTCGAAAATGAGGTTCGTATCGCCGGAGGATACATCGAGAGACTGGATTGTCGCGCCGATGGCGCTCACCGTCTGAAGCAAGCCCCAGAACGTGCCGAGTAGGCCGAGAAAGACGAGAAGCCCGATCAGATAGCGGGATGTGTCGCGGCCTTCGTCGAGGCGCTGGCCGATTGAATCGAGGATCGACCGCATCGCCTGGGTGCTGATGTTTCCCTGATTGCGCTGATCGCCGAGCAGCGTTGCCATCGGCGCCAGAAGTTGCGGCCCGCGGCCGACGCCGACCGCCGAACGGTCGAGACGGTAGGTGTTGACCCAGTTGATCTCCGGGTAGAGCCGCAGGATCTGGGCAAAGGACAGAATGACTCCGAAGAGAAGCGTCAGGATGATGACCGAGTTCAGGCCGATATTGGCATTGAAGGCGATCAGAATCTGGCGATAAAGGATGAGGGCGACGAATGAGACGATGATCAGGAAGATCATCATGATGATCAGATAGCTGTTCGGTCGCTCGATATTGTAGGGATCGTAATCTCTGGCCATGGACAGCGGCTCTCCGGTTCGGTTTTCCGTTGCTATAACGGTGGCGAAGGCGGTTGGTTTCGGGTCGCATCCTATACAGGAAAATGTGACAGCAAACAGTCTTTTGCTGGCAGGCTTCGGGCTAATGTGTTTCGCGCGCTCTCGCAAGCGTGCGGCGCAGGCGTATGGCACAGGTCCCGGCGCCGGAAGTGGCATGATTGATTGATGCCGGAAGGGCTGGCTATTTCGTGTGGGCGCTTTTCAGCGCAGCGAGGAGCTTCTTGTGAATGATCTCATTACCCGCGAGAATGCCACCGGTTTCATAAATTTTCTTCCCGCCGTCAAGATCGGTCGTATAGCCGCCGGCCTCCGCCAATAGCAGCATGCCTGCGGCCATGTCCCAGGGCTTCAAGCCGCGCTCCCAGAAGCCGTCGAGGCGCCCGGCCGCGACATAAGCAAGATCGAGTGAGGCGGCGCCCATGCGGCGTATGCCCGCGGTCTCGCCCATGAGATGGGCAAGCTCGATCAGGAACTTGCCATGTTCCGGTCGGCCGATATGGGGAATGCCGGTTCCCACGACGCAGCTTGTGAGGTTGCGCCGCCCGGCGACACGCAGCCGCCGGTCATTCAGGAAAGCGCCCTTGCCGCGCTCGGCGGTGAAGAGCTCTTCCGAAATCGGATTGTAGATCACGCTCGCCTGCAAGACGCCCTGCGATTCGAGCGCGAGGGAGATTGCAAACATCGGTATGCCATGGAGGAAATTCGTTGTGCCGTCGAGCGGGTCGATGATCCAGCGGTGCTGGGGATCGGAGCCGATGACCTCGCCGCCTTCTTCCATGAGAAAGCCCCAGTTCGGGCGGGCCTTCTTTAATTCCTCGAACAGGGTTCTTTCCGCTTCGCGGTCGGCATTGGAGACGAAATCCGCCGGTCCCTTGATCGAGACTTGCAGATTTTCGACTTCACCAAAGTCACGTTTCAGCTTCCGGCCTGCTTTTATGGCAGACTGAATCATCACGTTCATCAGCGCGGAGACTTGCGCCATGCGGCAACCTTTCGCCCGGGTGGACTATTAGCGGATTGTTAGTCTGCGCGCCGGATGTAACTTATTTCGTTGGTGTCGACGATGATCTTGTCGCCGATAACGACGAAGGGGGGCACCGTGGTGCGAACGCCATTTTCAAGAATGGCGGGCTTGTAGGACGAGGAAACGGTCTGACCCTTGATATGTGGCTCGGTGTCGGTAACTTCGAGGGTTACCTGGTCGGGAAGCTGGATGCCAATCGGACGGCCTTCATGGCTTTCCACCGTCACCTGCATGCCGTCCTGGAGGAAGGCCGCGCGCTCGCCGACAAATTCCTTCTGGAGTTCAAGCTGTTCGTAGGTTTCCATGTCCATGAAAATCAGCGCCTCGCCCTGTTCATAGAGGAACTGGTAGTCGTTCTGCTCGAGGCGGATGCGCTCGACGGTCTCGCTCGCCCGGAAGCGTTCGTTGAGCTTGCGGCCATCGAGAAGGTTTTTCAGTTCGACCTGCGCAAACGCGCCGCCTTTGCCGGGTTTCACATGCTGCGTTTTGACCGCGACCCAGATAGTGGCCTGATGCTGGATCACATTGCCGGGGCGAATTTCGTTGCCGTTGATTTTCATTTGTCCTGTACCGCAAGAAGAAGCAATGCGCGCTTGAACCATTATTGAAGGCTTTATGCAAGCGCCAAGCAATCGGGCAGTCTTGGGCTTTGTCAAGCCCGCTCATGGCCTGGGCGAGCGGACCGGTCGCCAGATGCGGGCGGCTGCTTCGGCCTTCAGACGAAGTTCAGGTTCAAGCTTTTTGACATAGGCGTCAAGGCTGCTGTCCTCAAAGCCCTGATCCTTCGAGATGAGGTGCCATGTTGCGGCCTTGAGCGGGTCGGCTTCGACGCCTTTTGCGAACCGATAAAGCTGGGCAATGCGGTTCTGGGCGATGGCGTTGCCGCGTTCTGCCGCGCGTTCGAACCAGAGGGCAGCGTCGTGCGGGTTGCTCTTGATGCCGATGCCCTTCAGAAGACGGGTGGCGTATTCGATTTCCGCCGTGTCATGCCCGCCGCGCGCGGCCTGGCCGAAATAGAGCGTGGCGAGGATTTCGTCCTTCGCCACCCCTTTGCCTTCGCTATGCATTGTAGCAATCGCGAACTGGGCGTCGTGATTGCCGAGTTTTGCCGATTTCAGGAGCGCGTCAGCCGCTTTTTCCGGGTTTTTTTCGAGCACGTCGCCGGAGAGATACAAAAGGCCGACATTATAGAGCGCGAGGACATGGCCTTTTTCCGCGGCCTGTTCGAAATAGCGAGCAGCCTTTTCCTGGTTCTTTTCAACCCCGAGACCATCGAGATAGAGAATGCCCGCCTGAAAGGCCGCATCCCGGTTGCCGTTTCTTGCCCCGAGCTCATACCAGCTCAACGCCGTCTCGACATTGCGGGGCACGCCGAGGCCGAAGCGATAGAGCTCTCCGAGCAGGGTTTGCGATGCGGCGTTGTTTTCGAGTGCGAGCCGCGTTGCGACCGCAAAGGCCGAGAGATAAAGACCGCGCTGATAGAGCCCGTAGGCAAGGTCGGCGCCCTCATCACGCACAGATGAAGCGTCCGGCCCAGCCGCGTCTGTAAGGGGCGGGGGGGCTTCAAACGGCATCCGAAATCTGTTCGCAGCCGCTCTTTCCAAGGGCGTCGTGGCTTCAGTATCTGATGTTCCCGTTGCATTTGGCTCTTGCCCTTGGGCGGGGCTCCCCGCAAACAGCGTCACTCCTATGCTAAGGGCCAGACTGAGACCCTTAACGAGGCCAGCAACACCGTATATGCGGGCACCGCAGCATGCCTTATCCATCCTGCGCCGCCCTGCGCTCTTCGAAGCGCTGATCAAGAAGGCGATTGACTGAGCGGACGGCGCTTGCCGGATCTTCGGAATGCCAGATCGCATCGCAGAGAACGACAAAGTCAATCCCGGCAACAGCTGCGTCCGAGGCGCTCTCGATCGTGTTGCCGCCCATGACCACGCCGGGAATTTCCATGAGCGAGCACCACCATTCGGCGAGTTTGAAGGTTTTCGGAAAAATGTTGGCCGCGTTGTCGCCACCAAGACGACCGAAGAAGAGAAAGTCAACCGGGCCTTCACCCACGATCATCGCTTCGTGGCGCGCCTTGATGTTGCCGACGCCCATAATGTTCTTGCCCGCATGGGAGCGGACGGTCTCGACAATATCCTCAAGCGGGCCATCGAGCAGAAGCCCGTCCGCACCAGTGCGTCCCATCAGGCGGCTGTCGTTGTAGAGCAGGGCCGCGATATCATGGCGCTGGGCGAGCGGAATGATCGCTTCAGCGGCCTCCTGATAGCCGCCCTCTTTCGGCGGCAGGATGAGCAGGGTTGCGATGTCGCCGGCTGCGAGCACGGCTTCAAGCTTTGGTAGGAAGGCTGCGAGCGCATAGTCCTTCGGTGTGACAAGAAAAAGCCGAGTCCGATAAATCTCAGGCGCTTTAGGTGCTTTGGCCAAGGCTTTCCTCATGGACGATTGCCGACGAATCAGCGGGATGAGTTCATCCTTCGGCAACAGGATGTGTAGTGCGCTTTCTTGTCGCAGATTGAATTGCTGCGGTCATTTGCAAACAGAACGACCGAAGCTTTGAAGATCGTGGAAGGCTTCCTGAAGGCGGCTCACCATGCTTTTCTGGACATCGCGGTTCCATTTGCGCGGATCGTAGAATTTTTTCAGCGGCGCGCCGGTTTCCGGATGAATCTGGTGCTTGAACGCTTCCGGGTGCTTGTCGACATAATCGCCGATACCTTTGGCGCAGGCAAATTGTGTATCGGTGTCGATGTTCATCTTGAACACACCATAGGAGAGCGCTTCGGCGATTTTCTCTTTTTCTGATCC
>JACESI010000012.1 GCA_013911885.1 Hyphomicrobiales bacterium | reverse complement strand
TTGCAGCCCTCAAAGGCCATCAAAGCCGCCCGCACGGCGAGCCTACCAATATTGCGCGGGTGAGCATGCCGCATGCGGCCCCAGCCATCGTCTCGGATGCGCAGACGATGGAGGACGCAGCCCGGCAAGCCGCGTCCGCTCGGGATCTCGACGAATTGCGGGCGGCTTTGATGGCCTTTGAGGGCTGCAATCTGAAGCGAACGGCAAAAAACCTCGTTTTTGGTGACGGAAATCCGAAAGCACGCATCATGTTTGTCGGCGAAGCGCCGGGGCGCGACGAGGATATCGAGGGCGTTCCTTTCGTCGGGCGGTCCGGCGAGCTCCTGAACCGGATGCTCGACGCCATCGGCCTCAGCCGCACCGACGACGTCTATATCGCCAATATCGTGCCCTGGCGACCGCCCGGCAACCGGACGCCTACGCCCCTCGAAATCACGCTTTGCCGCCCCTTCATCGAGCGCCAGATCGCCCTTGTCGGACCGGATCTTCTGATCCCGCTCGGCGCTCCGTCAGCGCGTGAACTGCTTGGCACCACCGAGGGAATCAAGAAAATTCGCGGTCGTTCCAAAACCTGCGAGATTGGCGGGAAAACCATGGTAGCCATTCCGACACTGCATCCGGCCTATCTGTTGCGTCAGCCTGCGGAAAAGCGCCTCGTCTGGCAGGATTTTCTCGCGATCCGCGCCCGGCTGGATACAATCCCGCGGCAAGTGACAAGCGGCGGAGCCTGAACGATGCGAACCTGTGACTTTCTTCCGCGCCTAAAGCGATTTTTTTCCGGCGCCCTCGCCTGCGCCTTTGTTTCGGTTTCCGCATCGCTTGCGCGTGCCGAAATCCATATCGGCGTTGCTGTGCAAAAAGCCGGTTCTTTTTCAAGCCTGAGCGAGCAGATCATCACTGGTGCGCGCTTTGCTGCTGACGAAATCAATGCCTCAGGCGGCCTTCTCGGGGAATCGGTCGCGATTGATGTCGTCGATGACGGTTGTGACGGAGAGACTGCGAAAAATGTCGCCAATCAGCTCGTCGGCAAGGGCGTCGTCGCGGTGATCGGCCATCTGTGCGACCGCGCGTCAATCGAAGCTGCCGGCGTTTATGCCACGAACGGAATTGTCCAGATTTCGCCAAGCGCTGAAAACCCGGCATTTACCGAGAACCGGCCGCTGCCGGGCGGCGGCACTTACCGGCTTGCCCCACGCAATACAGCACAGAATGAACGCCTGCTCGACTTCATCAGACAAGCGGCCAATGGCGGCAAGATTGCCATCGTCGATGATGGCTCGGTCTATGGTAAATCGCTTACGGAACCACTGATTTCCGGGCTGAAAGCGGCGGACCTCAACCCGGTTCTGACGGCAAGTTTTGAAAGCGGCGAGGAGCGGTATCGCTCGCTCTCGGGCCGAATCGTCGATTCGGGAGCGCGCGTGGTCGTGATCGGCGCAACCCACCGCGATATCGCCGTTCTGGTCCGTGATATCGACCGTCTGTCGCTAAAACCGACGATTGTCGGCGGCGATGCCATGGTCCACCCGGAATTTCCCGTCCTCGTTCTCGACGGCAATACGGCGCGCACCGATCTTGATCGCCTCTATGCGGCTTTCCCGATTGATCCCCGCACCCTGCCGTCGGCAAGAGATGCGCGCGCCGCCTTGGCCGAAAAGGGGCTTTCTGCGGCGGGTCTGACGCTGCGCGGCCACGCGGCCATGACAATCCTTGCAGATGCGCTGAAAAAGGCGGGCAAGGCGGACTTTGCAGCGCTCAATCAGGTCCTCAGCACAACGACCTTCACGACCGCTCTCGGCGCCGTTGCCTTTGACGCGAAGGGCGATGCCACGATCCCTTTTTATGCGATGCACAAATGGCAGGGGGAAACAATTGTCCCCATAAACAAGGTTGCCCCATGGTGACGAAGGCCGCGTTCGAGGCTAGGCATGGACCGAGAATGCGATCAATATCTGCTCCCGGAAAAGGTCTTCCCGCGATGACACATCCCATCCTGATTGCGCCATCGATCCTCGCCGCTGACTTTGCGATGCTTGGCGATGAAGTGAAGACCGTGGCCGACGCCGGGGCAGACTGGATTCACGTGGATGTGATGGATGGGCATTTCGTGCCGAATATTTCGTTCGGCCCGGTGGTGCTGAAAGCGATTCGTCCAGTCACTGAAAAACCGATGGACGTTCATTTGATGATCGCGCCGGTTGATCCTTATATCGATGAATTCGTGCGCGCCGGCGCGGATACGATCACGGTTCATGCCGAGGCCGGCGCCCATGTCCATCGTACCATTCAGGCGATCAAGGCGCATGGCAAAAAGGCCGGCATCGTGCTCAATCCGGGCACACCCGCAGAAGCGGTATCGGCGATGCTCGACGAGATCGACATCATCCTCGTCATGAGCGTCAATCCGGGCTTTGGCGGGCAGAAATTCATTCATTCGGTTCTGCCGAAAATCGCGGCCTTGCGCCAGATGATCGGCGGGCGGGCGATCGATCTTGAAGTCGATGGCGGCGTGACCGTTGAGACCGCGCCGCTCTGCGCGCGCGCGGGGGCGAATGTGCTGATTGCCGGTTCGGCGGTTTTCAACGCTGCGGGCGGCTTCAGCAGGCGCGAGGCCTATGCCCGCAACATCAAGGCCATCCGCGAAGCAGCCGAGCAGGCGGCGGCCGCCTGATCCGTGCTTGTCAAGCCGATCAAGACAAGAGACACATCAAAGCCGGGCAGCATGTCACGACACTTCGCCTTCTGCCTTTTATGGTCGATCCTGACCGCCCTCACCCTTTTGATTGATTGTCTTTTCTGGAACCGGATTCTCGATCAAAAGCAAGTTGTCTTCATCGCCTTTGCAAGTGCCGCGGGCTTTGTCGCAGCCGGGATCGCGCGCCTTCTTGAACCAGCCATCAGCGGTAAAAGGCCAGCTACCGCGCGTTGTGCGACTGTCGCAATCCTGCTTGCCGGCGGAACGATGGGGGGCAGTTTCCTCGGCAGCGCGGCCTATACGGTGCAGTATTTCCTGCCATGGATGGCGCCGATGACAAGCGCGCGCGGGCTTGAGAACCTGTTTTTCTTCACCCTCTCTCATGGCTATCTCTTCGCCGCGATGGCGGCCCGCCTGTTCCTGCCGCTTGGGCCGTTCTGTCTGTTTCTGGCAGCGTTCCTTTATTGCTTTTTATGGCCGACCGCGCGCAATCGCAATTGAACCCTTTGCCGCGCTTTGCTAAGCCGAGGCGAACAGGGCGCGCCATAACCGCAGCGACGCACCCCTTATTTCAAGGAAGAACACAATGATCCCGCGTTACGCCCGTGACGAAATGGTGTCGATCTGGACACCGGAAACGAAATTTCGCATCTGGTTCGAAATCGAGGCTCATGCCTGCGATGCTCTTGCGAAAGCGGGCGTTATTCCAGAAAGTGCTGCCCGCATGATCTGGGAGAAAGGTCGCAACGCCACGTTCGACATCGACCGGATTGACGAGATCGAGCGGGTGACCAAGCACGATGTGATCGCGTTTCTGACGCATCTCACGGAGATCGTCGGCGAAGACGCACGATTCGTGCATCAGGGCATGACATCCTCGGATGTCCTTGATACCTGCCTCAACATTCAGCTGACCCGGGCGGCCGATCTTCTGATTGCGGATATCGAAAAGCTGCTCGAAGCCCTCAAGCGGCGCGCCTATGAGCACAAGGATACGGTGACAATCGGCCGCTCGCATGGCATTCATGCCGAACCGGTGACCTTCGGCCTCAAGATGGCGCAGGCCTATGCGGAATTTTCGCGCAATCTGGAGCGGATGAAGAATGCCCGTGCGGAAATCGCGACCTGTGCGATTTCCGGTGCTGTCGGCACCTTTGCGAATATCGACCCGTCGATCGAAAGCCACGTGGCGCAGGCCATGGGCCTCGCGGTTGAACCGATTTCCACACAGGTCATCCCGCGCGACCGCCACGCCATGTTTTTCGTGACACTCGGTGTCGTTGCATCGTCGATCGAGCGACTTGCAACCGAGATCCGCCATCTTCAGCGCACCGAAGTCCTCGAAGCGGAAGAGTTTTTCTCCAAGGGTCAGAAGGGTTCATCGGCAATGCCGCATAAGCGCAACCCGGTTATGACCGAAAATCTCACCGGTCTCGCGCGTCTCGTCCGCGGCATGGCGATGCCCGCGATGGAGAATGTCGCACTCTGGCATGAGCGCGATATTTCGCATTCCTCAGTCGAGCGCATGATCGCGCCAGATGCGACAATCACCCTCGATTTTGCGCTTGTCCGCCTGACCGGTGTGATTGACAAACTTCTTGTCTATCCTGAGAACATGCTGAAAAACATGAACAAGTTCAAAGGCCTGATTCATTCTCAGCGGGTTCTTCTGGCGCTTACGCAGGCGGGTGTGAGCCGCGAGGATTCCTACCGGCTCGTGCAGCGCAACGCCATGAAAGTCTGGGAAGAAGGCAAGGATTTTCTTGAGGAACTCCTCGATGATGCCGATATTCGCGCGGCGCTTTCGAAAGAAGAAATCGAGGAAAAATTTGATCTTGGCTATCATACCAAGCATGTGGATACGATTTTCAAACGGGTTTTCGGCTGAAATCGGCCGGGGCCGGTCCTCGTGACGGGTGATTTGGGGCAATGAAAGTTTCGCAGGCGGATATCCTGGTTCTGCCCGGACTTGGCGGCGGGGAACGGAATCACTGGTATGATCGCTGGAGTGAGAAGCTGAAAACCGCGCGCCGCGTCGACGGGATGGATTGGTCCAAGAACGGGCCGGAACCAGTCCTTGAGGACTGGATCGAGCGGATTGTCCGCGCTGTCGAACAGGCCGGACAGCCGGTTGTTCTGATCGGTCATTCCCTTGGCGCACTTGCTGCTGCCCATGCCGCTCCCCGCTTTCCCCACCTCAAGGTTGCAGGCGGCTATCTCGTTGCGCCGCCCGATATCGACATGCTGCGCGCTAGGCATCCCGAGCACGATAGAATGACGGCCGCTTTCAACCCGGCACCGACAGCCCCCCTGCCGTTTCCCTCGATCCTCGTCGCGAGCCGCAACGACCCCTATTCCACGTTCGAAAAGGCAGAGGACTTATCATTTGCCTGGGGGGCCAAACTCGAAAGCGCGGGCGATAGCGGCCATATCAACGCCGAGAGCGGACAGGGGCCCTGGCCGGAAGGCCTCCTCAGCTTCGCGAATTTCATGGCGCGGCTTTAAGTTCCTGTTCCGATTATGATGCCTTTCAAGGCGAACGGAATCGCAGCCTCCGATTGCCAGACGGACGAATCGCGCGCCGCGGACGGAGAACTGATTCCCACGGCTGAAGACGCATGGTTCCCGGCTGATTCTCGTTGCCATGCCGTTCAAGAGAATACCTGACCATCTGGCGCGCTGAACAATGCGTGCTTTTTACGCAACACAAACAGGAGAAAAATGGCGACCGCAGATCTGTCTGCCGACCGCCTGTTCACGCTTAAGAAGCCAATAAGCGGAAAAAAATGGATTATGAGGTGAAATGTTCCCCAAAAAACACAAAAAATGCCATTAAATCCGCGGAACAATTAACGTTCATTAATACTCAGTCGAAAACACGGTTGATGCATAGATACCACACCCAGACAGAACCCGCTCCAGACCGTTTACACACCCAAAAAAATATGGCGAATTGCAGTGGTGAGGAATGCAAAAGCACTCCCTACAATCTTAAACCTTTGTCCGGAGACAATCTAATGACAATCAAAGCAACTACAAAAGCGCTCCTGGGGACGGCAGTGTCTTTTGCATTGTTGGGATCTGCAGGCACCGCTTATGCAGCCGACCTCGACAACCTTTCAGACGATGACCTTCTTGCTCGCATCGAGCGTCTTGAAAAAATCATCGGCCCTGGCGACAACTACGTTCTTCGCACAGGTGGCAGCAAGATCCGCCTTGAGTTCTCTGGCCAGTTTCATCGTACCGTTCTCGGCTTCGGTGACGGCGAAGAATTCAACGTTGGCGTCGTCGACAATACCAACCTCAGCTCGCGCGTGCGCTGGATAGCTTCCGGCAAGCTGAATGAGGACATCTCTGTTGGTGGCCTTTTCGAGTTTGACAACGACTCAGGCACAAGCAGTGGCAGTATCAATCAAAACCTTCTCAACATTGGTGGCGGTAACGTTGCCGGTAACTTCTCGACACGTCACGCAGCCGTTTGGCTCGAGAGCAAAAAATTTGGTCGCATAACCCTTGGCCAGACCAACACATCATCAAACGGTTCAACTGAAAACGATTTCAGCGGAACAGACATCGCTCTCTATCCTTCGCAGCTTGACTTCGGTGGCGGCATTCTCCTGCGTGACCAGACCGGCGCGCTCACGACCGCCACTTTGGGCGCTTTTACGGGTGACTTTGACGGTACAAACCGTGATGACGTGATCCGTTATGACACACCAACTTTCGCTGGCTTCAAAGCCACAGGCAGCTACACCAACGGTGGGCAGTATGCTGTGGCCGTTTCCTACAAAAACAAAGATCTTGCTGGCTTCGGCATCAGTGCAACTGTTGCCTATTCCGATCTGGGTAACCAGCTCATCGGTGGTGCTATTACCCCGGATGATGCAGATCTGATTTCCGGTTCCGTTGCCGCTATTCACCTTGCATCTGGCTTTAACGCGGCCTTCGCTTTCGGCTTTGCCGGTGAAGGCTTTGATGGTCTCAGCGCTGGCGACAGTGATGGTGGTTCACAGCTCTATGGTAAATTGGGCTGGATCGGCGATCTGAACTCCTACGGTAAGACAGCATTCGCAGTTGATGCATCGTTCAACCGTGACATTGCGAATGAAGGTTCAAATTACCGCGGTTTCGGCGTTGTGGCAAACCAGACATTTGATGCGATCTCAACGGATCTCTACATTGGTTACAGAAACTCCGATGTCACTGATTCCGGTATTGTTGGAACTGATTTTGACGCCATCCAGCTCATTTTTGCTGGCGCACGCGTAAAGTTCTAAGCAATATATTCACCTGCTTGATTGGAGAGAGATCAGATATGAGAAGAAAATACAGAACAGTTGTTTTGGCAGTTCTTCCTGTTGTCGGATCTCTTCTCCTTTCTGCATGTGGAAATGATGAGCCAATAGATATCGATACTCTTTCACAACCAGGTGAGATTCCAAATCGCCCTGGACTTATCGAAACTCAAACTGGTAGAAAACCTGAACTTAACTTCTAGTTTTTCTCATCACCCGACAGATAAAAAAACCCGGCAATTGATTGCCGGGTTTTTTATTGCTTGGCTCGGAACGGTAAATAAAGAAACCGCCTGCGAAGAGGCGGTTCATGATTAACGATTAACAGCACCTCTGGTGCAAGTGTGACGATGCTTGACAAGGCGTGTCATTAATTCAAACTCTGACTCAACTTTGGGCTACAGGCTATAAGCTTCAGCTTTCGGTCAGTATCTGCTTCTGCGCGGTGATGAGCAGGTCATGCATGACGCGACGGATATCCGCTTCCGTGACGGATGCCTTCGCGGTTTCCATATCCGCTTTTATCTTGCGGAAGACGTCCTCATCGCCCGGTTCATCAAAATCCGCACGAACAACAGACTTTGCATATTCCGCCGCTTCGTCGCCCTCAATCCCCATCTTTTCGGCAGCCCACAGGCCAAGAAGCTTGTTGCGCCGAGCCATTGCCTTGAATTGCAATTGCTCATCATGGGCAAACTTACTCTCGAATGCGTCGCCGCGGTTGTCAAAGGTACTCATCGGTTTTTATTCCCTATTATGGCGCCTTCTCGGGCCCCCGTTGGTGAAGTCGGTGAATTCAATATAGGCGCAACCGACAGGCTGTTGAAGTCACCATGATGCTTTTCCTGAAAACGCGATGCAAAAAAATGGCGACAAGTGCGGGCCGTGCCGGGTGGTGCCGGTTTTCGCGATTGTATCTCACCGCCTAATGCATTACCTGTTGTCTGCAACAATGAGCGGAAAAAAGCGCGGCTTCACTGCATTCGCCTGTCCCGCCCTCACAAGAATATCAACCGTTTATCCACAGGATGACCCGTCTGATGAAAAGCCGCCGGCGCATTTACGAAGGCAAGGCAAAAATCCTCTATGAAGGACCGGAGCCAGGAACCCTGATCCAGTTCTTCAAGGATGACGCCACCGCCTTCAACAACAAGAAACACGAAGTTGTCGACGGAAAAGGCGTGCTGAACAACCGGATTTCCGAGTTTGTTTTCGGCCACCTCAACAATATCGGTATCCCGACCCACTTCATCAAGCGGCTCAACATGCGCGAGCAGCTGATCAAGGAAGTCGAGATCATTCCGCTTGAAGTCGTGGTACGCAACATCGCCGCCGGTTCGCTTGCGACCCGTCTCGGCATCGATGAGGGCACCATTCTGCCGCGCTCGATCATCGAATTCTACTACAAGAACGATGAACTTAACGATCCGATGGTGTCTGAAGAACACATCACCGCATTCGGCTGGGCCTCGCCGCAGGAGATCGACGATATCATGGCGCTTGCCATCCGCGTCAACGATTTCCTGTCCGGCCTCTTCCTCGGTGTCGGCATCCAGCTGGTTGATTTCAAGATGGAATGCGGACGTCACTGGGAAGGCGACATGATGCGTATCATCGTTGCCGACGAGATTTCGCCGGATAGCTGCCGGTTGTGGGATACCGAGACCAAAAAGAAGCTCGATAAGGATCGCTTCCGGCGCGACATGGGCGGGATGCTCGAGGCTTACCGCGAGGTCGCGCAACGGCTTGGGATTCTCATGGAAAATGAGCCGGTCAAAGGCACTGGCCCTCGCCTCGTTCAATCTGACTGATGTTGATAACCTACTGAATTAGAAATGAAAAACATGAAAGCGCGTGTCACCGTCACCTTGAAGAGCGGCGTCCTTGATCCGCAAGGAAAAGCCATTGAAGGGGCGCTTGCATCGCTCAATTTCAAGGCTGTGAATGAAGTCCGACAGGGCAAGGTGTTCATGATCGATATCAGTTCCGCCGATAAGGCGGAAGCGGACAAGACTGTTGCCGAAATGTGCGAGAGCCTGCTTGCGAATACCGTGATCGAGAATTACGCGATCGAATGGATTTCCGAATGAAGGCAGCGGTCGTTCAATTTCCCGGCCTCAATCGCGACCGCGATATGATTGCGGCGCTTACCAAAATATCCGGCCATCCGCCGACGCTGATCTGGCACACCGAGACGGAAATACCGGATGCCGATATCATCGTCATTCCGGGTGGCTTTTCCTTTGGCGATTATCTGCGCGCGGGAGCGATTGCAGCCCGCTCGCCGGTCATGGACGCGATCCGCGCGGCGGCAGAGCGCGGGGTCAAGGTTCTCGGCGTCTGCAACGGGTTTCAGATTCTGTGCGAGGCCGGACTTCTTCCGGGCGTTTTGATGCGCAATGCGTCGCTGCTGTTTGTCTGCCGTGAAGTCCGGCTTCAGGTCACAAATGCGAACACGGCATTCAGCCACCATTACAAGCCGAACCAGGTATTGCGCTGTCCGGTCGCGCATCATGACGGCAATTATTTTGCCGATCCGCAAACCCTTGCACGCCTTGAGGGCAATGGCCAGGTTGTCTTCCGCTATACCGACGACACCAATCCCAACGGCTCCATTCACGATATTGCGGGCATTGTGAACGATCGCGGCAACGTGCTCGGCATGATGCCGCATCCCGAAAACCTGATCGAGGCCTTTCACGGCGGCAGCGATGGTCGCGGCCTGTTTGCAAGCGCCCTCGATACGCATCTCAACAAAGTTGCCTGATGATTTCCAACACCACCCCGATCACGGATGAGCTGATTTCGAACCACGGCCTTAAGCCGGACGAATATCAGCGCATTCTCGACCTTATTGGGCGCGAACCGACGCTGACCGAGCTTGGCATTTTTTCCGCCATGTGGAACGAGCACTGCTCTTACAAGTCCTCGAAAGTCTGGCTCAAAACATTGCCGACAACCGGCGCGCGCGTGGTCCATGGACCGGGCGAAAATGCCGGCGTGGTCGATATCGACGACGGTCAGGTGATCGTGTTCAAGATGGAAAGTCACAACCACCCGTCTTTCATCGAACCCTATCAGGGCGCTGCGACGGGTGTCGGCGGCATTCTGCGCGATGTGTTCACCATGGGCGCGCGTCCGATTGCGGCGATGAACGCGCTGCGCTTCGGCGCGCCGGACCATCCGAAGACACGCCATCTCGTCTCCGGTGTCGTCGCGGGCGTTGGTGGATACGGCAATTCCTTCGGTGTGCCGACGGTGGGTGGTGAAGTTGAATTTCACCCCCGCTATAACGGCAATATTCTCGTCAATGCCTTTGCGGCGGGTCTTGCCGATGCCGACAAGATTTTTCTGTCCGAAGCCAAGGGTGTCGGGCTTCCGGTGGTCTATCTCGGAGCGAAAACCGGACGTGACGGTGTCGGCGGCGCGACCATGGCCTCGGCGGAATTTGATGACAAGATCGAGGAAAAGCGGCCCACGGTTCAGGTCGGGGACCCGTTTACCGAGAAATGTCTGCTCGAAGCCTGCCTCGAATTGATGGCGACCGGTGCCGTGATCGCCATTCAGGACATGGGGGCTGCGGGCCTCACCTGTTCTGCGGTTGAAATGGGCGCCAAGGGCAATCTCGGCATCGCACTTGATCTCGACCGGGTTCCGGTCCGCGAGACACAGATGAGCGCTTATGAAATGATGCTTTCCGAAAGCCAGGAACGCATGCTGATGGTGCTGGAGCCGTCAAAGGAGGCGGTTGCCGCCGCGATCTTCAAGAAATGGGGTCTGGATTTCGCCATTGTCGGCAAGACCACGGACGATCTTCGTTTCCGCGTGATGCATCAGGGCGAGGAAGTGGCCAATCTGCCGATCAAGGAACTGGGCGACGAGGCACCGGAATATAACCGGCCCTGGGTCGAACCGGCCAAACCGGCACCGATGCCCGCGATCACCCTTCCCGAAGGCCAGGCTGTCGGCACGCTTCTGATGGCGTTGATCGGATCGCCCAATCTTGCCTCGCGGCGCTGGGTCTATGAACAATATGACACCTATATTCAGGGAAATTCCGCACAGCGCCCGGGTGGCGATGCTGGCGTCGTGCGCATTCCCGCATCAGATGGGCGCGACAGCAAGAAGGCGCTCGCCTTTTCCTCTGATGTGAACCCGGTCTATTGCGAAGCCGATCCTTATGAGGGCGGCAAACAGGCGGTTGCAGAGGTCTGGCGCAATCTGACTTCAGTCGGCGCTGAACCGCTTGCGGCGACAGACAATCTGAATTTCGGCAATCCGGAGCGCCCCGAGATCATGGGCCAGTTCGTTCACGCCATCAAGGGCATTGGCGAGGCCTGCCGGGCGCTCGATTTTCCGATCGTGTCCGGCAATGTGTCGCTTTACAACGAGACCAATGGCGTCGGTATCCTGCCGACACCGACGATTGCGGGGGTAGGCCTTCTGCCCGATGTCGATCAGATGGTAACCATCGCCTTCAAGGCGGATGATGAGGCGGTACTTGTTGTTGGCGGCGCCGGACATCATATGGGCCAGAGCCTGGCGCTCCGTCATCTTGCGGGCGGCGATTACGGCCCGCCTCCGCCGGTCGATCTTGCGCTTGAAAGAAAGAATGGCGATTTCGTTCGTGGTCTCATTCGCGCCGGCAAGCTCACAGCCTGCCATGATATCTCCTCGGGTGGTCTCGGCATCGCCCTTGCCGAAATGGCGATCAAGGGCGGACGCGGCGGCAGATTCGTAATCGCCGGCGATCTTGCGACGCAGCTTTTTTCCGAGGATCAGGCGCGTTATGTGATCACTTGCGCGCTGGATGCCAAGGATGACATCCTCAGCGAGGCGAAGGCGTCAGGCGTGAGCGTCGAGCTTATTGGCCGCACCGGCGGTGACAATCTCGATTTTGGCCATCCCATTCCGCTGCAAAGCCTGATAAATTCCTATGAGGGCTGGTTTCCAGCCTATATGCGCCAAGCCTGACCCGGAAGAAGTGGACGAAGGGGAAACAACATGCCTATGACAGCGGCAGACATCGAGCGGATGATCAAGGAAGCACTGCCGGACGCGGAGGTGATGATCGAGGATCTCGCGGGTGACGGCGACCACTATCGGGCGAATGTCGTCTCCGAGAG
Source organism: Hyphomicrobiales bacterium (assembly GCA_013911885.1). Taxonomy (GTDB): domain Bacteria; phylum Pseudomonadota; class Alphaproteobacteria; order Rhizobiales; family JACESI01; genus JACESI01. The sequence goes on along the minus strand of JACESI010000012.1, from coordinate 69,072 downwards.
TTTCCGCGGCAAAAGCCGCGTCGAACAGCACAAGCTTGTCTATGACGCCCTGAAGGGAAATATGGGCGGCGTGCTCCACGCCCTTGCATTGCAGACAAGCGCCCCCAAATAATATATCAAACGCCTTTCGGATATGAAACCGAACCGCAGGCGCCGTCTCAGGAGAATGACATGAGCGATATGAAAGAATTTATCGACAATCAGGTGAAGAGCACGGACATGGTGCTGTTCATGAAGGGCACGCCGAACTTTCCGCAATGTGGATTTTCGGGTCAGGTGGTGCAGATCCTGAATTATCTCGGCACTGACTACAAAGGCATCAACGTGCTTGAGGATGATGACCTGAGACAGGGTGTGAAGGAGTATTCGAACTGGCCGACGGTGCCGCAGCTCTATGTCAAAGGCGAATTCGTCGGCGGCTGCGATATTATCCGCGAGATGTTTCAGGCTGGCGAGCTTCAGACCTATCTGGAGGAAAAGGGCGTTCCCATGCACGGACGCGCCACCGCCTGAGCACAGGGCGATGTGAATGGGATTATGAATTGACAAAGCCCGCGCCGGTTCCGGCTGCGGGCTTTTCAGTCTGCGGCTTTACCGCTCAGGCTGGCACCAAGCCCATTGAAATCGAAAAGACCCCGATCCAGAAGGTGCGACGGGCGGACATTGGTGAGCGCGCGGATCATGACATCCTTGCGTCCCGGCATCCGGTTTTCTATATCGGCCAGCATCTGTTTCATGACATTGCGCTGAAGCCCGTCCTGTGAACCGCAAAGGTCGCACGGGATGATCGGGAACCGCATGGCGGACGAAAATTTTTCAATATCCTCTTCTGCCGCATAGGCTAGCGGGCGCAGAACCAGAAGATCGCCCTCATCATTGAGGAGTTTCGCGGGCATGGCGGCCAGTCGTCCACCATGCAGCAAATTGAGCATGAAGGTTTCAAGAATATCCTCGCGGTGATGGCCGAGGACGATGGCCTGACAGCCCTCCTCCCGCGCGATACGATAGAGATTGCCGCGCCTGAGCCGCGAGCAGAGCGCGCAATAGGTCGCCCCTTCCGGCACCTTCTCCTTGACGATGGAATAGGTATCCTGACGCTCGATCCGGTTTTCGATCTGATGGCGGGCAAAGAAATCCGGCAGAACATGCGCAGGAAAGCCCGGCTGTGCCTGATCGAGGTTGCAGGCGAGAAGCTCCACAGGAAGCAGGCCGCGCCATTTAAGATCAAGCAGGAGCGCAAGCAGCGTGTAGGAATCCTTGCCGCCAGAAAGGCATATGAGCCATTTCTGACCACGGCCCGGCTTTGGATCGACCATGGCGAAATCATCCATCGCCTGACGCATCTGGCGGAGCAGGCGTTTGCGGATTTTCTTGAAAGAGACATTCGACGGCGCATCAAGGAACATCGGATGGCAAATCGCCTCCGCCTCTGCTTCCCGTTCGCCCGTGATGTCGATCACCTGTTCCATGAGAGCGTTTTCGCAGGCGCTTCCCCAGTCGTCAATCACCCATTCCCGACATTCACTCCTGTGCCTTTGCGGGGCACCTTTGCCTTTGTGCTGTTACAGGTCATGCTGCAATGCAATGTCACAATTCGGTCAAGGCTTCGTGAACAAATGTCAGCATCGTTGACTTGGTTTTTTTGTCTGATCGGTCTAGAAAAATTTTGTCACTATCTTGCTTATAAGGAATCCAGTCATGAACCTTTCCCGTCGTCAATTTGCAGGCCTTACCCTTTCTGCGGCAGCCGTATCCATGCTCGGCATTCAGCCCACTCTTGCCGCTGACAGCACGCGTCAGGGTGCGTTTACCGGCCGCAGCAATCACATCACCACCGGCGCGGTCTCGGTCGTCAAGAAAGGCGACAAGACGGTCGTCGTGCTCGGCAAAGACTTCTCTTTTGATGGCGCGCCCGATCCGAAACTCGCTTTCGGTACCAATGGCAAATATGTCAAGGGAACGTTTATCCAGAAAAATCTGCCGAAGAAAAACTGGACCGGCGCGTCCGAACATGTCGTTCCGGCAGGCATCGACACATCAAAATTTGATGAAGTCTATTTATGGTGCGAACAGTTCAACGTTCCGCTCGGTGTTGCTAAAATCAAATAAACAAGAAGACCGATCAAGGTCTCGAACTTCTGAAAGGCTACCCTTCGGGGTAGTCTTTTTGTTTCCGCAATGAGGTGCGGCAACGGAATGTCTGGACCACATGAAAAAGCCGCCGGAAACGGCGGCTTTCTGATGTATCTAGCAGCAAGGCTTTAGCGTGAATAGAACTCGACGACGAGGTTTGGTTCCATCATCACCGGATAGGGAACATCCGAAAGATTCGGCACGCGGATCAGCGTTGCGGCAAGCTTGTTGTGATCGGTTTCGACATATTCCGGCACATCACGCTCGGCAAGGCCGGTCGCTTCGATGACCATGATGAGTTGTTTCGACGCCTGCTTTACCTCAACCAAATCGCCGATCTTGCAGCGGTAAGAAGGGATATTGACGCGCGCGCCATTGACCAGAACATGACCGTGGTTGACGAACTGGCGCGCTGCAAACACCGTCGGCACGAATTTCGCACGATAGACGATGGCATCGAGGCGGCATTCGAGCAGACCGATGAGGTTTTCGGACGTATCGCCCTTCATCCGCACCGCTTCGCCATAAATGCGGCGGAACTGTTTTTCTGAAATGTTGCCGTAATAGCCTTTGAGCTTCTGTTTTGCCCGCAGCTGCAGGCCGAAGTCGGAAAGCTTGTTCTTGCGGCGCTGACCGTGCTGACCTGGACCATATTCACGTCGATTGACCGGGCTCTTCGGGCGACCCCAGATATTCTCGCCCATACGGCGATCAATTTTATATTTCGTTTCTTCACGCTTAGCCATCGTGTTTCCTTGGGTTTTCGGTTTTGGAAAACAACGCCCTCCTCTTCTCGCGCCGGAGCACGGGACGACAGAAAATCTGGCGCGCAACGCCGAATTTTCACGGGGATGTACAGGCCCGCAAGCGGGCAAGTGGCGGAGCTTTATTGTACGAAGCCGTATATGTCAACCAAGCCCGGGGTCAACAAGGGTGGGAATCGCTACAATTTGGGCAGCTTTTGCGGGAAACTCCGCGCCGGATGTCATGATGAACCGGCGCTGACCTGTGCCACCTTCCAGATGCGGCATAAGCGATTGCACGCGCCGCGCAATTGCCGGTGCCGGATCGATCCATTTGACGGGCCACGGCGCCACCGCTTTCAAAACCGGCAATAGCAGCGGGTAATGCGTGCAGGCAAGCACAATGACATCCGTGCGGCTGTCGCCTCTGGTCTGAAAACAAGGCGCGATTTCGGCGGCGACCGCAGCTTCATCCACCCGACCACCCCTGAGATAGGCTTCCGCCAGAACCGCAAGCCCGCGCGCGCCGACCAGTGTTACGTCGCAATGGCTCGCAAAATCCTGCATCAGCGCGCGGGTATAGTCGCGCCTGACGGTGCCAGGGGTTGCCAGAACGCTCACCATGCCGGTTTCCGTCTCGCTCGCCGCCGGCTTGATGGCCGGAACCGTGCCGACAAAGGGAAGATCAAAGGCTGCGCGCAGCGGCGGCAAGATCAGCGTTGATGCGGTGTTGCAGGCAATGACCACAAGCCGGGGATCGTGTAGGGCAATCAGTGCGCCGATCGTTGCAACACAATGATCAATAAGCGGTGCATCCTGCCATTCGCCGATCGGGAAGACCAGGTCATCGGCAACATAGAGGTGATCCGCCTGCGGGAAGGCGTGCAGAACATGACGCAGCACGGACAGGCCGCCGAAGCCGGAATCATATGTCAGGATTGGATTTTTCATGAATTTTCTTTGCTTCGCGCGCAAGCGCCTGAAGATCGGCCAACTGACCGCGTGTCCTGCGCCGATCGAGCGCTGCGATCACGCCGCGGAAATTGCGCGCTTCGGGCTCTGTGAAGTTTGCCTTCGAAAGCGTTATGCGCAGATTCTGAATGAGTTGTTCGCGGCGTTCGACCGGATAAAAATACTCGACCCGGTCGAGTGCCTCCACCAGATGGTCCATGATGCCGATCATGTCCTCGCGGGTGGCGGGAGGGAAAACCGGCGCATCAAAGCCGATCACCGGCTCGAGGTGCCCTGTGTTCCGTGCGCTTTGCATCCACTCATAAGCCATCAGGAGAACAGCCTGCGCGATATTCACCGAGGCGAAAGCAGGATTGACCGGAAAAGTGACGATTTCGTTGGCAAGGCCGACTTCCCAGTTTTTCAGGCCCCAGCGTTCGCGGCCAAAAAGAATACCGGTCCTTTGTCCCTTCCGATCCATAGCAACGAGGCGGTCAGCCGCGCGCCGCGGCTCTTCGACGGGCTTGTTCATCCCGCGCTCGCGCGCCGTGGTTGCAAAGATGAAATGAAGATCCGCGACCGCTTCCTGGAGGGTGTCGAAGACGCGCGCGCCGTCAATCACATGGACAGCGCCGCTTGAGACCGCGCGGGCAGGCTCGGACGGCCACCCGTCACGCGGGTTGACGAGGCGCAGCTCCGAAAGGCCGAAATTCGCCATGGCACGCGCCGACGCGCCGATATTCTCGCCGAGCTGGGGCTCGACAAGAATGACAACCGGCCCGCCGACAATCAATTCGCGCTCTTTGTCGGTTCCCGACATGGTCTCGTTCCACTGGATTTGAAGTGCCGGTGTAGCAAAGAATGGCTTGATCTCAAAGGGCCGGGCAATGGCTATTGGAGGTGTTCAGGGGGCGTTTGGTGGGTTTCAGCCCCGCCCTAGTGCAATCCATCCTGCTTCACCAGAAGTCAGGCCGCCCGGAACACAAAGCGGTTTCGGCCTTCCTGCTTCGCCTGATAAAGCGCGCGGTCAGCCCTATCAATCGCGCTCTCCACACTTTCGTCTTTCCGATCGCAGAAGACGAGCCCGCCGCTTACGGTCAGCAGCACTTCTCCGACTTCAAGCTTGACGCTGCGCACACTGGTTTTCTCTAGCAGCCGTTGCATGACGAGCGTGGCACCGCTGGTATCACAATCCGGCAGCAGAATGGCAAATTCCTCGCCGCCGACCCGCGCCAGAATGTCATAATCACGCAATTCCTCTTTCCACCTGCGGACCATCTCGATCAGAACCATATCGCCTGCGGCATGGCCATAAACATCGTTAATCGCCTTGAAATGGTCGATATCCATCATGATCAGTGCAAGCGGACGACCCGAGCGTATCGAGCGATGCATTTCCTGTTCAGCAAGCTCGATGAAGCGACGCCGGTTCAGCGCACCGGTCAGGCTGTCGGTCCATGCAAGGCGGCTGAGTTCGGCCTGCTGGTTCTTGAGTTCGGTAATATCGACACGAACACCGACATATCCGCCCTCCCGCGTTCTTCGCTCCTCAACCCGGATCCACCTGCCGGAAGGAAGTCTTTGTTCGACGGGCTGATCGAGCTTACGGTGGCGCTCCATGCGCTCCGCGATCCAGGCTTCCTCATTGCCTATAGCATCAAGGTACTGGCCGCGTTCGACACCTCTGCGAATGATCTCTTCGAAACGAACGCCGGGAACCAGAAGATCAGCCGTTTTATCGTAAATCCGGGTATAGTGCTCATTGCAAATCACCAGCCGGTCATTCTTGTCATAAAGAGCGAACCCATCAGGAATGGCGTTCACGGCATCAAGAAGCCGGTTTTCGGCATCGATTGCCTTTTTGGCGGCGCTCTGCAATTCGAGAAGCTCCACGATGGTGGCCGCGAGATCGATCAAGAGTTGCCGCTCATCATCGCTGAGGCGACGCGGCACCCGGTCCACGACGCACAACGTACCGAGCCGGTGACCGCTCGAAAGGACAAGCGGAGCGCCCGCATAAAACCGAATATTCGAACCGCCTGCAACGAATGGATTCTCTCGAAAACGCTCGTCTTTCAGGGCATCCTCGACCTCGAGAATTTCGTCCGTCAAAATCGCTTCGGCGCAGAATGAGTGTTCCCGAGACGTTTCGCTCACATCAAGGCCAATGCGGGACTTGAACCATATACGCTCCTGACCCACAAAAGTCACAAGGGCGACCGGTGTTGTGAGAGTACGGGAAACAATACGCGCGATCCGGTCGAATGTCTCTTCCGGCGCGCTGTCCATCATGTTGGAAAGCTGCAGCGCTTCGAGCCGAGCCTGCTCAATTTCGGGCAGAGGAAACGCTGCCATTTAACCGTTCCTTCGCATGTCCGGGGCGTCTTGGTTCTCCTTATTCATGCTAGTTAAATAAGGTTTATGGAAAGTGAACCGCAATCGTTCCGCCCAAACCGGTATAGTATCGGTTGACCACTAATTTCGCGATACACAGAAAATCACTAAAATACTGGCTTATCGTCAAGTTCCGTTCAATTTTTTCAATGCCCCTTTCAGCGGGCCGGTCGCTTTGATATAGGAGCTAATTCGCGGCGCGATGCAAGGCCACGATGAAACGAGGAAATTATGGAAAAGATTAAAGTTGCGAACCCCGTTGTCGAACTCGATGGCGACGAGATGACCCGCATCATCTGGGCCTTCATCAAGGAAAAGCTGATCCACCCCTATCTTGATATCGATCTTCACTATTACGATCTGGGCATCGAGGAGCGCGACCGCACCAATGATCAGGTGACTATCGATTCCGCTGAAGCCATCAAGAAATACGGTGTCGGCGTCAAATGCGCCACGATCACGCCGGATGAGGCGCGCGTTGCGGAATTCAACCTCAAATCCATGTGGCGTTCACCCAATGGCACGATCCGCAACATTCTCGGCGGGGTTATTTTCCGCGAACCGATTATCTGCAAAAACGTTCCCCGCCTTGTTCCCGGCTGGACCCAGCCGATCATTGTCGGCCGCCATGCCTATGGTGACCAGTACCGGGCGACCGATTTCAAATTTCCCGGCAAAGGCAAGCTGACAATGAAGTTCGTTGGCGATGATGGCACCGTCATCGAACGCGACGTCTTCGATGCCCCCTCCGCCGGCATCGCGATGGGCATGTACAATCTCGACGATTCCATTGCCGACTTTGCCCGCGCCTCGCTCAACTATGGCCTTCAGCGCAAGGTACCGGTTTATCTCTCGACGAAGAACACGATCCTCAAGGTCTATGACGGGCGCTTCAAGGACATCTTCGAGGAGATCTACCAGAACGAATTCAAAGCCGCTTTTGAGGAATCCAAAATCTGGTACGAACACCGCCTGATCGACGACATGGTCGCCTCGGCGCTGAAATGGTCTGGCGGTTATGTCTGGGCGTGCAAAAACTACGATGGCGACGTGCAGTCGGATACGGTCGCGCAGGGCTTCGGATCGCTCGGACTGATGACCTCGGTCCTGCTCACACCAGACGGCAAGACCGTGGAAGCGGAAGCCGCCCACGGCACCGTGACCCGGCACTTCCGGCAGCACCAGAAGGGTGAGCAGACGTCGACCAACGCCATTGCATCGATTTTCGCCTGGACCCGTGGCCTTGCCCACCGCGCCAAACTGGACGATAATGAGAAGCTGCAAAACTTCGCCCTCACCCTTGAAAAGGTCTGCATCAACACCGTCGAGACGGGTTATATGACCAAGGATCTCGCGCTTCTGATCGGACCGGATCAGCCGTGGCTTTCGACCATCGGCTTCCTCGACAAGGTCGATGAGAATCTTCAAAAAGCGATGGGCTGATACGTAACGCTGATCCACGACCGTGAAAAAAGCCTCCGAGATCCGTTGATTTCGGAGGCTTTTTTACGCATTTTCCCGGTCACTGCCTCGACGGCCTTATCAAGCCGATTCGAGAAGCGCCTTGATCGCGTCAATCGCTGCTTCTGCCTGATCGCCATCCGGGCCGCCTGCCTGCGCCATATCGGGCCGGCCGCCGCCGCCCTGTCCGCCAACAGAAACAGAGCCCGCGCGCACCAGATCGACGGCACTGAGACGGCTTGTCAGATCGGCAGTCACGCCAACGGCGATCCCCGCCTTGCCATCTTCGCTGATGCCGACCAGCGCAACAACACCGGAGGTGAGCGACTGCTTCGCCTCGTCGACAATGCCTTTCAATTCCTTTGCCGCGATGCCGTGAAGAATGCGCGAGAGGAAGGCGATGCCGTTGATCTCAACCGGCTTGTCGTCCGCGCCGCCTCCACCGGAAAGCGCGAGCTGGCGTTTCGCGTCGTTCAGGTCCTTCTCGAGCCTGCGACGCTCCTTCAGCAGCGCTTCGACGCGCGGCGCGACATCAGCGACACCGGTCTTGAGCAATCCTGCAATATTGCGCAACTCACGATCCTGCGTGCGGAATTCGGCGAGCGCCTTGTTCCCGGTCAGCGCCTCGATGCGGCGCACACCGGCAGCACTTGCCGTTTCCTGCACGAGCCGGATCATGCCAATATCGCCGACGCGGCGCACATGGATGCCACCGCAAAGCTCAAGCGAATAGGTCTTGCCCGACTTCTCGCCGACGGTTGCCGTTCCCATCGAGACCACGCGGACCTCATCGCCGTATTTCTCGCCGAAAAGCGCCATGGCACCAGCGGCAATCGCATCATCAACCGCCATGATCCGGGTCATTACCTCACCGTTTTGCAGCACGATCTCATTTGCGATGTCTTCGACCCGCGCGAGTTCCTCCTCGCTCATCGGCTTGGTGTGCGAAAAATCAAACCGCAGGCGCTCGTCGGAAACGAGCGAGCCTTTCTGCGCGACATGGGGGCCAAGCACTTCGCGCAGCGCCTCGTGCACCAGATGGGTCGCGGAATGATTGGCGCGGATCGCGCGGCGGCGGTGATGATCCACGACGAGTTCAACCGGGTCACCAACCTTGATGCTCCCGGTTTCAAGCATGCCATAATGAACGAAAAGACCCCCTGCCCGCTTCTGGGTATCGCTCACCCGGAACAGCGCCTCGCCCACCCGGATTTCACCGGTATCGCCGACCTGGCCACCGGATTCACCGTAGAACGGTGTCTGATTGCAGATGATCGCACCATCCTCACCGGCATTAAGGACTGGTATTTCCTTTGCCGAGGCAACAAGGGCAGTCACCACGCCCTCAGCGCGCTCCATTTCATAGCCGAGAAATTCGCTCGCACCGAGCCGCTCACGCAAGGATAGCCAGATGGTTTCCGTCGCAGCGTCGCCGGAACCGGTCCAGGACGCGCGGGCCTCAGCCTTCTGACGCTCCATGGCGGCGTTGAAACCATCGAGAGCGACTTCAATCTTGCGGCTGCGCAGAGCGTCCTGCGTGAGATCCAGCGGAAAACCATAGGTATCATAAAGCTTGAAGGCGGTCTCGCCGTCCAGAACATCGCCGTCATGCAGTGATTTCGTTGCCTGATCAAGGATCGTCAGACCGCGGTCGAGCGTGCGGCGGAAGCGCTCCTCTTCAAGACGCAGGGTTTCCGTGATCATCGCCTCCGCGCGCAGGAGTTCCGGATAGGCCTGGCCCATCTCGGCAACCAATGTCGGCACGAGGCGGAAAATCAGAGGCTCTTTTGCGCCGAGAAGATGGGCATGACGCATCGCGCGGCGCATGATCCGGCGCAGCACATAGCCCCGACCTTCATTCGAGGGCAGAACACCGTCGGCAATCAGAAAGCTGGTGGCGCGCAGGTGATCGGCGATGACGCGGTGGCTCGCACGCTGGTCGCCCTCCGCCTTGACGCCGGTTGCCTCCACAGAGGCTGCAATCAGCGCCTGAAAAAGGTCTATGTCATAATTGTCGTGCTTGCCCTGAAGCAGCGCCGCGATCCGCTCAAGGCCCATACCGGTGTCGATCGAAGGTTTTGGCAGATTGATCCGCTGGTCTTTCGTGACTTGCTCGAACTGCATGAAGACGAGGTTCCAGATCTCGATGAAGCGGTCGCCGTCTTCATCCTGGCTTCCCGGCGGCCCGCCCCAGATATGATCGCCATGGTCGTAGAAGATTTCCGAACAGGGGCCGCAAGGCCCGGTATCGCCCATCGCCCAGAAATTGTCCGACGTCGGAATGCGAATGATCCGGCTTTCCGGCAGGCCTGCAATTTTGCGCCAAAGGCCGAAAGCCTCATCATCCTCGGAATAGACCGTCACCAGAAGGCGATCTTTATTGATCGCAAAATCGCGAGTGATCAAGGTCCAGGCATGTTCGATCGCCTGTTCCTTAAAATAGTCGCCGAACGAGAAATTGCCGAGCATTTCGAAGAAGGTGTGGTGGCGCGCGGTATAGCCGACATTGTCGAGGTCATTGTGCTTGCCGCCGGCGCGGACGCATTTCTGCGACGTGGTGGCGCGGGGATATGGTGGCGTTTCAAGGCCGGTAAAATAGTTCTTGAATTGAACCATTCCGGCATTTGTAAACATCAATGTCGGGTCATTGCGCGGGACCAGCGGGCCGGACGAAACCACCTTGTGTTCCGAATTGCTGAAATAGGAAAGAAACGCTTTTCTGATATCGTTTACGCTGGTCATTCTTCATCCATTCAAGAAACGTCTGAGCAGCGACGGGCGCCACTCCCGAGGCTCGCGGCTCGCTCATTGCAACCGGCATTTCTTCTTATTGATCCGGCAAAGCCTTGTCCACCATGAAGCGCCGAAGCCGTTATACCGTCTGCTTCGGCATGCTCGATCGGTGCGCGACACCGAACATCAGACCAATCAGGATGAAGCAACCAAACGCGCATTCATCCTCTCTTCAAATCAAACACGTCTGTCCAAAAGAGAAAGAGGCTAGCGCCAAAAGGCGAAAGCCCGGCGATGAACCGGGCCCGTTAACCTTGCCAGTACAAAACAGGCTTTCCCATAGCGCGCGTCAGGTGGCGTCTCTGACCCGCTCTGCTCCACGCCAAGCGGATCAGCCACTTAAAGAGCGTCTGATTAAAGATCGTCTGGTGGCACACCGTCGGAACCGTCCATATCCGCTTCAGGTCCGCCATCTTCCAGAAACTTCTCCGCAATAAGGCCCGCATTCTGGCGGATTGCCGACTCGATCTCTCTCGCCACATCCGGGTTTTCCGCGAGGAACGTCTTTGCGTTCTCGCGGCCCTGGCCGAGGCGCTTGCTGTCATAGGAAAACCACGCACCGGACTTCTCGACGATGCCGGCCTTGACACCGAGATCGACGAGTTCGCCGGTCTTGGAAATGCCCTGACCATACATGATATCGAACTCGACCTGCTTGAACGGCGGGGCGACCTTGTTCTTGACGATCTTGACGCGGGTCTGGTTGCCCGTTACCTCATCCCGCTCCTTGATCGCGCCAATACGGCGGATATCAAGACGGACAGAGGCGTAGAATTTCAACGCGTTGCCGCCAGTCGTGGTCTCCGGGCTGCCGAACATCACGCCTATTTTCATGCGGATCTGGTTGATGAAAATAACCATTGTGCGCGAGCGCGAGATGGAGGCTGTCAGCTTGCGGAGCGCCTGGCTCATCAGACGGGCTTGAAGACCGGGCAGCGAATCGCCCATTTCGCCCTCAATTTCCGCGCGCGGCGTGAGAGCTGCGACCGAATCGATCACGAGGATGTCGATCGCACCGGAGCGTACCAGCGTATCCGTGATTTCCAACGCCTGCTCCCCGGTATCGGGCTGCGAAATCAGAAGCTCGTCAAGATTGACGCCGAGCTTGCGCGCATAGATCGGATCGAGCGCGTGTTCAGCATCGACAAAGGCGCAGATACCGCCTGCCTTCTGCGCCTCTGCAATAGTATGCAGCGCCAGCGTTGTTTTGCCCGACGATTCAGGGCCGTAAATCTCGACAATACGTCCGCGCGGCAGGCCACCGACACCAAGCGCAATGTCAAGGCCGAGCGAACCGGTCGAGACCGTCTCGATATCGAGCTGGGTTCCGGTCGTGCCGAGCCGCATGATCGAGCCCTTGCCGAACGCCCGCTCAATCTGGCTCAAGGCCGCATCGAGGGCCTTTGACTTATCCATGCTGGATCCTTCCACCAACCGCAATCCATTTTGGGCCACGATAATCTCCTTTGTTTTCTGCGCAAGCCATCGGCGGATAAATTCCAACCTATGCCCAAGTGATATGTTTGTACTCTATTTGTTCTTTATATGCAAGACCCTTTTAAATTCCTGTTCTAATTTATGTTTCCTTCATCCATTCATTTTTTGTTCTTATTCAGGAACGGATTATTCCCTCGTCCCGTCGCTTGCGCTGTGTATCTCCGCGAACCCGACGCGCGGTGGGGATCCAGATTTTCGATCACAAATTCAAAAAACTGTTAAATTCCGGATTGATACAGGCCGCGTTTGCTGCAAAGTTCGGTTTCGACGGGACCCCGCCCCCGGATCACCGTTAGAAACGCCTGCTCTGGCGCCATCTGCTGGGGGCCAGGCATTTTAAACCTTGCAGGCAAGGGCATTCACCCGAGAAGAGAGTATCGCATGGAACATCTGACGCCCGCCAGAACAACGGCGGATTCGGAAAACAGCGTTCAAGCGGACCAGGCTGGACCGAGAAAATTCACCAATCCGTTTGTGACGGCAACCGGTGAAGCGCGCGGCCATGTCGATCTTGCAAGGTTGGAAACGCTGTGGATCAACACCGGCACGCTATGCAATATCGAATGCAAGAATTGCTATATCGAATCCTCGCCGAAGAATGACCGGCTCGCCTATATATCGCTTGGCGAGGTCACAGCCTATCTTGACGAAATCGAGGCGCTGGGCATGGGCACGCGCGAGATCGGGCTGACCGGCGGCGAGCCTTTCATGAACCGCGAGACAATCGATATCATGACGTTATGTCTGGAGCGCGGATATAACCTCATTGTGCTGACCAACGCCATGCGGCCGATGATGCGCTTCAAGAGCCGCCTTCTGGCGCTGCGCGAACGGTTCGCCGACCAGATGACCCTGCGCATCTCGGTCGATCATTATTCGAGAATGCTGCACGAGGATGAACGCGGCCCACGAACCTGGCTGCCGATGCTCGAAGGACTGCAATGGCTTTCGGACAACGGCTTTTCAATTGATATTGCCGGGCGCACCCGCTGGGGCGAGAACGAGACGAAGCTGCGCGATGGCTTTGCGCGGCTGTTCGCCGAGCACGGCATCAAAGTCGATGCAGCCAGCACCAAGCAACTTGTTCTCTTTCCGGAAATGGCCCCTGAACAATCGGTCCCCGAAATCACCACGGCGTGCTGGGGCATATTGAATGTCGATCCGAACAGCATCATGTGTGCGACGTCGCGGATGGTGGTCAAGCGCCGCGGCGCGGACAAACCGTCGGTCGTTGCCTGCACGCTGCTGCCTTATTCGGAAGACTTCGAGTTTGCGGCAACGCTCGCCGACAGCGCGAAGCGGGTGCAGCTCAACCATCCGTTCTGTTCGAAATTCTGCGTTCTGGGCGGGGGCTCGTGCAGCGCCAAAACATAGCGGCTGATTGTCGCGCGCTTGATCGAAAGTCAACAGAAAGCCTCGACTTTCCGGCGATCACGGGCTTTTTCGCAAACGCTCGGGCGATGGTGCTTGATGTTTTGTCCTATGAGGCGTAAAAGCGAGCGCATCGATATTTGCCGATCACTGGCCTGCCCGCTTCCGTTTTGACGTTCGCGCTCTTCTCAGTCTTTTTCAAAATCGAGATCGTTCAAAACCGCCGCTACAGAAACGGCAATCCAAGGAAGCTATGATGATTAAAGGCACTGTAAAATTCTATAACGACCAAAAAGGCTTTGGTTTCATTCAGCCTGAAGACGGTTCGAAAGACGTCTTCGTCCACGCAACAGCACTTGAGCGCTCCGGCATGTCCGGCCTCAGCGAAGGTCAGAAAGTTGCTTTCAACACAGCAATCGACCAGCGCAGCGGCAAGACATCTGTGGACAAGATCGAAAAAGCCTAACATCTTTTCTTTTTGGCATTCAGTTCTGCTTTTTAGAAAGCCTGTTTTCACGCCTTGACAAAAAGCGCACCGGTTTGAATGCCATAGAGAAAATTTCAGCGCAGGTGATCGAACCGAGCGCCCGCGAATGGGCAAGGAAACTTGCGCCCTATAGCGTACCAAGCAATAAACGCGGTCTCTTTGAGATCGCGGTTACTCTTCTGCCTTATGTCGCCCTTTGGGCACTCACAGCATTTGTCCTTTCGATGGGGTATTGGGCGGGTTTGCTGCTTCTGCTGCCGACTTCCGGTTTTCTCCTCAGACTTTTCCTCATTCAACATGATTGCGGCCACGGCGCCTTTTTTACCAGCCGGGCTGCGAATGACTGGACTGGGCGGATCATTGGCGTGCTTACCTTCACACCCTATTTTTTCTGGAAATTCGCCCACAACATGCATCACGCTGGTTCGGGCAATCTGTCCCGCCGCGGGTTCGGGGACATCAATACGCTCACCGTTGCGGAATTTGCAGCGCGCACGCCGTTTCAGCGGCTGCTCTACCGGCTTTACAGGCATCCGCTTGTCATGTTCGGTATTGGTCCGGCTGTGACTTTCCTTCTCGATCAGCGCCTGCCATTGGGCCAGGTACGAAATGGATGGCGGCCATGGGCGAGTACGATGGGGACAAATTTTTCCATCGCCTTTTTGTCCACCATCCTGATTTATCTCGTCGGCTGGAAATTGTTTCTGCTGATGCAGCTTTCGACCGCCATCATCGCCGCCACCATCGGCGTCTGGCTCTTCTTCGTGCAGCACCAGTTCGAGGACATGACTTGGGACCATGACGATAGATGGAACTGGCATGAGGCGGCGCTTCGCGGCAGCACGCATTATGACCTGCCGCAGCCGTTCCGCTGGTTCACCGCGAATATCGGCCTGCACCATATCCATCATCTCTCAAGCCGCATTCCCTATTACCACCTGCCTAAGGTTATCCGGGATTTCCCGAAGCTCAGGGAAGTGAACCGAATCAACTTCCTTGATAGTTTCAATTGCGTTCCCCTCGCCCTCTGGGACGAGGAGTCCCGCCGCATGCTGAGCTTCAAGGCCTCGGGATTTTAAGGAAAGCTCGCAAGTCAAGAACGGGTCAAGAACCGGCTTGTCTTCAGCCCAACGATGCATTTCAGCAGCTTTTGGCATATGCTGAAGCAAGGCGGCGCGGGACTGGTTCCACTTGTGGGGTCTTGCCTCACCATACCGAACCTCTAGCCCGAGGCGCTATGGGCCTCAAGCTCCCGAATCATCGCTGTTTTCAAGAACTTCCTTCACCTTGGTTGCCAGTTGCTTCAGGGTGAACGGCTTTGGCAGGAAAGCGAATTTCTGGCCTGCGGCGAGGTGTTTTTCGAAGGCATCCTCGGCATAGCCCGAAACGAAGATGATCTTGAGATCCGGACGCACCTTGCGCAACTCGCCGAGAAGGGTTGGACCGTCCATTTCCGGCATCACGACATCGGACACAACGAGATCGACTTCGCCGCCAACCTCTTCCATGACTTCAAGCGCATGCGCGCCGCTCGATGCTTCAAAGACAGTGTGGCCCCGCGCCTGAAGCGCGCGCACGGAAAAGGCGCGAACCGCTTCCTCGTCCTCGACAAGCAGAATGCGGGCAGAGCCGGAAAGGTCGCGCTGGGTTTCGACCGGGGCTGCCTCCCGCAATTCGCCCTCCTGCACGATATGGCGAGGCAGCAATATCTTGAAGCACGTTCCCTTGCCGACCTCGCTCACCGGGTAGATATAGCCGCCCGTCTGCTTGATGATGCCGTAGACCGTCGCAAGGCCAAGACCGGTTCCTTCACCAACACCTTTGGTCGAGAAGAACGGTTCGAAGATTTTCGCCATCACTTCAGGCGACATGCCGGTTCCGGTATCGGTCACGTCGATTGCAACATATTCAGCCGGAATGAGGCCCGTCATCGGCTCGCGGTTGCAATCTGCCACGGTCACGTTGCGGGTCTCGATGCTGAGATCGCCGCCTTGCGGCATCGCGTCGCGCGCATTGACCGCAAGATTCATGATGACCTGTTCGAGCTGATTGTTGTCGGCCTTCACCGCCCAGAGGTCGCGGCCATGCGTAACTGTAAGCCGCACATTCTCACCCAGAAGGCGCTCAAGAAGGATGCTGAGGTCCTCGACCACATCGCGCAGGTCGATCACCTTCGGCCGCATCGTTTGGCGGCGCGAGAAGGCGAGAAGCTGGCGCACCAGACCGGCGGCACGGTTGGCATTGTTCTTGATGTTCATGAGGTCCTGAAATGAAGGATCGCTCGGACCGTGATTTTGAAGCAGAAGATCGGAAAAGCCGATGATCGCCGTGAGCATGTTGTTGAAATCGTGGGCGATGCCGCCGGCGAGCTGGCCGATTGCCTGCATCTTCTGGCCCTGGGCGAATTGTTGCTCAAGCGCACGCTGCTGGGTCGTATCAATTGCGTAGACGACCGCCATTTCCTGATCACCGTCGTCCCGATCATCGCTGACCTGATCGCTGACCTGATCGACCGCACTCAGGAACAGCCGCGCATTCGATTCGACCTCGCCGCGAAGGACGATATCGACCGAGCTGATCTCGCTCTGCCCGGCTGCTGCGGCGTCGATTGCAAGGCGAAGCTTTTCCTGATCGTTGTCGCTGACCAGCGCAATCAGCGACACCTTGTCATTGTTAACATGACCCGTGCGGAAAAGTCGGATGAAGGTCGCATTCGCCCGCGTCAGAACGCCGTCACGATTCAAGGCTGCAATTGCGATAGGCGCGGCATTGAAGAAGCGCGAGAACCGCGCATCGCTCTCCATGGCGGGGTTGGTGCCGGTCTCTGCCTGCGACCGGTTCAGAACAACCGTGCGGGTGGCGCCGGGCGCACCATCAGACTTGAACGGCGTCATGTGCAGAAGTCGAACCGGCAGGCTCTGTCCGTTATGCTTCACGAAATCGACGTCGATTGTCTCGGTCCTGGTTTCGCCGGGTGCCGCCTTGACCGCGTTCAGAAGCGCAGCACCGTCACCGCGCACGATGTCATGCACGAACAGCGTGCCCGCATCGAATTTGGTGAGGTCGATGCCCAGCCATTCGGCCAGAGTGGCGTTGAGATAGACGATCTTGCCGCTCGGCTCCGCCGAAAAGAAGCCGACGGGCGCATGATCAAGATAGTGAATGACGTTCTGCAATTCCTGAAAGGCGAATTCCTGATCGTTCCGGTCGCTCGTAATGTCCTCGATACGCCACAAGCTCTGGCCTTCACCGACCTTAACGGCTTCGCCGTCCGCTTGCAGGTTTCGGGAAACGGGATTGACGGAGAGGCGGTACCAGCGCGGTCCGGCCGTGCGGTCCGCGCCTGCGCCAATCGGATGATCAAGACGGATTTCCTCACTTGCCGCGCGGCGCTCGGCGGCGGCAACGGACAAGCGGAAGACCGGTTCGGAAAACCCTTCCTCGACGCCGAACACGCGCTCGACCGAACGAATATCCTGCGCGCCCACGGCACCGGTGAGCCGCGCATAGGCCAAATCGGCATAGACAAGACGTCCCTCATGATCTGTCACGAGATGGGCGTCCGGCAGAGCATCAAGATAGGTGAAGGGCTGTTCACTGCCGATGCTGTCATCGCCAAAGCGGACGAGGCCAACCGCAAGCGCAAACAGGCCGAATATGCCGATAACCGCAAGGACACCCAGGAGAAACAGAAGAAATGACTCAGCATTTTCTTCGCCGAGATAAAGAAACATACCGATCAGGCCCGCGACGAGAAGGCCGATCAAAAGAAACAGCATGACGCCAGATGGCTTCATCACACTATTTCGCGTCATTGTCAGCTGACTGAGGACATAACCAGGCATCTCGCCAGATGGGTTGTTGCTTGCTTTGCCGTGCTGCCCGGTGCGTTTTTCCGCCTCTTCTGTGCGATTTTTTGCTGCGCTCAACACGGCCCTGTCCCTCGCCATCCTTCCAGGGATGACATCCTCACGATTCGATCATTGAACTTTTCCCTAACTTATCGACTGGAAAGCCTTAAGTCGCGGTAAAATTGCCCCGTTTTGTTTTTGTTCCCGGCAGAGAATCGGGGTTTCCAGACAGACTTTCCCCATCGTATGGTGAGCATGGTTGAACCCGCATTACGCAAAGGAACATCATGCTGATACCACGCCATAAGACGCCTGACCTGATGCTCGAAACGCTCGATCACGGCTCCTTCAATCTTTCCAGCGATAGTACCGGACGTGGCACAGTGGTCTGCTTTTATCGCGGGCTGCACTGCCCGATCTGTGCCAACTATCTGACCGAACTCGACAAGCGCACGCCGGAATTTGCTGAGCGCGGCGTCAAGACGATTGCAATCAGTTCGGACGGCGAAGAGCGCACCCGCGAAATGGCCACCAAGATCAACGCAAAGAATCTGCGTTTCGGCCATAGCCTCTCCCTCCCCAAGGCTCGCGAATGGGGGCTTTACATTTCGACATCGCGAGGCAGAACGTCAATCGGCATTGAAGAGCCTGCGCTTTTCTCTGAACCGGGCCTGTTCATGGTGACCCCGGAACAGACGCTTTACTATGGGTCTGTGCAGACCATGCCTTTTGTCCGCCCGCATTTCTCAGAACTCGTTGCAGCACTTGATTTCGCGATCAAGAACAGCTACCCGGCCCGCGGCGAATATACCGGCGCGGTATAACCGCAAGCGTTCTCCTGCCGGGCGCTGTTTTCGTCTGAGACAGCGCCCGCCATCAGGATGGTTTTTTCGCGCGCCAGGACGAGCGGGCGTTGAGTTTCATGACATAGCTGATCACATCAGCAACCGCGCGGTAGTGCTCTGCCGGAACTTCCTGATCGATGTCCACGGTTGCATAAAGAGCGCGCGCGAGCGGCGGATTTTCAACGAGCGGAATGTCGTGCTCCTTCGCGATTTCGCGGATGCGGAAGGCGAGATCGTCAATCCCTTTGGCGACGAGAAGCGGGGCATTCATGCCACGCTCATATTTCAGAGCAATCGAATAGTGCGTCGGGTTGGTGATGATCACATTGGCCTGAGGAACCGCCGCCATCATCCGCTTGCGGGAGCGCTGCTGGCGGATCTGGCGGATGCGCGCCTTGACTTCTGGATTGCCCTCCTGCGCCTTGTACTCGTCTTTGACCTCTTTAAGGGTCATTTTCTGTTTTTCCGTCCAGCGCCATTTTTCGTAAAAAAAATCCACGATTGCAATCACGGTAAAAACAATCAGCGTCGAGCCCACGAGCTTTATGGATAATTCACGCACGATGGGCAGAATCTGATTGAGATCGGTCTGGACCAGAAGGTCGAGGCGGTCGCGCTCCGGCCAGATGACCGCCCCAAGCACGATGCCGACCAGCGCAATCTTGACGATGCCCTTACCGAAATTGAGCAGGCTCTGGGTCGAAAACAGCCGGCCGAAACCCGCAATCGGCGAAATTTTTGACAATTTCGGCATGATCGGCTCTGCCGAGAAAATCGGCATATGCTGGATAAGATTGCCCAAAAGCCCCGCGATCCCGAGCACCGTGAGCGGCAGGACAAGCGGCACCAGCAACATTTCGCCGATCTTCATCCACAACGCTCTCAGCCCACCATTGTCAGCGGGAAGCGAATAGGAGTGCTCGACGATCCCTGCGAAGGATGTCATCATCCCGGTCGCCATGGAAGGCGTGAAACCAGCGATGACAAGCAGAGATGCCGCGATGATGAACCAGGTATTGACCTCCTGGCTTTTCGCGACATCGCCTTTTTCAAGGGCATCATTGAGCCGTTTCTGACTCGGGTCTTCGGTCTTTTCACCGCCGTCTTCGGCTTCCTCTGCCATAGCTGAGCCCTCTTCCTATTTGACCAGAAAGATCGCAAGGCCCGACTGAAGATGCTCAATATACCACATCATCATCGTTCCAATCAGCGCAAAGAACAACAAAAAGCCGAGCATGATATTGGCCGGCAGAAGAACGAGAAAGACCTGAAACTGCGGCATCAGCCGCGAAAGGATGCCGACACCGACGTTGAACACAAAGCCGATGACGATAAAGGGCGACGACAATTGCACCCCAATTCGGAACGCATCGGCAAAGGCGCTCACGCCCGCCGATACCACATCGCCAAGCGGCATTAATTCACCGGGCTTGAACAGGACATAGCTATCATGCATCGCCGCGATGACGATATGATGCACATCCATCGCGAAAATCAGCGTGAGGCTGATGATCGAAAGGAAGCTTGAAATCAGCGTTCCCTGAACGGCAGAGGCAAGATCGGTGTTTTGGACCGAGGAGAGGCTGGTCTGAAACGCAATCGAAGAGCCTGCGGTTTGGAGCGCCGAAATCAAAATCGCACCTGTCATCCCAATAAAAAGGCCGACAATCATCTCGGAGATGAAAAGAAAGACCAGCGCAAACAACCCGGTCGGCATGGCAGGTATCTTGTCGCCGACCACCGGAACAAGAAGGACTGCGATCAGAAGGGCAACCGTGAGACGAATGCGCTGCGGGATCGTTTCAGCCCCGATTGCTGGCATCAGCATCGCGATTATCGCGACCCGCGCAAAAATCAGCATGAAGACAAAGGCAAGTTGCGGCAGGAAATTGAACGTCACTGCTTTCAGCCCGAAATTATTTTTTCAAAAACACGGTCCGTATAGCTTGCAAGAACTGCCCCGACGAAGGGCAGAGTCAAAAGCGCCACGATGAACATTGCGATGATTTTCGGGATGAAGACGAGGGTGAGTTCCTGAATCTGCGTCAGCGCCTGAACAAGTGCGACGACAAGACCAACCACCAGGCCTGTCAGCATCACCGGCAGGCTGACATAAAGCAGCGTCCAAATGCTATCGCGGGCGACATCGAGAACTTCCGGGCCGGTCATGTCATCCTTCCTGCTTGCCTATCGGATGGACCGGCCAAAAATTGTCAGATCGGCATCCGCATAATTTCTTCGTAAGACGAGATGACCTTGTCGCGCAGCGCCACCATTGACTGGAGAGCGACTTCCGTTTCCGCGATTGCGGTGACAACGTCGATCATATCCCCTTTTCCCTGAATGGCAGCACTTGTCTGCGCCTCCACATTGCGGCCGGATTGTGTGAGGTCCTGGACATTCTGCGCGAGAAAATCCTGAAAGCTTCCACCGGCTGATGCAACCGACCCTGACGATGACTGATTCCCGCCGGAAGAAACAGAGTCGAACAGTTTCTGCGCAGCCTGATAGGCGGATGTGGCAGCAGAGGTCGGCATGCTCATGGAAGGCTCCAGTTCTGAAAATCAGAGGCGGCGTCGGAAGGCCCGGCGCCATTGTGAAAGCAAACGATCAGGCGCGAAGAATTTCGAGCGTGCGCGCGAGCATTGTGCGGGTTGATGTAATGACATTGAGGTTGGCTTCGTAGCTGCGCTGCGCTTCACGCATATCAACCGCCTCGACCAGCCGGTCGACATTCGGCATCTTAACGAAACCATCGGCATTGGCGGCAGGATGGGACGGATTGAAGCGAAGGTTGAAATCGGTACGGTCTTTCTCGATCCGGCCAAGCTCCACCATGTTTGCCCGCATTTTCGTATCGAAAACCGTCTCGAAAGTCGGGATCTTGCGGCGATACGGATCACCGGCCGGGGTGCGGGCGGTCGAATCGGCGTTCGCGATGTTCTCCGCAATGACGCGCATCCGGCCTGACTGCGCCTTCAATCCAGAGGCGGCGACGAACAGTGATTTCATGAAGTCCATGAGATTCTCCTATGGCGTGCGGTCATTAACGATTCTGTCCCATGGCCGTTCTGATCAGGCCTAGGTTGGATGTGTAGAGCGAGGTTGCTGCCTCGTAATCCATCTGGTTTTCGGCAATTTTCGACATCTGCTCTTCGAGCACGACGGAGTTTCCGTCTGGTGTGACCTCGAAGGAACCTGTGCGCTGTGGCCCGCCGAAGCCGGGTGTCGGCGCAAGCGCCACGGGAATGTGGCGCGGATCGGTGACGAAGGTCGCAAAGCTTGCCGTCTCGGCCATGCGCACACCGCGCAGCCCGCCGCTGCCCGGCGCCTTGATATCGAGGCTGAGATAACCCGGTGTCGCGGCATTGGCGATATTCTCCGAGAGAACGCCCTGTCGCGCCTGATGCCATTGCATCTTGTTCTTCAATGCCGAAAAAACCGACAAGCCCATAAAGTCCATCGCGATGCTCCCCAGCAATCCGCCCGGCTATCCGTCTCAAGATCTGATCAGGCACAACGCTCCCTGAAGCGCCTTCACAGGTAGGCAAATTTTGCCGTCTTATGGTTAATGAACCCTTAAGAGCTGGGCAGTTATTTCCCAGTCCCGCGCGCGCCGCCTGCTGATTTCCGTTTTGCCGGGTGGCGTCTCAGCGGTTCTGCCGGGCGATCGACCGAACGCCGCACAAACGAAAGCGCCCGACGAGGTCGGGCGCCTAAGAGCAATCAGACGAGAGGGCGAAAGCGCCCGACGAGGTCGGGCGCCTAAGAGCAATCAGGCGAGAGGCTGAGATGCGTGGTTAAACCGGAATGTATGCGGGGGCGGCGCGCCTGCTAGCGGTTTACCACATCGTTCAGGAAGTCCTCGATTTCACGGCTCAATGTCGCGTTGGTGCTGGCTGCGGTGCGGGTCACGTCCAGCACCTCGTCCGACACTTTCGCGGTGTCATCGACCGAGCGGATGATGTCGACCACATTATCAAGGGCGTGCTTGTTATCGGCTGAGGCACGGGTCGCACTCTCACTGATTTCGTTGGTCGCCTGAAATTGCTGGCTGATATTCGAAGCCATCGCATTGGCGGTTTCACTCAATTGGTCGATCACCTTTGCAATCGAATCAATCGACGTCACGGCTCCGCTCACCGATTGCTGGATGGCGCCAATCTTGTGGCCGATCTCCTGCGTTGCCTTTGCGGTCTGGTTGGCGAGCGTCTTCACCTCGGAGGCCACAACGGAGAAGCCCTTGCCCGCCTCACCGGCGCGCGCAGCTTCAATGGTGGCGTTGAGCGCGAGAAGGTTGGTCTGTTCAGCGATATCGGAAATAAGATTGACCACCTGGTCGATCTGCCGGGTCGCGCTTTCAAGTTCCGTGATCTTGCTGTTCGCGCTTTTCGTCAGCGCCGTCGCTTCGCGCACAATCGACGTCGTCTGCGAGACGTCGCGATCAACCACGCCGAGGGATGCCGTGAGTTCTTCGGCGGCGGTCGCGACGATGGTCACGTTCTTGTCTGCCTCGCCGCAGGAATTGAGTGTCGGGGTAGCTTTGCTGGAAGCTGAATGCGCCGACTGACCAAGGCGTTCCGCAGAGCGCTGCAAGACGTTGTTGCTCTCCTCGACCGAGGTGATGAGGCTGCGCGCCCGCTCCCGAAACGATGCAATCATTTCTTCAACGCGCGCCTGACGGGTGGCGCGGTCTTGCTGCTCGCTGCGATTTGCTTCTTCAAGACCGTTGCGGGCGATGATACTGGCTTTGAAGTCTTCCATCGCACGCGCGAAAATACCGAGTTCGTCACGCCGGTCGAGACCTTGGGGAACAATGTCGGTCTTTCCCGCGCCAAGGCTTGTCATGGCCGTTGCAAGCGAACGCAGCGGGCGCACCAGCCGCATGAGGACGAAGGCCGCGCCCGCGAATGCCAGCATGACGCTGAGAATGAGGGCGATGACGATCAGTGCCACCGCCTGTTTGCCGCTTGAGACGCTTTCTTCCTGAATGGCATCGACACCGGCAACGATTGTTGACGAAATCACATCCATGTCCGCCTCGACCGATGACACCAAGGCCGATTGCTTGTCGGATGCGGCAAGGATCGCAGAAACAATGCCGGGGATATCGGCGGCAAGCTGTTCAAGCGTGCCTGTCAGGCGGGTTCCGATTTCTACGGCGGTTGTGCTTTTCGCGACCTCTACCGCCGCACTTTCAAGCCGAACCCGGATCTTCTTCAAAGCCGCCTCGATCGCTTCGGCGCGGCTGGTTTCAGGTTCATCGATAAAGGTCTGGACGGCAAGGCGATATTCCAGCGCCGAGGAAAGAGCGGTGTTGAGGTGAACGCTGGCGGAATTGACGATATCGGCATCGGCCTGGATTTGAGTGATAGCAGCTGAGGCCTGTGGGAAAGCATCCGCCAGGATCGACTGAATATCGGACAGATCAACCGCCATGGCGGTCATGACCTCAAGGAGCGCCGCCACGCCCACCGCTGCGTCAGTTTCAGCAGGCGCGTTTGACTTCCATGCGCCGACAATCTCCTCAACATTGCGCGCCTTGTCGCTCAATCGCTTGAAAAAGTCTGCTCCTTCACGACCGGCCTTGAACTTGATGGCACCAACGGCTTTTTTCAGATTCTGAAGAACTTCCGGCGGAACATCGCCGACTTGTCCCTTTTCAACAAAGCTTCTGACCTCGCCAAGGGACGTGCGAAGGACATCGGCCGCCTCTTCCAGTTGAGCACCCCGCACGAAGGGGGCATTGAGTGTTTTGCCGGCGGTCGTCAGGCTGCTCGCGGTATCGCGCAGATCCGTGTTGCCCGCGACGATCAGCCGGAAGAGTGCGTCGGAATGCTCCTTCAACGAGGCCGATTGATCATTGCTTGATTTGCGGCTCTCATCGAAAGCCAGCAGAAGCCCTGAGAGGTTTTCAAAGTTGGTTTGCAGCGGAAGGGATGCGTCTGCATTGGTGCGGTCCATATCGGCGATCAAGTCCCGGGTTTCAGACAGATTTTGCTGAAGCGTCTCCAGACCTTCGCCGGTATCGGACATGACGAAGCCCTGCACCTGGGCCTTGACGAGCCGGAGCCGGTTCAGTACCGCGGACGATTTACCGGCGACTTCAATCTGGGTCTGGAGTTTGCTGATCGCATAGATTCCGACCGAACCAAGCGCCACCACCGCAAAGATGATAGAAACATAAGAGAGGCCCACGGCAAATGTGAGGCTCACACCGGAAAACTTTTTGCTTACCACGCGCATATCTCCAAAATAAGTCGATGCAATGTCGCGCATGATTGGTAAATATAGAGATAAAAACGCTGCCTTTCTAATGCTGCGTTGACCTTTCTATCAACTTAACCAGAAAGGAGTACAGGCACTGTCATGTGACGCATCAAATGCGGTGTCGTGGCACCGATCAGGAAATCATAGACACGGGTGTGGCCATAGGCCCCGGCGATGAGCAGATCTGAGCCGAGGCGCGCGGCCTCGTTCAGGATTTCATCGCCAATCGGAATGTCCGTCCTGATCTGGCGACCGACGGTTACCTTGATCCCCTGACGGTCGAGGGCGGCTGCCATTTCGTGCCCGGTATCGGCGTAAAGGCTCGGTTGCGAACGCGCCTTTTCAACCCAGAAGAGCGTGGTTTTCTCAGCTTTCTGCAAAAAAGGAAGGGCATCATGAACCGCGCGCGTCGCCTCGCGCGTCGTGCTCCACGCGATCAGTGGATTGTTGCCGATTTCCTCGAACTCGCCGGAATGCGGAATCACGAGAACCGGTCGCCCGCAGGCCTCGATCAGTTCGCGCTCAAACATTCCGGTTTCATCCTGGTCCCCCTGCGCGGGCTGACCGATAATGACGAGATCCGCGCAGCGCGCATCCTCGGCAAGACGCTTGCCTATATCGGTAAAGAGCGAGACAACCGAGCGCCATTCGCTGACAAACTCCTCAACCCTCGTGTGTTCGCGGAAAATTTTCTCGATCCGGGCCGATATCTCGCGCTGTGACTCCTCAAAGGCCTGCGATATTTCCACCGTCGAATAGGGCATCGCGCCTGGAAACATCGTGAAGGACTGCCGCGTGTGAATGCCGATCAGATGCGCATCGAATTTGCGCGCCATGGCCGCGGCGGCCAATGTCAGGCGTTTTGCTGTTTCCTCGTTTGTAAAACAAACGATAATTGTTTTGTAAGTCATCGCAACGCTCCTCCAGAACTCTCTCAGTGAGGTTTCCGGCTCAAGATTTTGGAATTGATGCGATGAATGTGACGCAAAGCCCGGCGGGCGCATTGATATTGATCAACGGTTCCGGTCAACGTGCCTCGTCGACGGGGCGCTCAGGGCGCGCGGCAACGTTCGGGAAGTACTGTCCATCTCTTCGAAACGGCAGCGGATAGCCTCGAATTTTTTGCGCATATGCTGCTTTAGATGCAAGCCAAGGCGCGCACCGTCGCGGGCTTCAAGAGCGAGAATGATTTCGTCATGTTCGCAGAGCGCCTGCTGCCAGCGCTCCTGCGAGATATTGGCAACATATCGCGCACGGCGCGCCCTGACGGCGAGCATGCGATGCTGAATGGCAAGGGTGGTGTTGCGTGCGGCGCTGATGATCGCTTCATGAATTGCCTGATTGACGCGGAAATAACCCTTCAGGTTATCATGCTCATAATGTCGGCGCATCTCCTCATGCAGCGAACGCACCTCTGCCAGTTCCGCATCGGTGATCAGCTCGCAGGCAAGTTCGCCGGCAAGCGCCTCTAATGCCGAAAGAACGGGGAAGACTTCCGACATTTCCGCAAGCGTTATCTGGCTCACCCACGCACCGCGGTTGGGTTCAAGAACGATCAGCCCGTCGCCGGCAAGCACTTTCAACGCTTCGCGCATCGGCGTGCGGGAGACACCATATTTCAGGCACAGCGCTTTTTCCGGGAATTTGCTGCCCGGCTCAAGCACGCCCTCGACGATCAGATCGCGCAGCCGATCCACGAGCTCTTCGTGAAGCGACTTTCGCGATATCATCTTGATGGATTCGTGGACATTCATGAGAAAAGATTACTCCTTTTGCAGCGCGATATCCAGAACCCGCGCAACGTGAAGCGCCTGTCTTCCGGCACCATCGGCAATCTGATGGCGGCAGGATGTACCGTCGGCCACGACAAGCGTTGCACTATCGGCGGTTCTGACCGCTGGCAAGAGATCGAGTTCCGCCATATTGAGCGACGTTTCATGGGTTTCAACGCCGTAACCGAAAGCTCCCGCCATGCCGCAGCAGCTCGTCTCGATCAGGCTCACCGCTGTATCCGGCAGAAGCGCCAGCGTCTTCTCCACACTCGAGATAACCCCCATCGCCTTTTGATGGCAATGGCCGTGCAGCAGGATCCTTTCGGCAGGCGATCCGAGTTTGAGCGTCAGACTGCCAGCCTCGGTTGCCTCAGCCACATATTCCTCAAACATTTTCGCCATTTTCGCGACAGTCGCCGACGCCTCGCCCGGCAGCAGGGCGGGCAGTTCATCGCGCAGACTCAAGAGGCAGCTCGGCTCGAGACCGACGATCGGAATGTTGTTTTCGGCATAAGGAAGCAGCGCTTCGACAAGCCGCCTGGCCTCGGCTCGTGCTTCCTCAACGAGCCCCACGGAGAGATAGGTCCGCCCGCAGCAAAGCGGTCGTCCTCCGCTGGCAGCACCCGAAGCGGGGCGGGCGATAGCGACTTTTTTCTTGCCTGCCCTGAGAACACGGTTCGCCGCGCGCAGGTTCTCCGGCTCGAAATAGCGGTTGAACGTGTCAGCGAAGAGCACGACATCCGGTGTTGCGGTATCGGCAAACTCGCTGTCCCGGAAAGGCCGATTGCTCCAGTGCGGCAGCGCGCGTTTCGCGGTAAAGCCTGTCGGCTTTTCGAGAAGGCCCGCAACACCCGGCACACTGTTGCGCAGGTTCATGAAAAACGCGAGCGCCGAGGCGACGGGCGCATAGCGCGGCAAATAGCCGACAAGTTTTTCATGAAGGCCAAGCCCGTATTTCCTTGCCCGCGCGGCAGCGACCTCGATCTTCATGCGCGCCATGTCGACACCGGTCGGGCATTCGCGCTTGCACCCCTTGCAGGCAACGCAGAGCTTCATCGTCTCCATCATCTCATCAGAGGTGAAGGCGTCCCTCCCCAATTGCCCTGAAAGCGCGAGGCGCAGCGTGTTCGCCCGCCCGCGCGTCAGGTCGCGCTCATTGCGCGTAACGCGGTAGGACGGGCACATGACGCCGCCCTTGAGCTTGCGGCAGGCACCATTGTTGTTGCACATCTCGACAGCGCCCTGCAAACCACCGGCTCCCCCCGGCCAGGCAGACCAATCGAGCGCGGTTTTGAGATCCACAGTGGGGTAGTCCGGCCCGAAACGGAACAGGCTTCGATCATCCATTTTCGGTGAATCGACGATCTTGCCCGGATTGAACAGACCAGACGGATCGAAGTGCCGCTTCACCTCACTAAAGCTTTCGACCATGCGCCGGCCGAACATCTTTTCATGAAATTCCGACCGCACGATCCCGTCGCCATGTTCACCCGAATGCGAGCCCTTGTATTCGCGGACCATGTCGAAACACTGTTCGGCAATTGCGCGCATTGTCGCGACGTCCTTGTCGAGTTTCATGTTGAGAACCGGGCGAACATGCAGACATCCGACCGAGGCATGCGCATACCAGGTGCCGCGTGTGCCATGGTCGTGAAAAATCTTCGTAAGGCGATCCGTGTAATCGGCAAGGTCGGGAAGCTCGACTGCACAATCCTCGACGAAGGAAATCGGCTTTCCCTCGGTCTTCATCGACATCATGATATTGAGGCCGGATTTGCGCACCTCGGCAATATCCCCCTGAAGCCTCGGGTCGAGAACATTGACCACGCCGCCCCAGCTGCGCCCGATGCCCTGCCAGGAAAAACCAAGATCGGACATGGTATCGGCAAGCGCTTCGAGTTTCTCAAGATTCTCTGGCTGGCTTTCCTCGGAAAACTCGACGAGGAGCAGCGCTTCCGGCGCGCCTTCGACGAATTCCTCCATCGTGCGGCGGAATAACGGAATATCACGGGCGAGACCGATCATGGTCGCATCGACAAGCTCAACCGCCTGCGGGCCGAGTTTGACGATATGCTGCGGCGCTTCCATCGCCTGGTAGAATGTCGGGAAATGACAGACGCCAAGCACCTTGCGCCCCGGCAGCGGCCAGAGCTTGAGTTCGATTGCGGTCGAATAGGCGAGCGTTCCCTCAGAGCCAACAAGGAGGTGGGCGAGATTGTTCGGCATGTTCGAGGGCACCAAGGCGTCGATATTGTAGCCGCCGACACGGCGCTGAACACGCGGGAAGCAGCGGGCGATTTCCTCAGCCTCGCGAGCGCCGAGTTGAAGGAGCGACTGAAAAAGCGCCGATTGCGCGCCGTTTTCGGTGATGTCGGCTGCTGTCACGGGACCGAAATGCGCTTTGGCTCCATCAGCCATATACGCATCAATCGACAGCACATTGTCGCGCATCTTGCCATAGCGCAGCGACCGCCCGCCGCTTGAATTGTTGCCCGCCATGCCGCCAATCGTGGCGCGCGAGGCGGTCGAGACATCAATCGGATACCAAAGGCCGTGTGGTTTCAGGAGCCGGTTTAATTCATCAAGAACAATGCCGGGCTCGACCACGCAGCGCTGGTTTTCAATGTCGAGTTCGATGATCTTGTTGAATTTTTTCGAATTGTCCATGACCAGCGCATGGTTCACCGTCTGGCCGCACTGGGATGTGCCGCCGCCGCGCGCGAGGATTGGCACACCCTCTTCCCGGGCGATGGTGAGAGCCGCTGCCACATCATCCTCATGGTCGGGGACGACGACGCCAACCGGCATCATCTGATAGATCGATGCATCGGTCGCATAGCGCCCGCGACTGAACGGATCGAACAGGACATCGCCGCGGATTTCCTTTCGCAACCGCCGTTCCAGGCCCGGTCTGATACCCTGGATAATGTCCGGTTTTGTCATCCCTGCCTCTTCAAGAACAAGATTCCGCTTGACTGCATTCTGTATTCAAAATTAAATATGCACAACGGATAGCGCAAAGACAATGGCTTTGGTGCCGAAGCAGATAATTTTACAGCGTCTATGAACCATGGTTGAGAACGGAGCGGTAAACGACCGCGGAGAAGTTTTCGCATAACGGATTTGAATACAGCAAGAGGTGGGAGCGATCCCGGAAGATACCATGAGGCATGCCGGACGTCATTTTCTTCAAATTCCCGGCCCGAGTTCCGCGCCCGACCGGGTTCTGCGGGCCATTTCCATGCAGACGATTGATCATCGAGGACCCGATTTCGGAAAAGTCGGCGGCAAGGCGCTCGAGGGTTTGAAGCGGGTGTTCAACACCCGTTCGCATGTCTTTATGTATCCGTCGTCGGGAACCGGCGCATGGGAAGCAGCGCTCGTTAACACGCTGTCACCGGGCGATCATGTCCTCATGTATGAGACCGGCCATTTCGCAAGCCTGTGGAAAAAGCTCGCTGAGAAGATTGGTATCAAACCTGAATTCATTGCCGGTGACTGGCGCGGCGGCGCAGATGCCGAGCAGATCGGCGCACGCCTTGCCGAAGACAAAAGCCACACGATCAAGGCGGTTTGTATTGTCCATAATGAAACCTCCACAGGCTCGGTTTCCTCGGTGTCCGCTGTTCGCAAGGCGATTGACCAGGCGAACCACCCCGCA
This sequence comes from Hyphomicrobiales bacterium, assembly GCA_013911885.1. Classification (GTDB taxonomy): domain Bacteria; phylum Pseudomonadota; class Alphaproteobacteria; order Rhizobiales; family JACESI01; genus JACESI01. The sequence continues at coordinate 38,843 of JACESI010000012.1, read as the reverse complement.
CTTCTCATGGTCGATACCATTTCCGGCCTTGCATCACTCGATTATCGCCATGACGAATGGGGCGTGGATGTCACGATTTCAGGTTCGCAAAAGGGCCTGATGGTGCCGCCGGGCCTGTCCTTCAACGCGGTGAGCGAAAAAGCGCTCCATGCCAGCAAAACCGCCGGTTTACAGCGTTCCTATTGGGACTGGGCGGAAATGATCGGACCGAACAGCACGGGCTATTTTCCCTATACCCCTGCAACCAATCTCGTCTTCGGCCTCAACGAGGCGCTTGATATGCTGTTCGAGGAAGGGCTCGACAATGTTTTTGCCCGCCATCAGCGCCACGGACAGGCGACACGGGCAGCCGTTCGCGCCTGGGGGCTGGAGGTTCTCTGCGCGAAGCAGGGTGAGGAAAGCGGTGTCCTCACAGCCGTGATGATGCCGGAGGGACACAGCGCCGACGCATTTCGGGCAACAACGCTGAAACACTATAATATATCCCTCGGCAACGGCCTCTCGAAGATCGCCGACCGCGTATTTCGGATTGGACATCTGGGCGATTTTAATGATTTGATGCTGATGGCGACCCTTTCCGGCGTGGAATTGGGCCTTGCAAAGTCTGGTGTGCCCCATCAGGCCGGCGGCGTTCTGGCCGCTTTGGAACACCTTAAACTGGCCGAAACGGCGTGAATGGCGATTGGAAAAACTTAAATCAAAAAAACATCTGGGAGGATGACCATGAAATTGAAATCGATACTACTCGGGGCTGCATCGGCCGCCTTCCTCGTGACGCAGGCGCACGCGGAAAAGCTCATTCTGAAATTCGGCCATGTCGGCAATCCGGGGTCGCTGTTTGAAGCCAGCGTCAACGAATTCGCCCGCTGCTCGAACGCCGCGCTCGGCGACAAGGCAGAAGTTCAGGCCTTCGGATCATCCCAGCTCGGCGATGACAAGGAGCTGTTGCAGAAGCTGAAGCTCGGCCAGATCACTTTTGCCCTGCCTTCTTCCGTCATGTCTTCGGTCTCGCCGAGCTTCGGTGTTTTCGAGATGCCCTATATCATCAAGGACCGCGAGCACATGAAGCGGGTTCAGGCTGAACTTGGCGATACTTTCAACAAAGCTGCCGAAGACAAGGGCTACCGGATCATCGGTTATATGGAAAACGGCTTTCGCAACATCACCAACAACCTGCGACCGATCAACAAGCCATCCGATCTGGCAGGCATCAAGCTCAGAACGCCGAAGGGCGAATGGCGCCTGAAAATGTTCCAGCTTTACGGCGCGAACCCGACCCCCATGGCGTTTTCGGAAGTCTTTACCGCCCTACAGACCGGGGTGATCGACGGCCAGGAAAACCCCTATGCTCAGATCGCTTCCGCGAAATTCCAGGAAGTGCAGAAATATCTCTCTGTTACCAATCACGTCTATACACCGGCCTATATCCTTGTTTCCGATAGTGAATATGCAAAACTGCCGGAAGATGTGCGCGGCGCTCTTGAAAAATGCGGCACGGACACCCGCGACTTTGTCTACACCACGGCCGCCAAGCTCGAGAGCGAGCTTCTTGACGTGATCAAGGCCGCCGGCGTTCAGGTGAATGAAGCCGATAACGCGGCTTTCGTCGAAGCCTCAAAGCCGATCTATGACGAGTTTTCCAAGACTGTCGACGGTGGCGCGGACCTGATTGCGAAAGTTAGAGGACTGGCAGAAGGTTCCTGATACAGGCTAGCCGGGTTCGCCCTTCTGACCAAAGGTCCGTCTGACGAAATCCGGAACTTCCAAGGCCCGAAACGCCGTCTGCGGTGACGGGTCCGGCAAAATGCCCGCCACCGCTGCGGTGGCGGGCAAGCTGTTAGCGGGCTTCACTCAACCTCCTCGTTGGTCAGTTTTTTCGATCACCATCATTCATCGGCTCCATAGAACAAAATCGGAATTTTCATGCTCAGGTCGATCTATTATATCTTGGCACACCTCCTTGAATGGCTGGTGATTTTCTTCATGGTCCTGCTCACGGTCGTGGTGATTGTTGGCGTTACCTATCGCATTGTCGGCAATTCACTTTCCTGGTACGACGAAATAGCCTCGGTGCTCCTCGCCTGGATCACCTATTTCGGCGCGGGTCTTGCAGCCTTGAAGCGGCGTCATATCGGGTTTGATGCCGCCCTTCTTTCCATTCCGATGCCGATGCGCATGGTCGGTGTCGCGATTGCCGAAATCAGCACAATCGTTTTTTTCGCCATCATGACATGGGCCGGCCTGAAGGTGCTTCAGGTCCTCGAAGGCGAGGTTCTCGTGTCTCTCACCTGGCTTCCAATCCAAGTGACACAGGCGATCATTCCAATTGGCGGCGCGCTTTTCATTGCATGCAGCATTCTCAGTCTTCCCGATTACTGGCGCAAAACCGCGGCAGGCATTTCGCTCGAACATGCCGACATCGAGGAAGAAGTCGAAACAGAACTCAAGAAAGCCGGGGAGGCTTCTTAACTATGTTGATTTTGTTCATCTTTTTAGTAATGGTTGCTCTGATCTGCCTGAATGTGCCGATCGCCGTCGCCCTTGCCATTGCGGGCGTCATCGGTCTGGTTGGTTTTGAAGGCGTGAACAGCCTCGTCTCCGTCGCGCTCGATATGTATGACGGCTCGACAAAATTCTCGCTCATTGCCATTCCGATGTTCGTGCTGGCGGGCGCGATCATGAATGCGGGCGGCGTCACGGACCGTTTGATCAATTTCGTATCCGCGCTGATCGGCTTCGTGCGTGGCGGCCTTGCCATGGTCAATATCGGTGTTTCGCTCTTCTTTGCAGAAATTTCCGGCTCGGCGGTGGCAGATGTGGCCGCCATGGGATCGATCCTCATTCCGCAGATGAAGAAGCGCGGTTACTCGGGGCCTCTAGCCGCGGCAGTCACCTCGTCCTCGGCATCGCTTGCAATCATCATCCCTCCGTCGATCCCGATGATCCTTTATGCGACAGCTGCCAACACCTCGGTCGAGCAGTTGTTCGTTGCCGGTATCATTCCCGGGCTGATGGGCGCGGCGGGGCTGATGGCCGTCGCCTATGGCTTTGCGGTAAAATACAACCTGCCGGTAGAAGAGGCCTTCAATTTCAAGCGCGTGCGGGAGACCTTCATTGACGCGCTTCCGGCATTCACCCTGCCCTTCATCATTCTCGGCGGTATTTTCGGCGGCTTCGTTACGGCCACCGAAGGTGCGGGCCTGGCCGTCGTCGCGGCACTCGCCGTCGGGTTTTGGTACAATCAGATCGACTTCAAGCACCTCAAGCGCGCCATGCTTGATGGCGGCATGCAGACGGCGGTCGTCATGCTTCTGGTCGCGGCGTCGGTTCTCATGGGCGGGTTTCTGACCCGCGCCCAGATCCCGCAGGAACTCGCAGCCGGTATCCTGGACCTGACCAGCAACAAATGGCTGATCCTTCTGATCCTGAATTTCCTGTTCCTGATCATCGGCTTCTTTCTGCACTCCGCCGCCGCGATCATTCTGGTGGTACCGATTGTCATTCCGCTCATTGTTGCGGCCGGTATCGATCCGGTGCATTTCGGGCTTGTCGTCACGCTCAATCTTGCCATCGGACAGCAGACCCCGCCGGTTGCGAGTGTACTGATTACGGCCTGTGCGATTGCGCGCGCCAATATCTGGGAAGTCACCAAAGTGAATATCTATTTCATCGCCGTGCTTCTCGCTGTGCTCATGATATGCACTTATGTGCCATCTATCCCGCTCTTCCTCGTGGAGTATTTCTATCGCTAAAGGAATGGGGCATGTCGCTCAGACTAACCGATGCCGAAGCCATCATCGCCGCCGTCATCAATCACCGCCGAACCCATCAGATGAAACCCCTCACGGTCGCTGTTGTCGATGCGGGTGGGCATCTGATCATGCTGGTGCGCGAGGATGGCACCAGCAATCTGCGGCCTGAAATCGCCGAGGGCAAAGCAGGCGGCGCGGTCGCAATGGGTCTTGGCTCGCGCACATTGTATGAACGGGCGAAGACCCAGCCCTATTTCATGCAGGCGATGAATGCGCTTGCGAAAGGCGTGCTCGTTCCGGTTCCAGGCGGCGTTCTCGTGCGCGATGGCGGCCAGATCATCGGCGCGGTCGGCGTCACCGGCGACAGCTCCGACAATGACGAGGCAGCTGCGATTGCGGCCATTGAAGCAGCCGGTTTCGTGGCTGATCCGGGAAGTTGAGATACCGCAAGTGAGACCGGGCATTCAAGCGGGCCGAGGCGCGCTGATCCCTTCGCCTCCAACCTCTATCTCGACACTCTATTTCAGCCCAAGATAATCAGCGAGCGCATCCAAAATCAGCTTCTGCGTTTTGGTATCGCCGTCCTCGACCTCAATGTTGAAATAGGGGTCGATATTGTTCAGCGCGGCGTAATTCGAGAGCGAGCAGTCGTTGTTGCGCGGGTTGACCTGCTCATAGAGAACGTTGACGCCCGCCTTTTCAGTGAAATGCCGGATCGCGCGGGCGGCAGGACCCTTGCCCGCCTCGCCGGTGCCGGCAAGGATGATCATCGTATCCTCATCGGCAAGGCGGCGAGAGCGGGCGATGGCGCTGATGAAGGGTTTCGTGCCGCCGCCGGTCTTGCGTGTCGAGATGTTGCCACTGCCACCGTTGCCGGACCAGCCGTTGGCGTTGCTGTGCAGCGCGATGATTGCGGCGCCGGACCGGCGACGCGAGAGAATGGCTTCGGTGTAAAGCGGCGCGGGCGCGCGCTGGGCACGGCACGATTTTGCCGCCGTGCTTGATGTGCTGAAATTGCGGTTCGGGTCCTGCCCCTCGAAAAGACGCTGTTCACCGGCTTCAACTGCGATCAGCGTGCCGCCATAGGTTGCAACGCCGTAAACGCCGGTCGCAAAGGCGGCGTCCTCATTGTCATGCGGAACGACAAAAAGCGGCCCCGCGCCCTTGCTCCGGTTTTCTATCATGAAAAGCCGCCAGCGCCGACCATTCTCGGCAAGCCGGGTTTCGGTGACGCATATCCCCGATTTCTTCAAAGCTGCACGCTGACCGGCAATGTCTTTCTCGGTGATGCTGTCGACGTCAAGACAGACATCGCTCAGATACGGCCCGGATATGCGATCGCCACCCGCCCCAGCCGATTGAGCCGCCACAGACTGAAAAGCGAGCGCGCCATCCTTCAGCGCTGCATTTTGCGGATAAAGCGCTTTATTGTTGCGTGGGCGCTCGGTCGGGTATGGTACGAACACCACTGCACCAGAGGGATCACCAGAGGAAACCGCCGTGGCACCAGCGGCGGCGCTGGTCTCGTCCGATGCTGCCCCAATGCGGCTTGGCGCGGGAAGCAAACCATCCGGGACCGGGTTTCCCGCCGCTGCGCCACTCGCCGTGCCGGATGTCGCTTCGACCGGTTGTGTCGTTTCGGCCGCGGCTTGGGGCAGAAGGTCGCGCATGATGTCGATTGCCGCCTTGCAGCGCTTCTCCTCGATCAGCCCGCCGCCACAAAACCCCGCTTCCGCTTGATGTGGCAGGAGCGTGAGGGCGAGAATGGCGGCGACGCATGAAGATGCGCTCAAACGAAAGACAAAAACACGATACGGACGGATCACGCTGGTCCTTTGGCGTACTGAAAACCTGTGACATTCGGAGCGAAAATACGCATCTGCACACCGATCAGGCAAGGCTCCTCAGCATATCGCGGCAAAGCCCGTAATCAACGCGGAAAATTCGGATTTGGGCGGGCGATTCACCGGTGATCGTGTTAGAGGCAAAGAAGCCCTCTGGCTGGAGATACCCATGAAAGCAATCACCGTCGGTTCCGCAACACTCGATATCATCGCGACCATCGCCAATGACGATATCGAACAGATGACGCTGACCAATCAGACGACGAGTTTTCTGCTTATGCAGCCAGGGCGCAAGGTCGATGCCGAGGCGGTCAGCACCCATACCGGCGGCGGCGCGGTCAATGCCGCGATCTCGCTCAAACGACAGGGCTTTGACGTTTCCCCGCTGGTCAAGCTCGGCCATGACATCAATGCGACCAAGATTTCCGGGCGGTTCGAGGAGGAAGGGATTGCGACCGATCTCGTGCGCACCCATCCGACCGAGGCGACCGCGGTTTCACTGCTCATCGCCTCGCATGACCGCAACGCCGCGATTTTCACCCATCGCGGCGCAAATGGATTTCTGGTTGATGACGACATCGCGCCAGAAGTCTTCCGAGGGGCGGATCTTGTCTATATCACCAATCTCAGCAACGATTCTGCAAACCGCTTTCCGGCGCTGGTCGCCCGCGCCAAGCTTGCAGGCGCTTTTGTTGCGGTCAATCCCGGTGTTCTTCAACTCACCAACAAGACCGATCCGTTCTTCGAAAGCCTTCCGGATGTTGATCTTTTCATCTGCAACATGGATGAGGCGCGCGCACTTGTCCCGAAACTCGTGGAACGTACCGGCTGGGAAAAGGGCGATACGCTGAACACAGCCGCTGAACCGGTCCTTTCGGTACAGGGCTTCAGGCTTCCGCTTGAGAATTATGCAAAGCGGCTTCATGCTTTCGGCCCGCGCTATATCGGTGTTACCGATGGCGGCAACGGCGCGTATCTGTCTGTCGCGGGCAAACTCTGCTACCAGCCGGTGATCCGGACCGAAGTTGCGGGCACGACGGGCGCGGGCGATGCCTTCGCCTCGACGCTTTCCGGCAGCCTCGTCATGGGCGACACACCAGAGGAGGCCCTCGTTCTCGCCGCCCTCAATGCTGCCTCCGTCGTCAGCCGCCTCGATGCCCAAAGCGGCCTTCTCACGCGCGAAGCCTTGATCGCGCAGGCGGAATCTCTCGGCTTGCGCGGCTGATGTCGCCGCCGACATAATTTAGCGACGTTTTTCGCGAAGTCTGATGGAATCAGGCATAGTCAGTACACATGACTTGGAGCAGCCATGTTTCGTCGCCTCTTGATTTTCATCGTCTCTGGCCTCGCCCTGCTTGCGGCGCTGGTCTTCCTCGCCCCGTTCATCCTGCCTGCCGAGACGATCAAGACAGAGGTTCAGCGTCTGATCGAACAGAAAACCGGCTGGCGCATTCTTGTTGATGGCGACGTCGAGATGGCGCTGGTGCCGAGTGTGCGGCTTGTTGCGAGAAATGTTTCGGTGAGCCCGCCGAACCATGAACCGATCATCAAGGCCGAGGAGGCGCGCTTTTCCGTCGGTCTGTCCGCGCTGTTCAGCAAATCGATCGATATCGAGGAAATCCATCTCGGTAAGCCCGATATCGTGATCGAACTCAGAGACGATGGCTCGCCGGTCTGGCTTGCACCAAACAGCGTCGATGCCGCAACCACGCCTTCGCCGTCTGCGGATCAGACCGCGCCTTCCGCCAACCCAGCGGTTGAAAATGATCTCGTCAATTCTCTGGTGGAAACGCTTCAGGTGCAGAAATTCACCATCGAGCAAGCCACAATCCGCTATGGCAAGACCGGGGTTGCGCCGCTTGAAATCAGCAATCTGACGGTTTCCGCCTCCCTGCCGGATGCGAAAGGCCCTCTCAATCTCGCAGGCTCGGCCAATGTGAGCGGTGAGGATATCGCCTTGTCCGGGCAGATACCGGACTTCAAGACCCTGCTTGCAACCAATCAGGGCCGGGTCTCACTTACCGCGGTCTACAAGACCGCGACCATTGCAGCCAATGGCGTGATTGACGGGGGCGGACCCGATATTTTCGACGGTACACTCGACATCAAGGCCACCAATCTTGCTGACCTGTCCGGCGGCGCACTGGCCCCCGGCGACCTTGCAGCGCTCGGCACAATCAAGGCCGAAGAGGGCAGGATTACCCTCAAATTCGATAACAGCAATTTTTACGATACAGCGCTCAAGACCGATCTCATCATCGACAGCACCGGCGCGCGCCCGCTGGTAAAAGGCTCCCTTGGGCTTGGCATCCTTGATCTCGACCGGTTGAGACCGGCGGATGCATCATCGCAGACGACAACAGCAGCGAACGCCGATGCGAATGGCAAAGCTGAGACAGCAGGCGAGCCGGATCTTTCCGCGCTCAGCGCGGTCGATGCCGACCTCGCTTTTTCGGCTCAGGCGATCAAGACCGGCGATCACGGCGTTGAAAACCTGCGCGGGCGGTTTGCGCTGTCAAACGGTGTCGTGAAACTCGATATCACGGATGTCGTGGCCATCGGCGGATCGGCGCGCGCCTCGCTTGAGGCTGATTCGAAACAACAGCCACTCACGACCTATGGCAGCGTGAAAGCCAACAATCTTTCCCTCAAAACACTGCTTGCTCTCGCCGGGCAGGATGCGCTGACAAAACAGATCGAAGGCAGGATCGGCACCGATCTGACCTTCGGTTTTCAGGGCCTGAACAGCGCGGACGTGCTTGCCACCATCAATGCGCGCGGGTCTGTGGGCATATCCGAAGCGCGCATCCGTGGGCTTGGCCTTGCCGAGACGTTTAATGACCCGGCAGCGGACGAGGTGTCGGCGCTTTCGCTCAACGCCACGATTGACGGCTTGACCAAGCCTGTCAATGTGAAGGGCAGCGGCAACTGGCGCGGCGAGACAATCCGCGTGGATGCGACAAGCGACGCGGGCGCCCTGATCAGCGGACGGGCGGCGGCGACGAAAGCGAGCGTCGCGCTGTCGAAGGTCGCCGCCACTTTCAGCGGCAATATCACCCCGTCGCTGCCGATTGGCGGCGAACTGACGATCAAGGGCAAATCCCTTCGTTCTCTTGCGCAATGGCTTGGCACGGCGCTGCCCGCAGGCCCCGGCTACAACGCCTTTGACATTGCGACCGACTTCACCGCGAGCGACAAGGCCGTTACGCTCAAAACATTGTCGCTCGCTCTTGACGATGTCAAAGGAAGTGGCACGGCGAGCGTCGGTCTTGGTGCAAAGCCTTCCGTGAAAGCTGAAATTGCCTTCGATCTTCTGGATGTGAATCCTTATATCGCGACCTCTTCTGAGGCGAGCGGCGGTTCCGGGGGGCAGACCGGACAGTCCGCCCGGGCGCCCCAAGCCGGGTGGAGCCGCGCGCCGATTGATTTCAGCTTCATCAATGCCGCCGAACTCGATCTTACCGCCCGGGTGAAAACGCTTAAAGTCGAGGGCATGAGCATCGGTCCGCTTGCGCTTAAGACCACCATGCAGGGCGGCGCGCTTCACGCTGATCTGACGCAGATGACCTTTTATGGCGGCACAGGCAATGCCCGTGTTTCGATCACCAATGCCGGGGCCGTGCCTGCCATGGCCGTCAAACTCACGACAACGGCGATCGAGGCTTATCCGTTCCTGCGGGATGCCGCGAAATTCGAGCGGATCGAGGGCGGGCTTGATTTCTCGCTCGATATGACGACATCCGGCAAATCCGAGGCGGAACTGGTTCAGGCACTCAACGGAGCCACGAAATTTGCCTTCAACAATGGCGCGATCCGCGGCATCAATATTGCCAAGTCGATGCGCGCCCTGACGAGCGGTGCGCTTTCCGGATGGAACACTGCCCCAGCCGAGAAAACCGATTTCAGCGCCTTCACGGCATCCTTCAATGTGCAAAACGGCGTCGCCTCGAACAGCGATCTCACGCTGGTCGGTCCGCTTGTGCGCGTCACCGGCGAGGGCAGCGTCGACCTTCCGGCGCAGACGCTGAAATACCGGGTCAATCCGAAAATCGTTGCAAGCCTCGAAGGTCAGGGCGGTGCGCAGGATCTTGCGGGCTTTGCCGTACCCGTGATCATCGATGGCAACTGGGCGAAACCGCGCATCTATCCGGACATCAAGGGGTTTCTGGAAGACCCGGCCGCTGGCCTCGCGAAACTGCAATCGCTCGGCGGCGGCTTTGCCAAGATCGCTTCCAGCAAACCGGCGGAACTTCTGAAAGGCCTTGGCACGGATCCGAAAACCGGGATCGCGGGTAAGGTTGGCGAGACATTGCAGGCCAAGACCGGCGTCGACCTTGGAACACTCATTCAGGATGGCAAGATTTCGAAAGAAGGCGGGGTTGCCGCGGCGGTCGGCGCGGTTGGCGCGCTTCTCGGCGGCAGGGAAGCGACCGCGCCGATTGTGCCGCTTGCCGTCGGCGAGGTTCCGGTTCCCCGCGCACGGCCGCAGCCCACAAAAGGCCTCGCCTCACCGCTCGGCTCCCCGGCAGCAGCGCCCGTTGCCGATGCGCTGCAAAAACTTATCAAACCCAAGAACTCCGGGTCCGCGGCAACACCGGCTGCGCCCGCCGATCCGAACGTGAGCGTGCCAGAAACTGAACCACAGCGCCCGGCCGATCAGCTTATCCAGGGACTTGGCGGTCTTCTTGGTGGCAAGAAAAACTAGGGACAGGTCTAGGGACAGGTCACGGGGGCGTGCGTGTCAGTCGCGGAAAGACTGGCTGAGATCGTCGATGACATCATCCCGTGCGGCTTCGAATATGCGCTTGCCATGGGCCACCGAACAGAGCGACGGGTTCGAGCCCATGCGTCCATCGGGGAAACGGCGGCGAAAATCAGCCGCATCGAGGATCGGACCGCGCGGCGCGATTTCCGGATCAAGAACAGCCGATTTCACATGGTCGGGATAAAGATAATTCGAAAGCGAGATTTCGGAGCATGTCGCGTGGGTTCCCTCCGCCGCGCCATAATACTCGGCGGAAAGCGCACGAAAGCGGTTGCCATCCCACCAGTTGCGTTGCTTCAAACGGATATCAGGACTTTCCGTCTGGTCAGGATCAAGGCTCAACTCGGCATGAAACGCCGAGAAGGCGGTCGATAGGGTCGCGATATTGCCGCCATGCCCGTTGAGAAAATAGAACCGCCGGAAACCGTGCAGCGCGAGGGAGGAAACCGCATCGTGCACCATCGCGATAATGGTCGACGGGCGCAGGGTCATGGTCCCCGCAAAGCCCATATGATGTTGCGCCATGCCGATGGCGAAGGCAGGGCCAATAAGCGTTCCTGTCGCTTCGCCAACGGCCTCGGCAATCGCCGCCGGGCAGAGCGCATCGGTTCCGATAAGCCCCGTCGGGCCATGCTGCTCGGTTGAACCGAAAGGCAGAATGATGGTCTGGCTCCGGGTGAGATAAGCATCCACTTCCTGCCATGTGGAAAGCTGAAGCTGCATGGGAATTTCCGCAATCTGTGGTTACAAGGTTGTTGTCGGCATAGACGCAAAAAATAAAAAAGCTGCCCTGCTTTGAAACAGGACAGCGGCCTTGACCTTTCGGTTTCCCTAAAAGGTCTTACTTTTTGCAGGAACCAAGTTCCGCCGGCAGATAACGCGAAATTTCGAAACCTGCATTGACGCTGTTCATGACGGGCTTAGACCAGGATTTCATGTTTATCTCCTCCAAAAGAAGCGCAGCTTACGAGATGATACCACCCCATCCTTTAAGGATAGGCAAAAATCTTAAACAGTCAAAGACAAACCGTCGCCTCAACAAGAGTTGACGCAGCGTCCTATTGCCTCACGCCCGGTCAGGCATCAAGGCGGCAACGACAATCTGCATTCATTGATCCCCTGGATCCCGCAAGGGGCGCTCCTGAAGTATCGTTACGCCGACAGCTTTCAACCGGGCATCGAAGAAGCGCTTCGCCTCGTCTGATATCGGCACCGCACGCGGATAGAGAGGGTTGTCGCGATCGTTCAGAATCGGTGTCTCCCACCCGTCGGTGGTTTCGATAAAGTGGTCAATGCCTTCCTCGCCATAGGCCTGGAGATAGCCGTGCAGTACAGCATCAAGATAGGTCATGAGAATGGGATGGGTGGCGGAGGCAGGCATCAGATCGCACTCTGGTATCGAATAGACCACAAGATCGACCGGGCTTAGAAGCGGGTGGTCAACTTCTGTGCCGAGAGAGAGCCGGTCATAGGCCTGTTCGCGCAGATCAAGCGCGTCCCAGTCTTCCATTGCCACGCGGGCGATAACGCCGATCAGGCGGGTTGCGGGGTCCGGCACGATGGTGAGATAAGCTAGATCACGCCGGTGGGTGCGTCGCCAGACCCGCCGCCAGCCGACAAGGCTTGCCTTGTGGGTTTGCGTATAATTGTGGGTCTGGGCGTTTACGAGGCTGCCATAGCCAAAAACATATCGCTCCACGCACGCCTCCCCTTCTAAGCCTGTCAGCCCAGTCTGATAGCACCATGCGCTCTGCCTGCAAGCGGCAAGCGCCTTTTCATGTTGAAAACAGGATGACGGATGAGAAAATCACCGCCTCAGGCTGTCAGCCGGAAGGCGCACAGCGCGGCGCTTGTCGCTGAACCCGGCCGGTAATCACGCCTTCTCCCGGCGCATTCAACAAGTGCGGTTTTGCTTATTCAGCGGCGATCCGATGGTGGGCGAGGATAATCTCCCGGATTTCCGCCTGACAGGAGCCGCAATTCGTTCCAGCGCGTGTTGCCGAACCGACAGATTCAACAGAATGGCAGCCGTTGAGGACTGCGGTGGCAATGTCGTTGACGCCGATACTCATGCAGGAACAGACAATCGCGCCCTTGTCCGGCCTATCACCGGCCGGTCGGCCTGCAAGGATACGCCAGCGATCGGACGCCGTCTCAAAGTGCGCCTGAAGCTGTTCGCTCGCCCAGCTTCGCGACACGTCCACCGGATTAGTCGAGAGCCAGGCGCCGCCTTCAAGACGCGCACCGTCAAATCGGGCAAGTCGCAGGGATCCGCGTTTGCGGTCCTCGGCGGACAAGGTTGTTTCATCGCCCCTGACCCCAAGAATGGCGGCGAGCAACGCCGCATGATCAGACGGTAAATCCGTGCAGGCAAATTCAAGCCGCCAGCCCTCTTCGGCAATGGCGAGCGCCCAGTAATCGAGACCCGATGTCTGCGGCCGGGCCCGTGTCACGGCAAATCCATGACAGGCAAACCTTGCGCGCTCGACCGTAACAGAGGCACCTTTGCTCGCGGGCTGACCGGAGAATGGATCGGTTCGACCCACCACCAGCCGGTCGACACGGGCTGAGGAGGCCGTCTGGTCCGTCCAGTGGATCGGCACGAAGACATTGCCCGGCAATTGCGCATCACTCAGAAGCGCGCGCACGACGATCATGGCGTGACCCGCACTCAGCCTGACGAGATCGGCAGGGGCGATACCCAGTCTTGCCGCATCATCGGGATGGATTTCGCAGTAGGGTTCGGCAAAATGGCTGGAAAGCCGCGCGCTTTTTGCTGTCCGCGTCATGGTGTGCCAGTGATCGCGGACACGCCCCGTATTAAGCCGGAAAAGCGGCGCCAGGGACGCCACGCCTTGCAGCCGCTTTTGCGGCGGCGTCACGGGAATGAACCGAGCCTTTTGATCTGTTGTAAAAAACCGGCCATCAGCAAAAAAGCGACTGGTCCCTCTCGTGATCCCGGTGCCGGTCTGGGGCCACTGAAACGGCGCAAGCGCGTCATACTCAGCCTTTGTGAGCGTCACACAGGCGGAAAGATCAAGATCGCGAGCGCCTTTGTTTTCAAAAGCCGTCAATGCTGCATATTCAGTGAAGATCTCCCCCGCATCCTGCCATGCGAAAGCCTCTTCAAAGCCCATGCGGCGGGCGACCTCCGCCATTTGCCACCAGTCGGCGCGCGCCTCGCCGGGCGGTGCGAGAAAGGCGCGCTGACGCGAAATCCGGCGTTCGGAATTCGTCACGGTTCCGTCTTTTTCGCCCCAGGCAAGCGACGGCAGCTTGACATGCGCATGGCGTGCCGTGTCGGTATTGGCCATCACATCGGACACGACCACGAACGGGCAGTTGCGGATCGCATCTTCCACATCATCGGCATCCGGCATCGAGACAACCGGATTGGTCGCCATGATCCAGAGCGCCTTGATGCGACCATCGCCGACGGCGCGAAACATGTCGACAGCTTTCAATCCGGCCTCTTGCACCATATGGGGTGATTTCCAGAAGCGTTTGAGGCAGTCGCGGTGCGCGGCATTTTCGATATCGAGATGCGCCGCGAGCGTATTGGCCATGCCGCCGACTTCCCGCCCTCCCATGGCATTGGGTTGCCCTGTCAATGAAAACGGCCCCATTCCCGGCCTGCCGATCCGCGCGGTGGCGAGATGGCAATTGAGGATCGCATTCACCTTGTCTGTGCCGACCTGAGACTGGTTGACACCCTGGCTATAGGCGGTGACGACCTTTTCGTTTCCGCACCAGAGCTGATAGAATTCCTCGATCGCCTGAACGCTTAGACCGGTCGCCCGTGAAACTGCATCCGGGTTCCATCCGTCGGCTTGACCGAGGGCCACTTCGAAACCCGCGGTGTGGGCGGAGACCCATTCCGGCACGACAAGCCCGTGCTCCGCGATCCAGTATAAAAGCCCATTGAATAGAGCAGCGTCGCTGTCAGGCTCCAGCGCCAGATGCAGATCGGCCAGATCGGCGGTCCGGGTGCGTCGCGGATCGATCAGCACCACCCGCATGTCCGGCCGCGCCGCCTTCGCGGCGGCGATGCGCTGATAGAGCACCGGATGGCACCAGATCAGGTTCGAGCCGACAAGAACGATCACATCGGCGCATTCAAGGTCTTCATAGCTGCCCGGCACCGTGTCAGACCCGAAGGCGCGGCGGTGGCCCGCGACCGACGAGGCCATGCAAAGTCGGGAATTGGTATCGATATTGCCCGAACCGATGAAGCCTTTCATCAGCTTGTTGGCAACATAATAATCCTCGGTCAGGGTCTGGCCGGAGACATAAAAGGCCACGCTGTCCGGCCCGTGCTCCGCAAGAGTGCGGGCGAAGGTTTGGGCGATCAAATCGAGCGCTTCGTTCCATTCGGTCTTGCGGCCGCCCACTTCGGGAAAGAGCAGCCGGCCTTCCAGTCCGACGGTTTCGCCGAGGGCAGAGCCTTTCGAGCAGAGGCGACCGAAATTTGCCGGATGCTCGGGATCGCCCTTTATCGCGACCTGACCGTCCGCCTCAAGTGTTGCGAGAACGCCGCAGCCAACACCGCAATAGGGGCACGTGGTTCTGGCCGTGGCCCGCATGGTTCAGCGGCCGCTTTCAGCATCGGCAGCAAGGCCGATACCAAGCAGGATGATGGTGCCGTCGAGCTTCACCGGAAATGTTCTGGTCGCCCCTTCATCCGCGCCTGCGGCCTTGCCGGTTTCGAGCGAAATCACCCAATTGTGCAGAGGGCAGGTTACGCAGCCATCATGCACGATGCCCTGGCTGAGAGGGCCGTTGCGATGCGGGCATCTGTCTTCCAGTGCGTAGATCTGATTGTCGGTGGTGCGAAAGATGGCGATCGTGAGATCGCCGTGTTTCACGCAACGCGCCCCACGGAGCGGAATATCGCTCAATGTGCCGATGCTCAGCCAGGTCTTTGTGAAAGCGTTCATTCCGCAGCCTCCAGGGTAAGGGTCGCCATAGGATTGAATTCGTGCTTGTCCTTTCCGGACACACGTTCGCTCCACGGGTCGACCTGAGCGAATTTCTGGGAAAAGACGAAGCGTTCGTAATAGGCCTGTCGCTTGCCAGCATCGTCCATGATCTGGCGGCGAACTTCGTCATAGCCGATGCGTTTCGCCCATTTATAGATGCGCTCGAGATAGCGGCCTTGCTCACGATACATTTGCGTCAGCGCAACGATATGCTCGAGCGCCTCATCCTCGGTTTTGACCAGGCCGAGTATTTCCGTTCCCTTGATGTCGAGACCGGCTGCACCGGCAAAATGGATCTCGAAACCGGAATCAACGCAGATGATGCCGACATCCTTGCAGGTGGCCTCCGCGCAATTGCGCGGGCAGCCGGAGACCGCCATCTTGACCTTGGCCGGCGTCCACGAGCCCCACATGAATTTCTCGATCCGAATGCCAAGCCCGGTCGAATCCTGCGTGCCGAAACGGCACCAGTCGGTTCCGACGCAGGTTTTGACCGTACGCAGGCCTTTGGCATAGGCCTGACCCGAGACAAACCCGGCCTTGCCAAGGTCCGACCACACCGCCGGGAGGTCTTCCTTGCGGATACCCAGCATATCAATGCGCTGACCGCCGGTTACCTTGACGGCCGGAATGCTGAACTTGTCCACCACGTCCGCGATGGCGCGCAGTTCCTTGGATGATGTCATGCCTCCCCACATACGCGGCACGACGGAATAGGTCCCATCCTTCTGGATATTGGCGTGAACGCGCTCGTTGATGAAGCGGGATTGATAATCGTCGGCATACTCGTCCGGCCAGTCGCAGACGAGGTAATAATTCAGCGCCGGACGACATTTCGCGCAGCCGCATGATGTCTTCCATTGCAGTTCCTGCATCACCGCCGGAATGGATTTCAAGGCCTTTGCCTTGATGAGGCGGCGCACATCATCGTGACCAAGCTCGGTGCAGGCACAGATTGCGGTCACCGCCGCCGGGTTGTACGCATCGCCAAGTGTGAGGCTCAGCAATTGCTCGACAAGGCCCGTGCAGGTTCCGCAGGAGGCGGACGCCTTGGTGTGGGCCCGGACCCCGTCGAGCGAGGTCAGTCCCTTTTGGGTGATCGCGCCGGTGATCACGCCTTTACATATGCCGTTACAGCCGCAGATTTCAGAATCATCCGGCAAGGCTGCAACGGCCGCCGTAGGGTCCAGCGCGGCTCCCCCCTGATAGGCCTGCCCGAAAATGAGCGTGTCACGCATCGCCGAAACGTCGGTGCCCTTCTTCAGCATGTCGAAGAACCAAGGCCCGTCTGCCGTGTCACCATACATAACCGCCCCGATGATCCGGTTATGCTTCAGAACCAACCGCTTATAGATCCCGGCGGAAGCATCGCGCAGCACGACCTCCTCACGGTCGTCGCCTTCGGCGAAGTCGCCCGCCGAATAAAGATCAATGCCCGTCACCTTCAGTTTGGTGGCTGTGACGGACCCTTCATAGGTCGCCGCCGTGTCACCGGTCAGTTGCCGGGCAATGACTTTGGCCATCTCGTACAAGGGCGCAACGAGGCCATAGCACATGCCGCGATGTTCGGCGCACTCGCCGAGCGCGAAAATATCAGGATCACTCGTCATCATCGTATCCGCGACGACGATACCGCGATTGACCGCCAATCCGGCGTCCCTTGCAAGCGTCGAAGACGGACGGATGCCGACCGCCATCACCACCATGCAGGCATCGATCCGGGTGCCGTCTTCGAGCTGAACGCCGACGACCCTGCCGTCTGCACCCAGAATTTCCTTTGTGTTGGCCTTGGTGATGACGTCGATACCCAGATCCGTGAAGGCCTTTTTCAGGAGATAGCCTGCCGCGGGGTCGAGCTGGCGCTCCATCAATGTGTCCATCAAGTGGAGCACGGTCACATCCATGCCCTGCATCCTGAGACCAGCAGCCGCTTCGAGGCCGAGAAGACCGCCGCCGATCACCACCGCCCTGCCCTTGGCCTTCGCGACGTCGACCATGCGCTCGACATCATCAAGATCGCGATAGGTGAGTACGCCTTCAAGATCATGGCCCGGTATCGGAACGATGAACGGATTTGAGCCCGTCGCGATGACGAGCTTGTCATAGCTTACGCGGAGACCGTTTTCCGCTCTGATGGTTTTCGCCGATGGGTCGATGGCGGCGATGCGGCAGGCTTTGTGCAGCGTCACGCCGTGGCGCGCATACCAATCATCGTCATGGGTGATGATGTCCTGATAGGTCTTTTCACCCGACAGTACCGGTGAGAGCATCAGCCGATTGTAATTGACGCGCGGCTCGGCATTAAAAATTGTGACGTCATAAAGGTCCGCATGGGTTTCGAACAGGTGTTCCAGCATGCGCCCCGGCGCCATGCCGTTGCCGACCACGACAAGTTTCTTTTTTTCGCGCATGGTTTACTCCGCTGCGGCTAAGGAAAGAGAGGCTTTTTGCTGAGCAATCCGCAGCGCACGCTTTTCGGAAATCGATTGCAATTGATCGAAGCTCGGATTTGCACCGCCCTCATAGGCTTCGAGGAATTCAAGCAATTCCTCGCGATAGGCGTAGTAGTCGATGTGATCGAGAAGTTGCTTGCGCGAACGCGGGCGCGGCAATTGAACATCCATGATATTGCCGATCTTCGCCCTCGGGCCGTTCGACATCATCACCACCCGGTCAGCGAGCAATATCGCCTCATCGACATCATGGGTGACGCAGATGGCCGTGACCTTGGTGCGTTTCCAGACATCCATCAAAACATCCTGCAATTCCCACCGCGTCAGGCTGTCGAGCATGCCGAACGGCTCATCGAGGAGAAGCAGTTTCGGCGAAAGCGCGAAGGCGCGGGCGATGCCGACACGCTGTTTCATGCCGTTTGAGAGGTCAGCGGCCGAGCGGTGCATCGCCTCTATGAGACCGACGCGTTGCAGGTAATATTCAACGACATCCTTGCGCTCGGCTTCGCTTGCCTGGGGATAGACCCGGTCGACGCCGAGGGCGACATTCTCATAGGCCGTGAGCCAGGGCATCAGCGAGGGGGCCTGAAACACGACGGCGCGGTCTGGCCCGGCCTGCGTGATGTGTTTGCCATCAAGAATGATTGCACCTTCGCTGATCGCATTAAGGCCGGCGACCATAGAAAGAACAGTCGATTTTCCGCAGCCTGAATGGCCGATCAGGGTGATGAATTCGCCTTTCTGCATCCGCAAGTCAAAACCATCGACAACCGTGAGCGGCCCTTTCGGCGTCGGATAGACCTTCTTCAACTGCGAAAATTCAAGAAAGCGGTCAACACGGGTCGTCTCGGCCGCCTGCCGATAGGCTTTCGGAAGTCTTTCTCTGATAAGGCTGATCGGTGCGAGGTCCGGAAGCACAATCTCCCGTTCCACATCGGCGCCGCGCTCAGCGCCTGCATCCATCAGAAAGCTCGTGATCTCCGCGCGCAGGCGGATGAAATCGACATCCGAATTCATGTCCGCACGGTCGCGGGGGCGGGTAATGTTGACCTTGAATTCAGGCCCGAGCGTGGCGTTCGGCCCCGGTGTCAACGGAATGATGCGGTCGGCAAGGAGAATGGCTTCGTCGACATCGTTGGTGATGAGGACGATGGTCTTCTTCTCCTGATCGCAGATCGCGGCAAGTTCGTCCTGAAGTTTTGCCCTTGTCAAAGCATCGAGGGCCGACAGCGGCTCGTCCAGAAGCAGCACTTCGGGCTGCATGGCAAGGGCGCGCGCCACCGCAACACGCTGGCGCATGCCGCCGGAAAGCTCAGCCGGTTTGCGATCACGCGCATGGGACAGGCCGACCATGTCGATATATTTGGAGACGATGTTCGCCCGCTCCGCCTTCGGCTTTTTTGCAAAGACACTGTCCACGGCAAGCGCCACATTGCCCGCGACAGAGAGCCAGGGCATCAGCGAATAGGACTGGAAGACAACCCCGCGCTCCGGTCCCGGGCCGACAATCTCGGTGCCTTTGAAAATCACGGCACCAAGATCCGGCCTGATCAGCCCCGCAAGGGCCGCGATGAGCGTGGTCTTGCCGGAACCTGAAAAGCCGACTATCGCGACAAATTCACCCTCCCTGACCTTGAGATTTATGTTCTTGAGCACATCCGTGCGCCGCACGCCTTCGCCATAGGATTTGGAAAGTCCGCTGATTTCGAGATAAGTCATGGTTCTGTTCCTGTCTTTCGTCAGCGGCTCGCGGAGAATGTGAAGACGCGCTGAAGGGCGAACATCACCCGGTCAAGCATGAAGCCGATGACACCGATGGTGAGCACCGCCACCATGATTTTTGCAAGCGACTGGGAGGAGCCGTTCTGGAATTCGTCCCAGACGAATTTCCCAAGACCCGGATTCTGCGCCAGCATTTCAGCGGCAATCAGCACCATCCAGCCCACGCCGAGCGAGAGACGCAGCCCCGTGAAAATGAGCGGCAGCGCCGAAGGCAGCACCACTTTGGTGATCGTCTTGCGGGTCGGCAGTTGCAGGACCAGACCAACATTCATGAGATCCCGGTCGACCGAGGCAACACCGAGCGCGGTGTTGATCAGGGTCGGCCACATCGAACACAGCGTCACCGTCACCGCCGAGATCAAAAGCGATTTCGGAAGCCACTCGAAAGGCGACGCATAAGTGGCAGAAATGATCATGGTCACGATCGGCAACCAGGCGAGTGGCGAGACCGGTTTGAAAATCTGGATCAGCGGATTGATGGCGCCGCTGAAATTTCGAGAAAGGCCGGAAGCAATACCAATTGGCACGGCAATCAGTGTCGCAATCAGGAAACCGAGGCCGACAGTCAGAAGCGAGGTGAATATCTGGTCGACAAATGTCGGCTTGCCAGTATAGGTGCGCCATTTGACGCTGTCCTGCTTGCCTTCTGCGATCAGTTTCTCATTGCGCTCAGTCTGGCGCTGATAGAACGCATCGGATTTCTCGCGCTCGCGCAGGTGATCAGCCCACAGACCGACCGCCTGCTCCCAGACCGCGACCGGGCCGGGCACCGCGCCAAGCGAGGTCTGAACTTTCGGCGCCAGCACGCCCCACGCGAGAAGGAACGCGAGAATGCCCAGCATCGGAATGATGAGGACGCGCTTGAGCTCGTGCAATTGCTCGCGCGGGCTGTCGCCTGCGGCGATTTTCAGCATCGGCACGAGCCAGGAGAAGCCAAGCGCATCTAGCCACCCGCTCGTCCGGTTGATCGCGGCGAAAATCCGTGCCCGCCCGTTCGGGCGGGCTACAGGCGCTGTATCCGTCATGTGTGCCATGTGTCACTTTTCCTGAAAGGGATTGAGATCATTGATGATCGGGGCAGGGTCAATTACGCCCTGCCCTGTTGCTGGTGCAGGCATCAGCCGCCGATGATGTCTTTGCCTTTGAGGCCGATCAGCATCTGGTTGAGATAGTCGTTCGGCTTCCGCCCGTCATAGCCGATGCCGTCGATCACATCCGCGGCAGGCGTCGGGTCCTTGTAGCCATCGCTGGTCCATGGGAAATCCGTCTCTGCGGCATGGCCCTCATCAACCAGAAGCCGCGCGGCCTTGAGATAGATGTCCGGCTGGTAGACCGATTTTGCGATCTCGTCATACCAGTCATCGGGCTTTGGCTCGGCAATCTGTCCCCAGCGGCGCATCTGGGTCAGATACCAGATCGCATCGGAATAGAAGGGATAGGTCGCATTGTAGCGAAAAAACACATTGAAATCAGGGATTTCACGCTTATCGCCTTTCTCAAATTCGAATGTTCCAGTCATGGAGTTTGCAATCACTTCGACGTCCGCCCCGACATATTCCGGGCGGGCGAGAATTTCGACCGCCTCAAGCCGGTTCGCGTTGTTGTTCTCATCAAGCCATTTCGCCGCGCGGATCAGGGCCTTGGTGACGGCAAGCGTCGTGTTCGGGTTTTCCTCGGTGAATCTTTTTGTCAGACCGAACACTTTTTCCGGATTGTTTTTCCAGATCTGGTAATCGGTGATGACCGGAACGCCGATGCCTTTGAACACGGCTGCCTGATTCCATGGCTCTCCGACGGAATAGCCATGGATGGTCCCTGCCTCGAGGGTCGAGGGCATCTGCGGCGGCGGTGTCACCGAGAGAAGGGCGTCCGCTTTGATCTGTCCCGAAACATCGCTCGGGGAATAAAATCCCGGATGCACGCCACCCGCCGCCAGCCAGTAGCGCAATTCATAGTTGTGCGTCGAAACCGGGAAGACCATGCCCATTTTGAAGGGCTTGCCCTCGCCTTTCAGCTTTTCGATGATCGGCTTCAATACCGATGCCGAGATCGGATGCTGCGGTTTGCCGTCGGCACCAACGGGAATGTTAGGCTTCATCATCGCCCAGATATCATTCGAAACCGTGATGCCATTGCCGTTCAGATCCATCGAAAACGGCGTGACGATATGCGCCTTTGTGCCATAGCCTATGGTGGCAGCAAGCGGCTGGCCGGCCAGCATATGCGCGCCGTCAAGTTCGCCCGTGATGACGCGATCAAGCAGCACCTTCCAGTTTGCCTGCGGTTCCAGGGTGACAAAAAGACCTTCGTCCTCGAAGAAACCCTTTTCATAGGCGATGGCGAGCGGTGCCATATCGGTAAGCTTGATGAAGCCGAGTTTCAGCTCGTCCTTCTCAAGCACGAGAGGTTCAGCAGAAGCGCCGGATATCATGCCGGCGATTGTTGTTGCGAGCGCTAGCGTCGCGAGACCCGTCAGGGTCAGGCGTGCGGTAGCCACGGCCAGAAAGGAGCGCCGGGTTTTTCGATCTGCATTCATTTTCATCTCCATTTCGTCGATTTGGGCAAAAAAAAGCTGCTGATCTCTCCAGCCACGCAGCAAGTGTGCGAAGGCAGAACAGGGCAGCAGCGTTGCTTATTTGTCGTGATCCGCCGTTGGATCACCAAATTCTCGGATAGTTACCAAATCTTAAAGCATGGATTGTGCCAGTTTTACGCCTCGTGAAATGCTCATATTTTACAGAGGCTTAAAAAATATCGTCCGGTTTCTTCACCTGGCTGAATACCGATCCGCACAGAGCCTAGGCATTGCACTGCACAAAAAACAAGCGCCATCTCGCAACGCATAAAAACTGACCTTCCATATCACGCCTTTTTCTGCGCCAGGATATAGGCGTCAATTTCGTCCGGATCGAAGGCGAGACCATCGAAAAATCCGTCCGGGCCGAGGATCAGAACGCCGCCGGTCGTACCGACAGGCATCGGCGCCTTAAGGGCCCCTTCAACCTTGGAATTTGCACTCGGAATGACCGTGCCGGTGCTTGTGAGCGCCCGGCGATAAAGGTCTGGGCGATAGGTTTTCTGGACGAGATCGACATGACCCGGCACATGTGCGACCAGGTTCCAGCGCACCATCTGACTGTAGAACCACATCGCATGGCTCAACCAGGGAAATGTCGCAGCCTTTTCAAACGGCTCGAAGCCTGCAACGCTGCCAAGCGACCGCTCAATCACGGCAGCCGGGACATTGAGATAATCCGGCCGCGCGAGCATTTGCGACAGGACGCCGCGGTTTGCCGAATTGCCGCACCATTTTGCCGAACGGATCAAGGCGCGCAGGAGTGCCGCAAGAATGTCCGGCTTCTCGCTCGCCCAGGAGGTTCGCACGCCCAGAACCTTTTCCGGGCTCGCAGCCCAGATCGCATTCTTGGTTGTAAGCGGTGAACCGAGATCACGCTCCACCGCCATACTATTCCAAGGTTCGCCGACGCAATACCCGTCTATGGTGCCGTGCTGAAGCGCATCGACCATATAAGACGGCGGCAGGATAACGATGTCGATGTCTTTTTCCGGGTCGATGCCGCAGGCGGCAAGCCAGTAGCGAAGTTCTAAATTATGCGCGGAATGAGAATGAACCACGGCGAATTGCAGTTTCGGTTCCCCTGCTTTCAGCCGCGCGGCGATGTGACCGCGAAGATGCGTGCCAGCACTGGCGGCATCGAGCATCTGGCTGGCATCAAGGCTCAGCGCCTTCGATACCGTGACCGCGTTGCCGCCAAGGCCAAGCGCCATCGGCGCGATGAGTTCGCAGCGCATCGGCGTCAACCCGAGATTGGCGGCGATCGGCATGGGCGCCAGCATATGCGCCACGTCAAAATGACCGATTGCGACCCGGTCGCGCACATTTGCCCAGGAGGTCTCACGCGTCAGAACCAGATCAAGCCCCTCGGCATCGGCGAACTTCATCTCGCGCGCGGCCACCAGAATGGAGGCATCGATCAACGGCATGAAAGCTGCTTTGACAATATCAAGCGCCATTGTTTACTCGCCCCTTCCCAAAAGTTCGGCGGAGAGGATCAGGCTTTCAGCCACATCCGCAATTTTCCGGTTCTGGTTCATCGCCGATTTTCGAAGAAGCGCGTAAGCGTCCTCCTCCGACATCTGGCGCGTGCGCATCAGAATACGCTTTGCCTTGTCCACGCTGTTGCGATCTGCAAGCGCCCCTCTGGCTGATTCCAGTTCCCGCTCAAGCCGCGAGAAGGCGTTGAAACGACTGATCGCCATTTCCATGATGGAGCGCACCCGGTCCACCCTGAACCCGTCAACCACATAGGCCGACACCCCGGCATCAATCGCCTTTTCCATGCTTTCCCGGTCGGATTGATCGACAAACATCGCAATCGGCTTTTTGACAGCGCGGGCGACCTGAAACATGTTTTCGAGCATGTCGCGGTTCGGATTGCCAAGGTCCATCACGATCACATCAGGAAAGAGCACCGCTATCCGGGCAGCGAGCCCTTCCATTCGGGTATCGACATGAATGCGGTCATAACCCTCCGCCCGCAACCCGGCCTCAATGATGGCGGCCCGCGCTGGGTTTGTATCGATCACGAGAACGGTCGGGCTGGCTTCACTCATCGCCTATATTGCGCGCATGAATGAAAATATTGCAATGCACCATTTTTTAAAATTGCCTGAATCACTGCGTACCGCTGCATGGAATTTAGGCAGGATGGAGCAGCCTGTTCTCAAGCACCAGATCGGCAACGCATTCCTTCAGGCACGCGCCTCACGGCGAATACTGCTTAGCTGCCTTTGATTGTCGTACCATTCGCTCATAATTTTATCCGTATGCGAAGATAGAAAATCTTAACTAGCGTTATGGGAAATACTAAACTCACCTAAAGCATCTTGAAGGTTTCCCTGCGCACTAACAGCAAGACATCGTAAATCGTCCGTCGCATGGACCGGGTACTATCTACCATTTGACCATCCCGAAAACAGCTTTCTGCGAAATGTCCGAAGCTCCTTGCAATCATTAACTTTTGTTGAGCGTGCCGACGATCCTGCGCCGGGAAAGATTCCTCGCTGGCCATCCAGCCCACATTCAGGCATTTCTTGGCTACAAACTACTCAAAGAAATCCTCGTCGATCTTCTTGAGATGGATGACCTCCTCATCGCGGCAGCCGATATTGTAGCGAATCAGCAGTTTGGTAAGCTGAATTCCATCGATCAAGCAGCACGGGGCGCATGAGTATCTGATAGTCTGGTATCATAAGATCACTCCCACTCGATTCTCTCAATGCATCTCAACGCGCTGATTTACCAGCGTAATTTCTTTCTGTTGACGGTCAAAGCCCGACCATCGCGCCGTCAAAATTTTTCGCTTATGACTTCAAAGGGAAATTCGCGCGATTCGGATTCAGCGAAGTTTCGGCTTCTATCGACAGCGATTGGTCGATCTTTCGCGCGGTCGGCCACATAGCGCGCTACGCGCCGGTGCGAGAAAACACCGTCATCACCGTTAGCACAACACGTCCGTGCTCGCCATGCTCACCGTCTCTCTCCCGCTATCCCGTTTGAGCTTGACGGCTTGATGGAAGCCGGGTGAGCAGATAGACAAAACGCCTCTTGCTGCGGCGGTGTGGAAGGACACATGGCCAGCAAAGGCCCGAGATGGTGACGAGAAGGCACCGGCGTAATGGCTCGGCGCGCTAAGCCCATCCAATAGCCGGTTTCGAGTCCGGCCCGCAGCACACTCCTGCATCAGGCATTTCCATCGCTCCCAATTACGTTACGCAAACGGTGCGGCGGCGAGAAGATTCTGGCCTTGGACGATGATATTGCACCAACGCTTTGCACGCGTCACCGCGTTGTACAACAGGCGGCGCTTGTGCTCGACATCCCCGCCAACTTGATATGGCCATATGACGACCACACCTTCGAACTCGCGGTTTTTTGCCTGCTGAATTGTCATTGCGCTGAAGAGGTGCGATCCGCCACCGCCATGTTGGCGACGAAGGGCTACGTTTCGCGCAACTACCGCTTCGATTTCCTCCCGCGTGAAGTCTGAGCGCCCAACCGCGTGAATCTGATTGTGTACCCAGCTGAGCGTCGCCTTTGCCGGCCCGGATGGAGGAAGGGCCCGAAGCGCAGCGCATACCTCTGTGGCGGTTGGCGCCGCTGATAGCTGAAGGGCTCCGACAATGAGGTGAGTCTCGTCGCGGTCCGTTCCCTCCCAGTGGATGGAATACGGGCCATTTTGTTGTTGACCGCATGGGCCTTGCACAACCCGCGCGACGACCGACTGAGCAAACCCACCCTGTAGCGCGGGGGTAATGACAGCCACGTCGCCGCCCTGGCGCCACGCGATAGCGTTTGCGAGCAATGTGGCCGCGAGCGGCACGCTCACGCCTGGCTGCAAGATGCGAAACCCTTGTCCGTTGACCGGAGCTTGACCACCTCGGATCGCCGTTGCCGCCGCGAGCAGGCCCGCGACGTTCGTCCTACGGACCTGCGCCAGGGTTTCGGGCTCCGCGGCATCCTGAAGCCAGGTTACAAGGGGGTTCGGGCGAAGCGCTTGATCTAGGCATTGAAACTCATCGGCTGCGATCAGCGCATGCGTTGCTCCCGAAAGAGCAATCAACATTCGCAGACGCTGCGGCCGTAGATCCTGACCTTCATCAACGAGAATGATCGGGAAGCTCATCGCGGTCCACGAACGAACCTGCGCCTGCTCAAGCAGCAAACCTGCCGCATCGCACACAGCGTCGAATTCGCCCTCCGTGGTGGCCGGTATCTCAAGAGCGGTCGCGAGACCCCGCCAGCGTCGGTAGATGCGCCACGCGAAGGCATCCACTGTGCAGCATTGTACTTGTCCAGAGAGACCAGCGACGCCTTTGAGGCGGTCCGATAGCCGTCGTCGAGCTCCGTGCATGAACGTCAAGGCGAGCACGCGCTGCCCCTGGGTCAAAGGGTGGGCGGCAAGGGTTTCTGCGAGCATCACCATCAGCCGATGCGTTTTCCCGCACCCAGCAGCCCCCTCGACCGCCCGAATGGTCACGGCTGAAAGACCCTGATCGCGGCGTTGTTCGCGTCGACGACAAACAGGGGGTTTGCCACTCCCTTCGCGAGATCCGCGATTCCATTCAGCAGGGAGCGGGCCCGTGCACAGCAAGCTTCGTTTGCTCCGATTGCGGCGGCGATGGACTCGTAGCTGGACGTGTCTTTCTTGAGCCCGCCAGCATTGCGGTTCTCACTTTTCAGGCGTGCCACCAAATCCGCCGATGCCGCCGGCGGGTTGTCGAATTGGATTGTCGCGAGGCAGGCGGCCGCGTCCGCGTCGACGATCCAACCGAGCGTATCCTCAAGCGTCTGATCATCCGCCCAGCGGATGATCACGCCTGAATTCAGAGCACCGGCAGCGGTGAGAGCGGCGGCGTAGCCCAGACCTTCGGCGTCACCGTCGACGATCGCCATCACCCGCGGATGCAGCGCCGCCATGGCGTCGACGGTTCGGACAACCGCTCCATCATGTGTAGGGATCACGCCGACAAAAGCGTCGAACCTGCATTCGTCTGCTGCTGCCCAGCTTTGGTGCAGGTCGACCGCGCGCACCAGAAGCCCCAGCCATTCGTAGTCGGTGCGTCCTTCAGGGACCAAAACGAACTCGTGCATCAAGGCGGCAATCGTCTCGACACGATTGACCTGGAAGAGCTTGCGGACGCTATTCGGTGTGTCAGCCGGCAACATGGACGTCAGCAAAGGGACGGACGTGAGTTTACCGTTCTCGTTGCGAAGCACTGCTACGCCCTTCGGATCGGCCAGCGCCGCAACCATCGGCGAGTGTGTTGAAACGAACGTTTGCTGAGAAAGCGCCTGGATGCGATGGACCAATCGCCGCTGAAGTGCGGGAGGGACGTGAAGCTCAGGCTCTTCCAAAGCCATCCAAAAGCCCTCTTGGGCGGCCGCGCGAAGTCGTCCGAACTGAAGCAGCAACAACAAGTGCTGTAGCGACAGCAGCCCACTGCCATGCCGCTTCGCCGGCAGAGGCAAATCAGCTCCCTCGTGCGCGTAGTGCGACACCACTGACTCCAGCAAACCGTCGCTGTCGGTCGCGGTCACTCTCAAATGGAGCGTCGGCGCTGTCCGGAAGAACCCGCGCAATTCGTCGTTCAGTTGCGCGACAATCGGTGCGAGGCGTTCGTCCTCCTCCAGGCGCGCCTCGGGCACTCGCAACCTATCGCGCTCACTAAGGACGGACTCCGATGGTTGGCCCTCACCAGCCGAGACAACCCGCCTGAACAGTTCCGATCCGAACGAGACCGTTCGATCCCATGTTCGTGCCGCGGGCACTAAGAAGAAGCCGATGTCTCTGATCAAGCGTGCTGGAAAGCCGGTGGTGCTCTCTTCGGAGAACACATCGTCGACCGCATCGTCGTCGTGGAAATACCGCAGCGTTTCCACTTCCAGCGACGGCCGGTGGAACCGGGCGGAGAAAGCGACCTGGCAGGCGAGACGCCAAGCGGGATCGGTGCGCGCCGGCATCACGCCGCCGTCTGCCGGATTCCACCATTTCACCACGCCTCTGTCGTCGCGAAACCAGTCCATGTGCTGGGCAGGATCATCGCCTTCGAAGTCAATGACCGTTGCGATCAGGCGGATGCGGTCTGGCGGCTGCGGATTGCTACCGTAGAAGTCGTGCTCCGTCAGTTGGCGAATCATCCGGTCGCGACCAAACAGAAGCGCCAACGCCTCGACGACCGTTGTCTTCCCGCAGTTGTTCGCGCCAACGAAGACGGTATGGGGCGAGAACAGGATCGTGCCCTCACGGATACCGCGAAAATTCTCGATCTCTAGCTTTGCGATCTGCAAAGTTCCGCCCCCGAAACCGTCATTGCTCCGTCGCTTCGACGCAAGCTCACCGCAGCGCGGCCATGCCCTACTGTATTGGCCCCGTGGTGCTTAGACGACGTGCGCAACCATTGACAGGCACTTATAACCGGCCATATTTGCCCGGTAAAGGAGGCACTGTCATGTTTGCCTATAATCCTGAGAAATTCACGTCACTCTATGAGACCGAGTTGGGCCAGCGCATCTGGGCGTTCCTGACCGAGGCCGAAAATGTTGCGCGTCTGGAGACCGCATCTCAGCTCGGCAAACCGGCCGTCGAAGGGATCGAGGAGCACCTGCTCGACGAGTTTCGTGAGGAGGTGTTGGCCGATCGCGTTAAGCAGATGGTTGGCCACATGGTGCGTCAGATTCTGGAGCAGCTTGACTGGGTCCTCGATCAGACCGATGTGAAGGTTCAGTCGGTGCCCTTCAGTAAAGCGGCGCGCTACCGGCGCCCCGACTGGATCACCTTCTATGCTTTCCGCAACGCCAGCGACCCGCGCGACGTAGTCATCACTGATCGACGACAGAACGCCCCGCTGCCAGCTGACGCACGTTGGTCCTTCTACGCTACCTTCTCGAGCCCTTTGAAGGCGTCAGTTGCATTCGGTGTCCGTGATATCCGCCAGCTCCTCCAGCATGTGCATGCTCACGGCTATCAGCGCATGCGCATCGAGCGGATGTTGCGGCGTGCGTGAACGCGATGGCGGATCACTCTCACATCACGCTCAGCGACCGAGATGAGCCGTTGTTGCTGCCATGGCCGACAGAGGGCAGCGCAGGCGGATTCATCCATTTTGCAAAGGCTGCCGACTGGCGTGCATTCGTCGCGAGTCTGGGCATCGACACGCGCATTCCCGAGATCGTGCAAACAAAATTTGCCCGAGCGCAGACCCTCTACCTGCTGGGCTGGGTCGACATCAGTATCTTGAAGGCGGGCGAGCTTGCAGCCCTGATCGCCCTAGAATTGGCGCTGATGGATCGATACGGAGCACGCATCTCGAAGAACAAGCGAAGCTTTGCGGCGCTTCTCAAATGCATGGTTGATTCCGACGGCCTGACGGACGCGCAAATTCCGATGGTCGTGCGCTGTGGAGGAACTGCGATCGGTCAATTGACAGGCGAGACTCATCCCACTCTTGCCGAGCGTCGAAACTCGCTGGCCCATGGCGACCCGTTTGATGGACTGCCGACGGGTGGCCTTCTTGAGTTGGTGAGAGACCTCATCAACTTCGCCTACCGGCATTTCATCGCCGAGTTCGAAGGCCTCGCCTCGGCCGCGGAATTCCGCTCCCAGCCTCTCCAAGTGCAATAGAGAGACGGCGTGGAGACCTTCAACCTAGACCCTCGCCAGCTCGCTCGGATCGAAGCCGTCCATCGTGGCTTCCTCTACCAGCACCTCTACGCGGCTGCCTGCTTATTCCGCGCCGGACGTGCGGGCGTCATGCATATCGTCGTCGAGAACGACGAAGACGTTGAAGTGGTGCTTCCCGATAGACGCATTTACACGCAGATAAAAACCCGCGGATCACGCCTCATATTCAGTGACATCGAGGACGCGCTCACGCGGTTCGATGAAATTCGAGCGGAACACCTCGCGGGACGGCGAAGCGGCGCTTGCCAGTTCGTTATCGTCTCAAATGCGGCACTGGGCCCCGACCTGGGCGGGCGCGCCAATAATTCCGCGTGGCCCGCCGACGTTGCTCTCGTGCAGCCGGGGTGTGCCTCTCCAGACGCTGCGCTTCCCGAACCGTGGGAAACCATTGGCGAGGCCTTCGAGGCATGCCGAGCCGCGGCAGAGACACTACCGTTCACGGTCTTGGCACCGGAGACGCTCGTTTGGAAACTCGCCGGCAGGATCTTAGCGGCTTCAGCAGGAATCGAGCCAAACCCCAACCACACATTCGTTGTCGACGCCCTTCCTGACCTCTTCGAACAGCTTGTCGTGCAACTTCACGACTTCCCGGCGCCGCCTCTGCGATACCGGCCCCAGGAGCAGGAGCCGGCGCTCGCCAGCGTGCACCACGTGCGGCTCGTTGTCGGCTTCTCTGGCGCTGGCAAAACGTCTTGGGTGTCGCAAACGGCTCTGCATGCAGCCGATAGGCTGGCCTATTACGATGTTGCGGACATCTCAGGCCCCGCGCTGGCGAGCGCCGTCGCACGCGAGTTGGCCGCCCGAATGTTCGGCTCGCGCGGCGGCACCCTCGGGGAAATTCTCCTGCCGGGAGCTAGCGGGACGGAGGTCCTCTTCGCAATCGGTCGCCACCTTGCGGACGTCGGTCTCACAGCGACCATCGTCCTCGACAACGCCCACCGTGTCGCCCCTAGCGACATAGCATCCCTCATTGGAGCGTCCCAGCAACTGCGCTTCGTCCTACTCGCTCAACCGGGCCCATCGATCGCACGACTTGAAGCCACACTCGACATATCGGCAGAGCGACTGCTCGGTTGGTCCAACGAAACTGCGGCGGTAGAAGGCGCATCGCTCGGATGTCGCGGCGACTTTGCAGACTATGAGCGATTGCTCAAGCTCACCGCGGGTCTGCCGCTCTACGTTCAGAATGCGCTGAAGATCGCCGCTGATTCCTATGATGGAAGTGTCGACCGTTTGTGCACGGCGCTTGAAGAGCGGACGCACCTTGTCGAGACGGCGCAGGAACTCATCCTCGCCGACGTGTTCGACACCTTCAATGAAAATGAGCGGCGTGCTGTGGCGGCGCTCAGCCTCAGCGATGTCCCGCTCGCCCAGGCCGAAGCCGCCGCCGTACTGCAGCGGACGTTCGGCATTGCGTCCGCCGACGCGGCGGCCGCGTTTCGCCGGCTTCGCTCAAGCGGCTCGATCCAGATCTTCGGTGCCGACCGCTTCAAGATCCACGACGCGATCCGGCCGCTCGGACGCGCGTTCCTCAACGATTGCGGGTCTGCAGCGGTCAAGACAGCGCAGGAGGCCATCCGTGACCTCGTCATGGCCGGGCTGCCCAAAGAGCATGATCGTCAGCGAGTATTCCTGTTGCTGCGCATGTTTGTGGCCTTGGGCAATATGAAGCCGTTGGTCGAAATGGCGACGGACGAGCTGTTCCATGAGCTCGGCTACATGGATGAGATTTCCGCCTTTCTGACCGAGGCGGCTGCGTCTCCCGACATTGCGGCCGAAGATCGGTTTTGGGCCCTCGACGGGCTCGTCTTCGCGCATTTCAAGGACGGCGACGATACTGACATCCGTAGCAAGCTTGATCGCATGGATGAGCTGATCAAAGCCAACAATCTCGGTCAGTCCGAACGCCTCGCCGTCGGCATGAAACGAATGGTCATTGCAGCACGCGACAAGGACGTCGCGACTGTGAAGAGAATTATGAGCGAGCTGAGCCGCGTGCTGCCGCAAACGCCACAGCATCTCAGGGTCGCAAAGTACAACTATGCACACGCCCTTTTCGAACTCGGCATGATGGACGAGTGCATCTCTGGCACTCTCGATCTGATCGTCGAATATTATGACCTGCTCGGACTCAGGTTAGCCGACGTCATGGGGAACAACCCCGACAAGATTTTCCCGTTGCTCAAAGGCGAGAACCACACGGACGACTTGAAGCATCTTGCCGACTCGCTCGATCTCCAATCCAAGGCGGTAAAGGCGACCGGAAACAACCCTGGCCTCGCCCCAATCCACGCGATGAAGTTTTACTCGATGGCTCAATCACTGGATTCGTTCGTGAGAGTCGGCCAGGAACTCGTTGACGATTTCATCGGTCGAAACGACTACGTCGGCGCCCGCGACGTGATCGAGCGAAACCTCATGCCGACCATCATGGATTTGAAGCTCGCCGGCCGGGTTATCCCAGTGCGCAGCCAGTACGCCGTCGTCCTCGCTTATTGCGGAGCGTTCGATGCGGCCGATGCTGAGATGACCCGGCTAGCCCCCTATGAGGGCGGGTTGGACGTTCGCGGCCAGTGGGAATTACGAAATCAACGAGCGCTAATCGCCCATCTAAAGGATAATCCCCCGCCGCCGCAGTGGCAGATGCCGCCCAAACTCGGCGGGTCAGCCACATAGCTCAGGGCGCTAGGATGCGATCCATCGCCGCAAAAAGTAGTCGGTCTCTTTCCGGCTTTTGCAATGGTAGGTCTTTCGGATCATCTTCCGAAGCGTTTCTCCTTGCGGCCCCTGTCGCTCCTCGCCTTGGACAAGGTCTACCGCAGCCAACTCCTCCGGACAAAAGCCGTCCATCGGCATCGGATTGACGGTCCAGATCTCTCCTAGGCTTGCGACAACGCCGTTTGAAAACCCAATACGCTTGAGCAAGCGTGGCAAATGGCTTTCGAGCCCATAGAGCCGCGCAGCGCCGATCTTCGTGCTGACTCTGACGTCTAACAGTGGTTTTCGCCTGTAGAAGGTAATGTCAGCCGGCTGCCCAGTGGTCGAAAGCATCGTCAACGTGTGTAAGAGCATTTCCTCGCGAGAGCCGAAATGTTGCTCAATCCGCTTGATTGCCTCTTGGGGGGTAATGTCCTTCGTCATCATTTTCTTCGGCTCAACCTAAATCGTATCCTCGTCACAATTGAGAGTCGCGAAATTCTACAACTATTCGAACAGAGACTGAATATCGCGTCGAGGCAATCCGACGACTCTCACGTCACACTCTCATATTTCGTTGTTCTTTGGCCTATGTGTGAAATCGGAATGAGGGATTTGGCATAACGTTGTCGGAAAGCTCTGTCATTATCTCGCCCACCTTCTTCGCAAACAGCAGCGTGACCGGCAAGCGCGTGATGCCATCGCTTGAATTCCAATTCATCTTTGAGAGCGTCAGTATTTCTCTGGACCGCGCTTCGAGATCCGTCGGTCCCGCTGAGCCGATCTGGATCGGCGCTGGGATATGGGCTCCCGGAAACTCGTCCCACCACGGCACATATCCGCTCGTGAACAGATAGGTCTCGCTTTCGATTTGGCATAGTGTGCCACGCCAGGGTTCTTCCGTGCCTTTGCGAACCAGGCGGAATGGCGTCTGCCGCAGCCAGACGAGGTCGCAGTTTGGCACGATACCTTTCGTCCCGTCGCGAAAGCCTTCTTCCTCTTCCGGCTGGTACATCGACGTCTTGTGCACGACAACACGCTTCGGCTTCACGCCCGTCCGCAATTCATAGCCATGCAAGACATCCCGCATCATCGCGAACGCCTGCGCTTTGTTCAGATACGGTTGACGATCGCGCCGCTGGTCGTGGTCTATATGGGCACCCTTCAGGCAGAAAGGTTCGTGGTCCGACGAGAACGCCTGCGCCACGCTGGCGTAGACCAAGTGACCGCCGCGCTTCTTCAGGTGATGGAACGAAATCCCGATGAAGCACACCCCCTCCGGCAGGTCGGCCGGGCGCCAAGGCAGGCCGCCCGCCTTGTAATAAAGCGCCGTCGCGAAATTCCACGCACGTGTCGCTTGGCTATGACCGGTATCTTCCGGCCGGTCGATCGTGCCGCGGCGCAAAACCTGGATCGGCACGGCATTCTCGTATTTGTGCACTTTCGCCTTGAGCGCACGATAGAACGACCGAAAGAGCAGGTCCTCAGCGGTGGTGCGCAGCGCCTCCGCCTCCGCCAGCTCCTCTTCCGTGGGCGCGAACAGATCGCCCTGCAGGCTTTCCTCCTCCTGCTTCAGGATCTCCAAGGCCTTGCGTTCCCTAGCGGAGAGCTCCGGATTCTGCACCCGTAGATCGCCGAGCGCATCCGGAATGCACACGACGATGCAATCGGGCCGGACGTCGCCGAACATGCTGCTGATCGGCCCTTCATAGAGCTCCACCAGCGCATCGAAATCGTCCGCTCGCATGTGGTCGCGGAACAGTCGGCCGTGCTGGGACTTGTCTATCGTTCGCACGAACTGCGGATCGATCTCGAATTGGGCGCCGAGCGCCTTCGCGCTCCCTGGCCAGTCGCGAAAGCGCCGCGCATTGCGCTCTCGTGCCGCCTTGAAGGACGCCATGCTCCTAATCCACGAGCGTGCTGCACCGATCTCATCGGACAATCCGATCAATCCCAGGCGGATGGTGCGCAGGCCACGATGGTCTGCAGGACCATTCGCGGTGAGCGCCCGGCGCGGATCGAGATCACGCCGGCCGTTGCTAAACTGCAGCTCTGGCTCAGGCAGGCATTTGATCTTGATCGCTGTCGCCATCGATCAGTCCTTCCTCTGGAACATCGAGCGAAACGAACGCACCCTCAAGCAGCAGATCTTCGACCGGGCCGTGCCCAAGGTTGAGCACGGGCGCGCCCTGTGAGATAAATCGTGCCCAGAATGTGAGATCGCTTTCGACACTCTGGTTGCGGTCGTACTTCATGCGCCGCGTCGCTTTTGCTGTCCGAGCGTATCCGGGAAGCGGCGTCTGCGCGTCCGGTCCAGTGAACATATAGAACGGTTTCACTCGAACGCCCCACAACGGCCCGAGACGTGCGATCTCGTAGGTGATGCCCTCATTCTCGAACCACGTGCGGGGCCGGTCCCCGCGCTGCTTGACCACCTCGCGTTCGACCCTGCGCCGCACCGGCGTGTCATAGACCAGCAGCCGAGGCCCGCGCTCACCGAAGAAGTATGCGCGCCGATTGGTACGTCGATCGGCTTCGATCATCAGGCCGCGGTTGTGCAGCCGTCGCAAGTGGCCTTCGAAGTGCTTGCGAAGCAACCACGACAGCACGCGCGCCAGATCAGGATCGGCCTCGACCTTTTCCCTCGGGCTGTCGCGCACAGCAGCCTCCGTCATGACGGGCTTGAGCACCGCATGCAGCAGAGTCGGTGGTGCGAACGACCAAAGTTCGCCACCCCTCATCAAAACCGTGCCGATCTCGTTCAGCGGTATGATCCGCGAGATCGCTTCGAGCGTGCCGGAGACAGTCACCCGAGATACCGTTGCCGGCAATGTGGCGAACGGCATCAGGTTCATGATGTAGGTCCCGATTGGCCGCGTGTCGCGGGCAATGAAGGAGGACCGGCCTGATGCGCGCGGCTGATAGATTTCGGCGCGGAAGTCGTCGCTGCCCGGCGGTACGCTGAAGACCGCCGTCCCATCACCTTCCCGTGCGAAGCTGAGGACGTCGGCAAGACCCGTCCCCGCCCGCTCCATGACGCTCATGCCGAAGAAGACGTCACACAGAGCGCGGTTGCGCGGCGAGGTGAGTTCACGGACCGGATCGAACTGGCCATGCGCGTCCATCTTCAGCTCATCGGCCACACTGTCCGGCAAACGTCCGGGGTTCAGGAAGACGATGCGCTGGTTGGTCTGGGCGTCGACGGTGGCGGGACGGATGTCCGCGTAATCACGATGAACGAGGAGATTGACGCAGAGTTCGACGAGCGCCCGCTCATGATAGGCCCGCCGCTCTTCGTGACGATCACGGACCTTAACCTTGAGTGTCGGGTTCACCTCTTTCTGCTCGGCCCATTCGAGCAGATCCTTTCGTTGCTGCAGCAGATTCCCTGTTATGACCTTCCGCTTCTTCGCGTCGATCGTCACCGTGACGACGGCATGCGGGAGAAATCGCTGCGGCTCGCGGCCGAAAATCAGGATCGCCGCAATACTCGGACGTTCAACGCCATCGTCGTCGACAAGGAGGCCGAGCTCACGGAGAAACGGTCTTAAACTCGCGGCAATGGGCTCTTGCAGACTCAGCTTGTGCGCATATTCGCGAGCCGTGCTTAAGGCGAGATCCATATCGAGATCGGCAATTGTCGCGCCTTCCATCGGATGATCGTCAAAATCCCGCAATCCGACAGAGGCTGGCGCGCCCAAGTTTCGCTGTTGGCGTGCCAGCTTCCTATCCAGATCGGCGAACAGTTCATCGAATCCATCGATTTCGCAAAGTTTGAAATTGCCGCCCAAGCGTTGCTGAAGTGCCTTGACACTCGGATGCAGATCACCGCCGCGATGGCACCAGAAGATGCCTTTCTTGAAGGCGAGGTCGCCGGCGTCTCCTAGCAGGCTCTTCATGATCGACGGTTCGGCCCCGCGGTAGCCAACAACGATGAGCGGGGTCGATTGCAGCAGCGGCAACACCACGCCGACAAGTTTCGGGTCGAGTTGCTGCACTTCTTCCGTCAGATTCTTGTCGGTGTACTGCTCGGCTTTTCCGTGCAGCCAGACGATTTGTGCCCGGTTGAAGATGTCGAACTCCCGGAAATCGTCGGGTCCGCGATTGACCTCCGCCACATGACGAATATGCGGACGCTTATCGTTCAGCGCGCGCGGCAAACAGATATCGAAATTCGTGGTCAGGATTGTCCCGACAAGCCCCCGGAGCACGAGGTCGGCCAGGTGGCGATAACCAGCGCCGAGCTCGCCGTCCGAAGCAATGAGATCGAGGAGGACTTTCTGCCGATAGGCCTGGGGGGTCAGCAGGTGCTTTACGACGAGCGGGAAGTTCTCGGACAACCTCGTGGCGTCGCGGATAAACCATGCTTGCTCAGCAAGCCAAGCCAACCATTCCGAGGTCTTGACCTGTTCGGGGAGCGCATTCCCACTGATGCGCTCGGCGTAGTAGCGCCGCGCAATACGCTTGACGCTCTCATCGGCCAGCGGCACCCCAGAGGAGAACGAGGCTCCGGCCCCCAATAGGATCGTGGGGCGGGCTTCGTTCTGTGGATTGAGAATCGACGCAAGCTCGCGCACGGTATCGAAGTGGCTCATAGCCTCACCAGCCCTGAAGTTGGCATCTCAGAAACATTAGATGAACATATCGCAGGATGTAGCGTCAAGGGAAGGATTATCCCCCAGATTTGGTGGCCGATTCACTTGCTTTTGAGCCCCATTGCCCGCGGCCTAATGAGTCAATTTCCCCATTAGGAAAATTGTGATCTTCGTGCTACATAAAGTCTGTCTTTGTAGCACGAAGAACGCAAATGCCGACACCACATCACCCCCCTGCAGCCGTGCGGCGCGTCCTGCGCAAGCTGGGCGCGGATATCCACGACGCCCGGCGTCGCCGGCGGCTGCCCATGGCGGTCGTGGCCGAGCGCGCGTTCACTTCCCGCTCGACCCTCCAGAGAATCGAAATGGGCGACGCCAATGTCAGCATCGGCATCTACGCCGCGGTCCTGCAGGCGCTTGGCCTGCTCGACGGCCTCGGCGAGATCGCCGACATCGCCCGCGACAGCGTCGGCCAAGCCTTGGCCAGCGCGGAGCTGCCCAAACGCGTTCGCCTCAAGCGCACACCAGGGCCGACCGATCATGGCTGACATCGAAGTTCATATCGACCTTGAAGGACGCACGCGTCCGGTTGGCCTCGCCCGTAGCAACAAGGCACGGGGCAGCGAGACAGTCGTATTCGAGTACGCGCCGGAATGGCTCGCTGATCCGGACCGCTTCTCGATCGAGCCCGCCCTCGCGCTGACGCGCGGCGGCTTCGCGCCGCCGGCCGGACAGGCCATCCTCGGCTCCATCGGCGACTCGGCCCCCGACACTTGGGGGCGACGCCTCATGCAGCGCGCCGAGCGGCGGCTCGCCGAGCGCGAAGGCCGCGCCGTCCGAACCCTCGCCGAGAGCGACTATCTTCTCGGCGTCGCCGATGAGACCCGTCTTGGCGCGCTCCGCTTCCGCTGGGCGGGCGAGGAGGTGTTCCAAGCGCCGCTTCGCGCAGGCGTGCCCGCCCTGATCGAGCTCGGACGTCTCCTCGCCGTGACGGAGCGCATCCTGCGGGATGAGGAGACGGACGAGGATCTCCAGATCATCTTCGCGCCCGGATCATCGCTTGGTGGCGCGCGCCCCAAGGCGTCAGTCATCGACCAGCATGGTCGTCTCTCCATCGCGAAGTTCCCCAAGGAGACCGACGACTACAGCATGGAGACATGGGAGGAGATCGCCCTGCGCCTCGCTGGGCGCGCCTGCATAGCCACGCCGATCCACGAATTGCTGCAGGTCGGGGGAAAAGCGGTGCTGCTGTCGCGGCGCTTCGATCGCGCCGGCGCCATCCGCATCCCCTTCCTCTCGGCGATGGCGATGACGGGATCGAGGGACGGCGAGCGCGGCAGCTATCCTGAGATCGTCGATGCGCTCTCGCGGCACGGCGCTCAAGCGAAAACCGACGCCCAGGCGCTCTACCGCCGCGTCGCCTTCAACGTTCTGATCTCGAATGTGGATGATCACCTGCGCAATCACGGCTTCCTGTGGCTCGGCAAGGCGGGCTGGTCGCTCTCCCCCGTCTACGATCTCAACCCCGTGCCGACCGACCTCAAGTCGCGCGTGCTCACCACGAACATCGATCTGGACGAAGGCACCTGCTCGATCGACCTCCTCGAGGCCGCCTCGGATTGTCCGACATCAGCGCCCTTGAGACAGATTCGGTTTAATTGAGAAGAGAGGATTTTCGGCTCATCGTAGCGCATTCAAAGGAAGCGAAGAT
>JACESI010000011.1 GCA_013911885.1 Hyphomicrobiales bacterium | reverse complement strand
CCTGTCCGCCGATGCGCGCCAGCGCCTCGATCATCTCGCCGACACTGGCGCTCACCCCCGGCAGGCTGAGGGCGCGGTGGGCGGGCATGCCGTCAAGATCGATTTTTCCCGCATGAACCAGAAAATCGACCGCCGTGCGCGGGCTCGCAAACCAGTGGCGCACGGTTTTCGGTACTGGCAGGATAGCCGCCATGCCATTCAACGGCTCGCGGATAATACCGGAATAAAAACTCGATGCCGCTTTGTTCGGCTTGCCCGGTCGCACCGTGATCGTCGGCAGACGGAGCGAGAGGCCATCGATAAAACCCTTGCGGGTGAAGTCGGCAACCATCAGTTCGCCCATCGCCTTTTGCACGCCATAGCTCGAAGCCGGCATCAGGCGCTGATTGTCCTCAATCACTTCCGGCAGATCACCGCCGTAAACCGCAATCGACGAGGAAAACACGAAACGCGGGCGGTAGGCAGGATCGTCATGGGCGCGCACGGCTTCGAGAAGATGGCGCGTGCCGTCGAGATTGATGCGGTAGCCTTTGTCGAAATCTCTTTCCGCCTCACCCGAGACGATGGCGGCCAGATGATAAATCAGATCCGGCTTGTCGGCGACGAGCTGGCACACCGCCCTCTGATCGGAAATATCGCACGCGCTTGCAAGAAAATCGCCAGCAAAGCCCGCCGGATGATCAGGCTTCACGATATCGGCGAGCGTCAGACGCAAAACGCCGCCTTCGGAAATCAGTCGCGCCACCAGCTTGCGCCCCAGCATCCCGGCCGCGCCGGTGATCAGAATATGCATCGGTCAACTTTCGGGAGGGAACGCCCTTCGGGCTTTGAGAATCCGGCCCTGCGACTTGATGGCCGCGATGGCGCTCATCTCGCCGGTTTCAAGCATCGTCGATGCGGCATTGTAAAAAGCATCGGCGGCGATATTGAAAAGGCCGGAGCCGGTGGAAACGCGGCGCGCACCGGCGGCAGAAAGCTCAGCAATCGTATATTGCGCAAGAGCCCCTGCCGCAATGGCATTGACCGGTTTCGAAAGGCTGGAACAGAGTTTTCTCAGGGCTTCAATGTCTGGCAGCAACGGCGCAAACAGCACATCCGCGCCAACAGCCTCAAAGGCCTGCAAGCGGCGGATTGCCTCGTCGACGTCATAGGCGCCGCTCAGCAAGCCATCTGCGCGCGCGCAGAGCTGAAAGGGAAAGGCGACCGAGCGCGCAACATCGACAGCGGCCTTCACCCGCTGAACGGCCGTGTCAAAGTCATAGGCGAGCGGAGCGCGCTCCATCGTGGTGTCCTCGATCGAACAACCGGCAAGACCCGCGGCAAGGGCAGCGCGCACCGTATCAGCGACTGCGTCCGGCGATGCGCCATAGCCGTTTTCAAAATCACCGCTCACCGGCAGAGGCGTGCATTCAGCAACGGCCCGCGCGTGGGCAAGCGCCTCATCGCGGGTGACGCCGCCGGTCATATCAAACTTGCCTATGGTGAAGGCATGGCCCGCACTCGTTGTCGCAAGCGCCTTCGCACCGAGGCCCGTGAGGACCTGCGCCGAACCCACATCCCATGGATTGGGGATAAGAAAAGCGCTATCGCCGTCATGAAGATCACGAAAAGTGAAGGCTTTTTCTGCTTGGGTCGGCATCCTTGTTCTCCTCAATCCTTCAGCTTGGCGCGCAGTTCAAATTTCTGGATCTTGCCGGTTGCGGTTTTCGGGAGCTCCTGGAAATAAACCGATTTCGGACATTTGAAACCGGCGAGATGCTCGCGGCAGAAGGCGATGATCTCGGCTTCAGTCGCTTCACAGCCCGGCTTCAGCTCGATGAAGGCGGCCGGTACCTCCCCCCATTTCTCATCCGGCTTGGCAACGACAGCAGCAAGCAACACCTTTGGATGGCGGGCGAGAATGCCCTCGACTTCGACCGAGGAGATGTTCTCGCCGCCCGAGATGATGATGTCTTTGAGCCTGTCCTTGATCTGGATGTAATTCGTCGGATGCATTACCGCGAGATCGCCGGAGTTGAAATAGCCACCCTTGAAGGCAGCGGCCGTTGCCTCGGGGTTTTTGAAATAGCCTTTCATGACGCAATTGCCGCGCAGGACAATCTCGCCGATGGTTTGACCATCGCGGGGAACGGGCCTGCCGGTTTCGGGATCCACCACATCGACCGGTTCCATGTTCGGAAAGGCAACGCCCTGATGTGATTGCAGACGCGCCTGTTCATCCGGTGGCAAATTCGCCCATTCATCCTGCCAGGCGCATTCCGTGACATGGCCATAGGTTTCGGTGAGGCCGTAGACATGGGTGACATTGAGGCCGAGCGCCTTGACCGCCTGAAGCACCGATGCCGGTGGCGGCGCGCCGGCCGTATAGGCGTTGACAATATGGTCAAAAGCCCGCTTCTCGTCGTCCTTCGCATTGATCAGGAGCGAGAGCACAATCGGCGCACCACCGAAATGGGTCACCTTGTGCTCTGCAA
The DNA here is from genome assembly GCA_013911885.1 of Hyphomicrobiales bacterium. Taxonomy (GTDB): domain Bacteria; phylum Pseudomonadota; class Alphaproteobacteria; order Rhizobiales; family JACESI01; genus JACESI01. The sequence goes on along the minus strand of JACESI010000011.1, from coordinate 81,721 downwards.
TGAGCTTGAAGATGTCGCGCGCGATGATGTTGCGGCAGCAGACGATCGTGCCCGCCATTGCAGCCATCGCCCAGGCATGGCCCCAGCCATTGCAGTGGAACATCGGCACGATATAAAGATAGGTCGGATGGAGCGGCACCGGCCAGCCCATGATTGTGCCGGTCGCCATCAGATAAGCACCGCGATGATGATAGACGACACCTTTCGGGCGGCCTGTCGAACCGGAGGTGAAATTGAGCGCCATCGCCTGCCATTCGTCCTCGGGCATTTGCCAGTCGAATGCCGGGTCGCCGGTCGCCAGAAATTCCTCATAGGTCATCTGGCCGAGCCGCGCGCCGCCCTGTGGCAAGCTTTCAACTTCGGTATCGACAATATCGATCACCAGAATATCGTCTCGACCGGAGAGTTTCAGCGCCTCCTTCACCATATCGGAAAATTGCGTGTCCGTGATGACGGCCTTCGCCTCGCCGAAATTCAGGATATAGCCGACCGTATCCGCATCGAGCCGGACATTGATGGTGTTGAGCACCGCACCCGCCATGTTGACCCCGAAATGCGCCTCGACGATTTCCGGTGTGTTGAGTGCGAGAATGGAAACCGTGTCGCCATCACCGATCCCCGCCTTTGCGAGCGCCGAGGCAAGCCGGACACAGCGTTCATAGGTCTCAGACCATGTGAAACGCTTACGGCCATAGATCACGGCGGTGCGATTGGGAAACACGTCCCTGGTGCGAACCAGGAAGGACAGCGGCGTCAGCGGCTGATAATTCGCGCGGGTTTTCGGGAAAGCCTCATAATCGGCTCGGCTCATGGTATTCCTCTCCTCCGGGTCTTCAACGCCCTAATGTTCAAAACGACGTGCCTGCGGTCAAGAGGCGGCAGGCGCGATTGCGCGTATTATCACTGGCGGCTAGTTGCGCAATCCACCCCTGCCGGAAAGCATGGCGTCGATGCGTGCCTTGGTCTCAGGTGTTTTTGCAAGGATCAGGAAGCTTGAGCGTTCGAGATCATAGAGATCCTGCTCGCTTGCCGCGCCTGGCTCGGCTCCCTCGCCGCCCGTGACAATACGCGCAATCGCGCTTGCGACCGTCACGTCATGCGGGAAGAAAGTCCCCTCGTCGCGGCCCTTTTCAAGAAAAGCGCGCATCGCGGCATAGACCGTGCCGCCAACGAGATGAAACACCGGTTCGGCGGGCGGTTGGTAATCCGGTGCCATCGCATCAATCATCGCGCGCGCGCCTTCGATCAGCCGGTCGCGGTTCATCACCTCGCGGTCGCGCTCGGGCAGGAAATAGGCGAGCTTCGCCGACAGATAAGGCGAACTGCCGGTCTGGCTGTAGCCGATCTGGTTGAAGGTATTCCATGCGGCCTTTTCCCAGTCGCCGGTCTTCTGATACCAGCGCCACAGCGTCTCCTTGACGCCGCCACCGCCCGGCACGACGCCCACCGTGCATTCAACAAGACCCATCACCGAATTTGTGTGCGCGATCACCTTGCCCGCATGGGCGATGACCTCGAAGCCGCCGCCAATGGCAAGACCGGACGGCGCACCGACAACCGGTGCAGGACAATATTTGAGAAGCCGGCAGGCCTGCTGGAAATCGTTGAGAAAGGCATCAATCCCCGCCCAGTCGCCATCCGCCATCATCGACTGGAAGCGCTCGAGATTGACGCCGGCCGAGAAATGCTGGCCGTCATTATGAATGATGATGCCGCGCCCGGGATCGCCCGCCGCCGCCCGGACGATCGCCATGCAGTCACCGTCAAGCGCGTTTGCCTTGGTGTGAAACTCGACAAGGCGGATATCGCCCGCCAGATTGAAAAGGCTGGCAGAGGCGTTTTCGCGCATGGGCGTGAGGGTGCGGCGAGCCATGTGAAACCGCACCACGCCTTGCGGCAGCGCGACCGGGCGGTAGGCACCATCAGCATGCCGGACGCACAAATCACCGGCCTCCACCTTGTAGACCGGTGCCCCGTTCAATGCTTCGAGATAGGCGGGCAGTTCCAGACCATCGAGGGTGCAGCGGGCGACAAAAGCGGCGCTGCCGATTTCGTCGAGCATCTCGAACGGACCCTTCACCCAGTTGTAGCCGAGCTTCATCGCATCATCGATATCCTGCGGGCTTTGGGTCACATCGGGAATCAAGGAGGCTGCATATCTCAACACCCGATTGAGAAAGTTCCAACAGAATATTGCTTCTTTATCAGTCCCTTGAATGAGAAAGTTCAGTCCTCTTCTCTCACCTGCCGCGGCATGTTCAAAAAGTGATTCATGACGCGGACGGTAAAGTTCCGATTCAAGATCAAGCGCAAGGCGCTCGCCATTATCGCCCTCGCGGTAGAAGCCGCCGAGACCCTTGTTGCCGGTGAACCCTTTTTCGCAAAGCCGGTTGATGATCGGATTTTCTGCCCCAACCGCGTGGAAGGCATCGCCATCCGGCAGGATCGAGCGGAGCGAGCGCACCACATCGGCCATCAGATCAAGCCCGATGAGATCGTAAAGACCAAAGCTTCCGGTCTTTGGAATGCCCATCGGGCGACCGGCCAAGGCGTCCGCCTCCTCGACTGTGAGGCCGAGCTTCATCGCTTCATCAATGGCCACCTGAAGCGCAAAGACGCCGACGCGGTTGCCAAGGAATCCCGGCGTATCGGCGCATTGCACGACACCCTTGCCGAGCACGCGGTCCGAATAATCCGCCGCAGCCGCCATGACCCCCGGCGCTGTCTTTTCGCCACGCACAAGTTCGAGCAAGCGCATATAACGCACCGGATTGAAGAAATGCATGATGCAGAAACGCCGCGCGAAATCATCGCTCATGCCCTCGACAAGGAGACGGATCGGGATTGTCGATGTGTTCGAGGCGACAATCGCGCCGGGCTTGAGGAGCGGTTCAAGCCGGGCATAAAGCGCGCGCTTGATGTCGAGCCGCTCCACCACGGCCTCGACGACGAGATCGCAATCGGCAACCTTTTCGAGATCATCCTCGATCGTTCCGGTCTCGATCAGCGACAGAACGCCCTTGTGGATGAGTGCGGGCGGGTCAGACTTCTTGAGCCGGTCGATCGCGCGTTCGAGGATTGCGAGGCGGTTCTCGCCCTGTGCCGTGATATCGAGAAGAAGCACCTGATGGCCGGCATTCGCCACTTGGCCTGCAATGCCGCTTCCCATCGTGCCCGCGCCGATGACGCACACCTTTTTGATCTGATCGCCCGCGGCCATTCTCTGTCCTCTCGCTTCTTTCCCTATCGTTCCGTTTTACCAGGGTTCAATGCGCGGAAAGAAATTCTCTGAGCGCTGTGTTCACCTCGCGCGGGTTTTCGACGGTGAGCATATGACCCGCACCCGCAACCACGCTCACCCGGTTGTTCGGCAAGGCATCGGCAAGCGCACGGCCTGCCTTCATTGGCGTCATGCGGTCTCTTTCGGCAAGAATGCAGAGTGTCGGGCATGTGATCTTTTTCGCCTGATCGGCCCCCGCCTGATAAGCGTTGCAGGATTTGAGATCGGCGGCGAGCGCGCCGCTGGCGTTCATGCTCATCAGGTGGATGCCGGTGCCAATATGCGATGCGCCCGGCACCGTGTTGTCATGTTTGTGGCCACGCAGGCCGCTGCCCCAGGACATCATTGCTGCAATCGCTTTCGGCTCGACCTTTTCCGCCATCGCGACCAGATGTTCATTGACCGGAATGGCGGCACTGCCCGCGATGAAGGCCGCGGCTTTCACGCGCGCCGGAAAACGCGCTGCAAGTTCGAGCACGATCAGGCAGCTCTGGCTGTGTCCGACGAGGATCGCATCGTCCGCGTGGAGCGCGTCCATGAGGGCAATCACCCAATCGGCCATCGCCTCAATGGTCGAAAGCGCCCCACCCTTTGAATGGCCGTGACCGGGGAAATCCGGCGTGACCACATTGTAGCCGTCATAGGCAAAACTCCGGCTTTGCTGGGCAAAGCTCAGGTGGCTCTGGCCAGAGCCGTGCAGAAAGATCAGGAACGGTTGACCCGCCTTGTGCGGACGGCTTCCGGTGGAGACGAAACTCGCGGTATTGTTGACCAGAAGATGCATTATTCCGCCGCCTCCTTTGCTGCTTTCGCCGCCATCTGGCGCTCGGCCACTTTTTTCGCGGCGCGAAGGCCTTTTTCAAAATCGGCCTTGATGTCGTCAATATTCTCAAGACCGACCGAAAGCCGGATCATGTCGTCCGACAGGCCGCCCTTTTTCATGTCTTCGGGCGAAATATGCGAATGCGTCGTGGAGGCGGGATGAATGACAAGGGTTTTCGCATCACCGACATTGGCAAGATGCGAGGCAAGTTCGAGGTTTTCGATGAAGGCAGCACCACCCTCACGCCCACCGGCAACGCCAAAGACAATGACTGAACTTGCGCCCTTCGGCAGCATCGCCTTCGCGAGCGCGTGGTCCGGGTGGTCGGGAAGGTGGGGATGGCGCACCCAGGTGACGGATTCATGGCCCGTCAGAAAGTCGAGAAGCGCATTGGTGTTTTCGATATGCCGCGCCATGCGGAGCGGCAAGGTTTCGATGCCCTGAAGGAGATAGAACGCCGTTTGCGGGCTCATCGACGGTCCGAAATTATACATTCCCTCCATCCGCACCCGCATGGTGAGCGCGGTCGGGCCGCATTCTTCCCAGAAATTGATGCCATCAAGGGCATAGTGCGGCGCAGCGAGGGTCGGAAATTTCGCGCTGCCGTCGGCCATTTTGAGGCCCCAGTCGAAATTGCCGCCATCGAGGATGGCGCCGCCGATTGCAACACCGTGCCCCCCCATCCACTTCGTGACCGAATGGATGACGATATTCGCGCCATGATCGAGCGGCCTGAAGAGATAGGGGGTCGTGAATGTGTTATCGACCATCACCGGCACGCCCGCCTCGGCCGCGATTTTGCCGACTTCTGGAAGATCGAGAATATTAAGGCCGGGATTGCCGACAATCTCGCCGAAGATGAGTTTGGTGTTCGGGCGGATCGCGGCTTTCAGCGCCGCAAGATCATTCGCAGGCACGAACGTGGTCTCGATGCCGAAACGCGGCAGGGTGTTTTTCAGAAGGTTGATATTGGCGCCGTAAAGCTGCGCCGTCGAGACGATGTGATCACCACTCGAGACGAGGCACATGACCGCCGTGTGCAGCGCCGCCATGCCGGATGCCGTCGCCGTGCAGGCGGCAGCGCCGTCGAGGGCGGCAAGCCGTTGTTCGAGAACGGCGACCGTCGGATTCGAGATGCGGGAATAAAGATGCCCGCTCTCCTCCATATTGTAGAGCGCTGCCGCATGGCGCGAATCCTTGAAGACATAGGATGTCGTCTGGTGGATTGGCACCGCGCGCGAGCCATGGTCTGAATCCGGCCATTGCCCCCCATGCAGGCTCAGCGTGTCGAAGCCATAAAAATCGCTCATTTTTCCTCTCCCTCATCATAAGACAGCAGGCTACAAGCCTGATGGCTCGTCTGTCTATGCCGGTCGACCGCCGTTTATCCCCAGTCTACGGGATCGTGAACGGAATCATGGTCACTTCCGCATCGCGGGTTCCATGTTCGGTTTCGATCACGACAGCGGTGCCCGGGCGAGAGATGTCTGTCTCGATAAGGCCAAGCGCGATGTTGCTGTTGAGGCGCGGCGAATAAGCGCCCGCACTTGCAAATCCGACTTCGCGGCCTTCATGGCGGATTACCCAGCGATGCTGGTTGGAGCCGGGGAAGCGCTCGCCGTGAATGAAATAGCCGCACCACATGCGCTGCGGGCCTTCAGCCTTGATGCGGGCAAGCGCCTTCTTGCCGATGAATTCCTGTTCCTGATCGACGTCGACCAGACGTTCCATGCGAAATTCGAACGGGTTGCTGCGATCGTCCGTATCAGCGCCCATGGAAAGCAGACCTCCCTCGATGCGCTCGATATAATTCGGCGCGCCCGGTCCCATATCGTAAGGCTTGCCGGCTTCCATCACCGCATCCCAGAGTTCCGTGCCGCGCGCCGGGTCGAGCAGATAGATCTCGAAACCACCCTGACGGCTCCAGCCAGACCGCGCGACGATGACCGGATTGGTGCCGACCATCGCGTTTTGAAAGGCGAAGAATTTCAGGTCTTTCACCCAGTCGCCAAAAAGATCGATCGCGACTTTTTCGGCAAGCGGACCCTGAATGGCGAGCGGGTTCACATCCGCTTCATCAACGATGACGTTGAGCTGACGCTCATGGGCAATCGCCCGCGCCCACAGCATCACGTCATTGTCGGCAATCGAAATCCAGTATTCATCATGCGCAATCGGCAGCAGAACAGGATCGTTGATCAGCGTGCCGCGGTTGTCGCAGATCGGGATATAGCGGCCCTGACCAACGACCACCTTCGACAAATTGCGCGGGGTCAGGGTTCTGAGGAGTGTCAGGGCATCCGGACCGCGAAAGCGAATCTGGCGCTCGACGGAAACGTCCCAGATCGCTACGCCTTCGGTGAGGCGGCGGTATTCTTCCATCGGATTGCCATAGCCGACCGGGAAACAGACGCGGTTATAAGACGAGAAGTGGGTGACCCCTGCTTTGAGGGTTGCCTCGAAGAACGGGGACTTGCGGATACGCGGGCCGAATGCGAACTGAAATGCCATAGACTGATGCTCCCTGAGGCGGCAAATCCCGCCCTCCTAGCACCATTTCCTGAAGCAATATCCGCTCAAAGGCAATCAGGATTTAAAAAATTTTCGCGCTAATTCACGCGGTCGCGATATCTTGTTCCGTTACGCCGAATAGTCCGAGCAGTTCGCGCACGCGGGACTTGTTTATGGTGAGATCTTCGATCGTATAACTGTCGAGGACTTTGAAGAACGCCGCAAGCGCCTCTGACAGGGCGGAGTTGAAGGCGCAGGACGACATCAGCGGACAGGTCGTCGCGTCGTCTTCGAAACATTCCGCCATGATGAACTTTTCCTCGGCGGTACGGATCACCTCGCCAAGCGTGATGCTCGAGGCAGGGCGCGCCATTCTGATGCCGCCGGAGCGGCCGCGCACGGTTTCAACATAGCCTTTCTCGACCAGGGGCTGAAGAATCTTGAACAGAAAGAATTCCGAAACGTCATAGACCCTGGCAATGGTTGCGACCTTGCTCAGCTCATTCGGATTCGCCGCGCAATACATCAAGATACGCACCGCATAATTGGCTTGTCTGGTAAGGCGCATGTGGTTCCCGACTTGCAAGGTGGATCGTTGTATCAACCTATCACCGCTTGCGCCGGATTGGAAACCCGTCGCAAGCGGTGTTTGCTGGCTTTAAAGGCGTCGTCAGTGACTTCACAAATATTCGGGCCAGAAATTGAGGCCAGGAATTGAGGTCAGGAATTGGGGCCCTTGTCGAAGCCGACAATATCCACAAGCTCGCTCGCCTTGTCGCGCAACCGCGCAACGTCGCTGAGCGGCAGGTTGTCTGCCTTGAACATACCCCAGCTTTTCACCCGATCGGACGGATCGACATCAGCCTTGACCGGATATTCGTAATTGACCTCGGCATAAAGTTTCTGCGCGGTATCGCTTGCGAGAAATTCCATGAGCTTTACCGCAGCATCGCGGTTCGGGGCATGTTTCGCGAGCACCATGCCGGAAAGGTTGACATGGGTCCCGCGGTCGTCGGTATTCGGGAACAATACCTTGACGGATGCCGCCCATTCTTTCTGAACCGGCTCTTTATCATTGGTCTGCATCAGCCCCATATAATAGGTGTTGCCGAGGGCTATGTCGCACTCGCCGGAGAAAATCGATTCCACCTGCGAACGGTCATTGCCGGTCGGACGGCGGGCGAGATTCTGTTTCACCCCCTCGAGCCAGGTCCTGGTGGCGGCTTCGCCGGAATGGGCGATGATCGAGCCAATCAGGCCGAGCGTATAATCATGCTGACCGGAGCGGGTGCAAATGCGGCCTTTCCATTTCGGATCGGCAAGCTCTTCATAGGTAATTGCGTCCTGATTGACCCTCTCTTTCGAGACATAGATGACGCGGGCGCGCGTGGTGAGGCCAAACCAGTTGCCAGCGGGATCGCGGTATTGTGCCGGAATATTCTGATCAAGAACCGGCGAGGAAACCTGCTGCGTGATGTCCGCTTTCTTCGCACCTTCAAGGCGACTCACATCCGTTGTCAAAAGCAGGTCCGCCGGTGAATTGGCGCCTTCGGCGCTTATCCGCTCGGCAAGGCCTTCCTTCGCGAACACAACATTCGCAACAATCCCGGTTTGCCTGGTGAATTCAGCGAGCAATGGCTCAATCAGCTGCGGCTGGCGGTAGGAATAGATGTTGATCTCTGCGGCCTTCGCCATCCCTGTCGCTGTTGCCAGCAAAAGCGCGAGCGCACCCGATCTTAAGAATGCTGTTCGGTTCAAACGTCTAAATGCCATCTCTGATTTCCTCGACTATTTTTTCGCTGCGTTGATGAAGCGCTCGCTCTCGCGGCCAAATTTGCCCGAAATAAAGAATAGTTGATAAAATTAGTCAAGTTAAAATTTCAACAGAAACAGCATCTTATAGAGATTCAATTTGGAATTTCTCTAAGTTGAGTATTTTTATCAGGAAAAACAGGGATCTATGATTCGAAGATAATTTTCGGAGCCGTTCGCGGACCATGTTCGGAACCGGATTCAAGTGTCGCCCAGATTCTCGAGGCGATGTCGCGGTAAATCCCGGCATGGGCCGAGGTCGGATCGGAGACGACAATCGGCGCGCCTGAATCCGATGTCTCGCGGATTTTCATATGAAGCGGCACTTCGCCAAGGAAGGGCACGCCGATCCGCTCGGCTTCGCGGCGTGCACCGCCATGGCCGAAAATATCGGAGCGCTCGCCGCAGGACGGGCAAAGGAAATAGCTCATGTTTTCGACAATGCCGAGAAGCGGCACATCGACCTTGCGGAACATGTTGAGCCCCTTGCGCGCATCGATGAGCGCGAGGTCCTGGGGTGTGGAGACGATAACCGCGCCGGACAGAGGCACCTGCTGTGCCATCGTCAGCTGGGCGTCGCCGGTACCGGGCGGCATATCGACGACGAGCACGTCAAGCGCGCCCCAGGCGACCTCCCGTAACATCTGCGTGAGGGCAGAGATCACCATCGGACCGCGCCATATCATCGGGGTTTCCTCTTCGACCAGAAAGCCCATGGACATCACTTTGAGGCCGAAATTCTCCATCGGATGAAGCAGCCGCCCCTCGGCCTGCGGACGGCCGCTGAGCCCGAGGAGACGCGGCATCGAGGGGCCATAGATATCGGCATCAAGCACACCGACCTTTAGGCCGATGGCGGAAAGACCGAGCGCGATATTGATCGAGGTCGTGGATTTTCCGACCCCGCCCTTGCCCGAGGCAACCGCAATGATGTGTTTCACACCCGGCACACCGGCTTTCTGCGGATCCGGGGCGCCACCAGCCGTGGCCTTTGGCGCGGCAGCTGGCACGGCGGCCCGAATTGGCTTCGGGGCGCCGGGGTTTGCGCCGGATTTCTCCGCGGTCAGAACCACCATCACCTTCGCGACGCCCGGAACATCGCGGACAGCCTGTTCGGCGGCCTGGCGCAGCGGCTCCAGTTCTTGCGCCCGATCAGCGGGAACCGAGACGGAGAACATGACCTTGTCGCCGGTCACGAATATATCGGAGACGAGCCCGAGCGATATGAGGTCGCCCTTGAGATCGGGGCCCTTGACCCGGCTCAATTGCTGTTTCACCGCTTCCTTGATTGCATCGCTCATTTTAACACCCCGGTTGTCTTCAAGTCCGGCAAGCTAGCGGCGTCTTATCCAAGGTCAAGAAAAATCGGCAATCCACAACCATGCGCTCCGGCGATCATGTCGTCACGCCGCTTTCGGCGCGGGCGGGTTTCGCCACGGCTGCTTCTTGAACCAGGCGACCATATAGGCGACCAGAATGAGCAGGATGATGCCAGCAACATTGATGATCAATGTGTGCAGCCAGCGCCAATCGCTTTGCACATCGGTGATGTGGAACGGATGGCCGGCTTGCGGGACGAATGTGTAGCCGAGAATGCGCGCCGAGACCATCGAGAACAGGAAGATCGCAAGCGACTGCTGACCCACGGTGCGGATCACGGTGACGGTCCGGCCCCAGATATTGTCGCCGGCAAGGTGCTTGCCGTTTTCGCCGCAGGCAACCCAGGCGAGATAACCAACACAGAGAAAATGCACATAGCGGATGATGCCGAGGTCGCTCTTCCAGATCAGCCAGTCATATTTGGCGCGCAGTTCCGCAATCCCGAAAGAAAGCACCCAATCATTGATTTCCTTGTTCCAGAAAGCGCCCTCGAAAACGCGATAATAGGCAAACGGCAGCGATAGAATGAGAAAAGCGGCAGCGGTCCAGATGAGCGCCTTGTTGACGGGAGGTTTCGGAATCCAGCCGCGCATGAACGCAAAGCCGGTAAAGAAAATCAGCTGCCAGCCAAACGGATTGAAGAACCAGAAACGCGGCTGCAAAGCGGCAAGCGCTTCCGGCGATATATTGCCCTGATTATACCAGGTGAGCCAGCCCGGATTGTTCCATGGCTCCGCATAAAAACGCAGCCACGCCAAATGCGACCCGTTTGCCACGTTGATATAGGTCTCTATATTCGTCGCAAGCCACAGCATGGCGCAGAAGGCGAGCGCCGCTTTCGGCGAGATTCTTGCAATGCCCATGACAAGGGGGATCATCAGCAGGATCACCAGATACATTGGCAGGATGTCGAAATAGTTCGGCACATAAGTGAGCGTGAAAAGCCCCAGCAACTGTTGTGCCGTATTCGCCTGGAAAAAAGGCATGAGGTTGAGATCGTGCTTGAGGTAATCGCCCTGGTTGGCGAGTACGTCCATGAACGAGACCCAGACGCAGACCGCGAGGAACATGCCGATATGAGCCCAATAGACCTGCCATACCCGGTGGAGGACACGGGCGACGCCCATGAACCAGCCATGCTTGTCGAATATTGAGGCAAAAGCGATGGCCGAGGCCATACCCGAGCAGAAAACGAAAATTTCTGTCGCATCGGAAAAGCCGAAACGCGCCGGAATCCAGAGGTTCAAGTCATTCCACGGAATATGCGCAATCAGGATGATGAACATCGCGATACCGCGGAAGAAATCGAGGCGAAGATCACGCGGACGTTTCGCCGGCGGCGCTGCGAACGGTTTCTGATCACGGCCAATCAAATCGCCCCTGGCATCCGAGGAAACAGCAAGGCCACTCATCGAACGGCGCGTCGAAAGTTCATTCATACCTGATCATCCTGAAAGGCAACGTTTGCCGCGTGCGAGGCAGCCTTCATCTTCCTGCCGGTCCTGTGACCACAGGGCACGACCCATGACCGCCGGTTTGTCGTCTTATGGCCGCCGGGGCAACGCTGTGTCAACCCGGCAACTACCCGGTCGAAGCCGGGGATCTGTGCCGCCTCAATTGCGGACGGATACGAGGGCAATCTTCGGCGTTCTGCTGATCACGCTGGGTGCAGCATTCGTGTTCTGCGGTGCGAAAGATTCGGAAAGGGCGGCTCTCATCCGGTCACGGGCGAAATTGTCTTCGACGCTGCGCCGCCAGGTTCTGTCCTCGATCAGGGCCTTCGCCTCGCGGTAACGACCGGCCTTAAGGCCCGCATCGATCAGCGTGCGCTCGAAATTATCGCGCTGGGCGTGGCTGCCGCCGATCTGCTGCATGGCGGGGCGAGCGGCGGCGAGGCGATCGAAGGCTGCGTTGAAATCCCCTTCATAATAGGCACGGATTCCCTTGGCGGCGATGACACCTGCAACCCGGTTCACGTCATCCATATCGCGCAGGCCGAGTTCGGCGTTGGACTGGAGCGTGGCGATCAGCTTGTCCATCGCCTTTACATTGTTCACGCGGCCGAGCGCCTGCATATAGTGCAGGTCGGCGAAGACAACGCAATTATCCTCGGTGCGGCGTTCGCAGAGCGCGTTCAGTTCTTCCCAGCGCTGGCCGACATCAACGCCCAAACCTTCAAGGCGGGCGAGCAGGGACGTGGCATTCGAAATGTCGCGGTAATCGTCCGTATGTTCCTTGCGGATGTCATTGTCGTAAAGCGCCAGCACCTTCTGATAGTCACCGATTTCAAGATAATGCAGCGCCAGATGCCAGAAAAAGTGGAACGAGAAGTTGTTGCAATGGGCCCATTGCTTCTCGCGTTTTTCAAGCCATTCGATGCCCGCATCCGCCTGCGCCGTCATGTCAAAAACATGGGCGACCGCATGCAGACCCCAGGCATCGTCGGGCGCCATGAGAACGCCTTGCTTGCCGAATTTTTCCGCCGCCTTGTAGTCGCCGGTCTCTTCGAGGGCGAAGGCATGGCAGCCATAGATATAGCCGGTTGCAACATGGTCAGCGCCGAAACGCTCGATTGCCTTGAGGCTCGAGGCGCGCAGGCCGAACCGGTCGCCCAGCATGAAGCGCAGCGCGTGGGCGAGTTTGAAGGCCATCGCATCATGCGGCTCATATTCGCCGATCGCATCAAGAATGATCGCCGCACGCGCCCACTGGCCGGAGAGCGCGAGTTTGAGCGCCGTCAGATAATCCATCTCGCGGCGGGGCAAGGAACCATGTTCTTCAAGGATCGACGCCGCCTTCAGATAAGCATTGTTCGCACCGGCAAGCACTTCCTTGCGACCGGCAAGAATCATGAAAAAGCCCTTGCTCGCAAGACCCAGAACATTCTCCGGATCAGCCTCGAAAAGCGCGCCGAGGAAAGTCGGCGTGGCCGCGGAATGGGCAAGAAAGGCATGGCAAAGCCCATCCCAGGCAGCAAGCGCCGCCTCAGCGTTTGCACCGGAAACCTTGATCTCGCATCCAAATCTGTCCTGCATCGCTCTCAATCCGTTCAAAATGCCGTCTGGCCGTTCAAAATGCGGTCTGGCCGTTCAAAATGCCGTTTGCTCACCAATGGTTGGCCTTGTAACCGTCAGCGCACTCGAAAAGGGCACGTCTTGATGGAAATCGGCAACACTTCCCATAGTTCGTTATCGGTCAGATTGCCTGAACACTACCTGAACGCCGGATACCGCGTTCAACACAAAAAAAAGTTCTGAATCACAAGTAAGTGAGTAATATTTGCCAAATTAAAATGCATAGCTAGAATTCGAACTTCGTCAAAAACAAGGTCGCCTCGGTGCAAGTAAAGCGCGTCAGGCGACTGTTTCACGAGCCCACATTCCGCAGCCTCAAGGGTGCATCATGGCAAACTTCGCGCATATTCAAGATTACAATGTAAAGGGCGCACCGCATCCCCCAGGGGCTTTGCCGCTGCTTCCGAGAAAACAGGGATTGGTGATTGCGATCGGCCTTTTGTGCCTTGCCTATCTCGCCTTTCTCGCGTTCCAGAACGGGCCGGTCAATCATGTCGGCGCGGTCATGGTCGGCGGCTTTGCCGGTTTCGCGCTATACCATGCCTCGTTCGGCTTCACGGCGGCATGGCGGCGCATGGTGGTGGAGCGGCGTGGCAATGGTCTGCGTGCACAGATGATGCTCGTCGCCCTCACATGTTCGATGTCTTTCCTGCTTCTCGATTACGGCCGGTTCGTCTCACTGCCCTGGTTTGGCGGGCAGACATGGAGCCTTGAGACCCATGGTTTCGTCAATCCCTGGGGCATGGGCTCCGCGATCGGCGCGTTCATGTTCGGTTTCGGCATGATGTTCGGCGGCGGCTGCGCTTCCGGCACCCTTTTCACCTCCGGCGGCGGCTCAAGCCGCATGATGATCACGCTTTTCTTCTTCATCATCGGCTCCGTGCTCGGCACCCACGATATCGATTTCTGGCAGGGCCTGCCGCATTTCGCGCCATTCTCGTTCGTTGAGATCTTTGGCGCGCCCGGGGCGCTCGCGATCTTTCTGCCGGTTCTCGCTGCGATCTATTTCGGCTCGATCCTGATCGAGAAAAGGCAATGGGGCGCAATCGAGGGCCTTGGCCGAACCGAAAGTCTCCTCACCGGCATATGGTCGAAGCGTCTCGGCGCACTTGCCCTCGTCGTCGTCTCGATTGGAACACTCATCGTGCTGCACCGGCCCTGGGGCATCACATCGGGATTTGCGTTCTGGGGCGCTAAAATGTTCGATTCCGTCGGCATACCAGTTGCAAGCTGGCCTGCCTGGAGTGCTGAAGCCCTCAGCCGTTCCGTTTTCGCCGACGCCACATCTTTGATGAATTTCGGCATCATTCTGGGCGCGATGATTGCCGCCGGCCTTGCCGGAAAATGGAAGCCGGCGCTCAGGATCAGCGCGCGCGACCTCTTCACCGCAATCCTCGGCGGGCTTTTGATGGGCTATGGCGCGCGGCTTTCTTATGGCTGCAATATCGGCGCTTATCTCGGCGGCCTCGTGTCCGGCTCCATGCATGGCTGGTGGTGGCTGATCTTCGGTTTTGTCGGAAGCGTGCTTGGCATTCGCACCAAGGCGCGTTTCAATCTGTGAACCACTCTTGCTGGAGGATCATCCCATGCGCATTTTATCGGTCGTCTTCGCCTTAATTCTCCTGCCGGTTTCAGCCCTCGCAGGCGAGATCACGCCGCGCGAAGGCTGGATCATCACCAAGACAAAATATCCCTACGAGGCGCTTTATCCGCGGCTACAGCAGGCCATCGCCGCCCATAAAATGGGTGAAATCACGACCGCAAGCGCCACCCTCGGCGCGAAGGGCCGCAACATCGTCATTCCGGGCAACCGGGTCGTCGGCGTCTACAACAATGTCTGGGCGGTGAGAATGCTGGAAGCAAGCATTCCCGCCGGCATCGAGGCGCCAATCCGGTTCTATCTCACCGAAAACGCCGACGGCACATCGACACTCTCCTACAAGACCCCGACCACCGTCTTTTCCCCCTATTTCGCTGATGCCAAACCCGATCTGAAGGCAATGGCCGGTGAGCTCGACACCGTGTTCAAGGCAATCCACGATCAGGTAGTAGAGTGAGCGAAAACGCGGGTGATGCGGATTGAAATGACACCGGGCGATCCGACGCCCCACGGCTTCACATTTGCTTCTCTACAATAATATTAGATTACTTTCTTGACGTATTTTGGTATATTTCTTCCGCATAACCTTGTTCCATCCAGTATTTTTGCCGAGATGATAATTTTAAACTGGGCGCGTTTACTCGGACCAGGTTGCGAACCAGGTTTTGTTCTCCCATGTTTTTATAGATTTTTTGCGCCTCCTGATTGATAGAAATCAAGCATTTTGACGTCCGCTCAATTAATTGCATATATTGAATTGCTTCTTCCTCGGCAATTTCGGGCAAGGAATCCATGTTAAGTGCTAAATCAAAACTCTTTTTTAAAATATTCATTTTTTCGTTACTAGGTATTAATTGTATACTTGATTTCTCCTCGCCATATCCACTTACATTATTTGGCCCGAGCGCCGCTCCAAGGAACAACATTTGAATCGCATTTACATAAGGCAAGTCGATTATATGATAATTTTTATAGCCTTTAAGATTTGCAAAGTAAGCGACGCAGCCATATCCTCCACCTATTTCAAGAATATTCGCATCCTTATCGATTCCAATTTGTTCTATTCTGTGCATGATATATGCATGGCGAATAAAATCTGGATTAAAGAGCCTATCTCCAATTTCAGCCACTGGCGGACATCCAATTTCTTTCGTTGATATTTGATATCCAAGAATATTTTCGACTTCAGATATGATTTCAGAAAGATCCTGGTTCATATATCTGATATAATTATCCCATGATGTTTGCTGATTGGATGGCAGTGAATTCACACCCAAAGCCTCTGCCAGCAAAAGTGTTGCATCAATTATACGTAAGGAAAAATATTTCTTGGGATATATTGTTTTTTTACCATGTATGAAGCCTTGAACATGGCCCATTCCCATCAATAAATTACCTGAATATAGGTTTTCAGCATAATTTCTCAGTTTCTCTGGGCTATCTGATAAAAGCGCTGCTATAAAATCAGCATTTTTATCCTCTAAATCATGCCACATGCTTTTTGTGTTGCTCTGATAATCTTTCGTGGCACGCTTGTAACATTCCTGCACACGCAATAAAAAATCGTCACCAATATTTATTTTATGCGATGCAATTCTAGTTTCAAGAGGCTTTACAGCAATCATAGGGCGTGTAAGCGTTGAAAATCGTATATATTTCAGGGAGGAGACCAATTGATATTTAGATTTTATTTTATTAAAGAGCTTCACAGGCCACCTTTATTAAAAATATTTTTCAGCATTTAATTATAGAATTGGCAATCCTTATATCGAAAGGAATTTTATTACTGCTTTATCTGCCGAATTCCTGAATCTCACAAGTAAAAACCGTGGATCTCATAGATCCACAGATCCTAGAACTTGCCTTCATAAGCCCGGCGCCCGATCCGCGGACAGAGCACCGTAAAGGTATCGCGTGTCAGGGCTGCCTGAAATTCTTTGCGCAGGGTTTCGACATCATCGATCCATACACCATGCCCGCCGAAACCTCTGGTAACGGTCGGAAAGTCGGTGCCGGAGAAATCAACGCCGGTATTCGGCAATTGCATCGCGCGCTGTTTCAACTCGATGAGGCCAAGGCTTTCATCGACGAGCACGCAGATGATGACCGGCGTTTTCTGATCGCGCAGTGTCGACAGATCACCCATCATCATCTCGAAACCCGCATCGCCAACAAAGGCGATGACCGGCGTCTCGGGTCGGCTCATCTTGTAGCCGGCGGCAAGCGGCACGGCACAGCCCATGGTGCAGAGCGCGGAGGATTGCAGCATGGTGCGCGGCGCAACGCAGTCCCACATCTGGCTTACCAGAATGCGGTGCGCGCCACTGTCGGCGGTGATCACCGTCGCATCAGGCGCCTCCTCGCGCAGGGTGCGGAAAACATGTTCAGGCCCGAAGCTCTCGGATTTGACGGCAAACATATCCTTGAGGTCAGCCCGCGCCTTCACCGCGCCGCCATCTGCCCAGTATTGCCCCTTTTGAGCGGCTGACAGCGCTTTGACCGTCGCCGCCACATCACCCATCAATGTGACATCGGCACCATGCATGCCATGCAGACGCGCGACCGAGGTGACCTCAACGGCGTTTTCCGGTTTCCAGACATTGCGCCAGCCGACGCGCATTTCAATCGGGTCATAACCAAGCAGGAGAACGAGATCGGAGTCAGCCAGAAGCGGCAGAAAAATCTTGTCGGATTTCGGCGAAAGTCCCGCGCCGCCGAGCGACAGCGGATCGCGCTCATCAAGCATGCCCTTCGCCTTGTAGGTCGCGATAACCGGAATGCCCAGCGTCTTTGCAAAGGCCGCGATATCCGCACCCTCGTTGAGCGCGTCGACACCGGCAAGCACGACCGGCTTTCTCGCAGCCGTGATCCGCTTTTTGACACTTTCCAGAAGGGCGGCATCGGGCAGGCCCGGTTTCGGCAATGCCGGGGCCGGCGCATAATGCCGCTCGCTCTCGCTCTCGGCGACCCTGATCGGCAGGTCGATATGAACCGGTCCGGGCTGGCCACCCATCGCGACCGCAATTGCCTTATCCATCATCGCACCGATCGCGCCTTCGTGGGCGCGGAAGCTTGCCTTCACGATCGGGCGCAACATCTGCTGATGGTCGAAGACCTGATGGGTATAGGTCTCCGCCTCCGCGCCGTCGATGCAACCGGTGACAAAGATCAGCGGCACCCGGTCCTGCATCGCGTTTGCGACGACATTGACTGCGTTTGCAACACCGGGGCCGATGGTTGCAACAAGGATCGCGGGCGCACCGGTCGCGTGCCAGGTTCCCTCCGCCATGAAACCGCCGGCGTTTTCGTGCTTGACCAGCACAAAGTCGATTTCCGCCGCCCGCAGCGCATCAAGGAAGGTGAGAACTTCGCCGCCCGGAATACCGAAAGCCGTTTTCGATCCGGCGGCGGCCAGTTTCTTTGCAATAATGTCGGCACCACGCATGGGGATTTTCCTTCAGGTTCAGAGGCGTCCGTCGGAGATCGCGCCACTCGCCGTGAGGGCCTTGATCTCGGCTTCGGAAAGATTGAGAAGATCGCGCAGAATCTCAGCGGAATGCTCGCCGACACGCGGCGGCGCAAGACGATAGGTTACGGGTGTATCGCTCAATTTGATCGGATTGCCAATAAGAGTGACGTGACCCGCATCCGCCGTTTCATGCGCCATCACGATTTCCATTTCCCGATGGCGAATCTGCGGATCGCTGAACACATCTTCGAGATTGTTGACCGGGCCGCAGGGTACGCCGTTCTTTGACAGGATGTCGAGCCACTCATCCGCGCTGCGGGTGCGCGTGATTTCAGCGATCACGGGAACGACATGGTCGCGGTTCCGCACCCGCGCGACATTGGTCGCAAAACGCGGATCGTCCATGAGTTCGCTGCGCCCACCCGCCTCGAGAAATTTCCTGAACTGGCTGTCATTGCCAACCGCCAGAATGAATTGCCTGTCGCTTGCGGGAAAGGTCTCATAAGGCACGATTGTCGGATGACCATTGCCCAGGCGACCGGGCACCTTGCGGTCGGTGAGATAGGCCGCGCCCTGATTGATGAGCCAGGCGACCTGCGTATCGAGAAGGGCGATATCGATATATTGGCCAGCGCCTGTGCGGGTCCGCACATAAAGGGCAGCAAGGATCGCGTTTGAGGCATACATGCCGCACACCACATCGGCGATGCCAACGCCGGCCTTGGTCGGGACGCCGCCATCTTCATCACGCTGGCCGGTCAGACTCATGATCCCGCCCATCCCCTGAATCAGAAAGTCATACCCCGCGCGCGGCGCATAGGGACCGCTCTGGCCAAAGCCGGAAATCGAGCAATAGATCAGACGCGGATTGATCGCTTTGAGGCTCTCGTAATCAAGCCCGCGCCGGGCAAGATCGCCGACCTTGAAATTTTCGACCACAATATCGGAGACTTTCGCAATCTCGCGGATGATCTTCTGGCCCGCATCACTTGCCATGTCGATGGCGAGCGAGCGCTTGTTGCGGTTGGCGCAGAGATAATAGGCACTTTCCTGACTGTCGGCGCCATTCACCTGAACGAAGGGCGGGCCCCAGCGGCGGGTGTCGTCGCCAAGGTCCGGACGCTCGATCTTGATCACATCCGCACCGAGATCACCGAGGAGCTGGGTGGCTGTCGGTCCGGCCAGAATGCGCGAAAGATCGAGAACGCGAATACCGGACAGCGGGCCGGATCGCGCAGCCGGCTCCGCTGCCTGATTTTCGCTCACTGTCATGATTACCTCCCCTCGTCGCTATGGGCAGCGGCTTGATTTCTCGCCATTACCAGATGCCTCACTTGATGTTTTGTCAGATGTTTGGCCAGCCAAGCGCCTTCGCGATCTGGTAGAAGCCGGCTTCAAGGAAGAATGGTCGCATGATGTGGGTGCGGTCGTGAAGACACAATTGTACCGTTTTGCCTTCACAGGTCTGATGCCGCATGCATCTGAGGCCGATAAATTCGAACGACTTCTGGACCGCGCGCGTGCATATGTCCTGATTATAAAGAATCTTGAAGGTCTCGAACGTATCACCTTGATGCTTTCCCTTGACGATACGCCCCGACAGCGGAAAAGTGCGATCGCCAGTGCCATGGAAATGATAGAGATTTGCAATCGGCTGAGCGCATTTTTCAGGCAGCGGCCGCCAGAACGTGCCGGCAACCGTGATGAAACCGGCATAAGGCGATGGATCGCGGCAGGCGATGTTCCAGGTCATGGAAGCCCCAATCGAGAAGCCCGAAAGGATGATCTTTTTCGGATCGACGGGAAAGCGGTTTTTGATATCGCTCACAACCTCTCCGATATAAGCGAATTCATCGCGCGGCGGCGTTGTCCGCTGAACACCTCCCGGGAATGTCCATGAATGGTCGAGGCCATTGACGGCGACGAAAGCCACGTTCAGATCATCGGCAAGGCGGCGATAATCGTGTCGAGCCAGCATATCGGCAGAGGAACCGCCGAGGCCGTGAATGAAGATGATCACGGGTAGTCCGGCGCTATCCGCCTGGGATTGCGCGGCTTGGCCAGTCGCTTTCAGAATGGGTGGTCTTGCCGGGAGGTAAATCCGGTAGTCGCCCGATACGACCTTGCAATCGCTATCGGCACCGCACGCCCCCACCGGATTGACCGGAAGGAGCATGGATGCAGATAACAGAGAAAAAGTCAAAATTAGCTTGGAAACACGCTCAAAGAGTGTGCACACGATTCAGACACCCAACCCCAGAATGATCACGCCTATGCGGCGAGACGATCATCCATTTCTCCGTCGATATCAAGCAATTGTTGCGTCGATAGAGGGGCGCGGCTTTCGCTGTCACCAATCGCACCAGCGCGCAGCGCCAGCGCTGGAAGATGGATCGCACGGATGATGACCGGCGGCTTTTCTTCTTCCGGTACCTGCCACAGGCCGATCCGGGTAAACAACTGTCCGATAGAGACCTGTGCGCTCGAATAGCCGAACGGGATTGCAAGGAGCGGACCGATGAAAACCGGCAGGCTGACCAGAAAGCCGGTCAGACCGACGGTTCCAGTTCCCAGAAGTGCGCCGACGCCAACCATACCGAACAGCATCTGAGGCCAGAGGTGGCGCGCCACGACAAGCGCCGGAAGCGACTGAGCCTGACGGTTCTGTGCGGCCCATCCGCGCGCCCGGCCAAACGGAAGGCCGGCAAGAAAGATGGTTTCCGCGACCGCCATGATTGGCGCGAGCAGCATCGAAAAGACCAATTCAATTGCCGCGCCCGTGACGACCGGAATGAAACCGCCATAGTCGCGGCGAAGCGACGAACGCGACACCATGTCGACAATCGAGGCAAGTTTCGGTGCGAAAATCATAAACATGATGATCAGGAAGAGCGCATAGCCTGGCCCCATTTTGAAACCGTCGAATGTGCGCTCGGAGAAAATCACCGAAGCGGTCGCAACCGAGACAAAGACCATCCATGCCGGCGATCCGACAAACATCAGGATCGCGAGGAAGAGTTGCACACGGCTTGTCGGCTTCAGGCCAGGTTCGCCAAGCAGTTTCAGATACTGCATGTTGCCATGGCACCAGCGCAGGTCGCGGCGGATGAACTCGAGAATATGCGGCGGGTTTTCCTCGTAGGAACCCCCCTCTTCCGCAAGAACGCGCACTTCATAACCCGCACGGCGCATATAGGTGGCCTCGACCTGATCATGACTCAGAATATAGCCGGAGAGCGGGCCTTTGCCGGGCAGAACCGGAAGGTGGCAATGCTCCATGAACGGCTCAAGGCGGATCAGGGCGTTGTGACCCCAGTACGGACCACAATCTGCCTGCCACCAGGCGCTGCCCAACGTGTAGGATTTCATGCCCATGCGCATGCCAAACTGGAAGACGCGGGCAAAGGCACTGTCTGACGGAAGACCAACAACGAGGCTCTGGAGAATGCCGATATTGTTGTTCGCTTGCATGATGCGAACAAGGCGTAGTATGGCGGAAGCCGACATCACGCTGTCTGCATCGAGGGTCAGCATGAAGTCGTGGTTCACGCCCCAGCGATCGCAGAACTCGCGGATATTGCCTGCCTTGAAGCCCCAGTTGTCGGTGCGCAGGCGATACGTGACGTCGATTTTGCCCGCCCAATCGCGGCGCAGCTGTTCGAAAACCGTGCGCTCTTCGGCAATCACCGGCACTTGCGAGCTGTCGCTCAGAATGTAGATGTGGAAGTTTTTCGCAGTGCCGGATGCAACAAGGCGCGCCATCATGGCGGTCAGGTTGCGCGATACCTGGCTCACGTCCTCGTTGCGGATGCACATGGCGATCGCGGTCGATTTTCTGATCGGTTCATTGCCCGTGATGGACGCTGCGGCGGGAAACACCGCTGTCGCCGGGTCTTTGGTGAAACGCAACAAAACAAAGCCGATCACGGCATTCCAGAAACCAATCGCGGTCCATGGCAGGGTGAGCGCGAAACAGACGAGCAATACCCACTCGAATGGCGCATATCCCGCTTCCGAGAAGGACCAGGCCATAAGGGACAAAAGCCCCACAATGGTCGCGATCACGAGACTCGCGAAAGTCATTCGTCTGGTTGTGGGCGTCATATTGAAAAACCTCATCGCAATCAGAAAGAGCGCAAAACTGACCTTCAAAAGATGTTGACAGCGCCGGGATCAACCTGCTCACTCGCAGGATAACGGCAGCCACCCCTTCAGGTTCCGCTGTGTAATAGCGAAGTGAAAATGAATTGTGCCTGAACGGCTTATTCACGAAAGCGCGAGCCACGTGACCGCATTGAGACTGGTATATCGAAGCCCGGGCATTGGCGGGATAGAGCATGCGCCACTGCCTCAGCCAGGGGCTGGGCCGGGGGCTGGTCAAGTCGTCATCGACACGCTCAAATCAGGTATCAGCCGCGGCACGGAAAGCCTCGTTTTCGCTGGAAAAGTGCCGCAATCGGAATGGCAGCGCATGCGCTGTCCGCATCAGGTCGGGACATTTCCCTTTCCAGTATCCTATGGCTACGCTCTGGTCGGGCGGATATGTGCCGTCGGCACCGCGGTGCGCGATCTTCAGGTGGGCGACACTGTTTTCGTGCTGCATCCGCATCAGACCCGGATCGTGGTCGAGGCGGCAAGCGCACGACGGATCCCGGACGGCGTTCCGCCCGCCCGCGCGACGCTTTCAGCCAATATGGAAACCGCGCTCAATGCAATCTGGGATGCGGCGCTCGCACCGGGCATGAAGGCCACCGTCGTGGGTGGCGGCGTTGTCGGCCTTCTGACCGCCTACCTCGCCCGCAGGGTGACTGGCGAGCCGGTGACGCTTGTCGATATCAACGCGGATCGCGCGGCGGTTGCAGCCGCACTCGGGCTTGAATTCAGCCTGCCGGAAAGTGCTGCTGGCGGCGTCGACACCGTGTTCCACACCAGCGCAACGGGGTCGGGCCTGCAAACCGCCATCGGCCTTGCCGGGTTCGAAGGCCGGATCATCGAGATGAGCTGGTATGGCGACAAGCCCGTCACGCTTGCCCTTGGCGGTGCGTTTCATTCGCAAAGGCTCCAGATCATCGCAAGTCAGGTCGGCCATGTCAGCCCGGCACGGCGCGCAACCATGGATTATGACGGCCGGATGCGGGAGGCGATGGGTTATCTTGAAGATTCCGCCCTCGATGAATTGCTCGAACCCGAAATAGGCTTTATGGACCTTCCAGACCATCTAGACCGCGTCCTAGGCCCCGCAAGCCGCGCACTCTGCCAGATTGTCGATTACGGCAATAACGCCACGAACCGCGCCTGATCAACCCGGAGATACTATCGTGCATGCAGTAGAAGTTCGCGACCACATCATGATCGCTCATTCCTTCAAGGGCGAATTTTTCGGGCCCGCTCAGGCCATGCATGGCGCAACTTTCGTCGTCGATGCGTGTTTCCTTTCGCAGACCCTCGATAAAGGCACCAATGTGGTGATCGATATCGGCGCGGCGCATGAGGCGCTGAAGGCGGTTTTGCAGCCCATCAATTACAAAAATCTTGATGAGGTCGAGGAATTTAAAGGCGAAAACACCACGACCGAATTCCTTACGAAATATATCTGGACACACCTTGCCAAGGCGGCGCGCGAAAACCGGCTGGGCCGCCCGGCGGACGAACTCGCCGCGATCAGGGTGACAATTTCGGAAAGCCATGTCGCCCGCGCCTGGTATGAAGCGGCAATCTAGGACATAAAGCCAGAACGAGCCGCGAAAAGGGCGCCATGCGGATACGCTTCATCATTCCGGGCGATATCGACACGCCAACCGGCGGTTATCGTTATGACCGGGCAATCATCGCCGAATGGCGGCGGGAGGGTGTCGACGTCGATCTCGTCAGTCTTCCCGGTTCCTATCCCGATCCGACAGACAAGGCGCGAGAGACGGCGCTTGCGATCATTGCGGGCTGCGCGCCTGCCGATATTGCCGTGATCGACGGGCTTGCGGGCGGCTGTTCACCGGCCCTGATGCACCGCCTCGCGCAGGAATTGCCGGTCGTGGCGCTCGTGCATCATCCGCTTGGCCTTGAAAGCGGTCTCGACGAGGAAGCTGGAAAGCGTCTTCTTGCGCTTGAAGCAGAGGGTCTAGCGGCGGCACGCCTGATCATTACCACAAGTCCGGCGACGCGCGCTGCGGTGCACCAGATCTTTCAGCGGCCGCTCAGCGAGATTCATGCAATTCTTCCCGGTGTCGAACGCCGTGCAGGGTCGGCGCGTGAAGAGACACGCCGTTTTCGCACGCGCCGCCCCTTGCGCATTCTCTCGGTCGGCTCGATTTCGGAGCGCAAAGGCCATGATTTGATGATCGCTGCCCTTGGCGCGGTTCACGCCCGTGATCCGTTGCTCTCCTGGCATCTTGATCTTCTCGGCGCGCCGGAATTCAATCCGCCTCTGTTCGAAAGACTCAAGGCCATGGCAAAAGAGCACGGGATTGCCGGGCAGATCACGTTCCATGGCGCCGTCGATGAAAAAACCCTGGAGCGGTTTTATGATGATGCCGATGTCTTCGCCCTTGCCTCGCGGTTTGAGGGCTATGGCATGGTCTATGCCGAGGCGATTGTGCGCGGCCTGCCGGTGATTGCGACCCGCGCCGGTGCAATCCCGGATACAGTGCCAGAGGTGGCGGGTCTTCTCGTGCCACCCGACGATGTTCCAGCGCTTGCGGAGGCGCTTTTTGCCATGCTTTCTGACGATGCGCTGCGGCAAGGGAAACAGGCTGGCGCCATCGCCTCGGCGCCGGATTTCCCTGGCTGGGGCAGCTCGGCGCGTGATTTTCTCTCGATACTGGAGGCAATCTGATGGGTTTTTCGGCTGAATGGCTCTCCCTGCGCGAGCCGATAGACCATGCGGCGCGCAACACGGATGTTCTGGAGATGGTGCGCGATCTTCTGGTAAACAGCGCACCCGCACGCCCGACCGACATCGGCAGCGGCACGGGCTCAACCCTTCGGGCTCTGGCGCCGGTGCTGCCCAGGGCGGCAACCTGGCACCTCGTCGACTACGATGCCGAACTTCTTGCCGTCGCAAGCCGCGAGGCAGGCGGCCTGCCGGTAACGATGGCACAGGCCGATCTTTCGGTTTCACTCGATGCAATTTTTGAAAAACCGGCTGACCTCGTCACCACCTCCGCGTTTCTCGACCTCGTGTCAGAGGCATGGATCGGCAAACTCGTCGCAGCGCTTGCCGATCGGCAAGTGCCATTTTACGCAGCCCTCAGCTATGACGGGCGGGCGGGTTGTGTGCCGCCGCTGCCAGCCGATGCGATCGTGCTCGACGCCTTCAATGCGCACCAGCGAGGCGACAAGGGCTTCGGCCCCGCCCTTGGCCCCCGCGCGGCGGAGACGGCGGTCGCGTGTTTTGAAGACGCCGGATACAGGATTGTCAGCGGCCTCTCGGACTGGCAGGCCGGACCCGACCATGCGGCCTTTCAGGCCATGCTGCTTGATGGCTGGCGCGCAGCCGCAAGCGAAATCAGGCCCGATCTCGCCGATGACTTCGGTGCATGGTTCAATCATCGCAAAGCGTTTCTCCGCGATGCAGCAAACGGGGCCAGCGTCTTTGTCGGTCATCGCGATTTTCTCGCCTTACCGGGCGGGCGATGATCAGCCGGTATTAAAGACGCAATCACAAAGAATATCGTGGCCGAGGTGATAAAGCGTCACCGCCGGGCGGAGGGCCGCATCAACAGTGCTGACCGCCGAGAGATTGAGGCCCTGATAGCCCCCACCGATCAGCATCGGCGCGATGATGAGGTGAAGCCGGTCGAGGCAACCGCGATCAATGAAGGCTGACAAGGTACGGCTGCCGCCTTCCACCAGAATCCGTTTGAAGCCGGCATCATGAAGCGCCGCAATCATCAATGCCGGATCAAGGCGGCCATTCTCGCAGGGCAGACCGATGATCCGCACTGATTCGCTGAGCGGATGGGAGAGCGCCTCATCCGTCAGAATGAACGTCTCGGGGCCCCCATCGAAAAAAAGGCGCGCATCGGCAAAGACGCGCCCCTTCGGATCGACAATCACCCGCGCCGGGCTTTTGCCCGCACACAGGCGCACGGTTAGAAGCGGGTCATCGTCATTGACGGTGCCCACACCGACCAGAACCGCATCAACCGTCCCGCGCAGGGCGTGAAGATGGGTAAGACCGCGCGAATCGTTGATATATTTCGAATGGCCGGTTCGGGTCGCGATATGGCCGTCCAAAGACTGACCGAGCTGGCCGATCACAAAGTGTGACCGCGAACGCAAGTCCGCGAGCGGATCACCACTGCCAAGCCTGAAACCGCTTGCGGGACTGCCGTTCTGCGCCAGACGGGCTGTTTCGCTGCCGGTCTCTTTGTGTCTAATTTCCATTATATTTCAGCCGTTCAGCTTTGATCGGTTTATGAATTCACCATGACATGGCATTCATGTTGCATTCAGACATTTGGATATAGTTTCCGGCCTGTCCAGACGCCCATTCATGGTCTCGTTTCCTTGTCTACAACTCCCAGAACCAGAGATGCAACCAAACCGAACACCAAACGTTGAACCAAGCCCATTATTCAAGTCTCCCCCTTGTCGACACCGCGCACGGTTTCAATTAAAACTACGAAAATGGACGTACCCAATTCATGACCTTCAAACTTGAAAGTTCTCTCGTTTCTGTTGCGCAGAATGATGCGAAAACCGATCACGAAGCGCTTTTTTCGGTAGCGATCGCAATTGCCGCGATTCGGCTTGGTGAGCCTTTCCTGATCAAGGATGAGGATGATTTTCATCTTTGCCTGGGCGTGGACGGGATGTCGGAGCAGACCTTCGCAGCCTTCATGCGCCGCTACCCCGGTCGCAGCCCGCTTTTGATCGTGAGTTCGGAGCGCGGTGACGCGCTCGGCTTTGATAAGCTGGCCCCGATTTCGATGTCGATTGCGCCGGGCGACACGCCGGAGAAGCTTTATGCCATCGCCGCCAAACATCCGGCCAAGGTGAGCCGCCGGCCTGTTTTCGAACAGCCGGACGCCCGGCCCGCTCTCGATCTTCTGATCAAGGCGCGGCTTATCCCGGCCTGCCTTTTCTATGCCGATGTGCCGAATGCAGGCGCGCTTGCAAGCGAAGGCATCACCGTGATCGAGAAAGCATCCGTTGAGGCTTATCAAGCCGCGAAGACCCGCAGCCTGCGCCGCAAGAGCGAAGCGCCGATCCCCGTGCGCGGCGGCATCAACACCCGCATGGTCGTGTTTCAATATGCGACCGGAGAAACGGAAATCGCGCTCATCGTCGGAAAACCCGATATCAGCAAACCGCTTCCGATCCGCATTCACTCGGCCTGTGCGACCGGCGATCTTTTCGGCTCGGAGCGTTGCGATTGCGGCGATCAGTTACGCCTTGCAATCGAGCGTCTCGACGAACTGGGCGGCGGTGCCGTTCTTTATCTCGATCAGGAAGGGCGTGGCATCGGCCTCGTCAACAAGATCCGCGCCTATGACCTTCAGGACCAGTCGCTGGATACGGTCGACGCGAACCGCACACTCGGCTTTCCCGATGACATGCGCGACTATCAGGCTGCCGCGACAATGGTGCGCGCCCTCGGCTGGCAGTCTGTCGCAATCCTGACAAACAATCCAAAGAAAGTGGACGCCTTGCGCGCGCACGGTCTTGATGTTGTCGAGCGGATTTCGCATCAGGCGCCGATGAACGAGAACAACAGCCATTACCTCAGGACAAAGGCAAAACGGTCCGGGCATATGCTGAAATATAAATAGGCAAATCGCGCCGTGCCTTATATTGATTTTCTGATCCGGTGGCTGATTTAACAATCAAGACGACCGACTGGAAAATGCGAGAGGTGATTGACATGCGCGGGCATTCCCTTCCGATAAGAATTATTCACTGGCTTACGGCGGTGATTTTCATCGCGATGATCAGTGCCGGCATCATCATGGTGGATGCGGGATGGGGCGACAATTTTCCGCCGTTCCGCGGCCAGCTCTATGATTTCCATCGCGGCATGGGTTTTGTTCTTCTCATCCTCGTGCTGATCCGCATCGTTCTGAAGCTTACAACCCCGGCGGCTTCACCCCTGCCCGCGTCGATCCCGCCGATGCAACAGAAGATCGCGAAACTGACCCATGTTCTTCTCTACGCCGCGCTCATTGTCCATCCGCTCCTCGGCTGGTATGCGACGAATATGTGGGGGGTGGCCAATATTCCGGTTTTCGGCCTCTTCAACCTGCCGATGCTGGTCGAAAAGAACCGAGAAATGGGGGAGTTTCTTCTGGAGATCCACGGCTGGGTCGGCTTGGCGATCGGCGTTCTCGTGGTGCTTCACATCCTCGCTGCCCTGCACCATCTTCTGATCAAGAAAGACGGCGTGTTCCAGCGGATGACCCGCACCTGATCGCGCATTGTTTCAGCCACCTGTAAAGGCTTGTTTATCGACGGCAGCGCGCGTGACCGGTGCGTTCCTTCCTTACCCAAGATTGCTGTGGGGTATACTAGCCGCGCTGCGAAAAGCCTTTACCTTGCCCGCTTCCTTGCTAAGCTCCGGGCTAAGCTCCGGGCTAAGCTCCGGCGCGAAAGTCGCGGCCGCCTTACCGTGCGTCGGCATGATGGCTTCCTGACGCATTATCCCTGAAAGGATCATGGCTTGTTTCGCTCTTTTTTCCCGGTGCCCAGCCTGTTTTTCCTGTCGGCCGTCATCTGGACGACAATCTGCTTCGTGCTCTGGTTCACACTCGGCGATACACTCAAGAATTATATCAATATCGGTGCTTTGCTCGTTGGTCCCGCACCGGCTGAACTTCCTGAGGGCACACGGCCGCCCTTCTTCTCGGCAGACAAGCTCTGGACCTATCAATTCATCCTGATGGCGACGATTGCCTTTTGTATTTTCTGGGCCTTTTTCAATCGGAACATCTGGTACTGGTGGTCTGTCGTCGGCTCGGCTTTTCTCATGGTCTCGACCTATTTCAACGTCCAGATCAGCGTATGGCTGAACGACTGGTATGGCGGCTTTTATGATCTGATCCAGAACGCCCTGACCACGCCCAACACGGTTCAGATCAGCGATTATTATCTACAGCTCTCCTCCGCCGCCTTCGTGCTGGTTCCGTATATCACTTTCATCATCATGCTCGATTTCTTCACATCGCATTATCTGTTCCGCTGGCGCATGGCCATGAACAATTTCTACATGGAGAACTGGCAGGATGTGCGCCACATCGAGGGCGCTTCGCAGCGTGTTCAGGAAGACACGCGGATTTTCTCGTCGATCATGGAATCCCTCGGGATTTCCTTTGTCCGCTCAATCATGACGCTGATCGCGTTCCTGCCACTTCTTCTGACCCTGTCTGAGAAGATCACCACATATCCACTCATCGGACCGGTGAATGGCGGCCTTGTTTATCTCGCCATTCTCTCAGCGCTTCTCGGGACGGTTGTCCTCGCGGCTGTCGGCTACAGGCTGCCAGGCCTCGAGTTTGAAAACCAGAAAGTCGAAGCTGCCTATCGCAAGGAACTCGTCTATGGCGAGGATCATGCTGACCGGGCAGAACCTCTGACCGCGGCGCAATTGTTTCATAACCTGCGGAAGTTCTATTTCCGCTATTATTTCCACTATCTCTATTTCAATGTCGCGCGCTATGCTTATCTGCAAGGCTCTGTTTTCATTCCATTTTTTGCGCTCGGGCCGACAATCGTCACCGGCGTCATCACGTTCGGCCTGTTCCAGCAGGTCATGAACGCCTTCAATCAGGTGGAGGGTGCTTTCCAGTTCCTCGCCAATTCATGGACCCGGATCGTCGAGCTCATTTCGGTGTTCAAACGCCTCAGGGCGTTCGAGTTGAACATCAAGCGCGAGCCGCTCAATCAGAGCATGTCTCTGGTTACGGGCTGAGGCTGCATCAAGCGTGGGTGAGGACTTCGCCACCCACGCTTTTAACCCGCGCCCTAGACGGGCGATGTTTACCAGGAACCGATATTTTCCATGCTTGTCCATGGTTCGGCCAGTGGAAGCGCATCGCCGCGCTGCAACAGTTCGACGGAAATGCCGTCCGGCGACACGATGAAGGCCATGCGGCCATCCCGCGGCGGGCGGTTCAGGGTCCAGCCCTTGTCGAGAATATGCTGGCAGGTCGCGTAGATATTGTCGACGCTGTAGGCGAGATGGCCGAAATTTCGACCGCCTGAATAGTCTTCCGGGTCCCAGTTATAGGTCAGTTCCACGGCAGGCGCGGAGGACTTGCGGAAGCTCTCGACATCATCGTCAGCGGCGAGGAAAACCAGCGTGAACCGGCCTTTCTCGTTTTCCACCCGGCGGACTTCCTTCATGCCGAGAAGATCGCAGTAAAACCGCTTTGACTGTTCAATGTCCTTCACGCGGACCATGGTGTGCAGATATTGTGTGCCCATTTGATCATTTCCTTTCATTCGACCCGGCGCGGGCTGATCGTTCACTTCATTTGAAAGACTGTTCACAGGAACATTGGTCAGACGCATTCATATAGGGTTTCGGCAGGCGGTGGGAACCGGTCATGCCTTTCAACGGTCAAATAGCCGAAAGGCGGCACTGGTTCCATGAAAACCGATGCTTTTAACCAAGATGGAACGGAGAGTGAAATGGAACAGATTGATACGATGACAAACAAGATTGACGGACTTGCCAAATTCGCGGCCCCGCTCGGGCGCGTGCTGATGGCTGCAATTTTTATATCAGCCGGCATGTCGAAAATTACGGGCTATGCCGGTACACAAGCCTATATGGAAGCCTTTGGCATTCCGGGCATTCTGCTTCCGCTCGTGATCGCCGTTGAAATCGGCGGCGGACTTGCGCTTGCTGTTGGCTTTCAGACACGCATCGCGGCCTTGCTTCTTGCCGGGTTCTCGATCTCGAGCGCCATCGTCTTCCACGCCAATTTTGCCGATCAGATCCAATCCATCATGTTCATGAAAAATCTGGCGATTGCCGGCGGCCTTCTGATGGTCGTTGCCCATGGCGCGGGTCAGCTTGCGATCGACAAGAAATAGGCATCAAAATCCTGACCTCAAAAGCCGCGCCGCGCAAACCGGCGTGACTTTTCGACTATAGAACGAGAAAGGCGCGGAAATCGTTCACATTGGTGCTTGTCGCGCCGGGGACGAAGAGCGCGCCGTCCGCTTCAAACGCGCTATAGGCATCATTTCCGGCGAGATAATCTTTCGGCTTCAGGCCTTTTTCCTGCAAACGGCGGATGGTGTCGCCGTCAGCGAACGCGCCTGCATTGTTCTCGGAACCATCGATCCCGTCGGTGTCGGCGGCGAGCGCATGCACATGGGAAAGCCCTTGCAGGCCGAAGGCGGCAGCAAGAAGAAGTTCGCTGTTTCGCCCGCCTTTGCCCTTGTGGCGCACAGTCACCGTCGTCTCGCCACCTGAGAGGATGACACAGGGCCGCGTGAAAGGCTGGCCGCGCAGCGCGCACTGGCGGGTGATCGCCGCCAGAACTTCACCGACATCCGATGCCTCGCCCTCGATTGCATCACTCAGAATATAAGGCGTGATCCCCGCCTCGCGGGCTTTTTCGGCTGCGGCTTCAAGCGACATCTGGGCAGCGGCGATGACATGCACCGTGTCGCGATCAAAGGCCGGGTCATCAGGGCGGGGCGCGTCGGCGTCAGCACACGCCATCCAGGCGGTCACGCTTTCCGGGAGAGCCATTGCGTAACGCCGGATAATGTCATGGGCGTCATTTCGGGTTGCAGCACTTGGCACGGTCGGACCACTCGCAACCAGCGACGGATCATCGCCTGGAATATCTGAAATCACGAGGGTCACCACCCGCGCCGGATGCGCCTGAGCCGCGAGCCTTCCGCCCTTGATGCGCGAGACGTGCTTGCGCACACAGTTCATTTCATGGATGGTCGCACCCGAGCGCAGAAGTTCGCCATTGACCGCCTGCTTGTCCCCTGCGGGGACACCCTCAGGCGGAAGGCAGAGAAGCGACGAGCCACCTCCTGTGATCAATGCAAGCACCGTGTCATCCGCGCCGAGGCCCTCGACCATGGCGAGCATCCGGCGCGCCGCGTCAAAACTTCCTTGATCCGGCACGGGATGCGCGGCTTCCACGATCTCGATCCGCGCGCAGGGCACCGCCGAGCCATGGCGCGTGACGACAAGCCCCGTAAGCGGTCCGGGATAGGCTGCCTCGAGGGCTGCTGCCATATGCGCCGATGCCTTGCCCGCTCCGACGACGACAAGTCGGCCCTTGGGCGGTTCCGGCAGATAATTCCTGAGCATGACGGACGGGTCCGCCGCCGCAACGGCAGCATGAAAAAGATCGGCAAGAAACTGGCGGGGAGAGAATTGCGGCATGAACGGAACCGGTTTTGAAGAGGGGTGAGGCAAGAAGGCAGGCTGAGTGCGAGAACATTAAGAGCTTCACCGCCCGCGGTCAAAGATCGATTTGTCAGGAACCGCCAGAAGGCTCACTCGGCTGCGAGCGGCAGTTGAAACGGCAGCATCCGCCCCGGCTCATATAGCGAGAACACGGTCCCGACTCCGATCACGACCGGATCACCCCGTGAAACAGCATTGATGCCATCGGTGAGCGTCGCAAGCGTGCCCTTCCAGACGCGCTCATTGTCACGGCTAACATTCGCAACGATGACGACCGGTGTCTGCCCGTCCATGCCGTGTTTCATGAGATTGGCCGATACTTCATGGCCGGTGCGGCTTGCCATGTAAAACACAAGCGTCGTATCGCCGGATGCCATGCCCTGCCAGTGAAGGTTTTCCGGCACTTTGCCGCTTTTCGAATGGCCGGTGACGAAGCGCACCGACTGGGCGTGGTCGCGATGGGTGAGCGAGACACCGATGCTCGCCGCCGCGCCCGAGGCAGCTGTCACACCGGGGACGACTTCAAACGGAATTTCTGCCGCGATGAGATCGCTGATTTCCTCGCCGGCGCGGCCGAAAATCATCGGATCGCCACCTTTCAACCGAACGACGCGTTTACCGGCGCGGGCAAGATCAACCATCATACGGTTGATTTCGACCTGGCTGCAGGATTTCCGCCCGCCACGCTTGCCGACATAAAGACGGTCCGCTTCACGGCGGGCAAGCTCGAGAATCGCGGGCGAGGAAAGATCGTCGAAAAGAATGACATCCGCACCCTGAAGCACCCGGATCGCCTTGACGGTCAGAAGATCGGCATCTCCCGGCCCGGCGCCGACGAGAGAGACAAAGCCCGCGCGTTCATGCTCGGCACCCCTTGCGGTTTGCTTTGCCATGGCGAGCAGAACAGTCTCATCCACCTTTTCAGCCCTGAAAGCGCGCTCGACGAAGCCTTCCCAGAAAATCCGGCGTGCGGGTTTGTCCGGTACAAGCTCCTGAAGCGTGGTGCGGAATGCCTTGGCGAGCGCGCCGGCCTCGGCGAGTGCCGCGGGCAGAAGCGTCTCGATCTTGCGACGGATCGCCTGACCGAGGATCGGCGCTGCACCATCCGTCGATATACCGACAACGACCGGCGACCGGTTCACGATCGTGCCGAACTGAAATTCGCAATATTTCGGATTGTCGATCACATTGACCGGCACTTTCGCAGCCTTTGCCGCGCAGTAAAAAGCTTGCGCCTCAGCATCGGTTTCAGGATCGGCGAGCGCGAGCGCGATATTTGTGAAATCATGGATCGACCAGGGGCGCGCTGCATGGGTGATCATGCCCTCCGCCGCACCGCGCGTGATCAGGGCCGCCATTTCATCAGAAATCGTGGGCGAAACCAGCAGAACATGCGCACCGCTCGCTGCGAGAAGTTCCGCTTTCCATGCCGCGCCCTGCGAACCACCCGCAAGCAGCACCCGCCGCCCGGCAAGCTTCCAGAACACCGGCAGAACCGCAAGCCGCTCCATCCGGTTCGGCTCCTGCGGGAGCGGGTTTTCGGTATGCTGAATTGCGGTATTCTCGTTTTCGGCCATGGTCGCGCCTGTCTTGCCAAGGGTTCAGCTCACACAATTTCTTATTCACTGCAAAGGATTCTTTTTGCAAGTAAGGGCAGAGTTATGATAAAGCCAGAACTTCACATAAAGATTTTCTTATATCCTTATGTCATCTCTTGACGAAACGGACAATCGCCATGCGCAGCTCGCTTCAAGCGCTTTTGAATGAAAAGCAGATCCTTCTCGCCGATGGAGCGACCGGGACCAATTTCATGGAAATGGGGCTGGAGCCGGGGTTTCCACCGGATCTTTGGAATGTCAGCGAGCCGCACAAGCCGGAAGCCCTGCATCAGATGTTTGTCGATGCAGGTTCGGATATCATTCTGACCAACACATTCGGTGCCAACGCGCCGCGCCTGAAATTGCACAAGGCGGAAAATCAAACCTATGAAATCAACCGGGCCGGCGCGGAAATTGCCTCCCGTGTGGCGGAAAAGGCGGAGCGGCCGGTGATTGTCGCCGGTTCAGTCGGCCCGACCGGCGAACTTTTCGTGCCGCTCGGCGCGATGACACTGACCGACGCACGCAATGCCTTCAAAGAACAGATGCGTGGCCTCAAGGATGGCGGCGCCGATGTCGCGTGGATCGAAACAATGTCTGCCGCCGACGAAATTCAGGCGGCTGCGGAAGCAGCGGTCGAGGTCGGCATTGCCTATGTCTTCACCGCGAGTTTCGACACGGCAGGAAAGACCATGATGGGTCTCGCTCCGGCAGCCCTTGCGGAACTCGCACATGCCCTTCCCGGCAAGCCGCTTGCCTTTGGCGCGAATTGCGGCGTCGGGGCTTCCGATCTTCTGGTCTCGGTCCTGTCAATGACCGATGCTGCGCCGGAAGCGATCATTGTCGCCAAAGCAAATTGCGGCATTCCCGTCGTCAAAGGCGCGACCACGGTCTATACCGGCACCCCCGATCTCATGGCTGATTATATCGCCATGGCGGCGGATGCAGGTGTGCGGATCATTGGCGGCTGTTGCGGGACAAAGCCCGAGCATGTGAAAGCCATGCGTGATGCGCTCGACCGCTATCAGCGCGCGGAGCGTCCGACGATTGAGGCAATTGTCGAGAAAATCGGCAAACTCGTCGCGCCGCCGGCAAGAGATGATGGTACCGCACCGCGCCGCGAACGTCGCGGGCGCCGACGGGCAGAAGCCTGAGGTTTTTCAATCCAGGCAAAGCTCTTATTCGTAGGGCTTGAACGCTCTTCGCACCACCTCATAGTGCAGCTTGAACCCTTCCGATTGCGCGATCCTCGGAACGGCATCGCCTGCCTTTCACGTGAAGGCATCGGGCATCGAGCGCTTTTTCTGGTCGATGAAGTCGATAAGCGCTGAATCGACGGCGATATCGAGCGCGGGGGCCTGATATTCGTCGAGCATCTTGCGGCAGGATTTGCGGGCACGATCCTCGATCCGGTTCTCGCCATCCGCGAGCCATTGCTCATAGGAATTGTTGTCGGCAAGGCTCGACCGATAAAACGCGGTCTGGAAATTCGCCTGCGTGTGCGCACAGCCGAGAAAATGAGCGCCCGGCCCGACTTCGCGCAAGGCAGAAAGGCCCTGGCCGTTTTCCGTCAGGTCAATGCCGCCCGCCATTGCCTGCATCATGCCGAGCTGATCGCAATCCATCACGAATTTCTCGAATGAGGAGACAAGCCCCCCCTCGAGCCAGCCCGCGGCGTGGAGCACGAAATTGGTTCCGGCAAGAAGCGTCGGGGTGATCGTCTGTGCGCTTTCATAGGCGGCCTGCGCGTCCACGACTTTGGACCCGCAGAGCGAGCCACCTGAACGGAACGGAACGCCAAGCCGTCGGGCAAGCTGGGCTGCGCCATAAAGCACCATTGCCGGTTCGGGCGTGCCGAAGGTCGGTGCGCCGGATTGCATCGAGATCGAGCTTGCGAATGTGCCGAAGACGACAGGCGCGCCGGGCCGGCAGAGCTGGGTGAAGGCCATACCCGCCATCGCCTCGGCAAGGATCTGGGTCAGGGTCGCCGCCGCCGTCACCGGCGACATGGCGCCCGCCAGAATGAACGGCGAAATCACGCAGGCCTGGTTGTTGCGGGCGTAGACCTTGGCGGAGCCGAGCATGGTCGCGTCATAAGTCATCGGCGAGTTGACGTTGATGAGATTGAGCAGAACGCAGTTCTGATCGACAAAATCCGCGCCGAAAACGAGTTTCGCCATATCAACCGAATCCTGCGCCCGTTCAGGGGCAGTCACCGAACCCATGAACGGCATATCGGAATAGCGGATATGGCTGTAGACCATATCGAGATGACGCTTGTTGACCGGGATATCGACAGGCTCGCACACCGTGCCACCGGAATGGTGCATGGCGGGAGCGAGATAGGCGAGTTTCACGAATGAGCGGAAATCCTCAATGGTCGCATAGCGTCTTTCGCCTTCGAGCGTGCGCACGAAAGGCGGGCCATAGACCGGCGCGAACACGGTGTTGTTGCCGCCGATCTGGACCGATCGGGCCGGATTGCGCGCAAACTGGGTGAATTCCCGCGGCGCGGTGCGGATCAGTTCGCGCAACATGCCTTTCGGAAAGCGAACGCGTTCACCGTCGATATGCGCGCCCGCAGCGCGCCACATCGAAACCGATTCAGGGTCATCGCGGAACTCGATTCCGATCTCTTCCAGAATGATATCGGCGTTGTTTTCGATGATCGCAACGCCTTCTTCATCGAACACCTCATAGGCTGGGATCTTGCGCCTTATGTAGGAGTTCTTGACCATTGCGCCGCTGATACGGGCTGCATGGCGCGCGTTTCTGCCGCCGCTGCGTCGGCCTGCCTGCGGTGTCTCCGATTCTGAAGGGTCAGCCATCGATTCTTGCCCGTCTGATAAAGTTTTGCATGCGCTTGCCTGTGGCGGTCGGTCGCCGTGCTTCGCCTATTCAGACTAGAGATGCCAGTTTTCCGCAATAGCTTATTTGCGCCCTGTCGTGCCGCGCCACACACACTTTCCGGGCAAAATCAGCGCTACGCTATTTCTCTGGCTTTGGAATGGTTTTGCTTGCAGCTTCAAAGAGAAATGATTACGCACGATTATTCAGTCTGATCGTGCCAGATCCCGAAAGACCGCCGCTATGTCCGATGAAGATGAAATTATTCTTTCCGAACTCTCCGACGATGACCTTGTCGCACAAATGATGGATGATCTTTACGATGGCCTCAAAGAGGAAATCGAAGAGGGGACCAACATCCTTCTGGAGCGCGGATGGACGCCTTATGACGTTCTCACCAAATCATTGGTCGAGGGTATGCGGATTGTCGGCAATGATTTTCGCGACGGTATTCTGTTCGTGCCGGAAGTGCTTCTCGCCGCCAATGCTATGAAAGCGGGCATGTTCATCCTGCGTCCGCTTCTCGTTGAAACCGGCGCGCCGAAGCTCGGCTCGATGGTGACGGGCACGGTCAAGGGCGATATTCACGATATCGGCAAGAACCTGGTCGGCATGATGATGGAAGGTGCGGGCTTTGATGTTTATGATCTCGGCATCAACACCGACGCCGACGAATTCATCGCAGCCCTCAATGAGCACAAACCGGATATTCTTGGCATGTCGGCGCTGCTGACGACGACCATGCCCTATATGAAGGTCGTGATCGACCAGATGAAGGCAATCGGCATTCGCGATGATTATATCGTGCTTGTCGGTGGCGCACCACTCAACGAGGAATTCGGTGCGGCCGTTGGCGCTGATGCTTATTGCCGGGACGCGGCCGTGGCTGTCGAAACCGCGAAAAATCTGATCGCGCGACGCCACAACAGCCGCGCTTCCTGACGATGCCTCCCGACCTGCGCGGGGGAGAGAGGCGCGCGCGCCCATCCCGCAAAGGCGGGCGGGCGGGCAGGATTGGTGAACTGCGGCCGAATGATTTCGACTTTCTCATCGAAAAAGGCGCACCCGCCTATACGCTTGCGCCGACGCCCGATCGGGTCTGCGTGATTGCCTGCGGGGCTCTGGCCCGCGAAATCCTCGACATATTGGCAATCAACCGGCTTGAGCATGTCGCGCTCACCTGCCTTCCGGCCAAACTCCACAACACGCCGCAAAAAATCGTGCCGGAGATGGCGCGCGCGATTGCCGAGGCGCGTGCTGCGGGGTTCACAAGCGTGTTCTGCGGTTACGCCGATTGCGGGACGGGCGGCCTTCTTGATGCGCTTCTGGAAAAGGAGGGGGTTGCCCGCCTTCCCGGCGCGCATTGCTATGCGTTTTTCAGCGGCGCCGAAGCGTTCACCGCACGCGGTGATCTGGATATGCGTTCGTTTTTTCTGACTGATTTTCTTGCCCGCCATTTCGACGCCCTCACCTTCCGTCCGCTCGGCCTTGATCGCCACCCGGAATTGCGCGACGCCTATTTCGGCGCATATGAAAAAGTTGTGTTTTTGTCGCAGGCCGAGGACCCTGACCTGCTTGACCGGGCCCGGGCAATTGCTGCAAAACTCGGGCTCGAGTTCGAGCACCGCCCGACGGGCTATGGCGACCTTTCAGCCGCAATTGCCGATTTGCGCCCTTAAGGATTCCGACTAAGCTCTATAACCGACGCAGACATGTCGCGCCAGCATCAGAAAACGGCGCATGTAAGCGCTATCATCGATATCAGGAGGTCTTGAAATGCCCCGTTCCAGCAATAGCCGAAATGCCGCCCAGAAGGTGATCGTCTATTGGCGGGACATTCCGGCGCAGGTGATCTGCAAGGCCGGACGGGTCAGTGCAAAGCGGGAACTCGACAAGCGGTTCATCACGGCGATTGATGCCTGCGCCATGCGCGCCGGTCTCGATCAGACGGATGACTATCTCGAACAATGGCGCAAAAGCGATCCGGAAGCCTGCGGCGACGATCTGGAAGCCGAGGCGGCGAGCGCGGCGGCAGCAATTGAGGCGGCGTATCCGAAGGAGCGCGTCAAAATGCTGATCGAACGAGGAGGTTTTGAAAATGGGGATCAAGGCGCTTGATCTTACACCCGGCAGTATTCCAATGAGCGCGGCAAACGCCTTTATCCCGGCTTCGATCGAGATTTCACCCAAGGCCATCCTGGCGGAAGGCGCCCCGGCCGGGCTTTTTCCGCCGGGCACCCGAACCTACATCACCGATATCGGCAATCACAGCCATCTTGAGCTTGCGACTGTTGCCCGCCGGTTGACCGATGCCGGTTACCGCCCGGTTCAGCACATTGCCGCCCGCCGCCTCAACAGTGCCGCGGAACTGGAAAGCCACATCAAGCGACTGACACAGGAGGCGGGTCTTGACGACGTACTCATCGTTGCGGGCGAACCGAACCGGCAGATGGGGCCCTATGCTTCGACCATGGATATCCTGCGCTCTGGCGTGATGGAGCGCAACGGCATCAAATTCATCGCAGTCGGCGGCCACCCGGAAGGCAACCCTTCGGCCCCAAAGGGCCAGGATTATCCAATCCTGAGGGAAAAGGCCGATTTCCAGAGCGAAACCAATGCACAAATGCGGATCGTGACGCAGTTTGGTTTCGACGGCGAGGCCTTTGCCAACTGGGCCTGGCATGTGAAGGCCATCGGTATCAACCTGCCGATCCACCTCGGTGTCGCCGGTCCGGCCAAGATGACGACGCTGCTGCGCTTCGCTGCGATTGCCGGTATCGGCAACTCGATGAAATTCCTGAAAAAGCGCGCTGGCGCGCTGACGGCTCTCGCGACCACACCCTCCCCCGAACCCGTGGTGAAGCCGATCGAAAAATTCTGGCAGGAAAATCCCGATGGGCCTGTGGCACAGATGCATGTGTTTCCCTTCGGCGGTGTAAATAAATCAGCGGAATGGCTTGCACAACGAGGAAGTTGGAATATAAAGATATCTTTATACGGTAATGAAACTAGCTCTGGCCACGCCTGATTCATCGCCCTTTCCAATTTCACTGTGTCGGTGTCTTTCGGGCCACCGCCCCATCGCAAGGATGTTTCGATGACGCGCACGCTTGTTGCCTCCAAATCCAGGGAAATCCATATCGGTTTCGACCAGCCTTTTTGCGTCATCGGCGAGCGGATCAACCCGACCGGGCGCAAGAAGCTCGCCGAGGAAATGAAAGCCGGCAATTTCGACACGGTGACCAGGGATGTGCTCGAACAGGTTGCCGCGGGCGCGACAATGCTCGATGTTAATGCCGGGGTGACGGCGGTGAACCCGAACGAGACCGAGCCGCCGCTTCTGGTGCAGACATTGAAACTTGTCCAGAGCCTCACCAATCTTCCGATTTCCATCGATTCGTCCGTGACTTCCGCCCTTGCTGCCGGACTTGCGGTCACTGAAGGCCGTCCCCTCGTCAACTCCGTTACCGGCGAGGTCGAAAAGCTCGAGGCAATCCTTCCCTTGATCAAGAAATACAACGTGCCGGTTGTTGCGATCTCGAACGACGAGACCGGCATTTCCGAGGACCCGGACGTGCGTTTCGCAGTCGCAAAGCGCATTGTCGAGCACGCCGCCGATTATGGCATCAAGCCGCATGACATCATTGTCGATCCGCTGGTCATGCCGATTGGCGCGATGGGCACGGCCGGGCTTCAGGTTTTCCGCCTTGTGCGGCGCCTGCGCGAAGAACTTGGCGTCAATACCACCTGCGGTGCCTCGAATGTTTCTTTCGGCCTGCCGCATCGCCATGCGATCAACGCGGCTTTCCTGCCGATGGCGATTGCCTCGGGGATGACATCGGCGATCATGAACCCGTGCCGCCCGCAGGAAATGGAAATGGTGCGCGCGGCGAATGTGCTGATGTCGACCGATGAACATTGCGCCACATGGATCAAAACCTACCGCGAGCCGACACCGGGCGCAGATCCGAATGCCGCCTCAACGGGCGGCAGACGCCGTGGCGGGCGCGCGGGACGTGTCGGCGGTGCCTAGGCGAGAGGATTGCCTTGCGGATCGTCTGAAAATCGGCATATCGAGATCATGACCACGAGCCAGAAAAACGCCCTTGTCCTCTTCATGCCGTCCGGCAAGCGCGGTCGCGTCGCCATCGGCACCCCCGTACTCGAGGCCGCCCGCACGCTCGGGGTTTATGTCGAGAGTGTTTGCGGTGGGCGCGGAATTTGCGGCAAATGCCAGGTCAGCGTTGCAGAAGGTCATTTCGCTAAACACGGCATCATTTCGAGCGCTGACCACCTTTCAGCCTTTTCCGATACCGAGGCGCGCTACAAGTCGAAGCGCGATCTTGGTGATGACCGGCGGCTTTCCTGCTCGTCGAGAATTCTCAGCGACATCGTCATCGACATTCCGCAGGCAGCAAGTGCCAACAATCAGATGGTGCGCAAGGCCGTCGATACCCGCATCATCGCCCGCGACCCCGCGACCCGTCTGCACTATGTCGAGATCGAAGAGCCGGATATGCACAAGCCGCTTGGCGACAGCGACCGGCTTTTGCGCACCCTTGAGGACGAATGGGGCTATGAGCACCTCACGCTTGATTTTCACCTTTACCGCGATCTGCAGACAATCCTGC
This sequence comes from Hyphomicrobiales bacterium, assembly GCA_013911885.1. Classification (GTDB taxonomy): domain Bacteria; phylum Pseudomonadota; class Alphaproteobacteria; order Rhizobiales; family JACESI01; genus JACESI01. The sequence continues at coordinate 40,319 of JACESI010000011.1, read as the reverse complement.
GCAAGGGCAAATGGGCGGTAACCGCCGCTGTCCACGCAGGCAAGAACACCGCGACAGTGACCGCACTTTGGCCCGGCTATCGCGAGACGCTTTACGGTCTTGCCTGTGATATCGGCTCCACCACCATCGCAATGCATCTCTCAGACATGATGACCGGCGAGACCCTTGCTTCCGCCGGTGTTGCCAATCCGCAGATCCGCTTTGGCGAAGACCTGATGTCGCGGGTCTCCTATGTGATGATGAATCCCGGCGGCGATGCGGCGCTGACCCGTGTCGTGCGCGAGGCGATCAGCGGGCTGATCGAGGATATATGCAGCCAGTCCGGCGTGGCGCGCAACGATATTCTGGAAGCCGTCTTTGTCGGCAATCCGATCATGCATCATCTTTTTCTCGGACTTGACCCGACCGAACTCGGACAGGCGCCTTTTGCGCTTGCGCTATCCGGGGCGCTCGATCTTCCGGCAGCCACCCTCGGCCTCGACCTTAACCCTGGGGCGCGGGTCTATATGCTGCCCTGTATCGCCGGCCATGTCGGGGCCGATGCCGCAGCAGCGACACTCGCCGAGCGGCCTTATGAAGAGGATGCGGTCACGCTCCTCGTTGACATCGGAACGAATGCCGAAATCATCCTCGGCTCGAAGGCGCGCACCGTCGCCGCCTCCTCGCCCACGGGTCCGGCTTTCGAAGGGGCGGAGATCTCGTGCGGCCAGCGCGCCGCACCCGGCGCAATCGAGCGCATCCGCATCGACACGGAAACGCTGGAACCCCGCATTCGCGTGATCGGATCGGAAAAATGGTCGGATGAGGACGGCTTTGCCGATGAGATCAAGCAGACCGGCGTCACCGGAATTTGCGGTTCCGGCATCATCGAGACGATCGCTGAAATGTTTCTTGCCGGTATCATCACCGAAGACGGCATCATCGATGGCGCAATGGCTGCGCGCTCCGACCGCGTGATCGCGGAAGGCCGGACGTTCGCTTATGTCGCCTGGCGCGGTGAAAACGGTAATCCGGACCTGCTGATCAGGCAGACCGATGTTCGCGCGATCCAACTTGCCAAGGCCGCCCTTTATGCAGGCGTCAAACTGCTGATGGACAAACTCGGCGTCGATCATGTGAGCCGGATCAAGCTTGCAGGCGCGTTCGGCAATTTCATCGACCCGAAATATGCGATGGTTCTGGGTCTGATCCCGGATTGTCCGCTCGATCAGGTGAGCGCTGTCGGCAACGCGGCGGGGACCGGGGCGCGCATGGCGCTTTTGAACCAAAGCTACCGGCGCGAAATCGAGACCATGGTCGGGCGGATCGAAAAGATCGAAACCGCGCTCGAACCAGACTTCCAACGCCATTTCGTGAGTGCGATGGCGCTGCCCAACAAGACGGAGAGCTTTCCGAATCTTGCACGTGTCGTGAACCTGCCGGAGCGCAGCGCGGTCAACGACGATCCGACGCGCGGGGCACGGGCGCGCCGCCGCCAGCGCGCTTCCTCCTGAAGCGCTCAGTGAATGGCCCTCACCAGGTGTCATAAATCTTAACTTTCGGCGAGGCGGTTAAGCCCGCACTAAAGGATTGTTAACCAAAACAGCAGAATGTTTCCGAATAAGCCAAACCTGAGCAAGCTTCTTCCATGAACACATTCAATGCGGTCGCCAAAGATGAGAAATCGAAGGTAAAATTTTCCTTCTTCTGGAAAATAATCCTGCCGATTCCAATCCTGTTTTTCTTATTAATCGGGTTCCTGTTTTTCTATCTCTTGGCGTCTTACAAGAACGCGTCTTTCGCGATCAGCACAGCTGAGTCGATCAAGACGGTTAATGAGTTGAAAACGCTCAGGAAATTCTACTCCTCAAATGTCAGCAGCCATGTAAGGGCCGCGCAGGGCACAAACCTTGGACCAGACGCCGCAGAGAAACTGAACGCGATCCCGGTTCCGACTTCATTTCTCCTTGATTTCGTAGGCCAGCTCGACACAGGAAACCGGATCAGCATTGCGAGCCCCTATCCGTGGCCGAGCCGCAATGGACGGGCCATGGATGATTTCGAGCAGAAGGCCTGGTCTGAACTCGTCCAAAACCCGGACAAGACAATCAGTGCGTATAGCGAGCGCAATGGCAGGCAATTTATCCGCGTTGCGACCGTCGACCGCATGGAAGAGGGCTGTGTCGCTTGCCATAATGCCCATCCGGATTCGCCCAAGAAAGATTGGAAAGTTGGCGACGTGCGCGGTGTCGTGACAGTTGAAAACGATGTCACCGACATCATTGCGGCGGGACAAAGCCGCGCCACTGGCATCATCGCAGCGATCGCCGCTTTATCCTCGATAGCGATCGGTATTCTGTTCGTGATCAGCAAAGGCGTTGCAGCTCCGCTTCAATCGCTCTCGAACCGGATTGGCGATGTTCTGGAGGGAAATGTCAGCGGCACGATCGAGCACCAGGACCGCAAGGACGAGGTGGGTGTGGTGGCCCGTGCCATCGCAAAAATGCAGGCCGTCTTGCGGGAGCGCTCGCATCTCGAGGCGGACAACAGCGCGCAGAAAGAAAAACTCGATCGCTCGCTCAAGAATCTTCAAGATATGTCCGACATGTTTGATGCCAATGTCGGCAGTCTTGCAAAGCAGCTTTCGAGTGAGGCCGAACGCATGCGTGCCTCCTGCGCTCAAACCTCCAATCTCGCGCGCCTGTCGAGCGAAAAGGCAATGCAGACCGAGCGCGAAAGCGTCAGTGTCAAAGCCCATGCCGAACGGATCTCGGACCTCGGGCGCAAAATGAACAATGTCGTGGCGGAAATCGGCGACAGCGCACAGCAATCCCTCAAATCCGCCAATGCGGCAACGGAAGAAGCGCGCCAGACCGGCATGGTCCTTGCCAAACTTTCGACCAGTGCGCGGTCGATCGGAGAAGTGGTTCAGCTTATTCGCGATGTTGCGGAGCAGACCAACCTGCTCGCGCTTAACGCGACAATCGAAGCCGCGCGTGCTGGCGAGGCAGGTAAGGGCTTCTCGGTCGTTGCCTCGGAGGTGAAGCAGCTCGCCGACCGCACATCAAGGGCGACCGTCGATATTTCAGCCCAGACCGAAGAGATTCAATCGGTTACAAACGAAGCGATTGCGGCAATTTCCAAGATTACCGAAACGATTTCTGTACTCGCGGCGCAATCAGACAAGGTGGCGGACCAAACAACCGCGCAACGCAGCAACGCCGACGAACTGAACACGTCGCTCAATCAGTCGGCACGCTCGGCAGAGACGATGATCAGCCAGATTTCGGAAATCACCGCCACAGTTCAGCAAGCGGAGACTACCATCGCGGAAATGCTCGACCTTTCACAAGGGCTCGGCACAAACGCAAAAAACCTCCTTGAAGAGAGCGCACAATTTGCGAAACGTCTGAAAAGCGCCTGAGGGAAGAACCCAAGCAAGACCGGCGGCAATCGTCTCCCCAGAGACGGGCTTGATGCAGCAATCCCTCACGCCCGCAGGATCTCTCCGCTCACGGGGAGTTCCTTCGGCAGGCCGAATTCATAGCCGGCATTAGCAATCAGGCACCACATATAATCGGCATGGGACCGCCGGATGATGATGTCGAACACCGCCTCGCCTCGTGCCGCGAGAACGACATTCGCGTGGCCGAAAACAGTTCCGGCCACATCTGCGGTCCGGAAAACCGAGGGATGAAGATCAAGCGATGCGAGCTTCTGGAGCGCGTCTCGCGCCTTCGGGCCTGAACATTCGATCACGGTATAATTGTTGCTCACAGCGCGCGCATGGGCAAAATCGTGGGCGGCATGAGCAGTAAGTGCTTCGACTTTTGTCATCGCCGCCACATCGTCACCAACAAAAAGCAGACTGTCGGGGCCGATCCAATGCAGCGCGCCTGCCCGGTTCGCATTCGTCTTGCCGGCCTTCGGCGCGGCGAGTTCGCACACGGTTTTGGTCAGTTTGTCGAGCTTTTTCATTGTTCCGCGCAAGATGCATTTCGGCAGATGCGGCTTCTCGCGAAGCGCAATCCCCTGTCCGGCGAGTGCTGTGCGATGGGAGAGAACGGAGCGGGCGACGGGTGTTTTCACGATACTCATTCTGCCTCTTTCTTCGCCATGAAATCGACTTCCGCGACAATTGCCTTGATCGGAGCACCCGCACCGCGGCGGGTGATGTAGACCGTCTCGCCCATACGCTTGCCGCCGCCCTTCACGAGGGCAAGGGCAATGGACCGGTTGAGGTTCGGGCTGTAATAGCTTGAGGTGATATGGCCGATCATCGGCACCGGCGGCGCGGGTTCCGCCTCGGTCGCGATGATCTGTGCCCCCTCTTCGGCGACAACCGACCCGTCCTCTGTCAGAAGTCCGACAAGCTGGCGCCTGTCTTCACGCATCGTGTCCGAGCGGAAAAGCGAGCGCTTGCCGATGAAATCGCCCTTTTTCCGGCTCACGATCCAGTCCATGCGCAGATCATATGGCGTTACCGTACGGTCGGTTTCCTGACCAACGATGATGAAGCCTTTTTCCGCGCGCAGAAGATGCATGGTCTCTGTTCCATAGGGCGCAATCGCATAGGGCGCCCCCGCCTCCATCAGCACCTCCCAGAGCCAGCGGCCATAATCGGCGGGAATGTTGATCTCGTAGGAGATTTCACCGGTGAACGAGATGCGGAACAGACGCACCGGGATACCGGCAAGCGTGGTCTCCTTCATCGACATGAAGGGCATGGTTTCCGGGTCGAAGCCTTCGCCGAACAGATCCGCAATCAGCTTCGGGCTGTGCGGCCCGCAGATCGAGGCAACCGCCCATTCCTCGGTCACGGAAACGCAGGTAACATCGAGCGCCGTCCATTCTGTCTGAAGATAATCCTCAAGATGAGAAAGCACCGCCGCAGCACCGCCGGTCGTCGTCGTCATATGGAAATGATCATCGGCAAGGCAGGTTGTCACGCCATCATCGATCACCATCCCGTCTTCGTTCAGCATCAGACCGTACCGGCTGCGACCGGGCGCGAGGCCTGTCCAGGAATTGGTATAGACCCGGTTGAGGAATTCGCGCGCATCTGACCCCCGAATGTCGATCTTTCCAAGCGTTGACGCATCGAGAATACCAATGCCGGTTCGCGCGGCCTTCGCCTCGCGCTGGACGGCACGCTGCCAGGATTCACCCGGCTTCGGATAGACCCAGGCGCGCAGCCATTCGCCGACGGTCTCGAAATGCGCGCCCTTTTCCCGGTGCCATTCATGCATCGGCGTGCCGCGGCGGGGATGGAACAGCGGCCCGACATGCTGGCCCGCGAGTGCGCCGAAGGTCACCGGCTTATAGGGCTGGCGATAGGTCGTGACGCCCACTTCCGGGATGGATTTGCCCATGGTCTGGGCCAGAATTCCGAAAGCATTGATGCCGACAACCTTGCCCTGATCCGTGCCCATTCCCGTCGTGGTATAGCGCTTGGCGTGTTCGACCGAGGTGTAGCCTTCCTGCACCGCGAGTTTCAGATCCTTGGCGGTGACGTCGTTTTGAAGGTCCACCCAGGCGCGACTGATCTTGCCGCCGGACGGGACCTCCCAGAGCGGATAGGTTTTCGATGCGGTGCGCTCGCGGATGGGAAGCGCAAGCGGGGCAAGCGCCTTTGTGCTGAAACCACAGGCCTCAGCCGCCGCACGTCCTGCCGCCTCGCCCTCGGCAAGGCAATCGGCGAGGGAAAAAGCACCGTTGCAGCTGCCCGCGGAGCGCTCCCGCTGAAAGGATTCCGCCGGGCGGAAAGCGGCAAGACCCGCATCATAGGCAAGCCGTCCGCGGGATTGTGAAAACAGCGCCACATTCGGGTTGTAGCCCCCGGAAACCAGGATGAGATCGCAATCAACGGGCCGGACCGCGCCGGTCGGCTGCAACGCGCTGTCGAGGCTGCGCACAAGCGCCTGTTTCACCCGTGCCTGGCCGCTGGTGCCGACAATAGCCGAACGCTGCATCACCGGGATTGCGCGTGCCGCCGCTTGCGAAAGAAGCGCATCGTCAACCGAAGGGCGCGCATCGGCGATCCCGGCGATGCGGGCACCCGAATCCTGAAGCACAAAGGCATTCATCCAGGCGGCATCGTTGTTTGCAAAGGTCAAGATGGTGCGCCCCGGCAGAACACCGTAACGTATGGCATAGGTCTGTGCCGCGCTTGCGAGCATGATGCCGGGACGGTCGTTTTCATGGAAAACAATCGGGCGCTCGATCGCCCCGGTCGCAAGAACCACTTCACGCGCCCTGACCCGCCAGACCCGTTCGCGCGGCGCGCGTGCCGCTCGTTCGGATGGGGCGAGGTGATCACTCACGCGCTCCCAGAGGCCGATGAAATTCTCGCCGTAATAGCCAAAGGCGGTGGTCCGCGTCAGAACGGTGACAGTGTCTCGCGCGCCGATTGTCGCTGCCGTTTCCGTGACAAAATCGAGCGCCGTGCCGTCATTCAGTGTGGTCAGGGCGCTTTCGCTCAGGAGTTGCCCACCCAGCATCGCGCCCTCATCGCAAAGGATAACGCGGGCACCGGCTGCACTTGCCGCATCGGCGGCACGCAGGCCCGCGGGACCGGCACCGATGATCAGCACATCGCAATGGCGGTTGGTGACCTCATAACGGTCCGGATCGGGCGCGCTCGGGGCCTTGCCGAGCCCTGCTGCTGCGCGGATGAAGGGTTCGAAATTCATCCAGCCGAAGGGCGGTCCCATGAAGGTCTTGTAATAGAAGCCGGCGGGCAGAAAGCGCCAGGCGAGATCATTCACCCGACCGATATCGAATTCGAGCGAGGGCCAGGCATTTTGCGAGCGGGCGGAAAGCCCGGCATAGATCTCCTGCTCGGTGACCCGGATATTCGGGTCGGTGCGGGCAGGATCGTCGCCAATCTGGACGATGGCCGCCGGTTCTTCGGGCCCGGCGCTCAGAATGCCGCGCGGGCGATGATATTTGAACGAGCGCGCGACCATGTGCTGACCGTTTGCAATCAGCGCGGAGGCAAGGGTATCGCCCTTGAAGCCGAGCTGGCTGCGCCCATCGAACGAGAAGCGAACAGGCTGTGTGCGGTCGATCAGGCCGCCCTTGTCAAGTCGATAGGTGCTCATTGTCTGTCCCCCTGCGCGGCACGATCGTGCGCGATCAGTTTCACGGCATCATTGCCCGACCCGGTGATTTCGCCCGACGGGGTTGGCAGGGTTTGATCGACAATTTCCGGCGGCTTCGCGCCGATTTCGTAAAAGCCCAGGATCCGGTCGGTAGCCGTGTTCCTGAGACCATTGAACCATTTGCCGCAGCCGGCAGCATGGTTCCAGCGCTCCGCGATGACGCCCTTGCGGTTCGTGCGCATGAAAACGAAATCCGCCCATTCGGCATCGGTCATCGCATCGCGCCATTCGGGGCGGGCAATATGCGCCTCGCCGCCATTGCTGAATTCCGATTGATCGCGCGCACCGCAATAGGGACAGGTGATGATGAACATGGTTGACCTCTAATGCGCCACGGCGGCGGCGCCGTGCTCGGCGACAAGCTTGCCGGTAATGAAACGATCCATGGAAAAGGGAGAAGCAATCGGGCCGGGTTCGCCCTTTGCGACGAGATCGGCGAAGACATGACCGGAGCCGGGTGTCGCCTTCCAGCCCCCGGTGCCCCATCCTGCATTGATGAAAAAGCCCTTGACCGGCGTCTTCGTAATGATCGGGCTCGCATCCGGGCAGACATCGACAATCCCGCCCCATTGGCGAAGCATCTTCAGGCGCGAGAAAATCGGGAATATTTCCATCATCGCCGCCATCTGCTCTTCGATGATATTGAAGGAACCGCGCTGTGTGTAGGACAAGTGATGGTCGATGCCTGCCCCGATCACGAGTTCGCCCTTATCCGACTGCGAGACATAGACATGGACCGCGTTCGACATCAAAACGCAGGGCATGATCGGTTTGATCGGCTCGGAGACCAGCGCCTGAAGCGGGTGCGATTCGATCGGCAGGCGCAAGTTCGCCATGGCCGCGATGACGCTGGTGTGCCCGGCCGCCACGCTGCCCACCTTCGGCGTGCGGATATCGCCCCTCGTTGTTGAAAGTCCGGTGATGACACCCGCCTCGATCTTGAGGCCAGTCACCTCGCATTGCTGGATGATATCGACCCCCATGCCGGATGCGGCACGGGCGAAGGCCCAGCAGACGGCATCATGGCGGTTGACGCCGCCGGTGCGTTGCAGGGAAGCGCCAAGGATCGGATAGCGCACATTGCGGTCGATATTGGCAATCGGGCAGAATTCCTTAACCTGTCTGGCATCGAGCCATTCGCCCTCGACGCCGTTCAGGCGGTTGGCCTCCACGCGGCGCCTGATCGAACGCGCCTCGCCCTCGTCATGGGCAAGGTTGAGGACACCGCGATGGCTCATCATGATGTTGAAATTCAGCTCACGGCCCAGTGTTTTCCAGAGATCAAGCGCGTGATTATAGATTGCGGCACTCTCGTCATAGAGATAATTGGAGCGGATGATCGTGGTATTGCGACCCGAATTGCCGCCGCCGATCCAGCCTTTTTCGATGACGGCAATATTCGTCATGCCGTGTTCCTTGGCCATGTAATAAGCGGTCGCCAGCCCATGGCCACCGCCGCCGATGATAACCGCGTCATAGGCAGGTTTCGGCATGGAGGTTTCACGCCATGCAGGCTCCCAGTCCTCATGACCCTTCAGGCCCTGACCCAACAGTGCGGCGAGCGAATAGCGGCGCATCGGCAAAAATCCCGGCTTTGTGAAAATCGACTTCCAGACTCTAAACACTAAGCGGTTTCCCGCAAGCGGTCATGCGACATCTTCCGGTTCGCGGGCGTCGTAGCTGAAACAGCACTTGCAAGAAGGCCCAGATGCGATAGGGCTTGCGCCGGCCCCACGGATAGGCTTTGTTTTCTTCCTGTCCATTGTTCACGATCCGGGATTATTGCAATTGGATGCCCTGTCACGGCCCCTGAAGGCGAGCGGCGCACGCCGCAAAAAGCATTTTGTCTTTTTTCTTGTTCCCAATTTTTCGATGATCGCCTTTGCGACAGCACTCGAGCCGTTGCGGCTGACCAACCGGCACTATGGCCGCGAGGTCTATAGCTGGCGGCTGATCTCGGAGAATGGCGAACCGGTGAGTGCAAGCAACAATATCGCCTGCTCGGTCGATGGGTCGCTTGCAGAAGAGCGCGGCCGGATTCACATTGGCGAGCGCCCGGATATGATTTTCGTCTGTTCGGGTCTTGGCGTCGAGACCTATCGCAACCGCCATCTTTATGGCTGGCTCAAGGCGTCGCTGGGGCGCGATGTCGCCCTTGCCGGGCTTTGCACCGGTGCGTGGATCCTGGCCGACGCAGGGCTGCTTGATGACAAGCGCTGCGCGATCCATTGGGAATCGCTGCCTGGCTTTGCCGAGCGTTTTCCGCAAGTTAATGTTTATGCTGATCTTTTTGAATTTGACGGCAATATCTACACATGCGCGGGCGGCACTGCTGCGCTCGATCTCGTGCTTCATCTGATCGATCAGGAGCATGATGCCAATGTCGTCAATCGGGTGTGTGAACTCTGCCTCACCGATCGGGTGCGCAACCCCGGCGACCGGCAGCGTCTTCCGCTGCGCGCCCGGCTCGGGGTTCAAAATTCAAAACTCCTGACAATCATCGAGCTGATGGAGGCGAACCTCTCCGAACCGCTCTCGCTTCTTGAAATTGCCGGATATGTCGGGCTTTCGCGGCGTCAGATCGAGCGTCTTTTTCTGCGCAATCTCGGTCGCTCGCCGGCGCGCTATTACCTGGAGCTGCGGCTCGACCGGGCCCGGCATCTGCTGCTTCAATCGGAAATCCAGATTGTCGAAGTCGGCGTTGCCTGCGGATTTGTTTCCGCGTCGCATTTCTCAAAATGCTACCGTGAACTATATAGTCGTTCGCCACAGCAGGAACGGCAACAAAGAGAGATATTGGTCATTTGACGAACGAAAAAACGAGGGTTCTTTTCGAAGACCCGCAATTACGAGTCTCGTTTGTCGATCGCGGCTCGACGGAGCATGTCCTTGTCTGCTTCACAGATGCCGGGCTTGAAATGGGCCATGTCGGCGAGGCACTCGATCAGGAACGGCGGCGAAAGACGCAATTTGTCAAGACGGCGCGTCTTCTCGCGTGCAGTGCCATCTACGTCTCCGACAAGACCGTGAGCTGGGGCAATCACATTGATTTCGACCATATTGCCGACATCGTTCGGCCGGTAACGGAAGGCCTGAACATCACGCTTCTTGGCGTCAGCATGGGCGGTTTCAATGCGATTGTCGCAAGCAATTATCTCAATGCTTCGCTATGCATGGCGTTCTGCCCGCAATTCAGTGTCGATCCGGTGGTGATGCCGCGTGAGCATCGCTATGAAGCCTTCGTTTCGAATATCAAGAACTTCAAAATCCCGTCTCTCGAGAACCAGTTCAATCCGAACTGCAACTACTATACATTCAACGGCTCACGCGGCGAAGACCAATATCACTGGGAACGCTTTCCCATTTTTCACAATGCACGCCACTATGTCTTTCCGGAAATCGACCACCGCGTTGCCCGCGAATTGCGCAAACGCGAAATCCTCGTCCCCCTCATCGGAACCTGCATGAGAGGCGAGGATCCGGCGTCGATCCTCGCGGGCAATGTGTCCTATTTCATTCATCAGATCAGCGTCAGACAGACCTGAATCTAGCTGCGGACGGCCCAGGGAACGGCGCGCCGCGCGACAATTTCAACCGGGTCCCCAAGCGACAGCCGCCCGACCGCCTTCGGAACAAGATTGACCCCGAAAAAGACGCCCGGCAGATCTTTTTCAAGCGACCGCCGGATCTGCGTCAGGGCGCGGATCGGCTCGTTATCGTCCGCGCCGAGCCCCGTTTTCTGATCCCGTGTCGGCACGACACAGCGCGGGCACGGTTTCACGACATCAAACGTCAAAGCGCCGATTTTCATGGTCAGAAACGTGTCCTCGTCAAAAGCATGGATACCGTCGATGACAATGTTCGCGCGAAAACGGTCCATCGGCACCGGATTGGAACCATTTTTCTGGATTTGATGGTTGAGGGCTGCAAGGGATGCCTCACTCGTCAGCAGAACAGGGAAACCGTCGGCAAAGCTCACCGGTGTCGGATCGACCGTGAAAACCTGGTCTGCAATGCGCCGGGCGTTATCATCCATGTAGACAAGGCGAACCGCACGACCGAGGCTGGCGCTTAATTTCGCGCTGATATCCGCCTCCACGGTCGCGGCGGAGACGATATCATTCCAGACCACAACATGGCTGCGCGTATCGCTGTCATCCGATGCCCGCAACTTCACTTCCCCGCCATCCGGCAGATGAATGACAAAACGCTCGTCGCGATGTTCGACACGAAAGGTCGCAAGGAGCGGCAATTCCCGCTGTGTCAGAAAGGCGTTATCCTCATCGACCAGCATATAGCGCCGGTCACAACCGAGGCCGCGCATTTCCAGTTCGACGCTTGCGTGATCCAATCCACCCAAACTTTTCACCGGATAGGTATGAAGCCCGGTAACTTTCATGCTGCTCCCCAACTTAGCTTTGTTCCGACCTTTGCCACACGCGTGGTCGAGAGGCAATAGCCGCGGGCACCTGAACCTCATAAACTTGATTTCCGTTATTCCAGCACGCCGGTATGCGCTGAAAATAAGTCTTTATTTCTCAACTCTAACTTGATTTTAACCAAGGAATATTTTTCAAAGGCCCCTTTTCACCGGGCAAGATTTGCATCAGCAAACTGCAATGCCGGGACGACAACTGTTTCCCGGCATGGCTTGGTCTTGATCTGATAGGCGAAAAAACGGCTAGCTGGCGCGTAAACGTTCGTTTTGCGGGTCGAACGGGCTTTCTTCGATCACGGTTGCCCGGAAGCGTTTGCCAAGGATCCGGATCTCGACTTCGGTCCCGATCTCTCCCAGTTCCGGCTTCACCATGGCAAGAGCCAGGGATTTGCCGAGGCGCCAGCCATAACCGCCGGAGGTCGCGCGACCAACGCACTCACCGTCCTTGTAAATTGTCTCCGATCCGCGGGCATCCGCATCGTGAACGCCGTGCACTTCGAGGGTGACGAAACGCCAGTTGCGGCCACGCTCTTCCGATGCCATCAGCGCATCACGACCGATGAAGTGTTTTTGCGGTTTGATGAAACGATCAAGCCCGCTTTCATAAGCCGAATATTCGATCGACAGTTCGCGCGGGATCAGGCGGTAGGATTTTTCAAGCCGCATCGAATCCATCGCGCGGATACCGAAGGGCTTGATGCCGAATTCCACGCCTTCTTCCATCAGCGTGTCGAAAATCAGGTTCTGCTGGTTGATCGGATGGTGGAGTTCATAGCCGAGTTCGCCCACGAAATTGACCCGGATCGCATGACACCCGGCACGGCCGATATTGATCCTCTTGCCGGAAAGCCATGGAAAGGCCGTGTTCGAGACATCGGCATGAGTAACTTTCGCAAGCAGCGTGCGCGCTTTCGGTCCGGCGAGCACCAGAACGCCGAATTGTTCGGTAACCGGTTGAAGCGTGACCGACCCGTCGGAGGGCAGGAGTTTGCGCAGCGTGTCGTGATCATGCAGTTCGAAGGCGCCGGCGGAGACGAGGTAAAAGACACCCGCTTCGCGCTCATAGACCGTGAATTCCGAGCGGACGCCGCCGCGCGCTGTAAGAAGATGGCAGAGCGCAATGCTGCCCTGCTTCTTCGGCAGGCTGTTGGCGAGGATGCTCTCAAGCCAGTCGCGCGCGCCGGGACCAGTGACCAGCATTTTCGCAAAAGAGGACATATCGAGAAGGCCGACATTGCTGGTGACATTCTTCACCTCATGGCCGACATGCTCGAAATAATTCGAGCGCCGGAACGACCATTTCTCAACAATGCGGCCATCCTCGAGAGCGGGGGCGTGGTTCTCGCTGGTCAGCGTATCGTCCTTTGAAAGGTCTTCCTCCGTGAGCGCATAGTCGGCGCTCGGCATAAACCAGTTTGGCCGTTCCCACTGATTGACAGCACCGAAGACCGCACCGAGCGCCTTCATCCGGCTATAGCAGGGGGCGGTTTTCAGCGGGCGTCCAGCGGGGCGCACCTCATCGGGATAATGGATGGTGAATTGATTCGCATATGCCTCTTCGTTTTTCTCACGCACATAAGCCTCGGTAAGATCGGGGCCGAAGCGGCGCGGATCGACGTCCATCATGTCGATGGTCGGCTCTCCATCCACAATCCATTCCGCCAGTTGCCAGCCCGCGCCACCTGCTGCGGTGATACCGAAGGCATGGCCTTCATTGAGCCAGAAATTCTTGAGATTCCATGCCGGTCCGATCATCGGCGAACTGTCCGGCGTGTAGCAGATCGCGCCGTTATAGACCTTCTTGATCCCGACTTCGCCAAAGGCCGGCACCCGCGCGATTGCCGCCTCGATATGCGGCTCAAGGCGTTCGAGGTCTTCCTGAAACAACTCATATTCGGAATCTGCATCCGGACTGTCCAAATAGCAGCAAGGCGCGCCCTTCTCATAAGGCCCGAGAATGAAGCCGCCTGCCTCTTCACGCATATACCAGGCCGAATCGCTTTCACGCAGAACCCCCATTTCCGGCAAGCCGGCCGCATGGCGCGCCTTGAGGGCGGGGTGGGGCTCGGTCACGATATATTGATGTTCTACCGGGATGACCGGCACGTTGAGTCCGACCATTCGACCGGTCTGGCGGACAAAACTACCTGTGCAGGAGACGACATGTTCTGCAAGAAAATCGCCCTTGCCGGTCGCAACGAGCCAGCGCCCGTCGGCCGCCTGTGTGATTGTGCTGACAGCGGTGTTGCGGTGGATGGCAGCGCCGAGATCGCGCGCGCCCTTGGCAAGGGCCTGAGTGAGATCAGCGGGCTGGATATAGCCATCCTCCTTGTGCCGGATCGCGCCCAGAAGGCCGTCGGTCTCGCACAGAGGCCAGATTTCCTTCAGTTCTGCGGGTGTCAGGAAATCCACCTTGACGCCGATCGTCTCCGCTATACCCGCATAATACTGATATTCATCCATCCGGTCTTTCGTACGGGCAAGGCGAATGTTTGAAACACCGGCATATCCGGTATTCTTGCCTGTTAATGCCTCAAGATCCTTGTATAAATTGACCGAATATTTGTGAATCTGGCCAACGGAATAACTCATGTTGAAAAGCGGCAGCAAACCAGCCGCGTGCCATGTCGAGCCGGAGGTAAGTTCCTTGCGCTCGAAAAGGATGCAGTCGGCCCAACCCTTTTTCGCGAGATGATAGAGCGTCGAGACACCCACCACTCCGCCACCAACCACCACCGCCCGAACTTCTGTTGCCATATCTCCAATCCCGCCTTTGCGCACTAACATGTCTGGACCATATTTATCAGAAATCGTGAGGTCCTGCCTAAATACGACAAGACCTGTCGGATAATTCGTCAAGGCCCGCCCTATTTCATGCTAGGGCACAGGTGATGAGCGGGCGGCATGGTCACGAATGAAAGGGCATAAGCATGAATGATTTTCCGAAAACACTCTCTGGCCTGCAGACAGGCGTGGTTCCCACTGCCGAGGTTTTCGCTGTATCCGGACTGGCATTTTTTGAAGGAATGATTTCAGGAAAATATCCGCCGCCGCCGATTGCAGGCACCGCGCCGATGGATTTTGTCGCCGTTGAAGAAGGCCGCATCACCCTCATCGCCCGGCCGGAACCGCGCTTTTTCAACCCGATTGGCTCGATCCATGGCGGCTATGCGGCAACCGTGCTCGATACTGCGCTTGGCTGTGCCGTTCATTCCACGCTTCAGGCCGGAGATGGCTACACGACGATGGAAATCAAGATCGTCTACCACCGCGCCATTCAGCCCGAACTCGGGGATTTGCGCTGTGAAGGCGTCGTTATCGCGCGCGGACGGCGCTCTGCCGCCTCCGAGGCAAAACTCTATGACAGCGAAGGCCGCCTTCTCGCGAGCGGCTCTTCGACCTGCATGGTCATGCCCGTGGCCTGACAGCAGGCAAGTGACCTCGGCGAAAGGGCGCCCGGTCGCATCAGGTCGCATCAGGTCGCATCGGGTCGCATCAGATTGCCTCCGGCTCCACCCCGGCTGCAACGGAAGCGGCCTTCAGCGTGTTTGCCATCAGCATGGCGATGGTCATCGGGCCGACGCCACCCGGCACCGGCGTGATCGCACCGGCAACCCTTGCCGCCTCATCATAGGCAACATCACCAACCAGGCGCGATTTTCCTTCGCCTTTTTCCGGTGCTGCAATCCGGTTTATGCCAACGTCAATCACGGTCGCACCCGGCTTCACCCAGTCGCCCCTGATCATCTCAGGGCGTCCGACAGCGGCGATAAGAATATCGGCGGTCCGGCACATGGCGGGCAGATCGCTTGTGCGGCTGTGGGCGATGGTCACGGTCGCATTGGCCTGAAGCAGAAGGTTCGCCATCGGCTTTCCGACAATATTCGACCGCCCGACGACCACGGCATGAAGACCCGAGAGATCGCGCCCGCGCGCTTCACGCAGGAGAACCATCGAGCCGACCGGCGTGCAGGCAATGAGCGCGGTCTCCGTCGCGCCGGTTCCAAGTTTGCCGACATTGATGAAATGGAATCCGTCAACATCCTTTGCCGGCGCGATGGTCTGTATCACCTTTGCATCGTCGATATGGTCCGGCACCGGAAGCTGAACGAGGACTGCGTGGATGGTTCGGTCCTGATTGAGTTTCTCCACCAAAGCCAGAAGCGCGGCCTCGCTCGTCTCTTCCGGGAGGCGATGGGTCACGGATTTGAACCCGCAATCCTCGGCTGTCCGGCCCTTATTGCGGACGTAAACTTCGCTTGCCGGGACATTGCCGACAATGATAACGGCAATACCCGGCGTGACGCCGGTATTCGCGATCAGACGTTCGGTCGCAGCCTTCACATTGGTGATTACCTTTGCGCTCATCACCTTGCCATCAAGGATCAATGGGGCATTTCCCGTCATGATTTTCTCCAATAGTGCCGAAAATGCTCCGATCAGCCGGGACACATGTCCGACCGCTCGCTCATTTTACGAAAAGATGGCTTTGACCATTCAAAATCCCACCGCTAAATGACGCCATACGAAAAATAATCCATTCTGCCTATCCCCGTCCTTGCGAAGGTGATTTTCAGAAACTCGGAGATATCACATGATCAAGGTCTGGGGGCGGCGCTCTTCTTCGAATGTTCAGTCCGTGCTGTGGTGTCTTGCGGAGCTGGAACTCGCGGTCGAGCGGGTGGATGCCGGTTATATCTACGGCGTCAACAACACGCCGGACTATCTTACGATCAACCCCAATGGCACGATCCCGACCTTGATCGACGGTGACAATGCGCCGCTTTGGGAATCCGGTGCGATCCTGCGTTATCTCGCAAACCGCTACGCGCCGCCCGCCTTCTGGCCGCACGATCTGGTCGCACGGGCTCATGTCGATATGTGGGCGGAATGGGCGAAGCTCAATGTTGCCTCGAAATTCACCGCCACGATATTTCGTCCGGTCGTGCGCACCGCCCCATCGAAACGCGATGCCAGGGCCATTGAAAGCGCAATCGGCGACCTCGATAAGGTTCTTGATATCGGCGAGCGCCAGCTCACGGAGCGGCCCTATCTCGCAGGCCAGGATTTCACCCTTGCCGACATCCAGTTCGGGCATTGCCTGTTTCGCTATTTCGACATCGACATCAAACGGCCAGAACGCCCAAACCTGAAACGCTATTATGAAACGCTCAAGAAAAGGCCCGCCTTTGCAGCCCATGTCATGGTCTGTTATGATGAACTGCGCATCCATGATTGACCGGCAACAGACATCGCCCGCCTGCGGCGTTTCCTGATCGTTCGCGCCCGTGATGCTCTGCCCGGCAGAGGGAATTGCGGCATCCTCATGAAATCGTGAAATGAATTGACCAGATAATGTAAACCTACCAACATCTTATTGTAGTATCGGTGCTAGACTTGTTAATTGCTTTTGATCGGGCGCGAACTCGGAACACAATTTAAAAAATAATACGGTACCGACCTGCGCGATCAGGTTCTATATACCATTTCTGATAATCGTCGGGAAATCTTGCCCGAAGAACAAACAGGCAAATTCGGGGGCGGATGTGATGAGAACCTATAGCGGACAACCCGTCTACCTCGCTGAATATCAGCCGCCAGCGTTCAACATTCTTGATCTAAACCTTGATATCCGGCTCGATCCGGAACAGACCGTCATCATTTCCACCATGACCATTGAGCGCGCCGCCCGAAGCGCGGACGGCGAAAAGCCGCCGCTCGTTCTCGCCGGTGACGAATTGAAGCTCGATTTCGTCAGCATAAATGGTCGCGATCTTCCGGCCAGGGCATTCGAGGCGACACCGGAGGCCCTCATCATCCAGACGGTGCCGGACGAGCGCTTCGAATTGCAGATTACGACGCGCGTCAACCCGATGACCAATACGAAGCTGATGGGACTTTATCTCACATCCGGCATCTATTGCACCCAGTGCGAGGCCGAGGGTTTTCGACGGATCACTTATTTTCTGGATCGTCCCGATGTCCTCACCCGCTACACAACCCGGATCGAGGCAACCCGCCGCGAGACCGACGTTCTTCTCGCCAATGGCAACCTGATCGAAACCAAGCGGATCGAGGGCACTGACCGGCATTACGCAATCTGGGAAGACCCGCACCCGAAACCCAGCTATCTGTTCGCACTGGTCGCGGGCAAGCTTGCCCATATCACTGATACGTTCACAACCAGAAGCGGTCGGGTGGTCGATCTCAAGATCTATGTGGAACCCGGCAAGCAGAATCTGTGCGACTGGGCCATGGCGGCGCTCAAGAAATGTATGCGATGGGACGAGGATGTGTTCGGCCGCGCATATGATCTCGACATTTTCATGATTGTCGCTGTCAGCGATTTCAACATGGGCGCGATGGAAAACAAAGGGCTGAATATCTTCAATGACAAATATGTGCTTGCTGACACAGCATCGGCGACGGATCAGGATTTCGCCAATATCGAGGCGATCATCGCGCATGAATATTTTCACAACTGGACCGGCAACCGCATCACCTGCCGCGACTGGTTCCAGCTTTGCCTGAAAGAAGGCCTCACGGTCTTCCGCGATCAGGAATTCACTTCGGATATGCGCTCGCGACCGGTGAAGCGCATCAACGATGTGCGGATGTTGCGCGCGCGCCAGTTTCCGGAGGATGCAGGCCCCCTCGCCCATCCGGTCAGACCACAGGCCTATCACGAGATCAACAACTTCTATACCGCCACCGTTTATGAAAAAGGCGCGGAACTCGTGCGAATGATCAAGACCATTGCGGGTGACGAAAAATTTGCGCGAGGTCTCGATACCTATTTCGAACGCCATGACGGCGAGGCGGCGACGATCGAGGATTTTCTCAAGGCGCTGGAAGATGGCGGCGATATCGATCTTGCGCAGTTCAAGCTCTGGTATGAGCAGTCGGGAACACCACAGGTTCTCGTCAAGACCACCTACAATCAGGCGAAGGGCACCCTCACCCTCGATATTAACCAGACCACCCTTCCAACACCCGGGCAAGTCAAGAAAAAGCCGCTGCATATTCCAGTCCGCTTCGGCCTTGTCGGGCTGGATGGAGCAGACCTTGCCTATGAAAGCGTCAGGGGCGCTGAGGTCACCGGCGACATTCTGCATCTCAAGGATGCGCACCATGTCGTCACCTTCAATGGCCTGAAGGAACGCCCAGTCCCGTCTTTGTTGCGCGGTTTTTCGGCACCTGTGCGCCTCGACCATCCCCTTGACGAAGATGATCTGATCTTTCTCATCGGCCATGACAGCGACAGCTTCAACCGCTGGCAGGCAATGCAAACGATTGCGGTTCGCGTTCTTCTCGACAAAATCGACTGTCTCATTAAAGGTCGCGAACCTGACGATGCTTTCGACTGTTTTTTCGAGGGCGTTGAAGCAACGCTCAGCAACGATACGCTCGACCCCGACTTCAGGGCTCAGTTTCTTGCGTTTCCAAGCGAGACCGACCTTGCCCAGCATGTCGGCAAGGATGTCAACCCGGATCTGATCCACCAGGCGAGTATCTGGCTGAAGCAGGAACTTGCCCAGCGTGCGCATGCAACGCTCATCATGAAATTCGAGGAGAACCAGCTCCGCGAGGCCTATAGCCCCGATGGCAACCAGGTCGGCCGTCGCAGCCTGAAAAACGCCTGCCTTTCGATTCTCGCAAGCATCGGCGGCGAGGGTGAGCGTCTGGCGCGCCAGCAATATGGCGAGGCCACCAATCTCACCGATCGCCTTGCCGCTCTTTCAGTTCTTGTTCTCCACAGCCTGCCCTCGGCGGAACAGGCTCTTGCCGATTTCGACAGGCGCTACCGCTCGCAGCCACTCGTCATGGACAAATGGTTCGCCGTTCAGGCGATGACGCCGGAAGAGACGACCTTGAAGAAAGTCAAGGAACTGATGAAACATCCGATCTTTTCGATCACCAATCCAAACCGTATTCGCTCGCTGATCGGCAGTTTCGCCGCAGGAAATCCATCACAGTTCCATCGCCCGGATGGCGCGGGATATCAGTTTATCTCCACCCTTGTGGTCGATCTTGATTCCGTAAACCCGCAAGTAGCAGCCCGCTTGTTGACGAGTTTCAGTTCATGGAAACAGCTTGAGCCACGCCGCAGGGAGCGCGCAGAGCGGGCCTTGAAGCGGATTTCGAACTCCGCCGGTTTGTCGGCCGATGTGCGCGACATCGTTGCACGCACCTTGTTGTAGGAACAGGGCCTCCGAACGGGCCGCGTCCCTTCAGAGACGGAAAGCTTAGGAAGAATTTCCCGAATATCTACTGGACAAGCTGATTCTCTTGGATTCAAATAGAAGTGATTCGGATCCGTGGGCTGCGATCCAGAAAATCAAAAGTTCAGTACAAATCGGGGGAATAAATGGCGCAGGCGCACGATGCCTCAGCGTCGGAGAAGAGTTTTTACTCATTTTTCGAACGCACGCGAAAGCACAACCCTGTGAATGGGCATGCAACGATTATTGCGCAACCTGCCTATTCGAATCTGCTTGAAGCTGAACCTGTCTTTCGCCGCCTCATCCCCGTCTTCATTATCACATTTCTTCTTGTCATCGGCGTTGCGCGCACCGTCCAACTGATGGAAAACCGCGACGAGACCCTGCGTCAGGCAACCGAGCAGTTGGTGCTGATTGCAACACTTGTGGAACACCAGATCGAGCAAGAGGCGCGCAATATCCAGGGCGCCAATGTTGACGAACAACTGGCGGGAGCGCTTGCAAATGCAACGCCCGCGGGCGCGACGCGGGATGGACGCGTGCTTCTCGTTGCCGGGCCGAAAGGTCGTATCCTGGCTGAGGAACCGGCGAGCAACGGCCACAAGGGTACCTATCTCTCGGATATTTTGGAGCCGACCCAGGCGCTGCTCACATTCGGCGCACGCGCCGGTGTCATGCAACTTCCTCTGGTCGCAACAGGTGAACCCGCCCTTGTCACACTGCGTTATCTCGACAACGGGCTTGGAAGCATTACGCTTTATCAGCCGGAAGAAGCGTTGCTTGCGAAATGGCGCACCGATGTCAGCCTGAATGCCTCGATCTTCATCGGTACCAGTATTCTTCTCATCGTTTTTCTTTATGCATTCTTTAGTCAGACCAGCCGCGCCGACGAAGCGGATACGATCTATCAGGAGATCTATTCCCGCTTCGACACCGCCTTGAAACGTGGCAAATGCGGCCTGTGGGACTGGGACGTTGGTCGCGGCCGGGCGTTCTGGTCGCCGTCGATGTTCGAAATCCTCGGCATGCCGCCCCGACAATCCCTGATGGGCTTCGGCGAGGTTCGCGAACTCGTCCACCCCGATGACATCGACCTCATGAAAACAGCGGAAAACATTCTGTCCCAAGGCCTGACCCAGGTCGATCAGATATACCGGATGCTCCATGCAGACGGGCACTGGGTCTGGGTTCGCGCACGTGGCGAGACGGTGCCCGGTTCGAATGGTGAGACCCCGCATCTTGTTGGCATCTGCATCGACATCACCGATCAAATCAAACTCGAACGTGAAAATAAAACCGCCAACACCCAGCTTCGCGAATCAATCGAGTCGCTTTCCGAAGCCTTCGTGCTCTGGGACGCTGACAACCGGCTGGTCGTGAGCAACTGCAAATATCGTACACTCAACAACCTGCCGGAAGAAATCATGGTGCCCGGCGCGCATTACGACGATATCATGAAGGCAGCCAAATCACCCTTCATCAACCTCCAGCCGAACGATACCATTCAGAACAGCTTCAGCGGGCGTACCTTTGAGACTGCACTTGTCGACGGGCGCTGGCTACAAATCGACGAGCGCCGCACCAAGAATGGCGGCAATGTAACCATCGGTACCGATATTACCCGGATCAAACGGAATGAAGAGAGCCTGCGCAACCGCGAGCAGGAATTGCAGGCAATCGTCGCCCATCTGGAGCGCTCAGAGATGGAGCTTCGCAATCTTGCGACCATGTTCGACAAGCAGCGCGAAATCGCTCAGGAAGCAAACCGCGCCAAGGCGCAATTCCTTAACAATATTTCCCACGAATGGCGTACACCGCTCAATGCCATTATCGGTTTTTCAGATGTCATGCGGCATGGCGCGTTCGGGCCACTTGGTTGTGATCGCTACCGCGAATATTGTGACGACATCAGCAAGAGCGGCACTTATATGCTGTCTTTCATCAACGATGTTCTTGACATGTCGGAGATCGAAGCCGGCCAGTTCGAACTTGAACCCGAGCAGATCGACGCATCGGATATTCTAGCGGGTGTGGTCGAGGCATCGGCAAATGAGGCGAAATCCATGGGCATCGCTCTTACTTGTGTCATGCCGGAATCGATTCCGATGTTTGCCGACCGGCGCGCGCTCAAACAGATTCTGTTCAATATTCTATCAAATGCCCTGAAATTCAACCGCCATGGTGGTCGTGTCGAAGTAACCTGCATGGCGATGCGGGACATTATTTCAGTCAAGATCAGCGATACCGGGATAGGAATCCCGGAGGAAATTATCGGCCAGATCGGTACACCTTTCAAACAGGTTCAGAACCAGCACACCAAGAACCATACCGGCTCCGGACTTGGCCTCGCGATCTCCAAGTCCCTGATCGAGATGCACGGCGGCTCGCTTACCATTCAGTCAACGTTCGGCAAAGGCACAGACATTACTTTCACACTGCCGAACTCCCTGTGCTCGGTCAACGCCGCTTAGCCACCCTCTGTTTTCCAATCGGCGTCTGTGTTGCCATCAGAGCGCGCTAGAACGCGACTCACGATTTTGCGAACCGTGGACTGGGTCTCCCGCAGCCGTGCCTCCAGCCGTTCGCGGTCTGGCTCATTGGCGGCCACGCAGAACCGATCGGCGAGCGCCGCAGACAGGGCCTCACCGGTCAGGGCGCCATCCAGACAGAGGCGGATCAACTGTATCAGTGCTGTGTAAAGCCTGAGCGCCTCTTTCAGAATTTCAAAATCCTGATCGATGACAAGGCCTGCATAATAGGCCTCCGCAAGCGCGGTTGCGGTATTTGGAGAAAGCAGATCATCTTCGCGGGCAGCGCCAAGAAGCTGCCAATATTGAACAAGGAATTCGATATCGACGAGGCCGCCGGGCACTTCCTTGATGTCCCAGATATTCTCTGTCGGCTTTGCTTCGTGAAGCCTTGTGCTCATGTCTATGATATCGGCGCGGAGCGCGTGTTCGTTGCGCGGCTTGCGCAGGACATCTTCAATCGTTGCCGTGACCGTCATTCGGAGCGCCGCGCTTCCCCCGATGCAACGCGCGCGGGTCAGGGCCATGTGCTCCCATGTCCAGGCGCTTTCCTTCTGATAGGAGCAGAACGCCTCAAGATCGGTTGCAAGGGGCCCGGCTTTTCCGGAGGGCCGCAGTCGCATATCGACAGGGTAGACAATCCCCTCGCCGGTCGGTGCGGAAAGGGCGGCGATGAAACGCTGGGTGATGCGGGCGAAATACTGGCTCACCGGCAACGGGCGAGGTCCATCGGACTGGCTGAGTTCCGCTTTATTGCGATAAATCAGGATTATGTCGAGATCGGAGGTGGGTGTCATTTCGCGGCCGCCAAGTTTGCCCATGGCAAGCACGGTCACAGCACTGTCGGCGACCGCGCCATGCTGACGCGCGACCTCGCGCACGACCTCGGGCAGAAGCCCTTCGATGACAACCTCGGCGAGATCGGAATAAAGCGCCTGCGATTCAGCAACACTGATGGTGCTCGCCAAAAGCCGCGTGCCGATCAGGAATTTCTGCTCCTGCGTGAAGATGCGCACGCGGTCTAGAAGATCCTGATAATCGCTCGCCTCGCCGATCGTCGTCGCCAATTGACGGACCTGCTCGTGGCGATCCGGTACAGAGCCGAAAAATGCCGGGTCAATCAACGCATCGAAGACATGGGGATGTCGGGCAATTGTTTCCGAAAGCAGCGGGGCGCTGCCCATTAATTGCGCCATCAGATCGAGAAGATGATCATTCGCCTTGAGAAGACTGAAAAGCTGAATGCCGGCAGGCAGGCTCTTGAGGAAGTGATCGAAGGCGAAAAGCGCCCGGTCGGGCTGGGCTGTCCTGCCGAAAGCCTCAAGCAGTTTGCCCTCGATGGCCGCGAGCGTATCCTGCGCCCTTTTGGTGCGGATCGCGCGGTAAAGACCCTGTCGCCAGCCACGCAGGATGGTCAGCACCTGCTGGACATTGTCAAAGCCAAGATCGGAAAGGACTGTCTTCGCACGCGCCTCATCATCCACAAGAAGCGCGATCGTATCGGTGCCCGACGATCCCGCATCTTCGAAAAGTCGGGCATAGGCTTTCGATACCCCTTCGAAACAGGCGCGCAGGTCCGCATCAAAAGCCTTCGCGGATATATAGCCGGAAAGGCGCGCAACAGCGCAAAACCCGGCGTCATCCGATGGCAGAATATGGGTCTGCTCATCCAGCCGCATTTGAATGCGGTGCTCGACATCACGCAGGAAAACATAGTGACGTGCGAGTGTCTCGGCGGTCGCCTCTGAAATCCAGCCCGCCCCGGCGAGCAGCGGCAGCATGTCCAGCGTTGCGCGTGCGCGCAAAAGCGGGTTACGACCGCCCGCGATGAGCTGTTGCGTCTGGACGAAGAACTCGATCTCGCGAATGCCGCCGCGGCCGAGTTTGACATTGTGGCCGCGCACCGCGATTGCGCCATGCCCCTTGTGCTGATGGATCTGACGCTTCATGGCATGGACGTCGGCAATCGCCGCAAAGTCCATATATTTGCGCCAGACAAAGGGCGACAGATCCTTCAGGAAGCGGGCTGCCGCTTTCTGGTCACAGGCAACCGGACGGGCTTTGATATAGGCCGAACGCTCCCAGTTCTGGCCGAGACTTTCATAATAGGTGAGCGCCGCTTCAACCGGAATGGCGACCGCCGTTGCACCGGGATCGGGCCGCAGGCGCAGGTCGATCCGGAAAACATATCCATGGGCGGTGCGCTCCTGCATGAGCTTGACGACGCGTTTGATGACCCGCACCATTGCCGGCTCAAAGGCATTCGTGTCGCTTCCCGTCATAAAGGTCGGATCGAAGAAGCAGATCAGGTCGATATCGCTTGAGTAATTAACTTCCCGCGCGCCGTGCTTGCCCATGGCAAGGACGATCAGCCCCGAGCCCTTTTCCGGTTCCAACCCCTCGGCAATGATTAATTTGCCGCGTTTTCCCTCTTCCCCCAGGGAAAAGCGGACTGCCGCCAGAAGGGCCGCATCGGCAAAATCAGAAAGGCACCGCGTAACCTTCTCAAAGGTCCAGACCCGTCCGAGATCGGCAAGACCCAGTAGAAGCGCAAGACGCCGTTTGCTGATGCGCAGGACGCGGGATAAATCCGCTTCCCCGATCGCCCCGTCACAGGCCGTTTCGGTTCCATCAATCAGGGCTGCAACCATCGCCTCAAGATCCTGGTTCAGGGTCTGACTGAGAAAATCCGCCTCGATCAGCATGGTCTCGCGCAGAAAGGGCGAGTTCTCCGCGACGGCTGACAGGAAATCCCGGAAACCCGGCTCAGCCTGAAGGGCGGGGATGTGATCGTCGAGGTCGCTGATCGCATCCGGCTGATTTTCCGGTTGAATGCGGGGCAATGGCTGAGCGGCTTTCGCCAATATCGTCATAGGCCACCCTGGTTGAAGTCGGTTATCGATGCTTCTTATCCAACGGCAAAGACAGGCTCGCCACAAGACCCGGGTTGTTATCCCCAAAAGACAGGGTGCCGCCGTGGAGTTTCGCGACCGCCGAGACAAGACTGAGGCCGAGGCCGCTGCCCGGTTTCGAACGGCTTCGCTCGAGCCGGGTAAAACGCTGTACGACCTTGCCATACTCGAACGCCGGTATGCCCGGACCGCTATCAGCAACCACAACGACGGCCTGCCCGGCTTTTTCTGAAAGACCGACCCGGACAGCAGCCGGATGACCCGTCTCGGAACTTGCATATTTGATCGCATTGTCGAGGAGATTGGCGATTGCCTGGCTGACCAATTCACGGTTGGCATGGGTCAGAATCGGCTCTTGCGGCAAATCGACCGTGATGGAAACCCCTGCGTCCTCCGCGAGCGGTTCATAAAGATCGACCACATCGGCAACGATCGTGTTGAGGTTCACGCTTTCGTCGACGCCCGGCGAAGAACCTGCCTCCACACGCGCAATGCGCAGAAGGGCGTCGAATGTGCGGATGAGATGATCGGATTCCGTGATCGTCGCTTCAAGCGCAGCACGCAGATCCGCCTTGCTGCTGTCGCCTGCGAGAGCGGCTTCGATACGGTTGCGCATTCGGGTCAGCGGGGTCTTGAGGTCATGCGCAATATTGTCGGACACATCCTTGAGCCCGACCATCAGGCCTTCGATACGGTTCAGCATATTGTTGACATTGCCTGCGAGGCGGTCGAACTCATCGCCCGATCCTTCGATGGAAAGGCGCTCGGAAAGGTTGCCTGCGACGATTTTCTGGCTCGTAGCAGACATGTTGTCGATCCGGCGCAGCACCCGGCGGCCGATCAGATACCAGCTCAGAAATCCAAGCAGCGCCAACGCCGCAAGGGAGATGACGACAAAGCCCGAAATCGTACGTTTGAATTCCTCCCGCTCGGCGATATCACGCCCGATCACCAGATTGAAGCCACCGGGAAGATCGAAAATCCGCACCATTGCCAAGGTGCGCTCCACCTCACCATCCGGGCGGGTACGATCATAGGGGAGAGGGTGAAGCATTTTGCGGTCGAGATCGAGAAATCCTGGAGGCAGATTGGGAATGTTTCCGGTGAGGCCGCGCCCCTGATAATTTGTGACGACAAGGGCGGGTGCGCCCGGCTGACGGCTGCGGCTTTGAACATGATCGAGAAGCCCGCGAATGCCAAGCCGCTCGTAATGCCCGCGCAGTCCCGCGATCTCGCTCTCGATGGCGGTGTCGAGTTGTACGCGCAGCCGCTCGTTTACGGTATAGAAAACATAGCTGACGGCTACAATCGAGAACAACACAAAGACCGCCATATAGATGGCGGTCAGCTTAAAGGCCGTCGTCTTGAAAAAAACCGGAATGTTGAGCTTCACGCCATCGCTCCGGGGTCTTTCTGCACCATTATCTTGTATCCCGCGCCGCGCATTGTGTGAAGGAGTGGCGGATCGAAACCCTTGTCGATCTTCGAGCGCAACCGCGAGATATGAACATCGATGACATTTGTTTGCGGATCGAAATGATAATCCCAGACATTTTCAAGAAGCATGGTGCGCGTCACGACCTGACCGGCATTCTTCATCAAATATTCGAGAAGACGAAATTCCCGCGGCTGAAGCGCGATCACGGATCCGGCCCGTGTTACGACATGCGACAGGCGGTTGAGTTCAAGGTCGCCGACACGCAAAGTCGCATTGTCATCGGCAAAGCCGCCACGGCGCTTCGCGAGCACCTCAATGCGCGCGAGAAGTTCTGAAAAAGCATAGGGTTTGGTAAGATAGTCGTCGCCGCCGGAACGCAGCCCCTGAACACGGTCATCAACTTCGCCCAGGGCGGAAAGGATGAGGGCAGGTGTCGTGATTTTTTCAGCACGCAGGCTCGAGATGACCGAAAGACCGTCCCGCTTCGGCAACATCCGGTCGACAATCAGGATATCGTGGCGGGCATCGCTTGCAAGAAAGTAGCCCTCTTCGCCATCCTTGGCGTGATCCACAACGTGGCCCGCCTCTTTCAGGGCTTTGGTCAGATATTCGGCCGCCTCTGTGTCATCCTCGATTAGAAGAACGCGCATACCACTCTCTATGCCCTTCTCAAATCGCGAGGGCGAAGGGACTAAACTTTGTCCGATCATCAACCGCACAAAGCGGACAGTCAAAGAAAACAGGTCGGATGAAAAAGTTATACCCACCCGCCGCCGGCAATCCGTGCCGGCGACGGGTGGGGCGGGAAATCAGCCTTTCTGGGCAAGAGGCATGGCAAGGAATCGGGTGCCATTGTCACCTTCTATACGCAGAAGAACGGCTTTCTTGCCCTCCTTGCGCGCACCATCGACGGCTTGCTTGATCGCATCAGCCCCAGCCACGGCCTTGCTGTCGACTTCCGCAATGGTGTCGCCATTGCGCAGGCCCTTATCGGCAAGCGGGCTGTCCGGCAAAATGTCGGTCACGACCACGCCATTGCCGTCATCCGCCGGTTTCACCTGAATACCGAGATCTGCCAAGGTGGTGGGCTCGGCAGGGTCAACCTTTGGCACCTCGATCGCGGCGGCCTGCTGTTCCGGCAAGGTGCCGAGTTTCACGATTACTTTTTCGGTTTTACCGAGACGAAAAATGGTCAGTTCGACATCGGTTCCGGGACGCAGGCCCGCAATCCGGCGGGACAGGTCTTTCGGTCCGTCAATTTTCTCGCCGTTCACAGCAACAATCGCATCACCCGATTTCACGCCAGCCTTGGCTGCCGGTGTATCGCCCTGTGTCGAGGAAACGAGCGCGCCTTCGGTCGTCGCGAGGCCGATACTGTCCGCGATATCGCGGTTGATGTCTTGAATCTGAACACCAAGATAACCGCGAATGACTTTGCCATTGTCGCGAAGATCCGCGATGACCTGCTTCGCGGTCGCTGCCGGGATCGCAAAGGCGATACCCACATTGCCGCCCGATGGGGAGAAGATCGCAGTATTGATGCCGATCACCTCACCATTGAGATTGAAGGCAGGGCCGCCGGAATTGCCTTTGTTCACAGCCGCGTCGATCTGGATGAAGTCGTCATAGGGTCCGGCGCCGATATCACGACCACGTGCCGAGACGATGCCCGCCGTTACAGTGCCGCCAAGACCAAAGGGATTGCCGATAGCAACGACCCATTCGCCAACACGCGTGTTGCCATCAAAAAATTTCACATAGGTATGGCCTTTGCCGTCCTTGACCTTTAGGACTGCAAGGTCAGTGCGCGGGTCTTGCCCTATCAGCTCAGCTTCCAGTTCCTTGCCGTCATTGGCAACGACTGTGAATTCCGAGCCGCCATCAACCACATGGCTGTTGGTTACGATATAGCCGTCTTCGGAGATGAAGAAACCAGAGCCCTGGCCAAGTGCGAATCTCGGTTTTGGCTTGGCGTTCGGTTGGCCAGGTTCGCCACCATTTGGCTGACCGAATTCCCGGAAGAAACGATTGAACGGATGGTCCTTCGGCAGATCGCGAAAACCGGGAATCGCATCGAGCGGATTGCCCTGCCCGCTCGCAAAACCGGTTGTTTCGATGTTGGATTTGACGCGGACACTGACAACAGCCGGCGTCACTTTCTCAACAACATCTGCAAAGCCTACAGCCTGTGGTCCATCCACCCGAACGGCCTCGGCATAGGCACTCGTTGGCCCGCTCAAAAGAGCCTGTCCGCCCAGCGTGCCGATGAAGCCGAGACTGATTGCGCCAAGGGTGAGCGCCCGCATGCGCCGCTTGAGAACGGATTTTGTGTTGTTCGACATCTGAAAATCTCCAATGAGGTGACAAACAGTCCACCTGTACAGGAACTGCTTCAGTGCCCAATATGGAGATTGAAACCTTACCGCTGCCTTTCGGCTGCATTACAATTTGGTAATGGAAATCCTCTGATCAACCGAAGCCTGCTCCACCGTCGTGACGATGGCCGCCCCGTGTTCGAGCGTTTTGTGGACTGGGCATTTGTCTGCAATCTCAAGGAGTTTTTCACGCAAGACATCATCCAGCGGGCCATGGATAGAGATTTTGCGCTCGAAGCGATCAACTTTGCCACCTTTGCCGATCAGGGTTTCGGAACATTCATGGCAGTCGTCGACATAAACCTTACCGTGGTTGACCTCAACCGAGATGCGACCGATATCGAGTTTCTTGAAACCGGCATACATTCGAAGCGTCATCGCCGTGCACGCGCCGAGGGCGGCTGCAAGATAATCATAAGGGCCGGGACCGGTGGCAAGACCGCCTACTGCGACCGGCTCATCCGCCAGAAGATGGTGCGGACCGACGCGGATGGCATTTTGAAATTGGCCCTGCCCGGTTTCTGAAACGAGAACACCGCCTTCATGTTTGATATCGGCGGTCGCATTGCCACCGACAAATCGACTGGCCCAGGCGGCAATGACCGTGGCCGCATAGCCGGCATCTTCGGAACGGGTCAAAAGATGATCGGCATCATCAAGCGAGACAAAACTCTTCGGGTGCTTCGCCGCCTGAAAGATCGCGGCCGCATTTTCCACACCGACCGTCTCGTCAATCGGCGAATGCATCACCATCAGCGCCTTTTTCATTGTTGCAGCACTTTGGGTGACGCTGGTCTTTTCAAGGTCGTCGATGAACTGACGCCGGATCGTAAAGGGTCTGCCTGCAAGCGAGAGTTCGACTTCGCCCTCCGTGCGGATTCTATCGAGGTTGCTGCCGAAATTATGGGTGACGTGTTGCGCATCTGCCGGGGCCCCGATGGTTACCACCGCCCGCGCTTCCGGAATATAGGGCGCGGCGGCCAGAACCGCGGCGCCGCCGAGCGAGTGGCCGATCAGGATCGCAGGCGCCTCATAGCTATTCCGCAGAAAATCTGCCGCCTTGATCAGATCCTGAATATTCGAGGAAAAATTGCTGTTCGCGAATTCGCCATCGCTGGAGCCGAGGCCGGTGAAATCGAAACGAAGGACCGCGATGCCCTGCGCTGAGAGTTCCGATGCAATCCGCTTTGCGGCGAAAATGTCCTTCGAGCACGTGAAACAATGGGCAAACAGAGCATAGGCGCGGATCGGTCCCGTCGGCAGGTCGAGCCTGCCCGCAAGCTTGGCGTCAAGCGATCCGTCAAACATAACCTTCAAGGGTGCCGCCATCGGTACTATCACTCTTTTTCTGCTTTTCTGCGTGCCATCGCAAACCGCATCCATCATGAATGCGGTCCTTGACCTTACCTATCATAGCCAATGAATGCTTTAAACCGAGAGATTGGTCACACCCGTAATTTGACCATTCTTCGTCTGGCCTAAAGCTTCAGGCCGGGAGAATTTCCCACTGACCACTTGGCAATCTGCAGGCGATGCCACGGGCGGATCGGGGTGGACTGCCAAGCTCGAGATGGTGTACGAAATCCCGGCATTGACGCCCGTTAATCGAATAACCAGGTCCGCTCACCGCTTTTCCAGAATGACCGTTCTTTGAATTTCTCCAATGGATCGGAACGCCGCCCGCTGCCTGGGCGAGTGCAATTTTCTGGGCTGCTGCGGCTTCGGCGGCATCGCCGTCATCAAGCTTTTCACCCAGCGCTGTCTCTATCGCGATGCGAAACTCTGAATCGGGCGTGCGTGTGGCACTGAGATCATTCGCGCCAAGGGCCGCTTGCGTCTGGGGCGACTTTACCGATGCTTTTCCACCACCAAGACCCAACGTCTGGCAACCGGAAAGCAACGCCGCGCCAAGCAAGAGGGGCAAAAGATATATCTTTGGCATTTCAATCACTTTTCCAAAATGGCAACAAAGCAGAAGGTACACCTAATCATCCCATCGCATATCATGAAATGGCATTTCTCAGGTCACTGTAACGGGGAAAGCCAGGGTTGCCTTGAGCCCGCCGAATTTGGAGCGCGACATTGCGAAATTTCCGTCATAGGCATCAACGAGATCGCGAACAATCGAAAGACCAAGCCCGGAGCCCGGCGTCTTTTCATCAAGACGCTCGCCGCGCTTCATGGCGATTTTCTGTTGCGCCATGGAAAGTCCCGGCCCGTCATCCTCGATTTCAAGAATGATCGACGCCCCTTCCGTTTTACCGGAGACATAGACCGCAGACTTGGCCCATTTGCAGGCATTATCGATGAGGTTTCCAAGAAGCTGTTCGAGATCCTGGCGTTCACCTGAAAAGCGCAGGTCATTATCAACGGCGATGGTAATGCGAATATTGCGTTCACGGTAGATTTTCGACATGGCCCGGCCAAGACCTTCGATCACCGGCTTGACCGGGTGGACAGCGCTCAGAACGCCGGAACGCGCAATGATCTGTGCCCGGTCGAGATGATAATTGACCTGACGCTGCATCGCTCCCGTCTGTTCGATCACCTTTTCGGAAAGCGGTGTATGAAAATCAGCGGCCTCGTTTTGCAGAACGCTGATCGGCGTCTTGAGCGCATGGGCAAGATTGCCGACATGGGTGCGCGCGCGTTCCACCACCTTCTTGTTGAAAGCAATAAGAGCATTGAGTTCAACCACCAGCGGTTCGATTTCGGCCGGGAAAGTGCCTTGCAGATCATGCGAACGGCCCTCGCGAATATCGTTGAGGCCGCGGGCAATGAGCGAGAGCGGCCGAAGTCCCCATTTGACCTGAACGAGGGTCGATATCGCAAGCAGCACGCCGAGGGCCGTCAGCGTAAGAAAGACCCGCTGGCGAAATTGGCTTACATTCTGCTGGATATCGCTCGCATTACCGGCAACCACGATGATGACCGGTTCGCTCCCCTCCATGCTGATGTCGCGGGCCACGAGGCGCAGTGTATTGCCCGCCGGCCCTATCGCATAAAATGACGCTATCCCGTCCTCGTTCGGCTTGAGGCTTTCCATGTTGATCGGCGGCAACGCCTCGGCGAAAAGGGAACGGGAGGCGGCAACCACCCCACCGGACTGTTTGGTGACCTGCCAATACCAACCGGATAGCACGAGATCGAAATTCGGCTCCGTGAGCGTCGGGGCTTCCATGCGCATGGGATCTTCCGCCTCAGCCTGTGCTGCGACCAGAATTTTCAGATAAACATTGAGCCGCTGGTCGAAACCACGCTCCACGCTCTGTTGATAGAGGCCGGACAGAAGAACACCCGCAACAACGAGCGCCAGAATGCTCCACAAGACAGAGGAAACGAGAAGACGGAGCGCAAGCGAATTAAAGGTCATTCGGGTCGCTCAGCCGATACCCCATGCCGCGTACTGTCTCGATGATGTTGACGCCGAGCTTCTTGCGCAATCGTCCGACAAAAACTTCGATCGTGTTTGAATCGCGGTCGAAATCCTGATCATAGAGGTGCTCGGTCAATTCCGTGCGCGAAACGATCCGCTTCGGGTGATGCATAAGATATTTGAGAACCCGAAACTCGTGCGAGGTCAGCTTGATCACATCGTTCCCACTCGTCACGCGGCTCGTCTTTGCATCAAGGCGAACGGGACCACAGACAAATTCATTCGATGCATGGCCGCTCGCGCGGCGGGTAAGCGCGCGCAGGCGTGCCAATACCTCCTCCATGTGAAACGGTTTTGCCACATAATCATCGGCCCCCGCATCAATTCCCTGAACCTTGTCGCTCCAGCGGTCGCGGGCAGTCAGGATCAAAACCGGCATGTTGCGGTTGGCGCGGCGCCAGTCTTCAATAACGCTAATTCCATCCTTTTTTGGCAGGCCAATATCGAGCACAACCGCATCATAAGGTTCGGTATCACCAAGGAAGTGGCCTTCTTCGCCATCGAAGGTTGTATCAACCGCATAGCCCGAGTCAGTCAAGGCGGCGACCAGTTGCCGGTTCAGATCCACATCATCCTCAACGATCAAAATGCGCATGGTGTCCCATCAGCCAATATCGATAAAGCCTTATGTTTCAGCGCCCGCTTTTCGCGTCAACCACGGTGCGCACGGCTGTACCGTTCTTCTTAACAACCGTCAGAATATATACAAGAACATCGCCACGCCGGCACAATTCGCCGTCATAAACAGTCCCGTTGAGGTTCTTGCTGACGATTGCCGCAATTTCGCCGAAGCGGCGTGCTTTACCGGACATTATGGCTTCATGCTGTTCGGTCGGTCCAAGACATGCCTGCGCCTGCGCACCACCGGTCACATCAAGTGAAAGCGACAGAAGGGCGCTCGCCAGTGCGAGAATGGATAGATGGGTCTTTTTCATCGGCTCTCATTGCCACAGAGTGACTGAATGTAGGCTGAATATGCTTCAACAAAATCGAACTTCACTCTGTCTTACTGCTTTTACATAAAGCGACCCATACCGCATTATGTTCCAAAATCTGTCGCGATGTCTCTAAACTATCGTCTTTTGACCAGGTTATTGGCCGAAAAGCGTCGCAACTTAGATCAGTCGCGACGATATCCGTCGTCCGCCCTCCCCTGAGGCCCGTCGCCTGACACCCCGCCAGGATGATCATCGCGATGAGGAATATCGCGAATTTGGCCGCGGGCGAGGAGCGCCTTTTCAAGGCGCTCCCGGTAGTGTTGCAGGGTGAGTATGGCATGTCGGGTCTCTGCGCCTTTTGCGCGCTCACGAGTGAAGTTCAAAAAGAGTTCAAGAAATCTGATGAGCGGCAGAAGAATGCCAAGTATTGCCGCGCTCATTTGAGACGACGGCTTGCGACCAGGCGGCCATAAAGCGCGACAAGCGCACCGATCGCCCCGGAAATCTGAAGGATCGCCTCGGTCAGGCTCGCCTGATCCTGTTCACCCAGCAAAATCCCGAAGGTCGCTGCAATACTCGCGGCAATTGCAATCAGCGCCCCCCAGACGGCGCGCGAAAGATACCAGGGTTTTGTTTCCGTCATAATCGTTCTCCTTTGTTGACAGTTTGGAATTGATTAGAAATGAAAGTCCTGGCGGCGCGCCGTTCCAGGTCCTTCGCTCGCGCTGATCTGTGCGACAGAAAGTGCCAGCGAGAGCGGAAGCACCCCGAAATCCGCCTGCTGCATCGCCGCCTCATAGGTCGCCTGCGATGCATTTGACCGCAGGGTGCGACGCAGAATGTCCCCATCGAAAATGCGGATTTCATATTCCTCCCGCTCTTCGCCGAGCGGTACGTCAGGCACCTCCCAGAGATCGCCGTCGATGCGCGTGCGCCGTATCCAGGAAACCACCAAGTCGCCGGACTGCACGTCCCGTTCCACGCGCAAATGAACCGGGGACAAAGGCCGCAGACCGCGCCGCATCGGCTCGACCGTGACTGTGGTTGCGAAGGCATCGCTCAGTTCGCGCCCCGAAAGGCCGACTTTCAGGTTGAACGGGCGTTCCGCTTCGGCCCGGCTGATGTCTAGGCTCCCGACGGCGCCATTGAGAAGCACGACCGCTGCTCCGGGCTCGAATCCCGCCGCCATCGCATCCTCGGTGCCCGCCTGGGCCCGTAACAGGCGCGACAGACGCCAACGATCCACACCGATCAAGGTGGCGTCGGCGAACTGTAGCACCTCCCATGCGCCGGACCGCGAGCGGATGGCGATGGCATTGCGACCAGCGAAGACGAGCATATCCTCGATCCCGGATAGCGCCGCGCCTGGCAGGACGATCTCGATCTGGTTGCCAAGGTCAAAAACGCCGGTCGGACCAGGATCGAGCGATGATTCCAGCGTTCCGATAAAGGCAGGCCTTTCCAGCGTCTGACGAAGCGCGAACCCGGTTTCAGCCACTGAGAGAAAGACCGGCGCGCCGCCCGGCCATGGCCGTGCCGCAGCAGCGATCCGGGGCGCATGCGGATTTTCATCATCATTCAGAAGCGGCAGATCAAGGATCTCGATATCGGGCGGGCCGGCAACGATCACCGGCTGCGACGGACTGATGCGCGAAACCGTCCGCGCTGCAGCTCCTGCCGGCGGCAGGCCGGATACTGTCCGGGTCTGAAGGCGTCTCTCAGTGCCTTCCTCGATCTGGCTCACAACGACGAAAGTCCGCTCTCCGCCCTCGCCAAGCGCGAGGAGATCGCCAACCTCGACATCCAGCCGGCTCGGCGGCAGCGCAAAAGCGATGCGGTCGCGCTCAAGCCAGAGCGCCTGAAGCCAGCGTTCCGCCACCGGGAGAACCCGGTCATAGGATGCGACAATCGGAAGCTGAACATCGCGTACCCGCCGCGCGGTGCCGACAAGACGCCGCGACGAGCAAGTGACCGCACGAAAATCCGCATCAATGTCCTGATAGGCAAAGGTCAGGACCGACGGCAGCACGGCTTCCTGTTCACGCTGACGCATCTGGTCGCCGTGATCATCGACCGCCACGAAAGCATTCGCGCTGACTGTGCTGTCGGCATGGCGCTGACGCGGCAGGGCAACCAGATTTCCGGCCCGTTCGACGAGATCGATCTGATAGGCCTCGAGAAGGGTTTCGAGCGCATTGCGTGCAGATGTCCGGTCGCTGATCACATAGCCATCGATCGTGCCGGTGACGTTCGAGATCTCGACCGACAGCCCGGTATAGGTCTCAACCAGTTCGCCAATCATCGCGCCAAGCGGCACGCCACCGAGACGCCCGTTCAGCCAATGACCAAAACGCCAGTTCTCGGCATCCGCCCATACTTCAGAAAAATGCGGGAAGGCGGGATAGGGCCGGGCGTCCCAGGTCCACAGATGGGTTCGCGCGATGTCGACCATCGACCCGCCATAAAGCGGTGAGACCGGATTGTTCGCGGCCTCGTTCCAATAGGCGAGGCCCGCCTCCAGAAAGGCGCGCTGCATGGCGTCATCGCGGGTGCCGGATGAGAAATAGGGCAGAGCGCTTTCGCTCGAGCCGGGGTCGAAGAAGACGTTCGGCTGGTTCGCCCCCTTGTCGATGGCGGGGCACCCGAATTCGGTGAATACGATCGGCTTTGAGCGCGGAATATAGGCCGTTGCCACGCCGTTCTCAATACCGGCGGGCCGGTTTATATGAACGTTCGACCACCAGCTGACGAGATCCTTGTAGCGAAACACCCAGGGTTTTCCATGAGCGCCATCGGTAATCGGGGTGCGTATCTGCGCGTCGCGGTCAGATCTACTGGCATAAAACCAGTCATATCCTTCGCCAGCGGCCACATTGCGCTTCAGATAGTCAAGATCATAAACCGAGCGCGCATCGGTCGCATCGAGATGCTGGTCACCGTCGCGCCAGTCTGCGAGCGGCATGTAATTGTCGATCCCGATCGCGTCGATATTGGCATCCGCCCAGAGCGGATCGAGGTGAAAGACAACATCGCCGCTGCCGTCGGCAGGCTGATAGCCGAAATACTCGGTCCAGTCCGCGCCATAGGTGATGCGCACATCAGGCCCAAGAATGGTGCGGACATCAGCTGCAAGCGCGATCAGACCATCAACGAAGGGATGGCGCCCGGCTGCGTCACGCAGCCAGGTCAGGCCGCGCATTTCAGAGCCGATCAGGAACGTATCGACCCCGCCTGCTGCCTTGCAGAGATGGGCGGCATGAAGAATGAAGCGGCGATATCCCCAGTCATCACCCCCGCTGAACGAAACCCGCGTTCCAGCGATGTGGAAATCACCCACTTGCGCTGCACCGAGGAAGGCGGCAATTTCAACGCGCACAGCATCGGTCTTGTCGGGCGAGCCGACCTGCCCCGGTGCAAGGTTTGCCGTGATCCG
The DNA here is from genome assembly GCA_013911885.1 of Hyphomicrobiales bacterium. Taxonomy (GTDB): domain Bacteria; phylum Pseudomonadota; class Alphaproteobacteria; order Rhizobiales; family JACESI01; genus JACESI01. The sequence continues at coordinate 3,457 of JACESI010000011.1, read as the reverse complement.
TCCGCGCCAGGGATAGACTGGCTGCTGCGGTCCGTCGCCATAAGGATCAGGCATGCCATTGCCGGGCGGAATATCCATCATCAGGAACGGATTGAAACTCACCCGCAGACCCCGTTCGCGCAGATTGCGGATGGTGCGGATGATCCCGGCATCGGATGGCGTACCACCGAAAGCGGGTGCGCCGTCAACCATAGATACGAGCTGCGCCAGACGACGTGGAAGGCCGGAGACCTCCCAGTCGATGGCAATGCGGCCCCGTTGCGCTACTTCCACTTTCGGCCGGATCGTGCATGTGCCGCAGCGCAAGTCCGCGCCGAACCAGCTCGCGACCACGGCGACCTGCTCAAGCGCCGGACAGACCGCCTGCAACTCATCAAGTGACGCCGCAAGATCGGTTTCGGCATGGGCGATATGGCGGTTCTCGGATCGGAACTCGGCCGCGCCTTGGCGGGTTGCAATCGGCATGACATCGTAAAGGAACTCCGATGCGCCGGGAATGAGCTGCACCGCCTTTACCGAACGCTCCAGCGCGCCGACCGGACGGATCACCTCAAATGCGAATTGCGGCAGGCGGTTGCCATAGGCCTCCAGCGGCAGGCGCTCGAAGACGACATAGGCGGTGCCACGATAGGCGGGTGTTTCATCGATGCCCTGCTTTGCCGCGATCAGGCTGTCAGGCTCCTGCGTCTCGTCGCCTTTATAGATGCGCAAGGTGAGAGCGTTGGTGTCGAGAAGCTCGCCATCCGCCCAGATGCGACCGATATGCGCGATCTCGCCCTCGCAGATCGCCACGGCGAAATTCGCGAAATAGGCGAAGGTGCGGCTGGTCACTGACGGTCCGCCGCCCTTGCCTCCCTGTTCTTCTTCGGTGACGACCTCCTCGAACTCGGTCGCCCAGATGATCTGCCCGGACAGGCGTGTCCTGCCGAAAACGCGCGGTATCGGTGCGCCCTCGCGTGATTCCTGAACCGACAGATCGGTCAGGCGCGAGCCTTCGACAATGCGATCCTCGCCAAAGAGCGAGCGGTCGATGAAACTTCCGGCAAGCGCCCCCGCCGCCCGCCCGACGGCTGAACCGATCGGCCCGAAAATCGAGCCAAGTGCTGCGCCCGCGGTCTGTAACACCATGGTTGCCATGATCATCTAATCCTTTTTCAAAGGCGGAAAGCGGAACACATAGGCGATCCGCCGTCGCCACCATCCTGATAAGGCGACCTCACTCACCGGAATGCCTTCGCAGGCATGGATGAACCGCACCTTGTCGCTCAGCACCGCAACGTGTTTTGCCGGCAGATGGGCGCGCCAGCGGAACAGGAGGATATCGCCCGGCGCCGCTGCCTCCGGCGCGACAGGGCTCATCCAGCGCGCTGCCGCATCGCGCAAGGTCTCAAGACCCTGCGCTTCCGCCCAGTCCGCGCTGTAGTTCGGCATCCGCTCCGGTTCGCCGCCATAAAGATCCCGCCAGATACCGCGAATGAGACCGAGGCAATCAACCCCGACACCACGGCACGACGCCTGATGCAGGTAGGGCGTACCAAGCCAGAGCCGTGCCGCAGCGACCACCGCAGCGCCGGTCTCCCCGTTCTGATTCGCCGCCATCTAACGGATCAGCGCCCGGCCACGATTGGCATTGCCCGCGCGGGCAAAACCATAGGCGAAGTCGTTGCCTGGAATGTGCGGGAACCCTCGGAAGTTCGCCGTGTTCGCAAATTTCTCGCGACAGGTTGGAAAAAGCTTGTCGCATCCCGCGACCAGCGAAAACCCGTCGCCCGGCAGGATCTCCTCCGGCATCGGCAGCCAGATCCGAAGCCGTGTTTCTGAAAGCGCCTGATACTGGCTCTCGATCTCGATGGAGCGCCCATGATTGGCGCCTCCCGTCCAGGTCAAAACACCCCGGTCGAACCAGCTGTCGGCAAAGCCACTGATCCCGCTTGCGAGAAAAGTCTGACCGTCGAGAAGGGCCACCACTTCGCCGTTTCCCTGAAGGGCGGGATCGGTGAGATCAACGCCGCAGCGCCGGTCGCCGAGATCGGCGTCGCAGGTATTCTCGAAAAGCCGCCCCTGAACCTGATTGAGGCGATGCTTGAGGCCGCGCAATTCGGCACGGAACAGACCGCCATCCGACGTCACCTCGCCTATATCGGCAACCCGCAGAACAATCCGTTCTTCCGGCGCCGCCCAATTGACGGCGTAGACCGTCACCTTGGCATTGTCATAATCGCCCGCATGAAGCGCCGCCGCGCTGATCGCCTCGGATTGCAGCGCGCCTTCCACCTCGCTCGTATCAACACCGAGGCTGAGATTCGATATCGCCTCGGATGCGGTCAGGCCGGACTGCGGCTCGTAGCGCACGCCATCAAGGATCAGAAGATCGTCATGATCGGTGAAGCCCTGAATGAGCCCATCGGCCCGCTCGATCCGCCAACATTGGCAGAGCGTCGTCGCCCCGCCGGCAAGATGCGCTTTGAAACTTTCGCTGAGTTCTCTCACAGCCGGATCTCCACCAGAGGAATGGACGGAATATCGCCGGATTTGAAGGTCGCAAGATTGATGTCGAGCCGGTCTGTGGCGAAACGCACCGGCACGTCAAATTCGAAACCCGCCGTCACACGCGCACCCGGTGGAGGCACTTGAGCGAAGGTGATGAGGCCATTTTCCGGATCGATATCGAAATCAAACCCCGGTTGCAGCACCGTGCCGGAAACGGCAGCGCGCAGGCTCGCGGCAACCGGCTTGCGGATTTCGCGCCGATAGGGGTTGTGGGCGCCGCCATAGGTTTTGACGAGCTGAAACACCTTGGTCGTTCCGTCACCCTCGCCCAGATCCTGATCGAAAGCCGTGACCGGCCGGGAAGGCGGGCCGGAGCGGCAATCCACCCGGTCGTGAAACCGGAAGCCGAAAAGCCTGCCGCGCCGCTCCTCAAAAAAGGCGATGATTTCATGCAGATCATCAAGACTGCGCACCCCCTGCCCCGCGTCGTATTGGCGGCGCGAATGGGCCCAGCGCGTGTTGCGCTCTTCGAAACCGGAACCGAGGGTGACGATTTCCGTGCGCCTTTCCGGGCTGACCGTCGCGCCAAAGGCGATGCGGAGCGGAAAACGCACGTCGTGAAACGCATTCTGTGTCATGGAGCAAAATCCCTAAAGCGTGCGGCGCGAGCGTTGCAGTGCGCGGGCGAGCGCCGCGGTCACCTGCGCCTCGGATTGGCGGAATCCCTGAACGTCCGGCGTTGCAATATTGACCGTGATGTTAGAAGCCGACCCACCGCCCGAAGACGCAATGCCGAGGCGCCCGTCGCTGCCGCGTTGAAGGGGCACGATGGCTTCCGGTCCGGCTTCGCCTGCAAGACCGACACGCCCGTTCATTGGAAAGAAAGAGGGCGAGGAAACCACGCCACCCCTGGCAAATGGCAGGATGCTGCCAAGGGACGAAAGAAACCCGCCGCCCGCGCCAGCAC
>JACESI010000010.1 GCA_013911885.1 Hyphomicrobiales bacterium | reverse complement strand
CGGACAGGGGAAGAGGGCGGCCAGGGGGGCGGCTTTGGTGGGGGCATTTGTTGTCGATGCGCCGGACACGGAACCGGTGCCCACTTCCGCTGGCGCATCCTGGATCAGGCCGCCGAGGATGGCGACGGGGTCGGTTGCGCCCTCGATCTTGCGGCGGGTGGGGCCGAAGGTGACGAACCAATCCTTGAAAATCGCCTGCGCCAAAGCCTCCAACGTCTCATTCATCCGCCGGTTCAGTTCGATTTTGTCGTCCAGGGCAGAGAGGAAGGCGGCGATCTCTTGCTGCTGATGGGTTCCTAGCTTCGGCACTGGAACAGAAAGTAGCCTATCGGTTTCCATAACGCCGGTTCCGTGACCGGCGGCGCTGACCCATTCGAGCAATTGAGGTTTGGCCGCTATGAGAGCGTAGTAAAGAAACTTGGGCAAGACGCCATCTGCCGCAACAACGGCCTTTATGTCTTGGTTGAAGGCTAGTCGTGTTTCACTATGTATTACACGGATCTCGTTGTGTAGCGACATCCCGCGGACCGCAATGAAACTTGTTCGGGCGGGCGCCAGCCGAGTTCCATTACCGATTACCTTTTCCGTTACGGAGTTTTCCGTTGTGCATTGCCAATTGGTCATATCCTTAGGGGTAAGCCACGGAATTGAGCCTCCCCAATACTCAGGATTGGACTTTCTAGGTGTCCCGCCTGACAAAAGCTTGGCAGCGTCATTTAGAGTTGCCGTGGGGTAAAGAGTCGTCATTCGATGGCCGCAAGATTGTTCTGGATTGACCGCGAAAGCGCGTCGGAACGATCAAACTGCTCCGCAAGGCTTTCCTTCAACCCCGCAATCCGCTCCTCAAACGGCACGCCGTCATCCTCGGCATCCTCGGCCCCGACAGTGCGCCCCGGCGTCAGCACGTAGCTATGCTTGGCCACCTCTTCCGTGCGCGCCGATTTGCAGAAGCCCGGGAACGGCCCTTGCATCGAAAATGCGGTTTGCAAGCTCTCCATCATGCCTCCTCCGAAACCCGCATGAGAAGTGCCACTAGCCCGGTGTTGACGTAGTAGTTGGCGCGGCCTGCCTGCACCTTTGTGACAAAGCCGTGCTCGGCCAGTGTGTCGAGCCGCTTGGCCGCTGTCTGCCGCGTCACCCCTAGGTCACCGGCCACGAAGTCGATCCGCGTATAGGGGTGGCGGTAGAGATTGTTGAGCAGGTCCTGCGAGTAAAGGTTCGGCAGTTCCTCGCGCAGGCGTTTCTTGGTGGCCGCCATCAGCGAGCGTATGCCCTCGATCAGCGTCAGGGTGATCTGCGCCGAAACAGCCACGCCCTCCAGCATGTAAAGCACCCAGTCCTGCCACGCGCCCGTGTCGCGCACCGCCTGCAGCAGCCGGTAGTAGTCGTTCTTGTTGCGCGTGATGTGGCGGGACAGATAAAGGACGGGGATGTCGAGCAAGCCAGCCCTGGTCAGATAAAGCACGTTGATGATGCGGCCGAGGCGACCATTGCCATCAGGAAATGGGTGAATGCTCTCGAACTGGTGGTGGATGATCGCCATCTTGATCAGCGGATCGAGCGATGAAACATCGTCCTCGTTGATGAAGCGTTCCAGTGCCGTCATGTGTGCAATGATGTCCGCACCGTTCTGCGGTGGCACATAGACGATGGCACCTGTGCGGTCGTGCCTGAGCGCTGTTCCGGGTGTCGTGCGAAAGCCTCCATCGTGGCGCTTCAGCGTCTGGAACATGCGGATGATGGTTGCGTTGGTGATCAAGCCGCTTCGCGCGAGATCTTCGGCACCTTGGCGCAACGTGTCGCGATAGAGCGCGACTTCCTTTGCAGCGGCCGAGCCGGCGGCATCGGGAAAGAGATCGGCCTGAAACAGTTCGTCCTGCGTGGTGACAATGTTCTCGATTTCCGATGAAGCCCTGGCCTCCTGCAGCGACAGGGTGTCGATGAGAATGCGCTGGTTGGGGATGGCCGAAGCGCGACCCTTCATTTCGCCCAGATGCCGGTGCGCAATCGCCAAGGCCTTGAGGATTGCGACCGTCTCGAACTCTGCTGCCGGCGGCAGAGGCGGGATGTCGTATGACTGTTTTAACATGACCAGGCTCATATGTTAAAAATATCCCGTTTCTTTAACATAAATAGCCTGACATGTAAGCGGTTCCCGGTCCGGTTTGACATGAGGTCAGCCTTGCACCACTTGGCCAAGCGTCGCCCGGATCACGGCAGTGAGGCGGTCGGCCTCGTGGAATTGCCCCTCCAGCCTGGCGCGCAAATCGGCAATCCGTTCCTCAAACGGCACACCGTCATCTTCGGCATCCTCGGCCCCGACATAGCGGCCCGGCGTTAGCACATAGCCGTGCTTGGCGACCTCTTCGGTGCGCGCCGATTTGCAAAAGCCCGGCACATCCTCATATCCGCCGTCCTTGCTGCGCCAGTTATGATAGGTGCGGGCAATCCGCGCGATGTCTTCGGGCGCAAATTCCCGCCGCGTGCGGTCAACCATTCCGCCCATTTTGCGCGCATCAATAAACAGAAACTCGCCGCGCCGATCGCGGTGGCCGTTCGCGCTCTTGTCCTTGGCCAGAAACCACAGGCAGGCGGGAATCTGCGTGGAATAGAAAAGCTGGCCGGGCAGGGCGACCATGCAATCGACCGAGTCCTGCTGCACCATCCGGCGGCGCATCTCGCCCTCGCCCGATTGCTGCGAGGACATCGACCCATTGGCCAGCACCACCCCCGCCGTGCCGCGCGGGGCAAGGTGGTGGTAGATATGCGACAGCCAGGCATAGTTGGCGTTGCCCTGCGGCGGCGTGCCGAAGGCCTCCCAGCGGATATCCTCGGCCAGATTCTCGCGCCACCAGTCCGACACGTTGAAGGGAGGGTTGGCGAGAATGTAGTCGAAATAGGTATTCGAGAACTCGTCACGGGTGAACGAGCCTTCGTTGTTCCAGCGGATGTCGGCGTCGATCCCGCGCACGGCAAGGTTCATCTTGCAGAGCTTCCACGTGGTGTGGTTGCGTTCCTGCCCGTAGATCGAAATCTGGCGCTTGGCCTCTTCGACGTGGCGCTGGTCGGAGTGGTCCTCGATGAACTTTTCCGACTGCACGAACATGCCGCCCGATCCGCAGCAGGGGTCATAGACGCGGCCCCGGTAGGGTTCCAGCATCTCGACCATCACGCGCACGACCGAACGGGGGTAAAGAACTCGCCGCCGCGCCGCCCCTCGGCCCCGGCAAAGCCTGACAGGAAGTATTCATAAGCACGGCCCAAGAGGTCGCGCGACTTCTCACCCTCGGTGTGCATGGTGACATCCGAGAAGAGCATCACGAGGTCGCCGATCATGGTCTTGTCGAGCGCGGGGCGGCCATAGTCCTTGGGCAGAACGCCCTTGAGCGTGGTCGCGTTGGCCTTTTCGATGGCCTCCATCGCGGCATCGATCAGCCCGCCGATGTCAACCTTCTTTTTGTTGCCGGTGACTGGGTCGATGATTTCCAGATCGCGGGCGCGGCCATTGTCCTTGAGGTAGGACCAGCGGGCGATTTCCGGCACCCAGAAGACGCGGGCGGCGGTGTATTCTTCGGGATCGTCTGGGTCAGCGTATTCTTCCTGCTCCAGCTTGGCGCGCTGCGCCTCGAAGGCCTCGGAGATGTATTTCAGGAAGATGAGACCAAGCGCGACGTGCTTGTATTCGGAGGGTTCAAGATTGCCCCTGAGCTTGTCAGCGGCCTTGAACAGGTCCGCCTCGAACTGAAGATCGCCGCCGCTTTGCTCATTTGACATTGAGTCTTGTTTCCTTTGAGTGATCTGGTTGCAACTCTACGATTTATTATTTTGTTAAGTGAAGAAGATTTCTAGATTTTTTGAATATTCCGAAGGCTTTCTTCTGCATCAAACCCCAAAACCTCAGCCAGCTCCAGAAACTCGACGACATCCACCCTTCGTTGCCCGCTTTCCAAGCGTGCAACAAAGGACTGGTACTCGCCGATCTTCTCGGCCAGCTCGGTTTGGGTAAGGCCTGCCCTCTCCCGGGCCTCGATCAAGAGGCTGATGAGTGCCTTGTGGCGCTCGCTCCCTAGTGTCTTCGCCACCGCCCCGGCCCCCAACTGATTCCCGTTGGGGACTTCCAGTATATCTGAAAATCAGTTATCTTAAATTCAGATAATTATGGAGCCTGTCGTGAGCTGGGTAACATTGGGGATTTTGGCAATGACGACCCTCCCCATTTGGGGTGCGCTGGCGCTTGAGGTCTGGTTGGGTGCGATCCGGCCCCGGTTGATCGATCAATCGGAGATTGACGCGCTGGCGGCTGATCTGGCGCGGCGGCACGGGGTGCGCGCTGCGGAAGTGGCATTCATCGAAGAGGATCGGGCGTGGCGCTATTCGGACAGTTTCGAGCAAGGGAAGTGGAAACGCGTGCGCTTCCACCTCCTGCAGAACATGCCTCGTTAGGCTGGGCAGGGTGATGCCATTTCCGTCTGGCATCACCCTTCAGAGCTGGTAAAGCCTACCGGCGAGGCTTGGTCCTCGGTCCTGTGTTCGTCCTGATCCTGTAACCTGAATTGATCATTCTTCTTTTCCGTCGAAGACCTATGATCAATTTCATTCATCCTTTCATATAATCCACTATCCAAATCATTATCCGGCGGGGCAGTTCTGTTTTGGGGTGCTGGCGCTCTTCCGGTAGTCCTTGGCCGGCGCAATCTCGGCCCAGCGGGTGAACGTGCGCAAGTTGCAAGGCCAAGCCGGTTTGGCTTGGCGATCTTGAATACCGACTGACAGACTCAACCACAAAATCCGGCAATGGCGATTCAGTGGTGGCAGGTCTGGCGTTTCCCTGTTTCCCGGTTTGTTTCCGGCATGGTTCTGCGTTTCTCTGCCGTGTTTCTTTGCAGCAAGCGAAAAATCGGACTGGCTGACTCTGCGGGCTGGCGCGATATTTCCCCGGCGTTTCCTTGTTTCCTTGGGGTAACATCGGGGAAACCGGCCAAGACGGGACTGCTCAGATTTTCGCGCGTTTCAGCAATTCACCGCTTTTGTGCACCCCGCGTGGATCATTTCCGGCCAAGGCCTCCATCCGTGCGATCTTGGCCATTCGTTTGGCGGTGTCGAACGGGATGTCGGTCGCCTTGCCAAGTGTCAGCCTGTAGGGCCTGCGGTTGCCTCTGATGCGGAACATGACGATGTAGGACTTGGCACCGCTCGGCCGGATGCGAAGGCCGAAGCTGCTCATCCCGTCCAACCAGATCGTGTATTCCGTATCGCGCGGCGGGGCATTCCTGAATGTGTCTTCGTCCAGGTCGGCCTTTGCGCGGATGCGTTCCCACATCTTTTGCAGCCCACGAACGAAGCCGGTCTGGCTTTCGGCGGTGAAGACGCCTGCGAAGGGCGTGGACGTCGGCGGGCGCCATCTTGGAAAGTCGCGACAGCTTGGTGTGCCACGGAACGCAGTAGTGGCACTCATTGGTGACATTCACCGTCTGATAGACGACTTGCTGCTCGATCCCCGAAAAGCTCGATTTCTCGAGCAGATCCCACAGGATGCTGTAACCTTGGAGCAGCAACGGTGACTCGGCCATGACGCGTTCAAGGTTTGGGATCATGGCGAAGGAACGTTGCGTAGCCTCCAGTTTCGACTGCGTCTCCGCAGGGGCGGCGTCAGGTCGTGCAGGGTAAAGTTCATGTCGTCGCTCCGTCAGATTTGTGGTGGTGAATGGCGCTTCAATCGGTCCCCGAGAACTCAAGGGCCATTACGTGAGAGGCTGTGCTGGCGGTGGTGCGGAGACTCCGTGCGTCCGATCAAGCGGACCCGCTGCGCATCCTGACGTGAAGGCCAGCACGGCATTCGCCCAGTCCTCGGGGGCGTCCTGCGGCACCCAGTGCGAGGCATTCTCGATGCGCACGAGGCGTGCGCCTGGTATGTCGCGCGCCAGGCGCTCGCCGTCGGTGATCGGCTGCCAAGGATCATCGACGCCCCAGGCAAGGAGTGTCGGGGCCTTAATCCCGGCGTGGCGATCGACGAGCATGGTGGTGTGGCTGGTGTTGAGCGCCGAGGCGTTGCGAATCAGGCTGATCTTGCCGACGTCGGTTATGTACGGCGCGATGATCCCCTCGACGAACTCGGGCGTGAGGCGATCCTTCCGAGACAAGCCGTCCTTGAACCCGGCAACGAGGAACTCGCGAATCGCGGCGTTCGACTTCGTCTTCCAGCCCGGGTGGCCGACGCTGATCATGTCGTCGATTGGCCAGCTATCGTAGGCGACGATGTTGGAGAGCACGAGGCGCTCGACGCGCTCCGGGTTCTCAACCCCCATCATGAGAGCGACGCCTCCGCCCGTGTCGTGCCCAACGAGCGTCGCGCGCTCGAGCCCGAGAGCGTCCAACAGCCGCACCACCATCGCACGCTGCGCGACGAGGGACCGGTCGAACATGTCGCGCTGGTCCGACATCCCGTGCCCGATGAAGTCGGGAGCGATCACCCTGTGGTGGCGAGCGAGACGATCGATCACAGCGTGGTAAAGGTATGACCAGGTCGGGATACCGTGCAGCACGACCAGAGGGGCGCCTTTGCCCAAGTCTGTGTAGGCGATCTTGATCGGCACGTGCGCGAGGCCGTCGAGATCGATCGTTTCCTGGCGGGTGATGAATTCGCGGTGGTTCATGAATGTCCTCTTGGTGATTCGTGCGGCGATCGGACCGGAAAGGCCTACGGTGCGAGAGGCATTCCAGTGCCGACCGCGAAGCGTTCACGGTCGACGCTGGCGAACTCTCTTTGGCCGTGCCCCGCCCGCGTCATTGGTTGGACGCCAGCTTGAGTCCGGCGACGCCAAGGATGATGACGGCAGCGCTGGCGAGCTTGAGAGGCGAGAGGCTTTCGCCAAAGACGAGGTGACCGAGGACAACAGATCCCAACACTCCGGCCGCGACCCAGGCCGGATAGCCGACCGAGACCGGCAGCGTCCGGAGCGCCAGCGTCAAGAAACCGATCCCGCCGATGACGCCGAGGATGGTTGCGATCGACGGCCAGAAGCGGGTGAACCCGTCGGAAGCCTTCATGCTCATCGCAAACATGATCTCGAACACCGCGGCCACGAGCAGATAAACCCACGCGACATTCATCGTTCGATCGCACCTACGTTTGTGACTGGTTGGTCATAAATCATGTACATGGAAGTGACCTCCGGTCTGGCGGGTTCGCTCAGTTCTTCAGTAGCTTCAGGAAAGCGGAAAACGCCTGCCCGGCGAACTCCGGGTCGCCAGAGGAACGACTGCGCAGGAGCGCGCCGTCTCCGAGCGCGACTGCCATGCGCGCCATAGCCTTAGCGTCGATCACAGCGGCCATCTGACCCGCAGCTTTCGCGCGAGCAAACGCTTTCTCGAAGGCGGTCACAAGGCGCTCCGTCGCCCCCTCGAGAATCTTGGTCAACTCGGCATCCCTCCGTCCAACTTCACCCGCAGTGTTGACCAGCAGACATCCGGGCGACGCTGCGCGCCGGGCGTCCTCAAGCCACATCGCGAACACGTTGGTGACGGCGTCGATCGGCGCGATGTCGGTGCGGTCGAGTTCCTCGACGACGGCGCTGACGCGCTTGCCGGCGTAATGGTTAAGAGCAGCCTGGAGCAACGAGCGCTTGTCGCCGAAAGCGTAGACGAGGCTCTGCCGGTGCAGCCCAGTCGCCTGCTCAAGGTCGGCGTAGTTCGTGGCGCTAAATCCTTTCCGCCAGAAGACGTCCACGACGTTCGATAGAGCGATGTCCTGGTTGAACTCGCGCGGGCGGCCGACAGTGGAAGGTTTAAGAGCCATGCCTATTAAAGTGGAAGGTTGAAGAGTTAGCCTATTGATGAACGAACATTCATGATTTGTCAATCACGATTCTTTCTGTTTGTTTGGTTAGCTTCAATGGCCGGCTCAGGCTGTAGCGTCTCGGGTAATACCCGGCTGTGAGAGGCTAGATGCGACAGTTCTAGACGGCTCTAGAGTAGTACGAATGGCAACACGTATTCGTTATGCTTGTCCTGCGCGGTGCGCCACCTCCCACTAGAAAATTTCAATTCTCGTTTTCCGGGCCAGACGAAAGTCGCGTTAGCGGCGGTGCGTTCGCAGACTTTGGCACCCCGGCAGAATGTGATGCAGAATCACTTGCAACCGATGGAACGATGGAAAGAGCTGCGCCTCACATCGACCCCAATCGCTTGCGCAAAAAATCGATCAGGACCCGAGTCTTCCGTGGAAGAAATATGCGGCTAGGATAGAGCAGCCAGGCTGCAGTATCGAAGGTTGTCGCGGTCACATCGTGCTTTGGGAACAAATCGATCAGCGTTCCATCACTCAGATCACCACCAATGAGCCAGTCGGCCAGCAGCGCGGGGCCGAGACCTGCTAACGCTGCGTCCCTCAGTGCGAGTGCGCCGGAGACCGTGATGCGCGGCGTGACGCCTATCTCTTCGATTGCACCGCCGTCCAGCTTGAACGACCAACGCGTCCTGAAATCCGGCAGGTCGAAACATACACAGCGATGGTTCGTAAGTTCGCGCGGGCGCCGCGGCTTTCCGTGTTTGCGAAGATACTCGGGGCTTGCGCACACGCGATAGCGGGTATTCCTCAATTTCGCGGCAATGACATCGACGCCGACGGACGGGCCAAGGCGGATAGCCAGGTCGACATGCTCTGCGACCAAGTCGACATTGCGGTCCGTAAACTTCAGATCGAGATCAATCTCGGGATAGCGTTCCAAAAACGCTGAAACATGAGGCATCACGCAGACCTGCCCGAAAGCCACCGAGGCGCTGAGGCTGAGCTTACCCTTCGGTTTGGCGCTGTCGGTACGAATGTCCTCGCGGGCCTGATCCAGCTCTGCGAGGATCGGCTCGATCCTGGCGGCAAAATGGCCGCCGGCCTCCGTTAGCGAGACCTTGCGCGTTGTCCGCTGAAACAGCCGGGCGCCAAGCTGGTCCTCCAGCGCCGCGATTGACCTGGAAATTGAAGACGGGTCCTGGTCGAGATTGCGGGCGGCCGCAGCAAAACCTCCGCTGCGAACAACCTCAAGAAAGATGGTCAGAAACCGCGTATCCATTGATGCAATATGCGCATCACCGAGATGAAAGACAAATCATTTATCGCCTTTGATGCATCAACTAGATTAACGGCATCTCACACCCCACGGCGAGGCATCGGCGATGAAAAGAATTCTGCGTATTGATTCAAGTTCTCGCGTGACTGGGTCCCAGTCCCGTGAACTTGGCGATTATTTCGAAACCAAATGGAAGACGGCCCGGCCGGATGGCCAACTCGTTCGCCGTGATCTGGCGAAAGAACCGATCGAGCAGATCCGACAGGATACGATCACGGGGTTCTACACGCCTGCCGACGGCATGACAGCGGAACTGACGACGGCGACGGCGCTCTCCGACAAGCTGATCGGTGAGGTGCAGGCTGCTGACACATTGCTCATTACCGCACCGATCTACAATTTTGGCGTACCGGCAAGTCTTAAAGCCTGGATCGATCAGATCGTCAGGATCGGCCACACTTTCTCGTTCGACGGCGCCAATTTCGGCGGCCTTGCAAAGCCAGACACAGCTATCGTCTGTGCCGCCTATGGCGCCCATGGCTACGAGGAAGGCGGCCCCTTCCGCGTCGCGAATTTCCTCGAACCTTATCTCGACTTCCTCTTGAAATTCCTTGGCGTTTCGACGATTCACTTCATCGCCGTTCAGGCGACGACGGCGGATTCCGCAACTGTCCAGGCCGGAATGGCGCGAGCCAAAGCGGACATCGATAACCTTATCGCCAGTATCGCCACCTGACGCTGAAGCAGCGGCAGCTCACGCCGCTGCCTGATTGGAATTAAACGGAGACTGATATGAAAATAGCTTTTCTTGGGCTCGGCGCGATGGGCTCGCGCATGGCGACCCGCCTTTGCGCCGCAGGCCACGAACTGACCGTATGGAACCGGTCCGAGGCGCGCGCGACGCCAGAAGGAGCTGTTCGTGCGCCCACGCCCACCGCCGCAGCGGAGGGTGCGGACCTTGTCATTTCGATGGTTCGCGATGACGCCGCGTCGCGCGATGTCTGGCTAGGCGAACGCGGCGCGCTTGCAGCTATGTCTGACGACGCCATTGGCGTCGAGTGCTCGACCCTGTCTCTCCCCTACGTGAAAGAACTTGCGGCGGCGTTCCGTAATGCGGACCGGCAATTTCTTGATGCGCCGCTCGCAGGCTCACGCCCCCAAGCGGAGGCCGGTCAACTGATTTTCATGGTTGGCGGACGCGAGCAAGCCGTTGAAGCCGCGCGTCCGGCGCTGGAGGCGATGGGCGGCGCCATTCACTACGCGGGCGGCAATGGCGCCGGCGCGACCGTCAAGCTGATGGTCAATGCTCTCTTCGGTGTTCAGGTCGCGGTGCTGGCGGAACTCATCGGGCTGGCGCGTGCGAGCGGCATCGATGCAGCGAAAGCCGTCGAAATCCTCGGCGCGACGCCGGTTGCGAGTCCTGCGGCGAAGGCTGCCGCAGCAGCTATGCTCGCGGGCAATTTCACGCCGGCATTTCCGATTGATCTCGTAGCGAAGGATTTCGGACTCATCGATGCATCCACGCCGACTATCGCTGTCGAGACGCCGGTCAGCGGCGCAGCCGGCGTCGTCTATCGCCGCGGCGTGAGCGCTGGACTTGGCGCTGACAATATCACGGGGATCGTTCAGCTCTATCGTGGCGAAGAGGCGGCAAACGAGCCGTTTGCGGAAAAGAACGCGCGATGACCGTCTCGAACGCCATTGCTCGGCCGGAACTGTTCTGGATCAGCGGCAGCCCGCCGTCCTGGCGCGTCATGCTGGCGCTGGCGATCAAGGGGATCGACTATGAGTCCCGGCTGCTCGATGCATCGTCATCGGCGCACAAGACCGCAGCTTATCTCGCACTCAATCCGCGCGGCCAGGTCCCCACTTTGCGCGACGGCAACGTGGTCGTGCGCGAGTCCGTCGCCATTCTCGCCTATCTCGATGCGCGATGGCCGGAGCGCCCGATTTTCGGCGCTGATCCCGCCGCCGCCGCCGAGATCTGGCAGAAGGTCATGGATTTCGAGAGCACCCTGCGACCTGCCATTACGACTGTGGCACAAGCGATATTCCGTAATCAGATCAGCGCGCGAATTCCGGAACTCTCCTCAGCGACAGAAATGGCATCGGCGGAGCTTGACTTGCTGGAGGAAGGGCTGCATGGGCGCTCCTTCCTCGCCGGCGACAGGCCGACAGCCGCCGATTGCGTCCTCTATCCCGGTATCGCCTGGCTCGCGCGCGCCATCGATAAATCGTCAGCAGACGGCGCATTGCCGACAGCAACGCGGGCGCTGCTCGATAACCGGCCGGTTTTCGACGCCTGGCGTGACCGCATCGAGGCGTTGCCGGGCTTTTCTTCAACCTATCCCCCGCATTGGCGGAACCGGAACTAGAAAGGAATGCCCATGATCAAGCTTTACTTTCATCACACGCCGCCCCCCTCAGACCCCGTGCAATCCGATCGCGTAGCGACGCGACCGACTGGCGGCGCGGTGCTGGATAATATAGCTGCACTTGCAGATTGCCATCAAAAGTCAGAATGTGGCAATGTCTTCTGCAACGCGCTGACCTCGATCAGATCATGTTCTGGCTTTACCGATCGCGTCAAGACGCTGCTTCAGCGAAAGCTTGTCAATGCTTTCCAGGGGCAGTGAGCAAAAGATCGAAATGCGCTGGCTTAGCATCCGATAGGTATCTGCGAAGGCAAGTGCTACCTCCGTATCACTTCCCGCAAGAGCGGCAGGATCGGGAACACCCCAATGCGCAGATATCGGTTGCCCTGGCCAGACCGGGCATGTTTCATTTGCTGCATTGTCGCAAACTGTGAACACGAAATCCATTTTCGGCGCATCGGGGAGCGCAAACTCTGCCCAATCCTTGGAGCGGGCAAAGGAGATATCGTGGTTTGTCTTCTTCAAAAGGGCGATTGCCTGCGGATGAACTTCTCCCCTCGGTTGGGAGCCAGCTGAATAGGCTTTAAACCGACCGGAACCCTCTCGGGTCAGTATGGCTTCAGCCAAGATCGACCGGGCTGAATTTGCGGTACAAAGGAAAAGCACGTTGAATGGTTTGTCAGGCATATTTAAACCTCAGCAGTCGCAGACCAGGGCATCGAGAATTGGTTCACAAAGTTCCGGTTTTCCGCCGCAACAATCTTTCATGAGAAAAGAAAGCATGCCGCGAATTCCTTCAAAGTCCGCGAAGTAACGGATGGCGCGTCCTTCCCGCTCATTGCGGACAAGCCCAGCCCGAAGAAGGATGTTCAGATTGGTCGACATCGTGTTCTGGCGCACTTCCATGGCCTCGCCGATCTCACCGGCATGCATGCCGACGGCGCCCGCTTTGATCAGCAAGCGCAGCACCTCCAGCCGAGTGAATTGGCTAAGGGCAGAGAACGCGAAGGTTACCTGTATTGAATCCATATTTCATGATTAATCGATATATAAATTGAATTCAAGCTTTATCGAGGGTCTCTGGTCGCCCGTCTCGGGAAATTACTCTTGCTGCCACATTTACAAGGGTGTTCGTCCTTTTGAACGGCGTTGCAGCACCGGTCGATACGACTGAATCCCGTTGCAGGCGATCTTGTTAAATGGCGTTTTATTGGACCTGCCAAACCCAAACAGGACATATTATGCCCACACTGGATTGGATCGGGGAGCAGTCGGTCGTAAGCGACCATCGCAAGGCGCCCTCTTCTTTGATCCTTGCGACAAGGACAGAACGGCGGCGATCCGGACGATCCTATCCCGGCTTTGGTGTCGTTGCGACACGATCCAATAATGTTTTGACTGCGGTCTTGGCAGCCGCAGGCTCGTCTCCCGCTGACATCGCGAGATCGGCAATCAAAGAAGCCGCTTCTCGGGATGATCACATTTGCCGGATGGGTGACTGACCTGTTGGCACTCCTTGTCTCGAAAGAACGCTTCACCGCCGATGACATCCCCGCACGATGGATGGTCACTTTTTCCGGCAGTATAGTTCCAGCCGGTGTGCGACAATCTCATAGCCATATTCAGCCGCGATTTTTCGCTGCAGGCTTTCGATCTCGGCGGAGACGAATTCCATGATGTCGCCCGTATCGATGTCGATCAGGTGATCGTGATGCGGACGGTCAGCGAGTTCGAACCGGCTGCTGCCACCGTCAAATGTATGCGACCTCAAAAGTCCCTTTTCCGCCATGACCGCGAGCGTGCGGTAAGCTGTTGCCTGACTGACACTGGCATCGCGCTCCCGGGCGCGGGTCAGAATCTCTTCGGCGTCAGGATGGTCTGTCGCCTCAAGCAAAACGCTGGCAATCGCCTCACGCTGGCGCGTGATCCGCAAGCCTGCCTCGCGCAGGATTTCGGCTGTCTCCGGAGTCTCGCTATCGTCACTCATAGGCGTATTATGCCCGCCGCATCGCCCTGTTACAACTCTTTTGAGAATTGTTCGCATAGGCATTGATTTTGAGAATGCTTCGCACTATTAGTAATGGACAGATTTTACCCATCCGCATCGGAGACGTGTTTGTGACCGTCGTAAGGAAATTTGTGCTGGGAATAATGTTGTCAGGCACAACAGCAATTGCTGCCACTACAGCGGTGCTCGCTGACGAAAAAATGAAAGTCGTCACCACATTCACAGTGCTGGCGGATATGGCATCCAACGTCGCCGGCGACGCAGCCGAAGTGGTGTCGATCACCAAGCCAGGGGCCGAGATCCATGGTTATGAACCGACGCCGCAAGACATTGTGCGCGCCTCGGGCGCTGACCTCATCTTGTGGAACGGCATGAACTTGGAATTGTGGTTCGAACAGTTCCTGTCCAATCTGGGTGAGATACCATCGGCCACACTGACTGACGGCATCGATCCAATTTCGATCGCGTCGGGATCCTACAAAGGCAAGCCCAATCCGCATGCCTGGATGGGGCTCGAGAATGCGCTGATCTATATCGACAATATTGTCGAAGCCTTCGCGGCGCATGACCCTGAGAACGCCGCCATCTATGTTGCGAATGCCATCGCATATAAGGACAGGCTGCGGGCCACACTTGAGCCATTGCGGGCAACGATTGCGGCGATTCCAGAAGACCGCCGCTGGCTCGTCACCTGCGAGGGCGCGTTCAGTTATCTTGCGCGCGATTTCGGCATGAAAGAGCTTTATCTCTGGCCGATGAACGCGGACCAGATCGGGACGCCGCAGCAGGTCCGGTCTGTAATCGACGGCGTCAGAGCCAACGGCATTCCGGTCGTGTTTTGCGAAAGCACGGTCAACACAGCGCCTGCCGAGCAGGTTGCCCGCGAAACCGGCGTCGCCTATGGCGGTGTGCTTTATGTCGACAGCCTGAGCAAGCCGGATGGCCCGGTGCCGACCTATCTCGATCTTCTGCGGGTGACCTCGACCACCGTCGCCGACGGCCTGACCGCTGCACTGAACTGAATGCTACATCTTAGAACGTCAATCCTGCCCCCGGATGAAATCGTGGGGCTGATATCGCGTTTGGGATGGCAAGCAACATTTGAAGGACATGATGGATGCCCAACGGCACTGAACCCACGATCCATGTGGGCATTAATGACGGCCTGTATGTTCGTGACGTCACTGTGACCTATCGAAACGGACACACGGCGCTCTGGGATGCAAGTTTCGAAATCCCGCGCGGAACGGTCACCGCACTGGTCGGCATCAACGGTGCGGGCAAATCGACGTTGTTCAAGGCGATCATGGGATTTGTGACCGCTGCAAGGGGTGATATCCGTGTCCTTGGGATGTCTGTTCGGGAGGCTTTGCGCCAAAATCTCGTCGCCTATGTGCCGCAATCCGAAGAGGTCGACTGGACGTTTCCGGTGCTGGTCGAGGATGTCGTCATGATGGGGCGCTATGGCCGTATGGGCTTTTTTCGCCGTCCCTCTGCGGCCGACCATGCGGCGGTCGATCAGGCTCTGGCCCGCGTGAATATGTCCGACCTCCGCAAACGTCAGATCGGGGAATTATCGGGCGGGCAGCGCAAGCGGGTGTTTCTGGCGCGCAGCCTTGCCCAGGACGGCAAGGTCATTCTGCTCGACGAGCCATTTACAGGCGTCGACGTCAAGACCGAAGAGCAGATTGTCGGCCTTCTGCGGGAACTCCGCGACGAAGGTCGCGTCATGCTGGTCTCAACGCATAATCTCGGTTCAGTACCCGAATTCTGCGACAGGACGGTATTGGTCAAGGGTACTGTCCTTGCTTACGGGCCCACCGATGCGACATTCACGCGCACCAATCTGGAAAAGGCATTTGGTGGCGTCCTGCGCCACTTCACGCTCGGCGGTGACTCTCTCCATGACGACCCGGATGCCCGCACGGTCACCATCCTGACAGATGATGAACGCCCGTTCGTCCAGTATGGCGACAAGACGCAAACCGTGGAGACGCAGCAATGAGCGTGTTGCTGGAACCGTTCAACTACGGCTACATGGTGAACGCGATGTGGGTATCTGCGCTGGTCGGCGGCGTCTGCGCATTTCTGTCTTCCTACCTGATGCTCAAGGGCTGGTCGCTGATCGGTGACGCCCTCTCGCATTCTGTGGTGCCGGGTGTGGCCGGGGCCTATATGCTCGGACTTCCCTTCGCACTCGGCGCTTTTGTCGCCGGCGGATTGGCGGCGGCTGCGATGCTTTTTCTGTCGGAACGCTCCGGGCTCAAGGTCGATGTGATTATAGGCCTGATTTTCACATCGTTTTTCGGGCTCGGCCTGTTCATCGTGTCGGTGAGCCCGGTCTCGATCGATGTGATGACAATCACGATGGGCAATATCCTCGCCATTACGCCCCAGGATACGCTGCAACTGGCCATCATCGGCTTTGTCTCGCTCGCGGTGCTGATCGCCAGATGGAAGGATCTGATGGTCACCTTCTTTGACGAGAACCACGCCCGCACCATCGGTCTGCACCCTCGCCTGCTGAAGGCGATGTTCTTTGTCTTGCTGTCGGCCTCCGTCGTGGCGGCGATGCAGACAGTCGGCGCGTTTTTGGTCATCGCAATGGTCGTGACACCCGGCGCGACCGCTTACCTGCTCTGCGACCGATTTCCACGCCTGATCCTGACATCGGTCGCTATTGGTGTCCTGACCAGTTTCTTCGGCGCTTATGCAAGCTATTTTCTCGATGGCGCGACAGGCGGGATAATCGTTGTGTTGCAAACCCTGATATTTCTAGTCGCCTTTGTGTTTGCCCCGAAGCACGGGCTATTGGCGGCGCGGCGCAGGGCGGGCGAAGCGCTGCGCCGCGGCCCAAAGGCAGAGGCAATGTGATGGAGTTCGAGCTCGCCGATACCCTGCTGCCGTTCCGCTTTGCTTTCATGCAGAATGCCTTTCTGATCGCCTTGATCGTGTCGGTGCCGACGGCACTTCTGTCCTGCTTTCTTGTCCTCAAGGGTTGGGCCCTGATGGGCGACGCGATCAGCCATGCCGTCCTGCCGGGGATCGTTCTGGCCTATATAATCGGCGTGCCCTTGATCCTCGGGGCCTTTGCCGCCGGCATGTTCACAGCGGTCCTTACCGGGTATCTCGCGGATAACAGCCGGGTGAAACAGGACACGGTGATGGGTATCGTCTTTTCCGGCATGTTTGGCCTGGGCATTGTGCTTTATGTCTCGATCGAGACCAACGTCCATCTCGATCATATCCTGTTCGGCAATATGCTTGGCGTTGAAAAAAGCGACCTGTGGCAAGCAGGCCTGATTTCAGCAGGCGTCGCGCTGACGCTTGGGCTGAAGTGGAAGGACTGGCTGCTTCACAGTTTCGACCCGGCGCAGGCGCGCGCGTCCGGGCTTTGGGTCAGCGCCCTCCACTATGGGCTTCTGGCGCTGATTTCGCTGACCATCGTTGCAACGCTCAATGCCGCCGGTCTGATCCTGGCCATAGCCCTTCTGATTTCGCCCGGCGCCATCGCCTTCCTGCTCGTGCGACAATTTCAAACAATGCTCTGGGTCTCTGTCCTGATCTGCGCCTTATCCATGCTGCTTGGCACCTATGTCAGCTTCTTCCTCGACAGCGCGCCTGCGCCGACGATCGTCATGATCCTGACAGCGCTCTTCATCGCAGCCTTTTTCCGAACCCAGATGAGGAACCGACGCATTTCGCAGGACCGTCGGCGCGATAGCTGATGATTTTCACCCGCGCGGTTCTGGCTGGCAGAGGCCGCAAGTGCCGCGCAGTTCGACGGTTGATTTTGTCAGGGCAAAGCTTGCTTCGACGGCAAGATGTTTCAGACGTTTTGCGAGAGAACTGTCGGATATCTCGTTCACCTGCCCGCAGCCTTCGCAGATCATGAATGCGATGGTCTCATGGCCGTCACATCCGGGGTGCCGGCAGGCAACGAAGGCATTCAGGCTTTCAAGTCGGTGGACGAGACCGAATTCGACCAGCTTTTCCAGCGCGCGATAGACCTGGAGGGGCGCGCGAAAGCCTTCGTCGCGCAGTTGATCAAGGATCGTGTAGGCGCTGAGCGGGCCCTCCGATCGTGTTAGCGTACCCATCACCAGTGCCTGGTTCTTGGTCAGGTCTGCATTTGTTTGAATGTGCTGGTTCATGATCAGGCTCCGCTCCTCTTATCGCTCACCTCAACCGTGTCGGTTTTGGGCACGCTGTCTGGTTTTTCCCGTCCGTTCCGCCCGAATGAGAAAACCGAAATTGCCGGGAAAAGGGAAAGGATAAACAGGCAAAGCGCTGCCACCACGATGCTCGGCCCCGCTGGCGTATCCCATTCGAGCGAACCGAACAGGCCGCCAACAACAGCGACGGCGCCAATGCCGACCGCAAGGATGGCCATCTGCTCCGGGCCTGCCGCAAACCGGCGCGCCGCAGCGGCCGGAATGATCAGCATTGCGGTGATCAACAGGACGCCGACGATCTTCATGGAAATGGCGATGACGGCGGCCATCAGCAGCATGAAGATGATGTTGGCCCGTTCGGGGTTCATGCCCTCGGCTTCGGCGAGTTCCCAGTTGACGGTTGCGGCAAAAAGCGGGCGCCAGATGGCCGCGAGCAAGGCAAGAACCACGACCCCGCCCAGCCAGATGACGGCGATGTCGAGCTTCGAAACAGCGAGGATGTCACCGAACAGGAAGCCCATGAGGTCCATGCGGATCCAGGTCATGAAGGCAAGCACGACAAGGCCGACTGCTAGGGCGGAATGGGCGAGAAGACCGAGCAGCGCATCCGATGACAGCGTCGCGCGTTTTTGAAGAAGGAGAAGTGCGATCGAGACGCAAGCCGACACACCGAAGACGGCAAGTGTGATGTTGACCTCGAACAGGAGAGCAAGCGCCACGCCAAGAAGCGCGGCGTGCGACAAGGTGTCACCGAAATAAGCAAGTCTGCGCCAGACGATGAAGCAGCCGAGCGGTCCTGCCACCAGGGCCACTCCGATGCCAGCAAGGACCGCGCGGGTGAAAAAATCATCAAGCATCGCGCTCACCCTCTGCATGGTCAAGGTGATTGCCATCGTCGGGGTGGCAATGGTCGGTGATCTTGCCACCGGCATGCTCTACCCGACCATCGGGCAGATGGGTATGATCATGATGATGTTCGTAGACTGCAAGTGTCGAGGCAGCTCGAGCGCCAAACAACGCCTTGTATTCTGCGCTGGAAGCAACGGCTGTCGGCGTGCCGGAACAGCAGATATGCCCGTTCAGGCAGATCACACGATCAGTCGCGGCCATGACGACGTGCAGATCGTGCGAAATGAGGAGGATGGCGCAATGCATCTCGTCGCGGATTCGCTTTATCAGATCATAAAGTGCGATCTCGCCACCAAAATCGACACCTTGGACCGGTTCATCAAGGACCAGCAGGTCGGGATTTCGCGCGATGGCGCGGGCGAGCAAGACCCGCTGGAACTCACCGCCGGATAGGGTGCGCATCTCGGCCCTGGCAAGATGAAATATGCCTGTAGAAGACATTGCCGACCTTGCTTCATCCTCGCTGACATGAGCCGTCAGGCGCATGAAACGGCTGACGGTGAGGGGCAATGTCCAGTCGACGGTGAGTTTCTGGGGAACATAGGCAACGCGCAATCCTGTCCTGCGGATGGCACTGCCTTCATCCGGTTTGAGAATTCCGAGCGCCATCTTCGCGGTCGTCGATTTTCCTGACCCGTTCGGACCGATTAATGTGACGATTTCACGTTCTTCCACCGACATTGAAACACCACGGACCAACCAGCGCCGCGCGCGGTGAATACCGGCACTATCGAGCCTGACGAGGGGTTCCGGTTTCTTGAGCATGGTTTGCTGGGGCCAATACGATTCTTCGATGACGGTCTTGCACAGGCTTATCGCACACGTTATACCATCACGCAATTATGTAACGAAATAACATGACAAATCGACCATTACGGAGCCTGACATGCACATTATGAAATTCCTGTTGCTGACGAAAACATTGCTTGCGTTCACCGCTGTTGCAGCCAGTGCAGAGTTGAATGTCGTGGCATCCATCAAGCCGGTTCATTCGCTGGTGGCCGCAATTATGGACGGCGTGGGCGAGCCGGGCCTTATCATCGAAAGCGCAGAATCGCCACACAATTACGCACTCAGACCATCCAAGGCGCAGATGCTGGAGGAGGCGGATCTTGTCTTTTGGATCGGGCATGAACTTGAAACTTTTCTGGAAAAACCCTTGGAGACAATAGGCGCCAGCGCAAAAACCGTTGCGTTGATGGATGCCCATGATCTGATCAAGCTGAAATTCCGCAAAGACGGCGCTTTTGAAAAACACGATCATGATAGTCATGACGAAAATTCGGAATCAGGTCATGACGACCATGACCATGAGAAGAAAGAAGAGGCCAGACACGAAGGCCATGATCATGAAAAGACAGCCGCGGCTGACCATGAGGATCACGACCACGGCGCGTTTGACCCCCATATCTGGCTCGACCCCGCCAATGCCAAGGCCATGGTCCATGAAATTAAAGAAGCGCTGATTGCCGCCGATCCGCTCAATGCCGGGAAATATGAGGGCAATGCCAAAGCCGTCACGGCAAAGTTCGACACCCTGATCGCCGAGGTTGCTGCCGAGCTTGAGCCTGTCAAGGACAAGCCGTTCATCGTGTTCCACGATGCCTACCAGTATTTCGAGAACCGTTTCGGCGTGACCGCATCGGGCTCGATCACGGTTTCACCGGAAGTCATACCGGGCGCCGAGCGTATTGCTGAAATCCGCGCGCGCATGCAGGAACTGGGTGCGGCCTGTGTCTTCTCCGAACCGCAATTCGAACCGAAGCTTGTCGCCACAGTAACCGAAGGCACACGGGCCAAGTTCGGCGTTATCGACCCGCTGGGCGCGAAACTTGAAACCGGGCCCGACCTTTATTTCGAACTCATTCGCAACATGTCGGCATCAATCAAGACCTGCCTTTCAGAAGCCAGCTGATCCGACCTGGCCCTCATTCTTGCGGGCGGCTCTGGGCGCCCGTTTTCAATCAGACTGATACCTCAAGCATAAATTCCAGATCTTCTCAGATATGCCTTCGAGGTGCATGTGGTTCGCCAAGCGGGCGCCCAGTGGGAAACAGTGCCCGCGGCCTTTCAGAAAACAATCTTCGATACGGTGATCATGCCGTACTGATTTACCCGCCACTTACGGCCCGACGATCATCTCAAAGCCACCGTAGATCACCCGGCTACCGTCAAAGGGCATCGGATTGACGTCAGGTGCCATGCGCGGGTCGGCCATGATCTTCTGCCAGCCAGTGTCCCGCGTCGCTTTGTCGGGCCAGGTGACCCATGAAAAGACCACTGTCTCATCCTCCTTGCGCAAAACCGCCGTATGCAGAGAGTTGACTTTGCCCTCCGGCACATCGTCGCCCCAGCATTCGACGAGACTCAGGGCGCCATGGTCCTTGAACACAATTGCGGCCTTCTGCGCGTGTTCGCGGTAAGCTTCCTTGTTGGCTGTTGGCACGGCGGCTAGAAATCCGTCTAAATACATTTCGTGTTTCTCCCTCAGGGTTTCATCGCCGCCTCCAACGCGGCGATATCGATTTTACGCATCGTCATCATGGCGTCAAAGGCCCGCTTCGCTTTGGCCTTGTCGGCGCTTTCGTCAACTCCAGCAACAGGCGCGGCGTGATCTGCCAGAAATGGCCCCAGCGGTCGCTGCACCAGCCACAGGCGTTTTCCTTGCCGCCATTGCCGATGATGGCATTCCAGTAGCGGTCGGTTTCTTCCTGACTCTCGGTTACCACCATGAAGCTCACCGCCTGATTGGGCGTGAAGTTGGGCCCGCCATTGAGGCCGACGAATTTGCGCCCGATAACAGTGAATTCCACCGTCAGTTCCAAGCCTTCCGTTCCACCCGGAAAGTCGCCCGGCGCGGTGTTGATGCGGGTCACCTCGCTATCAGGGAAGGTTGCCGCATAGAAGGCGGCCGCCTTGCTGGCCTCTCCGTGGTCAAACCACAGGCAGGGGATGAGTTCGGTCATGTCACGCTGCTCCTGCTTCCACATGGCTCTTGAAGCGATCGAGGATCGCCTGCCAGCCGCCGCGCTGCTGCTCGACGGGATGGGTGTCTTCGGCGTCGAAGGTGACGCGCACGGTCACTGCGCCGTCGCTTCCGTCGAACTCGACGCGTGCGATGCGGTCGCCGAGCGCGTATTCAATCAATTCGTGCGGCACAATCTTCGTATAGGTCCCGGCGAAATCGAAGCCGAAGCTGCCATCCTTGGCCTCCATGCGGGAGGAGAACGCCCCGCCCTCGCGCAGGTCGACGCTGGCGGCTGTCGTGTGCCAGTCATCGGACGCGGCGTTCCACGCCATGATGTCGGTGGGCGTCGTGTAGGCGCGCCAGACTTCGGCGAGGGGCGCTGCGACGTTGGTTTCAACGGTGATTTGCATGGGGCTCTCCTTGATTTGCTAAAGCTTACGAGGGCATCCCTCACCCGCGCCCGTGAAACGCCGCTTCCATGGCGGCGATGTCGATCTTCTTCATGGTCATCATGGCCGCCTGCGCGCGGCCGGCGGCGTCGCGGTCCGGGTCGCTCAGCATATGGGTGAGCGCGGTCGGTGTGATCTGCCAATACACGCCATAGCGGTCTGACAACCAGCCGCAGCGTCCCTCGCTGCCGCCCTCCGAAAGCGCGGCCCACAGACGATCGGTCTCGGCCTGATCGAGTGTCGCAATGGCGATGGAGTGATCATAGCGCGGCTCGAAACCGGCATTGCCATCCATCGCCATGAACGGCGTGCCCATGATGCGGAACAGGACCATGCTCATGTCCGGGCCTATCGGCTGGACGTGGTCGACATGAGTGTCTGGGATGGTCGCAGCGTAAAAGCGGACGGCTTCCTCGGCCTTTTCCTTCAGGAAGATGCACGTGCGGGCGTTGGGGCGTTGGGTCATGGCGTTTTCCCTTGGCTGGTGTTGCTGAACAGAAACCCGACGTACCGACGCAAATGATCGACGCTGTCGCGCGCGATCTCGCGGTCGCCGGTCGCCTTGGCGAGGATGAAGGCACCCTGCAGCACGGCCTGGGTGTGTGCCGCGAGGCTTGCGGCGCTCCAGTCCGCCTTGATCCTCCGCGCCCGCATCGCCGCGCGAATGTCCGGTTCCAGCGTGGCGGCGTGGCCAAAAATACTGGCGGCGCAGGCTTCGCGGATGGCGGGCGACGATCCGTAGGCTTCCTGCGTCATTGTGCCGACGAGGCAGGTGAATTCGGCGGGGTCGCCCTCGATGATCGCCTTGCGGAAATCGACATAGGCGAGCACGCGCTCCAGCGGATCGTCATGGTCGTGATAGGGCGCGCCGGCGAAGAAGGCCGCCGTGGTCTCCGCCCAGAACCGCGCCGCGGTGACGCCGAGCGCCTCCTTGCTCTCGAAATGATGGAAGAACGCGCCCTTGGTGACGCCCGCCGCCCGGCAAAGATCGTCGATGCTCGTCGCGGCAAAACCCTGCGCGCGGATCACGTCGCGCGCGGCTTCGAGAAGCCGGGTTCGGGCGTCGCCGCGTTCGGGATGATGTTTGGTTGGCCTGGACATGAGAAATAAATACAAACCAGTTGGTATGTTTGTCAAACCGCATGTGACTGCGATAGTCAATTCTTGACGCGCGCAGTCAAAGGCGGCGGAGACAGAGCTTAACGCGCCTCAGGGAGGTCGGATGCGGAGATCACGTCCGACACTTCCTTCGAGAGCAAGGCGCCCTTTGCCAGTCGCCCTGAAACCTAGGCGATATCCTCGGCGCTCACTCGCGGCCCACACCAAAACAGAACCAACGCACAATAAGCGCGGCAACCAGCATCTCGACCCAGGCCAAAGGCAAAGCAACCAGAAGCACCTGCGGCGATGTCAGGTTCATGTTCCAGATACCAATCCAGAGCAAGCCAAAGATCGTCAGCCAAACACCTGTGCCAGCAATAATCGTATGTCGCAATGTGGGGCCGAAGACAGTCAGCGCCAGCCACGGAATTGTCGTGGCCGCCACCACAAGGATCGTGTCCCAGATCCCCCAGATCAGAAAAACCGACAGGTTCATCGGCGCGGCATCAGGCACCATTGGCAGCACCTCGCGCATCATGGGCATGACAAAAATGAAATATCGAAACACCTCCGACGCATTTATCCATAAAAAGTTGGCCGCAATGGCATGGGAAAACGGCAACTTCCAAAAGGGCAAGGAAGGGGTTTGAGCAAGCGACGTCATGACACTCTTTTCTGACAGGCTGGGAAAAGGAGATGGGTGCGGAATAGAGTAATAATATCAGAATGATTATTCTAATTCAACTCTTTCATGGCTGACAATGTGAAAGAAGGTGCCTTCGACCTGTTGATCACTCATCTTCCGTCCGCGTCTGGTTCACCCATGCAGAGACGATCAAGCAGAATTTCAGCCGACCGGGAAAGTTCAACAATCCGCCGCATAGCGCACAACACCTGCTCCATCAGAGAAAGCCCGCGGTGCAAGGCTGATCCGCGACCCTATCCGCAGACAAGAAAAGGATTGCCACGCGCCTAGCGATGAAAATAGGATCGGTGCGGCTTGCCTCGCACGCCATGCCGCGGGAGGTCATCGTTCTTTGCCGATCCAACTGACTTCCGACCAGAGACGGCCTGTCGTCTGCGCCTTGGGCATCGCCCAGACCATCGCCTGGGCGTCGAGCTATTACCTGCCCGCGATTCTGGCAACGCCAGCAGCAGCAGAACTCGGCTTTCAGCCGGTTTGGATCTTTGCCGCTTTCTCCTTTGCCATGATGATCTCCGCCCTGATCGGGCCGTGGGCCGGCCGGCAAGTCGATCGGCATGGCGGGCGAGGCGTGCTTGCCGGATCAAACCTTCTTTTCGCGCTTGGCCTCGTTCTTTTCGCAACAAGTCAAAATCCCGCATCCATCCTGGCTGCGTGGGTTGTTCTCGGCATCGCGATGGGCCTCGGCCTCTACGACACGGCTTTTGCGACCCTTGCACGCCTTTTCGGCACCGGGGCGCGTGCGCCGATCTATGGCATCACGCTGATCGCGGGCTTTGCGAGCACCATCGGCTGGCCGCTCTCGGGCTATATCGAAGCCCAGTACGACTGGCGCGTGGCCAGCCTCGTCTGGGCGGCGCTGCATATGGTGATCGCGCTGCCACTCAACCTTGTCCTGCCGAACACGCTCTTTAGCAAGGCCACCGAACCGTCGCCCACCGAGCAGCCGAAAAAGAAATTCTCCGCATCGCTCCAGTCGTCGCTCCTCGCCCTGGTCTTCGCCACCACAGCCTTTACCGGCACAGCAATGGCCGCGCATCTGCCGCGGCTGATCGAGGCTGCCGGAGCAACGACCGCAACCGCGATTGCGGCAGGCGCGCTGATCGGTCCGGCACAGGTTTTCGGCAGGCTCCTGGAGTTCGGCTTTCTGCGCAATCTCCATCCGATCCATTCGGCAAAGATTGCAACGCTCACTCACCCGCTTGGCGTTATCCTGCTGGTTTTTGGTGGCGGCGGCTTCGCCTATCTTTTCGCTTTCGCCCATGGCACAGGCAATGGCATCCTCACCATCGCGCGGGGCACGTTGCCGCTCGCCCTCTTCGGTGCTGACGGCTACGGCTTTCGTCAGGGCCTGATCGCAGCGCCCGCCAGGGTTGCCCAGGCGGTTGCGCCCGTCGCCTTCGGTTTTGCGCTTGCGGAAATGGGCGCTGCCAGTCTTTGGATCGGCGCAGGGCTCGGCATCCTCGCCTATGGCGCGCTGCGCCTGATCCAGCGCGACCTTTAAGGCATCTGTAGAGGCGCTGATGACAGTGTCATGGCGCGTGGTGCGCAAATGCTTTCAGCCGCCTTGCGCACGACCTCGCAGACCGCGTGAAGCTGCCTTGCCCGCGGATTTGTCCGCCGCCAGATCATGCCGATCGTCCGGTGTGGCTGCGGATGACGAAACCGGGAGACGGAAACCGGCGCCGAGCGTGTTTCAACGGCCACCGCCATTTCCGGGATCAGGGTGACCCCGATCCCTGCCCCGACCATCTGCACGAGGGTTGACAGCGAACTGCCATCAAGACCGTCCCTCGGCGACGCCGAGGGGATGCTGCAAAAGGACAGCGCCTGATCGCGAAAGCAATGTCCCTCCTCGAGAAGCAAGAGGCGCATCTCCCGCAGGGATTCGGCATTCGGCATCGGCTTGTTCTGATCCTTGTCGGGCCTTACCAGAACAAAGGCCTCAGAAAACAGCGCAACCTCGGTGAAAGAGGGCTCCGAAACCGGCAGCGCCACAATCGCCGTGTCAAGCCTGCCTTCTGCAAGTTCCTGAATCAGCTTCGGTGTCACCGTCTCGCGGACATGAATGTCGAGTCCGGCATGCTGTTCCGTCAGCTGCTGGATGATGGACGGCAGAAGATAAGGTGCAATTGTCGGAATGACCCCGATCCGCAGGCGCCCCTCGAGACGGTCCTGCATACTGGCCGCGAGATCGCCCAGTTCATCAACCGAGAGCAGAATGTCGCGCACGCGCAGGGCAAATTCCTCGCCGAAATTTGTCAGCCGCAATCGCCGCGCTCCGCGCTCAAACAGCATGGTGCCGAGCGTTTCCTCGAGTTCCTTGATCTGCATCGACAAAGCCGGTTGCGAGATAGAGCAGGAATCCGCCGCCAGCCGGAAATGACCATGCGAGGCCAGCGCCTCGAAATACCGGAACTGTTTGAGCGTAAGATTTTTCATCAGAATATCTTATCACTTTGATCAGAAAATACAATTATATCTAATGGGCAGGGTTTGCTATGAACGATCAGGAAAAGTCAGTTGCCGGTAAGCGCATTGCCCTCGATCAACGACAACCAGCCCCGCATCACCCATGATCGGGAATCAGCATCATCCGTGCCCTCATGGCGCACGCACAACACGAACAAGAACAACAGCAGAAACGGGAGACAGACATGGACGCAGTGGTAGGAGAAATGAACGACGAGGCCGAACGCCGATGCCCCGTCATGCACGGTGCGAACGCGCATAAAGCAACCGGAAGCACCGCCAACCGGCATTGGTGGCCGAACCAGCTCAACCTCAAGATCCTGCACCAGAACTCGGCACTCACCGACCCGATGGGTGAAGCCTTCAACTATGCCGAAGAGTTCAAAAGCCTCGATCTCGATGCGCTGAAAGCCGATCTTTATGCGCTGATGACCGATTCGCAGGAATGGTGGCCGGCGGACTACGGGCATTATGGCCCGTTATTCATCCGCATGGCCTGGCACAGCGCAGGCACATACCGCATCTATGACGGCCGTGGCGGCGCATCGACCGGCACCCAGCGCTTCGCGCCGCTGAACAGCTGGCCAGACAACGGCAACCTCGACAAGGCACGCGCCCTGCTCTGGCCGATCAAACAGAAATACGGCAAGAAAATCTCCTGGGCCGACCTCATGATCCTTGCAGGCAACTGCGCGCTTGAATCGATGGGCTTCAAGACCTTCGGCTTCGGCGGCGGTCGCGCTGATGTCTGGGAACCGGAAGAAGACATTTACTGGGGCCCTGAAACCACCTGGCTGGGCGATGAGCGCTATACCGGGGACCGGGTTCTTGAAAATCCCCTAGGCGCGGTCCAGATGGGTCTCATTTACGTCAACCCGGAAGGTCCGAACGGCAAGCCCGATCCCCTCGCCTCGGCGCGCGACGTTCGTGAAACTTTCGCCCGCATGGCCATGAACGATTACGAGACCGTCGCCCTCGTCGCCGGCGGTCATACATTCGGCAAGACCCATGGCGCCGCCGATCCATCACAATATGTCGGACGCGAACCGGAAGGTGCCGGGATCGAGGAACTCGGCCTCGGCTGGAAAAACAGCTACGGCTCCGGCAAGGGCGGTGACACGATCACCAGCGGCCTCGAAGGCGCCTGGACAGCGACGCCGATCACCTGGGACAACAGCTATTTCGACACGCTGTTTGGCTATGACTGGGAACTGACGACAAGTCCGGCGGGCGCCCACCAGTGGGTACCGACGGACAAGGCCGCACAGACCACCGTGCCGGACGCCCATGATCCATCGAAAAAACACGCGCCCATAATGTCGACCGCCGATATGGCACTGCGCATGGACCCCGCCTATGAAAAGATTTCCCGTCATTTCCACGCCAATCCGGCAGAATTTGCGGATGCTTTTGCGCGGGCCTGGTACAAACTGACCCATCGCGACATGGGACCGATCAATCGCTATCTCGGCAAGGAAGTACCTTCCGAGGTGTTGATCTGGCAGGATCCTGTACCGGCTCAACCAAAAGAGCTGATTGGCGCGGACGAAATCGCCGATCTCAAATCGAAGATCCTCGCCTCCGGCCTGTCGATATCCGAACTGGTATCGACCGCATGGGCCTGCGCATCGACCTTCCGCGGCAGCGACAAGCGCGGCGGTGCCAATGGCGCGCGCATCCGCCTTGCCCCGCAAAAGGATTGGGCGGTCAACAAACCGGCTGAACTTGCGAAAGTCCTGAAGACGCTGGAAAGTATTCAGACCGCCTTCAATGCGGGCGCAAAGAAAGTATCGCTTGCCGATCTCATCGTTCTTGGCGGTTCAGCGGCGATCGAAAAAGCCGCAAAAAACGCCGGTCACGACGTCACGGTTCCCTTCAGCCCCGGTCGCACCGACGCCACACAGGAACAGACGGATATCGAATCCTTCGCTGTCCTGGAGCCAAAGGCCGACGGCTTCCGCAATTATCTGTCCGGTGAACAAAGCCGTGCGCCAGAGGAGCTTCTCGTCGACCGCGCCCAGCTTCTGACCCTCACCGCTCCTGAAATGACGGTTCTGGTGGGCGGCATGCGCATGCTCGGCACCAATGCCGACGGATCAACACACGGCGTCCTGACCGATAAGACGCACGCCCTGACGAACGACTTCTTCGTCAATCTGCTGAACCGCAACACGACGTGGAAAGCATCGTCGACATCCGCCCACGTGTTCGAAGCGCATGATCAAGGCAACAGCAAGGTCAAATGGACCGGCACCCGCGCCGATCTCGTTTTCGGATCAAACTCGATTCTGCGCGCCATTGCGGAAGTCTATGCATCCGACGATGCAATGCCGAAATTCCTGGCGGATTTCGTTGCTGCGTGGACAAAAGTGATGAACCTCGACCGCTTCGATCTCATCTGATCGGGCCTGAACGGCCTGATTGAGCCAAAGCGGGGGTGAGACCACGCATCGGAAGAAAAGGGAGGCGCCCCGGCAAGGACGGGGCGCCTCTTTTGCTTTTGGCCGGGCGATTCCGAAAAGAACACCATTTACCAAAACTGACTTCATCTCCGGCATCGATTGCCTAATGGCAGTATGCGCGGACGATTGGGCCGCCACCAATCATGAGCCGCTCTTCGCCATAATGAAAAACGATCAGCCGATGGCGGCAATAGTCACGCACCAATGCGAGGCGCGGGCAGGAGCGCACATACGATTCCGCGAAAGCCTTGGCTTGACCTGCCACGCGCCAGATGGGATAGCAAAGGGCGGTGGAAGGCCGCAAAATTGCGCAAAATTTAGTGAAAGGGAAGCTACAGCGAATGACTTCATCAGGATATTCGAGAGTAAAACCTATCTGGCGCACCCTCACCCTCCCTGCATCTATCCCCCAGCCCGTTTCAGGTTTGTTTCAGCGCAATCAGCGGGAAATAATCAAACCTACCGCAGAAAAACACGCAATCGGAACAAAATGAAAAGAACTTCGAAGAAATCCGCGCAAGACAAAGGTTCCGGCGGCTCCGGCGCGACAGTAAAAAAGACGGAGCAGACATGCCTTCTCGTTCTCGGCATGCACCGCTCCGGAACAAGCGCGCTCACGCGCGTCCTTAATCTGGCAGGGGCGGGCATTCCGAAGCATCTCCTCGGCGCGGGCGAAGGCAATGAGAGCGGTCACTGGGAATCCAATGCGATCATCGCCTACAATGATCGCCTGCTCGAAAGCATCGGTTCAAACTGGCACGACTGGCGCGGTCCGGATTTCACAAGACTGCCCCCTGGCCAGACCGGGGCGATCGGGAGAGAGTTCCGCGCGCTCGTCAGGGATGAGTTCGGCAGCGCCCCTCTGATCGTTCTCAAAGAACCCCGGATTTGCCGGTTTGCTTCTCTGGTCATCGACGCGCTCGAAGACGGCGATATCGATGTCATTCCAATCCTGACCGTGCGCAACCCGCTCGACGTGATGGCCTCGCTCGCCGCACGCAAAGGGATCTGGCCAGCATCCTATTCGAGTCTCGACGCAGGCATGCTCTGGCTTCGCCACGTCCTCGACGCCGAACGTGCGACACGCGGCAGAAAGCGCGCTTTCCTCTCCTACGAAACGCTCCTGAGCGACTGGCGCAGGGCTTTTGATAATCTCGAAAGACATGTCGGCAATCCTTTCGGGAAAAACATGGCGAATGTCGGCCCGCTCATCGACGAGTATCTGTCGCCCCAGTTCCGACATCATGCGAGCAGGCTCGAAGATGTGACCATGCAACCGGAACTGCGCGGCTTCATCAGCGAAACCTATCTTGCCTATAAGATTCTCGAAGCTGATCCGAACGACGCTGATGCCCTGGCGGATCTGGACGCCATTCAGGAAAGCCTGATGCGGACGCTGCCGATCCTCGTGCAATTGTCTGAAACCGAACAGAGCGCGAAACGGAACCTGAGCGAAACGAACAACAAACTTTCCGAGTTTTCCGAGACCATCGAAAAGCTTTCTTCCGCCACGGTCGAGAGTAATGAAAAATCCGCCCGCCTCGAACGAGCGCTGCTTGAAACGCAAGATGCGCTTGAAGCCGGCATGACGGACCGCGACCGCCTGAGCGCCGAATTGGCCCAGATCCGCGCAGCACTCGGACTAAAGGAAGGCGACAACCGTGATGCGCCAGGCCTCATCCGCCAGACCATCGATGCGCTGGCAGAAGCAGATGCGGACCGTGCCCTGAGATTCGCACTCGAACGACAACTTGCGGAAGCCGAAGACCGATTGACACGCGCAGACGCCAAGGCAGAACAAGCGAACCAGGCAGCAAGCCGCCTTTCCGAGGCGGTCGCCTTGAAGGAAGCAGAGATCGCCGATCTTGCGGCTGAAGTTGAAACGGCGGCTCGCCTTGCCGCGGAAAAGCAAGAGACCTATGACGCGGTCATCGCCGAGCTTAAGGCGGAAGTTGAAACGTCGAAACGTCTGGCGACCGAGAAAGGCGACGCCTATGCCGCAGCCATGACGGAAGTTGAAACGCTCAATCGCCTTGCCGCGGAAAAGCAAGAGACCTATGACGCGGTCATCGCCAACCTTGAGGCGGAAGTTGAAACGTCGAAACGTCTGGCGACCGAGAAAGGCGACGCCTATGCCGCAGCCATGACGGAGGCGAACCTTGCCAAACAAGCCACGACGAGCCTCGGTGAACAACTTTCGGTCAAGGAACTGGTGGTCAGCGCACGCGAAAGGGAGCTTTCAAAACTGCGCAAAAGCCTGACCTGGAAATTGACATCCCCCTTACGCGCGCCGCTCGAATTCGTCCGAAAACGTCAACAAAAAGCAGATCTGGCCCTTATCCGCGCCTCGGGTCTGTTCGATGAGAGCTGGTATCTTGAGCAATATCCCGACGTTAAGGAAAGCAAGGTCGATCCGGCTCTGCACTATCTTCGCTACGGCGCTTACGAGGGGCGCTGGGCTTCAGAATATTTCGATTCCGGGAGCTACCTTCTGAATTACAGGGATGTGCTTGAAGCCGGACTCAACCCTCTGATGCACTTCCTCCGCTATGGCGAGAAAGAAGGCCGCAAAGGGGTTTGGACAGAGACCCACGGCAGTTCAGCACTGGAAAGCAACACCGATACCTCCGATGCAATGGCTATGGCGAAAGATCAGGCGCCGAGGTCGGACATGTTGGACGAAAGGAGTACCGCGCTGGCCGCTGAAACAGCACGCGCCCATGAGCAACAAGTGGCACGAGAAACGGCGGCAGCCAGACTTCGGGAATTCGAATCCAAATTGCCATCATCCGAGCAGGAGATCAGCCAGATCCGCCAACAGCTGGATAGGGCTGCGCCGGAGCTTTATGAGACCCACAATGCCTATCGAAATTCAAAATCCCGGAAACTCAGTCCACCGATCAGAGCTGGAAGAGCAGGCCCGCGTAGCTCGATAAAAGCAATCAGTATATCGCCCAATGTTTTCCGGTTGGGGGGCGGAGTACTCCCGACTTTGGCAAAAGCGACACGTATCTTGTTGAAGGAGGGCCCGGGAGCCGTACGCAAACGGATGGATTTTGTTAAAGTTTTTTCCCACCAAAGCGCCGAATTTAGGCGTGTAGCTGCGCCAGCATCGTCCAGCGTATTGATTAAGAAAATACATCCGAATCTCCGCTTTACTGAACACATCAAACCAGAATTATCAATCATTATTCCGGTTTACAACAATCTCAATTATACTCTTGAATGCCTTAGTAGCCTGATGCAGCAAAGTACATCGCTAAGCTACGAGGTTATTGTCATGGACGATTGCTCGACTGACGAGACTGCCCAGGTATTGTCGACCATTCCGGGCCTGCGTTATATCTGCAACGAGACCAATCTCGGCTTCCTGCGCAACTGCAATAAGGCGGCAGATCTGTCGCTCGGTCGCTACCTTGTGCTGCTCAACAACGACACCAAGGTGCTGCCAGGCTGGCTCGACACGCTCTATGCAACATTCACCAACCATGAAGACGTCGGTATTGCCGGATCAAAGCTTGTCTATCCGGACGGCCGACTGCAGGAAGCGGGCGGCATCATCTGGAACGACGCCACGGGCTGGAACTGGGGCAGGCTGCAGGATCCCAACCATCCGCGCTACAATTACGTACGCGATGTCGACTACGTATCCGGCGCTTCGCTGATGATCAGCAAGGAGCTGTTCAACGCCGTTGGCAGGCTCGACGAGCGTTACATCCCGGCCTATGCTGAAGATGCCGACCTATGCATGGCTGTGCGGGACCGGGGGCTGAGGGTGGTCTACCAGCCGCATTCGGTGGTGATCCATTTCGAGGGCATCAGCCACGGCACCGACGAGAGTGTCGGCATCAAGGCTTATCAGCGTGCCAACAAGGACAAATTCGAGGCCAAGTGGCGAGAGACGCTGCATTCGCGGCATTATCCCAGCGGCCAGACACCGCTGCGCGCCGCCGACCGCATGTCGCAGCGCCACTTGCTGTTCATCGACCACATCACACCGGAAACTGACAAGGATGCCGGCTCGGTCGAGGTGATGCATATCATCAGCATCTTCCAGAAGCTCGGCTATCGCGTTCACTTCGTGCCCGAGACCAACTTCGCCAACATCCCCAAATACACGCCGAACATCCAGTCGAAGGGGATCGAGGCGATCTACGGCCCCTACTACCGCAGTGTCGGCGATTATCTGGAGGAATGGGGCGAGCTCATCGACACCGCCGTCATATTCCGGGTCGGCACCGCCGAGCGAAATATCGCCACGGTGCGGCGCCTCGCACCCAACGCCCGGGTGATCTTCCACCCCGCCGACCTCCACTACCTGCGTGCGGAGCGCGAAGCCTTAGTCAAGAACGACGCCGAGCTGAAGGCGCTGGCCGGCGAACTCAAGAAGCTCGAACTTTCGATGGTGGCAGCTGCGGACATGACCTATGTGGTCAGTGAGTTCGAACAACAACTGCTTGCCAAAGACGCGCCGAGCAAAAAGGTTGTCGTCATTCCGATGATCAGAGACAAGTCCCATCGGGCGTGCGGCTATCAGGGGCGCGTCGGTGCAGCATTCATAGGCGGCTACCGGCATACACCTAACGTCGGTGCTGCTGAATTCTTGATCAGGGAAATTTGGCCGATCGTTCGAGCAGCCAATATCGGCGCTCGACTGAAGATCATCGGGAGCAATATGCCCGATCATTTCCACAGCTATGCGGCATCCGACATTGACATCATTGGCTATGTGGAAGACATAGAGAAAACATTAGGTGAGATGCTGATGACCGTGGCGCCTCTGCCCTACGGGGCGGGTACGAAGGGCAAGGTGGGCACTAGCATGAATTTGGGGGTCCCCTGTATCGGTAACGACATCGCCTTCGAAGGTATGCCGTCCAGGGGGCTGTATGACGCCGTGGTGCTCGCCAACACGACGCAGCAATTCGCTGAAGAAATAATCCGTCTGCATATTGACCCAATCCGTTGGGAGCAGCTCAGCCAGAGTTGCATGAGCTACGTGGATGAGCACTTCTCTCTGACCAAGGTGCAAGGAATCATCAAGGACAGCATCAAGTTCGACCAAGCATGACCAAACTCGGAAGCCAGCAATGAATGACCGTTCTACCCATGTTTCCCGCCCTATTCCCGCAGAACCGATGGAAGTGTTCGAGGGGTATTCCTATTCCCAGACCAATCCGCGCGCGACTTACTCACCGTGGTTCGACGACAAGGAATTCATGCAGGTCTATGGCGTCATCCAGTCGAGCACCCTGATTGACATGTATCGTCTTTATGAACTGTGGACGCTCGCTGAAAGCAGCAATCGGGTCGGGGGAGACATCGTTGAGGTGGGAGTGTGGCGCGGTGGCAGTGGCTGTCTGCTGGCGTACAAGGACCAGGCACTGAACCAAGGCACGAGCTCGGTATTTCTGTGCGACACTTTTGAAGGTGTGGTCAAGGCCGGAGCTGAGGACAGCCATTATATCGGCGGCGAGCACGACGATACCGATTCAGACAGCGTCAACGCATTGGCTCGGCAGCTGGGCGTCGGCAACACCAAGATTTTGAAGGGTATTTTTCCGGACGATACCGGCGAACAGCTCGCCGGGCGGCGAATCCGCATGGTCCACATCGACGTTGACGTCTACGACTCCGCCAAGGACATTGTGCACTTCCTGTGGCCCCTGATCCCAGTCGGCGGTGTTGTTGTGTTCGACGACTTTGGCGGATATAAAACCAACGGAGTCACTAAGCTGGTTAACAAGTTGAGGAAAGAACTCCCCTGCTTGTTCTTTCATAACCTGAATGGGCACGGCATCTTGGTCAAGATGTAGCGTCCTGCTGCACATGATGACTGTGGTTACCTTCAAATCAGCTTCAAGGAGATACTAGTTCCATGTTACCGGGCGTTCGTTCAAGGGCACCATTGCGGCTGGGTCTCGCTGGCGGTGGCACCGACGTATCCCCCTATTGCGACGAGTTCGGCGGCGCCATCCTCAACGTCACCATCGACCGCTATGCGCACGCCACCATCATGGAGCGCGAGGACGATCAGATCGAGTTCGTCGCCACCGACCTGGAGAAGCGCGAACTGCTGCCGCTTGACGCCGAGCTGCCGATTGACGCGGGGCTGCGCATCCATCGCGGCGTCTACAATCGCATCGTGCGCGAATTCAATGGCGGCAGGCCGCTGCCGCTGACCATCAGCACCGGTGTCGACGCGCCGGCTGGCTCCGGGCTCGGCTCCTCCTCGGCGCTTGTCGTCGCGATGGTGGAGGCTTTTGGCGCCTATCTAGACCTGCCACTCGGCGCGTACGACGTCGCTCACCTCGCCTACGAAATTGAGCGCATCGACCTTGCCCTCAATGGCGGGCGCCAGGACCAGTATGCTGCGACCTTCGGCGGCATCAACTACATGGAGTTCCTGCCGACGGATCGCGTGATCGTCAACCCGCTTAGGGTGGCTGACCGCATCCTCCATGAATTCGAGGCCTCACTGGTTATCTGCTTCACCGGCATATCACGCGATAGTGCGGCAATCATCGATGAGCAGTCGAGCGCAATGGCCAGCAAAAATATCAAATCGTTGGCCGCTCTCCACCAGATTAAAATGGATGCGCAAAAAATGAAGCAGGCATTGCTCGCTGGAGACATCCGTCAGATGGCAGAAATCCTCG
This sequence comes from Hyphomicrobiales bacterium, assembly GCA_013911885.1. Taxonomy (GTDB): domain Bacteria; phylum Pseudomonadota; class Alphaproteobacteria; order Rhizobiales; family JACESI01; genus JACESI01. The sequence continues at coordinate 54,416 of JACESI010000010.1, read as the reverse complement.
CTGACAGCTGGAACGCCAAGAAGCTTTCGGCTAACTCAGTATCCAATGCTCATATCGATGAACTCTACAGGCTTGCAATGGAGGCTGGCGCATGGGCCGGCAAGGTGTCGGGCGCTGGTGGTGGTGGTTTCATGATGTTCTTGACCGATCCGACCAACCGGCAACATCTAAAGGCGGCTCTCAGAGAAGGTGGTGCGGCGCCTTCCAACTGTCAATTCACACAAAAGGGAGCGATCTCGTGGCCAGTTCCAGGCATCAAGTTATTGCGCGTATCCTAGACGAATCCGTCGCGGTGATGACCGCCGCCGCAGGCAGCGCAGAGCTGGGGCGGTCACTGGAGGCGGCAGCGGCGATCTGCATCGATAGTCTGCAGAGCGGCGGCAAGGTGCTGTTTGCCGGCAATGGCGGCAGCGCTGGTGACGCTCAGCATCTCGCTGGCGAATTTCTCTGCCGGTTCAATTTCGACCGCCGGCCATTGCCGGGCATCGCCCTCACCACCGACAGCTCGACGTTGACCGCCATCGCCAATGACTACGCCTTCGATCAGGTCTTCGCCCGGCAATTGGAAGCGCTCGGCCGCCCTGGAGACGTCTTTATCGGTATTTCCACATCGGGTCGCTCGAAGAACATCATCGCCGCGCTCGACGTGGCGCGGCGGCAGGGCGTACGCTGCATCGGTTTAACCGGTGCGACGGGCGGCGACATGGCGACACTCTGCGATACAGTGATAAAGGTACCTTCCGACAAGACGCCGCTCATCCAGCAGGTGCACATCACCGTCGGCCACATCCTCTGCGACCTCATTGAGCAGGAATTGTGCGGCAATGCCTAAAACGAGAGGCAAAAAGCGAACGCCAACGGAGCGGCAGGACCGAGAGTAATGAAACCATGTCAGAAGCGCCAATGCGTGATCCTGTGTGGCGGTTTTGGCACACGGCTCGGCGCGCTAACCCAGGACACGCCCAAGCCAATGCTACCGGTCAACGGGCGGCCGTTTCTTGACATCCTGATCGAGAATGTCGCCCGCTTCGGCTTCAACGAGTTCATCCTGTTGGCAGGCTTCCGAGGTGACCTGATTTGGCACCGCTACTGCGGCGGCAGCAATCCGCTACCGCATCTCGACGCACGCATTCACGTCGTCATCGAGAGAGAACCAGCCGGTACTGGCGGGGCGCTGACACTGGCGCACGAGCTACTCGACGAGCACTTTCTGATGATGAATGGTGACAGTCTGTTCGACATCAATTACCTGAGCCTTGTCGCTGCGGCCAGCGAACGGCCGGAGCGACCGATGTTGGCGACGATCGCCCTGAAGACGCTGGCCGATGCCAGCCGTAGCGGCGTTGTCGAACTTGATGGTTGCGACATTACCGCCTTTCGCGAGCGCCCGGAGCGGCCGGGGCCAGGTCTCGTCAACGGCGGTATCTACTGGCTGAGCAAAGCTATCCTCGAGCACATCCGGCAGAAGCCCTGCTCGATCGAGCGCGACGTCTTTCCAATGATTGCCGCCGCTGGCCTCATGCGTGCGCGTATTTTTGACGGTTTCATGCTTGATATCGGCATACCTGAAGATTACGTAGTTGCCCATACCGCCATCCCGCAGCAACTGCACCGCCCGGCAGTGTTCTTCGACCGAGATGGCACTCTCAACAAGGACGCAGGATATACGCACAAGATAGCGGAATTCGAATGGATGGAAGGCGCCATCGACGCAATCCGCGCGTGCAATGACGCCGGTTATCTGGTGTTCGTCGTCACCAACCAGGCGGGCGTTGCGCACGGCTACTACGGAACGGCGGATGTTGAAAAATTGCACCGCTGGATGAACGAGCAGTTGTTCGCGCACGGTGCGCATATCGACGACTTCCGCTACTGCCCGTTTCATCCGGAAGGCCGCGATCCAAACTTTGCATTCGCCTCTCCCTACCGCAAGCCAGGACCGAAAATGCTTGAGGACCTGATTGTTCGCTGGTATGTGGATGCGTCTCACAGTTTGATGATCGGGGACAGTCAGATGGATGTCGATGCTGGCGTTGCGGCCGGTGTTCGGAGTGTATTGTGGGAAGGTCAGGCGCTGGCCGTGTTGGTCTCATCGATGCTACAGCAACGATAATCCGAGGCCGCCAGCAACAGGATGTGGCAACATCCGGCACACCGCTTTCGGTTCAAGTAGATTGGGAATACATGGATTTTTTGGTGGGTGGAATGCCCCGCGGCGGCACCACGGCAGTCGCTCAATTGTTCAACTTTCATCCTGATACCTCCTGCTACGCTGCAGAAAGCCATTTGCTGCCGCTTATGATGGAGTTCGCCCCGGATAAACCGACGCCAAAAGGGGCGTTGAAAAGTGCAGAGAAGATACTGCACTCCCAAAACACCAGTGTGCTGATCGAGATGCCTCGTTTCAGCGTGTCGCGCGGCGCCAATGCCAAATGGCTGCTTTTCGACGAAGCCGATGTTGCACTGGTGAACACAAAGATCCTCGGCCTGCTGGAAAGCGGTCTCTATGGGGCGGCGCTCTGTCGGGCTTGCATGGGCTTGTTCGGTGACCACATCAAGGCGCGCACCGGGAAGGCGGTGATCGGCGAAAAGTCGCCGCCAAATGTCTACGCCTTCCAGCAGTTTGCAAGTTTGGCCGACAAGGGGACGTTTTCGTTGCTGCGTGAGCCCTATGCGGTAATTAACTCTATGATCCGGCGCGGCGAGAATGCCGAGGACACCTATGCTTCCCCGTTCCGGCAGGAGACCATCGGATTGATCGGTCTCTACACGCAGTATGCGAGAGCCATCCGTGCGGCCGCGATGGCCGGCAACACACAGATCGTAACTTACGACAATTTGATTGCGGCTTCTGAGGAAACTGTCACAACGCTGTTCGACGCTGTAGGTTTGCATCGCGACGACACGGCGATCGCTGCGGCAGCAAACTCGGTGCGCCCCAAAGGACGGGGAGCGCCTTGGGCCGCCATGGGCATACGCGACGCGGCCCTGATCTGGCACCTGACCAAGCCGATTCGTGCAGTGCACGGCTTCGATGCCGCCTACTACGATGACGACGAAGCCCGTTGCGCCATTGGGCCGCTTGACGATCTCGATGGTGGGTCCATCCATGTTCTGCATGGCGTTTTCCAGTTTGTCCCCTCCATAGCCGCCGTCGGCGAACAGATGAGCGAGCATGGGGAAGCTCTCTTTCGTCTCGGCGATGACGCCCGGTCGCCATCCCTATCCTGAATGTCGTTGCTGCCAGTGGCGCGGCAATCCGCGTCGCGGGTTCTGTTACGGGCGGCGTGCGTACCGCGACCTCCACCACAGTCGGTAACATGCTTTGGTTGACTGCGATCAGCTCTAGCGCTTGGATTGCAGACAGCACTATTGGCACTTGGACCCTGACGTAGGTAACGGAGAGATGGTCAATTCACCCCACTCGCTGTTCCATAGACTTATGTCTTCGATCTTAACAACAATCTGCGTCAAATCCGCCGCATTCTCACGATGAAGATTGTAGGCGTACATGAATGCGACATTTGGCGGACCAAACTCACAATGGGGCGGATCGATCCTCATCTCACGCCATTCATAGCTTTGAAAGCTCGCGCGAGCGACGGGTTCTCCAAATTCACCACGCACTATCTCGATGGCCACGACTCCGGGGCCGATCTCATCAACGATTATATATTCTGGTCTCATTTGATCCTCGCTACAGGAGTCACCTTATAGCTACGCGTCGACATTGCCAATGGACCGGACCAATGCTAATAGCGTTTCATGCAACGGCGAATTGCCGTAGTGGGATCGCCGCGGTCGGGTGTGTCCATTTTGAGTTCAATATGATCGAGTAAGACGATTAGATAGCCTTGGCTAATTCCTTTCTGAGAGAAAAAAGTGCATCTGCTGTGATTTATTTGCGCGACACAAAATTTATCATCTCGTCAGCGGCCCGGACGGGTAGTACGTTTCTTTTGACGCTGCTTCGGTCCCATCCCGACATTATGGTTCACGGTGAATCACTGACGATGACGGGGAGCCCAGGAATGATTTTCGGGTCGTACAATCGAAAGAGGAAGGCAGACCCGGAGTACGAGGCGAAACTTGGCCGGGAGATGATGGAGAGACCGGAACGGTTCATACAAAGTATCTTGTTTGATTCACAGGATCGTAAAATTTCGGGGTTCAAGTTTAAGACCGACGAAGCGTTCAACCCAGATTTCAGGGCTTACACTGACGCTCTGGTTGGCGACACGGACATCAAGGTTATACACCTGATGCGCCGCAACTTGGTCGATCAATACATTTCGCACTGGATGGTCCTTAATCAAACGGGGGTGACACTGATTCATTCAGAGGATCAGCGGCCCAAGATGCAACCCTTCAAGGCGGATATTGACCACGCTATTGAATATTGCCGGGAGGTCGTGGCTCGTGAAAAGCAATCGATTGAGCTATACGGCGGTCACCGATCGATCAAAGTAGTTTATGAAAATCTTGTCGAAAAAGACGAGCACAGGGCCGAAACCTTGAACTTCTTGGGCGTTCCGATCCGTCCGCTGGAGACCGGCATCAAGAAGATCATAAAGGACAGCCGGGCGCTGGTTCTCAATTTTGACGATCTTGTTGACGGGCTTCGGCGCGCCGGCCTCGCGGGACGTCTTTCATAGGTTCATAACAATGGACGAGTATCAGCGGCGAGTAGAGCAACAGAAGCTCCAATATGCCAACAAGGCCGCCATGAAGGGGCTACCCAAAGTCTTCCAGTACTGGACGCAGCGCTATTTGGTTCCAAAGGTGCAGGAAGTGTTTGGCGAGAGGGCATTTTATGATGTCTATGCCAGATCGTTCATTGCAGCTGCAGAAAAGGGCAGTGGTCGGATTCTAAGCATTGGTTCCGGCGACGGGCAGGTTGAGGTTGCCATAGCCGAGAAAATGCTGAGCAAAGGGTTCGCCGGTTTTAAGTTTCTCTCAACGGAACTGGCAGAGGTGCGCCTGGACCGGGCTCGTAAATTGGTGGCAGAGAAGGGGCTTTCCGACTATTTCGAGTTCCTGATCGTGGATGTGAACGCGTGGGAGCCCGATGAACCTTTCTCTGGCGTGATGGCGCAACACACGCTCCACCATATCGTAGAGCTTGAGCGCATGTTTGACTTTATCGACCGGAATCTTGAGGAAGACGGCGTTTTCCCAATCGTAGACATGATAGGCAGAAATGGCCACATGCGCTGGCCTGAAACACTGGAGCCGCTTGAACGGCTTTGGGCCATCCTGCCGGAGAAATATAAGTACAATCACCAATCATCGAAGCTGGTGGACCCGTATGTAAATTGGGACTGTTCGAAATCTGGCTTTGAAGGCATCCGGGCTCAAGACATTCTCCCGCTTCTCTGTGACCGGTTCTCGTTTGAAAGTTTCCTTGGAACTGGCGGGTTCGTGGATATCTTCATCGAGCGCGATTTCGGACATAACTTCGACCCCGAGAGTAGTGTCGACATGGCATGGTTCGATACGATTGCCACGATGAACGATGCAATGCTCGAGACGGGTGCTATCAAGCCCACCATGATATTTGCCGTTGCGCGTAAGAAAAGGGACGTCGTTGGCGCTTCGATCTACCGAGGCATGACGCCCGAGGCCGCTATTCGCCAGCTGTAGCGCAACCAATCAACTAGAGCGTGTCGCAGCTTTTGAGATTCGGGATTGAACGAAGCCGCTACTGCGGCATATGGGGGCTGATTTGCCAATATCTCTGCTGTTTTGAAGGATTGGGTTGTTTCCCAACCGTCAAACAGGAGATGACGATGACCGAGATGAGCCCCCTGCGCCGGCGGATGATCGATGACATGACGATCCGCAATTTGTCGCCTGCGACACAGCGTTCCTACCTTCATGCAGTGACGAAGTTTTCGTGGTATTTCGGCCGATCGCCTGACCGCCTCGGGCTGGAAGATGTCCGGGCCTTTCAGGTGCATCTGGTGTCATCGGGCATTTCATGGCAAGCTCTTAACCAGACAGTCTGCGCCCTCCGCTTTTTCTATGGCGTCACGCTTGACCATCATGAGATACCGGAACGTATTGCCTATGCCCGAACGCCAGCCGGAGGTCTCCAGGTGCCGGTCAACATCCAGTTCGAAAAATCTTGGGTCATGCAGTACGTTACCTGCGGTGCGATAGGTTCTTCTTAGGATGCATTCGTCTTCGTGCAGAGTGAAGAAGCTGTTTGCAACCGCGTTATGTTTAATGGAAGATCGCTTCCTTGATCGATCCCAAGAATTCGGGCTTGCCATGCTCCAGCACCAGCCCAAGCCTGCACGCGCGCTCTAGCAGATGCGTCGAGTGGCTCGCCAGTACGGTGATTGCAGCTCCTTTGACAAAGCCTTGCATCCGTTCTGCTGCTTTGTCTTGCATGGCCTTGTCCCCGGCACCAAGCCATTCGTCAAGGATCAATATGTCATGGTGGAAGGCGGTTGCAATGCCGAAGGCAAGGCGCGCGCGCATGCCCGCCGAATAGGTGTGCATCGGCATATCGAGAAAAGGGCCGAGTTCAGCAAAGTCTTCCACATCGGCGATAATGTCCGGCAGGTCCTTGCTTTTGCGACGATGGATTTGGCTCTTCATCATCTTCGACTCCAGCCAATTCTCGTTCTTTTTGCAAACGATAGGCCATGTCTGCCAACCATCAGCAGCCGTATTCTGTTTGTCGATTGCCCATCGTTTCACCTTTGATTTGACCGACATGATCCACATCGATCTCACCGGCAAAAAGCCCACTGCATCGATAGACAAAATTCACACACGGTCTTGCAATCATCGCTCTTTGTGCTCTTTTGTGCCGGCGCAGATAGCAGCGTGTTAGGAGACCCCATGAAAGGCATCATTCTTGCCGGTGGCAGCGGTACGCGGCTTCATCCGCTGACGACGGCGGTCTCGAAGCAGATCCTGCCGGTCTATGACAAGCCGATGATCTATTATCCGCTGAGCGTGCTCATGCTTGCGGGGATACGTGATATCCTGATCATCTCGACGCCCCGCGATCTGCCGGTGTTCCAGGCCCTGCTCGGCGACGGTTCGGCCTATGGCATGCAGCTTTCTTATGCCGAGCAGCCCCAGCCGAACGGATTGGCGGAAGCCTTCATCATCGGCCGCGATTTTGTCGGCGATGAGAGCTGCGCGCTCATTCTGGGTGATAATATCTATTATGGCGCGGGCATTCCTGAGCTTTGCAAGGAAGCGATTGCCCAGACGTCCGGCGCCACCGTCTTCGCCTATCACGTCGCCGATCCGGAGCGTTACGGCGTGGTGAGCTTCGATCCTGCCACCAGTCAGGCGCTCACGATCGAGGAAAAGCCGGAAAATCCGAAATCGAACTGGGCGGTGACCGGGCTTTATTTCTATGACAACGATGTTCTCGACATTGCCGCGTCGATCAGGCCGTCGAGACGCGGTGAACTTGAAATCACGGATGTCAATCTTGCTTATCTCAGGCGTGGCGATCTGCGTGTTGCCACCTTCGGGCGCGGCTATGCATGGCTCGATACGGGAACGGTGGATTCCATGCATGAGGCCGCGTCCTTCGTTCGTACCATCGAACATCGGCAGGGCATCAAGATTGCCTGTCTTGAGGAAATCGCCTTCGGCAATGGCTGGGTCAGCGCCGATCATGTGTTAAAACAGGCGACCGCCCTTGCCAAATCTCCTTATGGCCAATATCTGATCAAGCGTATTGAGGAGCTGTCCCATGCCGGAATTTCGTCCACTCGGGCTTGAAGGTGCCTTCGAAATCCTGCCGGACAAGTTTGGCGATGAGCGCGGTTTCTTCTCAGAAACCTATAACGCCAGGATCTTCGCGGAAAACGGCATCACCACCGAATTCGTTCAGGACAACCATTCGTTTTCCTCAGCCAGAGGCGTGCTCCGGGGCCTGCATTTCCAGACGCCGCCCTTTGCGCAGGCAAAGCTCGTGCGCGTCACGCGCGGACGGGTCTATGATGTGCTCGTTGATCTGCGCCAAAGCTCGCCGACATTCAAGAAATGGGTTGGGATCGAAGTGTCCGCAGAAAAATGGAACCAGGTTCTGGTTCCGGCGGGTTTTGCCCACGGTTTTGTAACGCTTGAGGAAAATACCGAATTTCTCTACAAGGTCTCCGCTTTTTATGCGCGCGACTGCGACCGGTCGGTGCGATATGATGATCCTGAAATCGGGATTGAATGGCCAGTCGCGCGAGAGGCCATTACCCTCTCCGACAAGGATCGCAACGCCCCTCTCCTCGCCGCGGTCGAGACGGGCTTCACCGATAAGGGATAGATCATGCGCTTTCTCGTCACCGGCGGCGCCGGCTTCATCGGCTCGGCCGTTTGCCGCAGACTTGCAGCGAACCCGCATTATCATGTCGTCAATGCCGACAAGCTCACCTATGCCGGCAATCTCGCCTCGCTGCGGGCGATCGAAAATCAGCCGAATTACACGTTCGAACTGGCCGACATCGGCGATGGCGAGCGGATCGGGGCGCTGCTGCGGGAGCACGCCATCGACATCGTCATGAACCTTGCCGCCGAAAGCCATGTCGACCGTTCGATCGACGGCCCGGGCGCCTTCATCGAGACGAATATCGTCGGCACGTTCAAGCTCCTCAACGCGGTTCGGGGCTATTATGAAAGCCTGAGCGGGGCAAAGCGCGACGGCTTCCGTTTTCATCATATCTCGACGGATGAAGTGTTCGGCGATCTGCCGTTCGATTCGGGTCTTTTCACCGAAGAGACGCCCTATGCCCCCTCTTCGCCCTATTCGGCTTCCAAGGCCGCGTCGGACCATCTCGTGCGCGCCTGGCATGAGACCTACGGCCTTCCCGTGGTGCTTTCGAACTGCTCGAACAATTATGGCCCCTATCACTTCCCGGAAAAACTCATTCCCCTCGTGATCCTGAACGCGCTTGAGGAAAGGCCCCTGCCGGTCTATGGCAAGGGCGAGAATGTCCGCGACTGGCTTCATGTCGAGGACCATGCCGCCGCTCTCGAACTGGTTGCAACACGCGGCCGCCTGAGCGAGAGCTACAATATCGGCGGCAATGCCGAACAGAAGAACATCGATGTCGTGCGCGCCATCTGCCGCCTTTTGGATGCGAAGCGCCCGCGCGCAAACGCTGCCCCCTATGGCGATCTGATTACCTTCGTGACCGACCGGCCCGGCCATGACCGGCGCTATGCCATTGATGCAACCAAGATCCGGCGTGATCTCGGTTGGACGCCGCAGGAGACATTCGAGACCGGGCTTTCTTCAACCATCGACTGGTATCTCGCCAATGCATGGTGGTGGGGACCGATCCGCGAGAAAGCAGGCTTTGCAAGGCTTGGCACACTGGAAAAACCCGAGGCCGCACAGTGAGAATTCTGGTAACGGGTAAAGAAGGTCAGGTCGCGCGCTGCCTTGCAGACCGCGCCGGCGCGCATCCCGCTTTCGACATCGTTTTCGCAGCGCGCGAAGGCACCGCGATCGCGCTTGATCTTGCCGATCCCGAAAGCGTGCGCGCCGCAGTCAGCAATGCCCGCCCGGACCTCATCCTGAGCGTCGCCGCCTATACCGCTGTCGATCAGGCAGAAGATGAGCCGGACCTTGCCATGGCGGTCAACGGTGCCGCACCCGGAATCCTCGCCGCCGCAGCACGCGAAAAAGGAGCGCGGATCATTCATGTTTCAACCGACTATATCTTCGACGGAAGCCTTGATCGCGCCTATGTCGAGAGCGACCCGGTCAATCCGCTCGGCGTCTATGGCCGCACCAAGCTTGCCGGGGAAGAGGCCGTACGCGCCGCAAACCCGGATCATTTGATCCTGCGGACTGCCTGGGTCTACAGCCCATACGGGAAGAATTTCCAGAAGACCATGATCCGCCTCGCAGAGACGCGCGATACTGTCAGCGTTGTGGATGACCAGATCGGAACGCCGACAGCAGCACATGATATCGCCGACGCGCTTCTCCTGATTGCACAATACTGGAAAAGCGGTCGCGACACCGGCCTTGGCAAGGTGTTTCACTTTGCCGGGCGCGAGGAAATGACCTGGTGCGGTTTCGCCCGACGGATATTCGCCGAGAGCGCTGTAAAGGGCGGACCCCATGCCAATGTGATCGCGATCACCACCGCCGATTACCCGACCAGAGCCGCGCGACCGCAAAATTCCCGCCTCGACCGCACCGCTTTTGACACCGCTTTCGCGCAGGATTTCAGAGACGCCGACCTCTGTTCCTGAGGCATGGTTGCAGACATGCATCAAAAAGGCGGATATTGCGCCGCCTTATCCCCGGTGGATCCTTCAGCCTCCATACTCCCGGGACAATCATCCCAGAGGAGGCCCCATGTCCGACACGACCGTCCGCCACCAGTTTCCCTTCATCATGCCTGCCCAGGCGCAGAAACACGTGACCCACAACGAGGCCTTGCGCCAACTCGACTTTCTGCTGAATCTGCAAATCGCTGCGCGCGCCGTCGATGCCCCGCCGCCAGCCCCGGATGCGGGCGAGAGCGTGATTGTCGGCGAGAACCCGACCGGCGCTTTTTCGGGCCATGCCGGCGATGTTGCAGCCTTCATCGACGGCGCGTGGCTGTTTCAAACACCCTTCGACGGCCTTCGCGCCTATGACCTTCAGGCGGGCAATCTCATCCGCTATGACGGCGCGCTTTGGCAGACGATCAGCGGCGGCATGCCGGACGAAACGGCGCAACTCGGCATCAACACGATGGCTGATAGCGTGAACCGGCTCGCGGTCAAATCGGACGCTGTGCTGTTGAGCCATGATGATGTCACACCGACAGGAAGCGGCGACATTCGGCTCAACCTCAACAAGGCCGCGCCGACGAGAACGGCAAGCGTGCAGTTCCAGACCGGTTTTTCCACCCGCGCCGAATTTGGCCTGACCGGCGATGACGATTGGCATGTCAGGGTCTCCAGCAATGGCAGCAATTTTCGCGATGCGCTGATCACCGACTCCCAAACAGGTCAGGTAAGCGTTCAGGGACTGAAAAGCATCCCCGCCAATTACGCACCCCTGAGCGGTGTCATCTTCACGCCGGGCGGTGATGGTCAGGTCTCGATCTATCGTCAGGACAGCACATCGCTGCAAAACCCCCGCACCGCAACCATCGCCGCGATAAGCGGTGATCTCGTCACGCTCACGACCCCGGTCGCAGAGACGTTTTTCAATACCATCATGAATGGCGTTTCGCTCGCCCGCATCTGGAACACCACGCTGAGCGCGGCGAGCCATAGTGCATGGATTGCGACCTATGTCAGTTCGACACAATTTCGCGTCAGATCAGCGTCGATGCTCACCGGCTGGCTCGCAGGGCATATGATTCAGATCGGAGACCCAGTCTCGATCACACCCGGACGTTGCGTCACCCTCGATATCTCGCCCATGCTGATTGCCCTGTTCGGCGGGAGTTTTCGCCAGTCCGGCATCATGGTCAAAGGCTTCATCGCGAACAGCTCCACCGCCAGCATAAGCATATCGCCTTCCGGCGTCGGCGGCTCTTTCGTCAACGCCGCAACAGCAGCAAGCGATAGCGGGGTCACGATCATTCCGACAACGGAACTCTCGCCGATTTCAAACTCGAACCTTGTGCGCATGCGCGAAAACTTCTCCGGCACGAGCGGTATCCGGCTTCTCTCGGCAATCGCCGTCTATGCATAGATATTAACGGCCTCGGGCCACAGTTAGTCCTTGCCGGGACCGCCGCTCGGGAAGATCAGTCAGAATGGCCAATCCATGGTCGGCCCAAAAGTCAGAATCATAGGCAAAAAGAAACGCCGGATCCCAGATGAAAGACGGATCAGCGGCAAGCACCTCGTATTGACGGTGCCAGCCCTTTGCCATCTCCTCAGGCGACCAGCGTGATACCCGCTCATGGAGCACCTTTTTCTGGCCGTGCGCCGCAGAACGGATCGGATAATGCTTGAGCAGGAAGCGATAGACAAAGTCCTTCGCGTGCTGAAACTTCGCGATATGCCCTCCGCTCGAGACCAGATCGACAGCCCCCTCCCCCTGAATCCAGGCTTTCGCCTGCAGGAAATGGCCAGGCAATGTGCCAAACTCGAAGAAAGAGAAGTGGCGCTTGAGTGTCCCCGGCTGATAAGGCAGTTCATCCGTCGGACGGAAATTGATGAGATTGAAATGCACCCGATTGGCGCCGCTTTGGCGGGCGATGTCGAGGGCTTGTGCGATTGTCATTCCGGGAAAAGGTGCGCGGCGCAGTTCATCCGCATCGCTATGGATGATCCAGCGACCCGGATGGGAGGCTGCAATCGTCGCCTTTCGGGCAAGGATCGCCTTCCATTCCCCGTGCGGAACGCTTTCGTCCGGCGGAAAGCGCTCGACGGTGACACGATCCCCGTGAACACGGTGAAGTTTGTCGAGGATCTCGCCGGTCTTATCGGTGGACCAATTGTCGAGACAATGAACGTCGCATCCCTGATCAAGCCAATCGGTGATCGTGTCTCTGATAATATCGGCCTCGTTATAGGCGGCAAGGATGGCAAGCGGGCGGGCGCTCGGTTTCGCCTCAGTCCGGTTTTTTGTAAGCTCATCCATCATCCGGTCATGAAGGGTCACAATCGTCTTCGGTTCGCGGGCTTGCGAATTGTTGATCGTGTAGCCCGCGAACACGCTCGGCAATCCGACGGCCTTAAGCAGCGCCGTATATTCGTCAAGCGCCCATTCGCGAATATGCGAAGGGTTTGGCGGCGGCCCCTTGTGATCGCGGCCACGCACACGGTCAGGCGTGCTCGTCAGAACCTGTGCTCCACGCTGATAGCAAGCAGCAAGCAAGGCAAGAAGCGGTGTCGGGTCGAGAAGATGTTCGACCACGTCGGCACAAACCACGAGAGCGGTGTGATCGGCGAGTTCGGCCCATTGAACACAGTCCGGCTGCGTCAGATCCTGTTCGTGCCATTCACCCCAGGTGCCATAATATTTGCGGCAAAAATCGATATTGGGACCAAAATCGATACCGATATGCCTCTCCGCCCCGACCTTCTTCAGCTTCCGGCCATTGCCACAACCAATGTCTATGATCGTGCGGCGACCACCTGCTTTCAGCAAATAATCGGCGGCGTCATAGACTTCCGGCTGGTGGATGACATCGCCGTCAAGAAAGGCGACGTCATCGAAGTAATGCACGCTTTCCCGGCTGCGGTAATCATCAGGTATCTTGAGATCAGGTCCGTTCACGAAGCAATTCCTGTGGTTTCAAAAGCGGCAGGCGGCAGGCTGGCCGCAGAATTAGACGCCATGGCAGGACCGGATTGTGGTCCAAAACCTGCCGAAAGCCCAGCAAAGACATAATCAAGAACGACATCGCCTGAAGGAAGACTGGCTTTTCGACGGCCTGATCCGTCCGTGTCTCATTCCCGCAGCGCAAAATTGTCCGATGCCCTGCTGAGGTTCGGCGAATAAAACGGATCATTCGCGATATAGGCCGCCCAGCGCGCGCGGATCACATCGCGTTCCCTGTGGGCGCGATCCCGCTTTTCCTTGGCCGCGTCGCTGCCGCGGCTCACCGATTCGAGGTGATAGAGTTCAGCATAGGGCGTATAGAGATTGCGATACCCGGCCTGATGGAGTTTCAGGCAGAAATCGACATCATTGAATGTTACCGCGAGGTCGGTTTCGTCAAAACCGCCGACGGCGATGAATTTTTCCCGGCTGACGACGAGACAGGCGGCTGTGACCGCGAGCCATTGCTGCGCGGATTGCAGCCGCTTCTGATAGCCCGCATCATGACGCTTCAGAAATTTGAAAACATGGCCCGCCGTTCCCTTAATGCCGAGGACCACACCGGCATGCTGAATGCGCTGATCGGCGTAAAGCAGTTTGGCTCCAACCGCACCGATATTGGGCGCTGCCGCGCGCGATACCATCTCGCCCAGCCAGTCGGCGTGGATCACGTCGACATCATTGTTCAAAAGGCAGAAAAAGTCGCCGTTCGCCGCGCTCGCCGCCCGGTTGATCAAGGCAGAAAAGTTGAACGCGCCCGGATGCCGGATCACGCGGGCTGACCGGTTGTCTTCGAGATGAGAAAGGTAAGCAAGCGTCTCCGGTTCCCGGCTGTCATTGTCGGCAATCAGGATTTCCATTGCCGGATAGTCGGTGCGTTGGAGAAGCCCGTTGACAGCCTGACGCAGAAGATCGAGCCGGTCGCGCGTCGGGATCAGCACGCTGACAAGCGGCAGGGCTGCGGGCAGCGGATAGCGAAGGCGCGTGATGCCATGTGCGGCCAGCTCTGCCCTCACACAAGGCAGCATCCGCTCGCAATAGGCCTGAACCGCAAGAAGCTGTGTCGAACTTTTTGCGCGCTCAGAGGAAAGATCAGGGCCGTCCGCCGGTTCGGCGCGATGGCAGAGAATGCGGGCAATGTGATGCGGTTCATGCCTGTCCGGTGCGCAAAGCGCCCGCAACAGCAGTTCATAAAGCGTATGATCGCCGAAGCCTTGACGGAAGCCTCCGATCGTTAGAAATAGCCCACGCGGGATCAGCGCCGCGCCGTCGATATAATCCTGCGACAGGAATAATTCCCTGTTCCAGTCTGGCCGGAAACAAGGCTCCCTTCTTCTGCCATCCGGGCCGATCCGATCCGTGTCCCAATAAAGAAACGAGGCGTCGCGGTGCCTTGAGGCCGCAAGCGCGATCTCGGCAAGCGCATTCTGCCCGAGCCCGTCGCCCGGGCGCAGAAACAAGAGATGATCGCCGCGCGCCACCTTGACTGCCCGGTTTGCCGCATCGGTAAAATCTGCGGCGCCCCCGGTCATCAGTTGAAACCAGGAATGGCGGTGCATGATGGAGGAAAGCCGCGCCGCGACCACCTCACCTATCCCGGTTTTTGAAAAGACCAGGAGTTCGAACTTCAGGTAATGCTGGGTTTCGAGCGCCGCGATGGTGTGCTCGATATCGCCTGTTGTTTCCGGCCTCTCATGGCCAAGATCAACAAGAATGGACAAAAAAGGAAGAGGCGGCATGTCGCTCTCGTCAGCACCAGCGGATGCGCCAGATGCATCCGCGATTGCCCGCCGCAGCGCCGGACCATCGCGCTCATCGTCATAATCATGACGTGCGATCCAGGCCGGATAGGCGCTATCCCGCCGCAGCGGCGACTGTGCGGCGTTACCGATGACGGCAATTTCACGAAAAAGCCCGGCAATCCCGTTCCCTCGAACAAGATTGGCAATATCCTGCAAAAGACGACGCAAGCCACGCTCCTCACGCAACCGCTTCGCGACAAAGCGCAGAAGCTGGTGTGGCTTTGATAGAAATCCCCTCATGCGCAATCTAAAACCGTGAAAAAACCAACAGGAAATGCCAGTCTCGTAACGCCCGCTGATCAGTGAACGCCACCGCAATCATCGACCACCACGGGCACGACTAGACATTCGAAAGCCTATGGACACTTTAGCGCAAGACGGCAAGCCTCAAGGACGATGTAAATTGCTTGGTTCCGCAAAACGTCCATGATACCTATC
Source organism: Hyphomicrobiales bacterium (assembly GCA_013911885.1). Lineage (GTDB taxonomy): Bacteria > Pseudomonadota > Alphaproteobacteria > Rhizobiales > JACESI01 > JACESI01. The sequence goes on along the minus strand of JACESI010000010.1, from coordinate 38,921 downwards.
GCGCACTCTTTTGGCGATGACAATGGCACGCCGCAGGCGCAAGTTGATCCGTGATGACTGTAAGACCCATTATTCTTGCCGGGGGTTCCGGAACCCGGCTCTGGCCCCTCTCCCGCGGTCAATATCCGAAACAATTCATTGCCCTTGGCGACAATGGCAGCTTGTTTCAGCAAACGCTCCTGCGTTGCCGGGCAGATGATCTTTATGCCGATCCGGTCATCATCACCAATGAGGCCTATCGCTTTCTGGTTGCGCAGCAGGCAGCGGACGTGAATGTTCCGCTGGCGGCGATCCTGCTTGAGCCATCGGCGCGAAACACCGCCCCGGCGCTCGCGGTCGGCGCCCTTTTTTGCCAGGATCTTGGCGATGACGCCCCAGAGCTTCAGAACCTTCAGGAACTCCCCGTGCTTCACGTCATGCCATCCGATCACCGGATCATCGCGGATGATGCCTATCAGGCCGCTGTAAGGAGCGCCGTTCAGGGTGCGAGGTCCGGCAGGCTTGTCACCTTCGGCATCAAACCGACCACAGCCGCCACAGGCTATGGCTATATCGAAGCAGGAAGCGAAACCGCACCCGGCCTTCGCGACGTCAGGCGCTTTGTCGAAAAACCGGATGTAAAGACGGCGACGGCGTTTCTGGACCAGGGCGGTTTCTTCTGGAATTCCGGCATGTTCGTGTTTTCAATCGGCACCTTCCTTGAAGAACTCCGCCGCTTCGAACCGGCCATGCATGATGCAGCGCACATCGCGGTCAAAAAGGCCGAGCGCGACAGGGATTTCACCCGCCTCGACAGGACTGCTTTTGAAGCAATGAAATCGATTTCCGTCGATTATGCCGTATTTGAGCGGACCGACCGCTGCTCGGTGGTGCCGGCCGCGATCAGCTGGTCAGATCTTGGCACTTGGCAATCAATCCGCACCGTTCTGCCGCCCGACGCGGCAGGAAACAGCGTCATGGGCAGGCATGTGACGCTGAATGCGCGCAACAATCTCGTCATCAGCGACGATAAGCTCGTCGCCCTCAATGGTGTGGACAATCTCGCGGTCATCGTTTCCGATGACGCCGTTCTGGTGAGTTCTCTCGATGATTCTGAAAATGTGAAACGCCTTGTCGAGCAGTTGAAATCGAACCCCGATACCGCAGCCCTTACCGAAGAGCATCGGCTGACCTATCGGCCATGGGGCGGCTACAGTTCGATCCTGAAACGCGACCGCTTCCAGATCAAACGGCTTTTCGTGAACCCCGGCGCACGGTTGTCGCTTCAGAAGCACCACCATCGCACCGAACATTGGGTGATTGTCTCCGGGACCGCTGAAGTGACGGTTGATGGCGTGGTGCGCATTCTGTCTGAAAATCAATCGACCTATATTCCCCTCGGCGCGGTGCACCGCCTCGCCAATCCGGGAAAGATCCCCCTTGAAGTGATCGAAGTGCAGCTCGGCTCTTATCTCGGCGAGGATGACATCATCCGTCTTGATGACGAATTTGGCAGGAAATGAGCTATAAGGCGGCTTGGCACCACCCCTTAGAATTGTCACATTGTTAAGTTCTGAAGCATTAAGTATAACATCGTCTCATCGATAGAGTGATGAACCTGCCGGTTTAAAAGGTAGAGCGTTAATGGCCGATCAAGCAGAAAGAGCTCCGGACGGGATGGCAATCGAGAAACCTGCAAATCCGGCATCCGTTGCCCCCGCCCCTCATCAAGTGCCGACCGTCCGCCCGCTCGCCGCAGTCGCTCCGGCCGGGAAGCCATCGGCGCCGGTCATTCCCCTGCCGCTCAAGAAAGCTGTCGAGACTTTTCAGACCAGCGCTGCGGCGAAGCTCCGGCCACAGGCGCTTCGCCGTCGCCTGCTTGCGATCTCATTTTTCCTGATGGTGATCCTGCCCTCGATCCTCGGCTCGATCTATTTCATTTTCATCGCTTCCGACCGCTATACGGCAAGCGCCGGTTTCTCGGTGCGCAGCATGGATGCAACTGCGATCGGCGGCGATCTCCTTGGATCCCTCACGGGATTGTCGAGTTCCGGCAGCACCACGACGGATTCCTATATCATTCTCAACTTCCTCAAGAGCCGGGAATTGCTCGAAAAACTGCAAGCAGAGATGGATCTTCAGCGCGTTTTCGGCAACGAGAATGTCGACTTCCTTTACAGGCTCGAACAGGGCCTGCCGATCGAGGATCTGGTCGATTACTGGGACTGGATGATTTCGCCGGCCTTTGACAATGCATCGTCAATCATCACATTTCGTGTTCAGGCATTCAACGCTGAAGACGCACATCAGCTTGCCTCGCTGATCGTCAAATACTGCCAGGAACTGATCAACAAGCTCTCTCAGCAGGCCCGCCGCGACGCTGTCAGTTTTTCCGAAAAGGAAGTCTCCTCGGCGGAATTGCGCCTGAAACTGATCCGCAACGAACTGCGCGATTTCCGGGCGAATACGAGTTCCCTCGATCCGGCTGCAACGGCGACGGCGCAGATCGAACTGACCACAGGTCTCGAGCGCCAGTTGATCGAATTGCGCGCGCGTCTGGCGACTCTGCTGGTAACCCTTTCGGAAGCTTCACCCTCGGTCCAGCAGCTACGCAAGGAAATCACTTCCGTTCAGACCGAACTGGATCTGAAGCGTGCCGAAATCGGTGGGAAGGGCAAGAACCTGGATGGCAGTCCGTCCAACCTTTCGCTGCTTCTTGCAAATTACGAGCGCTTGCAGGTTGAACAGGAATTTGCCCAGCAGGCCTATACGGTCACGCTTGCCTCGCTCGAACGCGCCCGCGCCGAAGCGGATCGCCAGCAGCGTTTCCTTGCGGTCTTCAGCCCGCCCGGCATGCCTGAAGATGCGATCTATCCGGAACGCTATCTGAACTCATTTCTGGTCCTTCTGGTCACGCTTCTGTTCTGGGGCTTGGGGACATTGATGGTCTATTCGGTTCGCGACCACCTGAGATGACGCCCGGTCTCATGCCGATTGACGGAACGCCGTCTGCCAAACTACATCACGGATTAAGAAAAGCCTTTGCTTCTTCGGCACAAACATCCTTTGCAGGATTTGATGGAAACGAACGATGAGCGCGACGGTAAAACCAGAAAACCTGCTGCTGGTGCAGGTACGAATAATCGTCGCCCTCGTGTTGCGCGAAACACGGGTCGCCTTCGGCAATGCCCAGCTCGGCTATCTCTGGGCACTTGCTAATCCTGCGCTCGGAGTGGCGGCGCTTGTGCTGGTTTTCTCACTGATCACCCATGCTCCGCCGCTTGGCACGAGCTTCGCCCTGTTCTTTGCAACCGGCATTCTGCCTTATGAGATGAACCGCAAACTGAGCACGTCGCTGATGGCAGTTTTCAGTGCAAACAAGGGCCTTCTTGCCTATCCTCTGGTCAAGGAAACAGACCTCATTTTCGCGCGTTTCATTCTGATTTTTGCAACCTACCTGATGGTGATGTTTCTATTCTTCACCGCTCTGGTGCTGATCGGCGAAGGCACGATCCCGGCGCGGATTGATCAGGTCTTTCTCGCCATTCTGATGTCGGCGCTGCTTGGTCTCGGTGGCGGCGTCTCCAATGCTGTCATTTTCGGCCTCTGGCCGACATGGCAACAGATCGAGGCTATTTTCTCGCGCCCCCTGTTTTTCATGTCAGGCATCTTTTTCATTCCAAGTGCCTTCGGGCCGGAAGTTCGCGCCATCCTGCAATGGAACCCGCTGCTGCACTGCATCGAATGGATGCGGGAGGGCTATTACCCGAATTATCAATCCGTGCTGCTCGACAAGCCCTTTCTTTTCGCGTGCATCGGTGTTCTTCTCATGATCGGCTTTGGTGGTGAGCGGCTTTATCGCAAGCGGCTTTCATAAGGTTCGCGATGATCGAATTTCGCGATGTGCGCAAAACTTATCATCTGAGCGGCGTTCGCAAGGTCATCCTTGATCGCCTCAGCATGACGTTTCCGCCGAACCGGAACATTGCGATCATCGGGCACAATGGCGCGGGAAAATCGACCCTGATGCGGCTGATCGCCGGTGCCGAACTGCCGGATGAGGGGCGCATCATCCGGCATGTCAAGGTCTCCTGGCCACTCGGCTTTTCCGGCGGCTTCAATGCCAATATGACCGGCCTCGAAAATGCCCGCTTCGTTGCCCGCATGTATGGTCAGGACACGGAACGGGTGATTGAATTCGTTGAAGAGTTTTCCGAACTCGGCCCCTCGATGCGGCTTCCCATCAATTCCTATTCAAGCGGCATGAGAGCCCGCCTCGCCTTCGGTATCAGCATGGCGATCGACTTCAAATACTATCTGATCGACGAAATCACCGCCGTCGGCGATGCGCGCTTCAAGAAAAAATGCGACGAGGTCTTCGAAAGCAAGCTCCAGCATTCCAACATCATCATGATCTCCCACGCGACCCCGAGCATCCGCAAATTCTGCGAAAGCGCCTGCATCATCGACAAGGGTGTCCTCACCTTCTACGATGACATCGAGGAAGCGATTGCAATTCACGCAATCAACCAGAACGCCTGAGGATAAGCCTTCGCACAATGAAAGGCATATCTCTCCTTCAGACGATCAAACCGCGACGCGCATAATCGTCCGCAAGGTATGCGCGCAGCTTATCACGCTCGTTCATTGCCAGAACAGGATCCCGCATCCGCTCCTCGATCCTGGCGATCCAGTCGTCCATCACCGGTGGAAGACCGGGCGCGCCAGTCGCCGCACGATAGGCGGCATAGGCGTCATGATCCGAGACGAGCGGCGCCGATCCTGACCGCGCGGCCTCGATCAGCTTTGCGCTCGAGCGGCTCCGGTTGAGCCGCGTTGTCATCAAGGGCAAAAGGAAAAGCCCGCCCGCTGAAAGGGACGCGAGATAGCCGGCATAATCGGCATAGGCAATTTCATCGACAACACTCACCCGTGGCACCGACCGCCAGGCCGCCGCAATCGGCCCTTTTGGGGCCGTCACGGTGAAATGTGCCGCCTTATGGCGATCCATCAGCGCAGCGATCACCGACCGCAGAAAGGCGTGCTCGCGCGCGTGCATTTTCGCAAAATAATAAATCTGGTTGACATCGAGCGGGCGCGGATCCGAAGCCCCGAGATCGGCGACCGGCGGCACAACGAGCGCCCCCCAACTGGCAAAATCACGCCCGAGCGCCGGTGTTGAGACGAGAAGGCGGCTGACAAGACCTTGCAATCGCTTCAGATGCCACAGCGTAATCGCCGGTCGCACCCGGTTCAGAAACGGCATATCCGGATCGCGCACCATCGCGCTGAGATCATCGTCGAGCACATAGACGACCGCAGCAAGGCGCGGGCGCATACGCACCAGCCAGTCCATGACCCGCCTTGTGACATAGCGGTTGATGATAACGAAATCGCCCTCAGCCACCGGGAGCGCGCGGTCGATATCCTCACGGAAAGGATCAATCAAGACAGATTTTGCCATCGCTTCTGGCGAGAGGCGGGGGGCGATGTAAAGGTCATAGGTCGAGTTCGGCTGCGCGCTGATCACGATCACCCGCCCGACGCTGCCCGCAGACGGAAGATCCGGATCGATGCGGTTATCGCGTGTTGTGATCGTCAAAGGCAACGCTCCATGTTTCAGCAGCAAGGCCGAACGTTCAGCACAAAACCCGGTGAAAGCTGGTATGGCAAGCCGATATGCGCCACCACCGTCGCCACACGGGCAAAAAAATATCAAACCAGCGGCAGGAACGGGGAAAGATACGAGAAAACCGCAACTTCTTCATGCAAAGGTCAAGTTCTGCTCCCACATTGACGTCATGGAGATCATGCCGATCATGAAACGGACCAGGGTTTTCGCACTGGCGAGGCCTAGGTGATCGGGGCTCCTCGGTCTTCGAGAGATCTTGCAACATCCAGCGCGGCAATACATCCATTCGATCGGAATTTTCTATGCGTCGATATTCCTGCCCGAATTGCGGCAATGAGGTTCACTTCCAGAACACGCAATGCATTAATTGTTCAGCGCTTCTTGGTTATGTGCCCGGACTTGACCGGATGCTTTCCGCCGATGCGGCAACCAGCGCGTTTGGCGCCGATGGCGAAGCGCGTGCGGCCTGCGCAAACCGGGAAGCGATTTCGTGCAACTGGCTGGTTATACCGGGCAAGAACACGCACGGCGTTGCTGGCAGGCTTTGCACCAGTTGCAGCCGCACCACGATCATTCCCGATCTCTCAGCGCCCGGTAATATCGAACGCTGGGCGCGGCTCGAAAGCGCCAAGCGCCTCTTGTTCTATTCCATCGAGAAATTCCACCTTCCGCTCGAAAGCGCGGGGCCGGATGGCGACACCACGCTCCGGTTCAACCTCAAGGGCGACAAGCCGGCTCTCGATGGCACAATCAAACGGGTCCTGACTGGCCATGAGAACGGACTGATCACCATCAATATTGCCGAGGCGGATGACGATGTCCGCGAGAAAAACCGCACCGCCATGGGAGAGCCCTACCGCACACTGATCGGCCATTTTCGACATGAAGTCGGCCATTTCTACTGGGATTGTCTGATCCGCGATGGCGGGCGCAATTCGGATTTCACGGCATGTTTCGGCGATGCCTCTGTCGACTACGCGGCAGCTCTCAGCAACCACTATCAAAACGGCCCGCCCGCCGATTGGCGCAATCATCACGTCAGCGCCTATGCGAGTGCACATCCGTGGGAGGATTTCGCGGAGACCTGGGCGCATTATATCCACATGATCGACGCTCTGGAGACCGCCTTCGCCTACAATGTCACACCACAGCCGATCCGGGCTGGCGGCACTGCAGGCACCGCCGTTACCGAAGCGGCAAGTCTGCCTGAAACCCCCTACAAGCTCAGTGATTGGCCCACTCTTGTCGAGGCTTGGATCCCATTGACGGTCGCGATGAACGCGATGAGCCAATCGATTGGCAACCACGATTTCTATCCATTCGTACTCACCGAGGCGATTCTCCACAAGCTCGGCTTCATTCACGATCTGATACAAACGGCGGATAGCATAACGATGGAAAAGTCAATCAGATAGGTTAGCTGGAACGTTCAGAAGAGCCTGAAGGACATGCAAGCCGGTCACACAACCGGAACAACATCAACAGCCTGTTTGGTGCTATGGCTGCCCGATGTACGCAAAACGCCTTTGACCGGCGCGACATCGAAATAATCCCGCCCACGCGCGATCACGATATGGTCAAGATCGACAAAGACCGCATTGGTCGGATCATACTCGACCCAGCCGCGTTCGACACCGCACCACGCCCGCACCCAGGCATGCATGGCATCCGCGCCCTCGAGCCGGGGCTTGCCCTCAGGCGGTACCGTGCGTAGAAATCCGCTGACATATCCGGACGGAATGCCCACACCGCGCAGGCAGGCAATCATGATATGCGCAAAATCCTGACAGACCCCGTGCCTGCCGTTGAAAGCGGTGAGCATCGGCGTTTCGACATTGGTTGCCTTCGGATCATAGGCAAGATCGCGGTGGAGGCCAGCCCCGATCAGCGCGACCGCCTCAAGCACGGACGGATCATCCTTGATCCGCTCCAGCGCATAGGCCGTGGTTGCCAGCTCGAGCGGAACACGCGGCGAAGGTCCAACAAAATGGTGCGGCGAGAGGGCGGAGAGGTCTGTTTGCGTGGCAATGTCCCGCCCGAGAGCCGAGACGCGCGGTGTCATTTCGAGTTCATCCATAGCCTTATAGCGCTCGACGCGTGACTGAGCTCTGAAACTGATGTCGTCATGATCTTCGAAAAAAGCGACCTCAACCAACCGGTTACCGAAAAAATCGGTTCGGTTGATCCATTCATCCGCCTTTGGCGTCGCCGAAACAGTGCCCGCAATCAGCCTTTGTTCGCCGGGCAGATCCGCCGGCAGAAGACGAATGATATGGCGGCTCGTTCCTGCCCTGTTATCATAGGAATAATCAATCGTAAGGGAGACATCATAAAGCACCCGGACCTCCTACCGCATGTAAGCGGTTGTGAGTTCGTCCGACAGACGACCGAGGCGCAGACCAAGTTTGATCAAGGCCCTGGTTGTGAGTTTTTCCGGCACCATCATTGCGAGATTGGTCTCCGATTGCAGCAATGTCCGCTGGAAGGGCTGCAATTGCCGATGCGTTTCCGTTCCTGGAAGATAGGAGACATGATCGCTGATTTCGCGCAGCTGATACATGACCGAGCGCGGATTGAGCGGATCAAGGCCCAGAAGATCCACGACAGTCGAGCGGTTGGTTGAAACGGCATAGCGGCGGCGGTGGCTCATCGCGCTGTCGGCAATCTCGATTGCGAAATCGAGGCTTCCTTCGGGCGCTGCGGAATCCGCAAAACTGGCAAGCAGCGATGTGAGCGACGCTGCCCGCTCGATCGCACGGCCAATATTGAGAAAACGCCAGCCGGTGAACCGGTACATGTTTTCATGCACCAGGCCGGAAAATCCTGAGAGTTTGCGCAACAGCACACTCATCGCGCGGGCCATGTCATCTCCAGCCGCAACCGTGTTTTTCATCTGCCGCACCGTTTTTGAAATGTCGTTGAGCGCGACAGTGCCATCCATTGAGAACCGGTCACGGATATGGGCGGCAGCCGCAACAGCCGCAGCAAGATTGTCGATTACCGCCGCGGGCAGGCCTTTTTCATCCACGACAACGCCAACGCGGTCGAGATGTGCAGCGATGGCGCGCAGCAGTGGAGTTCCACCAGAATCGGCTTCCGCGAGCCGCAGATGATAGGCCCGCAACAGCCGGATAATGGTTTCGCTCCGCTCGACATAGCGCCCGAGCCAGAAAAGATTGTCGGCGGCACGGCTCGGCAGCACGCCGGGCTTCTGGCGCACGAACTGCGTCGCCGTCGGGTCGAGAAGCATTGTCTCGTTGCGCACAGGCGCCTTGCTGACAATCCATACATCCGCTGCCGTTCCGCCATTCTGCACGGCAAGGGCGGCTGAGTTTCCGGTCCGGCCAATCCGGGCGAAGCCGCCGGGCATCACCGTCCAGCCATCGGACGTGCGGGCAAGAAACACCCTGAGGCTCATCGGTCGCGGCACGATCACGCCATCCTCAAGCGACGGTGTGGTCGAAAGATGAACCGATTCCTGGCCAACCAGATGGTCGCCATTCTGGTCGATCCAATTGCTCAGGCTTTCCGAAACAGACTGGTTAAAGGTACCCCCTACGGCGGAAATGTCGTCATGATCAAACAGAAACCGCGTCGCATAGGCATTGCCGATGGTCATGCGATGCGCGTTTTTCTTGACAAAGTCGCATTCAGTCGGCTGCCCGCACCACCAGGTCGCAATGTTCGGCATCCGCAATTCCTCACGGAGCAGGGCTTGCGAAATACGCGGCAGGAAGGCGAGCAGCGCCCGGGTCTCCAGAATGCCGGATCCGAGCGCATTGACCATTGTCAGATTGCCCTCGCGCACTGCCTCAAGCATGCCAGCCGTCCCGATCCGTGACTTCTCATGAAGTTCGAGCGGATCGGCCCAAAACGAATCGAGCCGCCGCCAGAGCACGCTGATCGGGCGCAGTCCGTCAACGGTGCGCACCATCAACTGGCCATTGCGCATGGTCATGTCCTCGCCCTCAAGCAGGACGAAACCGAGATAGCGGGCGATATAGGCATGTTCGAAATAGGTATCGTTCATCGGACCGGGGGTGAGGATGCCGACCCGGCTCTCGTCGCCATTGCGCAGATCCATCAGCGAATCGCGGAAATGCCGGAAAAAACCTGCAAGACGGTGCACATTGGAACGACCGAAAAGCTCGGAATAAATCCTTGCGGTCGCGATCCTGTTTTCCAGCGCAAAGCCGGCTCCTGACGGCGCCTGCGTGCGGTCACCAAGCACCCACCATTCGCCACCGGGACCACGACCGATATCCATCGCGATAAAATGCAGGAACGAACCGGAGCGCGGCTTGATGCCGACGAGAGGGCGAAGCCATTCCCGATTGTTCGAAATCAGCGACGCCGGCAGATGGCCCTTCGCAACCAGCGTGTTATCGCCATAAAGATCGGCCACAACTTTCTCGAGAAGATCGGCTCGCTGGATCAGCCCTGCGGTGATCTCCTGCCACTCATCCTCGTCGATCAGAACCGGCAACGGGCTGAGCGGCCATTCGCGCTCGCTGGTTCCAGCCGCGTTATATTGCCGATAATAGACACCGGCATCACTCAGATATTGCTTGCCCCGTCCGATGCGAAGCGAAATCTCCTCCTCGCTCATGCCCGCAATGGACTGGAGAAGGCTTGTCCAGACCGGCCGAACCGCGCCATTGCCGTCAATCAGTTCGTCTGGAACACTATCAAGTGGCCGGTAGCCTTTCAGCAACCGGTCAAGACGATTGTCGTGTGTACTGGAGCGCGGCAGCGGCATGGTATTTTCGTCTTACCCCTGTGACACCACCCGCCGGAGATCAAGCGTCATCGGAAACTCGGGATGCGGCATTTCCGGTGGGGGCGTAAAACCTGCCGGAGTATGTCCGTTTGGCTCAAACCGCGCAAGCCGCCGTGCTTCCGCCTCGTTGCCGTTCACAGGAAAGGTTTCGTAGTTGCGCCCGCCCGGATGGGCGACATGATAGACACAACCGCCAATCGAACGCTTGTTCCAGGTGTCGTAGATGTCGAACACCAGCGGTGCATCAACCGGCAGCACCGGGTGGAGCGCGTTCGCGGGCTGCCACGCCTTATAGCGCACGCCGCCAACCGAAACGCCGTTCTGCCCGATTGGATGGAGTGGGACAGAGCGCCTGTTGCAGGTCACGCTATAGCGTTCCGGATCGGGTGCTTCTATCCTGACCTGAAGCCGTTCGGTGGAACTGTCCGTATAGCGCACCGTGCCGCCGATCGCGCCGGTTTCTCCCAGCACATGCCAGGGTTCCAGCGCCTGACGGATTTCGAGCAAAACGCCCTCCCGCTCAATTTCGCCGCAGAACGGGAATCGAAATTCGAACTGCGCCTCGTACCATTCAGGCCTGAACGGGTAACCATGTTCCCTGAGGTCTGCGAGCACGCCCTCGAAATCCCGCCAGACCATGGCAGGCAGCATGAAACGGTCATGCAGCGCAGTGCCCCAGCGGGTGAATTTGCCGTCGAGCGGCCTTTTCCAGAGCCGGGCAATGATCGCGCGGATAAGAAGCTGCTGCGCAAGGCTCATGCGCGGATTGGGCGGCATTTCGAAACCGCGAAACTCGATCAGACCGAGGCGCCCGGTCGGCCCGTCCGGCGAATAGAGCTTGTCGATGCAGATTTCCGCCCGATGCGTGTTGCCGGTGACATCGGTCAGCATGTTACGCAGGAGCCTGTCCACCCGCCAGGGCAGGGGCGCATCGCCATGGTCCGGCGCGGGGATCTGGGAAAGCGCGATTTCAAGCTCATAAAGCACATCATGCCGTGCTTCGTCGATCCGGGGCGCCTGACTGGTCGGACCGATGAAAAGCCCGGAAAACAGATAGGAAAGGCTCGGATGGCGCTGCCAGAAAAGGATAAGGCTCTTGAGCAGATCCGGGCGGCGCAGGAACGGGCTGTCGAGCGGCGTCGCCCCGCCGACAACGACATGATTGCCACCACCGGTGCCGGTATGTTTGCCATCGATCATGAATTTATCAGCACCAAGGCGCGTCAGACGCGCGGCCTCATAAACCGCTTGCGTGATGGCGACGCAATCAGCCCAATTTTCTGCCGGGTGAATATTGACTTCGATCACGCCGGGATCAGGGGCAACGCGAATGACATTGAGCCGAGGGTCCGTTGGCGGCCCATAACCTTCAATATGGATCGGCACATTCAGCACCTTGGCGGAGCGTTCCGCCGCCGCGATCAGGTCGAGATAATCCTCGAGACGTTCCACCGGCGGCATGAAGACACAGAGCCTGCCGTCACGCAGTTCGATGGACACGGCGGTTCTGACCGAACCGTCGAGGTCCCGGACGGTTTGCTCGTTACGCTCCTGCCCCGGCTCCGAGGCCGTGAAAGACGCCGTTGCCTGGGGACGGTTCGTTCTGTCCGGAGCCGCTTCATCATCGCCTGCTGCATAATCCGGCAGCGGACCGCGCGGAACTGTCGGATCGGCAATGTTCACATAAGGATATTGCGAGGGTGGAACATAGGGCAGGGTGCCGAGCGGCAGGCGGTATCCGACCGGGCTGTCACCAGGCACGAGAAAGAGATTGCCGCGCCGTGTTTTCCAGCGCTCCGAGCGCCAGCGCGGGCCGGATGATTGCGCCTGCCAGCGCTGGACCGGCAGAACGAAAGCCGACGGCCTGGTCAGACCGCGCGCGAAGACACGCGCAATTCTGTGCCGCTCTTCAAGGTCTTCGAGCTTGGAGTTTTCTGGCGTCACGTTTTCTGGGAGGCTCGCCTCCTTGATGATCCAGTGCGCGGGATCCTCATAGGCCGGCACGACGAAGTCGTCACTGACGCCAATTTCTACCGCGAATCTGCGCAAAAGCTTTTCAGCGTCTTCTGCGGTCGCCTCCGTCTGCTTGCCTTCCTCGGCAACGAGGGCAGCGTTTGACCAGACCGGCTTGCCGTCGCGCCGCCAATAGAGCGAGAAGGTCCATCGCGGCAGGGTTTCACCCGGATACCATTTGCCCTGACCATAATGCAGGAAGCCCTGCGGCGCGAAACGGTCGCGCAGGCGCCGGATCAACCGGTCGGCAAGGCCCCGCTTGGTCGGGCCAACAGCGTCGGTGTTCCATTCCTCCGCTTCGAAATCATCGATGGAAACAAAGGTCGGCTCGCCGCCCATGGTCAGGCGGACATCGTCGGCCACGAGGTCGTGGTCGACCTTCTTGCCAAGGGCGTCGAGCGCAGCCCAGGATTCGTCGGAAAATGGCTTGGTGATGCGCGGATGCTCGGCAACGCGTGTCACCCTCATGTCGAAACTGAAGTCGACCTCGGCAGCGCTTGCAACGCCGGAAATCGGCGCGGCATTGCTGAAATGCGGTGTTGCCGCGAGCGGGATATGGCTCTCGCCCGTGAGCAGACCGGACGTCGGATCAAGGCCGATCCAGCCCGCGCCCGGCAGATAGACCTCGCACCAGGCATGAAGATCGGTGAAATCATGATCTGTCCCCGCCGGACCATCCAGCGAAACGAGATCGGGCTTCAACTGAACGAGGTAGCCCGAGACAAAGCGCGCCGCCAGTCCGAGATTGCGCAATATCTGGACGAGCAGCCAGCTGGTATCGCGGCAGGAGCCCTTGCCGGTCTCAAAAGTTTCCTGCGGTGTCTGAACCCCCGGCTCCATGCGGATGACATAGCCGATTTCCCGGGCAAGCCGGGCATTGAGATTGACCACGAAGTCGATTGTCCGCTGAGGCGTGCGGTCGATGCTTTGCATGAAAGTCGCAAGCATCGGCTCGATCGGTTCTGCCTTGCGGTAGATCACGAGATCGGGGCTGATATCCGCACCATAGTCGAACGGCCATTCCTCGGCTGCTTCCTCGACAAAAAAGTCGAACGGATTATAAACCGTCATGTCGGCGATGAGATCGACCTCGATCTTGAACTCGCGGACGGGTTCGGGAAACACATAGCGCGAGAGCCAGTTGCCGTAGGGGTCCTGCTGGTGGTTCACGAAATGATTGGCAGGCGTCACCTTCAGCGAATGTGAAATCACGCGGGTGCGACTATGCGGCGCGGGGCGAAAACGGACAATCTGCGGACCAAGGATAACCGGACGGTCATAGCGGTAATGCGTGAGGTGATGCACGGCAGCTTTGATGGACATAAGGCTCCTGATCATTAACGGGGTGAAAATCATGCGCCGGAACAGGGCGATTGCCGAGGCTATTTCTGCGTCTCTTCTCGATCCAGCGTCTCACAAATGATTGCAATGCACAATTGCGCATCCAATCGTTGCTTGCACCTCGCCGCGCCTCAGCGTTGCCATAACCAAACCACCAAAAGACCGGATGCGCCCGCGCCTGCCGATTTTTGATGTTGCACCGCACAGCATATCGCTGTTCTATCAGACAGGACGGCACCTCCTCCCGCTTCGACCGTTCCAGAATCCGAAAGTGACCCAAGGCCTTGCAACGCATCAAAACCACCGCGCCCTCCCCTGACCTCACCGAACGGCAAAAGACGATCGCCGCGGATATTCTGCACCGGCTGACCTATAAATCCGGCAAGGCACCGGCAGCAGCGCAAGCCCATGACTGGCTCGGCGCCACCGTTCTCACCGTGCGCGACCGCATTGTGGACCGGTGGATTGCCTCCGGCGAGGCGGCGCGGCAATCCGGGGCGAAACAGGTCTGTTATCTGTCGCTCGAATTCCTGATCGGACGCCTCCTGCGCGATGCGGTAACCAATCTCGAATTGCAGGAGGATTTCAGCGCAGCCCTCGGCTCGCTCGGGGTCGATCTCGACCTGATCGCGGCACTCGAACCCGATGCCGCGCTCGGCAATGGCGGTCTCGGGCGGCTTGCTGCCTGTTTCATGGAAGCCATGGCAAGTGTCGATATCGCCGCCTGTGGCTATGGCATCCGCTATCATCATGGCCTGTTCCGTCAGGAGATGGCCGATGGCTGGCAGATCGAGCTGCCGGAAGAATGGCTGGTCCACGGCAATCCGTGGGAATTCGAGCGTCGCGAGGCCTCTTACGAAATCGGCTTCGGCGGCACTGTCATGCCGGATGGCTTTACCCCGTCGGGCGTTGCGCGCTATCGCTGGAAGCCGGCCGAACGCATGATCGCGACCGCCTTTGATACGCCGATTGTGGGCTGGCAGGCAAAACGGGTGAATACCCTGCGGCTTTGGGAGGCAAACCCGGTCGATCCAATCCTTCTCGATAAGTTCAATGCGGGCGACCATGTCGGCGCGCTCGAAGAACGCAACAAGGCGGAAGCCGTGACCCGCGTCCTCTACCCGGCGGATTCTCATCTCGCCGGTCAGGAACTGCGCCTCAGGCAGGAATATTTCTTCTCCGCCGCATCGCTCAGCGACATTCTGCGCCAGCATCTTGCAACCAATCCGGGCGTCGAAAACCTTGCCGACAAGGTCGCCATCCAGCTCAATGACACCCATCCCGCGATTGCGGTGATTGAACTGCTGCGCCTTCTCATCGATGAACACGGGCTTGACTTCAAAGATGCCTGGAAAATCACCGGGGCGACCTTCAGCTATACCAACCACACGCTGCTGCCAGAGGCGCTTGAAAGCTGGCCGATCACGCTTCTGGAGCGCATGCTGCCGCGCCACATGCAGCTCATCTTCGCGGTCAATGCCCATGTGCTGCGCGGCGCGGTCGAGCAGGGCTTCGACGACGGCGCGGTCGCACGGCTTTCGATCATCGATGAAAACGGGGAGCGGCGAGTGCGCATGGGCAATATTGCCTTCATGGGCTCGAAATCCGTGAACGGCGTCTCCGCGCTTCACACCGAACTCATGAAGGAGACGGTTTTTGCCGATCTCCATGCGCTTTATCCAGCGCGCATCAACAACAAGACGAACGGGATCACGCCGCGCCGTTGGCTGATGCAGAGCAACCCTCAACTTCATGTGCTCGCAACCGAGGTCGCGGGACCTTTGATGGAGGATGCGACCCGGCTTCTCGGGCTGGAAAAATTCGCACGCGACAGCGCCTTTCAAAACCGCTTCCAGGCGATCAAGCGCCAGAACAAGGAAGCTCTCGCCCGCCTCGTCGAGAAGCGCACCGGGATCAGGATCGATCCGTCGGCTCTTTTCGATATTCAGATCAAGCGCATCCACGAATACAAGCGCCAGCTTCTCAACATCATTGAGACCGTAGCACTCTATGACGAGATGCGTGCCCACCCCGAACGGCAATGGGTGCCCCGTGTGAAGCTTTTCGCGGGCAAGGCAGCGCCGAGCTATCACAATGCCAAGCTCATCGTGAAACTTGCAAACGATGTGGCAAAAGTCGTCAATGACGACCCGTCGGTCTCGGGCCTGCTCAAGGTCGTGTTCATGCCGAATTACAATGTCAGCATGGCCGAGGTCATCGTGCCGGCGGCTGATCTTTCTGAACAGATATCGACCGCCGGGATGGAAGCCTCGGGAACCGGCAATATGAAATTTGCCCTCAATGGCGCGCTTACCATCGGCACCCTTGACGGCGCCAATGTCGAGATGCGCGAGCATGTCGGCGCGGGAAATATCCTGATTTTTGGCCTCACCGCCGAGGATGTGGCCGCGCGACGCAGAGCAGGGCGTGACCCGACGGCGACAATCGACGCCTTGCCCGCCCTCGCTCAGGCCCTGAAGGCGATTGCAAGCGGCACCTTCTCGCCCGATGACCCGGCCCGCTATGCCGGTCTCATCGACGGTCTCAAAAGCCATGACTGGTTCTTCGTGACCGACGATTTCGCCGATTATGCCCGCGCCCAGCGCGATGTCGACCAGCTCTGGAAATCCCCGCAGAAATGGACAGAAAAAGCTATACTGAACACCGCACGCATGGGATGGTTCTCCGCCGACCGTACCATTCGCGACTATGCGAAGGATATCTGGCAGGTTTCAACGCGGTAAGATGCGCGGCGCGGCCAACCCGCAAGGGCGCGCGTCGCCAAGGGTCACAAGATGGCGAAATCCAAACCCGACGACCCATTGCCCGTAAAAAGGCAGAAGACGCCACAAATCGAACCAGCCTGTTTTCCGGAAAGATCGGAAATCGATGCCATCGTCAGCGGAACCCACCGTGACCCTTTCGCCGTTCTGGGCCTGCATGAAGCAGCGGGCAGGTTGCATGCCCGCTGCTTCATACCGGATGCCCGGACAGTCAGCGCCTACAGGCTCGACGGGCACAAGGCAGCCGACCTTCAGCCTGTCGGTCAAAGCGGTTTTTTCACCGGCTCAACCCGTCTCAGAAAACGCCAGCCGCTGCGCTATCACGCTGCCAATGAGGGCGGCGACTGGTGGGTGACAGACCCTTATTCCTTCAGCCCCGTCCTGGGTCCGGTGGATGATTACCTGTTCGCCGAAGGACGCCACCTGCGGCTTTTCGACAAGATGGGAGCCCATCCGATCCGCCATGAGGGCGTCGATGGCATTCATTTCGCCGTCTGGGCGCCGAATGCCATGAGGGTTTCCGTGGTTGGCGATTTCAATGGCTGGGATGGTCGGCGCAACCTTATGCGGCTGCGGCTCGGCACCGGCGTTTTTGAGGCCTTTGTCCCGGACCTGGGTCCTGGCGAAGCCTATAAATACGAAATCCTTGGGCAGAACGGTGTCAAGTTGCCCCTTAAGGCGGACCCTTTTGCCTTTCGCTCGGAACTCCGCCCGAAAACCGCGTCACTCACCGCGGGCAAAGTGCACCATGACTGGGGTGACGCGGCGCACTGCGATTTCTGGTCGAAAGCCGATCCCCGCGCTCAGCCGGTTGCGATTTACGAAGTTCACGCCGCATCCTGGCAGCGCCACGACGATGGCGGGTTCCTCGACTGGGATACGCTTGCCGCGCGGCTCATTCCTTATTGCGTCGACATGGGTTTCACCCATATCGAATTTATGCCGGTGTCGGAATATCCCTATGATCCGTCGTGGGGCTATCAGACGACGGGGCTCTTCGCGCCGAGTGCCCGCTTCGGCGATCCGGCCGGGCTCGCGCGATTTGTCGATGGCGCCCACCGTGCCGGGCTTGGCGTGTTCATCGACTGGGTGCCCGCACATTTTCCGCTCGACGAGCACGGCCTCGCCCGCTTCGACGGCACCTCTCTTTACGAGCATGAAGATGCCTCGAAGGGCTATCACCCCGACTGGCACACGGCGATCTACAATTTTGGCCGCACCGAGGTGAAATCCTTCCTCATCAACAACGCGCTCTATTGGTCGGAGGTCTTCCATATCGACGGGCTGCGTGTCGATGCGGTGGCCTCGATGCTCTATCTCGACTATTCACGCAAGGAAGGCGAATGGGCGCCAAACAGCGAGGGCGGACGCGAAAATCTCGAGGCGGTCGCTTTTCTGAAGGAGCTCAACCGCGATTATTATGGTGCGGGATCCGCGCGCATGACGATTGCCGAGGAATCGACCGCATGGCCGAAAGTCACCGCGCCGGTGCATGCGGGCGGTCTCGGCTTCGGCTTCAAATGGAACATGGGCTTCATGAACGACACCCTTGCCTATATGGCGCGCGAACCGATCCATCGAAAATACCACCACCACGAGATGACATTCGCGATCCATTACGGCTTCAGCGAAAATTTCGTCCTGCCTCTCAGCCATGACGAAGTCGTTCATGGCAAAGGCTCGCTCCTCAGCAAGATGTCGGGCGACGACGGTCAGAAATTCGCGTCGCTGCGGGCCTATTATGCCTTCATGTGGGGCCATCCCGGCAAGAAGCTCCTGTTCATGGGTCAGGAATTCGCCCAGCGCCGCGAATGGACGGAAGAACACGCGCTTGACTGGCATCTCACCGATGCGCCCGCCCATGCCGGCGTCCGCGATCTCGTTCGCGATCTCAACCGGCTCTACACGTCGCTGCCTGCGCTGCATCAGCGTGACTGTGAGGCAGACGGCTTCGAGTGGCTGGTTGCCGATGATGCCGCCCAATCGGTTTTCGCATGGGCGCGCCATGCGCCGAAAGCCCCGCCTATCGTGGTCGTAAGCAATCTGACCCCGATCCCGCGCGCAAACTATCGTATCCCCTTGCCAGTCGCGGGAGAATGGCGCGAGATACTGAATACCGATGCCGCTGCTTATGGCGGCTCGAACGGCGGCAATGGCGGCGTGGTGAGAACTGAGGATGGCGCGGCAGTCCTGCAATTGCCGCCTCTCACGACACTTTATCTCAGTTGCAAACCGCAACAAGCTGGAGGAGAGGCAGGATGACCGAAAGGAAGAATGCACCGCTGTCGCGCGATGCCATGGCCTATGTGCTGGCAGGCGGGCGCGGGTCGCGGCTGATGGAACTGACCGACCGCAGGGCAAAGCCTGCAGTCTATTTCGGCGGCAAAACCCGGATCATTGATTTTGCCCTCTCCAATGCACTGAATTCAGGTATCCGCCGGATCGGCGTCGCCACCCAGTATCGCGCCCATTCCCTGATCCGCCACATGCAGCGCGGCTGGAACTTTTTCCGACCCGAGCGCAATGAAAGTTTCGATATTCTGCCGGCAAGCCAGCGTGTGTCGGAAACCCAGTGGTATGAGGGCACCGCCGATGCGATCTTTCAGAATATCGACATCATCGAGACCTATGAAACCGAATATATGGTGGTTCTCGCCGGGGATCACATCTACAAGATGGACTATGAGATCATGCTGCAACAGCATGTGGATGCGGGGGCGGATGTAACCATCGGCTGCCTCGAAGTCCCACGCGAGGAAGCAAGCGGCTTCGGTGTCATGCATGTCGACGCGACGGACCGCATCATCAACTTCATCGAAAAGCCCGAGCATCCTCCAACCATGCCCGACAAGCCCAGCCATTGCCTCGCCTCGATGGGCATTTACGTTTTCTCGACAAGCTTTCTCATCGAAGAGTTGCGCCGCGATGCCGCCGACCCGAAATCCAGCCGCGATTTCGGCAAGGACATCATCCCCCATCTCGTCAGGAATGCGAAGGCGGTTGCCCACCGTTTCGAGAAATCATGCGTCCGCGAATTTCCCGACAGCAAATCCTATTGGCGCGATGTCGGAACTCTCGACGCCTTCTGGCAGGCCAATATCGATCTCACCCATATTGTGCCCGAACTTGATCTATACGACCGCTCCTGGCCGATCTGGACCTATGCGGAAATCCGGCCGCCGGCGAAATTCGTGCATGATGTCGATGGTCGGCGCGGTACGGCGGTCTCCTCCCTCGTCTCCGGCGATTGCATCATCTCCGGCGCGAAGGTCGATAATTCGCTGCTCTTCACCGGCGTGCTCTGCCGGTCCTATTCGGCGCTTCAGCATGCAGTTGTTCTGCCGGAATGCGTCATTGGGCGCGGGGCGCGGCTCAGCAATGTCGTGCTAGACCGCGGTGTAAAAATCCCCGCCGGTCTTGTGGTCGGCGAAGATCCCGAAGGCGACGCGAAACGCTTCCGCCGGACCGAAAACGGTATCTGTCTCATCACCCAGAACATGCTCGATAGCGCGGGACTGTTTTACGAATGAAGGTTTTGTCCGTCGCATCAGAAATGCACCCCGTGATCAAGACTGGCGGCCTTGCCGATGTAACCGGCGCGCTTCCGGGCGCGCTCGCGCCATACGGTGTTGACGTCACCACGGTCCTTCCCGCCTATGGCTGCCTCGATGAAACGCTCCTCAACGGCAAGCCGGTCGCAACCTTCGAGGATGTTCTTGGCCATAAGGTTCAGATTACGCGCCACGATGGCGGCGGAGCCCCGCTGCTTCTGGTTCATGAACAATCCCTGTTTGATCGGGCGGGTGGGCCTTATGTCGATGATACCGGCTTCGATTTTGTCGACAACTGGCGCCGTTTCGCTGTCTTCTCGAAAGCGGCAGCGCTGATTGCAGCGGGTGGTGTTGCAGGGTTTCAGCCGGATCTCATGCATGTTCATGACTGGCAGGCAGCCCTCGCCGTCACCTATCTGAAAAACGGTCCCAAGGCAGCGCTTCCGGCGGTTGCAACCATCCACAACATTGCTTTCAAAGGTCAGTTCGGCGGCGATATCTTCGCAAATCTCGATCTGCCAGCAAGGGTCTGGCATGACGGAGAGATCGAATATTACGGCGATGTGAGCTACCTCAAGGCGGGCCTCACCGCCGCTGACGCCATTACCACGGTCAGCCCCGGCTATGCCGACGAAATTCAGACGCCCGCTTTTGGCATGGGTTTCGAGGGTCTCATGACGGCGCGCCGGTCGGTGCTGCACGGCATCGTCAATGGCGTCGATGATGCGATCTGGAACCCTGTGAGCGACCACTATCTGATTGCGCGCTATGACGCGAAAAGCCTCGCTGAGCGGGCAGCGAACCGGGCCGCCGTCATTCAGCGCTTCCATCTCATCGACAATGGCGCGCCGCTTGTTGTGGTGATCTCGCGCCTGACACCGCAAAAGGGTATTGATATCCTGATCCAGTCGCTGGATGAGCTGGTGGGTCTCGGTTTCGCATTCGCCATTCTTGGCGTCGGCGATCCCGCCTATATGAACCAGCTTGGCGATGCCGCCTCGCGCCATCCGGGCCGTGTCGCTCTCATCGTCGGTCACGACGAAATCCTGTCCCACCGCATGCAGGGCGGCGGTGACATGATCCTCATTCCGTCGCGTTTCGAACCCTGCGGCCTGACACAACTCTACGGCATGCGTTACGGGTGCGTGCCGGTCGTCACCGCTACCGGCGGCCTTGGCGACACGGTGATCGACGCCAGTCTCGCCGCCACCAGAGCAGGCGTTGCGACCGGCTTTCACCTCAAACAGGCGGAGCGTGGGGAACTCATTCGCACCATGACGCGGGCGATGGCCCTGTTCCGCGACCGCCGCCGCTGGCAGAAAATCCAGCAGAACGGCATGAAGGCGAATGTCTCGTGGAAAGCGAGCGCCGCCGATTATTCAGCCCTTTTTAAAACCCTGATTTCGAGAGGTAAGACCGCGTGATCAAGACTGTTCTGACAAAAGCTTATGACGATCAGCGGCCCGGCACATCCGGCCTTCGCAAGAAAGTCCCCGCCTTTGCCCGCGAAAATTATGCGGAAAACTTCATTCAATCGGTCTTCGACAGCCTCGAGGGAACGAAGGGCGAAACCCTTGTTCTCGGCGGCGATGGGCGTTTTTACAACGATGTCGTCATCCAGAAAGCAATCCGCATGGCAGCAGCCAATGGCTTTGCGCGCGTGCTTGTGGGTCAGAACGGGATCCTGTCGACACCGGCGGCCTCCCACATCATCCGCAAATATGCAACGATTGGCGGGCTGATCCTTTCTGCAAGCCACAATCCCGGCGGCCCGACCGAGGATTTCGGCATCAAGTTCAACGGACGGAACGGCGGTCCGGCAGCTGAGTGGCTGACCGAGAAAATCTATGCCGCCTCGCGCATCATCGAGCGCTATCACACGATCGAGACACCGGATGTCGATCTTGGCACCGTCGGACGCCAGAAGGTTGGCGCGATGATGGTCGAGGTCATCGATCCGGTCGCGGATTATGCCGCGCTGATGGAAACCCTGTTCGATTTCGACGCGATCCGGGCGCTCCTCAAAGACGGTTTCACCCTGGCCTTTGATGCGATGTCCGCCGTCACCGGCCCCTACGCGATCGAGATTTTCGAAAACCGCCTTCATGCGCCTGCGGGCACCGTTCTCAACGCAATACCGCTGCCGGATTTCGGCGGCCATCATCCCGATCCCAATCTCGTCCATGCGCGCCACCTGCTCGACGCCGTGATGCGCCCTGACGGACCGGATTTTGCTGCCGCTTCGGATGGTGACGGCGACCGCAACCTCATTCTCGGGCGGGGTATTTTCGTGACCCCGTCAGACTCGCTTGCGATCCTTGCCGCGAACGCCCATCGCGCTCCCGGCTACGCGCAAGGCATCGCCGGAATTGCGCGCTCCATGCCGACAAGCGCCGCCGCTGACCGGGTCGCTGCGGCGCGGGGCATAGCCATGCATGAAACCCCGACCGGGTGGAAATTCTTCGGCAATCTGCTCGACGCCGGGAAGGTCACGATCTGCGGCGAGGAAAGCGCCGGCACCGGCTCGGATCATGTGCGCGAAAAAGATGGCCTTTGGGCGGTGCTGCTCTGGCTCAACATCCTGGCCGCCCGCCGCGAGAGCGTTAAGGCGATCGTGCACGATCACTGGGGTCAGTTCGGGCGCAACTACTATACCCGCCATGATTTCGAAGCAGTGGAAAGCGACCGCGCGATGGCATTTTTCACCACACTTCAGGAAAGCCTGCCGCACCTTGCCGGACAATCAGGCCATGGTCTCATCGTGGATAAAGCCGATATTTTCGCCTATGATGATCCGGTGGATGCTTCCCGGTCTGAAAATCAGGGCGTACGCATTCTGCTTGAAGGCGGCTCGCGGATTGTTTTTCGCCTGTCCGGCACGGGCACGGATGGGGCAACGGTGCGGCTTTATGTCGAACGTTATGAGCCGGACTCCGCCCTGCGCGCTATCGAGACACAGGAAGCGCTCCGCCCCCTTATCGCTTTGGCCGACAGCCTGACCGGCTATCGCAAAAGCCTCGGGCGATCAGAACCAGACGTCATTACCTGATCATGGCGGAAAGCTTACCCTTCGGCGCTACGACTGAGGGCAAACGCACCAGCTTTCGGGTGCGCGCCCCAGCGGCCGCGACGGTGCATCTCTGCCTGTTCGATGGTGAAACCGAAACCGCCCGCCTCGCCATGACGCGTAACGGAGACGACTTCGTGCTCACGATTGACAGCCTGCCGGATGGGGCCACCTATGGCTACCGCGCCGATGGCCGCTATGCGCCCGATGAGGGGTTCTGGTTTGATCCCGCAAAACTCCTGATCGACCCCTATGCGACGCGGATCGACCGGGCCTGGCGCTATGATCCGCGCCTTGCCGCCCACCGCGATGAAGCCATCGACACCGCCCCCCTTGTTGCGAAATCAATGATCGAGATATTGGCTGATGCCCCGCGGCGACCGGTGCACTTCAAGCCGGGGGAATTGATCTATGAAATCAATGTCCGTGCGTTCACCATGCGCCACCCCGGTGTGGTGCCTGATAAGCGGGGCACGCTTGCAGCCCTCGGTGAGCCCGCGATCCTTGACCATCTGAAAGCAATCGGCGCAACGGCGGTGGAACTGATGCCGATCACCGCCTGGATTGACGAGCGGCACCTTCCGCCTCTCGGGCTTGCCAATGCATGGGGCTATAATCCGGTCACCTTCATGGCGCTTGATCCGCGCCTTGCGCCGAACGGCACGGCGGACCTTGCCGAACTGACCGCGAAACTTGGCGAGCACGGCATCAGCGTCATCCTTGATCTTGTCTTCAATCATACCGGCGAGAGCGATGCGAAAGGCCCGACCCTTGCGCTGCGCGGCCTTGACAACCACACCGCCTATCGCCACGACGCAGAGCACCGGCTCATCAACGATACCGGTTGTGGCAACACGATTGATTGCAGCAAACCGGCAATCCGCACGATGGTGCTTGCATCGCTCAGGCATTTTGTCCTGAAGGGCGGCGTCGACGGCTTCCGGTTCGATCTTGCGCCGGTTCTCGGGCGCACGACTGACGGCTTTGACAGCGACGCCGAAACCCTGAAGGCGATCATAAGCGACCCGGTTCTTTCCGATCGCATCCTCATCGCCGAACCCTGGGACATCGGACCGGGCGGCTATCAGCTTGGCCGCTTTCCAAAACCGTTTCTCGAATGGAACGATCAGGCCCGCGACCGGATCCGCCGCTTCTGGCGCGGTGACGATGGTGCGCTTGCCGATTTCGCAACCGCCCTTGCCGGTTCATCCGACCGGTTTTCAGGTCATGAGACCCGCTCGGTCAATTTCATCGCCGCTCATGACGGCTTTACCCTCGCAGACTGCGTTTCCTATGTGAACAAGCACAACCACGCGAATGGCGAAGAAAACCGCGATGGTCACAACGAGAATCTGAGCTGGAATAACGGCGTTGAAGGTGTCGCAGATGACCCCTCTGTCACGGAAAGGCGGCGGCGCGATATCATGGCGCTCCTTACCACGCTGTTTCTTTCACGCGGTACGATCATGTTGTCGGCAGGCGACGCTTTTGGCCGCAGCCAGCAGGGCAACAACAACGCCTATGCGCAGGATAATGCGATAACCTGGATCGACTGGGAAAGCCAGGACCATGATCTTCTTGCCCATGCCAAAGCGCTGAGCCGACTTCGAAGACGCCTTCCCGCACTTCAGGCAACCAGCTTTCTGACCGGTGCGCCGAAGGGTGCGCCAAAGGGTGCACAAGAAAAGCCCGATATCGTCTGGCTGACCGCGTCAGGCTGCATCATGACGCAGGCCGACTGGCACACCCCCGGCACAGCCCCGTTAATGCTATGTCTTGCAACCGATGAGGCAGCCGCCCCCCGGCTGCTCGCCTGCATCAACCGCGGGCAGGAAAGCGTGCCCTTTTGCGCGCCGCGACCGGATGCGGGGCTTCATTGGTGGACGGTCCTGGATGGATTAAAGCTGCCCGATCATGCAGGCGGTACCTTCGTCGCACCGCCGCGCAGCATTACCCTTTTTCTCGAACAAACCGCAAAGACGGCGCGAAAGGACCTGACATGAGAGAATGGTGGCGTGGTGCGTGTATTTATCAGATCTATCCGCGCTCTTACCAGGACGACAATGGCGACGGTATCGGCGATCTCAAGGGCATTACCCGACGCCTTGATCACGTGGCAAGCCTTGGCGTTGACGGCATCTGGCTCTCGCCGATCTTTCAGTCCCCGATGCAGGACATGGGCTATGATGTGTCGGATCACACCGCCGTCGACCCGCTTTTCGGAACGCTCGACGATTGCCGCGCGCTCCTCGACAAGGCACATTCTCTCGGCCTCAAGGTGATTTTCGATCAGGTCCTGAGCCATACCGCAAGCCGCCACCCCTGGTTTGTCGAGAGCCGAAGCTCACGCGACAACGCCCGCGCGGACTGGTTTGTCTGGGCCGATCCGAAGCCGGACGGCTCACCGCCGAACAACTGGCAATCCCTGTTTGGCGGATCAGCCTGGGAATGGGAGGCAAGACGCGGCCAATATTACTTCCACAATTTCCTGACCTCGCAGCCGGACCTCAATTTTCACTGCGAAGCGGTGCAGGATGCCGTGCTGGAGACGGTCGATTTCTGGCTCAAAGCCGGCGTTGACGGCTTCCGCCTTGACACGGTGAACTATTATTTCCACGACCGGCAATTGCGCGATGATCCGCCGGAACCATCGCAGGCCGGCAAATACTGGGTCAAGCCCTATGATGCGCAGGATCATATCCACTCGAAGAGCCAGCCGGAAAATCTCGCTTTCCTGAAAAAGCTCCGCGCCCTCGTGGACCGCTATCCAGACCGCATGCTGGTCGGCGAGGTCGGCGATGAACACCACTCCATCGACACGATGGCCGCCTATACCGAGGGCGGCGATAAACTGCACATGGCCTATTCTTTCGACATGCTCGGGCCGAAATTCAGCGCCGGTCATTTTCGCGACTGTATCGCGACCTTCTTCGCCCGCGCCGCGGATGGCTGGCCAAGCTGGAGTTTTTCCAACCATGATGTCGAGCGCCATGTCACGCGCTGGGCGGCCTCAAGCGCGGAGCCGGATGCGCTTTCTAAACAGTCGGCCGCGCTTTTGTTATCGTTCGAAGGCTCGGTCGGTATCTATCAGGGTGAAGAACTCGGCCTTCCCGAAACCGTACTCGACTTCGCGGAATTGACCGATCCGCCGGGCATTCGCATGTGGCCGGAATATAAGGGCCGCGATGGCTGCCGCACACCGATGCCGTGGGATTCCTCGCAGCATGCAGGCTTTACCACCGCAACACCCTGGCTTCCCGTGAAGGAACTGCAAAAAAGCCGCAATGTGCTGGCGCAGGAAGCGGAAAGCGGATCCGTGCTCGCCTTCTACCGCGCGATGATCGCTCTTCGGCAATCCTCCCCAGCACTCAGGCTCGGCGGGACCATTTTTCTCGCAACCCCTGAGCCGGTGCTTGCCTTTGTGCGAACCTGTAAAGGGGAAGACGGCAGGCGGGATTGCCTTTGCGTTTTCAACCTTTCGCAATATCCGGTGAGCATGGACATCAAAGGCCTTGCGAAAACAGTGGCCATCTCCGCGGGCATCGCTCGACCATCGGCGAGGAGCGTGATCATGGCAGCAAACGGCTTTCTGATCAGCCATCTCGTTGAGGCGGGCAACGTCGAGGCCCCGGTCGTGACCATCACGGAGAGCCCGTAACGCCGACACCGACGGACGGGGAAAATGGCCGCGCGCCGCGCGACATCTCCCAACAGGATGGTTGCAGCCTGATCTCATGGCGATTAACAGCTCTGCGCAAATACTTCTTCCCCCATCAGGAATGCGCGAGGGTGCTGTCGGTTCCCGGAAAGTACAATTATTCAATCGCCAGCAATAAGGTCGAGCGCACGCTCGGTCATGGCATCGAACAGTGCGGCATCTTCCATGCATATTGCCAGCATCAGCGCGCCCTGCATCGTTGCGACAAAGCCCGCTGCCTCGTTATTGTGCCGCATCTGCGGCGTGCCATCCGCGAGAATACTTGCAACCCACTCGATACTGGCTTTGAAAAAGCCTTTCACTTCGGTCGCCACTGCATCCGGCAGGCTCGCGATTTCCGAACCGAGAAGACCGCAGAGGCACATCGACCGATCATCGACAAGCGCCGAGCGATAGGCAAGGCGGAAGCACTCGATCTTGCCGCGCCGGGTATTCTCCCCTGCGGCAGCCGCGTCAAGCGTGGTGAAAAACCGGGCATGATAGCGTTTGACAAGATCGAGACCCAAATCCTCCTTGCGCGGAAAATGATAGTGAGCGCTTGCGCTCTTGATATTGATATCGGCCGCGAGATCGCGGAAACTGACCGTGTTGTAGCCGGTCCGGCGCATGCGCAATTCAGCAGCATCAAGAAGTTTTTCGCTTGTCGTCATGATAGCTTTCAAAGGATCGGTCGCGGGTTTTCATAATCTGACAGGGATTGACACAGGACGAGGTTTTCGTCAATGTCGCAAACAATCTATCACTAGATAGATGAACTGAGCGCGATCTCAGCTCAGCGATGTGCAAGGAGCGAAACCAAATGGAAAAGTTGGAATTGAACGCTGATTTCACTTTGCGCGCCGCCGTGCATGGCGCAGATCTTGCCTGGCGCGCCTCTCCGATGAAAGGCGTCGAACGGCGCATGCTCGAGCGCATCGGTGATGAGGTTGCCCGCGCCACCACGATCGTGCGTTATGCGCCGGGCAGCAAATTCTCACCGCATGTTCATAGCGGCGGCGAGGAGTTCCTGGTGCTCGATGGCGTCTTTCAGGACGAGCACGGCGATTTCCCGAAAGGAAGCTACATCCGCAACCCGCCGAATTCGCGCCATACACCGGGATCGGATGATGGCTGCACCATTCTTGTCAAACTCTGGCAGATGGAGAAAAGCGATACATCCCATATTATCGCGGACACCAACAAGATCGGCCTGTTCAAGGTTGTCGGTCGTGACAATGCCGAACTTGCCTCCCTTTTCAACGATGGCCGCGAAGAGGTACGCCTTGAGCGTTGGGATGCTGGCAAGCCAATCAACTTCACGCCGCGCGGGGGTATCGAGATTTTCGTGATCGAAGGCGGCTTCGAAGAGGCCGGCGAGAGCTTTGCCACGCAATCCTGGCTCAGGCTTCCGGTCGGCGCACCGCTTTCGGCTCTGACCGGCAGCAAAGGCGCGCTGGTCTGGGTCAAGGAGGGCCATCTCGCCCATCTTGATCGCGAGGCTTTTGCAACCGTCTGACAACGCGCCATTCACACGGGATGTCGGTGTCACGGGCCTGTGGCGGCGCGTTAGCGCTTTGCATGGAAAAGCTGATCGGCTCGAAGCAATCTGAAACCCGCTATAGCCAGCGTCGCACGCGCGCGCAGTAAAGCGTAAAGTCCGCCCCGAATTTCTGTCTGAGCAGCGCCTCTTCCGGCATGATCTGAAACCGCGTGATATAGGCAATGAACCCCGCGATCACAGTGAGCGCAAGCGGATTTCCGATATAGACTGCAACCCCGGAAAGAATGAGGAGCAATCCAAGATACATCGGGTTGCGTGTCACGCGGTAAAGCCCGCTTGTCACGAGCGAACTGGTCGATCCCGGCGCCATCGGATTGACCGTGGTGCGCACGGCAAAAAACGCTGCAATCGCCGCCCCGTCGAACGCAAGACCGGTGGCGCCCAGCACAATCGCGAGCACATTTTGAAAGGGAAAGTCGAAATTCCATTGAGGCCAAAGCTGCGCAAGCGCATAAATCAGGATCGCCGCGACCAAACCCACCACCGGCGGCGGTATTTTGAGCGCGAGCGCATGTTGTCCTTCCATTCTTGATTTCCTCTTTTCAAGTGCCTTCCGCTGCCTTTCGATGGCATGATCCGGCTTTCGCCCCGGCCGCGCGTGAGCAGCAACGTGCGGTCTTTACCTTGCCCGCGTCAACCCATAGGTTGTCCTCGATAACGTCAACACACTTCGGCTAGTCAATGATAGAAAAGCGAGAACACGGCAAGAACGGAGCCAGGGTCTCGCAATCGGCGGCGACTGGCAGCGCTTCGCAGGCGGTTGCGGTACGCGCTTGCTGAAAAACCGCGCAAACCCCTGCAAAAGAGAAGGAAATCCCGTTAAAAACGGATCCGAATTCATATTGACGCCATATCGGTTTGCTTGTTTTCATGCCGACGGTCATGGACAAAATCAGTCATCCTATGTCTGTGGGCCTTAAGGAGCGGGGGAGCGGACAACTGAATCAAATCTTCATCATCATCGGAAGTATCATCGTTGCGGCCCTCGTGGCCGTCCTTGTGGCGCCGTTCTTCATCGACTGGTCGGATCACAAGGCGGTTTTCGAGCGCGAGGCAAGCGCCCTGATCGGCCACCCGGTCCAGGTCAAGGGCGAAGCGGATGCGCAATTCCTGCCGATCCCAACCTTCACCTTCACCAATCTGGAAGTCGGCGAACCCGGCGGCGAGCCGCTGATGAGCGCAAGCCGTCTCAAGATACGCCTCGAACTCATCCCCCTGCTGCAACGCACCTTCGACGTCATCGACATGGAACTCGATGCGCCGCAGATCAGCCTGCGCCTGCGCGAGGATGGTACGACAAACTGGTCTGGCGATGGACGCGGAGGCCTTTCCGGTGAGAATTTTGCCTTCAAGCTCGGCCCGCTTACCATCCGTGACGGCGCAGTCTATGCCGCCGATGTGGCGCAGGGAAAATCGATCCAGCTCAAAGCAATCGAGACCGTCGTGACCGCCCAATCCCTTATCGGCCCCTGGAAACTTGAGGGCACGGCAACGGAGCGTGACAACCCTTTCACCTTCCGGATCGGCACCGGCAAGGTGATCGATGGAAGTTTGCGCGTCAAGGCCCTTATCGAACCTCAATCACTCTTCTATAACACTGTTTTTGATGGCGAAATCGGCCCCGCCGAGGTGGCAGCTGATCAGTCGGCCCTGCGCTATAAGGGCACTATGGCAGTGGAGCCAAAACCCCTCGCAGATAAGCCTGAAAAAGCCGGCACAAGCGGCAATACCGAGGACAAGGCTCCCTGGGGCCTCAAAGGCGCTTTTGAACTCGACAGGCTCGGCTTCACACTGACGGATGCCGTTTTCGAAGATGGCAGGCGCGAGGCACCGCTCAATCTTAATGGCTCGGTCGCGATTGCCTTCAGCCCGGAAGTGCGTTTCACCGCCGACATCACCTCGCGCCAGATTGATCTCGACCGCGCCTATGGCAACGGACAGGCAAGCCCGCTCGGCGTGGCCGAGACGCAGGATGTGCTGGCCGGCATGATCGCGACTATGCCGAGACCAGGCATTCCCGGCGAAATCAGCGTTGATATCACCGCCGTGGTGGTTGGTGGCGATGTGGTGCGAGGCATCAACTTCAAGACCCGGGCAACCGATGCCGGATGGCGGATCGATACGCTCAATGCGACCCTGCCCGGCGCAACCCGCCTTGGCTTCTCCGGAACTGTGAAAACCGGACCATCGATGCAGGTCGACGGCGCGGTCTCCCTCGCGTCAAGCCAGCCGGTTGCCTTTGCAAGATGGTGGCAGCCGCAAAGCGGCGACGATGCGCGCCGCCTGCGCATCGGCTCAATCGACATCCAGGGGCAGCTTGCGGCAGAAACCAATGCTTTCCGCTTTACCGATCTCACCGCCACCCTCGGCGATTCGGATATTTCAGGAAGTCTTTCCTATGCCCGGCTTTCCGATCGTCAGAAACAATTCGATGCCACCCTCAGCGCACGCAAACTCGATGTCGACGCGCTCCAGGCACTGGGTGCCCTGTTCATCGGCGGCTCCAACCTTTCCGGTTTCGGCAAAAACGACACTGTTGCGCTGAAGCTTGATGCCGAAAAGCTTGTATCCGCCACTCTCGAGGGTCGCAACGCTTCGGTTGATCTGAAGATCGCAAACAGTGTGATCGACATCAGAAACCTGAAAATCGCCGATTTTGCGGGCGCTGAGATTGATGTATCCGGCACCATCCGCAATCCGATGACAGCGCCTTCGGGTCGTGTGGTTGGGACGGTTCGCGCCGAGGCGATTGAGGGGCTGGTCAAGATCGCCGAGGCGATTGCGCCCGGCAATCCAGCGGTTTCCTATTTGCGCCGCAACGGCGCCAGCATCGTGCCGGTCGATGTGCAGGTGAAATTCTCGGGCGAGCAGGCGGAAGGCCGCGAAAATGCGCCGCCAGCCGATTTCGCCGCCACCATTACCGGCAAGCTAGGCGGCGGAACCGTCAGCACCGGCATGCGCTTTGTCGGCGACTGGCAGAAACCGGCTGCGGGAAATCTCGAAGCATCCTTCCATGCGACCTACGCCGACGGCGCAGCTTTTCTCAGTCAGATCGGCTGGCCCGCAATGGATATCGGCGAGAGCGGGCCGGCAAAAGTCGATCTCCGCGCCAACGGCACGCTGGCGAGCGGCCTTGCACTGGCCGCCGAAGGCGAGATCGAGAACGTCAAGGCAAACACCGATCTCACGGTGACACTGGAAGAGAATGGCACGCCGCGTTATCAGGGCATGGTCAAGCTCAAGGGTGATGACGGCGAACCGCTGCTCCGCCTGCTCGGATACGGCCTGCCAGCAACCGGGCTTGGCACGGATCTCGACCTTTCCGCCCGGATTGCCGGGCTCGGCTGGAACGGTACTCTTAACGATGTGGTCGGCACGATTGGTGGCAGCAAGACCAGTGCCGATCTTGTCTATAAGGGTACCGATCTTTCGGCCAAACAGCCTTGGAAATGGTCAGGAAAACTCGCCGTAGAGCGTCTGTCCCTGCCCTGGATCCTCGCGCTTGCAACCGGCGAGGTGCTCTCGCCCCTTGCCCTCGATCTTCCGGCTGAAAGCGAAACCGACACGACAGACGTGACGGATGAAGCCGAGAACGCGCCGCTTGACCCTGCATTCTGGTCACAAGGCCAGTTCTCGAAACCCTATCTTGCCAGACTGGAAACCAGACTGGAGGCCGATCTTCAGGTCACGAGCGAGGCTGTCGATATCGGTGACCTGCGCGAGCTTGATGCGGCAAGGTTCGATCTTCGCCTGCGCCCGGACAGTATCGACCTCGACAGGATCAGCGCCGATTTTGCGGGCGGCAGCTTGAACGGCTCCTTGCGTATTGCCAACAATGAGGGCGCTGTGACCCTTTCCGGCAACGCCAACCTTGCCGAGATCAATGCAGGCACGCTGCTCTGGTCGGATTCAGGCCGCCCGCTGATCGAGGGAAAACTGTCTCTTGCCAGTCGTTTCACCGGGACTGGACGCAGCGCTCAGGCGGTCATCGCGACCCTGTCCGGCGGCGGCTCGATAACGCTCGAAAACGCCGCCATCCGCCGCCTCAACCAGGCCACCTTCCGCCTTCTCCTCGAGGCAGCGGACCGCGATCTCAGCCTCGAGCGCGACACTTTGCTGCCGATTGTCGAAGGTCATCTCGACAGCGGAACATTGGCGGTCAAAAAAGCCGAGAGCACCTTTACCATTGCTTCCGGCCTTGTCCGCATAGCGAACACCGCGCTCGAGAACGACACGGTGAAAACCCGTGGCAACCTGACGATTGATCTGCCGCAGATGAGCCTCATGGGGACGATTGCCCTCAGTGTCGATCCGGCGGGCATTGATGCAACCCCGGTCGCAGGATCGACACCGGAAATTGCCGTCAATTTCGATGGCCCGCTCGATCAGCCCGCCCGCAGCCTCGACCTTCAGCCCCTGCTTGGCTACCTGACGGTGCGCCGCTTCGAGAACGAAGTGCGAAGGGTCGAAATACTTCAGGCCGATATTCTCGAACGCCAGCGATTGTCGCGCTATGCGCGCTGGATTTCGAGTGAGGAAGAGCGCGAACAGCGGGAAGCTGAGGAAAAGGCCGAACGCGAGCGGCTTGAGAAAATCCGGGCAAGCGAAGAGGCCGCAAGGCAGAAAGCGGAAGCAGCCGCACGCGAAGAAAAAGCGCGTGCACCGGACACGCCCTTGGCCCCAATCAATATCGAAGATGAATTGCGCCGCCTGCGTGAAGGCCGCTTGCAGCCGCCGACAAATTCGAGCCTACAACCGAATGCGCCTGGATTGCCTGGTGCATTCCCGCCCGCACAGGCTCCCGTCGGGCGCCCCCTTATCCTCAGCCCAAATCCGCAATAAGCTAGCCTGCGACTAATTCGTCTAATCAGCTCAGGCAGCCTGAGCGATCAGTCGGAATGTTCAGCCCCAATATTTACGGAGCGCGATCTCCGGCCCTTTCGGTCTTCGTGGCAAGGGATTGATAATAATGCAGCACATAGACCCGGATTGCGGAGGAGAGATTGTCTTCCGGCAGCCGCTTATCGTCAATTCGCGCAATGAGGTCCGTGGGCGTCGTCTTTTCAGCCCGCGCAATTGTCCGCAAGCCATCCCAGAATGCCGCCTCAAGCGAAATACTGGTTCTGTGTCCGCTAAGGGTAATGGATCGCTTCATCTCGTCGGGCGACGTTTCGGATAGGTCGCGGACAGATCAATCGTCCAACGGATTCGATGGGGTGCGCTTGTGATCATCGAGTTTTTTCGACAATCGGGTCAGGGAAATATCGACGATTTTCTTGTCTGATTTGCTTTGTCCGAACTGAACGCGGCGCACAGCGCTGTCCTTGTCCTTGGCGTCACGATCACGTTTCTTGCGGGCTTGCTTTAAATTGATGATCTCGGACATGACCTTGCTTTCTGAAAAGAATTACTCGGCTTTTTTACGGAACGCATCGAGAGACACCACATCCGCCGACGGGCTCTCGCTTATCTTGGTCTGATCTTCCTGTTTGGCATCGTCTTTTTGGGAGCGTTTCTTCTCGCGCTCGAGCGCTTTCAAAGCTTTCTCCGTTCGCTTTTCCGTGCTTTCCGCCTCCTTCGCCGCCGCCTCGGCATCGCGCTTTGCGTGGGTTGAAATGATCGCAGCAGGCGCGACAGAGCCAAGCGCCGTGCCTGGCGCTTTTTTGCCACGCGCTTCTGCATTGTCGCCAGTGTCGAGGGTTGTGTCGAGACTTGTGTCGAGAACCGATTCTTCCTGCGCCACATCGAATTGCAGGCCGAATTGGACCGACGGATCAACAAAACTCCTGATTGCGCTAAACGGCACCAGAAGACGCTCTGGCACACCGGAAAACGCAAGACCGATCTCGAATGACTGGTTGTTGACCTCAAGATCCCAGAACTGGTGCTGAACCACGATGGTCATTTCTTCCGGATAGCGTTCGCGCAGGCGCGACGAGACCCGCACGCCCGGCGCTTGCGTGTTGAAGGTGATGTAGAAATGATGCTCGCCCGGAAGCCCGGCGCGCATCACCTCCGTCAGCACCTTCTTGACGACACCGCGCATCGCTTCCTGCGCGAGGATATCATATCTGATCTGGTCTTCTGCCATATTTCTCAACTTAAGCGGTTGCGTCTGAGTGTCGACCAGCTTGCCACAAAATACAAGACGGGTTCAGACAAACAATTGAAGGGCCTGCAACGCTTCGTTTCAGGCCACAAGAGCGGTTCATGGAACGCTGGAGCCGCGTTTTCAAAACTTAAAAGCCCACCTTAAAAAGAAAGTGGCAGCTTCTGTTGCCAGGTGCTGCCGGACCCCGCCCTAAAGTGCTAACCAGAGGGACTTAGGTTCGGTATTACAGGAACCGCATTACGCAGCTACCGCAAAACCTTCAGCATTGTTGTCATTTGCAACTACTGAGTTGACCCGATAACGGCGGGTATCATACCGAGCAAAAGCACAACCTTTACGCCCTCGTCGATCCTATTTCGCCCCCGCCAAAGCCCAGTTTCCGGCAATCAATCGGTATCCACATGACAACTTGGATATCATCGGGCTGGGTTTTGGTGGAGGCGCCGGGTACCGCCCCCGGGTCCGATAGGTTTATTACGCAGGCCATTTATCGCCATAGCTGCAAGCAGCAGACCTAATATAGGGACAAATTGCGCGATATGCAAAAGCCTTGTTGAAATTATCGCGCGCGCACCGGAATACCCAATCTGATCAGGCGGAAATCCGCACCACATCAGCGCCGCAGGCATTGAGCTTGTCCTCGAGTTGCTCAAAACCGCGATCAAGATGATAGACCCGGTTCACCGTCGTCTGGCCTTTTGCGACAAGCCCTCCGATGACAAGCGAGACGGAAGCGCGAAGATCGGTTGCCATCACCTCGGCTCCTGTCAGTTGCGGTACGCCGCGCACTGTCGCAACCTGTCCGTCGAGGGATATCTGGGCGCCAAGACGGGCAAGTTCCTGGACATGCATGAAGCGGTTTTCGAAAATTGTCTCTGTAATCCGCGACGTGCCCCCGGCCCGCGTCATCAGCGCCATGAACTGCGCCTGAAGATCGGTCGGAAATGCCGGAAATGGCGCCGTTTCCACATCAACCGGCTCGATCCCATGGCCATTGCGGCGAATGCGTATGCCGTCATTGGTTTCGGAAATTTCCGCACCGGCGGCGGTCAAAACATCCAGCGCGCTCTGGAGAAGATGCGCCCGCGCGCCCTCGAGCAGAACGTCGCCCCCGGTCATTGCAACCGCCATGGCATAGGTGCCGGTTTCAATCCGGTCCGGCAGAACGATGTGATGCGCGCCATAAAGTTCATCGACACCCTGGATCATGATCCTTGAAGTGCCCGCGCCCTCGATCTTTGCGCCCATCTTGACAAGACAAGCCGCAAGATCGGTGACTTCCGGCTCGCGCGCGGCATTTTCAATCACGGTCTCGCCCTTGGCAAGGGTGGCCGCCATCATCAGCGTATGGGTGGCGCCGACGGAAACACCCGGAAGCACGATACGGTTGCCGACAAGACCGCCTCCGGCCTTCGCAATGACATAACCCTGATCGATCTCGATATCCGCGCCGAGCGTTCTGAGGCCCTCAATAAAGAAATCAACCGGCCGCGTTCCAATCGCACAGCCGCCTGGCAGCGAAATCTTTGCCTCATGCATGCGCGCGAGGATTGGGCCGATCACCCAGAAGCTTGCCCGCATCTTCGAGACGAGCGCATAAGGCGCGGTCGTGTCGGTGATGGACTTCGCCGAAAAATGCACCCGCTGGCCTTTCATCATGTCCGCGCCCGGCCTTTTGCCGTCAACCGAGTAATTGACCCCGTGATTGACCAGAATGCGCGTCAGCTGATCGACATCGCGCAGGCGCGGCAGATTATCGAGGGTCAAGGTTCCGTCGGTGAGAAGGCTCGCAATCATCAACGGCAGGGCTGCGTTTTTCGCACCAGAAATCGGGATCGTGCCGTTGAGCTGGTTACCACCAATAATGCGGATGCTGTCCATGAATAGTATCACCTGAAAATCGGGCGCCACCGGGAAAGGGCAAGACCGGGAAGGGCAAGAAAAGACAAGACGCGGGAAAACGCGCCCTTTGAAAAGCCTAGCGTTGCGCTTAGCCCATAAAATGGGTCGGAATCAAGGCAGGCAACGCTTTGTTGTTAACAGTGGCGGCGCTCCTCCAGCGAAAAGAGAGACGGCTTTACCGCGATCGCGATTGGGAATGTCGGTCGGGGCTCTTCTGCCATCATTCCTGCGTGTCAGGCTTCAACGGCTTTTCGCGAAAGCGCCGTTTGCTCTCGACGGGTGGTTCCGGCGCAAGATTCCCGGCAACGGAAAGCCCGCGCATCTGCGATTTCCGACGCTTGAGATTTTCACGCAGGGCCGCCGCAAGCCTTTTCGCCCGCTCTTGCTTGGTCTCCGCCATCTCGATCCTTCACCCCGCCCCAAAGACCCCGATGTCCTGAGGCGTCAGACTATCAGGGCAAAGCCGGGGGTTCAAACCTTAAACCCCGACGCCCGCCGGGCACCCTGCCCGCAGGAAAGTTCCCACCCAATGCAAAAAAACAGCGCCCCTTTATTCGTCCTTGCACTATCGTTAACCCTATGGCAAACGATGCGCTCTAGGGTAGATCCCGGTTCGCTGCGGTAGCTCAGTGGTAGAGCACACCATTGGTAATGGTGAGGTCGAGAGTTCAATCCTCTCTCGCAGCACCATTCTAATAGTCTACTGATAGTCTATCTCACTAAACGTAAAAATGATTTGAGTTCCAACTCATAGAACCATCATCGCAACCATCTTGAAACTCTCAGCCGTCGAAAGTGGGAAATTTCATCCGCGCTCCAATAGCTGCGAGAACGCGATGCTCCAAATTATGAGGCCGATGAGAACGTCGAGCACCTGCCAGACACGTGGATTGCAAAATAGCGGAATGAGAAATCTGGCTCCATCTCCAAGGCCGAAGAACCAGACCAACCATGCAACCGCGGCCCAATGCCAAAAAGAAAGCGCCCGGCAGACGGTAAACGCCAAGAAATACCTCAAGCAACACTATATGGTATCGAGATAAACATTCGGGCTGAGAAATGCAGCGCCGCGGCTTGACAAGCGTCGTTAGCGCCAGCACTATCTATCTTTAGATAGGTAAACTGGTATTTACCCAGTTCACGTGTCCGCCATGATACGACCCACCCGTGGCGACCCCGATATGAACCCTGAATCCGTTTTAAATGGAGAGACGACGTGAAGATTTATGATGTGGAAGGTTTCCCCAATCCCGCACGCGTGCGCATCGCACTTGCTGAAAAGGGCGTAAGTGGCAAGGTCCAGTTCATTCCGGTTGATGTGATGAAAGGCGAGCATCGCATGCCGGATTTTCTGAAGAAGAATCCGAGCGCGGCGGTCCCCGTTCTGGAACTCGATGACGGCACCTTCATTTCAGAGTGCACCGCAATCACCGAATATATTGATGGTGCTTTCGACGGTACGCCGCTCTGTGGCCGCACGCCGAAGGAGCGCGCGACAATCCACATGATGCAACGGCGAGCAGAGGCCCGCGTCAGCGATGCCGTCGGCGCGTATTTCCACCATGCGACGCCCGGTCTCGGGCCTCTTCTGGAGACCCACCAGAACAAGGAATGGGGCCTGCGCCAGAAAGAGATCGCGATCCAGGGCATGCTTTATTTCAACGACGTTCTGGCGCATCAGCCCTATGTCGCGGGCGATCAATTCAGCATGGCGGACATCACGCTTTTTGCCGGTCTTGCCTTTGCAGACTATGCAAAGATCGACATTCCGGCTGAATGCGTGAACCTCATCAGATGGCGCGAGAAAGTTTCAGCCCGCCCTGCTTTTGCAGGCTAAGGCAGAAAGCGACGTCGCAACAGGCAAAGGCGCGGGATCAGGCCCGCGCCATGCCGAGAAGTTGCGCCATATCTTTGAAAAACACCTTGATATGCGCGACCGGATCGCGGCGCACGAGTTCCTTGTTCATGTAGGCGGTCCAGGTCAGGCGCTGGACATCCTTGTCCTCGCACATTTTCACGAATTTCTCGCGCCGCTTGTCATTGCAATACCAGAAATATTGCAGCATCCCGAGCACCCAGAACACCTTGCCATGATCGCGCATGAACTTGCGCCTTGCATTGGCAAGCGCTCGCGGATTGCCGGTCATCAGGCACTCCTGTACGGCGTCCGCGGCGAAGCGGCCGCAGACCATGGCATAATAGATCCCTTCGCCTGAAGCCGGCGCGACAACGCCCGCCGCATCACCACAGACGATCACATCCTTGCGGTTGTCCCAGCGCTTGATCGGCTTCATCGGAATTGGCGCGCCTTCGGTGCGGATCGTGCGGGCATCCGCAAGACCCGCATCGACGCGAAGGCTGCGCACCGCACCGCGCAGCGAAAAGCCCTTGTTCGCGGAGCCGACGCCAATGCTCGCCGTTTTGCCATGCGGGAAAACCCAGGCATAAAAATCCGGTGACAAATGCCCCTGATAATAAACATCGCAGCGCCTGCCATCATAGG
>JACESI010000001.1 GCA_013911885.1 Hyphomicrobiales bacterium | reverse complement strand
GTGGTGGCGGGGCGGCTGGCGGCTGGGCCGAGGAAGACTTCGACGTTGTGGAACTGGGATCGTCCCTCACCGTCACGATCGGCGCGGGCGGCAATGGTGCGACTGGAGTCACCGGAACCACCAACGGGGCCGCAGGCACAGCTGGTGGCTCGACGACTGTGCAGAACGGATCGACCATTCTGGTGACCGGCTATGGTGGGGCGGCAGGCAGCGGCGGCACGACGACGGCCGGCGCTGGCGGAGCCTCGCAGCCATATGGTTTTCCAATGGCTGGCTCCGCAGGGGGCGCGAGCTCTGCAACCGCTACAGCTGGTGGAGGCGGTAGTGCCTCCAAGTCCGCTGGAAGTGGCGGGGCTGGTGGTGGACTGGATACTGCGGGCGCTCAACGCGCGGGCGGTGGCGGTGGCTTCGGCTACTACATCGGCTCGACATCGCGCCGGGCCGCTGGCGGCTCTGGCGGGACTGCTGGCAATGGCGGAAGTGGGGGCTTCGTCAAGACGTGGGAGCGCGGTTCGGGCGGCGGTGGCGGTGGCGGTGGCGCGGGTACGACTTCCGCCAATGGCGGCGCGGGCGGGCCTGGTGGAATCCCTTCGGCTGGTGGCGGTGGCGGAGGCGCCACTCGCGATAACGCGACCTCTGGCGCGGGCGGTGCAGGCGCCCGCGGCGAAGTCTGGATCATCGCCGAAAGCTGAAAACACAGAATTCAACAACAACAGGAGAACACAATGTCCGCCGCACCGATCTCGGTCGGCGCCGACACGCTCACGCTGACGTGGGTCGTTGCCGGCAGCCTAATCCTCGAACTGCTTGTGCTGATCGTCTTTCTCGTCCGCGTGGCGTGGTGGTTGTCGCAGCGCTTCACGTTGATAGACGCAACCCTCGCCGCCAACGCGAAGGAAATCGGCGCGATCAAGGTCGATGTCTCGAACGATATCGCCGGGCGCAAGGTGGTCGCCGAAGCCCGTACCGACATCGCCCAGATAAAGGCGACGCTCGCCGAATTCCGCGAGCGCATCGACCGCCTGGAAAGCAACGAGGACGGGCGCAAGCACGCCTGATCCGCCGCCCTCAACCCATCCGCAACCCGACCGAATGCCCGCCCCTCAGGCGGGCTTCGTCGTTTCAGCCGCCCGCGATCAGCGGAAGTGGAACCCGGTTCCGCGTCCGAGAGCGGGCAAACCGGAAGGACACCCGCAATGCTGCCTGCCCAATACCGCTGGCTCCAAGCCGAGCCCGGCCCGCGAATGATCGCCGAAGCCCTCAAAGAATACGGCACGCGCGAAGCACCCGGCGCCGCCGACAATCCGAAGATCATCGGCTGGCAAGACGAACTCGAAGCTGCCGGTCTCGGTCGTGTCTATGCCGGCGTCTACCGCCACGACGCGATCCCATGGTGCGGCCTGTTCATGGCGATCGTGGCTCATCGCGCCAACATCGAACGCCGCCCCGAGCGCAATCCACCGCGCCTCTATCTCTCAGCGCTCGAATGGGCGTACTTCGGCACGTCGGTTCCGAAGGGTGCTGCGGCGCTCGGCGACGTGCTCGTCTTCAAGCGCAAGGGCGGCGGGCATGTTGGCCTCTATGTCGGCCACGACGCCTCGGCCTTCCACGTTCTCGGCGGCAATCAATCCGATCGCGTCTCGATCACCCGGCTGTCGCGCAACCGGCTCGTGGCGGTGCGCCGCCCGGCCTACCGCGCCCATCCCACGAACGTCCGCCCGATCCCTCTCGCTGCGAGCGGAAGCCTCTCCGTCAACGAGGCCTGATCCAACCACAACCAAGGAGTTACCTATGAACGCCGTTCTTCAGTTCGGTGCGGGCTACCGCACCTACATCATCGCCGCCGTGCTCGTTCTCGTCGTGGTCGTCGAGAAGGGCCTCGGCATTGATGTGCCGGGCGTCGATGTCGGTTCCGACTGGCTCACCCAGGTTCTCGCCGCGCTCGGCCTCGGCACCCTGCGGGCCGGGATCAACGGGGCGAGCAAGTGACCGGCTGGTTCGCGCTCGTCCTCATCGTCGCGGTGGTCATCGCCACCGCGGCGATCTTCGCCGCTGGCCGCAAGGCGGGCGTCGCTGCCGAAGCGGCGAAAGCCCGCGAGGCCGAACTCAAATCCCAGAAGGAGGCTTCCGATGCCAAAGGCCGGATGCTCGAAGCAGGCGCTGCCGCTCCTCGTGATCGCGACGCTCTCGCTGACCGCCTGCGCGACGGCACCTTCTAGGCCCGCCGTCGTTTGCCTGCCGATCGCGGCCTATGACCGCGCCTTCCAGGCGCGGCTTGCCGACGAAATCCAACGCCTGTCACCCGGCGCGGCGCTCGAACAGGCGATGTTGGACTACGCCCGCCTGCGCGATCAGGCTCGGGCTTGTGCCTTTCAAACTAGATAGAACGAATGGACCGAACGACACCAATCAGACGCCGAAATCCCTCGTCGCTACCACTGCCCTTCCACCGATTCGCGAAGCGACAAACCACTTGCAGGTTTCCAGCCTCGTAGTGTCCATCACTGTCAATTCTGTCGAGCGAGCAAAGCATCTCGGCATCTTCGTATTCACCATCGTATTGAAGCGTAAGGCCAGTGATCGCACAAAGGCCCTCCTGTGCCTCAAGGAGG
Source organism: Hyphomicrobiales bacterium (assembly GCA_013911885.1). Lineage (GTDB taxonomy): Bacteria > Pseudomonadota > Alphaproteobacteria > Rhizobiales > JACESI01 > JACESI01. The sequence goes on along the minus strand of JACESI010000001.1, from coordinate 500,247 downwards.
TCAATCAGATATCGTTCGAGTTCTTGCTGCGATGCGAATTTCAGTTCCTTGTTTTTCAATGTTCGCAGAACTTGCTGTCCGTTTGCACCGGCAACAGTGTCACGCGCGGTCATTGCCATACGGGCGGCCGCCCGCTGCTTCGCATTGAAGATCGTCACAACGCTTCGCTTCTCGCGCGCCCTTTCAGCTTTTGCCGTCCAAGCCGGCAGAGAATGCCAGGGCGATAGGTCCGCTCCATCGATTAAAGCGATGGCATACTCAGCGTTGTCGTCACCCAGCTGTTGAAGAGTGCCCTCGGTGAACAGGAACTCACGCGCCTTCGGATGCAGGCCGTTCCAATCGAGCCGATTGCCCTTTCGGTTCTTGTCAGACCAAGGATAGCAAGGCTTGTGGCAGACGATGACGTTTCGCTTGTCGCCGACCGGCTCAACCTTGGGCTCGAAGATTGGCGGATCGGCGCGCGAAATCGTCCACCAGAATTGGTCTCTTTCGCGGTGAATCCAGATTTCTCCGCTAGATTGAGCAATGATGCTCATCAGATTGAACCAGCGCGAAGCGACCGGCTTCGTCGGCGTTATACCAGCTGCCGTCTTCCCCTTCATACGCGATAGGATGTAGCCCTCGCGGTCGCCGGCTTCCCAATAGGCTTGTGCAGAAACCTCATTCATAGTCGCGATGGTGCCGCGCGTTTGGCAGACCGGCCATTCATAGTTCTCGCGACCAAAATTGGCGATAAACACCTTCATTTTCGATCAAATCTTTCTGGCCCGCGCGACGAAATAGTCCGCTGTCATTATCGCGATCGCATAGCGAAACACGGCAGAATCGCCGTCGCTTGCGCCCGTGTGCGCGCCGTCAGAGCCTAGAAGTTCGGCCAGTGCCTGCACGAACTTACCTTCATAGGATTTTTTCGAGTCCCGAGCATCTGGTTTGAAGAAGCCAACCTCCTGCAAACGCACTCTCGCGGCACCTTCTTTCAATCCTTGGCCGCGCGTCTGGGGATGGCGTTCGGCTATTGTGTCGAAGACGGCGTTCAGAAATCCGCGTGCATCGCTGTTCGCCGATTCCCAATGCCCTTCATCCAGGCCCTTTTCCAACTGATCCAGGCGCCGCAATGCTTCGGTCGCCGAAATATCCCGAAGGACCTGCCGCAATCGGGAACGTGGCTCTGCAATTGGAGTCGCCGTGTTAGGCATTAACTGGCGCTGCTCCACCCCCCAACCGTCCACAGCTAGGGAATTCAGAAAGGCGGCAACCGGCGCGGAAAACTTCGGCGGCTCGTTATTCCAAGGCCTCGCCGGTTCTCCGATCGGAACATAGGACGCTGCTTCACGGACCACACGATCGGCAAGCAATGAACCCTCTGTGTCCTGTCGCAGTGGTTCTTCGCGGCACGCTTTGGAGATTAGGTTCCTGAGTTTTGGCGTCGTTCGCTCATTCGGCGAGAGCCGATCCGCCTCCGGCCCGCAGCCGATCTCCTCGATGAAGGCAATCGCAGTCGCGTTGGTGAACTTTTGATCGGCCACAAGCAAATCCAGCGCGCGCTGCACGGTCACCCACCGAAATCGGGCTTGAGCCATCTTTGCCTCACTGAGGATTCGCGGTTGACGTTTGCGGCCATAATGGCCACAAATGAGGTATCTGAAAAGAGGCCTGCCGGTGAAATCCGTCTCCGCGCGAGAAGCGAAATACAACTTCGGCAAGCTGATCGACACGGCACGGGCCGAGCCTGTCGTGATCGAGAAGCATGGTCGCGCGGTTGTCGTCGTCGTCGCAGTTGAGGAGTTCGAGCGTCTTTCAGGCGAGAAGGTGCCCGAGCGCCAGCCGGACAAGAGTGAGAAGAAAACCTGAATGCAGATTGAGAGGCCAGCGAGCAGGACCACAGGGCCGACGATGCCGAGCAGCGCGGAGTATGACGTATGAAGAAGGCATCATCCTTGAACGCGACGCCTGAACCGGAGGCCGGGCCTGATCTGCGCCCGAAGCCCGCTGATGATCTGATCAAGTCAAAGAAACGTGTGGCCGACCATGGGGAAGTATTCACCCCTGGTTGGCTTGTCGACGCAATGATCGACCTCGTCAAAGGCGAGGCCGACCGAATTGACTCGCGGTTTCTGGAGCCAGCCTGCGGCAGCGGCAACTTTCTGATCCGGGTGCTGCAGCGCAAGCTGGCCGCCGTAGAAAGCAAGTTTGGGAAATCCGAATTCGAAAAGCGGCATTACGCCCTTCTCGGACTGATGTGCACTTACGGCATCGAGCTTCTTGCCGACAATATCGCGGAATGCCGGGCCAACATGCTCGACGTTCTGGCCGAGTATCTGAACATCAATGAAACGGATGACCTCTATCGTGCCGCGTTCTTTGTGCTGTCGCAGAACCTCGTGCATGGCGACGCGCTGACAATGCGGGCGCAGGATGGCCTGCCGATCACCTTTGCCGAATGGGGCTATCTGGGCAAGGGCAGGTTCCAGCGCCGCGATTTCCGTCTGGATGTGCTGACAGGATCATCGTCCTTCAGCGCCGAGGGGTCGCTGTTCGCCCATCTTGGCAAGCACGAAATCTTCACCCCGATCAAAACCTGGCCAACGATGACGGTGAGCGACTTGGCCACCGGCCATGGCGGCATCCCGAAGGAGGCCGCATGAACACACAAGTTGGTTTCACCCTGCGCGGCCGCAATCCCGATGTGTTGACCTGCATCGCGAACCTGTCGAATGACGAGGTGTTCACGCCCCCCAAGTTCGCAAACCGTATGCTCGATACTTTGGCAGGTGCCTGGGCGGCCGATCATGATGGCGCGACCATTTGGGCCGATAGCGGTGTAAAGTTTCTCGATCCGTGCACCAAATCTGGAGTGTTCCTCCGTGAGATCACCAGCCGCCTCACCAAGGGATTGGCAGACAAGATTCCGGACCTCGACGCGCGCGTCGATCATATCCTGACAAAGCAGGTTTTCGGCATCGGCATCACCAGGCTCACCAGCCTGCTGGCCCGTCGAAGCCTCTATTGCTCAAAACATGCGAATGGCGCGCACTCTATCGCCAGAAGCTTCACCAGTGATAGCGGGAACATCTGGTTCGAGCGGCAGGATCACTCGTGGGAAAATGGGAAGTGCCGGTACTGCGGTGCGAGTCAGACAACCCTTGACCGAGGCGAAGAGCTAGAAAGCCACGCCTACGCGTTCATCCATACTGGCGACATAAAGGCTCGGATTGCCGAGCTGTTTGGAGGCGACATGCAGTTCGACGTGGTCATCGGCAATCCACCGTATCAACTGGATGATGGTGGCTTTGGGACCAGTGCCGCTCCGATTTATCAGATATTTGTAGAGAAAGCGATCGAACTCGACCCGCGCTTTCTCGTAATGGTCACGCCCTCTCGCTGGATGGCTGGTGGCAAAGGGTTGGACAAGTATCGCGAGCGAATGCTCTCGGACAAGCGGATGAAACGAATTGTCGACTACCCGAAACTCTATGAAGCCTTTCCGGGGGTGAAGATTCGCGGTGGGATCTCGTATTTCTTATGGAGTCGTGAACACAACGGCGCATGCGAAGTCCAAACCATCTGGGACGGCGAACCCACTGGGCCGACCGTAGCGCGCCACCTCGACGCTTATGATGTCCTCGTGCGTCGCAATGAAGCAGTGCCAATTCTGGAGAAGGTCAGGGCGAAGAATGAGGCAACTCTCGAAAGGCGAATATCCAGTCGTAAACCATTCGGACTGGCCACAAACTTCAAAGGCAAGCCAACCAAGGCAGGCTTGAAGAAACCAATTCAGCTATTTGAGAATCAGAGAACCGGTTGGGCAGAGCGCAGTGCGATAACGGTCAATCCCGAATGGATTGATCGATGGAAGGTGCTGATGACAGCCGTGCAGGGTACCAGCGCTGCCGTAGAGACCAAGTTCCTGAGCAAACCCATCATTGCCGGGCCAGGCACGGCTTGCACCGAAACTTATCTCGTCGCGGGACACTTCGACAGTGAGGCCGCCGCGAAAAACTATGCCAGCTTTCTTCGGACACGCTTTGTCCGCTTCCTTGTTTCCTTGCGCAAAGCAACCCAACACGCCACCCGGGACGTATACGCTTTTGTGCCTGATCTACCTGTCGACCAAGAATGGACCGACAAAAAGCTCTTCAAGCGCTATGATCTGACCAAAGACGAAATTTCATTGATTGAGTCACAGGTCGCCGCGCACAGCGCTGAGCTTTTTGATGACGGGTCGGCTGATGACGGCGAAGATGAATAAGCCGACGATCGACGAAGTCCTCGCACCAAAGCCGGAAGCGCGCCCACGCATTTACGCCTATGCGATCACCGACGAGGCGCACGCCGGGCTTCTCAAGGTTGGCCAGACGACGCGTGACGTGAAGAGCCGCGTGGGCGAACAACTTCGCACCGCGGCCATCAAGAACTTTCGCATCGAACTGGACGAGCCCGCCGAGCGTGACGACGGCTCGATCTTTTCCGATCACGAGGTGCGCGCGGCGCTGGCCCGCAAGGGCTTTATCAGAAGCGAGCTAGAATGGATGCGCTGCGCGGTTGCAGACGTCGCAACCGTGCTCACCGAACTGCGGACAGGCAAGAAGCTCGGCGGCAACCATCACCAGACCTTCGGAATGCGCCGCGAACAGGCAGAAGCAGTTCGCGTGACGCATGCCTATTTCCATTCCCGCTGGGCCGAAGACATGCATGCCGTGCCGCGGTTCCTGTGGAACGCGAAGATGCGCTTCGGCAAGACCTTTGCCTCCTACCAACTGGCAAGGAAGATGGGTGCCAAGCGGGTGTTGGTCCTGACCTTCAAACCTGCGGTCGAGGACGCCTGGCAGACCGACCTTGAAAGCCATGCAGATTTTGACGGCTGGCAATACCTGTCGCGATCCTCGGGCAGCGACCCCACACAGATCGACGCCAAGAAGCCGGTTGTCTATTTCGGTTCGTTTCAGGACCTGCTGGGCCGCGATGCTGCGGGGAACATCAAGCCCCGGAACGAATGGCTGCACCAGGTGAACTGGGACCTCGTCGTCTTCGATGAATACCATTTCGGCGCGTGGCGCGACACCGCGAAGGAATTGTTCGAGGGCGAGGACGATGCGGTTTCCAAGAAGGAAGCCAAGCTGGAATACGCGGCCGGGCTGGATGACGTGAACGAGGACCTGAACGTCCTGTCGCAGAAGGAATCAGACTTTCTTCCCATCACCACCAAGGCCTACCTCTATCTCTCGGGCACGCCCTTCAAGGCGCTGGCCACGGGCGAGTTCATCGAGGAGCAGATTTTCAATTGGACCTACACCGATGAGCAGCGCGCCAAAGCCGAATTCGCGGCAAGAAACCCGGACAAGTGGAACCCCTACGGGGCATTGCCGCAGATGCGGCTTCTGACATACCAGATGCCGGACGAGTTGGTGGCAGTGGCAAGTTCGGGTGAGTTCGACGAATTCGATCTGAACGAGTTCTTCGCGGCGACAGGGACAAACAGTGCGGCCCAGTTCAAGCACAAGAGCGATGTGCAGAAGTGGCTGGACATCATCCGGGGCCAATACGCGCCCAGGGCTGTCGAACACCTCAAGACCGGCACGCGTCCCCCGTTCCCTTATTCCGACGTGCGCCTCCTGCCTTACCTGCAGCATTCATACTGGTTTATGCCAAACGTTGCGGCCTGCCACGCAATGGCCAGCTTGTTGGCTGAGAAGCACAACACTTTCTGGCATGAATACGCGGTCGTCGTAGCCGCCGGTGCTTCGGCTGGCATCGGCCTTGAGGCGCTGCCGCCTGTGCGTAAGGCCATCGGCAGTGGGTTCGACACCAAGACCATCACCCTGTCCTGCGGCAAGCTGACCACCGGCGTGACGGTGGCGCAATGGTCGTCCATCCTGATGCTGCGCAACCTGAAATCGCCCGAAACCTATTTCCAGGCGGCGTTCCGTGTGCAGTCACCATGGTCGATCAAGAACCCGAATGGCGACAATCCCAATGAGGAGGAAATCCTCAAGCCAGCCTGCTTCGTGTTCGACTTCGCGCCGACCCGGGCCCTTCGCCAGCTTTCTGAATACGGCATCGGCCTGTCCCCCAATGAAGCGAATCCGGAAAACGCCGTAAGGGATCTGGTCTCGTTCCTGCCGGTGCTGGCATACGACGGTGCCAATATGACCCAGATCGATGCTGGTGGCATCCTCGACATCGCGATGGCGGGCACTTCGGCCACGCTACTGGCGCGCAAATGGGAAAGCGCGCTGCTGGTGAATGTGGACAACGACACGCTGCGCCGGATCATGGATAACCCCGAGGCTATGGCCGCCGTCGAACGCATCGAAGGCTGGCGGGCGCTGGGCGACAACATCATCGAGACCATCATCAATAAGAGTGAGAAGGTCAAAGACCTCAAGAACAAGGCAAAGTCTGGGGATTTGACGGAGAAGGAGAAAAAGGAACTCACCGACGAGGAAAAGGAGTACAAGTCCGCGCGAAAGAAGGTGCAGGAAAAGCTGATCAAGTTCGCGACGCGTATCCCGGCATTCATGTACTTGACGGATTTCCGCGAGAACACGCTTCAGGACGTGATCACAAAGTTGGAGCCGGATTTGTTCGCGGCTGTCACTGGCCTGACGGTGAAGGATTTCCACCTGCTTGTGCGTCTCAAGGTGTTTAACACTGAACAGATGAACCAGGCGGTGTTCGCCTTCCGCCGATACGAAGACGCCTCGCTGCGGTACACCGGCATAGAGAGCCATCAAGGGCTGACGCATTACGGGCTTTACGACACGGTTGTCGCCAGGGAGTAGCGCGCCCGTTCGCATCAGTGCTCAAAACGATTGTCTCGCATCGAGCCACGTGGGGCATTCGTGTTTCTGAATGACCCGAAAAACGGACACAGTGCGGACACAAGCAAAAGCCCCGCTGGCGAGAGCCAAGCGGGACTTTGCATAAGCTATTGAATTAGTTTTGGTATTTTGGTTGCGGGGACAGGATTTGAACCTGTGACCTTCAGGTTATGAGCCTGACGAGCTACCGGGCTGCTCCACCCCGCGTCACAGAAGTTGTCTGGCGTCCAAAATGGGACGCCGCTTGCTTCAGGAGACCTGCATATAGACACTCTGTCCGCGAAAGAGAAGCGCTTTATGACATTTTATTGAAATAAATCAAAAATCCTCAGGAACACCGCGTCAAGGCCTTCGCGGGGTACCCAAAGCGCTGAATCGCTAACGACTCCCGGCGAAATACCCGGTCAATCTTGAGCAGCAAATTGTTTCAACCGATGAAGCAGAAGAGGTTCTTTGTTTGCCATCTCACAAACACAGACGCCTATGAAGCAATGACGGCAAGCGCTGGTGAGAACTGGTAAGAACCTTATTCGGACCCGCCTCAAAGAATGAGGGCTGGTCATTCTATCGCTGTTGCCATTGCAGCGTTTATCGGTTAAATCCTGCACCAGACGCAGCATATCTGCGTGCGTGATACCCGCTTCCTGCCTCATTCAGCCAATCAGGATTTACCGATGACCCAGACGACTTCGACCGGTCTTGCGCTTTTCAGCCTGCGTGTTTCGATTTTCCTTCTCATGATCGTCTGGGCGGTCCTGAAGATCATGGCGCCGGTATCCTATGCCGGATCAACCGAGGCGCCCGGCATTTTTGAAAGGTTCTATGGCTTTTCAGTTGATGCGAACACGGTCTACATTGTTGGCGCGATCCAGATCGCGTTTTTGATTGCTTATCTTCTCGGCGTGTTCAAAACGGTCACGACAGGCGGTGTCCTTTTGATGAATCTGAGTTCGCTCATCGTTTCCTACGAGAAAATCCTCGCGCCGATGGCAGAAAGAGGCAACATTCTGTTCGTGGCGGCCATTCCGGTTTTCGGCGCGTCGCTTGCGCATTTTCTGATGCGCCGGGAAGACCGGTTTCTCTCGCTCGGAAAATAGTCGCTTTTAGACCAATTCGAGGCGTTTGCGTCTCTTAATCTTTGGTACGTCCTTCTAGATTTGCGAGCCATGGGGTTCTCCCTGGCATCGCGATCGACAAGGAGCGTATCATGTCTGAATCGACCTTTTCCCCGAAAACCAAGGTCCAGTCCTGGACGGAATGGGACCCGCTCAAACATGTCATCGTCGGGCGCGCCGATGGCTGCTGCATCCCGGCGCCGGAGCCAGCACTTGATGCGAAGGTGCCGGAAGACAGCGACATGCGCGGTCAGCACGGCCCACGCCCGCAGGAGACGGTCGACCGCGCCAACGAACTTCTCGACAATTTCGCGGCCATGCTCGAAAAACGCGGCATCCGGGTTGACCGTCCAACACCGCTTGATTTCAACCAGCCGATCGCAACGCCGGACTGGAAGGCGGAAAGCATGTTCGGCTGCATGCCGCCGCGCGATGTGCTGCTCACGGTCGGCCCGGAAATGCTGGAAGCGACGATGTCCTATCGCTGCCGCTTTTTTGAATATCTGTGCTATCGCCCGTTGCTTCAGCGCTATTTCGAGGAAGACCCCGAGATGCGCCACGAGAGTGCGCCAAAGCCGCGCCTGAGTGATGCCGATTACCGCAAAGATTATCTCTCGGAAAAGATCGGCGTCGAAAAGCGCCTTGAATGGACCGAGAAGAAATTCTTCGTGACGACCGAGGAAGAGCCGCTGTTTGATGCGGCCGACGTGCTGCGTTTCGGACGCGATCTCGTCGTCCAGCACGGCTTCACCACGAATCTCAAGGGGATCGACTGGCTCAGACGCCATTTCCCGGATCATCGGGTCCATGCGGTGAATTTCCCCGGCGATCCTTATCCCATCCATATTGATGCGAGCTTCACGCCGATCCGGCCAGGCCTGATCATCAACAACCCGGAGCGTCGGCTGCCGCAGGAGCAGCGCGCCATGTTCGAGCGCAATGACTGGGAGATTGTCGACGCGGCCCGCCCGGCCCATAACACGCCGCCGCCGCTCTGCTATTCGTCGGTCTGGCTGTCGATGAATGTGCTTGTGCTTGATCCGAAGACGGTCTGCGTCGAAGAAACCGAGGTGCACCAGATGGATCAGCTCGATAAGCTCGGTGTCGAGGTCGTGCCCGTGAAACTACGCGATGCCTATGCCTTTGGCGGCGGCCTGCATTGCTGCACGGCGGATGTCTATCGAGAGGGAAGTTGCGTCGACTATTTCCCGAAACAATAGGCTGCGTCCGGCAGGTCTTGACTTTTCTCAGGGCGATTGTTTTATTTCAAATATCAGAACAATCATTCCGATAGTTGAAGCAAGGATGTGAGCTATGCCGCGAGTGAGAGCCTTGACGAAGGACGATATCGTGGAGACCGCGATGCTGAGTTTCTGGCAGCGCGGCTATGAGGCGATGTCGATGGATATGATCGTCAAGGTGACGCGCAGCAACCGGCACGCGATCTACGCCGATTTTGGCGGCAAGCGCAGGCTTTTTCTGGCCTGTCTCGATGCCTATCAGGACGTGGTGGTAACACCGGCTTTCGCCCCGGTGGAGGCGAAGAATGCCGGCATAGAGGCGATCGAGACCTATCTCAAGACCCAGATCGAGCGCGCGGACAAGGTCGGCCTTCCCGGTCCTGGATGCTTCATGGCAAACACGATGACCGAGGTTGCCCCGCATGATGCGGAGGTGATGAAGCGGGTGCGGGCGCATAATCAGCGGTTGCAGAAGGGCTTTCTCCGTGTTTTTGAGACGATGAACCGGCAATCGGGCCTGCGCAACCGGCGCGAGCTCAGCGAACTTGCCGACTTTCTCGTGATCGCTGTCCAGGGTCTGTGGTCGGCATCGCGCACAGTCGACGCCGCCGAACCCCTCAACCGCTTCGCTGCAAGCCTGATCTATCAGATAGAAGGTGAGTTGAACCGCTGACCACACAAGCCTGAGTGCGCTGAATTTCCTCGCAAAGCAAAAACTGCGCAACAAAAGGTGGACCAAGAATTGCGGCACACGAGTGGTTCTCCGCCACGCTCCTGCATTCCCGCTGACCTGCCCCCCGGTCGTCCCCCGGTCGCCCCTCGTTCATGTTGCCCCTCGTTCAGAATGAGAGCCCCTGGGTTGATAGTGATCGGTTTCGACTTGGGCAAGCGCGCCGGGCGCGCAACCATCAGATTGCTCAATCGTCCAATGCGCTTCGGTCGAGGTCTGATTGCCCGGCGCGGAATGAGGCGACATTGTTGTAGTCGTAGCGCCACAGGACCTCAGGGCGCGGCGGGCGGCGACCAGGTCAGGTGCGGCCATTGTCAATATCATGGTTGACAATTTTCCGATCAACTCAATCCGGGATGTAAAGAGCGGCGCGTTCGATATCTCCGGCCCGTTTAATGACGAGGCTGTCACATTTGCAGGAAAACAATTGACGCTGAATGCAATTGAAAGCGGCATTGCCCGTCCGCTCTGGAAGGATGCGCGATTTCACTATGCTTTCAATTGTGCGGCGGTTACCTGCCCCAATCTTCTAAGGACAGCCTTTACGGGCGCGACGCTCAACAAACAGTTGGACAACGCCGCCCGGGCCTAGTTGAAGACGCGATCAGCCAGATCGCGCATCTTCTCCTCGATGAAGTCGCCGAGGCTGGTTGCAATCCGCAAGGTCTGCGGATTGCGCTGCGCGCTTGGCGAAAGATACATGGCAAACGGAATCTGGACGAGTTCCGGCAGATCCATTTCGCCGTCGACAATGGCAACATCTTTTGTAATCAGACTTTTCGGAACAGCCGCCACCGCCTGACCGGATGTGGCGGCGGCATAAAGTTTTGCCATGCTGTCGCTCGTCACGGCTTCAAACCATTGTGGTCCCGTCTCATCAAGAAGCTGGGCCACATAGTCACGGAAGGGTTCGCCAGAGCGGACCAGAGCAACCGGCAAAGGGTAGCGCGAAAGAAGCTTGCGGTCTGGCCCTGCGACCCAGTGAAATGATTCCGTCCAGAGTACCCGTCCTTCATATTCATGGGTTTCATCAATGCAGATCCGGGCATCAAGCCTGCCATCGGCAACCATGTTCTTGAGTGCCTGCGCATCAGCGGCAATGACCGTAAGATTGACATCCTCGTAGATGTTCCTGATCCGGTTCAAGACGCCATGAAGACCGGATTCCGCGAGCAAGGCAGGAATGCCGAGGCGGATCGGACCAGACACGCCAGCGGCGGAAAGCGACTGGATGGCGTCTTCATAGGCCTCGATGATCCGTGTTGCATGGCGAACCAGCCGTTCACCGTAAACCGACAAACGCAGAGGTTTCCCGCGACGTCCGGGCATGAACAACATGTGCCCCGCGCGCTCTTCAAGCCGTTTCATTTGTAAACTCATGGTCGGCTGCGGGATATTCAACTTTTCGGCGGCGCTGCTTAGAGTTGGCGACTTGGAGATGGCAATGAGAGAAATCAGAAGCTGTATATCAAGTCGGCCTATGCCATTATCTGTATCGAGATCTAAAATAGACATCAAGAAAATCCCTTAATAAATTAATACCGGCAAAAATACTCGCGCCTCGGTCCAACTTCAAGGATATCGGGAAGACAATGGTGAAATTCTTATTGAAAGAAATCAATGCTGTTACCAGCCTGTTACCCGATTGCATGAAATACCGCCCTATGTGTCAGACCTAATTGGTTTTCCGTATGTCAATTTAATTGGACATATGTAGGATAACCGTTAGAAACCTTTTCTCCTTTTTGCAGAAAGGATCCAGCGGGCGAAAATCCATCACACTGATGCGCTTCAGTGTTTTGCTGCCTCCCGCTTTTGCTATGACCGGATCAACGCTCTCAGGTTTAACCCGCGGCACATCGATCAAGATCGTCATCGTGACGATGGACACGCACCTTAATACGGCGGCGATCAAGGCTTATTCTGCTCTGAAGAAAACCATGCCTGGTCTTGTATTTGCGATCCACTCGGCGTCCGAATGGGACAAGCGGGCAAATGGTCTTGAGCGCTGCATCGCGGATATCGAAACGGCGGATATCATCGTTGCGACCATGTTGTTCATGGAAGAGCATTTCCTGCCGATCCTGCCTGCGCTTCAGGCACGGCGGGAAAGCTGCGATGCGATGATCTGCGCGATGTCTGCGCCGGAAGTGGTCAAACTCACCCGCATGAGGCAGTTTGACATGTCAAAACCCGTGACAGGATTGATGGCGCTTCTTAAACGCTTCCGCGGCAAGCCGAAGGGCGGCACACCCCAGACCGGTGGCGCGGCGCAGATGCGGATGCTGCGGCGTTTGCCGAAAATTCTGAAATATATTCCCGGCAGCGCCCAGGATGCGCGGGCTTATTTTCTGGTTCTGCAATACTGGCTCGGCGGATCGCAGGATAATGTGCGCAACATGCTTGCATTCCTGGTCGAGCGCTATGCAAGTGGGGAACGGGCAGGTCTCAAAACCGGAAAAAGCGTCCCGGAACCGGTGGAATATCCAGAAATCGGCCTTTACCATCCGCGTCTTCCCGGCAAGTTCGCTAACAAAGTCGCCTCATTGCCCGCAATGCCAACCATGCCCGCAATGGCCGCCATGCCCGCAATGAAAGCGCGCGCCGATGCAAGGTCGCGGCCACGGGTCGGTCTCATTCTGCTGCGCTCTTACCTTTTGGCCGGTAATGCCGGGCATTATGACGGCGTGATCACGGCGATGGAGGCCCGCGGTATCGACGTTGTGCCTGCATTTGCAAGCGGGCTTGACGCGCGCCCCGCCATCGAGCGCTATTTCCTGAAGGACGGGAAAGCCCAGATCGACGCCATGGTGTCACTCACCGGCTTTTCGCTCGTCGGCGGGCCTGCCTATAATGATGCGGAAGCGGCAGAGCATATTCTCGCCAGTCTCGATATTCCCTATCTCGCAGCCCACCCGGTCGAATTCCAGACCCTTGATGAATGGGGCGCCTCGGATCGCGGCCTGTCGCCGGTCGAAAGCACGATCATGATCGCGATCCCGGAACTTGACGGCGGGACCGTGCCGATGGTTTTCGGCGGCCGTCCGGGAGCGGCGGGTGTAGCCTGTACGGGCTGCCACCATGCCTGCACCTTCAGTGCCAATGACAATCTTCAGGATATGACGACTTGTCGCGAACGCGCTGAGATGCTTGCAGCCCGAACCTTCAAGCTGATTGACCTGCGCAAAAAGGATCGCGCGGCCAAGAAAGTGGCGCTGGTCATTTTCAACTTTCCGCCCAATGCCGGCGCAACCGGCACCGCCGCCTTTCTTGGCGTGTTCGAATCGGCGTTCAACACGCTGAAGACAATGAAGGCCGCCGGCTACACAGTCGAACTCCCGGCGAGCGTGGATGCGATGCGCGAAATGATCCTTGAAGGCAATGCGCGAGACTATGGCGCGGAAGCCAATGTTCACACCTTGATTGCGACCGAGGATCACGTCCGCCGCGAGCGCTGGCTTGGCGCGATCGAGGCGCAATGGGGCCCTGCGCCAGGCCGTGCGCTGACCAATGGTCGCGATATTTTCGTTCTCGGACGCGCCTTTGGCAATGTGCTTGTCGCTGTTCAGCCTGCCTTCGGCTATGAGGGTGACCCGATGCGCCTTTTGTTCGAAAAGGGCTTCGCGCCGACCCATGCCTTCTCGGCCTTCTATCGCTATCTTCGCGAGGATTTCGGCGCGAGCGCGGTTTTGCATTTCGGCACCCATGGCGCGCTCGAATTCATGCCTGGCAAGCAGGCCGGCCCCAGCGGGAAGTGCTGGCCGGACCGGCTGATCCACGACTTGCCGAATTTCTATCTCTATGCCTCGAACAATCCTTCCGAGGGTGCGATTGCCAAACGCCGGGCGGGCGCGACGCTGATTTCCTATCTGACACCGCCGGTGACCCATGCCGGGCTCTACAAAGAGCTTGCCGAGCTGAAGGCGTCGCTTGACCGCTGGCGCAATGCCGAGCCAGGCGCAACGCGCGAACGGGCCGACCTTCTGGACATCATTGCCTGCCAGTCAACCGCTCTGAACCTGGCGTCAGAGGACGAGGTTTGGCAGATTGAGACCGCTGCGGCCCGGATCGCACGCCTCAGTGCGGCGCTTCTCGAACTCGAATATACGTTGATCCCGCATGGCCTTCACATCGTCGGCGAAAGCCTGACGCGGGCCGAGCGGATCGACATGCTTCAGGCGATGGCAGAAGCTGAAGCGGCAGTCGATCTCGATCCGGAACTGATTGCGCTTGTTGCCGATGGCGATTATTCGGCTCCAGCCGTGAAAAAAGCGGGCCACAGTCTCGATCCGGCAGGCCTTGCCGCTCTTGAGAAACTCGCCGGTATCGCAGGCCTCCTCATGCAGGAGACGGAACTTGCGGCCATCGTGCGCGGCCTTGATGGCCGGTTTATTCGTCCGGCCCCCGGCGGCGATCTTCTGCGGACACCGGATATTCTGCCGACGGGGCGCAACCTGCATGGCTTCGATCCCTTCCGCATTCCCTCTGCCTATGCACAGCGAGACGGCATGGCGCAGGCCGAACGTCTGCTGGAACGCTACCGCAAGGATGGCAATCCACTCCCCTCTTCCATCGCCATGGTGCTTTGGGGAACCGACAATCTTAAGTCTGAAGGCGGCCCGATCGCGCAGGCCCTTGCCCTGATGGGAGCAAGGCCGCGCTTCGACGGCTATGGCCGCCTCGCCGGGGCGGAACTTATCCCGCTCGACGATCTTGGTCGCGCCCGCATCGATGTCGTCCTGACGATCTCCGGCATTTTCCGCGATCTCCTGCCGCTCCAGATACGGCTTCTGGCGGAAGCGGCGCTGCTTGCCGCTCAGGCTGACGAACCGCTCGCACTGAACCCGATCCGACGCCATGCTCTTGCCTATATGGAAGAACATGGCTGCACGATGGAGACGGCGGCCCTTCGCGTTTACGGCAATTGCGATGGGGCTTACGGGGCGAATGTGAACCATCTGATCGATTCCTCGTCTTTTGAGGATGAGGGCGAACTTGCCGACGCCTATTGCGCCCGCAAGGGGTTTGCCTATTCCGTTTCGGGCAAAGCGCACAAGCAGGCCGGTCTTCTCTCAAGCACGCTGCGCAATGTCGATCTCACCTATCAAAACCTTGAATCCGTCGAACTCGGCGTGACAACCGTCGATAATTACTTCGACACACTGGGCGGGATTACGGGCGCTGTGAAAAAGGCGCGCGGCGGCGAAATGACACCGGTCTATATCGGCGATCAGACTCGTGGCGGGGGAGCCGTGCGCACCCTGAGTGAACAGGTCTCTCTCGAAACCCGAACCCGGGCGCTCAACCCGAAATGGTATGAGGGTATGCTCAAACATGGCTATGAGGGTGTCCGTCAGATCGACGAGCAGGTCAAAAACACCCTTGGCTGGTCGGCGACGACCGGTCAGGTTCAGCCCTGGGTCTACCAGAAGCTGAGCGAGACCTTCATGCTTGACCCTGACATGCGCATGCGGCTTGCCGCACTCAATCCGATTGCCTCGGCCCGGGTCGCAAACCGGCTGATCGAAGCGTCAGAACGCGCCTACTGGTCGCCGGACCAGGCAACGCTCGAGGCGCTGAACGATGCGGCAGACAGTATCGAAGATAAAATCGAGGGTATCTCCGCTGATGCGCTGAACATCGAGGCGGCAGAGTGAAAGCGGAATGAACCGGACAACGCGCGTGATCCTATGCAAGAAACGCACTGAGTCGTGTTTATACCATGCGAAAATCGTCATTGTCGGTTTCAAAAAAATTGCATATCTAAATCGAGAAGGGTATGAACTGCCTTCTTCCGGGGCAACTTGTTGACCGCCGGAAACATGCAGTTCGATACCATCTGGAAATGATGCTCCATTTTGGCATCAAATGCCTAAACTCTCTATCCGAACTTAAGCGTGCGCGACTCAGTATGAAGTCCTGTTTGGGCTGTGGCTGCGGGGGCATCTGCAGCCTAATATCTGTCGAATCGTCTTGCAGCTTCGGTTTTGGCGAGGAAAAGGCGCCGCGTACCCCAACCAATCAGCCGCTTATCGGTTGAACTGAGGATTATCATGAAAAAAGCACTTGTTGCCTTCACCGCTCTTTCCGCATTCTTTTCAACCACCAGCGCTTTCGCAGAATTCATCACCGGCACCGTTGCCAATTATGACCGCGTTGCGAACCAGATCACCTTCCAGGATCGTACCGTCGTCACTCTGCAAGGCCAGAAGGTCGAGATTCCAAGCAATCTGCAAAATGGCAGCCGCGTCGAAATGCACATCGATATTCCTGGCGACAACGGTTTCACGACGATCCGTTCGATCACCGTTAAGTAAGCAGGCAATACAGCTTTTCGGCTGATTGTCGGTTCATCCGGCAATCAGCCACTCAGAATTCAACACCCGCCTGTGCTTTGACGCCAGAGCGGAAAGGATGTTTGATAAGCTCCATCTCCGTCACGAGGTCAGCAATCTCGATCAGTTCATCCTTGGCATTGCGCCCGGTCACAATCACATGTTTGTTGGCGGGTTTTTGCGCCAGAATCTCCAGAACATCGGCAAGCGGCAGATAATCGTAGCGCAGGACGATGTTCAATTCGTCGAGCAGCACCATTTTCAGCGCCGGATCGGCAATCATCTTCTTCGCTTCCGCCCAGGCGGCTTCGGCGGAGGCAATGTCCCGGCTGCGGTCCTGCGTCTCCCAGGTGAAGCCTTCCCCCATCGCCTTGATCGTAACCTGTTCGGGATAATTTTCGAGGATGGACCGCTCGCCGGTTTCCCACGATCCTTTGACGAACTGCACGATGCCGACATTGAAGCCGTGACCGATGGCGCGGAAGATCATGCCGAACGCCGCCGTCGACTTTCCTTTGCCTTTGCCCGTGTGGACGATCAGAAGACCGCGCTCCTCGGTTTTTGTCGCAAGGATTTTGTCGCGGGCTACTTTCTTTTTCGCCATTTTCTCGGCATGGCGAAGATTGATCGCATCATCGTTGCCGTCATTATTCTGGACATCATCGCGCCCGGTATCGGTGTTCTCAGTCATTCAGGCCTCCTTGAGATCGGTCAAAAAACCATAGGCTGAATTGAGTTTCGGCGTCCACAACCCGCGGTCGATCGCCTCGCGCAGCCGGCCCGCGATCTCGGTCAGCGCCGGAGCATTGTTCTCGGCAATAAAATCCCGCACCCGCGCATCGGCGATAAAGGCATCATAGGCCATGTCGAAATGATGATCCCTGACTGCGCCTGTCGTTGCGGCAAAGGCGAACATGTAGTCGACCGTCGCGGCGATTTCGAAAGCGCCCTTGTAGCCGTGGCGCATCACGCCCGCGATCCATTTCGGGTTGACGACGCGCGCGCGCATGACACGGCTGATTTCTTCCTCAAGGGTACGGATGACCGGGCGCTCCGGTCGGGAATGATCGTTGTGATAGACTTTCGGGCGTTGGCCCGCTGCTGCTTCGACCGCCGCCGTCATGCCGCCTTCGAACTGATAATAGTCGTCGGAATCAAGAAGATCGTGCTCGCGATTGTCCTGATTATGGATGACGGCTTCGATCTTTCCAAGACGGGCACGAAAGGCGTCGTGCTCGGCGTCGCCCGCACGCTTCGCGCCATAGGCATAACCGCTCCATTCGACATAGGCGCGGGCGAAATCGTTGCGGTCCGACCAGATTTTCTCGTCGATCAGGGCTTGCAGGCCTGCACCATAGGCACCAGGCTTTGACCCGAAAATGCGCATGACCGCGGTCTCACCGTCGTGACCAGCGGCTGTCGCACGGGCGCCCTCCGCGTGCGCGCTTGCAGCAATCGGGTTATCATCCGCATCTTCCTCGAGCGCCGCCACAGCCTGCACCGCGCTGTCAAAGAGCGCGATCTGAGCCGGGAAGGCGTCGCGGAAAAAGCCGGAAATGCGCAAGGTCACATCAACCCGCGGGCGGCCGATCGCAGCAAGCGGCATGACCTTGAAGCCGGTGACGCGCCCGCTTGCCGGTTCCCAGAGCGGCTGGACGCCGATCAGCGCCAGCGCCTGCGCAATATCGTCGCCGCCGGTGCGCATATTCGATGTGCCCCAGGCGGAAAGGCCGAGCGCGCGCGGATAGCTGCCCTCGTCCTGAAAGAAGCGTTTCACGAGGAGTTCCGCCGACTTTCGCCCCAGCGCCCAGGCGGCCGGCGTTGGCAGGGTACGGTTATCGATCGAGAAGAAGTTCCGCCCGGTCGGCAGCACATCAAGGCGCCCCCGCGTCGGCGCGCCGGACGGTCCCGGCGGGACAAGCCGACCGTCAAGCCCGATCAGAAGATTGCGCATCTCATTCACGCCGCAGGCCGTGAGTGCGGGACGGATGGTCTCGCGAATGGTGTCCAGCACCGCCGCCGTCTGCGTGAAACCAAGGCTGTCTCCAGAATCAACGATCTTCCGCGCGAGCAATTCCAGCCGTTCGACCGTGTCGCCGGTAATGCGCCACATATCGCGGCTCATCGCCGCAAGCACGCTCGGGCGCGGGCCCGGCCATGGGGAGGCAGGATCGCAGTCGAGGGGATCGAAACCGAGGGCAAGATCCTGCGCCAGAGCGCGAATCAGCGACTGGTCGCCTCCTTCGCCAGGACCGCGCGGCAACCGCGTCAACGCCACCAGAAGATCGCGCTCCAGATCGCCCGCCGGCGATTGGCCGAAGACATGCAGGCCGTCGCGAATCTGCGCCTCTTTCAGATCGCATAAATAAGCATCGAGCTTCTGCAGCGCCGAACCCTCATTGTCTTCCGGCAGGATTCCGGCATCAAGATCGAGCCGCTCACGGCGCACGAGGTCAAGGATCGCCTGAGACAGGAGTTTAAGACGGCGCGGATCAAGCCCGCTTGCCTGGTAATATTCATCGACCAGCGCTTCGAGATCTTTCATCGGGCCATAGGATTCCGCCCGGGTGAGCGGCGGCGTCAAATGATCGATGATCACGGCGGATATGCGCCGCTTTGCCTGTGTGCCTTCGCCCGGATCATTGACGATGAAGGGATAAAGGTTCGGCACCGGCCCCATCACCGCTTCCGGATAGCAGTCAGCGGAAAGCGCGAGCGCCTTGCCGGGCAGCCATTCGAGATTGCCGTGCTTGCCGTTGTGGATCACGGCATCGACCAGAAAATGCTCCCGGAGCCAGATATAAAAAGCAAAATAGCCATGCGGCGGAACCAGCGCCGGATCGTGATAGGTCGCCTTCGGATCAATGTTATAGCCCCGTGCGGGCTGAATGCCGATGGCAATTGAGCCGGTTTGCATAACCGGAAGGCGAAACGCGCCATGACTGAAATGCGGGTCGTCCTCAGGTCTGCCCCAGCGGGTGGTAACCGCCGTGCGCACGGCTTCCGGCAAGCAGGCAAAGCCTGCATGATAAGCGTCAATATCAAGCGAGGGACTGCTTGATCGGCGCGTTTTCGCATTGGTGGTGCCTTCGAGAAGCGCGTGAATGAACGCCGTGCCCGTCTCGGGAATATGCTCCAGCCGGTAACCCGCTTCGCGCAGCGCCTTCAGGATTTCGACCGTGCTCTGCGGCGTGTCATAGCCGACGCCATTACCAATCCGGCCATCGCGGTTCGGATAATTTGCAAGAATGATCGCAATCCGGCGGTCATGGGCCGCTGTTGTGCGCAGCCTGATCCAGCGGGCGGCAAGGTCGCAGACATAAGCCACCCGGTCGGGCGCTGGTTCATAGGCAACGAGACTGGTCTCGGTCAGCGCATCGAAGCGGCCGGCAGACTTGAACGCGATCACGCGCGCCATCAGCCGTCCGTCGAGTTCCGGCAGAACCACATGCATGGCAAGGTCGCGGGCGGACAGGCCCTGGCTGTCAGTCTGCCAGGCGGCGCGGGTGCTTGAGGCCAGGACCACCTGAAGCACCGGGCAATCGGTACCGGGAAAAGGATTGTCGGCCGCGCTGCCATCATAGGCCGAGACCGCAAAGCCGGTGGTGTTCAGGATGATTGCGGGCGCGGTCTTTGCCGCGAGATCGGCGAGCAATGCGCGTGCAAGGTCATCCTTGAGGCTTGGCACGAAAACCGCGAGCGGGTTGATCCCCCGCGCCTTCAACCCTTCGATAAGCGCGTCGATCGGGGCGGTGTTGCCACCCTCCAGAAGCGCGCGGTAAAAACCGATCATGGCAACCGGCGCGCCCGCGAGCCAACCCTTCCGGATGTCACCAAGGGAGACTTCCGCCTGACCCGGGGCATAGAGCCCGGCTTTCAGAAGCGGTCGCGGCGGCGCAGCCGGTGGGGCGCTGAAGCCCGCCATCTCGGCAAGGAAATTGAGAAATTCAGCCGCATTCGACGGCCCGCCCTCGATGAGGTAACTGGCAAGCCGCGCGTAATCTTCATGGCCCACATTCGAGGCGGCGGCAAGCGCCGCATCCGGTGCGGCATCACCCGGCAGAAGAGCAAGAAGAACGCCGGTACGGGCAGCATAGGCTGTCAGTTCATCGACGAGATAAGCCCAGTATCCCCTGCCGCCGAGAAGACGGGCGACAATGATCTTCGCCTTGCCGCAGGTCTTTTCAAGATAGAGATCGACCGACATCGGGTGCTTCATCTGCATCAGATTGGCAAGGCGCAACTGATAATCGCGCGCCGTCGCAGCATAGGCGGCAGCAAGAAGCGCGATTTCCGTATCGGCTGCCGAGAGCACGATCACGTCGCCCTCGGACTGGGAAAGGTCGATTGCCTCTTCCCCGTCGTGGATCGTTCCCGGCTGTGCGGCGAGAAGATGCATCGTCTAGGCCGTCAGCGCTGCCTGAAGCGTGTTGCGGATCGCAGCCGCGTCGATGCCTTTCTGACTGATCACGACAAGCGCGGAGCGGCGCACCTCTTCCGCGCGCCATGGCCGGTCGAAATAGGCGTCCACGCGCGGGCCCACTGCCTGTACGACAAGCCGCGAGGCGGCACCCGTGAGCGCGACAAACCCCTTGAGGCGCAGCACATCATGATCACGCATCACCTTTTCGACCACCGAGAGAACCGCGTTCCGATCAGCGAATGGCCCCGCTTCGACAACGAAGCTCTCGAAATCATCATGGTCGTGTTCTTCGTGGCCATGCTCCGCCTCGTGGTGCGAAAGGCGGTTTGCCATATCCTCTTCCGCCTTGGCGCCCAGTCCGAGAAGCGACGCGCCATTGATCGCACCTTGCCGTGTTGCAAGAAAGGTGACACCGGCGCGCACTTCGAGGCGAAGATCATCCTCAACGCGCTGCAAAGTCGCCTCATCCACCAGATCAGCCTTGTTGAGCAGGATCATGTCGGCGCAGGCAAGCTGATCTTCGAAGAGTTCATGGAGCGGGCTTTCGTGATCAAGCGACGGGTCGGCACTCCGCTGTGTTTCAACCGCCGCCTCGTTCGCCGCGAAACGGCCTTCCGCCACGGCCGCCGTATCGACAATGGTGATGACACCATCGACCGAGACCCGTTCTCGGATCGTCGGCCAGGAAAATGCCTTGACCAGGGGCTGTGGCAGGGCAAGGCCCGATGTTTCGATGATGATATGGTCTGGCGGGTTCGGCCGGTCGAGAAGCGCCGTCATCGATGGCAGAAAATCATCCGCGACGGTGCAGCAGATACAGCCATTGGCAAGCTCGATGATATCGTCTCTGGTGCAGACCTGATCGCCGCATCCGGCCAGCACGTCGCCATCGACCCCGACATCGCCAAACTCATTGATGATGAGGGCGATGCGGCGGCCATTCGCCTGTTCGAGGAGCTGGCGAATGACAGTCGTCTTGCCTGCGCCGAGAAAGCCCGTGAAAATCGTTGCGGGGATTTTTTGCGTTCTGGCCATTGGCTTTCTCCGGATTCGTGGTGCGGTTTGGTGAAACATTATTGCCCGCCTGTCCAGAGCGCTTCTTGGAAAACGACATTCGGCCTGCCCGCCGAGAACCGTGCTGAAAATCAGGGCTGCTCGAGGTCTTGGCAAATCGCGCGGCGTACCCCATGTTATAATCGTGTTCAACCAATGAAAGGAGGTGATCCTATGTCAGTCACGTTTTTGAGGCACGGTGTGCCTGCCCGGGTGGTCGCGACGATGGAGCAGCCTTCATCTTTCGCCTGACCGGCACAGGAAAGCTCAGACTTTCAAAGGCATGCCGGAGGTAATCTCAGCCTCAGGCGGACGAAGGGTCACCCGAAAGGTGGCCCTTTTTTCAATTTCGCCGTTGAATTGATGAAAACCCGGTAAGAATCATCATCACCGTTGAGATTTTGCCATGATTTGGCTACTGATTCTTCATGACTGATACGTCCGCCCTCAAATACAGCCTGACGCATCCGATCGTCTGCGCCAAATGCTCCGAGGATGTGCTGCAAGGGCGCTCCGGTGGCCTGTCCATGCGCGAATATGCCGCCGTCGATGTGGGCTTCACAACGATTGGTGTGCAGGTCTGGTGCCGTCGGCACAATCAGAACGTTGTGCATATAGACTTCAAGGGCAACCGGCTGCCAGCGGATTTCCGCTGTCTTGAAGTGCCGCCCGGGCATTAGGCGCTCGCCGTGGCTTTATCCTCTGTCTGCTTGATACCTGTGCTCATGTGCCGCTTGGTGCCATAGCCTTTTGTTCGGGTGACGCGGAAGCCTGCACCGGCGAGCATCCGGCGCACCCAGCCCGCCGCCGTATAGGTTGCGAAAGTCCCGCCCGGCATTGTCTTTTCCGCGACCGCGCGCATCAGGCTCTCATTCCAGAGTTCCGGGTTCTTTGCGGGGCTGAAGCCATCAAGATACCAGGCGTCTACCGGCTGCGTGAGACCGTCAATGGTGACATTCGCATCGCCTACAATGAGGCGAAGCGTAACGCTGCCATGACGCATTTCGCGGTTAACATCGGCGGCAGCGATTTCCTTGAGGAAGATGCCGCCTTCCGTCAGAAGGTCCGGCCAGTGCGAAAGCGCCTGCAAACAGGCCGCATGGCTCAGGGGGTAGCGCTCAAAGGCCGTATAGACGAGATGCGGCGGCGGGCTTTCCCGCAGGCGCGCATATGCTTTCCAGTGGAGCAGTGTCTCGAGAAAATTGAGGCCCGTGCCGAAACCAAGTTCCGCGATATGAAAGCGGTCAGCGGCCAGGAAGCGGGTGGTGAGATCATTGCCAGCGATGAAGACATGCCGGGTTTCGGCCCGCCCGTCACGGCGCGAGAAATAGGGGTCGTCAAAGCGCGCCGCGATCGGCGTTCCTGTCTCATCCCAGCGGATCATGGCCGCACCGGGCATATCGTCTGATGCTTCCTCGATCACCGGCGCTTTCCTTTCCGCTGACTGTGTTTTAAGGGACGCGGATGGGATCAGACAACCAGACTTTTGAAATTGTCGTCATTGGCGGCGGAATTTTCGGCCTGTCGGTGGCGCGCCACGCCGCAGGACTTGGCCTGTCCGTTCTGCTTGCCGAGGCGGATCGGATCGGCCAAGGCCCGAGCGGCGGCCTGCTCGGCGCGCTGATGCCGCATATACCAACGGGCTGGAACGCCAAAAAGCAGTTCCAGTTCGAGGCGCTTTGCGCTTTGCCCGGCTTTGTTGCCGAACTTGAGGCGGAGACCGGTCTTTCCTGCGGTTATGCCCGTTCCGGTCGGCTGATGCCGCTGCGCACCGAACGGTTTGCCATGGTGGCGCGCGAGCGGGAAGCGGCAGCACCGGCCGTATGGGGTGATTTCCGCTTTGCGCGCGGCGATGATGCGTGCTTCAGCGACTGGCTTTCCACAGATGCTGCACCGCATGGCTATGTGCTTGACACGCTCGCTGCCCGGCTTCAGCCGCGCGCTTATCTCGCGGCTCTTGCAGCCTCGCTGAGGGGGCGTGCAAGCGTGCGCGAAGGCATGCGCTTTGATGGTTTTTCGGACGGTGTCGCCCGGTTCAATGGCGGTCGTGAGCGCGTGCGCGCCGGCGCCGTCGTGCTTGCCCAGGGCTACCAGACTTTCGATCATCTGCATCAGGTATTTGCGCTTGATATCGGAAGCGGCGTCAAGGGGCAGGCGGCTCTGTTCAGGCTGCCAAAGCCTCTCACCGGGCAAGTCGCCTTGCCGGTGATCTATGACGACGGGGTCTATATCGTTGCCCATGACGACGGTACCTGCGCCGTTGGCTCGACCAGCGAAAAAGACTGGCAGGATGCTAAGGCGACCGATGGTGCGCTCGACAGCGTTCTCGAAAAAGCCTTTGCCCTATGCCCGTCGCTCAAGCAGGCCGATCTCGTCGAGCGGTGGGCGGGTGTGCGGCCAAAATGCCATGCGCGGGAGCCGATCGTCGGGCAGCTTTTCGCCAATCAGCCGCTCTATGTCGCGACCGGCGGCTTCAAGGTCAGTTTCGGGATTGCTCACAAGGTTGCAGCAGCACTCGGCGATGTTCTGGCTGGCCGGTCGGACAAGCTTGCTCTGCCCGACAGTTTCAAGGTCGAGCATCATCTCGACCCGCGGCGCTAGATTGTTCCGACCGTCTTCAGTTTTGCTCTCGGATGCACCTCCGCCTGAGACATGATCGCGGTCTGCGGGCGGAAGCGTTCGACAATCGAGCGGACATGACTGCGTATGCCCGGGCTTGCGAGAAGGATTGGCACCTCGCCCGCCCGCGCCGCCGCCTCGAAGGCATCCCGCACGGATATGACGAATTCCTGTATCTTCGACGGCGCAATCGCAAGCTGGCGCTCCTCGCCATCACCGACCAGCGCCTCGGCAAACGCGTTTTCCCAGGCGGGCGAGAGCGTGATCATCGGCAGATAACCGTTGTGCGACAGGTTCTGCGCGGTGATCTGGCGCGCAAGGCGCGAGCGGACATGTTCGACCAGCCCTGATGTCGAGCGGATGGCGCCGGCAGCCTCCGCGATTGCCTCGAGGATCGACGGCAGATCACGGATTGAAACACGCTCGGCCAGAAGTCCCTGAAGCACGCGCTGGATGCCGCTCACCGTGATCTGGCTCGGCACCATGTCCTCGACCAGTTTCGATTGCTGCGGGGTGAGTTCGCTCAATAGATCCTGAACGACCGAATAAGACAGAAGCTCGGCAACATTGCCCTTCATGACTTCCGAGAGATGGGTCGAGATCACCGTTGCTGGGTCGACCACGGTATAGCCCCGCGCCTCGGCTTCCGGGCGGCGGTCGCGGTCGATCCAGGTAGCGGGAAGACCGAAGGTCGGCTCCGTGGTGACGCGGCCCGGCAAAGCGACTTTTCCGCCGCTCGGATCCATCACCATCAGTTGCTCGGGATAGATTTCTCCACCGCCCGCGGGCACTTCCTTGACCTTGATTTCATAATTGTTCGGCGGACTCTGGAGATTGTCGAGAAGACGAACCGACGGCATGACGAAGCCCAGATCATTGGCAAGCTGACGGCGCAGCGCCTTGATCTGCTCGGTCAGGCGATCCGATCCGTTGCTTTCATTGATCATCGACAACAGTCCGTAGCCAACCTCGATCCTGAGATCGTCCATTTTCAGGCTGTCGCGGATATTCGGCTCTTTCGGTGGCGCGTCTTTCGCTTTCTGGGTTGCTTCCTTGGTTTTCACATCCTGCGCCCTCGCCTTTTGTTTCTGCGTGCCGAGATAGGCGAGATAGCCTGAACCGCCGGCAAGAACGAGAAAGATCAGCGTCGGCATGCCCGGCAGAACCGCCATGAAGCTCATCACGAAGGCCGACATGCCAAAGGCTTTCGGATAATGCGTGAGCTGGCTGAACATCGCCTTTTCCGCAGCCCCGCGCACGCCTGCTTTCGAGACCAGAAGACCGGCGGCCGTCGAGACGATCAGGGCCGGGATCTGGCTTACCAGACCATCGCCGATGGTGAGAAGCGTATAAGTGTGGCCCGCTTCGGCAAAAGACAGATCCTTCTGAACGATGCCGATGAAAATGCCGCCAACCACGTTGATGAAGGTGATCATCAGACCGGCAATCGCATCGCCGCGCACGAATTTCGACGCACCATCCATGGCACCGAAAAAGGCGCTCTCCTCTTCGAGATTCTTGCGGCGCTCGCGCGCTTCGGCTTCGCTGATGATGCCTGCGGAAAGATCCGCATCAATCGCCAGCTGCTTACCGGGCATGGCATCAAGGCTGAAGCGCGCCGCGACTTCCGCGATCCTGCCCGAACCCTTGGTGATGACGATGAAATTCACGATCACCAGAATGGCAAAGACGATGAGGCCAATGACGAAATTGCCGCGCGAGATGAAATTGCCAAATGCTTCGATCACATGGCCGGCCGCGGCTGTTCCCTCATGTCCGTTCTCGAGAATGAGGCGGGTCGAGCCAAGATTGAGCGCAAGGCGCAGCATGGTGGCAATCAGAAGGATTGTCGGAAAACTGGAGAATTCGAGCGGCGTATGGATGAACAGGGCCGTCATCAGGATGAGCACGGAAAAGGTGATCGAAATCGCCAGGAAAACGTCCAGCAAGCCCGGTGGCATCGGTAGGATCAGCATCACCAGAATGACGATGACCGCAAGCGCGAGACCGATATCGCCCTGTCTCAGAAAATTGCCAAAGGCTTTGAGCGGGGACTTTCCCGATTGCGCCGCGGCGCCACTATCGACACTGATATCGCTCATCCCAGCCCTGCCAACCTGTTTGAAATATGACAGCAATACCCTCAAGGACTTCCCTTGAAGAGCGTCACCCAGCTAGGCAATTTTTGCCGCTTTCATGGTTAAGGCGAGGTTAATTTTAACCAGGCACAGACAAAGTGATGACGATAACGCGGTAAAACAGCACCCGAGTTTCGTACGACTGATAAAAATGCCACAATTGGCGTGCCCCGCCCTGACGGCGCGACCTGCCTCGCTAAAAAGTGAGCCTTGTCAGTGCGTTTCGCAGATTGCCCGGGCAGGTGCGCTTGGCTTAAAGAAGAGGGCAACAAAGACCCTGCGCTGTGGCAGGGCCCTGGCCTGACACTCGAACAACAAAGACTGGGAGTACTCTATGTCCTTCAAAACCTTACAATATGCACTCTGGGGTCTTGTTGCCGTCGTTGGCGGCGCGGCGGGCGGATATTTCTATATGAACGGACTTGCCCCGAAGCCGGTTCTGACAACAACAGGCACAGCCGCCATTGGCGGTCCGTTCGTTGCGGTCGATCACAACGGTGCGACCATCACCGAAGCCGCTTTTTCAGGCTCTCCCAGCCTTGTCTTTTTCGGCTTCACCCATTGCCCCGAAATCTGCCCGACCACGCTTTCGGACATGGCGGGATGGCTCGCGAAAATGGGCGATGACGGACAGACCATCAAAAGCTATTTCGTGACGGTCGACCCCGAGCGCGATACGCCGGAAATCATGAAGGATTATGTCACCGCGTTTTCCGACCGGATCACCGGGATTACCGGCACACCGGAACAGGTCGAGCGGCTGCTCAAGAATTACCGGGTCTATTCCCGCAAGGTGCGCACTGGCGACGGCAATTATACGATGGATCACAGCGCGGTCGTGATCCTGCTCGATGCCAAAAGCAATTTCGTCTCGACGATCGCCTATGGCGAAGACGAGGGTGTCGCTCTCGACAAGCTGAAACTCCTCGTCAAGCGCGGCTAAATCCGCTAGAATTGCCTCATGATCCGATCGCTTGAGACCCTCTCGACCGCCGCCATTGTGCTCATCATCTCCGCTCTCCTCAGCGGGGCCGCCCTCGCATGGATATCGAACGGCGCAGCAATCTGGCTGGAACTGCGCATCGCCGAAATCGCAGGATGTTTCGGCTTCTGATCGCCTTTCATCCTGCCATAGCGCTGCGGATTTCGCCGTGTTGCGGGATTTCCATGCCTTCGTCCATATAGAGGCGTAATTTGTTGCGCAGGGTGCGGATCGAGATGCCGAGGATATTGGCGGCGTGCGTGCGATTGCCGAGACAATGGTCGAGCGTATCGAGGATGAGATCACGTTCGACATCGGCAAGCGTTGCACCGACCAGTGTACGGGTCACCGCTTCCGCCGTCAGCGCTGCCTGCCGCGCCACATTGTCATGAGCGACACCGATCATCGTGTCGCCGAAATCCGTGCCGTCCGGCATGATGATGGCTTCAGGCCCAATCGTGTCGCCGGTCGCGATGAGAACGGCGCGGTGTATCGTGTTTTCAAGTTCGCGCACGTTGCCGGGCCAGGGATTGCGCATCAGGAGCCGCTCCGTCTCCGGCCCGAGGGGGCGGTCTTTCAGGCCGTTTCCTCTTGAATATTTCGCAGCGAAATGGCGCGCGAGCGCGATGATATCATCCGGGCGCTGACGCAAAGCCGGCAAGGCCAGATTGACAACGTTCAACCGGTAGAGAAGGTCTTCGCGGAAGGAGCCTTGTTTCACCGCTTCTTTCAGGTTGCGGTTGGAGGTCGCCAGAATGCGGATATTGACCGGGACCGGCTTGCCGCCGCCGACGCGGTCGATGACACGTTCCTGTATCGCGCGCAGAAGCTTCGCCTGAAGCCGCACATCCATCTCGCTGATTTCGTCAAGCAGAAGCGTTCCGCCATCGGCTTCCTCGAATTTCCCGATGCGCCGCTGGATAGCACCGGTAAAGGCGCCCTTCTCGTGGCCGAAAAGTTCCGATTCGAGAAGATTTTCCGGAATCGCCGCGCAATTGACAGAAATGAACGGGCGGCTCGCACGGTTCGATTTCAGATGAACGAATTTCGCAATTACTTCCTTGCCGGTCCCGCTCTCGCCGGTGATCAGCACGGAAGCATCCGAGGGCGCAATCTGCTCGGCAAGCTTGACAACATGGTTCATCGCCACGTCGCGGAAAATGAAATCGGCGGTTTCCTGGGCGACGGCGGCGATCACCGCTGCAATCAGTTCCGGGTCTGGTGGCAGCGGCACATATTCCTTGGCCCCGGCACGGATCGCGGCAACGGCGGCGGCGGCATCGGCTGCGATACCGCAGGCAACGATCGGCACGTGGATCCGCTCGAATTCGAGTTGGGTCACGAGCTGTGCGATATTAATCGCCACATCGACGAAAAGAAGGTCGGCCCCCTTGCCCGAACGCAAGGTCGCAAGCGCGCCGGCTATGTCGTCGACATGCATGACCTTCGCCCCGCGCTCCATGGCGATCTTTGTGGCGGTGGAAAGCTGGCCGTGGAGGGGACCAATAATGAGAAGCCGCATGGTTCTGTCCTTCTAGTCCTGAGAAATGATCTCGGTCATCGTAACGCCGAGTTGTTTGTCGACGAGCACGACTTCACCGCGCGCAACGAGACGATTGTTCACATAGATATCGATACTCTCGCCGACCTTGCGGTCGAGTTCGAGAATGGAGCCCTTGTCCATCTTGATGAGATCAGACACTTTCATGCGCGAATGACCAAGGACCGCCGACACGGTGACCGGCGCATCAAAAACAGTCTGAAGGTCTGCCGGACGCTTCTGCTCGACAATGCCATCGTCGGTCTGCTCCGGTGGCTTGTTGTATTCGACCAATCCGACATCTTCTCTTCCAGGTTCTTCAGCCATGGCTGGCCACTCCTTTTATCGTCATGTCCGTGGCCCGGTAATCGCTGTCGCCGCGTCTTCGCCAACATCGCCCCGGGATTGAAAATACGCATCAAAGCTCGCCGCAATAGCAGCTTCCGCCTTGGCGCGGTCGCGGATAATGCCGCCGTCCGCCCATTCGATCCTGCAATCGCCGGGCGCAAAATCCGGCTCACCAAGCACGACGAACCGCCCTTCGAAGCCAGCTTCACGGGCGAATTTTCCGACCGTCTCCTTGATCGCCGACGCATCACGTTCATGCAGGCGCA
The DNA here is from genome assembly GCA_013911885.1 of Hyphomicrobiales bacterium. Lineage (GTDB taxonomy): Bacteria > Pseudomonadota > Alphaproteobacteria > Rhizobiales > JACESI01 > JACESI01. The sequence continues at coordinate 470,636 of JACESI010000001.1, read as the reverse complement.
CGACGAGATGGGGTGTGGCGCGCAGGGGTGACAGGCAATCCGAGATCAATTGCTCGATATCTGCGAGCGGGAACCGGTCGAGTGCTGCGGCGGAAAGCTTGCGCGCAATCGCAAGCGCGAGTTCGGCGCTATCGCGCTCCAGCCGTTTGCGGTCGCCATCGATGGCGGCGAGAATGTTTTCAGCCGCAGTCGCGATGCGTCTCGCCTCGTTTGCAAGACGTGCTTCTTCCCCCGCGCGACCGGCCTCCAGCCCGCGCTTGTAACCGTTTTCCTCAGCGATCACGAGCGCGGTTTCATGGTCCGGAAGGGGAATTGTGGGAATCGGCCTTGCCGTCTCCGGCGCTGCAAAATTGACATCGAAGAAGAACGGCGTCGATTCGGTTTTGTCGAGAACATCGATACTCATCAATAGATCATCTCTTCTTCGTTCTGTCCTTTCTGGACAATAATTTCACCGGCATCCGCGAGGCGTTTCGCGCGGGCGACGAGCTTGTTCTGCGCTTCGTCGACATCGCTGAGGCGCATCGGCCCGAGGGCCTCCATGTCGTCCTTGAGCAGTTTCGCCGCGCGCTGCGACATGTTGGCGAAGAAGAATTCGCGCAGGGTTTCGCTCGCCCCTTTGAGGGATTTTGCAAGATCGGACTTTTCGACATCGCGCAGAAGGGTCTGAACAGACCCGGTGTCGAGCTTGCCGAGATCATCGAATGTAAACATCAGCTGCTTGATGCGCTCAGCGGATTCCCGGCTTTCTTCCTCGAGCGCGGTCAGGAAGCGGGCTTCCGTCTGGCGATCGAAATTGTTGAAGATGCCGGCCATAAGTTCGTGCGGGTCGCGCTTGCGGGTGCGGGCGAGGTTCGACATGAATTCCTGGCGCAGCGTTTTTTCAACCTTTTCCAGCACATCGGTCTGCACAGATTCCATGGCCAGCATGCGCCCGACCACCTCCAGGGCAAATTCTTCCGGCAAATTGCTGAGAACAGAGGCTGAGTGTTCCGTCGCAATCCTCGACAGGACGACAGCCACGGTCTGCGGATATTCGTTCTTGAGATAGTTCGCGAGCACTGTTGCCTGTACGTTCGAGAGTTTCTCCCACATGTTGCGACCCGATGGGCCGCGGATTTCTTCCATGATCATGGACACGCGCTCCTCCGGCAGGAAGGAGCGAAGCAGTTTTTCGGTGCTCGAGATGCCCCCGCTCATTGATCCGTCGGCGGAAAGCCGCGTGACGAAATCCACCAGCACATCCTCGAATGCCTGTGGCTGGACATTGCCAAGCTGCGCCATGGCGACGGAAACAATGCGGATTTCTTCCTCGTCGAGCCGCATCCAGATTTCCTTGCCATGCTCTTCACCGAGGGCGAGCAAAAGCGCGGCTGCACGCTGCGGTCCGCTCATGTCGGCTTCGTTAACCGGGCTATCGGCTGTCGCGATTGCTGTGGTTTGTTCAGCCATTTACGCAGGCTCCATCAGCAATGTCCGCACAACCTCGGTTGCCGCATCGGGGCTTTGAACGACCATGCCGCCAATCTGCTGGACCACTTCCGCGCGGATATTGCCGAGTTGTTTCGCCCTGGCGATCTGCTGGGCCGCAGGATTGTCAAGAAGCATCGTGTTCAGTTCCATCTGGTTGCGCTCCGCTCCCGCCCGCGCAGAAGCCGCACCGTTCGCTCCGCCTTCTTCAGCGGTTCCGGGCAAGGTGTTGTCGAGGACGCGACGCAGCAGCGGACGCACCACCACGAAAAGAACCAGCAGCGTCAGAACCGCGATCACCACCAGCTCGGCAATTCGGAAATAATCGTATTTTGTGAAGGAGAAGGTCGAATCTTCGCTGATATCAATCGTCGAGTCGACTGGTTTTTCAGCAAATTCGAGATTGACCACCTCGACCTTGTCACCACGCGCTTCGTCGAAGCCGACTGCCGAGCGGACAAGGGCGGCGATGCGGCCGAGTTCCTCTTCGGTGCGCTGGGAATAGGTGTAGGTGCCGTCCTGATTGCGTGTATAGATGCCATCCACGAGCACGGCGACAGAAAGCCGTTTGATCGAACCTGGTTCCTTCACCTGCGTTGTGGTTGTGCGGGAAATTTCATAATTCACAACCTCCTCGGTATTGGCGGAGGATTCGCTTTCGTCCGGATTGGTTGCAGCGGCGGTCGCGGCGGGAAGTTCGTTGCCGACTGTCACGCCGTCGCCCGGCTTGCGCTCTTGGCTTTCGCTTTCCTGATTGCGGTTCTGCGTCGAGCGGACGACCTGGCTTTCAGGATCGAAAACATCCGAGGTCTGGGTCACACGGTTCATCTCGAGTTCTGCTGCGACCTGCACCCGCGCCCGGCCCGGCCCGACTATGCCGGTCACGAGATCATTGATTTGCGCGCGCAGCGTGTCCTGAATCTGCAAGGCGCGCGTCTGGGCATTTATCATCATGGCCTCAACGCCTTCTTCCTCCGAACCGGAGGCAAGCAAGTTGCCGGCCTCGTCCACAATCGAGACGCGGTTTGGTGACAGGCCATCAATCGCGGAGGCGACGAGATGCTGGATCGCACGTATCTGGCTCGGGTCAAGCACGCCGCGGACTTTGAGGGCGATCGAGGCGGTCGGCGCGCTTTTCTCTTTCTGGAAGAGCTGGCGCTCCGGGATGACGAGATGGACGCGCGCGCCTTGAATCCGATTGATGGTCTTGATCGAACGGGCAAGCTCGCCCTCTAGCGCGCGGATATGATTGATGTTCTGCACAAAAGAAGTCGTGCCGAGCGTATCCGTCTTGTCGAAAATCTCATAACCGACCGATCCGCCAAGCGGCAGCCCCTCACCGGCAAGCGCCATGCGGGTGCGCAGCACCTTGTCCTGATCAATCGAGATCGCGCTGCCATTCTTGCTCAGGACATAGGCGATATTCTGGGTGTCCAGATATTCGACGATGGCGGTCGAATCCTCAAACGAGAGATCGGTGTAAAGCGGCGCCATTCCGGGTGTCGTCACTTTCACCGAAATAAATGCAAAAAAAGCGAGCAGGAGACCGGTAACGATCGCCATTGCACCAATTCTGGCCGGGCCAAACTTTTGAATCGTCGCAACAACGCTATTCACTGATCCACCCTTTACCAACCGACCGGGTATAGGGCGCTTCCGCAAACCCCTCAATTCCCGCACGATCCAGCCCCATGGTCGGTTTAATGCGACCCTCTACTAGGCAAGAATTTCCCAGTTCATGGTAAACAACGTGTTAATTTTGTTGAACGATTTTCCAACTTTCATGATTACCGAGGAAACCGGCCGCTGATTGAGCATCGGCGCAACGAAAAAACGGCTGGCAATGCCAACCGTTTCCTGCATTTTCGAATTTTTCGACCGATCGCCGACGTTACAATTTATCGGTAATCCTGAACCCGTGTTGCGCGCAAACCGGCGAGACCGTGCTGATCGATCGACTGTTGCCAGGAAAGGAATTCCTCAACAGTCAAGGTGTAGCGCGTGCACGCCTCTTCCAGACTGAGCAGTCCGCCCCGGACAGCCGCAACAACTTCCGCTTTGCGACGGATAACCCAGCGTCTTGTGCTGGTTGGCGGAAGATCGGCAACCGTGAGCGGCGAACCGTCAGGACCAATCACATATTTGACGCGCGGACGCATATACTCGGTCATACTCTACTCACACTCAAAACTACTGCATTGCCCGATGAGTGGAGACTAACCGATGGGACTTAAAAAATAGCTAAGTTGCTCGCAAGATTTTGGTAAGGTTTACTGACCTTTGTAAAACAGGACGCTTAGGCCGACTTTCGTCCTGCCTTCGTTCATTAAAAACAGTTTTCTCAAGAAATCTGCGGTACGCTCAAAGCGAGCGAACCACCGACTGGACGGCGGAAAGCGGAACATTCGTGCTGCCGATGAGCAAGTTTGGCGTTTCGCCAGAGAAGTCCACCCCCTCGACAACGCCCCGGATCGAGGTTGAAATCGGCGACACATTGCCGGCGGCATTTCTGCCCTGAACCGTAATGGTGAACTGGCTGCCATCATTGAACTGGCGGCCATTGGCGCCGCGTCCATCGAAGACGAAGCTGTTGTTGCCCGGTTGTAGGTCCTGGGTTGTCGTGAACACCACATTGCCAAGGGCGTCGCGGATGGAAATCTCTGCTTCAGGGATGAATTCCTGTGCGGTGAGCGTATAGACCGCCTCGCGGTCAGTGAGTGTCGTTGTCGCGCCTTCAGCCGTGACCGTTGCGCCGATATAGCTCACGACGCTCGCAGCGTTCTGGCTCGCAATCGAATTTTGAATGCTCTCGAGATTGCTGTTCGACTGAATTGACTGTTCAAGCTCGGAGAATTGCACCAGTTGCTGGGTGAAATTTTCCGTGCTGATCGGCTCGGTCGGGTCCTGGTTCTGAATCTGCGTCACCAGCAATTGCAGGAAGGTGTCGAAATTCTCGATCAGCTGGGCGCGGCTCGTCGGTTCGGCAGCGGGTGTGCCGGCTGCGTTTGCAGCTGTACTCGGAAAGACGGAAGAACGTACACTATCAACCATGGCTTTAAACCTCGATGTTGAGACGGCCCGGTGTGAAGCGGGCATAAACAGTTTGAACGATTTCGCCGGTCGGAACCGCCGCAATATCGTCGATCAGAAGGCGTGTATTGAGTTCGCGGTTTGCTTCATCCGGAAGCCTGCTCCCCGCGCCATGACGATCATTGCCACCGGAGAGCCCCCCATCGGATGAGGTTCCGCCAAAGGAAGACGGATTGCCATTGCCGCCGCTGCCATTATCCTTCAGTGACAGATCGATCCCGTCGCCGGAGAGGCGGATGCCAGATTGATGCAGGGAACGCTCAAGCAGTCGAAGGTCGCGCTGGAAGAGATCGAGGGTCTCGGCGCGTTCAACGCGAACACTGGCCGTCGTGCTGCCATCTTCATTGGAGACAAGGCGGATATCAACGCGCCCAAGTTCCGATGGATTGAGCTGCACGGTAAATCCGTCGCGCCCACCGCTGACCTGCCGCGAAATCGCCGCTGTCAGTGAAGGCAATGTTTGGGCGGGCAGGGTCTGGTTTGCAACGCTTTGCGGCAGGGGTTGACTGCCCGGGGCAGACTGCGCCGTCTGTTGCGCTGCCGATGACACGCTGCTGACCGGAAGCTCAGGTCCGCTCAGATCGCCTCCAATCGTTATACCAGCCGGGGTTCCAACCGTTGATGCGCTGGCGCTGGAAGCGCCGGATTGACCTGACGCGCCGTCAGTGCCGTCAAGCGCTTGTGCCAGACCTTCAGCGAAGGAAGGCGCGGCACCAGAACCCGTGACGGGCGATATGCGGGTGCTGTTCGGGGCGGCGCGCAAATCAGAAACCGAATCAACATCTTGATTTGCAATGGATGCTGCCGGATTGGCTGTTCCGGCCGGCAGGCCAGCCGACGTCCGTACCTGCGGCGGCAGAATGGCCGCGAGCGTGTTCAGAACCGGGTTATTCTGGAGTGCCGTATCAGGGATCGTATTGATTTGGGCCTGAGAAGCGACCTGAGAAGCGACCTGCGGTTGTGGTGTTACCGATGACGCTGCTTGTGCCAATACCGGACGGTCGGCGGTGCTGCCACCACCGACAGGCGGTGTAGGTGCGATTGCTGGCGCATTCGCCGTGCCCGTCTCACTCGTCCCGACCGATGGCGTGGCATTCAAAGGGGTCGATCCGGAATCCACGTTTTGAGCAGGGGCAGGAGCTTGTGCGGGAAGCAAGGGCGCGCCGACTCCCGGCGTTGGCGAGGATATCGAAGCTGTAAAGGATGCGGGCGCTGCCGAAAGACTTGCTTGGTCGAGGGAAGCCGGCGAAGATAAGTCAATGTCTGGCGACGGGACAGCTGCTGTTTCACCGCCTTCTTGCAAGGCATTCAAAATCGCGAACTCGGAGGCCTGTTCCGGAAAGAGTGCGGATGATCCTGCATCCGTGCTGCCTGCAACCGGTGACGCCGATAAAGAAGTGTTGCTGAATGTCGTTGCAACGCTGGCGACCACGCGGCCGGGGATTGTGCTCAGAAATCCGGCAGGGCTGGTGGTTGGCACTGAAGATGCCGCGCCAATCGAGGCAGAGAGCGCATTTGCGAAAATCGGGGTCGCGCTAGCGCTGCCGCTGCCCGCACCAAGGCTCAAACCTGGGTTGACGCCAGGAACAGGCGTCGTCGTGGCGCCCGTACCGAGGCCGGCGGAGCCGGAAGGAAAAGACAATACGGATAAGGACTGGGTCACGCTTAATTCACTCATCGAAACGGTGTTGGCTTCGGCCTAGATGAATTCTGACGCATCAGGAATGCCTGCGCGCTCGCTGTTCACCCATGCTGTTCTTCACTACAGAAGTTATCAGCAAGTTTGAGGCCAAGCGCTGCGCGTGAAATTTCTGTTTATTATCAATGGCATTTCATCAATACTTTGGTTCAGCGCGCCCGCTTCACCGGCAAATATTGCCCGCCCGGCAAAATAGGCCGCAAGGGTTCTGCCGGCGCGGCACTGGCGAAAATCGCTTTCGATCGTTATATTGACCCTACTGGCGGCGCCTCGTAAAACGCCCCGTGACCCTGCTTTTCGGACATCTGCAATGATCAACAGTCTCGGACTTGCCAAACGACCGGAAGACACGCGCGTCGTCGTCGCGATGTCGGGTGGCGTCGATTCGTCTGTCGTTGCCGGAATGCTGAAAGAACAGGGCTATGAGGTCATCGGCATCACATTGCAGCTTTATGACCATGGCGCCGCGATCCAGAAAAAGGGCGCCTGCTGTGCCGGGCAGGACATTCACGATGCGCGACGGGTGGCCGAAGCGCTCGACATCCCGCATTATGTTCTCGACTATGAAAGCCGTTTCCGCGACAGCGTGATCGAGGATTTCGCCGACAGTTATCTGCGCGGCGAGACACCGGTGCCGTGCATCTCCTGCAACCAGACCGTCAAATTCAAGGATCTGCTTGCGACCGCGCGTGAACTCGGCGCTGATATTCTCGCGACCGGGCATTATATCCGGTCGCGTCCGGCCGACCCGTCAACCGGGCGGTACGGCCTTTTCCGTCCGCGCGATCTTGCCCGCGACCAGAGCTATTTCCTGTTTGCGACAACCCAGGATCAGCTCGATTTTCTGCGATTTCCGCTCGGCAATCTGACCAAGCATGAAACCCGTGAGCTTGCCCATCGTTACGGCCTTGTTGTTGCCGAAAAGTCGGACAGTCAGGATATCTGCTTCGTACCCGACGGGAAATATGCCGACATTATCCTGAAACTGCGGCCTGAAGCGGCAGTTCCTGGCGATATCCTGCATCTGGACGGGCGTGTTCTTGGGCAGCATGAGGGGATTATTCACTACACGATCGGCCAGCGCCGCGGCCTTGGCGTTGCGACCGGCGATCCGCTTTATGTCGTCAAGCTCGACCCACGCCGCAATGCCGTGATCGTCGGCCCGCAGGAAGCACTTGCGACCCGCACCCTGACGCTGCGCGATGTCAACTGGCTGGGCGATCAGCCGACCGTTGCCTTCAGCCGCGATTGCGCGCTCGCGCTTTTCGCCAGGGTGCGCTCAACCCGACCCCCGGCACCGGCACGGCTCTATCATGCAGATGGCGCACTCAAGGTCGATCTCGTCACCGGTGAAGGCGGGGTTTCGCCGGGGCAGGCCTGCGTATTTTATGAAAGCGATGCGGATGACAGCCGGGTACTCGGTGGCGGCTTCATTGCGGCGGCGGAAAAATCGCCTGAAATCGAAGCTGCGATGACGACGCTGCTCGCACTTCCTGCCTGATCGGGAAAACATCATGCGGATCGGCATCGACTGGGGCGGCACCAAGATCGAGATCGCGGTGCTCGCTCACGACGGCAGCTTTATCCTGCGCGAACGGGTCGCGACGCCGAAGGGCGACTATGATGCTTCGCTGAGCGCTGTCGAAGGCCTCGTGCGGATGGCGGAAGCGCGCATCGGTGCCACGGCGACGGTCGGCATCGGTATTCCCGGCACGATTTCGCCGGCAACCGGTCTCGTCAAGAATGCAAATTCGACCCATCTCAACGGACGCCCGCTCCAGACCGATCTCGAGCGTCGGCTGGAGCGCCCCTTGCGCTTTCAAAACGATGCGAACTGCTTTGCACTTTCCGAGGCGACCGATGGCGCGGCGGCGGGCGCGGCGGTCGTGATCGGCGTTATCCTCGGCACGGGCTGCGGCGCGGGCATCGCGATCAATGGCGCGGCTCATGCGGGGCGGCACGGCATCGCCGGTGAATTCGGCCACACGCCGCTCGCGCCGATGCGCGAGATGGAATTTCCGGGCAATGCCTGCTGGTGCGGACGGCGCGGCTGTCTTGAAACCTATATTTCCGGGACAGGTTTTATCCGCGATTACGAGGCGCGGACCGGCCTGCCATGCGCGATCTCCGCCTCGGACATTCTGGCGCTTGATGACGCCGCCTCGCGCGCCACCTACAGCGCTTATTGCGACCGGCTTGCGCGCGGGCTTGCGCTTCTCATCAACATTCTCGACCCGGACGCGATTGTGCTTGGTGGCGGCATGTCGAACATCGCTGGATTGTATCGCGACCTGCCGCCGCTCTTGCCGCCTTATGTGTTCAGCGACCGCACTGAGACGCCGATCCGGCGGGCGAAGTACGGCGATTCCTCGGGGGTGCGCGGGGCCGCCTGGCTCTGGTAGAAATTCAGGCTTTCTCGGTTGACAGAGCGAGCCGCTGAACCTTATATGCCCCCTGCGCGCCAGCATCGCCCCCCGAGCCCGCCGGAACCAAGCCGGTCACTCCACCGCGATGAATGCGCTGCCGGATGGCGGGGTAGCTCAGGTGGTTAGAGCAGCGGAATCATAATCCGCGTGTCGGGGGTTCAAGTCCCTCTCCCGCTACCAAATTTCCTTGATTTTATTTGGTATTTTTTAATATACAGGGTTTCTCTAGCCACAATATAGCCACTCTCTGCGAGAGTTTACCCGGGGGTGCTCGCCCGTTTGTACCCATTGTCTGTACCATTGGCCCCGGCACATAAATTCGCCGAAGCGGGATGATCCGCTGTGCTCGAACAAGTGGGCGATATGCTGCGGGCGAAGCCGAGGCTGGTAGGGTAAGAGCCGCCGACGCCAAAGTGTCGGCGGATCGCCCCGTTATCGCGACTAGATAACCCGTTTGATTTCCGAATACGCACCCTCAACTTTGAGCGTGATCGTCACGGGTTGCGTGCCGCGATTGCGCCAGAACCAGCCATGAGTGCCATCAAACCCTGCTGTCAAAGTGCCCTCTTGCCCGCCGACACCACGCTCGGCTTTGTAGCTGCTTTCCTTCCCGCCACCGACTGGTGTTCCGTGCATATCGTAGTTCACGACGCCACCTGCGACGGTCCAGGTGAACCGAACCTGCGCGCCCTTCACCATGGTCATCTTGTATTCAACGCCTTCGGTAGGCTTGAGCACAATGGTCAGTTCCTCGGCTTTGGCGGCTTGTGCCACGACAATACGGTCACTTGCCGCAGCTGGTGAGACGACCAAATGGGCCAGGATCGTCAAAAGGCTTGAGCGCTTCTCACCTGACGGAGCAATTGCCGGAACTTGAGGACTTTGCTGATCTCTAAGGCGGTCCGCTTCTGCTTCGGCCGCTAGCTGTTGCCGGATTTCGCCCATCTCGGTCAGCTTCAGCATGCGCCCGATGCCCGTGGGATCAACGGCGTGCTCTGCGGGCAACACGATGGTGACAAGAATGATCGCTGCTGCGATCAGCGCCAATATCGTGGACTTGATAAGTTGCGCGGTGCTTGGCAGTTCGGCGCGCGTGGGAATGTCGGAATTATACATGGAGGGTGTTCCTTCAGATCGAGGTTTTGAAATAGCCGGTGAGATGCATGCCGGTCAGGACGAAGCCTGCCGTCATCATCATCACATTGGCGGTGTAGGCATGGTGCCAGAAGCTGTCGGAGCGTCGCCAGAAGCTCATCGCAATGAGGATCGCAGTAAGGGCCAGAAGCTGCCCGATCTCGACGCCGACATTGAAGGCCATGAGGTTGATGAGCAGACCGTCCGGTGCAATCTGGTACTCCTGCACCTTGGTGGCGAGACCGAAGCCATGGAACAGGCCGAAGATCAGTGTCGCTGCCTTTGTGTTGGGCTGGAAGCCGAACCAGCGCTGGTATGCGCCCATATTGTCTAGAGCCTTGTAGACAACCGAAAGGCCGATGATCGCGTCGATGAGATATGAACTCATCGAGATGTTGAAGTAGACGCCCAGGATCATCGTCGTGGAATGACCGATGGCGAAGAGCGTTACATAGAGACCGATATCTTTCATCCGGTAGAGGAAAAAGATGACGCCGGCGAGGAACAGCAGATGATCGTAGCCGGTGATCATGTGCTTCGCGCCCAGATACATGAAGGGTACGAAATAGACGCCGGTGATCTCCTGGATGTAGCCCTTGTCGCCCTCGGCTACAGCGTGGGCGAACGCAGTCCCACCTAGGAATGGCAAGGCAAAGAGCGCGATAAGTATGAGAAGAGTGAGCCGCCAGCGTTCGCGTGGCGAGCCCTCGTAGAAAGGTCGTTGCATAAGAAATCCTATCATCTTCGTTGAAGATGGCCGCACCAGCGGCCGCGATCAGGCAATGACGATAGGTCTCGGCGGACGTTCGAGCCGTAAGCCAGGTTCAGGGTCTGCGAGTGAAGAAGGATGGGCCTGCCACATCCGAACTACCGGAAAAATCGGTTGAGCGAAGTCAGAGGCCGCACTCGCTGTCTCATGCGTATGATCGGCTGGATTATGACCGTGGGAATGCCCAGGGCTTTGCTCGTCGGCTACGCCGTCGTCATGGGCGTGGCCGTGCGCCTCAACCTGCGCCGCCAACTCGGCATGACGGGCTGCTTCGGCAGCAGCGAGTGCGATCGGATTGTGCGAGGTTGAACTGCCGATCGGTGATAACACCATTCCGAGCGCCATCGTGAACGCGACGATTATTCGAAAAACCGTGCTTTGGACCAATCTCGACATACTTACCAATTAGTCTCTCAAATTTTAACAACAGGTTGTCAGCATGGGTCGGAGTGTTCGATTCGACATTTTTTTATCTCCTCCGGGGATAGCAATCAAGCCGATAAGCCAACAAGCACACTTTCACGAAACCCATCTGAAATCGTCAAACGACTGAAGCGCGACGGAGTGCTCAGCGCGCGCTGGGATCAATTCGATCTCGGCTCCGCTCTATGGATCAAGCCTGCCGCCACCACGAAGCAGCGCCGCCTGCATCGCGCGCCGATCAGTACTTCCGCCGCCGCATCCGGTCAGGCGGTGGCGGCTGTTCCGAAAAGTCTGATTGCAAAAGATGTTGCTATTGTCGACGGCGAAATGGATCTGCCGGAACTCGTCCAGATTCCGTTCGCCATGTATCTTTCGTCAAGCGCCCAGCACAACCCGCCGACCTTGCGGATTGCAACCAGCCTCGGCGACTTCATCGAAGAAACGATGGGCCTTCTGTGCGACCAGGTTGTCAACTAAACTCTTTGTCTGTCCGCTGTAGCAGTGCACCCATCCCGCTACTTGGCGGCGTTGAGTGACCAGTCATAAACAAAAGAGTCGATTTTCTGAATGCCCCTTAGCTTTTCGGCAAGTTCGGCATCGGCGAATTTTATCATATGCTTTATGATTGCGGCATCGCTGCCGCCAAAATCACCCTGATACCAAAAATAGATTTTCGAAACGACAGACTTTGAACCGTCAAACGAGATCGCGCGCGGATTATTGATATAGTCCCGGGCGGCGCCGTCCAATTGTTCGTTGAGCGTCGCGCCCGTAAAGGCTGACTTTAGAAGATTGGGGCAGGTAACCGCCGCGCAATTGAAAGCATAATGCAGTCGCGCATCCTTCCAGAGCGGGCGGACAATCCCGCTTTCAATCTCGTTGAGCGTTAGCTGTTTTCCTGCAACCGTGACAACCTTGTCATTAAACGGGCCGGAGATATCGAGCGCATTGTTCTTTACATCCCGGATTGAATTGATCGGAAAATTGTCAACCACGATGTTGACGGTGGCCGCATTGTATAAGTTGACCCAATAGGCGAACTGCTCATTGCCGTTGAGCTTGGTCACATCCACCTCCTCAAGCGATCGGATGTAATCGACAAGCTGTTTCTTGCCGGTCTTGTCGACCGCTGCATAGGCAACACGGTTGATGCCTTCGCTGTCGGTGCGAACATAGGTTGCCAGAAAGTTCGACCAGGCGCTGTGATCAACCGTGATGCCTGAGCTGTTATCGCGCTTCGTCCAGAAGGTGTCGACGAGTTTTGCTTTTGGAACGAAAGAGCGCTCGAAACTGCTCTGCGCCAGTGCCGTGCCGTGAAAGATGGACATAATGCCCAGAACGAAGAGAAAACGGGTGACGGGCATAAGAGCGGATTTCAATTCTTTGCTGCGCATCGGACACTTCCCTTTGGCCATAATATGCGTCGTAACATCGACACGACTGAACTGTCTTCTGTTTAAGCCAGCCGGGTGATCTTCCTGCTCACTTATCGATCAAGCCTTTTCACAACGACGCCAGATCGGTATCCAGAGGCGTAATCGGCCCTTAACGCACGGTTTACACCAACAGCATTTTTTACCGCCGCGGTAACTGAAAGGAAGGCAAAGCATCATATCTTGCCTGCTCAGGGCCTGCTCAGGGCCTGCTCAGGTATCGACGGACAGTTGTCATGGATCAGATCAGCAAATGGGTAAGCGGCATCGCCATCGCGTCGATTGCGCTTTATTATGCCGTTGTCCATGGCCTCTTGCCGTCGATTGACGATCCTGCCGCGCGTCGTTCTGCCGAAAAGCCCCCGGTCGAGACCGTCGCTCTCGCAGCGCCCAGGATAGAGAAACCGGCCCGCGCCGATGACGACGACGCCTCCATTCCGGGCCGCGCCGTGCGGTTAAAGGCGGGTGTGAACGGTCATTTCTATCTCGATGCAAGCGTAAACGGCGCACATATTCCGTTTCTCGTTGATACCGGCGCTTCAATGGTCGCGCTCAGCTATGAATCGGCAGAGCGCGCGGGCGTTCGTCTCAGAAAGTCCGATTTCATTCATTCCGCAAACACGGCGAACGGCGTGGTCGAGATGGCCGTCGTAACGCTCGACACGGTGCGCTACAAGAATATTCTTGTGCGTGATGTTCGGGCGGCCGTCCTGCCCAAAGGGGCGCTCGGCGGTGCGAACCTTCTCGGCAACAGTTTTCTCGCCAGACTTCAGGAATACAAGGTCCGCGACAATACCCTGATCATGATCCCGTAACGGATCGGTTGGCCCTTTCATGGCACGGCGAGTTTGGCTAAGGTCCGGGTGACTTTCACTCCGCCAAAGGTCCGCGATGTTTCCCGCGCCGGTTGCCCGTCTCTTACCGAACACGCTCGCTTATGAAACCACGCCGCTGGTTCGGCCGACAGGCTTTCGCGAATATGATGCGCGCTGGCTCTTCGGTGAAGAACTCAACCTGATGGGCGCACAGCTTCTTGGCGCCGGGATCGGAACGCTCGTTCATGAATTGGGTGTGAAACCCGAAATCGTCGTCGGTCATGATTACCGGTCCTATTCGGGGGCGATCAAAATGGCCCTCACGAATGGGTTGATGGCGGCGGGGCTCAAGGTTCACGACATCGGCCTCGCGCTTTCGCCGATGGCCTATTTCGCCCAGTTCGCGCTTGACGTTGCAGCGGTTGCGATGGTCACGGCCTCCCATAATGAAAACGGCTGGACCGGCGTCAAGATGGGCGTGGATCGCCCGCTCACCTTCGGGCCGGAAGAAATGGCGCGGCTGAAGGAAATCGTGCTTTCGAACGGTGTTCGGATGCGCTCCGGCGGCGGCTATCACTATATTGCCGATCTTGCCGGGCGCTATGCTGACGATCTCACGGCCCGACCGCAACTGAAGCGCCCGATCCGGGTTGTCGCCGCCTGCGGCAATGGAACGGCGGGCGCGTTTGCGCCTTCGATCCTTGCCCGCCTCGGTGCGGATGTCGTGCCGCTTGATGCGGCGCTCGACCACACTTTTCCACGCTATAATCCGAATCCGGAAGACATGAAGATGCTACACGCGATTCGCGACGCGGTTCTCGAAAGCGGCGCGGATGTCGGCCTTGGTTTCGACGGCGACGGTGACCGTTGCGGCGTCGTCGACAACGAGGGCGAAGAGATTTTCGCAGACAAGGTCGGCGTCATGCTCGCGCGGGATCTCTCAAGCGTCCATGCCGATGCGACTTTCATCGTCGATGTCAAATCGACCGGCCTTTTTCGCACCGATCCGGTCCTGCTCGGCAATGGGGCCAGGACCGAATACTGGAAAACCGGTCATTCCTATCTGAAACGCCGTGTGCGCGAACGCAACGCCCTCGCCGGCTTCGAGAAATCAGGCCATTATTTCTTCAACGCGCCGCTCGGACGCGGCTATGACGACGGACTTGTATCGGCAATTGCAATTCTCGATATGCTCGACCGCAATCCGGGTCGCACGATGGCAGACCTTCGCCGTCAACTGCCCAGGACATGGGGCACGCCAACCATGTCGCCCTCCTGCGACGACGAACGGAAATATGGGATCATCGAGCGGGTGACTGCTCGGATCGAGGCGATGAAAGCCGGCGGCGAAACCATCGACGGTCACGCAATAGCTGAGATCATCACGGTCAACGGCGTCAGGGTGATGCTGGATGACGGCACATGGGGACTGGTGCGCGCTTCATCCAACAAGCCGGAGCTGGTACTGGTTGCCGAAAGCCCGGTATCGGAAGGACGGATGCGCGAAATGTTCCACAGTCTCGACGCCGTTCTGCGCAAGGAAGAGGGTATCGGCCCCTACAATCAGACACTATGACACCATGCTGAACCATCATTCCTTGCGTCTTCTCCTGAAGCTCGCCCTTGCTTTCTGCTTGGCAGTCGGTCTTGGGCTTTGCGCCGCTCGAGCACAGGGCGAGACGGAAGACGGTGGTCAAGATATCATCGACGTGCTACCTGATCATGAAAAAGTGGTCCCGGGCGGCAGTGATGTCGCCACGCCCTCAGCTCCGGGTACAACCGACTGGCGCGATAGTGTCGGAACACTGACCGTTGGCTATCTCGTCGACGGTGATCCCGAGCGCCAACGCCGCAGGCTCGAGCCCTTCCGCTTCGCACTCGAGCACGCGAGCGGGCTCAGGGTCGGCTACAAGGCGGCGGCGAGCCTCAATGAACTGATCAAGCTTCAGGTGCAACGGCGCGTGCAGTATGCCCTTCATTCCGCATCCTCCTATGTTACTGCGCAGGTTCTGTGCAAGTGTGTCGAGCCGCTGGCTGTGCCGACGGATGGGTCGGGGGCGAAAACGGTCCATGCCGTCATTCTGGCGCCATTCGACGGCGCGGTTCGTGCTCTCAGCGATCTCAAGGGACACCGCCTCGCGATCCCGCAGGAGCCTGCAACCATTACCCGGGCCCTGGTGCTCAAGGCGCTCAAAAATGGAGGCTACGACCAGCCGGGTGATTTCGGCACCCTTGTGGATGTTGCAAATCCGGTCGAAGGCTGGCGCAATGTCCAGAATGGGGCGGCCGATGCGAGTGTCGGCTGGTCGACACTGCAAGGCGATCTTTCAACCGGCTATTCGGGCGGAACGCTTCATCAATTGATCGAGGGAACCGGTCTTGCCAAGAGCACGGACATACGGATTGTCTGGCGTTCGAAACCGGTTCCGAATCCACCGCATGTGATTCGCTCCGATCTGCCGACACCGTTGAAAGCGCTGTTGAAGGATTTCCTTTTCGGTCTCGCCGCAAAGAACCGCGCCGCCTATGATTCCGTTTCACCTTATTTTTCGGGTGGCTTCGTCGCCATCGAGGCTGCGGAGTTCGATGCCATGCAGGAATTGGCAAGGGTCAGCGCTGCAAGCGAAAAACCGCAGTGACTCGCGACGATCGGCCTCAGGATATCAAAGGTCTCTTATCACAGATCAGGAACTGGTGCGATCAATCGCCAGGCCCGAGCGCGATTGGAAATAGCGCCGATCCGAAAGCGTGAACATGTTTGGTAAGTCGAGATAACGTTCCAAGAACCCGAGCAATGTTCGATAGGGCAATTCAACTTCGGACAGAACGAGGAAGACATTTGGCTGCAGCGGCGTGTCGAGCGCAACGGTTGTTCCGACCGATTTGGCGACAGCACCGGGGCCAATCGGATCGCTCCATCTGACCTGCGCATTGCGGCCGCTCGCGTCAACCTGAAATCCGGTTACGACGATGCGTGCGGTGTTAACGTCAAAAGGGGTCATGACGAGTTTGCCGAGGTCGGAAATCCCGCGGATGTCGTCATTGGTGATGCGCACTTCCCGCGCGACGAGATCGGCCATGGTGGAGCTTGCCACGGATACTTTGCGTTTCGCCGTCAGGGCATAAACAGCATCGACACTCCCCAAAAGCAAGGTAACGATGATCGGGGCAACAAGGGCAAATTCAACCGCAGCAACGCCACGCTTGCTTCTCGCAATTGACCGTTGCGATTGCAATCCGAACTTGATCTTCGAAAAGAACATAGCCACCCACCTTTTCTTAGCCTCCGATCCATCGAGAGGTATTTTCCTGAATGCCAACCCTGTTATTATTCGTTTCTGAAAACGAGGCTTGATGTCAGTTGAACGCTGCCATTACGCCCTCCGCCGAAGATGAACCCCGCGACAATGGGAATGTTGACTGCCGCGCTGACGACGACCACATCGCCGGCGCCACCGGGAAGAAACTGATTGTTCGTTATGATCGGGCGGCCATTCGCATCGTAAAGGTTTGCCTGGCTCACCGAGGTGTAACTTGGGAACGATTGCACCGAGAGCAGCAAATTTTGGCTGCAACCGGAAACCAGAGCCACGTTGTCGCAGACCGTCGTTCGGAACTCGTTGACCGTTGCGCCGGCGCCCTGAACCTGCCCGGTCTGGACGGTTCGCGAGGCCTTGTCGATGGCTTCATCCAGCGTCTGGCCCGCGATATAGATAATCCCGAGTTGCAGCATGCCGACAACCATGATGAAGAATGGCAATGCAAGCAGGGCAAACTCTACAGCGGTAGCGCCGGACCGATCCTTGATTATTTTTTTCAAGTAACTCATGACGAATACCCGCATTGGACACTCAATCACCTTAGCGCATTCAAATAAATAATACCTTTAAAAATCAATCGTAAAGTTAATTATTATATAAAAGAAAAATTAACGCAATATTTAAAGATTTTATTAATCAACCTGCTGTTTTTTCTTTGGTGCTGGAAGGGTTCCAATGTCGGAAAACATGCCGCAGACATCTACAGTCGACTGGTTGCCGATTGCTGCGAAATTTTCATCGAGCCAATTGTTGGCGACTGATCGTCCGGCTTCGAACAAGTGGGTGAGAAAAGTCCAGTCCGTATTCAGTTTGGACGATGCATCCAGCGCCTTGATCGCCGTTCCGCCACCCATGATGTGGATGTTGACAATACGGTGGTCGTCTGGCGAGACCGCGCCTTTTGCTAGAAGGGTGTTGATATAATCGATACCCCGGAGTTCGTGCAGCAACGAGGAGTTGAACGTTATCTCGTTGACACGGTTGAGGATGCCCCGTGCCGAGCGTGGCACACCCTCGCGGATGGTCGGATTGATCTGGATGATCAGAATATCCGCGCAAGACGTTCCGCTCAGGATTGGCACGAGCGGCGGATTGCCCATATAGCCGCCGTCCCAGTAATGCTCACCTTCGATTTCGACCGCCTGAAACAGGAATGGCAGGCAGGTGGACGCCATGATGACGTCCGCCGTGATCTCGTCGCGTTGAAAAACCCGGCCACGCCCTGTCTCCACATTGGTTGCCGAGATGAACAATTCCAGATCCTTGCACCGGCGCACTTTGTCGAAATCGATCAGGTCGGCAATCATCGTGCGGAAGGGATTGATGTTGAACGGATTGAGATCATAGGGCGAGGCGACGCGCTGCAGCATGTCGAACCAGAGATAGGCGGGCGACCGGTCGAGACCCCAAAGACCGAGCGAGGCGTCGATCGGGTTGGTACGCAACGGGCTCAATTGCCCCATATCGCTTACCGACTTCCAGAATCGGGCGAGAGCTGCGCGCGCTTCGGGCGCCCGCCCATCGTACATTCCCTGCGCTGCCACAACCGCATTGACAGCGCCGGCGCTGGTGCCGCTTATGCCTTCGATCCAGAGCCGATCATCCTCGAAAATCCGGTCGAGAATGCCCCAGGTGAACGCGCCATGCGCCCCGCCGCCCTGAAGCGCGAGGTTGATCGCCTTGACGTGATGCGGTTTTCGTTTGCTTTCCAAGGGTATAAACCTGCGAATAAAAGTGACTAAAGGATTAGGCGTTGGCCTGAAGCTCTTCCAGATCGGGTTTCAGCGCCTGTATAGCCGATTATGCTGTGCTGCACAAATAAACCTATTTCGGAAGCCGGGCTGGGCAAACCGTTCGTGGTTTATGGGTGACGTTTACGATGTTTAACGAATAGTAAAAATTTCCCGACGCACGGGCCGGATTTCGCCTAAATTTGATCGGAATAAGGCATCAATACGAGAGCGCAGGTTCGTCTGAACCGCTTACTGACAGGAAAAACCATGTCCCAGGTGTTGCGTCGCGGCATTGTCCGGCTTGAACTGACAACGAAGATCACCCTTGGCATTCTTGCTTTGGCAAGCGGTGTCTACACCTATATCGGGGTGCGCGGATTGCTTCAGGGCACGGAAGCTTCGATCTTTTTCGGCGCGGTGATTTATGCGACCGCCGTTTCCGTCGCGATCTATGCTTTCTGGAGTTATCTCATCCAGTTCGCGCCGCATATCCGTGATGCAGGCACCAGACGCGTGATGTTTTTCAGCATGCTGATTGGCTGCGGCATGATCATGGCAATGTCATCCTGGCTCAATGCGGCCGCCCTTGCAGGTGGCGCAGCGCTGGAGCAGCATCTTGCCAACACAACGGAAGATTATCAGGTCCGGCTCAACAAGGCGCACAACAATGCGCTATCCGCCCAGAGCCTGCTGCCCGATATCGAGCTTGCGGTGGATCGTTTCAAACGCCTCGCCGATGAGGAACGCGCAAGCGGCGCGCTTACCGGCACCTCCGGAAGCGGCACGGTCGTGCAGCTCCTTCAGCAGATGTCCTCGCAGCTCGATGGTCTTGCCGAAGAGGTTCGCGGCGCGCGCACGGTGACGGATTCCCTTTATGAACAGGGCGGCAGCCGGCTTGGACAGATGCGAAAGATCGTCTCCAGTTTCGGCCCGATCGAGGATCGCAGCATCGCCTTCGCGGAAGAGGCGGTGGCGCTCGCGGGCGTGATCACCGCGCTTGAGCAGACCTCGATCGCGCCATCCGTCAAACGTGCGGCGGACGATCTCGCCTCCACCTTTGTCGCGCCGGAAGCCGATGGCGGAACTTCAGGAAATGCTGAATTGGCGACCCGGCAGCGGGCCGTGGTGAGCCGCGTCGAAAAGGCTATTGCGGCCCAGTCAGTCGCCCTTTCCAAGGCGGCAGATGAAATCCTGGCCCGCGAAACACTCCAGCCGCTGCGCTTCAAGCCCTTGTCATCGGCAGAAGCCGTTCTTCTTTATGCGAAGGATTTTCTGCCAAGCTGGGCAGGCGCGATTTCAATCGACCTTCTGCCCGGCGTGCTGATCCTCATTCTGACCGGCGTTCAGGCATCAATCCGGCGTGAAGAGGGGCACGATCTCGAAGAGAACCAGATGACGGTCGGCGAGATGAGCCGTGCGCTGCGCCTTTATGACAATCTTCCCGCCGCCCTCGCGCGCCATTTCGACCGGCCGGATCAAGCGGACGGACAAGGCGAGCGTCCCCTCTTTTCCCCCGGTGCCGTGCCGCTTGTGGCCGTCGCGGATGATGGCATTGTGAATCATGACAAGACTATTCAGCCCGGCGTGACAAAGCTGACGGGCCTGAAACCACGCCCGGTCGAAAATCCTGTCCGTGATCCGGGGCGTGACGGCAATGGCTGAACGAAGGGACAGCGCTTATGTGGCGGAACAAGGTTTGACTGGCAAGCATGCGGCCGACTATTCGAGCGATGGGCAAAAGCCACGCATCAGTGGCGAGGACGTCGTGCTGATCTTTTTGTTTGGCGTCCTGCTTGTTGGTGTTCTTAGCGTTCTCATCCTCGACTTTCGCGCTCTCGCCAATAGTGGCGCCAAACTCGACATGCCGTTTCTGCGGCACACGGAGACCGTGCAGCCGGTCCGGCCGGGAAACAACAAGGATCAGGTCCGGCGATACTCGCCACAGACCGGTATCGATTTTGGACCGGGCGGCAAGGTGGTTCTGCCGGGTGTCTCGGGCAAGCCTGACAATCTCCTCAGCGGAAGTATGACCTTTTACGATGCGGGCAATGGCGTGGCGAGCGCGGTCGGCTTCATCGAAGCGGGCACAGCCACATCGTTTCGCGAGTATATTGCGGCTCGTGAGGACAAAAGCGCGATCCGCACGCTTTATCTCCACTCGCCGGGTGGCTCAGTGCGTGATGCCATCGACATGGCCCGCATTATCCGCGATCAGGGAATTGAAACCATCCTTGCAAAGCATGCTTATTGCGCGTCTTCCTGCCCGCTTGTTTTTTCAGGCGGTGCGAAGCGAAAGATCGACAAACCGGCAGCCCTTGGCGTGCATCAGGTCTTTACCAGCGACACTGCGACCGGCACGCTTCAGCAAGGCATTGCCAACGCCCAATCGATCAGCGCTGACGCGCAACAATTGCTGATCGAGATGGGCGTGGACCCGCGTGCCTGGATCGAGGCGATGGCAACGCCGAAAGACAAGCTCTATCTCTTCAGCGACAAGGAAATTGCAGATTTGAAATGGGTGCAGCCCAAAAGTTAGGCTTGCAGCCGACCCTGCCTTGTCAGCGGCTACACCTTTTTGAATGTCCGTAACACACGCGAAATCACCATATCGCTGATCTTGTCGCTGAAATGCGCGAAATGGTCCGAGGCGAGATGCTCCTTGAACGCTTCGCCGTCGGTATAAGCCTCATACATGAAAAACAGGTTCGGATCATTCTCGGCGACACAAAGGTCGAACATCACGCAATTGGCTTCGAGATTGACTGAATTTTCTGCCTGACGCTTGGCAAGGGCCGCAAAGCTCTTCGCGTGTTTGGGTTCAATCCGCCATTCCACAGTTACGATAAAGGACACGTCATTTTTCCTTCCGGTGAAGGGTAGCGTTGAAGTGACGAAAACCTCACCTTCCCATAAATGCTTTTTCACGCGCCGATAAGGTGTCGCGTGCTTCATCTCGGGTTGATGCCTGCTGATACGTGCGCTGATTAATGCATTGTGGTCAATACATAGAACGACCCTGCCCGCCGGATAAGCCTTGCAGAACAAGAATAGACAGTTGATAGTGTCTACTTATGATGACATTCGTTCCAAGACCAACTGATCTTGCCGACGCGATCGATGCCGCAACCAAGCCGCATGCGATTATCATCGGGTCCGGGTTTGGAGGGCTAGCCGCCGCGATCCGGCTTGGTGCCAAGGGCTACCGGGTCACCGTGATCGAGCGGTTGGAGCAGGCGGGTGGGCGCGCCAGTGTTTTCCGGCAGGATGGCTTCACCTTTGATGCCGGCCCAACGATTGTGACCGCGCCCTTCGTTTTCGAGGAATTGTGGGCGCTCTGCGGGCGCAACTTTGCCGAGGATGTCGATCTGCGCAAGATGGACCCTTTTTATAAAATCCATTTCGATGACGGGCGCACCTTCACCGTTACCGATGATCCCGAGCGCATGCGCGCGGAAATCGCGAAATTCAATCCCGATGATCTCGCCGGCTATGAGCGCTACCTGAAAGATAGCAAGGCCTGCTATTATGTCGGCTTTGAAGGTCTCGGCCTGATCCCGTTCTCAAAAATTCGAACAATGCTCGCGGCCCTGCCCCGGCTTGGCTATCTGCGTGCCGACCGTTCGGTTTTCGGTCATGCGAAAAAGCACATCAAAGATGCGCAAGTGCGGGTGGCGCTGTCGTTCCACCCGCTGTTCATTGGCGGCAATCCGCTGCGCGTGACGTCGGTCTATTGTCTCATCGCCTATCTCGAGCGCGAATGGGGGGTTCATTTCACCATGGGCGGCACCGGCGCGCTGGTTCAGGCCATGGTCGATCTGATGCAGGATCAGGGCGCGACTTTGCGGCTCAATCAGGAAGTGAGTGAAATCCTCGTCGAAGACGGCAGGGCCTGCGGCGTCGAACTTGCCTCCGGTCATCGCCTCTATGCGGATATCGTGGTCTCAAACGCGGACCCGGCGCTGACCTATGGCAAACTTCTGCCGAAAAAGCATATCAAACGCTGGTCCAGGAAAAAGATCGCGAAAGCGCATTATTCCATGAGCCTCTTCGTCTGGTATTTCGGCACGAAAAAGCGCTATGACGCGATCGAGCATCATTCGCTGATCCTCGGTCCGCGCTATGAGGAGCTTCTGACCGATATTTTTGAAAACAAGGTCCTTGCCGAGGATTTCAGCCTTTATCTGCATCGCCCGACCAAGACGGATCCATCGCTCGCACCGGAAGGCTGCGATGCCTTTTACGTCCTCTCGCCCGTCCCACATCTGGCAAGCGGTACGGATTGGGAAACGGCGGCGGAACCCTATCGCCAAGCAATCGAAAAGCGGCTTGAGGAGACGATCATGCCGGGTCTCTCCAGCGAGATCATTTCATCGAAAATGATCACCCCGATTGATTTCCGCGACCGCCTGCAATCCTATCATGGAGCCGCCTTCGGGATGGAGCCGCGGATCACGCAGTCCGCCTGGTTCCGGCCGCACAACCGCAGCGAGGAAGTCGCCAATCTCTACATGGTGGGTGCCGGAACCCATCCTGGAGCCGGATTGCCCGGCGTCGTCACCTCGGCCAAGATCGTGGCAGAGATGATCCCTGATGCCGCGATCTTAAACAGGAAAAACTGATGCTCGCACGTGACCACCATCCGCTCAGCGATCAGGACCTGTCGGCTTGCCGCGCCATGATCCGCGAGGGCTCAAAATCGTTTTATGTGGCCTCGCTTCTGCTGCCGAAAAAGGTGCGTGACGCCGCAACCGCACTCTACGCCTTCTGCCGGCTGAGCGACGATCTGGTTGACAGCGGCACCAACCGGCAGGCGGTCATTGCCGATCTCGGACGCCGCCTTGAGCGAGCCTATGCGGGTCGGCCTGCGGATCATGTCGCCGATCGCGCCTTTGCGAGCGTGGTGCGGGAATATGCTATTCCGTGCGCCGTGCCCGAGGCTCTCATCGAAGGCTATCAATGGGACATTGCGGGGCGCAGCTATCAGTCCATAGACGATCTCATTGCCTATGCAACACGGGTCGCGGCGACCGTGGGCGTGATGATGACCGTGGTCATGGAACGCCGCGAGGCGCATGTGCTCGCCCGCGCGGCTGATCTCGGGGTTGCCATGCAGCTCACCAACATCGCCCGCGATGTCGGTGAGGATGCGCGCAACGGACGGATTTACCTGCCGCGCGATTGGCTCGCCGAAGAGGGCGTTGATGCGGCCGCACTCCTCGAAATGCCGACGTTCACACCGGCGCTCGGCCGTGTCGTGAAGCGGCTCTTGTCCGAAGCGGACCGGCTTTATTATCGCGGCTTCACCGGGCTTGGCGACCTTCCTGCCGGATGCCAGCCGGCGATTTGCGCGGCCGGGCTTGTCTATAGAGAGATCGGGCGCAAGATTGCGGCAAATGGCTATGATTCGGTCTCGACGCGCGCCTATACATCGAAGACGCGCAAACTGGTGCTTTGCGCGCAGGCTATGTTCAAGCCGACCTGGCTTTTCATCTGCGATATGCGCCCGGCTTTGCCTGAAACCCAGTTTCTGGTTGACGCGACGGCGCAGAAGAATCATGGCGGTTCGGCTTTCATGGGTGCGCTGGATGCACGCATGGGCCAGCTTGTCCGACTGATCGAGGTGCTCGAGCACCGTGACCGCATCGCCTTCGAGCAAGGTCAAGAAGGCCGCGCCGACTGAGACGGCCGCGAAATACCAGCGACTAATTATTGCGACTGGCGAAACCTCGCCCTGCCCTCCCCCTGCACTCTGAGGCCCCGTTGGGTTATTGTCCTTCAATGCCGATATGGGCTAGGCTGAACGGGTCAGGCGCTCATTTGCTTTTGCGGTATGTCTGACAACAGCCCTGACCGGAGCCGATATTATGAACCTGTCCCTTCTGGCCTTTCTCGGGATTGCCGTCGTCGCCGCGTCGAGCGGCGCGCTATTCCGGCCGGGTGAGCATTATGAGCGGCTCAACTTTCCGTCCTGGCGGCCGCCTAATTATCTCTTCGCGCCCGTCTGGACCGTGCTTTACATCATGATTGCCGTCTCCGGGTGGCTTGTTTATGAAAAGACCGGATGGAGCGATGCCGGACGTCACGCCATGATCGTCTACGGCATCCACTTTGTTCTTAACTATCTGTGGTCAGCGATCTTTTTCGGCCTGAAGCAGCGCGGTCTCGCGCTTTTTGAAATGGCGCTTCTGTGGCTTTCGATTGTTGTGATGATTGTGCTTTTTTATCCGATCAGCAAGATCGCCGCCTATCTTCTGGTGCCCTATCTTTGCTGGGTCAGCTTCGCCTTCGTGCTCAACCATGCGGTCTGGTCGCTCAATCGCGGTGTTCGCCTCGGTGAGCCGAAAACCCGATAGTCAAAGGAGGGAGAGGCGGAGGCACGCAATGGCAGCTGCAATCTTTCAGAATATGGGGCTTTTGATCGAGGGTGTTCTCATCTTTGGCGGGGTGCTGATTTTTGGCATCTGGCAGCTCTGGGAACTGAAAAAACTCAAGCGCGAGGCGCGGGGCGGCGACGACAATCCATCCGGTTCCGACCGGCCCTGACCCAATCATGAATCGACAGCCCCAGCTTCGGGAACGGCATGAGGCACAGTATCAGGCACGGCATCAAGCACAGTATCAGGCACGGCGGGGCATCTTGAATGGCAGCAGCATTTTTGCCCAGCCGGTTCGGAAACGATAGAGCGCCATGCTCTCATGCATGGCCGGGACGATCTCGCCGCAGAGCTTGGTTTCGATATGCGAGCGCTGATAGAAATGCGTGTCCTCGAAGGTCTCGACCACCCGCGCCTGAAAATCGCTCTCGCACTGGGTAAAGCGCGGCACGCGGTAGAATGTGTTGCCAAGGTCCTGACGCGGCGCCGGGTCGAAATGCCGGACTGTTCCGCTTTTGTCAAAGGCGATGGCGATGGAGTGCCGGGTCTGATCCAGCCGCTCGACATCGTAAAGGATCGCCGCGCCTTCATCCGGCAGGCGCGCCCGCGACCAATCCCAGCGATGAAACCCGTTCTCTATCGGCTCATCGCCCCAATTGCTGTCGAAATAACCGTGCCCGGTCCAGTTCAGCTGCGGCTCCGTGAGCGATACTTCCGCACGGCAGACCGGAGCGATCGGCCACCATTGATGGCGCCCCCGGCCATCAAGCGCAAAGACTTCGTCATTCGTCCATTTTGGCGTGAGCCGCAGGCGCCCGCGCGCCCGACGCGGCAGCGGCATGCCGACCTCGTCGAAATCGACAGTAATCGAGGTCCCGTCCCAGTGCACATGGCTCGGACCGATCCAAAGGTTTGTGCGGTCCCGGGAAAGGGCGCGCTCACCGCGTTCCGTCATCGTCCAGCGTTTGACACCCGGGCCGTAGACCGCAACATTGACACAGACATGATCCTGCGGGTTATGGCGTCCCCGCCAGGCATAATAGGGCGAGAAAACGCTGCCGATAAAGGCGATGATCGAGACGCCATAAACGCCGTCATCACTGATTGCATCGACATACCACCAATGATAACCGGTCGGCGGCACGGAGATGTCGAAGCGCGGGGAGCGACCGATCGGCGAGGACATATTCATCGGACCGGCTCCAATACCTGGTAGATTCGCGGCCGCGCGTTCGGTTTTGGCTGATAGCTCATCAGGCGTTCGGCGGCGAGCCTGCCGGAAAGGGCCGCCATCGGCACGCCCGGGCCCGGATGGGCGCTGCCGCCTGCGAGATAAAGCCCCGGAATGCTGGTCTTGGCCCCGGGGCGCTTGAACGATGCGCGCCAGCCATGGGACGCCCGGCCATAGAGCGCGCCGCCGGTTGCCGGAAACAGCGTGTTGAAATCAGCCGGCGTCGTCACTTTCATGCCCGCTGGCGCGCGATCCACCGACAGGCCGCAGCGCGACAGGAGCGCAAAGGTCTGATCCTCGCAGCGCAGAACGCGGTTTCTCTCGAAATCCTCGCTATCGCCAGTGGCCGGCGCGTTGATCAGAACGAGCATTCTTTCCGGTCCGGTGCGTGCAAGCCTGCCCTGATCGTCGCGGTCCTGTGCGCAGACATAGGTGGTGGGTGCCGACGGCATCTGGTGGCGATTGAACAGGCAATCGAACTCAGCCTGATAATTATCGGAAAAGAACACGGTATGCCGCGACAGCGGAAAGCCGCTCGTATTGGCGCGCACTTGCCAGGTGATTGCGGAAAGCGATCGGTCATGTGGGTGAAGATGCGGCACGGCTGGCTGTACGGCTGGCCCGAACAGGCCATCAGCAATGGCCGAGACATCCGCGTTCGCGATGACCGACTTCGACCGCAACTCCCCGCGTTCGCCGAAACAGACGCCTGCGACTTCGCCATCCTCAACCAGAATTTTGGTGATGCACGTCTCATAGCGGAAGCGAACACCAAGCCCTTTCGCAATCCCGGCAAGAGCGCGGGCAAGGGCATGCATGCCGCCTTCAACGAGATAGACCCCGTCCTGTTCGACATGGGCGACAAGCATCAGGGTTGCCGCCGCCTGAAACGGCGAGGAGCCGCAATAGGTGGCGTAACGCCCGAAAAGCTGGCGCAGGCGCGGGTCATGGAAATGCCGCCCGAGGGCTGCCCACATGGTGGTGAACGGCTTTGTGCGGTATAGATCAAAAAGCCCGGCAAGCCCGGTTCTGATCGGCAGATCGAAAAACCCCGGTTTCTGGGCTGCGATGTAAGGCCCTTTCAGCGTTTTGAAGATTGCCGCCGCCTCGGCGCAGAAAGCCCGGTAGCCCGCTGCTTCGCGACGGTTGCTGAACGCAGCGATGGCGTCTGCGGACCGATCGATATCGGCGAGGAGATCAAGCCGCGCGCCCTGACCATCGTCCCAGACGTGGCGGGCCAGAATATCAGCGCGTTTCAGGCTGAGGTGGGATTCGAGCGTGGTGCTTGCCCGCGCCAGAAGATCATCGAAAACCCAGCGCATGGTAAAGACGGTCGGACCGGCGTCGATCGGTTCATCATTGACGAAAACTTGACGCATCTTGCCGCCGGGCGCAGCACCACGCTCGACGATTTCCACCCGGTAGCCCGCCGCTGCAAGCTCGATTGCGGCACTCAATCCGGCAATTCCCGCGCCAATAATGATGACATCGTTTTCCGCCATGGGCATTCTCATGTCCTTGTAAAAGGTGCCCGATCGAGAGCGGCCCTTCACCCGTTCCACTTGTCGTTTCCTGTCCTGCGGCCTTTGCCTCTTGCTGTGAGCTTTCTGCGGGATATACGCATCAACCCTATCGACAGTTCATTTAGACGGATTATGATGTAAAGATAAATAGACATAATACGCTATTGCCGTTTATTTCTTTTTCTTAATTGCGCTTTCTGCGTCTGGGTGGTGCTGGCAAGGCATCGGGAGGAATCTGACAATGGAAACAGGTCAACGGATTGAAAAAGCCATTGAGCGCGCGATGCGGTTTTCAACCCGCAAGCCCACGCCGCCAAAGCTCGCTGACGCCATGCACTATACCATGTTCCCGGGTGGGGCCCGGGTGCGGCCACGGCTCTGCCTTGCTGTTGCTGCCGCCTGTGGCGACGATCAGCCGCACATGTCCGACGCCGCGGCGGTCGCCATCGAGCTCCTTCACACAGCATCCCTCGTTCATGATGACATGCCGTGTTTCGATGATGCTGCGGTGCGCCGCGGCAAGGCGGCGGTGCACAGTGTCTATGGTGAGCCGATTGCGCTTCTGGTCGGCGACGCGCTGATCGTCGCGGCCTTCGACACCATTGCCCGCGAAGCGGCATGGGCGCCGGAGCGTGTCGGCCCGCTGATTGCAACAGTTGCCCGCGCTGTCGGCACCCCGGAAGGCATCGCCGCAGGGCAGGCCTGGGAGAGCGAGGAAAAAATCAATATTGAAGCCTATCACCTTGCAAAAACCGGCGCACTTTTTGTCGGTGCCGCCATGGCAGGCGCGCTTGCCGCCGGTGCAGACAGCTATCCCTGGCGGGCGATGGGCGAATGTCTTGGCGCCGCCTATCAGCTCGCCGACGATCTGCGCGACGCGGTTCTGAACGAGCAGGAGCTCGGCAAGCCGGCACGCCAGGACACATTGCATGACCGGCCGAACGCGGTTGAAACCTTCGGTCTTTCCGGAACCCTTTCACGACTTCAGGGCCTGATCGAGGATGCGATCGACGCCATTCCTTCCTGCCCGGGCGAGGTGACGCTGCAAAAGCTGATCCAGAGCGAAGCCCAGCGCCTGACGCCGAAACAATCGGTTCAGGCTGTCGCTTGATATAGGTGGCGCAAAAGTCGGCAAAAGGTTCCTGATGGCTGATATTCCCGACCAACGCTTTCCCGCACCGGATGCCCTGCCCGCGGAACATTTTCTCGCGCGGCTTTTTGCCCGCATGGGCGCACGGATGGCAGGCCGGATCGCCGACTGGCGCAATGCCCGCGTCGCCGACCCGGCCTTCCAGAGCTGGGCGCTTTCCTTTCCGCCAACCCGTCCGCTCGTGCGCAAACGCCAGAAACAGCTTTTCGACCTCACAGCAGGATTTGTTTATTCCCAGATCCTTCAGGCCTGCGTGCAGCTCGATATTTTCATGATCCTGAAGGCCGGACCGATGAATATCGCAGCGCTTGCCGACCGTATCGGCCTTGAGCGACCAGCCTGCGAACGTCTGGTTGCTGCCGCCGCTTCTCTCAGTCTCCTCCGCTTTCAGGCGGAGTGGGTGCGCCTTGATGATCTCGGCGCGGCGCTGGTGGCCAATCCGGGCGTGCAGGCGATGATCGCGCATCACGCGCTTTTTTATCGCGATCTCGAAGATCCGGTCGCGCTGCTGCGCGGCGAGAAAACCGATACCGAGCTTTGCGCATTCTGGGGCTATGCGACGGAGCGCAGGCCGGGCACCCTCGGGCGTGAGCGGATTGATGCGTACAGCCATCTCATGGCAGCTTCGCAGGCAATGGTTGCGGCAGAGGTTCTTGCAGCCTATCAGTTCGCCCGGCACCGCAAACTCCTGGATGTCGGCGGTGGCGAGGGTGCGTTTGTCAGCCATGTCGGTCGCGCGCATCCGGTGCTTCAGCTCGCAACCTTTGATTTGCCGGCAGTTGCTGCCCGCGCGCGCGAGAAAATGCATGAAGCCGGCCTGAGCGCGCGCTTCACCGCCCATAGTGGCAGTTTCTTCGAGGATCGTCTTCCGCTGGACGCCGATGTCGTGTCGCTGATCCGGGTGCTTTATGATCATGATGATGAGAAAGTCCTGACGATTCTCTCTGCCGTGCGTGCTGCCCTGCCAAAAGGCGGCGTTCTGGTTGTCGCCGAGCCGATGGCCGATACGCCCGGCGCGGAGGCGATGGGCTCTGCTTATTTCGGCTTTTACCTGATGGCCATGCAATCCGGGCAGTGCCGGAATTACAAACAAATCAAATATTTATTGAATCAGGCGGGTTTTCAGACGGTGAAGCGCCTGAAAAGCCGCTCGCCGGTCCTGACCAGCGTAGTAACAGCCATGGTATGACTACATACGTCTATTTAAAATGACACAAAAATTGTAAGTTTAATTTGACACCTTAGAATCCCTGACTGATAATTAACTTTCGGGAGCGGATATTTAGAGGGAGCGCGGCGGGGTCGCGATGGGTTGATGGAAACCTTAGCAATCGTCATGGAGGGGCCGGAACATCTGGGATTGAGCGAGTTGACGCTTACCCCGCCGGAGGCTGACGATGTGGTGGTTGATGTTTGCTGGAGCGGCATCAGCACGGGAACCGAGCGCCTGCTTTATTCCGGTAAAATGCCTGCTTTTCCCGGCATGGGTTATCCGCTGGTGCCAGGTTATGAGGCGGTCGGCATTGTCCGCGAAGCCGGGAAGACATCCGGTCGCCGGGAAGGCGATATGCTGTTCGTTCCCGGCGCGCGCTGCTACGGCGATGTTCATGGCCTCTTCGGCGGTGCCGCGGCTCGGATCGTGGTGCCGGGAAGCCGTACAACCGTTGTTGCCGAAAGCCTCGGCGAAAAGGCAACGCTGCTCGCCCTCGCCGCGACCGCCTATCATGCGCTTGCCGGTGGAAACGCGGCGCTGCCGGATCTGATTATTGGTCATGGGGTCGTCGGGCGTCTTCTCGCGCGCCTTGCGCTTGCCCTTGGCGGCGAAGCGCCGACTGTCGTTGAGGCCAATCCACTGCGGCGCGCGGGCGCGCTGGGCTATCCCGTCATCACAGCCGAAGACAATGGCCGGCGCGACTATCGCACTGTTTATGACGCGAGCGGCGATCCGGGGATTCTTGATAGCCTCATTCAGCGCCTGGGCCCCGGTGGCGAAATTGTGCTCGCTGGTTTTTATGCCGACCGCCTCAGCTTTGCGTTTCCAGCCGCTTTCATGCGCGAGGCGCGGCTGCGTGTTGCCGCCGAATGGAAGCCCGATGATCTTTCCGCCGTCATGGCGCTGATTGGCGACGGGCGCCTGTCGCTTGATGGTCTCATCACCCACGAAGAGGTCGCCTATCAGGCTGTCGAAGCCTATGACACGGCCTTCAATGATCCCGCCTGTCTCAAAATGATCCTCGATTGGAGATTCTGCTCATGATGGACGATGCTCCCCGCTTTGACGATTCGAGCGAGGTTATGGAAACGACCATGGCCAATGCTCTCCGCCTTGAAGCCGCCCAGGAGCCGGATCCGGTTCAGACCGGCCCGGTGACCAAGCAGACACAGATCATTGCGATCTATGGCAAGGGCGGTATCGGCAAGTCCTTCTCGCTTGCCAATCTCTCCTACATGCTCGCGCAGCAGGGAAAGAAAGTGCTTTTGATCGGCTGTGACCCGAAAAGCGACACCACGTCGCTGCTCTTCGGTGGTCGCTCCTGCCCGACCATTCTCGAAACCTCGTCGCGCAAGAAGGCGGCGGGCGAGGACGTCAAGATTTCCGATGTCTGCTTCAAGCGCGACGGCGTGTTCGCCATGGAACTCGGCGGCCCGGAAGTCGGTCGCGGTTGCGGCGGACGCGGCATCATCCATGGGTTCGAGCTTCTTGAGAAACTCGGCTTTCATGACTGGGATTTCGACTATGTGCTCCTCGATTTTCTGGGCGACGTGGTCTGCGGCGGCTTCGGTCTGCCGATTGCCCGCGACATGTGCCAGAAGGTGATCGTGGTCGGTTCGAACGATCTGCAATCGCTTTACGTGGCGAACAATGTCTGCTCGGCGGTCGAATATTTCCGCAAGCTTGGCGGCAATGTCGGTGTTGCAGGCATGCTGATCAACAAGGACGACGGCACCGGCGAGGCGCAGGCTTTCGCGAAATCGGTCGGCATCCCGGTTCTTGCCGCAATCCCGCAGAACGAGGACATCCGCCGCAAGAGCGCGAATTACGAGATCGTCGGCTTCCCGGGCGGCCAGTGGGCCTCCGTATTCGAGGAACTCGCCCAGAATATGATTTCGGCGCCGCCTGTTCTGCCCAAGTCGCTCGATCAGGACGGACTTCTCGGACTTTTCTCGAAAGAGGAAACCGGCGCGAACTATGTCCTGGTGCCGGCGAGTGTCGATGATATGTGCGACGCGGCCAAGCTCAACAGAACATCTCTCGAAGTCGTCTACGATACCGTGTGAAGGATTTTTGATCATGGATGACCAGTCCGCCAGGGATAAAGCACAGGAAGTTCACTACGACGCGACGGGTGGCGTCGAGAATGCTGATGCGATTTCTCACGCCGTGAGCGCGCGTGCCGAACAAGCGGCATGCGATGCTGGCGGTGGCTCGCCTGTCGAAGGAAAGGGTTGCCATGGTGGTGCCGCAACCATGCGGGAGGCAGCGGAAAAAGCAGGCAAGACCGAAATCCTGAACCGCTACCGCGAGGATTATCCACAAGGCCCACACGATCAGCCGCAATCCATGTGCCCGGCGTTTGGCTCGCTGCGGGTCGGCCTCAGAATGCGCCGCACGGCGACGATCCTTTCGGGCTCCGCCTGCTGCGTCTACGGTCTGACCTTCACCTCGCATTTTTACGGCGCGCGCCGCTCGGTCGGCTATGTTCCGTTCAATTCCGAATCACTTGTCACCGGCAAATTGTTCGAAGATATCCGCGATGCCGTGCACGAGATGGCTGACCCCGCGCTTTATGACGCGATTGTCGTCACCAATCTCTGCGTGCCGACCGCATCCGGCGTGCCGCTCCAGATCCTGCCGAAGGAAATCAACGGTGTGCGGATTGTCGGCATCGACGTGCCGGGGTTCGGCGTGCCGACCCATGCCGAGGCAAAGGATGTGCTGGCCGGCGCCATGCTCAATTATGCCCGTCAGGAGATCAAGGCCGGTCCGGTTCAGGCTCCCTCAAACCGTCCGGCGAATGATCACAGGCCGACGATCACGCTGATGGGCGAAATGTTTCCGGCCGATCCGGTGATCATCGGAAAACTGCTGGAGCCGATGGGGCTTGCCGCTGGTCCGGTCGTGCCGACCCGCGAATGGCGCGAACTTTATGCAGCGCTTGATTGCGCGGCTGTTGCAGCGATCCATCCGTTCTACACGGCGAGCTTCCGTGAATTTGAGGCAGCGGGCCGCAAGATCGTCGGTTCCGCACCGGTCGGCTATGAAGGAACGGCAAGCTGGCTCGAGGCAATTGGCAAGACTTGCAATATCAGGGAGGCCGCCATCGCGGCTGCGAAAAATGCTGTCCTGCCGGCAATCCGCGGCGCGCTTGCCGCGAAGCCCGTCAACGCCCGCATCACGCTTTCAGGCTATGAAGGCTCCGAGCTACTGGTGGCACGGCTTCTGATCGAAAGCGGCGCAGATGTGCGCTATGTCGGCACCGCCTGCCCGAAAACACCTTATTCCACGGATGACCGCGATTGGCTTCAGGCACGCGGCGTCGAGGTCAAATTCCGCGCCTCGCTCGAAGATGACTGCGCGGCCTTTGCCGAATACAAACCCGATCTTGCCATCGGCACCACCCCGGTTGTCCAGAAGGCGAAAGAGGCTTCTATACCGGCGCTTTACTTTACCAACCTGATTTCGGCGCGCCCGCTGATGGGACCTGCCGGTGCGGGGTCGCTTGCAGATGTCGTCAACGCGGCGCTCGCAAACAAGGGCCGTTTCGAGAAAATGTCGGAATTCTTCGAAGGCGTCGGCAGCGGCCATGCTGCGGGTATCTGGGAAGACAAGCCGGTCGAAAATGTCGCCTTCCGCAAGAAATACGCCGCAAAAATCGCACGCTCTGCCAATGCCGTTGATGCAGGGGAGGCTGTCGGATGCTGATTGTCGATCACGACAGGGCCGGCGGATATTGGGGCTCCGTCTATGTTTTTACCGCGATCAAGGGATTGCAGGTCATCATTGACGGCCCGGTCGGCTGCGAAAATCTGCCGGTAACCTCGGTTCTGCATTACACGGATGCGCTGCCGCCGCATGAATTGCCAATTGTCGTCACCGGCCTTTCCGAGGAAGAACTCGGCCAGACCGGCACCGAAGGCGCGATGAAGCGCGCCCGCGCGGTGCTCGATTCCGGCCTTCCCGCCGTGGTCGTCACCGGTTCGATTGCCGAAATGATCGGTGGTGGCGTCACGCCCGAAGGCAGCAATATTCAGCGCTTTCTGCCGCGTACTATCGACGAAGACCAATGGGAAAGCGCCGACCGCGCGCTGAAATGGCTGTGGACGGAATATGGTCCGAAAAAGGGGCGCGTTCTGCCGCGCAACCGCAAGGAAAATGAAACGGCGAAAGTCAATATTATCGGTCCGGCTTATGGAACCTTCAACATGCCGTCCGACCTTGCCGAAATCCGCCGCCTCGTCGAAGGCATCGGCGCTGAAATCAACATGGTCTTTCCGCTGACGAGCCATATCGCCGATGTGCCGAAGCTCGCCCAGGCCGATGTCAATATCTGTATGTACCGCGAATTCGGTCGTCTTTTGTGCGAAGAGCTGGAGAGGCCTTATCTTCAGGCGCCAATCGGCATTCATTCGACGACGAAATTCCTGCGCAAGCTCGGCGAGTTGACCGGGCTTGATCCGGAGCCGTTCATCGAGCGCGAGAAACATACGACGCTGAAGCCGATGTGGGATCTGTGGCGCTCCGTGACACAGGATTTCTTCGGCACAGCCTCCTTCGGCATTGTCGCGAACGAGACCTATGCGCGTGGCATCCGTCATTTTCTCGAAGAAGAACTGGGCCTGCCCTGCACCTTTGCCTTCGCGCGTTCCGCCGGCGTTAAGCCGGACAATCAGGCCGTGCAGAAAGCGATCCGCGAGCGGCCACCGCTTATTCTGTTCGGCTCCTACAACGAGCGCATGTATCTCGCCGAACAGGGTTCGCGCGCGATCTACATCCCCGCGTCCTTTCCCGGCGCGATCATCCGGCGCCATACCGGGACGCCGTTCATGGGCTATTCGGGCGCGAGCTACACGGTGCAGGAAGTCTGCAACGGCCTGTTCGACGCGCTGTTCAACATCCTCCCGCTCGGTTCGGAGCTCGACAAGGTCGACCCGACTCCGTTCCGCAAACACGATAGCCTCGTCTGGGAGGACGAGGCACAGGCACTGCTCGACGGCCTTGTGTCGAAAGTGCCGATCTTGACGAGAATTTCTGCGGCCAAACGGCTCAGAGACGCGGCCGAGCAGGCTGCGCGCGCGACCGGGGAGTCGCGCGTAACGGTGATGTGTGTTCGGGGCGCACATGACGAGGTGAGGAGCGGTCGTGCAGCCTGATGGCGGCAGGACCACATGTAGGAGAGGGAATTGAAATGTCACCGACAAAATTGAAGCCCCGAGGAACTTTTGCAAAGGCACGCCGGGAAGAAGCATGGGAGTTTCGGCTCATCCTTGCTGTTTCCTTTGTCTTTTGCCTGGCTGGCGCCTGTATCGCGCGCCTCCTTCCCCGCCGACAGGCAAGTCTGGTCGCGGGTCAGCAAACGGGTGTTTCTGTTTTCTCCGAGGCACGTTCCGCGGCCTATGCCGCGGCAGGATATGCGGTCCAGCGCTAGGCGCTGCTCGATCCTGAAACTGAATTCGCTGGCCCTTTTCGAAGGGTGAGGGAAATGGCCGGGGCGTCCAAACCCCCGGCAAGCCTGGCCGCGAGGATTTCTGCGGTATTCGGCCGAAAGGCAATAGACTTAGGAGGTATGAGCTATGTCTACTAAATCGCTCTCGGGTTTGACCGAAGGTGAAGCTCAGGAATTCCATGCTTTCTACATCCAGGGGATGATGATCTTCGTGGCAATCGCCGTCGTCGCGCATTTCCTCGTCTGGCTGTGGCGCCCATGGTTCCCTGGACCAAACGGCTACGCTTCGCTTGAAGGCGTAACATCAACCGTGGCAGCTGTGCTGCCCATGCTGAGCTAAGGAGAGCACACTATGTGGAGAATCTGGATGGTTTTCGACCCACGCAAAGTGATGGTCATCCAAGGCATCTTCTTGTTCTCGCTGGCTGTGATGATTCACTTCGTCCTGCTCAGCACGGAACGCTTCAACTGGTTCGAAGGCGCGCCAATCAAGGCAAGCTCGGTCCAGATGGACACAGACACAACCCGTCTGTCGTAACGCGAAAACACCCTGACAGGGGGCGGTAAACTTCGCATAGAAGAGCCGGCCCCTGCCTAACCGGCCATCAGGGCTTCTTGATAACTTTCGGGAGAGTATCCCGGGCGACCTATCGAGCAGCCGTGCTGGCAGCGTTTATGAACGGAACCTGTTGCCAGAACACCCAGAGCACTTTGGCTGGCATCATTTCGCTTCGCCTCCGCGCGTCATGCGTCGACCATCAGGCAAGATCGGAGATCATGCTCGCCCGGAGATTACGAAGCACAAATCCGACTTGATGGGCATAGCGCCCAGCAGGCCGGATGTTTCACCCGCAAGGGAAAATCATTCGCCCTTTCGAAGGGCACGAGCATTAAGGCTGGAGGACATTCAAATGGCACTGCTCAGCTTCGAACGAAAATATCGTGTGCGTGGTGGCACACTCCTAGGCGGAGATCTGTTCGATTTTTGGGCAGGCCCGTTTTATGTCGGCATCTTCGGTGTCACCACCATCTTCTTCACGCTGGTTGGCGTGGGTATGATCCTTTACGGCGCTGCCCTCGGACCAACCTGGAACATCTGGCAGATCTCGATCGAGCCACCGGCACTTGAAAACGGCCTCGCCTTTGCGCCGATGAAAGAAGGCGGGCTCTGGCAGATCATCACGATCTGTGCACTCGGCGCCTTTGTCTCATGGATGATGCGCGAGGTGGAGATCTGCCGCAAACTTGGCATGGGCTATCATGTGCCCTTCGCCTTCTCGATTGCGATCCTTGCTTTCGTCACGCTCAACGTGTTCCGCCCGATCCTCATGGGATCCTGGGGAAATGGTTTTCCCTATGGCATCTTCACCCATCTCGACTGGGTGTCGAATGTTGGCTACGCCTATGGCAATTTCCACTACAATCCGGCGCACATGATTGCGATCACGTTCTTCTTCACCACCTGTTTGGCGCTTGCGCTGCATGGTTCGCTGATCCTTTCCGCGACCAATCCGGGCGGTGGGCAGGCCGTGAAGTCACCGGAATACGAAGATACGTATTTCCGTGATCTGATCGGCTATTCCGTCGGCACCCTCGGCATTCACCGGCTCGGCCTTTTTCTGGCCCTTCAGGCCGTGATCTGGAGTGCGATTTGTATCATCATCTCGGGACCGCTCTACGAGGGCTCCTGGGTCGACTGGTGGGAATGGTATCGCGAGCTACCCTTCTTCCCGGCAGTTTGAGAGCGAGGATTGAACCATGCGTGAATATCAAAACATCTTCACCAACATTCAGGTGCGCAGTCACCCCGAGCAAGGCATGGCCCTTCCGGTCGGAGAAAGCCGCGAAGGGGAGGGTTTCTTCTCCTACTGGCTTGGCAAGGTCGGCAATGCCCAGCTTGGACCGGTCTATCTCGGTTATGCCGGTGTTGCCTCAGTGATGACCGGAACGGCCTGGTTCGTTCTTGTTGGCTTCGACATGCTGCGCCAGTCCGGCTGGAACCTTGTCCATTTCATCCGTGATCTGGCATGGCTCGCGCTGGAGCCGCCTGCGGCGGAATATGGTCTCAGCATACCGCCGCTCTATGAGGGCGGATTGTTTCTCATCGCCAGCATGTTCCTTTTGATCTCTGTCCTGTGCTGGTGGCTCAGAACCTATTCGCGGGCGCGCGCTCTCGGCCTTGGCATGCATGTGCCGCTCGCTTTCGGTTCCGCCATCTGGCTCTTCCTGGTGCTCGGGCTTTTCCGTCCGATCCTGATGGGAAGCTGGTCCGAGGCCGTACCTTATGGCATCTTTCCGCATCTCGACTGGACCAACAATTTCTCGCTGGTCTATGGCAACCTGTTCTACAATCCGTTCCACGCGCTCTCTATTGCCTTCCTTTATGGCTCGGCACTCCTGTTTGCGATGCACGGTGCAACGATCCTCGCGGTTGGCCGCTATGGCGGTGAGCGCGAGATCGAGCAGATAACGGATCGCGGCACGGCGTCGGAACGCGCCGCCCTGTTCTGGCGCTGGACAATGGGCTTCAATGCCACGATGGAATCGATCCACCGCTGGGCCTGGTGGTTTGCTGTCCTTACGACTTTGACCGGCGGCATCGGTATCCTTCTGACCGGAACCGTCGTGGACGATTGGTATGGCTGGGGTATCAAACACGGCCTTGCGCCGGCAGGCTAAAAGGCAGGCAATCAAACTTGAATGCAAAAGGGCCCGTCTTGAAAAAGACGGGCCTATTTCATGTGCCCGTCATTGGATCGACACCGCACCGCACGCGGTAATGATCAGGCCCAGACGGCGCAATTGATACCGGATTTCTTGAGCGCGACCCACCACATGGCAACCGAGGTGAAAATGCTGGCGGCGAGGTAGCCGACCGCGATCATGGTGAGGCCGCCGAACTTGAAGCCCCCGAAGCAAAGCACCAGCGAAACAATGAGCGAGATGACGAGGATTTGCGCGACAAGCACGGAATGGCGGTTCATGCCAAGCACGATCGACGCGGGACCAAAAATCGCGCGCACCACGAGCGTTGCGAAGAGAAGCATCAGGATCGTCTGGCCGCTGCGAAATTCGGGGCCGAAAATCGACAGGATATAAGGCCCGAGAATAGCAACACCCAACATCGCAAGCACAGCATAAGCAAGCGAGGTGCGGGCCACCACACGCACAAGATTGCGGGTCTCGGCGATCTCGCCCTTGCTGTTTGCCGCAAAGACTTTCGGAAAGACCAGCGACTCAATCGCCATGAAGCCGAAGCTCGCCAGTTGGCGGAAGCGGAAGCAGACATAAAGCAGCGCAACCTCGCTCGGCGCGACGAGAAGCCCCGCGATAAGCATATGCACTTCGACAAAATATTCCCACAGAACATTGATCACCACCCAGCTTGGAGCGAGGCGCCACCATTTGGCAGGCTCACCACTGTCGCTGCTGCTCGAAATAGTCATGGCCTCTCTGGCCAGCGCCCGGCGCAGCGCCCACCACTGAATGAAGGCCGCGGTGCCGACGGCGACGCTCGACACCACGAGAACATGGGTGTCGGTCACGTCCATGTTGAAATAGGCGAGCCCGGCAATGCCGATAAGCAGCAGAAGCGGGCGCACCGCCATATCGGGAAGTTGTCCGGCAAACTGGTGCTGCATGCCGATCAGCGTTCCCGCGTTGAAATAAGTATAGGCCATGAAAACCGCCGTCGGGATCGTGAAAGCGGTGATCGTGGTAAGGTTGTAGGTGCTGTCTTCAGGCGAAAAATAGACAAAGACGCCTGCAATGATTGTAAGACCGAGCGCCATCAGCGCGATAAGGCGGTGACCATAGTGAATGAAGGCCGCACGGTCGCGGTAGCGCGCCTGCGCGCCATATTCTGCGGTGATCATCGAGGCGATGGCATGAAAGCCGACGGGAAGGATAACCGATATGATGCTTGCCGCCGCAAGATAGAGCGAATAATGCGCCATCACCTCCGTCCCGAAGAAGCGGGTGATGAGCAGCGAGACCAGAAAAACAAAAACCGCACCCAGGGCGCGGGCCCCCGCCAGCGCGATGAATTGCGACACCATATTGCGGATGAAGGATTGGGTCATGCGCCCGTGAGCATCCTAGGCGGGGGAAAACATTCCATCATGCCACTTCCAATCAGGCAAGCACATCCTGCGGCGTCACAACAGACTGCCACCGGGAGCTTGTAATGCAAACCTGAATTTTCTGTCACGGTCTTTTTGCAGTCCATGGATTATCACTGGTTTTGTGTGCGTTAAAGTAAATTTAGACCCTTGGTGCGATCGTGGACAGATGGTCATGGCCCCACTGGCAGCCTTATAAAGGCCACTCGGCCGACGTCGCCAACAGGCCTTTCAAGGGTTGCTCATGTATCTTTGTGAAGTTGTCCCGGATTTTGATTTTTCATCGGCTGCCTTCCGCGCGCTTTTTGAAAAATCGGGGGCGAGTGCGTTTCAGCATGCCCTTTGGCAGCAGGCGATGGCGAGGCATGTTGCGGCGCTTCGTGGGGCGGAGCCTTGCACGCTCGTGATCAGCGCCACGCCTGGAGCCGCGCCCTGTTTCGTCCTGCCCCTGATCCGCCGACGGATCGGGCCATTCCGTGTGCTCGAATATGCTAATTTCGGTCTCGTCGATTATGCGGCCCCGGTCATCGACCCTGCGTGCCAGGAAAGCCTTCTTGCCGACCCCGAACTCCCCGCCGCAATCCGTTCGGCGCTGCCCAGGCATGATCTTTTGTGGATCAAACACATCCGCACGAGGGATTGCGCCTTCGCGGCACTGTTTGCAAAAGCGCGGCTTATTCCGGCTGGCTTCTCCGGTCATGCCGCCGAACTTGGTGATGAGTTTGCAACCTGGCGGCTTCAGGGTCTTTCGGCAAACCGGCGCGGCCATATCAACCGCAAGCGCAAGGCAATGGCGCGAGAGGGGGCCGTTCATTTCGCGATTCTGAGCGATCCGCAGGAGATCGAAAGAGCCTTTGCCAGCCTTCGCGCCTTTCGTGCCAGGCGTTTTGAGGCCGAGAAGGGCCACGACTATATGCAGAATGCGGCGTCTTTCCGGTTTTATCGTGATCTCGCGATCAGCGGGGCTCAGTCAGGCTTCGCCCTCTCGGCCCGACTGAGCCTCAATGATGTGCCAGTGGCTGTGGTCTTCGGCCTGCTTGAGCGCGGGCGCTATTATTACCTGCTTCCGGGGGCGGATTATGCGCGTTTCGGCGCATTTTCACCGGGGCAAGTCATGCTGGATCACCTGATTGAGGCCGTGATCGACCGCGGTGGGCGCGTTTTCGATTTCACCATTGGCGACGAGGGTTACAAGGCATCTTTCGGCACAGTGGCCGAGCCGATTGCAACACTTGCTGAACCACGGGGCGCTCTCGCCCGCCTCGGATTGCCGCTTGCGCTCTGGCTGCGCGAGCGCCTCAGGCGTCGTCGTCAGGGCCGCAGCGACAGAAGCGCTGCCATTACCTGATCAACCGTCACAGCCGACAAAGACGAAGACCTTGCCCAGATCTCGCGTCCGACAAAGTCGTCGCGTGGCCGAGCGCCCGCAGCATCGGTGCTGCGTCGACCAGCGTCGGATCGTTCACAACGCAAAAGGCGGCGCCGAAAGCCTTCAGCGCCGCCTCATCGATAAATTCCGCAACAACGATCTTCAAAAGATGACCTTTTCAGGCGGATCGATAGAGTTTTGTCATGACAAATTCCCTGTGGCCAAGCGCCTCAGCAGCGGTTGAGCGGCCATTCGCGGTGCGGCAGATCATCTCGATCAGATCATCGCCCGCCTCGTCGATGGTTTTCTGACGTGACAGCACACCGGTCACATCCACGTCGATATGCTCACTCATCGTTCGAAGCGTCCGTGGGTTGCCGGAAATCTTGATCACCGGCACGATCGGATTGCCAACCACATTGCCCTGCCCGGTCGGGAAGGTGTGGACCACATATCCGGCAGCCCCCATCAGGGTCACGCATTCGGCGGCGGCCGATGAGGTATCCATGAAATAGAGGCCGGGGCCTTTCATCGGTTCTTCGGCGGGTCCGAGCGCATCGATATAGGTCGAGGTGCGACCGATCTTTTCGAGATTGCCGAGGGCTTTTTCCTCAATGGTCGAAAGGCCACCGAGAATATTGCCTTTGGTCGGCTGGCTGTCCGAGAGGTCATCGGTCTGGTTCGCGAAAATCACGTCATCCTGATAGGCCTGCCAGATCTTCTTGAATTTGGCGGCCGCTTCCGGCGTTGCGGCGCGTTTCTCGCAGATATGCTCCGCACCGGTGATTTCAGAGGTCTCGCCGAAACAGCCGTAAAGGCCATAAGGAAGCAGCTTGTCATACATGTTGCCGACAGTCGGGCAGGAGGACAGACCGGTTGTGGTGTCGCTCTCGCCGCATTTCGTGGAGACCCAGAGGTCGGACAGCGGGCGCTCCTCGCGCTGCAATTCCGTCGACCAATGCACCATTTCCTTGGCGGCGCGGCTGGCGGCGGCAATCGTCGCGATATCACCGTTTTGCTCAATGGAGAATTCCTCAACCGGCTTGCCGGTTTTGCGGATGCCATCGGCGATGACTTTCGTCCATCCCGGTTCGATGCCAATCACGATCACGCCGGCGACATTCGGGTTCGAGCCGGTGCCGATCATGGTGCGGAAATGCAGATCGAGGTCCGCGCCGAACTGAAGTCGGCCATAGGCATGGGGCAGAGCGATCGTGCCCTTGATGTTGTTCGCAACCGCTTCGCAGGCAGCGTTCGAAATGTCATCAACCGGCAGGATCACGACATAATTGCGTACGCCAACGCGACCGTTTTCACGGACATAGCCCTGGATTGTTCTGTTTGAATATTTCTTGTCCATGACGCTTACCACCGTTTGGTTTTGAGATTGTGAGTGTGGACGTGACCGCCTTTTTCGGCAGGCGCTACAACTTTTCCGATATCCTCACCATATTTGATCACTGTGTCGCCGACCTTGAGATCCGAGAGCGCGACTTTGTGTCCAATCGGCACATCCGATTTGACCGTCAAGCGGAAATCGGAATTGTCTTCGGTAACGACGCAGAGCATCTCGGTGCCTGCCTTCAATCCTTCGATCACAACGACGCCGACATTATCGGCCTTGTCGTGCACCAGCAAATGCGGAATGCTCATCGTCTGTTTTCTCCTTTCATGGAATGCCCGTTGATCATTTCATACATATATAATAACTCTTATACAAGAGTTTATTGCCAGCGCTCTCCTGGCGGGCCTTTCAAGGCATTGCAAGTGGGGTAAAAGCGTCTTGGAGAATATGAGCATGGAAGAAATCGTGCCTGCCGTTCCGCTCTACAAGCGCGTCCATGACACGCTTATCGAACGCATCGTGTCGGGCGATCTGCGGCCCGGCGCCATGCTTCCGAGCGAATTTAATCTTGGTACCGAACTCGGCGTTAGCCAGGGAACGGTCAGAAAGGCTCTGATCGCGCTTGAGGCCGCAGGCCTTGTGAAACGCCAGCAGGGACGCGGCACCTTTGTCGCTGCGACCACGCCGGAGACGGCGATGTTTCATTTCTTCCGGCTCCACCGTATCGACGGGACGCAGGCAACCCCCGAGCCTGCGCGGGAAACGGTGCGCACCCGCGCCGCTTCCGCCCGCGAGATTGCGGCATTCGGCATCGGCAGGAGCATCGGCAGGATCCGGGTTTTCGAAATTCGCCGCATCCGCAAGATTGACGGCAGGATTGCCTCGCGCGAGATGGTTGTCCTTCCCGCCGAGAAATTTCCCGGACTGGGCGAGCGTGGTGTCCTGCCGAACGCGCTTTATCCGCTTTATGAACAGTCTTACGGCATAACCATCGCGCGCGCCGAAGAGACAATCCGCGCGCGCGCCGCCGATGCTGAAACCGCGGCTGATCTTGCCGTCATGCCGGGCCATCCGATCCTCGAAGTCACGCGCCGGGCGATCGGGATCAGCGATGCCGTGATCGAATTTCGTTTCAGTCAGTTTCTGACCGATTCGCTCACCTATGATGTGGTGTTGAAGTAATCCGGTTTCCGAAGCGGCGCATCAGCCCTGAAACCGGGCTTTGCTGGCCGCGACAAAGGCGGCAATGTCGGATGTCGGGTCCGTTGGAGCGTGAAGATATGGTGCGGCGCGAAGCGGTGATCCGGCAAGGACTTCCGGCTCCGTCGTTTCGCCATTTCGGACCGTCCACGGGTCAAAGCTGACAAGGCCCGGCGTGCCGCATGCCGCCGCCACCGCTTGCAGGAAATGGCCGAGGTGAACCGGCTTTCCGGTCGCCATATTGTACAGACCGCAAGCGCGTGCACCGCTCATGCGCACCAGCGCATTGGCGACATGGCGCGTGTGGCACATATCGCGATAGACATCACCGGCGCGCAGATGAAGCGGCTTTCCCTCAAGGCAATATCGGACCGCAAGCGAGGTGATGCGCGCTTGATTTTCCCGCTCGCTGAACGGAAAAAACAGACGGCTGCAATTCACGCTGAGACGGCCCGCGCTGTCGAGCGCAAGCAGTGCGCGGGAGGTGCGCTGCTTCTCTTGGCCATAAAGCGTGTGCGGCGCTTCTTCCGTCTCGTCCTCGGTGAGGAGCGGGCCGCCCCACTGATATTCCGCACAGGTGCCCGCGAAGGTGAGATGACCGCCGGAGCCAGCATAATCATGCGCAAAAGCCAATGTCGCCGCGGCCCAGTCCGCATTAGCCGGGCTGGTCCAGTAGCTGCCATGGGCGGTTTCCCAGGCGAGGTGAAAGACGCGCTCAGGCTTGAAATCGCGCAGGACCGAACGGGTAAAGGCGGTATCGAGAAAATCGCCGGTGAAGCAGCGGGTTTCTGCCGCTTGCGCGGCTGAGCGCGTGATCACGCCGATTTCGGGCGGGTTGGGCAGGACGCGAAGCGCGTCCAGCACGTGGCTTCCAAGCGCCCCGCTCGCACCGGTCAGCAGAACCCGCGATCGCTCTCGGTTCACGGTTCTCAGAGCTTGCCCCAGCCAAAGGCGTGGTTGTGCCAATAGATCTTGCGCTTGCGCCCGGCGCGGATCCAGACCGAGATGCCGAAGCGATTGTCGAAATTCCGGTAAAGGTGGAATTCGCTCGATTTCAGAAGATCGTCGAACACCTTTTTGCAATCCCAAACAGCCGCTGTGTCATGCAGCACCATCAGCCCGCCTTCGCGGATGAGGTGTTTCATCAGGAAGATATCCTGCCTCAGGCCACGATAGGAATGGTCGCCATCGACATAGGCAAAATCGACCTTGCCATACCAGGGCTTCAGCTTTTCACGCACCGATGGCGCATGGGAATCGTCGATGATCTCGCAGACGATTTCGGTCTTGATTGTTGGCTTGATCCGCGCCCAATGGTGGTGCATCGGATGATTGCCATCATCAAGAATGATGGTCTGGCGCGCGTTGAAATAGTCCCGCATGAACTTCGTCTGCCCGCCGGAGGCAATGCCGAGATCAAGCGTCAGGCTCGCCTCGCGCACCTCGTTTGCGACGAAATCCATGAGCGCTGCGAATTCGTCCGGGTCCT
Organism: Hyphomicrobiales bacterium; assembly: GCA_013911885.1. Lineage (GTDB taxonomy): Bacteria > Pseudomonadota > Alphaproteobacteria > Rhizobiales > JACESI01 > JACESI01. The sequence continues at coordinate 425,857 of JACESI010000001.1, read as the reverse complement.
GCTGCAGATAAAGCCCGTCTTCGCGCATTGGATAGCCGAAAAACGTCTCGTCGCTCGAGCCCTGCGCCTTGATGATTTCGATGAAATCCTGCTTCGTAAGCGCTGCGGCTGAAAGGGAGTTGGCCATTTCGTCTCTCGTATCTGTCAAAGCGTATCTTTCAAAGCATATCTGTCAAAGTAACGGTCAATCAACGCACGGAACGCCGTGTCGGAAAACGGGCTTTGGTGGACACCTTAAAGTCTTCGTGATATCCGGTCAGCCAGCAGCGGAATGGCTCAAAATCCTGAAATGAGGGCGCACGCCGGAGCCGCAACGGGTGTTTGCCGCCGCCCGTTTTATGGATATTCCGGAACGGGGGTCAATCAAATTCACGACAAACCCCATTTTCTCCCGGTCTATCTCCTCAGGAAAGGCAACCCCGGTGCCTGGGCGCGGGCGTTTCTCGCCTCGTTTTTTGCCAACGATCCGGGGCCTGAAACAATGCTGCTTGTTCTCAAGAAAGGGTTCGCGGACGGCGACCCTCTGCCGGCCTGTTTCAACCGGCTGAGCGGCGCGGCGCGCGCGCGGCTCCGTTTTGAAGATGTCCCCGATGACGGTGTTGACCTCACGGCCTACAGGGCCTTGTGCGCGCGTTATCCAGACCATGCCTTCCTGTTCATGAATTCGCACAGCCGAATAGGTCACCGAAACTGGCACCGGGCTTTTTCAAAGGCATGGACGATTTCGGGGTCGGGTGCAGGGGCGGGCGGGCCCGGAAGTATTGTCGGCGCATCGGGTTCGTGGGAGACGCCGCTTCCGGGCGTTATCGCCTTCCCAAACCCGCATATCAGAACCACGGGCTTCCTGATCCGGGCTTCAACCTTTCTCGAGTTCAGCGCCGGGCGGGTCGAAAATCGTGGCGCCTGCCTCGCTTTGGAGGCGGGGGCGGACAATCTCACCTCTCTGATCATGAAGGGGGGCGGCGCGGCGCTCATCGTGAATGCCGATGGCGACGTGTTCCCGCCGAAGGACTGGCACCGCTCGCGAACCTTCCGCCTTGGCGAACAGGAAAAGCTCCTTATTGCCGATAACCGCAGCGCCAAGTATCACCACGGCACGAACAGGCGGCGGCGCCATCATGCGCGGGCGAGTTGGGGACCGGATGCGGCCCCTCCCCCGATTTCGGTGTTCACCTGTCTTTCGCGCACCTTGTGGGCGCGGGTGTTTCATTATGGCTTCAGATGGGGGCGCTAGGTCCATGGCGGATGTGACAGTTGGATTTCCCGTCTATAATGGCGCAACCATGATCGAGGAGGCACTCCGCTGCCTGCTCGATGGAACTTATGCCGATATCGCGATCCTCGTCTCGGACAACGCCTCCAGTGATGACACGGCGGCGCGGGTGGAAGCGATGGCACAGACCGACAGCCGCATCACGCTTTTCCGGCAGACGAAAAATCTCGGGCCGGTCGGCAATTTCCGCTTTCTCGCCGAGGCGGCTGCCACACCGTTTTTCCTCTGGCGCGCGCATGATGATCTCTCGGACCCGAATTTCATCGCAACCTTGCGGGCAGCACTTCTCGACAATGAGAGGGCCGTGCTTGCCGCACCCGCCATCATCACGCAGAAGCCGAAGGGAGAGCGCAAGCGGCCCTTCACCTGCCGCCTCTCACCCGGTGAACCGGTGACATGGAAGCACGGACTTTCCCACGCCCAGGCGGGCTGGATGTACGGCCTTTTCCGCAGGCCCTTCCTTCAGAAAGCGGTCGCCCATGTGCATGAGACCTATCCGCATGTCTGGGCATGGGATTATCAGATCCTGATTGAGGCGCTGCTTGCGGGCGGGGTCGTGGGCAGCAACGATACCACCTTCATTCACCGTATCACCGCCAAGGAAGGCGTGAGCTACCAGTTCACGAAAGCGCAACTGCGCACAATCGCACGGGATTTTTATGCCGTCGGCGTGGCGCGCGGGGATGCATATGGGCTTTCGGGCGCAAGCCGCGCTTCCTTCCGCCTGCGGCTCGCCCGGCTGACCCTGACGCGGGTTACGCGCTGGTCGCGGCTCATATGATTTTTCTGGTGACAAAAGCTCACCCGCGCTATGGAACAAACACGTCCGCAACGCACCGGCTTATGACGGGGTGCGTTTGATTGATGGACCCGATAGGCAAGCCCGAGAGCGGAGAACGCACCGTGCCACTCAAAACTGTGATCCTCGCTGGCGGCCTTGGCACCCGGCTTTCGGAAGAAACCGAGATTCGTCCGAAGCCGATGGTCGAAATCGGCGGAAAGCCGATCCTTTGGCATATCATGAAGATCTATGCCGCCCATGGTGTGTCGGAGTTTGTCATCTGCCTTGGCTACAAGGGCTATCAGATCAAGGAATATTTCATCAATTATTACCGCCATCAGGGCTCGCTCACGGTCGACACCGCAACCGGCGATGTGACGATGCATGACGGGCCGAAGGAGGCCTGGAAGATCACGCTCGTCGACACCGGGCACGACACCATGACCGGCGGCCGGCTGAAACGGATCAAACCTTATCTCGATGATCGCGATTTCTTCATGACTTATGGCGACGGGGTTTCGAATGTCGACATCACCGCGCTGCATCATGCCCATCGCCGCGCGAGCCGCCTTGCCACGATCACTGCGGTGCATCCGCCCGGCCGTTTCGGGGCGCTCGAACTTGCGGGCGACCGGGTGAGCGGCTTCATCGAAAAGCCGCTTGGGGATGGCGGGCGGATCAATGGCGGCTTCTTCGTCCTCTCCCCGAAGGTGATCGACTATATAGCGGGCGACGCCACGGTCTGGGAGCGCGAGCCTCTGGAAGGCATTGTCCGCGATCAGCAACTCACATCCTTTCAGCATGACGGCTTCTGGCATCCGATGGATACGTTGCGCGACCGGCGCTATCTCGAAGATCTCTGGGCGAAGGAAAATCCGCCCTGGAAAGTCTGGGCGTGAGCGCGATGATGCCCTCGCCGGACTTTTGGAAGGACAAGACTGTTCTGCTCACCGGTCATACCGGCTTCAAGGGCGCATGGCTCTCGGTCTGGCTTTCGATGCTGGGCGCCAGGGTAACCGGTCTCTCCCTCGGGCCGCTCGACGGACGCTCGCTCTATCAGACCTTCGGCAAAAAGTCGGTGAACGAGGAATGTTTCGTCGATATCCGCGATCACGAGGCGCTTTGCCGCACGGTCCGGCGGATCAGGCCGGAAATCATTCTCCATCTTGCCGCACAATCGCTGGTCCGCCAGTCCTATGCGGCGCCGGTCGAGACTTTCGCAACAAATGTGATGGGAACGGTGCATCTTCTTGATGCGCTGCGCGACGCCGATTTCTGCCGCGCGATTGTCGTCGTCACCAGCGACAAGTGCTATGAAAACCGCGAATGGGTCTGGCCCTACCGTGAAAGTGACGCCATGGGCGGCCATGATCCGTATTCCGCGTCGAAAGGCGCGGCAGAACTGGTCGCCGCCTCTTATCGCCGCTCGTTCTTTGCCGCTCGGCACACCGCTGTCGCGACAGCCCGCGCGGGCAATGTGATCGGCGGTGGTGACTGGGCGAAGGACCGGCTTGTGCCGGATTGTCTCACCGCCTTCGCGCGCGGGGAGACTGTCATTGTGCGCGCGCCGAATGCGACACGTCCCTGGCAGCATGTGCTGGAGCCGCTTTCGGGTTATCTTCTTCTGAGTGAGCGTCTTGCGGATACGGGTCAGTCCTATGCCGAGGGCTGGAATTTCGGGCCGGAAATGAAGAGTGTCTGGCCGGTCCGGGCGGTGGTGGATCATCTGGTCGCCGCATGGGGCGAAGCGGCAGCCTGGAGGCTTGATGAAAACGCCAATCCGCATGAGGCGACGCTTCTTGCCGTCGATGCAGCCAAAGCGCAGAGCCGCCTCGGCTGGCAGCCCCGGCTTTCGGTTGCAGAGGCGCTGGACTGGACGGTCGCCTTCCACCGCGCGCTAGAGGCGGGGTCAGACGATCCCGGCCATAGCCGCAAGCTATGCGAAAAGCAGATTGAAGATTTTACCGGGATAAGCACGTGACGACCAACCATCTCCACAACAAAGACCAGAACAGCAAAGCCGTGACATTCACGTGCCGGGCCTGCGGCAGTGCGGCGCTTGAAAGTGTCGTCGATCTCGGCATCACCCCTCTGTCGAATGCCTTTGTTCCTTTTGCGCGCGGCGACGAGGGCGAGATCGCCTATCCATTGCATGCCTTTGTTTGCAGTGACTGCTTTCTTGTTCAGCTTGGCGAATTTGAAAGTCCGAAGACGATCTTTTCCGACGATTATGTCTATTTCTCTTCCTTCTCGACAAGCTGGGTCGACCATGCCCGGCGCTATGCAGAAGCGATGACGGCGCGGTTTTCCCTCGGCCCGGATGCCCATATTGGCGAGATTGCGAGCAATGACGGCTATCTCTTGCAATGGTTTTCGCAAGCCGGGCAGAAGGTGACGGGGATCGAGCCTGCCGGCAATTGTGCCGCTGCTGCCCGCGCGCGCGGCGTGCACACGATCTCAACATTTTTCAAGGCTGAAAGTGCTTTCGAAATCGTCCGCGAACGTGGCAAGGCCGATCTCATCGCCGCGAACAACGTTCTTGCCCATGTGCCTGACCTCGCGGATTTTGTTGCGGGCTTCAAAATCTTTCTCGCGCCTGAAGGGGTTGCGACTTTCGAGTTTCCGCATCTTTTGAGCCTCGTCACCGAGACACAGTTTGACACGATCTATCACGAGCATTTTTCCTATCTCAGTCTCGGTCCCCTTCTCGACGTCATGCGCCGGGCAGGCTTGCGCGTGTTCGATGTTGCGGAAATTGCAACCCATGGCGGTTCGCTCCGGCTGTTCGTCTGCCATGATACGGCCAGTCACATCACGACGGATCAGGTCTCAGCACTTCTCGAAAAAGAGCGCAAGGCCGGGCTTTATTCGCTTTCGACCTATGCCGCGGTCGCTGAACGCGTCCGCGTCATCAAGGATGACCTTCTCGCCTTCCTGATCGAACAGCGACGGGCAGGCCGGTCTGTCGCTGCCTATGGTGCAGCCGCGAAAGGCAGCACGCTCCTCAACTATTGCGGCGTTGGCACAGAATATGTCGCCTATGTCATCGACAAAAACCCGACCAAACAGGGTCGCTTCATGCCCGGCATTCGCATACCGGTCTATGGTATGGATCATCTCAGGGCCAATCTGCCGGACTATCTTCTGATCCTGCCATGGAATCTCAGCGATGAGATCGCCCATCAATTGCGTGACGAGGAAAAGCTCACCGTCAAACTCGTGACCGCGATCCCTAAACTCAAGGTCTTCTGATGCGCTTCATCCCGCTGCCAATCCAGGGCCTTTTCCGGATCGAGCCCGAGCGCCATGAAGACGCGCGCGGCTTTTTCGCCCGGACTTTCTGCGCAGCCGAATTTGCCGAACGCGGCCTTTGGACCGATTTTCCGCAGCACAATATCTCGTTCAATGCACTGAAAGGCACCGTGCGCGGCATGCATTTCCAGAAACCGCCGTTTGAAGAGGTGAAGGTGGTGAGCTGCATCGCCGGGGCCATCCTCGATGTGGCGGTCGACCTTCGCCCGCAATCTGCGACCTATCTCAGCCATGTCGCCATCGAGCTGTCGGTTGACAATCGCGCGGCGCTTTACATTTCGGCGGGCTTTGCCCATGGCTTTCAGGCGCTGAGCGACGGCGCAACCGTGAGTTATCTGATGGGTACACCCTATCAGCCGGGTGCAGGCCATGGCTTGCGCTGGGACGATCCGGCGCTTGATATCAACTGGCCGCAGAAGGTGACCGTTCTGTCCGCGCAAGACCGCAGCTTCCCCGATTTCCGCCCGTAGGTTCTCCCTTCACAACATTGCCTTCACCACATTGCCTCAGAGCAGTCTGGTTCAAACAGGCAAAAACCGCGCCGGACGACCCAACGCGGTTTTTGAATGCTGCGATCATGGCGTTCTAGGCGGCGAGTGCTGCCTGCGCCTGCTCTACCAGACCTTTGAACGCGTCCGGCTGTGTGATTGCGAGATCGGAGAGAACCTTGCGGTCTACCTCGATATTCGCCCGGCTGAGGCCATTGATGAAGCTGCCATAGGTCATGCTGCCATCGGTGTGAAGGCGCACGGCCGCGTTGATGCGCTGAATCCAAAGGGCGCGGAACTGGCGCTTGCGGACGCGGCGGTCGCGATAGGAATATTGTGCGGCTTTTTCGACCGCCTGTTTTGCTGTTTTGATAAGGCGCGAACGGGCTGCATAATACCCCTTGGCGGCCTTCAGAACTTTTTTGTGTTTTGCGTGAGCGGTCACACCGCGTTTGACACGTGCCATTTTTCAAATCTCCTGAGGGGTGCTTTAGCCGTTGGGCAAAAATTTCATGACAATGCGCGCGTCCTGAGCCGACAGAATGGTCGTGCCGCGTGCTTTGCGAATGAAAGAGTTGGAGCGTTTGATCATGCCGTGACGCTTGCCGGTCTGGCCAGCGCTGACCTTCCCGGAAGCCGTGATCTTAAAGCGCTTCTTCGCGCCGGACTTGGTTTTCATCTTGGGCATTTTGCTTCATCCTTTTGCGCGCCGTTTTGATGCCGGAAACCGGCTTAAGGCGCTTTTTTCCTATTGAGCGTTCGGAGTAGCCACGGCATGCCCGCCCTGCTCCGAAGGGAGCAAGAACCGCCGGGCCACTCAGCGATGCGCGCTTATAGGGGCAAAGAGGCGCAATTGCAAGGCGCGCGCAAGGGATTTCTCTTGCATGGCGGCTCTGGCCTGCAACGGTCACGGTCTTGCTGAAAACCAAATAGCCCCGGTCTTATCCGGGGCTATTTGCTGGGTTTTATCAAACGATTCCAGCCATTGCCGGATGTCTCTAGCGTTGCGCCGGGGCAAGCACCATGATCATCTGGCGGCCTTCAAGTTTCGGCTCGAACTCAACCTTGGCAACGCTGGTCGTGTCATTCTTGACGCGTTGCAGAAGGTCCATGCCGAGTTCCTGGTGCGCCATTTCGCGCCCGCGGAAACGCAGGGTAACTTTCACCTTGTCGCCCTGTTCGAAGAACTTGTTGATGGACCGCATCTTCACCTCATAATCATGGGTGTCGATATTCGGCCGCATCTTGATTTCTTTGACCTCGACGGTTTTCTGGTTCTTGCGCGCTTCGGCTGCCTTTTTCTGGGCTTTGAATTTGTATTTGCCGTAGTCCAGGATCTTGCAGACCGGCATTCCCTGTCCCGCATTGATCTCGACGAGATCGAGGCCCGCTTCCGCCGCCATTTCCAGTGCGCGCTCTATTGGTGTTTCGCCGTGGTTTTCACCTTCAGCGTCAATAAGCTGCACCGCTGGAACACGAATTTCTTCGTTGATGCGGGGGCCGTCCTTTTTTGGCTCTTGGCCACGTTGTGGTCTGCGAATGGTCCTGGTCTCCTCTAATGTTGAAAGAAAGTGTTTGATGTCAAAAGAAAGTGTGCCGAAACCCCGGTTTAGCCTCGTTGGTTTCGAACATCACAAGTTTACACCTTTCGTGCCAAAGTCAACAGATATGCCGTTCTGTTTGTGCGAGCGCGAAAGAACATGGTTATAAACGGCAATCGTCTTCTGCACCATCTGTTCCGTCGAAAAATGATTGGCAATATGCTGTCGCCCGCGTTGACCGATTGCCCGGCGCGCGTCCGACGGCATATCGGCGAGGCGGCGGATTGCGGCGGCGAGCGCGGCAACATCGCCGTTCGCCACCCTGAAACCGGTTCTGTTGCCAGCGTCGACTGCTGGCGGGCAGGCGATGGTCTCGACCGCGCCGCCATGATCGAAAGCGATCACCGGCACTTCCATGGCTGATGCCTCGGCGACGGAACGGCCGAAGGCTTCCGGTTTGGTCGAGGGCACGATGACGATATCGGCAAGCGACAGCACAAGCGGCACATCATCGATATGGCCGGTGAGCATCACATCGTTGAGAAGCCCCGCTTCCACGATGTCCGAGCGTATCCGCGCTGCAAAGGTCTCGCTCTGCGCCTGCCCGGCAAATACGAAAAAGGGCATGATGCCCGCTTCAGCCTCAACATCGGCCTTGAGCATTGCCGCCGCCTTGACGGCGAGAAGATGACCCTTCCATTCGGTCAGCCGCGCGACCAGCATCACAATCGGTCGGCCTTTCGGCAGCTTGAGGCGGGCCTGAAGCGCATTGCGTGCCGAGGGGGCAATGCGGGTCCGGTCGAACAGCGCCAGGTCAGTGCCGCGATGGACGACGAAAAGCCGTGCTTCTTCCGTGCCATAGCGGGCCCGGATGATGTCGGCGGTATAATTCGAGTTCGCAATCACCGCCACCCCTTTGACCATCACAGAATTGTACCAGCGCTTCAGCGCGTTGTTCTCGGAATAGATGCCGTGATAGGTCGTCATGAATGGAATTCCGGCGGCATTGGCTGCGCTGAGCGCTGCGAAGGCGGGCGCGCGCGAGCGGGCATGGATGAGGTCCACGCGGCTCGTTCGGGCGAGTGCGATCAGGCTCTGTCGACAGCGCCACAGCCGGTCGAGGCGGAATTTGGCATCAAGCGGCAGGGTGACATGCTGCCCGCCCGCGGCCTCAACAGCGCCGACCAGCCGCCCGCCCGCACTTGCAACCAGGGCCCGCCCACCCGCGCGAACGATGCCGCCGACCATATCAACGGTGGTCCGTTCCGCACCGCCTGTTTCAAGGTTCGGAATAACCTGAAGAATGATCTTGCCATTCAGCAATTGCGTGTCAGTCTGGAGGGCTATCATCTCGTTCATCCGAACACCCTTAGACGAGCCCCTCGATTGAGCCAAGCAGATTCCCAGGTCCATAATGTGCGCTATCTCGCAATCGGCGAGGGCAAGGATGCGCGCCAGATCGCTTATATCGAAAACAAGGGGGATCCGGCAATGCCGGGGCTTTTCTGGCTTGGCGGCTTCAAATCTTCGATGCTCGGGCAGAAGGCGCTTGCGCTCGCGGATTGGGCGGTTGCGGAAAACCGCAATTGCTGCCGCATGGATTATTCCGGGCACGGCGCATCGGGCGGCGAATTCACGGAGGGCACGATTTCACGCTGGCTTGAGGAAGCGCTTGCTGTGTTTGATGGCGTGACCAGGGGGCCGCAGATCGTGATCGGCTCTTCCATGGGCGGCTGGCTTGCCCTGCTTCTTGCCCAACGCCGCCCATCGCCCGAACGGGTTGCGGGTCTCGTTCTTGTCGCGCCCGCCTGGGATATGACGGAAAAGCTTATGTGGGGCAGGTTTTCCGATGCGATGAAAGCTGACATGGAGCGCGCGGGCTATGTCGCGATGCCATCCGATTATGGCGATGATGACTACATCATCACCCGGAAACTGATCGAGGATGGCCGCGCCCACGAAATCACAGGCAAGCCGCTTCATCTCGGCTGCCCGGTGCATATATTGCAAGGCGGCAAGGATCCGGATGTGCCCTGGGAACATGGCCAGGCGCTGATGTCGCTGCTGCCGCTGGATGAGGTGAATTTCACGCTGGTGCCAGATGGCGATCACCGTCTATCGCGGGAGACCGACCTCATTCAGCTGCTGCGGACAGTGGAAAGCCTCATCGAACTATCGCTGCCTTCTGCTTCGCTATCACCTTGAGCGCAACGCCGCCCCTGCGAATGGTGGCGGCTCTATTTGGTTGCTGCCTTCTGCTTCGCGATCACCGTGAGCGCAACGCCACCAAGAATGAGGATACTTGCAAGCACATAGCGAAGGCTCACCGGTTCGCCTAGAAACAGCGCGCCGCCAGCTGTCGCGATCACCGGGACGGTCAGTTGGATAATGGCCGATTTGGTCGCGGACAGGCCCTTGATGGTTTCATACCAGAGCGAATAACCGAGTGCCGAGGTGACCGCGCCGGAGGTTACGGCGAGAATGACCCCCGGCAGTTCGATGGCCGAGCGGTCGATGAGGAGGATCGAGAGCACGATACACAGCGGCACGGTTGCGATGAAATTGCGGGCGGTTGCCTGCACCGGATCCTTTTGCCCGCGACCGCGCAACGAATAAATCCCCCAGGAAATACCGGCAATACCCATCAGCACGGAGCCGAGCGCATCCGGCGCGGCAAGACCGGGGGATACGAGATAGACAAAGCCTGCGAAAGCCAGCGTCATGCCGACCCATTGCTGCATGTCAGGCCGTTCTCCTTTATAAACTCCCCATAGGATCATCGTGCCCTGAACACAGGCGAAAAGAATGAGCGCACCGACGCCAGTATCGACGCTGAGATAGGCGAAAGAGAAAAACGCCGCGTAGCCGAACAGAGCGAGCGCTGAAAGCCCTGTCGTTCCGAGAAAGGAGCCATCCGGCGCATGACCCCTGAATCCGCCGCGCAGGCTGACGATGAGAAGCAGCATCATGGCGCCGGAAATGAGCCGGATCGTGGTATAGCTTGCCGGGTCGATTGCCTCGCTCGACAGCGCGAGCCTGCCGAAGATCGAGTTGCACGCGAAGGCAATCATGGTGATGGTTGCAAGGATCGCGGTGCGAAAGGCGGCGGCGCTCATCGGCGTATGCTTTCAAAAAGGGGAAAGTAGAGGCGCCTCGCGCCAGGTGTCGCTCTGCCAGAGGGCGTCGAGCGCTTCTCTGTAGGTCGGATAGAGGAGATCAATACCGAGATCGGCCTTGAGGCGCAGGTTCGAAACGCGCTTGGTCTCGCCATAAAACGAGCGTCCCATAGCGGAAAGGTTGGCTGTCTCAAAGGGGATATCCGGCGGCACGGGCAGTCCCATCAGTCGCGCGCCATATTCGACCACATCCTGTGGCGGGGCGGGTTCGTTGTCCGCGCCGTTGAAGACGCCGTGCGCCTTCATGATTGCCGCGGCTTCGGTGATGCGTGCAATATCGGCGACATGGATACGGTTGAAGACCTGCCCCGGTTTGATGATCCGCCGTGCCGATCCGTCGCTCAGATTGACAAGCGTGTTGCGGCCCGGCCCATAAATGCCGGCAAGGCGGATGAGGCTGACCGGAATGCCGCATTCCTTGCCAAGCGCGGTCCAGCCATCTTCCGCCTCGACACGTTCTTTCGAGCGGCGGCTCGAGGGTTTGAGCGCGGCAGCCTCGCTCACCCACGCCCCTTCATGGTCGCCGTAAACGCCGACGGTGGAATAATAGCCGATCCATTCAAGCGCGGGCGCTGCGCGAATATCGGCACCGTGATGGCGCAGAACAGGATCGCTGTCGCCCGGCGCAATCGACATCAGAATATGGGTGGCCGCCTGGAGATCAGCCTTGAGGGCGGCGTCGCCCGGCGCGTCGCCGCTAAAGACATGCGCGCGAAGTCCCTTTGCGGCGATGATATCGGCCTTTTCCCGGGTGCGGGTCGTCGCACTGACAAAGCCTCCTGTCCGACGGCAATGGTCGGCCAGACTGTTGACGGCGCTGGTGGCGGAATAGCCGAGGCCGAACACGAAAAGATTCATCAATCGGCCGTCCATTCTTCCTGCACCATCGGGTTCTGTTCCCGTGCCGCAAGCATGTTGCGTAAAGCGTCAAATGCCGGTCTTTCGACAAGCTGCCGCATAGCCCAGACCGCCATCGCCCGGATGATTGGTTCGCCATCCTGTAACAGGCCGCGGGCGCAGTCGGCAAGTGAGGGCTCACCCGAATTACCGATGGCGATCAGCACGTTTGAGATAAATTTTGCCCGGCCGATGCGTTTGACCGGGGAGCCTTGAAACAGCGCGCGAAAGCCGGAATCATCAAGCGTTGCAAGCGCCTCGAGCGATGGGGAAATCCGGTCGGCGCGCGCCTTCAGCTTTACTTCCGAGGCCGTCGACGCGAATTTGTTCCAAGGACAGACCGCAAGGCAATCATCGCAGCCATAGATTCGGTTTCCCATTTTGGCCCGAAGCGTCCGGTCGATCGGGCCCTTGTGCTCGATGGTGAGATAAGAAATGCACCGGCGCGCATCGAGCTGATAGGGTGCGGGAAAGGCGTCGGTCGGGCAGATGTCGAGGCAGGCGCGGCAGGAGCCGCAATGATCCGGCTCGGGTTCATCCGGCGGAAGCGCAAGATCCGTGAAAATCGCGCCGAGAAAGAGCCATGACCCGAATTCGCGGCTCACGAGATTGGTGTGCTTGCCCTGCCAGCCGAGCCCGGCCTTTTCGGCGAGCGGCTTTTCCATGACCGGGGCCGTATCAACGAAGACTTTCACCGCTGCGCCATTTGCTGCCGCGAAGCGCCCGGCGACCTGCTTCAACTTTCCTTTGATAACATCGTGATAATCGCGGTTTGCCGCATAGACGGAAAGTGTCGCGCGGTCGCGCAAGCTGAGGCTTTCAAGCGGGTCGTGATCCGGGCCGTAATTCATGCCGAGAAGGATGATCGAGCGCACCTCGGGCCAGAGCCTGCGCGGATCGGTGCGCCAGTCTGCGCGCTCCTCGAGCCAGGCCATCGTGCCGTGGCGGTTCTGATCGAGAAAATAGGCAAGTCTCGCCGGCGCCTCTGGAAGGGCGTCAGGCGACGTCACACCGACAAGATCGAAGCCCTCGCCACGCCCGTCAGCGACGAGGCGGGCTTTGATTCTGTCGGGCCCGGCGCTCAGAAGTCCAGATCCGCGTAGTGCGAGACCGGCGGCAGGCCGCGCATCCGCTCAGCGAGAAGGGCGCGAAAGGCCGGACGCGATTTCACCCGCGCATACCAGGTCTTCGCCGCCTCTTCCTGATCCCAGGGGACATCGCCGGTATAATCCATGACCGAAAAAGCCGCGGCGGCGGCAAGGTCGGCATAAGTCAGGCGCAGGCCGCCGAGATAATTGCGCGTGCCCGCGAGAAAGGAGACATATTGCAGATGCGGCTTCACATTGGCGCGTGCGGCTCGGATCACCTGACTGTCCGGTGAGCGCGAGCTGCCATTCATCTCGATCTTGTGGATCTTCTCATGCGCAATATAGCTCGTCGCCTCCGCTTCCATCTTGATCAGAAACCAGTTCACCAGACGGCGCACTTCCGAGCGCTCAATCGGATTTTCCGGCATCAGCCGATTTTCGCGCTTCAGCGGTCCGCGGGTTTCATCGAGATATTCTGCAATCACGTCATGGCCGCAGATCGCAGGTCCCGTGCCGTCGATGAGGATCGGGATCGTGCCGGCCGGGTTGATCTTGAGCAGCGCCTCGCGCCGCTCCCACGGCTTTGCTTCTGTGAGCTCAACCTTCTCGCCATATTCGGCAAGGCAGAGCCGGATGAAACGGCTCTGCGCAGAAAAGGGATGATGAACCAATCTCAACATTGGGCGGCGCGCCTTTTTCGATGATCGGGCCTTTTCGGGCGCGCAAGCCGCCGGAAAAGCCCCTTGTACGGGCTATGCGAACAGACTACCACGATGCGACGGTCCTCGCATGATTGCGCGGGGTTCTAGCAGGTATGGCACAGATTCCAAAAGGTGTTTTGATGGATACGGACACGATTATCTCAGCACTTATTTTGGGAATTGTGGAAGGCTTGACCGAGTTTCTTCCAGTTTCGTCCACCGGTCATATTCTCCTGCTCGGGCATTTTCTGGGCTTTGAGAGCGCTGGTAAAGCCTTTGAAGTGCTGATTCAACTCGGTGCGATCCTTGCGATCCTGACGATCTATTTCGGCCGCCTCATCGCGATTGCCCGTGCCTTGCCCGAAAGTGCTGCCGCCCGCCGCTTTGTCGCAGGCGTCACCCTTGCCTTTCTGCCTGCCGCCGCCGCCGGGGTGCTTCTCCACACAATCATCAAGACCGTGTTTTTCGAAAGCCCGCTTCTCATCTGTGTGATGCTGCTTCTCGGCGGGTTCATTCTTTTGTGGGTCGACCGCAGGGCAACGACCTTGACACCGCGGTTCACCAGGATCGAGGACTTTCCAATCTGGCTCTGCGTCGTGATCGGATTTTTCCAGTGTCTGGCGCTGGTGCCGGGCGTTTCACGCTCTGGCGCAACGATTGCAGGCGCGCTTCTGCTCGGCACCGACAAGCGTTCGGCAGCGGAGTTCACGTTTTTTCTCGCCATGCCCACAATGGGCGGAGCCTTTGTCTATGACCTTTACAAAAACCGCGACGTGGTCACGTCATCAGACCTTTTGCTTGTCGCGATCGGTTTTGCCGCTGCCTTTGTGATGGGCGCGCTGGTCGTGAAATATCTTCTCGATTTCGTGACGCGGCACGGTTTCGCGCCCTTTGCCTATTGGCGGATCGCGGTCGGCTCGATCGGCATTCTCGCGCTCTGGCTGCTTTAGGAAGACTTCGGCGCGAACTGGCCGTAGGGGCGATAGCGCTCGAGATAGGTCGGCAGAATGGCTTCCATGCTTTGCGGGTTGATGTGCAGCCCTTTGAGCGTCCGCCCTTCAGCGGATGCTGTATCGGAGACCACATTGTCCTTTTCGAGCATGCGCACCTGATCGACCGTGAGCAGCGGTTTCGGCAGAAGCTGAAGGATTTGTGCCTGCACCCGCGCGAGAGCGAATGGGATATTGAGCAGACGCGGCTTGCGCTGGATGACCGCGGTCATGAGTTCGAGACATTCGCGGAAACTTGCAACACGCGGTCCGCCGAGTTCATAAACCGCGCCCGGCTGAAGCACGCCATCGACACCGCGGGCAACGACTTCGGCGACATCGCCTACATAGACCGGCTGAAATCGCGTCATGCCACCACCGATCAGCGGCAGAAAAGGCGAAGCGGCAGCCATGTTCGCAAAGCGGTTGAAAAAATCATCCTCCGGACCAAAGACAATCGAAGGGCGGATGATAACCGCCGACGGCACCGCCTTCAGAACCGCCGCTTCACCTTCGGCCTTGCTGCGGGCATAGGCGACCTCGCTTGTTGCATCCGCGCCGATGGCCGACATCTGGATTAGGCGGGAAACCCCGGCCTTACGCGCTGCTTGCGCGATGGTCGCAGCCCCCTCTGCCTGCACCGCATCGAATGTCTGGCGCCCCGAGGCATAAAGAATGCCAACAAGATTGATCACCGCATCGGCACCGTCGAGCGCGCGCTCGACCGATGCCGGGTAACGCAGATTTGCCTGAACCGGCTGGATTTGGCCAACCGTGCCAAGCGGCCGCAGAAAACCCGCCAGATCCGGGCGGCGACAGGCAACCCGGATGCGATAACCACGCATCGCGAGTGCCTTGACGACATAGCGCCCGACGAAACCGGAACCACCGAAAACGGTGACGAGCTTCGTGTTGTTTGCAGCAATTGTCGATGCGTCGAGCATGGCTCACCTTCCGGTGTTGAAAACGGCCTGCAAGTCATAGCCGCTCGCGCCGGGCGAAGACAAGAGGCGAGCAGCGCGTTTGAGTGCAATTTCCTCAATCGTGACAAAGCCTCCGGGCAGGTCATTGACAAGCCGAAAGTCACGGCTTATGGCTCACTCCTCTCGGAGCCAAAGCGCTTTGATTGCCCAGATGGCGGAATTGGTAGACGCGCCAGCTTCAGGTGCTGGTACTGGAAACGGTGTGGAGGTTCGAGTCCTCTTCTGGGCACCAAGCACGTCTTTAAATGGATCAGTGCCGAGTGCATTTCCAGGATCGCAGCCATCCATAAAGATCAGATATTTAAGCAAATTTTTGGCCTGCGGTGTTCTCTCGCATTCCTCTCCGTTATGAAAAAACATGGTCCGCTACCTAGTAGTGAGGCCTTAAGTGGCATCTGGTGCCACTGATCGCCATGACTGTGGTGATGCAGGAAATTTTGTCGGCGCTGGGGGCAGGCGATGATCGGCGACTTCGTGTGGGGTGGCCGGTGATCCTGCGGTTCTGTTCACCTTGATGACGATCGTCTAGGTCGCCGACACAGATAGACGTCTTTGGGGTTATCTATTTCCGACGTCGACTTCATGAGGATGCCTAATCATCCGTCCGACAGAAGAACATCCCGTTTCTGCTCAAAAAAGCAGCAAGAATGCCTGAAAAGTCAAAAATTTTGGTGCTTTTGCGCGCTTCCATTCGAATTGACTTTTGAGGGACGATAGATATTGTTCAGTCAGGGGCTGGAGGAAAGCTTTCAACAAACAAGCATTCGAGCGCCGTACTTTATAACTTCCCGTCGGCTTAACGGGAAATAGGGAGAATTTATGATGGAACGTCGCAATTTTCTGAAGGGCGCAGCGCTTGCCGCTGGTGCCACAACACTTGCTGCACCGGCTATCGCACAGAGCACCAAAGAGATGGTGATTGTGTCGACATGGCCGCGTGACTTTCCGGGCCTTGGTACCAGTGCCCAGCGTCTTTCAGCGCGCATTGCCGAATTGACCGAGGGCGCGATCAAGACAACCTATTTTGCCGCCGGTGAAAAAGTCGGCGCCTTTGACGTGTTCGACGACGTGGCGTCGGGCAACTCGCAGGCCTATATTGCTGCTGATTATTACTGGAAAGGCAAGCACGCCGGCTGGTCAGCCTATTGCGCGATTCCTTTCGGCCTCACCTATACTGAAATGGACGCCTGGGTCAAATATGGCGGCGGACAAGAGCTTTGGGATAAACTCGCCAGCGAATTCGGCTTGAAAAACTTCGCAGCCGGCAATACCGGCGTACAGATGGGTGGCTGGTTCAACAAGGAAATCGAATCGCCAGAAGACCTCAAGGGTCTGAAAATGCGCATTCCCGGCCTCGGTGGCGACGTCATGGCGAAACTCGGCGCATCGCCGGTTTCTCTTCCTGGTGGCCAGATTTTCGAAAACCTCGTCTCCGGCGCAATCGACGCCACGGAATGGGTTGGACCATACAACGACTTCTTCCTGAAATTCTATGAGGCGGCCAAATTCTATTACTGGCCAGGCATGCACGAGCCAGGCTCGCAGCTTGCCCTCGGCATGAACGCTTCCTGGTGGGGAACGCTGACGAAAACGCAGCAAGCCATCATTCAGGCGGCCTGTAACGAGGAAAATGCCCGTCAGATGGCGGAAACCAACGCGAATAACGGTACTTTCCTGACCAAACTCATCAACGAACACGGCGTCCAGCTTCGTGAGTTCAACGATGACGTTTATGACGCCTTCGGTCAGGCGGCGAACGAGGTGCTTGAAGAAGCCCGTGCGCACAGCCCGCTCGCCAGAGATATCTTTGACAGCGTCATCGCTGCCCGCAAGGACATCGGTAGCTGGACGGCGATCGCGGACGCAGCTTATGTTCAGAAACGCAACCGCGTTCTGGACCTCTAAGCTGATCATGAATGCTGAGTGTCAATGAAGATCAGGGGCGGCCATAAACCGCCCCTTTTCTCTTGACCCAATTAACTTACTGAGTTTCAATCAAAGAAACTCAATGGCTTGTGACTGGTTCGGGCAAACGCGAACTTCAAAACAGCGTTGTCCAATGGCCCTTGAGGCCGATAGGGAGGAACGGAATGTCGGCTGGCAATCATACAGCACAGGAATCAGATATGATCGCGGGACCGGGTGTGGCAGTACCCACATCCGCCGTTCTGGTGCGCTGTTTTGGATGGAGTATTCTGGCGCTTCTTGCCGCCTATCTCCTTAATGTCGTCCTTACCTTCTGGTTTGATTTTCCCGGTGTCGGCCAGATCTTCGGCTGGGAAATCAATGGCAGCGGCTCCCTTACGCTTTCGGCGGTTCAACTCGGTCTTTATGCCCTTTGCGTTGTCGCCAGCGTCTTTTATGTCCTCAGCACGAAAGAGCGGCCCCTGCGTGCTGACGACACGCTTCTCTGCAATTTCAACGCGTTCCTGATCCGGGCGTGTTTCTGGGTTGTTGTCCTTGTCGGCATTACCGACACCGCGGTCTCCTTCCTGCGCATCGAAGGATTTCTCGACGGCATCATCGGCAGCGACATCGCAACGCAGCTCGGTCGCTCGCAATATCGCGGCCTTTATCTGCACACGCCGGTTGTCATTCTCGGCATTCTGGTCGGCGCCTTCACCCGCACGCTCGGCTTTCACTGGCTTGCACTTCTGACCGTCGGTGCGGAGTTGCTCATCGTTTTCTCCCGCTTCGTGTTTTCTTACGAACAGGCATTCATGGCTGATCTTGTCCGCTTCTGGTATGGTGCCCTTTTCCTGTTCGCTTCGGCCTATACGCTTCTGGATGACGCGCATGTTCGGGTGGACCTGATTTATGCCGGGCTTCGCCATAAAACCAAGGGCAAGGTCAACCGCATGGGGGCAATTCTTTTCGGAATTCCGCTGTGCTGGACGATCCTCTTCGTCGGCATGTGGACGAAATCCTCGGTGATCATCAGCCCGATCCTCGTCTTCGAAGTCACGCAGGCAGGTTTCGGACTTTACATCAAATATTTCATGGCGGGCTTTCTTGGCATTTTCGCGGTGACGATGATGATCCAGTTCGTGGCTCAGCTTTTTTCTGCAACGGCGGATGCGCGCGGTGAAATCGGCACCCGGCAGGGCCATCAGGAAGCGATGTAGACGACAATCGACTGGCGCAACGCCGTGTAACTCACGAATAATCAAGGCGACGATTTCATGGAACTGTTCTTTCTCCTTCTGCTTGTTGTGATCATGGCCTATGCCCTCGGCTCCGGCTATCCGGTTGCCTTTGCGCTGCCGGGTGCTGCCATTGTCACGATCGCGATTGCGGCTCTTGCTGGCTATATCTTTGCGGGCAACCCGGACGCTTATTTCTCGCATGGCGGGCCGGTGCAATGGTTGAGTTCCGGGGTGACAAACCTGCGCGGCGTCTATTGGGAGCCGGAGCGCGATACCCTGATCGCCATTCCATTGTTCATTTTCATGGGCATCATGCTGCAGCGCTCCAAAATCGCCGAGGACCTTCTCGTCGCGATGGCACAGCTTTTTGGTCCGATTCCGGGCGGTCTCGGTATTTCTGTGGTGGTCGTGGGTGCGCTTCTTGCCGCAACAACCGGCATCGTCGGCGCGACAGTGGTTGCCATGGGCCTGATCTCGCTGCCTGCCATGCTCAAACAGAACTATTCCAAGCCCCTTGCAACCGGCACCATCGCTGCTTCCGGCACGCTTGGTCAGATCATTCCGCCTTCGATCGTGCTCATCATTCTCGCCGACCAGCTCGCCAGCGCGGTTGATCAGGCCGATACCACACGCAAGACGCTCTACAAGGCTTCGACCGGCGAATTGACGATGCCATCAGAATACAGCGTCGTCTCGACCTCGGCAGGCGACATGTTCCTTGGCGCTCTGGTGCCGGGTCTCCTCCTCGTTGCGCTTTACATTCTTTATATTCTGTTTGTCGCGCTTGTCCGCCCTCGCCTTGCGCCCGCGGTTCCTTATGAGGGCAAGTACGACCTCAATTTCGCCGGTCGAATGGTCCTCATCATGGTCCCGCCGCTTACCCTGATCCTGCTCGTTCTTGGTTCCATCATCGGCGGTATCGCAACCGTGAACCAGGCCGGTGCCATCGGTGCGGCTGGCGCGCTTGTCATGGCCGGCTACCGCCTTTTCCCCGGACAGCGCACAACCTATATCCCTGTGCTTATTGCGCTCTTGTCAATTGCCGGGTTGGCCCTGGTCCTCGCCAATTACCCGGTCAACATCAAGAGCGTTAATACAAACGCAGACAAAGTCGGCCTCGCGCTTGCCATCTTGTTCATGTCGGGCCTGATCTTTTCCATTCTGTGGAGTGGATGGCGCACGCTCAAAATCGAGAACACGATGCAGGATGTCATGCTCGACACCGCAAAGACGACGTCGCTCGTCTTCATCATTCTTCTCGGCGCAGCCATGCTGACAGCCGCCTTCCGTGCCTTTGGCGGCGAGGATCTGGTGCGCGATTTCCTTGAGAGCATGCCAGGCGGATTCTGGACAAAGTTCCTGATCGTCATGCTCGTAATTTTCATTCTCGGCTTCTTTCTCGATTTCATTGAGATCGCGGTGGTCGTCGTACCGATCACGACCCCGATCCTGCTTGCCGATCCGACTGCAAACGTCACAGCCGTCTGGCTTGGCGTGATGATCGGCCTCAATCTCCAGACCTCTTTCCTGACGCCGCCTTTTGGCTTCGCGCTGTTTTACTTGCGCGGTGTCGCGCCTGCCGCGGTTAAAACCCTCGATATGTACAAGGGTGTGATTGCGTTCATTTCGCTCCAGATTTTGGCACTTTTTATCGTGGGTCTTAATCCGTGGCTCGTGAACTATTTGCCTTCCCGCTCCACACTTCTCTCCGATACGGCGCCGCCGCCGCTCAATCCGAACCTTCAATATTGCATGGAGAATTACGTCTCAGGCGAATTCCAGAAGAACGGGACAGCGATCAAGGCTGCGATCACCAGGGCAGAGGGCCTTGATCTGAGCTATCTGCCGAAAGACATGGCGAAAGAACTGAAGGATTCCTTTGGCAAGGCTGCATCCACTTTCGGCCTCATGGAGGAGATCGATCGATCGACTGTCAATCTCAATGCGGCTGGTAATGAATTCCGCCCGATCCATACGCAAGTGCGTGCGATCGAGCGTGATATATTCCGGCTCAATATCCTTCGCAAAGAACAGCAAACCCGCCTTTCGCGTGCTCGCGGCAGCGAAAAGGTGATTGCTTCTGCCGAAAAACGGATCAAGGCGCTTGATGAGGAAATTACCGCCCTCAAGGCAAAGATCCCCGATACCTGGCTTCCGGCGCAGAACAAATTTGAAGTCGTTGCGAATGCGGAACGCAAGGCCCGCGAGACCTATCGCCGTACAGTTGATGCCGCTGCAAAACCGCTGGAAGAAGCGCTTATCACCATTCGCAGCTACGCATCCGTTGTGACAGCACAGGCACCGCTTGACGCCCTCAAGGCCGATCTTGCTGCACAGAGCGACATCAATGCCGCCGCGAACCGCATCAAGGACACCGAAGCCGAACTCAAGGATATCGAAGGAACGAGCGAGATTCGCTCCGCCCTTGGCAAGGCACGTCGTGCGATGAGCGGCTCCAAGGCCGATCGTGCGAAAGGAGACGATCTCCTGAACGAGGCTTTTGCCGAATTTGAAGAAAGTCTTGTCTGGCGCAAACGCGCGGCCGAAGAATTGGAAGGTCCGCTCACTGCCTATGAAGCGGCCATCGCCGACACGATTGCCCTTCGCGCGCAACCACGTCTGCCCCGCCCCCAGGCTCTGTCGGTCGCAGCCTGCAGTTCCTCACACCGCGATATCGGCCTGAACTTCTGACCCATCGCCGATGATGATAAAACCGGCCGAAAAGCCGGAATGACAAAAGGGCCTGACAGCGATGTCAGGCCCTTTTTTATCCGCGCCTGGCGCGGCACAGACCCTTCGGGTCAGATCAGGACCCCAATCGCCCTGAGACTTGCGATGATTTTATCGGCTGCTTGATCTGCCGTCTGGTCCACTGTGGTGATGACAATTTCCGGGTCTTGCGGCGCTTCATAGGCAGAATCAATGCCCGTGAAGTTCTTGATCTCGCCGCGCCGGGCTTTCTTGTAAAGTCCCTTGACATCACGCTCTTCGGCAACGCTGAGGGGCGTATCGACGAAGACTTCGAAAAACTGGCCCTCGCCAATTCGTTCCCGCGCCATCTGGCGCTCGGATCGGAACGGGGAAATGAAAGAGACAAGCGTGATCAGCCCGGCATCGAGCATGAGTTTTGAGACCTCGCTGACGCGCCGGATATTCTCCACGCGGTCGGCCTCGGTAAAGCCAAGGTCGCGGTTCAGCCCGTGGCGCACATTGTCGCCATCCAGCAACATCGTGTGTCGACCCATGGCGAAGAGCTTTTTCTCGAGGGCGTTCGCAATGGTCGATTTTCCCGCGCCGGAAAGACCCGTGAACCAGAGTACCGCCGCGCGCTGCCCCTTCTGTTCCGCCCGCGCTTTCTCATCGATATCAAGGCTCTGCCAGTGGATGTTGGAGGCACGGCGCAGCGCATATTTGATGAAACCGAGGGCCACCGTGCGATCGTTCATGCGGTCGATCAGAATGAACGCGCCGGTTGTCCGATTGTCCATATAGGGGTCGAAGGCGATGTTCTGGTCAAGCGACAGATTGCATTCCCCGATCGCATTCAGCGTCAGGGTTGGCGCGGCGAGCTTCTCAAGCGAGTTGATGTCGATCACGTGCTTTGGTGCGGCAATTGTCGCCTGCGCCGTGCGTGCGCCGGACTTCATGAGATAGGTGCGCCCCGGCAGCATCTCCTGTTCATCCATCCATAAAATCACGGCCCGGAACTGGTCGGCCACCTCCGCCGGATGATCCTTGCCGCAGAGAATGTCGCCGCGCGAGATGTCGATCTCGTCGTCGAGTGTCAGCGTGACCGACTGATGCGCGACGGCGCGCTCGGGTGCAGCATCCCCCTCTCGCACTGCCGGGAACACGATGTCCTTGACCGTGCTGGTCTGCCCGGACGGCAGGGCGCGAATTTCATCGCCCTTGCGGATCGAGCCGGCGGCGATCTGGCCGCAGAAACCTCGAAAATCGAGATTGGGCCGGTTGACCCATTGCACCGGCATACGGAAAGCCTGCCCCGCCATATCGTCGGTGATTGCGGTGGTCTCGAGAATTTCCATCAGCGTCGGTCCCTGATACCAGGCCATCGCCTCGCTTTTCACCGTGACATTCTCGCCCTTGAGTGCCGAGAGAGGCACTGCCTTGACGCGATCCCAGCCGATGCCGATGGCGTCTGCAAACTCCTTGTAGCTCGCGACGATTTCCTCGAAGCGCGCCTTGTCATAGTTCATCAGATCCATTTTGTTGACGGCGAGAACAAGGTGTTTCACGCCCATCAGATTGACGATGTAGGAATGGCGTCGGGTCTGGGTGAGGACACCATAGCGCGCGTCGATCATCAAGATCGCGAGATCCGCGGTTGAGGCACCGGTCGCCATGTTGCGGGTATATTGCTCATGGCCCGGCGTGTCGGCGACGATGAATTTGCGTTTGTCGGTCGAGAAAAACCGGTAGGCGACGTCAATCGTGATGCCCTGCTCGCGCTCGGCGGCGAGACCATCGACCAGAAGCGCGAAATCGAGGGCATCGCCCTGGGTGCCCACTTTCTTGGAATCAGCCGCCAGCGCTGTCAGCTGATCGTCGAAAATCACCTTTGAATCATAAAGAAGGCGTCCGATAAGGGTCGACTTCCCGTCATCGACGGAAC
Source organism: Hyphomicrobiales bacterium (assembly GCA_013911885.1). GTDB lineage: Bacteria > Pseudomonadota > Alphaproteobacteria > Rhizobiales > JACESI01 > JACESI01. Next base: position 402,849 of record JACESI010000001.1, on the reverse strand, counting down.
CACAGGTGATGAAGCGCAGCATCGACTTCTCGGCATGGGATTGCAGATAGGCGTGAATATCCGCCGCGATCAGATCATTCATGGAAACAGCAGACGAACCGGACATCAGAAATAACCTTCCTGTTTCTTGGCTTCCATCGAGGCTCCCGCATCCTTGTCGATGACGCGGCCCTGCCGTTCGGATTCAGTTGTAAGCAGCATTTCCTGAATGATATCGGGCAGCGTTGTGGCCGTGCTGCGGATTGCCCCGGTCAAGGGATAGCAGCCAAGGGTGCGAAACCGCACATGGGCCATTTCAGGCACTTCGCCCGGCTCGAGCGGCATCCGGTCGTCATCAACCATGATCAGTGCGCCGTCGCGTCGGACCACGGGGCGCTCTGCTGCAAAATAGAGCGGCACAATCGGAATATTCTCAAGATAGATATATTGCCAGATATCAAGCTCGGTCCAGTTCGACAGCGGGAAGACGCGGATGCTCTCGCCCGGCTGTTTGCGCGCATTGTAGAGCGACCAGGGTTCCGGGCGCTGGTTTTTCGGATCCCAGCGGTGCTGCCGGGTGCGAAACGAGAAAATCCGCTCTTTCGCGCGCGATTTTTCTTCATCGCGCCTGGCGCCGCCAAAGGCCGCATCAAATTTGTATTTATCGAGGGCCTGCTTCAGCGCCTGCGTCTTCATGATGTCGGTATGGCGCGCCGATCCGACGCTGAAAGGACTGACGCCCGTGCGAACACCCTCTTCATTGATGTGGACGATCAGATTCATGCCCATTTTCGCAACGATATCGTCGCGAAAGCTGATCATCTCGCGGAATTTCCAGGTCGTGTCGACATGAAGCAATGGGAACGGCGGGCGCGCGGGAAAGAAGGCCTTTTTCGCAAGGTGCAGCATCACCGCCGAATCCTTGCCGATCGAATAAAGCATAACCGGCTTTTCAACCTCGGCCACGACTTCGCGCATGATGTGAATGCTCTCCGCTTCGAGCCGCTGGAGATGGGTGAGATGAGACATGAAAAAGACCCTGTACATGAAATGCGGGTGAACATGTACAACTTGACGCTCAAATTACAAGCGCAAGACACGGCTCCTCCCTTATTCCAGACAGTCCAGACGGCAGAACGGATTGCTGTGGCGGAGAAATCATGGCTCAAACGTTCAGAGCATCACGACCTTCGATAATCCCGCGGCTGAAACAATGCTGAGCGAATACGCGGTGAATTGGTCGAAACGTACATGAACAAGAGCATTCAACAGCAAAATCACAGTCGCGCGCTATTGCCGATCAACGCAAAACAATCGACGCTGAACTTGATCATAAAATAAATTTCCAAAATAACGGTTGTTGGCCAGGGGACCCATCATGGACAGATTTTTCGGATTCATTCTATCGCAGATCATGGCAGTCGTCGTTGCTAGCAGTGCCATGGCGCAGGAAACACCCTCAATCGACGAACAGGTCAACGCCGCTTTCGCAGCCTTCACCGGCCCTTTCGTCAATCTGATTTTCGCGCCGCTGCCCGGCACCAGCTTTCCATGGATCGTGATGTGGCTTGTCGTTGGCGCGACGGTCTTCACGCTTTATTTCGCCTTTGTCCAGTTCCGTTTCTTCGGTCATGCGATCTCGCTCGTCAAAGGCGATTATTCGGACCCGAATGATGCGGGCGAAGTGAGCCATTTTCAGGCGCTCGCAACAGCGCTTTCCGGCACGGTCGGCCTTGGCAACATTGCCGGTGTCGCGGTGGCCGTTGGCATTGGCGGGCCGGGCGCCACGTTCTGGATGATCCTTGCCGGTCTGATGGGCATGGCGTCGAAATTCACAGAGTGCACACTCGGCGTGAAATACCGCAACGAATATGCGGACGGAACGGTTTCGGGCGGTCCGATGTATTATATCTCGAAGGGCTTTACCGAACTTGGCCTTCCCGGCGGGAAAATCCTCGCCGTCCTGTTTGCAATATTCTGCATTCTGGGCGCGCTCGGCGGCGGCAACATGTTTCAGGCGAATCAGGCTCACGCCCAGATTGCCGGCATTGTCGGCGATTATCCGGGCTGGATCACCGGCATCATCTTTGCGGGCGTGGTCTTCATGGTCATTGTCGGCGGCATGAAATCCATCGCAAGCGTCACGGAAAAGGTTGTGCCGTTCATGGGCATTCTTTATGTCGGCGCGGCGCTCATCATCGTTCTCATCAACTACGACAAGATCGGCTGGGCTTTTGGCCAAATTTTCGAGGGCGCGTTTACCGGCCTTGGTGTTGCGGGCGGGTTTGTCGGTGCGCTGATCCAGGGGTTCAAACGCGCGGCCTTTTCGAACGAGGCGGGCGTTGGTTCGGCCGCGATTGCCCACTCGGCGGTCCGCACGAAGGAGCCGATCACCGAAGGGTTCGTCTCCCTGCTAGAGCCATTCATCGATACTGTCGTCATCTGCACGATGACCGCACTCGTGATCATCATCACCGGCCAGCTCATCCTTGATCCTGCAACCGGCCAATATGTTCTTGATGGTGCGCGCATCGCAACGGTCGGCGGCAATACCGGCGTCGCCCTTACGTCGGCGGCGTTTGGTTCAGCGGTCAGCTGGTTTCCTTATGTCCTGTCGCTCGCGGTGATCCTGTTTGCCTTCTCGACCATGATTTCCTGGTCCTATTACGGCCTGAAGAGCTGGACCTATCTCTTCGGGGAAGGAAAGACAGCGGAACTTATTTTCAAGATCATGTTCTGCGTCTTCATCGTGATCGGCGCTGCGGCAAACCTTGGCCCGGTGATCGACTTCTCGGATGCGGCAATCTTTGCCATGGCGGTCGTAAACATCACGGCGCTCTATTTCCTGATGCGCGTCGTGAAAAGCGAGATGATTTCTTATACCGCGCGGCTGGCGTCGGGCGAGATCAGGAAATTCAAACACTAGGAAAAACCGAAAGGGCGCCCGGCAGGCGCCCTTTCCCTTTCTTCTTGCCTCTGTCCAAAGTCCCGCTTTTCAGCTTCAGATCAGCAGCGGCATCATCGCGGTTGCAAGACTGAGCACCAGAAAGAAGCCGGCCATATCGGTGATCGTGGTCAGCATCGGCCCGGATGCAACGGCGGGGTCGACATCGAAGCGTTTCAGGACGAGCGGGACGAGACCGCCGATAGAGACCGCGATCAGTGTGTTGATTCCAAGCGCCGAGCCGACGACCAACCCGATATAGGGATTGCCTTTCCAGACCCAGGCGACAAGCCCGATCAGAACACCGAGGGCGAGCCCGTTGATCAGCCCGACCTGAATTTCCTTGATCCAGACACGCAGCACGTCGGTCGGGCGGATGACGCCGAGTGCCAGTTCGCGCAGCGAAACCGCGACCGCCTGATTGCCGGTGCAGCCGGACATGTCCGAGACCATCGGCAGGAAAACCGCAAGCGCGATTACCGCGGCCAGCGTCTCCTCATAGGCCGAAATGATCCCTGCCGCCAGAATGTTGAGGCCGATATTCACCGTGAGCCAGGAGAGCCGCCTGCGTGCCCGGATCACGGTCGGCATGGAGCGCAACTCATCACCAACCACGCCCTGAGTTTTCAGCGCATCCTGTTCCGCGCGCTCAAGCGAAGCATCCGCCACCGCCGAGCGGGTAACGACGCCGATCAGTTTGCCCGCCTTTCCGACGACCGGAATGCTGAGATAAGGCTCGTCGTCGAAAATATCTTCCAGATCGGTAAGCGGCGTATCGACGGTGACACTGTCAGCCTTGACCATGATCTCGCTAAGCGGTGTCGAGCGCTTGCTGGTCAGCAGTTTGCGCAGCGACACGACGCCGACGAGCCTGCCACGCGCATTGACGATGTAGGGATGCTGGCCCTGGTATTGTTCGAACTGGTTGTCTTCAGAGGCAAGCTCCCGCAGCACCTTTCCGACCGTCTCAACGCTTGTGAACTTGAAGATGTCGGTGCTCATCAGACCGCCTGCTTCGTCAGGTTCATATTCTGAAAGAAGGCGCATCTGATCGGCGTCTTCCTTCTCCATCTCGTCAAGGATGAGCCTCGCATCCTCCTCATCGAGTTCCGAGATGATGTCGGCGCCGTCGGCAGTATCCATCTCCTCGAGAATCAGGGCAGCAGGCGCACTTTCCAGCGTTTCGAAAATGCCGGCGGCCTGTTCGCTTGGCAATTCCTCGACAAGGTCAGCTGCGATCTCAGGATCAATGAATTCGAGCAGGGTCTTGCGATCCGCACTCGAAAGCAGAAGCAGCGCGCGCACGGCGTCACTGGAGGTCAGGTCTGCCAGAACCGCTTCTGCGGCCGCCTGATCACCCGCCATGATGGCATCGCGCAGCCATTCCGCTTCGTCCCGGTCGTCGCGTGAAAGCTCTGCCATTAGGTTTCCCGTCTTCTATTGAGAATAATTATTTGCTATATAGCGAAATAATAATTATATATAGAAAAAATTATTTTGGTGAAATGCAGATTACCGCTGAAAAAATAACCGCGTTCTATGATCTGCCTTTCGGCGGAAAGGAGAGCGGTCGGTTTCGCCTGTCAATGAAGCTCCTGAGACAGCTTGTCGGACGCAAACGGCTCTATCCGGAGGACATTCAGGAATTGAGCCGCGCGCTTTATGAACGTGGCTTCATACTCATCGACATGGAAACGTTTTTTGTCGTCCTCAACACACGCTCATTCGCGAGCTATCGGCGGCTCAACGATTCCAGTCTTAACGTCTCCGGCGAAAAACCAGCGTAGCTGAGGGTCCAGAGGAACCGCATATGGAAATTTCGACAACCATTCCCCCGTCTGGAACACCGCCGCGCCGCGCCAGCAGACGCAAGCCGCGTCCAGCCGCCATGGTCGGCTGGAAGGAATGGGTGATGCTGCCCGATATTGAAGGGCAGATTGTGCACGCGAAGATCGATACCGGCGCCAGAACCAGCGCGCTTCATGTCGATGCGATGCGCCTTGTCACACGTGACAACCTCGAGTGGGTTGAATTCGGCTTTCGCAAGCCACCGCGCGGGGCGGCGCGCAGCGACGACAGATACTTTCCGTTCAGCGCACGCTATGCCGGGTTGCGCAAGGTCAAGTCGTCATCGGGTCATGTCGAAGAGCGGCCGGTGATACGAACACGGCTGACTCTTGCCGGCATTACCTCTATGGTTGACATCACCCTGACAAGCCGCGAACGGATGGAATTTCCCATGCTTGTCGGGCGGAGTGCACTGAGAAAATTTTACACGGTCTCACCCGGTAGAGCCTATCTCGGCGGTCACGACCTTCAATCCATAGAACGGAAGGCCTAACCATGAAAATCGCATTGATGGCGCGTAACGCCGGACTTTACTCGCACCAGCGCCTGGTCGACGCCGCCGAAAAGCGCGGCCATAAAATGGATGTCATCAACCACACCCATTGTTACATGGATATCACTTCCCATCGTCCGGCTCTTTATCATAATGGAGAAAAGCTGCCCGTCTATGATGCCGTGATCCCGCGCATTGGCGCTTCCGTCACCTATTATGGCACGGCTGTTCTTCGCCAGTTCGAAATGATGAAGGTCTGGCCGCTCAATGAATCCGTCGCCATCGGCCGGTCGCGCGACAAGCTGCGCTCGATGCAGATCCTTGCCCGCGAAGGCATCGGCCTTCCCGTCACCGCGTTCTCGCATGACGCGAAACAGACGGACAAACTGCTCGATCTGGTCGGCGGTGAACCCGTGATCATCAAGCTCATCGAAGGCACACAAGGTATCGGCGTTGTGCTCGGCGATACGCGGCGCTCGGCAAAATCCGTGATCGAAGCATTCCGTGGGGCGAATGTGAACATTCTCGTTCAGGAATTCATCAAAGAAGCGGGAAGCACCGATATCCGCGCTTTCGTTGTCGGCGGCAAGGTCGTTGCCTCGATGATGCGAACCGGTGCTGAGGGCGATTTCCGCTCCAATCTGCATCGTGGCGGAAGCGCCAACTCGATCCGCCTTACGCCGGAGGAGCGCTCAACCGCAATCCGCGCCGCCAAAGCGATGGGGCTTAATGTCTGTGGCGTCGACATGCTGCGCTCCAATCATGGTCCGGTGGTGATGGAGGTCAATTCTTCGCCCGGGCTTGAAGGCGTGGAAAAAGCAACCGGGGTTGACGTCGCCGGCAAGATCATTGAATTTATGGAATCACACGTGCAAAAGGGCTCGACCAAGACGCGCGGTAAAGGCTGATTTCATGACGGTAAAGCACGGCGCGTTCCTTTTCGGCCAGGCCGCAATCGCGCCCGGAGAAATCCGCACGATCGATTTGCCGCTCAGTCTTCTGTCCAATCACACGCCGATGACGCTACCGGTGCGGGTGGTGCACGGGAAACGGCCAGGCCCGGTGGTTTTTCTTTCTGCCGCGATCCATGGCGACGAAATTCTGGGTGTCGAAATCATCCGCCGGGTGTTGAAGTCGAAAGGGCTGGAAAAGCTGCGCGGGACGGTTCTCGCGGTGCCGATCGTGAATTCCTACGGCTTTCTGGCGCATTCGCGCTATCTGCCGGACCGGCGCGATCTCAACCGCTTCTTCCCGGGTTCTGAGAAAGGCTCGCTCACCGCGCGACTGGCCGATCTGTTCCTGTCGGAAATCGTCAAGCGCTGCGAATTCGGCATCGATCTGCACACCGCCGCAGTGCACCGCACCAATTATCCGCAATTGCGCTACGATGCGAAAGCAAGCCCGAGGCTTCGCGAACTCGCGGACGCCTTTGGTGCGCCGGTCGTCATGCAGGCACCGCTTCGCGCCGGTTCATTGCGCGAGGCCGCCAAAGAGAATGGTGTCGAAATTCTGCTCTACGAGGCGGGTGAGGCCCTGCGCTTTGACGAATTCGCAATCCGCGTCGGCGTGCGCGGTGTGCTCTCGGTCTTTCAGGCGCTCGGTATGGTGCCCGCCCGCACTGTCTCAAAGCCCGCGCGACCGCCCGTGCTCTCGCGCTCAAGCTACTGGCTGCGGGCACCGCAAGGCGGCATCATGCGCGCGCACAAGAATATCGGAGACCTGGTTCATCCTGGCGAGACTATCGGCTATATCGGCGATCCGATCGGGGATTTCGAATCCGAGATAAGAAGCACTGATCCCGGCATTATCGTCGGGCGCACCAATCTTCCGGTGGTCAATCAGGGTGACGCGCTGTTCCACATTGCCCGGCTGAAAAACCTGAGTGAAGCCGAAAGCCGCGTGGGTTCCGTCTCCGACGAAATTGAGAGCCATCCGCTCTTTGACGAAGATGAGATTCTTTGAAGAATTCTCTGGTAAGTGGCAGATGGTGTTCTTATGTGATCGGAGCTGTCCAACCACTTCCATAAGAATCCTTTCATCATGTTCATGAATATCGGGTTGATCCTGATTGGTCTCGTCGCATTGTTTGCGGGAGGCGATATCCTCGTGCGCGGCGCGGTGACGCTCGCCCGTCGGCTCAGCATCTCAGATGCACTCATCGGCCTGACAGTAGTCGGGTTCGGAACATCCATGCCGGAATTGCTGGTCTCGCTCAAGGCAGGGCTTGCAAACCAGCCTGCGATTGCAGTCGGTAATGCCGTCGGCTCGAACACCGCCAATATTCTGCTGATTGGCGGCATCACGCTCCTGATTGCGCCATTCATACCGCAATCACGCGCACTCAAGCGCGATGTGCTTGTGGCGCTCGCGATCGCCGTACTTCTTTTCGCCGTTGCAATGACGGGCGCCATCAGCCGGCTGATAGCGACAGGACTTCTTCTGTTTCTCGTTGCCTATCTCATCTACGCCTATCGCGACGATAGCAATGATGCAGCCACGCTCAAGGACGGCGGGGCTCAACCGGCTATTTCCGGCAAGGCGCTTGGGATCGCGGTGGTTTTCGTTCTCGCCGGGTTCGCGTTGTTGTTTGCCGGGGCGGACTGGCTTGTTGATGGCGCTGTGGCCATTGCCCGCGACCTCGGCGTGCCAGAAGCGGTGATCGGGCTCACCATCGTTGCCGTCGGCACCAGTCTTCCCGAACTTGCAGCCTCCATTGCTGCCGCCTTTCGCAGCAGACCGGATGTGGCGATCGGCAATATCATCGGGTCGAACATCTTCAACATTGCGGCCATTCTGGGCATTACCAGCCTGATCATCCCGCTCACGATCGAGCCGGCGATAGCACAGGTTGATATTCCATTGATGGCCGTGGTCACCATGATTTTCGCAGCCTTCCTTTTCCTGCGGAAATCGCTCGGATGGATGACAGGCACCGCCCTCCTCACGGTCTATGCCACCTATACGTGGTATCTTTACATGGTGGCCTAGGCGGCGCGGCTCCATCGCCGCGTCTACAATTCCCTCATCATGGCCTGGCATGAGGTGTTCGACTACATAGCGTGTTCTATAATCCTGCACATAAGCATGTAAAGAATGGGATGCTGCCACCCATCGAATTCGAATGGCCATAGAAAATAATGCCCGCGAGGGTCTAGAAAAATCGGCGCTATTTAATTCTGATTTTTATTTCAAAACAACGAGATATACAGTAAATTTGGTGGAGCCAAGGGGAGTCGAACCCCTGACCTCTTGCATGCCATGCAAGCGCTCTACCAACTGAGCTATGGCCCCATCCGGCGGGCTCTCTGCCCGGAATGACTGGCGCTTTGGTGGGCGCCAATCTCTGTTCTCTTATGGCCGCGGCCTTACAAAATCAAGCGATTTGAACGGCGTGCAGCGGATTGATCAGAGGTCTTTTTCATTGTCGTCGGCATCGATGAGCAGATCGCTCACATCATCGTCTTCGTCTTCGTCCGGCTCGAGGAAGGTGTCGTCATCATCGTCGATCTCGATTTCCGTGTCTTCTTCATCTTCGATGCCCGGCAGCGCATCATCTTCCTCAACCTCGGCGTCAGCCTCCTCGAGAGAGACGACTTCGACAACGTCGTCGACGATCTCATCGTCTTCATCTTCGTCATCGTCAGCTTCCGCTTCCGGCACGACTTTGGCGCGGGCGCGATGTTTGACGGCTTCGATTTTCTCGGTTTCGAAAAACGCTCTTGGGTATGATTCGCCCGTATAGGGAGAGACAATCGGATCTTTGTTCAGATCATAAAATTTCTTGCCGGTTTCGGGGCAAACGCGTTTCGTGCCTGCTTCTGGTGTCGCCACGGGGGAACCTCACATTGAAAAAGACGCATAGTCTGAGAGAAAAGACGCTTTGTCTGGAATTGGGGGTTGTTAAACTGCGATTTCATGCCTGTCAAAGTCAAAGTTGCCCTTGCCCGCTATTCCCCTGAATAAGGCGCCTCAGAACAGCATCGCAACCTTGCGGGGACGGGTGAGCCATCAAATGCCGTCAGGTATAGTGACGTCGCCGAAAGTGCGTGTTAGAGCACAGCGACATCATCCGCAGTTGAAAAAAGTCGCCCATGACGCCCGTATCCGGTACCGATTTACCCCCGCAGACCTCCCCAACGGCGACCGCGCCCAAGCCGGGATCGCAGCATGCCTCCCACAGCCTTCGCCCGATGACATCGACGCCGCTTTCCTGCGCCGGTCAGGCGGAAAATACGGGTGGCCTCAGCGGGCGGCTGCGTGTGCCGGGTGACAAGTCGATCTCTCACCGCGCGCTGATGTTCGGTGCCATGGCGATTGGCGAGACAAGGATCAGCGGCCTTCTTGAATCCGACGATGTGCTTGCGACCGCGAATGCCATGCGCGCGCTCGGTGCGCGGGTTCTGCGCGACGATGCCGGGACATGGCGGGTGAACGGCGTCGGCGTCGGCGGGTTTCTCGAGCCCGACGCACCGCTTGATTTCGGCAATGCCGGCACCGGCTCGCGGCTCTGCATGGGGCTTGTCGCGGGTTCCGGCATTGCATGCACCTTTGTTGGCGACGCCTCGCTCTCGGCGCGACCCATGGGGCGCATTCTCAATCCGCTGCGCGAAATGGGGGTCGCGGTGGTCGCCCATTCCGGCGACCGGCTGCCCCTCACCCTCAAGGGTCCGGACATGGTGTTGCCGATCACCTATCGTGTGCCGATGGCGTCGGCGCAGGTGAAATCGGCTGTGCTTCTTGCAGGCCTCGGATCGCCGGGGATCACCACCGTGATCGAACCGGTGATGACGCGCGACCATACCGAGAAAATGCTCCAGGGTTTCGGCGCCGATCTGACCGTCGAGACCGCGGCCGATGGCGCCCGCACCATAACATTGAAGGGTCAGCCGACCCTCAAGGCACAGACCATCGATGTGCCCGGCGATCCGTCATCCTCGGCATTTCCATTGGTTGCGGCCCTCATCGTCCCGCACTCGGATGTGGTGATCGAGAACATGCTTCTGAACCGCACACGCACCGGCCTGATCGAAACCCTGATCGAGATGGGCGCTGATATTACGATCCTGAACCGGCGAGAGAATGGCGGTGAAGCGGTCGGCGATGTTCGCGTGCGCGCCTCGAAGCTCAAGGCCGTCGAGGTTCCGGCCGAGCGCGCGCCATTCATGATCGACGAATACCCCGTGCTTGCGGTTGCGGCAAGTTTTGCGGAAGGAACGACGATCATGCACGGTCTTGAAGAACTCCGCGTCAAGGAGTGCGACCGCCTTGCCGTCACCGCGCGCGGACTTGAAGCAAATGGCGTTGCCTGCATTGAAGGCGCCGACAGCCTGACGGTGACCGGCGGCGGCGTTCCCGGCGGCGGCACGGTCTCAGTCCACATGGATCACCGCATCGCGATGTCCTTTCTCGTCATGGGCCTTGCCGCCGAAAAGCCGGTCACGGTCGATGATACGACCCATATTGCGACCAGTTTTCCGAATTTCGTTCAACTGATGAACTCACTCGGGGCGCGTTTTGCATGACATTCGTGATCGCGATTGATGGACCGGCTGCCTCCGGCAAAGGCACTTTGGGGCGTCGGCTTGCCGAGAAATATGGTCTCCACCATCTCGATACCGGCCTTCTCTACCGCGCAACGGCAGCAGCTGTTCTTGCCGAGGGCAGCAGGCTTTCCGATGCCGATAAGGCGGTCGCCGCCGCGCGCCGGCTCGATCTTTCGGCCCTCGACCGGGCGACCCTTTCAAGCCATGCGATCGGCGATGCCGCATCGCAGATCGCAGCATTGCCGTCGGTTCGCGCCGCACTTCTCACGGCACAGAAATCCTTTGCCAGAAAGACACCCGGTGCGGTGCTCGATGGCCGCGACATCACCACCGTGATCTGTCCCGATGCCGACGTGAAACTCTTTGTCACCGCCTCCCCCGAAGTGCGGGCACGACGGCGCCTTGCAGAGACCGAGATGAAGGGCGAGGCGACCACTTATGAAGCCGTTCTTGCCGATATAATGCGCCGCGATGCCCGCGACAGCGCCCGCGCGGACGCGCCACTCACCCACCATCCCGATGCGCACTTGATTGACACGACGGAAATGGATATAGAGACCGCGTTCCAGACAGCTTGCGCCTATGTCGAGCAATCACGCTGAAAGAAGCGTGAAAAAACCCGGCATGATGCAAGAAACTGGTTCTAGAAACGACCCTGAGATGAGTATCGACGGCCTGATACGCTGGCTGCGCCACAGACCATGAAACCCGAGCTGAAGCCTGCGGGTAAACACGGGCTGATGGCAAAGGTCGATTGAGAGACCTGCCGCCCGATACTTGAACCGAAACACCAACCCGCCGGCGTTAAGTCGAACCACCCTTGAAAGCCTGCGCCATGACGCGCCAGATCAACGGCTGTTCGGCTCTTTAGGAGCACTTATGAGTGAAATGAACCCATCCACTGAGGATTTTGCAAGCCTCTTTGAAGCATCCATGCAAACCGATCTGCCGCTCGAAGGCAGCGTTCTTCGCGGCAAAATCGTTGCGTTTGAAAAAGATCTGGCCGTTGTTGACGTCGGCCTGAAGACCGAGGGACGTATCCCGGTCAAGGAATTCGGAACGATGTTCCGCGATGGCAAGCTGAATATCGGCGACACCGTCGAAGTCTATGTCGAGCGTGTCGAAAACGCCCTTGGCGAAGCAGTCCTCTCCCGCGAAAAAGCCCGCCGCGAGGAAAGCTGGATCAATCTTGAAGTCGCCTACGAAAAAGGTGAAAAAGTTCAGGGTCAGATTTTCAACGCGGTCAAAGGCGGCTTCACCGTCGATCTCGAAGGCGCGATTGCCTTCCTGCCGCGCAGCCAGGTCGATATCCGCCCGATCCGCGATGTCGGCCCGCTGATGAACACACCGCAGCCTTTTCTGATCCTGAAAATGGACAAGCGCCGCGGCAACATCGTCGTCTCCCGCCGCTCGGTTCTCGAAGAAACCCGCGCCGAACAGCGCTCGGAACTCGTCCAGAACCTCGCCGAAGGCCAGGTCATCGAGGGCGTGGTCAAGAACATAACCGATTACGGCGCGTTCGTCGATCTCGGTGGCATTGATGGCCTGCTGCATGTCACCGACATTGCATGGCGCCGCATCAACCACCCATCGGAAGTTTTGAATATCGGTGAAGCGGTCAAGGTTCAGATCGTACGGATCAACCAGGAAACGCATCGCATCTCGCTTGGCATGAAACAGCTTCAGAGCGATCCATGGGATGCCATCGAAGCGAAATATCCACTCGGTACGAAATTCACCGGCCGGGTTACAAACATCACCGACTACGGTGCTTTCGTGGAACTGGAACCAGGCATCGAAGGCCTGATCCACGTGTCGGAAATGTCCTGGACGAAGAAAAACGTTCATCCGGGCAAGATCGTCGCCACCTCGCAGGAAGTCGACGTCATGGTGCTTGAAGTCGACCAGTCCAAACGCCGTATCTCGCTCGGTCTGAAACAGACCCTGTCGAACCCGTGGGAAGATTTCGCGAAGGCCTTCCCGGTCGGCAAGGAAGTTGAGGGCGAAGTCAAGAACAAGACCGAATTCGGCCTCTTCATCGGCCTTGAAGGCGATGTCGACGGCATGGTTCACCTGTCGGATCTCGATTGGAACCGCCCGGGCGAGGAAGCCATCGAAGACTTCAACAAGGGCGACATGGTGAAAGCCGTCGTGCTTGACGTGGATATCGAAAAAGAGCGCATCTCGCTTGGCGTGAAACAGCTTGGCGGTGACAAGTTCGCAGCCGCAGCCGAAGCTGGCGACATCCGCAAGAACGCGGTCGTGACCTGCGAAGTCATCGAAGTCAAGGAAGCCGGTCTTGAAGTGAAGATCGCCGACACCGATCTTCAGGCCTTCATCCGCCGCGCCGACCTCTCGCGTGACCGCGATGGTCAGCGTTCGGAGCGCTTCTCGGTCGGTGAGAAGGTCGACGCACGGGTCACCAATTTCGACAAGAAGACCCGCAAAATCGCCGTCTCGATCAAGGCACTCGAAATCGCCGAAGAAAAAGATGCGGTCGCCCAATACGGCTCGTCCGATTCAGGTGCATCGCTCGGCGATATTCTTGGTGCTGCCCTCAAAGGTCAGGACAAAGACAGATAATCCATCGACTGATGATCAAACGGTCAGGAACCCGGTTCGAAAGAGCCGGGTTTTTGTCATCAAAGCGTTGCAGGATCGGTTGTAATTCACGTTTGATCCGCCTAAACCGGAACGGCACACTTCCCGATCTATTTTCGGGGACGTCGCCGCAAAGAGGCTGCGACAAGTCAATCAGGGAGAATTCCATGTCAATTTTGAAAAACGGAATGTCGGGTGCGCCAGTGAAACGGCTTCAGGAAAAACTCGGCGTCAAAGCAGACGGCATTTTTGGTTCCGGCACCATGAAGGCGGTGATGGATTTCCAGAAAGCCAACCACCTCGCGGTTGACGGCATTGCCGGACCAGACACATTCAACGCCATGGGTCTTCAGGAACTCGTGCTTTTGCGCGTCGGTTCGCGCGGGGCTGCGGTGAAACAGCTTCAGGAAGCGCTCAGTATCGGGGCTGACGGCATCTTCGGTAAAGGCACCGAGAAAGCCGTCATGGAATTTCAGAAGAAAAACGGCCTCGACGCCGACGGCATGGCCGGACCGGCGACACTGGCTAAAATGGACGCCTTCAAGTCGTTTGATGCGGACACCGTGAAAAAGGCGGAAGTCACCGCCGATGAAGAACATTTTGACGGCGAGGCCATGCCTGAAATTCAAGGATCGACCCCGGTAGAGGGAAGCGCCACCGCCGCAGCGCCTGCGACTTCGATATGGGGCCGCGTCAAGGGCTGGTTCTCCTGAGCGACACCCGCCTTTTCCAGGCATTCTGAAAACCCGGCACCAACGCGCCGGGTTTTTAGTTTTTTAACGCCGCTTGTCGTTGCCGTTCGAATGACCAGATGATAAAGCGGGCGCTTCGCCCTTGTCCCGGCCGGAAAATCCGCGCCTTTGAGAACGAGCATGACGCCCGACAGTCGGAAAGCAGAGATTTTCGTTCTCTTGGAGGATGTACTTCAGGACCGGGCGCGGCTGTTTCATGCGCCCGAGTCTGTTGTACGCCTTGATGGCGCGGATGGCGACATCGCCGCTGCCTTCGCCATCCTCGAGGATGGCCTGTCGCGCGGCCTCCACGCTGCCGGCTTCATGAGCTATGAGCTGGGATATGCCTTCGAACCCCGGCTTCAGGAACGCGCGCAGGCTGAAGCGGCGGTACCTCTCCTCTGGTTCGGGCTTTTCAAGGCACCGCAATCCCTCACCAGCAGGCAGGCAGGCGAATGGCTCGCAAAGCGGGGCGGCGATTACCGGCTCAAGCAACCGCCACGCCCGACGATTACGCGCGAGACCTATCGCGCGCGCTTTGAAACCACAAAGCGGATGATCGAGGCTGGCGATATCTATCAGCTCAATTTGACCTTCAAAGCGGATTTTGAGATCGACGGCGACCCGGCGGCGCTCTATCGCCGGTTACGACTGACCCAGCCGGTGAGCCATGGCGGTCTTGTTTCGACCCCGGATTTCTCGATTGTCTCGCTGTCGCCGGAACTTTTCCTGGCCCGCACGGGCACGCGCCTCAGAAGCCGCCCGATGAAGGGGACCGAACCGCGCGGCATATCGCAAAGCGCCGATGCCCGCGCCCGCGCCCGGCTCCATGATGACGAGAAGCAGCGTGCCGAAAACCTCATGATCGTCGATCTCATGCGCAACGATATCGGCCGCATCGCCAGAATCGGCAGCGTCAAGGTGCCGGATCTTTTCACGGTCGAAACCTATCCGACACTGCACCAGCTCACCTCCGGCGTGGAGGGCGAAATTGCCGAAGACACGACGGCTGAAGCCATCATGCGCGCGCTGTTTCCGGCGGGGTCGATCACGGGCGCGCCGAAAATCCGCGCCATGGAACTCATCCATGATCTCGAACAAGGCCCGCGCGGCGTCTATTGCGGCTCGATCGGCACAATTGCCCCGAACCGCGATCTTGACTTCAATGTGGCGATCCGCACCCTTGTCATCTTGCCGGATGGGCGTGGTGAAATCGGCATCGGCTCCGGCATTGTCGCCGACAGCGAGGCGGACGCGGAATATGACGAGGCGATCTTGAAAATGCGGTTCCTGAACGATGCGCTGGCGGATTTTGACCTCTTCGAGACCATGCTTGATGTTCCAGGAAGCGGCATCTGGCTTATCGAGGAACATCTGGAACGGCTGGAACGCTCGGCGGCGCATTTCGGCTTTCCGTTTGATCGGGTGGCGGCGCTCGGGCTGATCGGGCGGGAAACGCAAACCGGCGAGCGCCTGCGCGTGCGTCTGGTGCTCAGGGCGGACGGAGAAATGTCGCTCACCAAGGCAACGCTTGCCGCCCCCGAAGGCGGCACACCTGCGGAAGTTCGCTATGTGATCTCGCCGACACGACTGTCATCCGATGATCTTTTCCTGCGCCACAAAACCACGCGCCGCGATATCTATGACCGCGAGTTCGAGCAGTATCACGCGGCCTGCGGCGCCGGTGAGGTGATCTATCTGAATGAATCGGGGGCGCTCTGCGAGGGAAGCCGCACCAACATCTTTGTTGATATTGGCGGCGAACTCCTGACCCCGCCGCTTGCCTGCGGATTGCTGCCCGGAACCTTGCGGGCGCGGCTTCTCGCCGACGGCAAGGCACGCGAGAGCCTTTTGACGCTTGCCGATCTCGGGCGCGCGAAAGCGGTCTATCTCGGCAATTCCGTGCGTGGTCTGCAGCCGGCAAGGCCGGTTGATGGTCAATAACCCCGCGCCATGTCGACCCCTTTCGGCATCGCCCCGGTTTTGCGGTAGCGCCTTATATTCCGGGCCACAATCGCAGAGGCGGTTTCGCGATTGGTCGGGCCGGAAATATGCGGCAGCACCGTGACCGAGGGATGCGACCAGAGCGGCGAGGTCTCTGGCAACGGCTCCTGATCGAAAACATCGAGAACCGCATGCCTGACCTTGCCGCTCTCCAGGGCCGCGAGAAGGTCGTCCGTGCGGATGATTGCCCCGCGCGCGAAATTGATGATCTGCACGCCGTCCTGCATCGAAGCCAGCCGCGCGGTATTGATGAGCCCGCGCGTTGCATCGGTAACCGGAATGAGAAGGACGACGATCTCGACCTCTGCCAGCATCGCCGCAAGACCATCTTCGCCGGAATAGGTGGCAATGCCCTTGATCGCTTTTGCCGACCGGCTCCAGCCGCTGACCGTAAAATGAAGCGCCCGCAGGGCGGCGGCGGCGGCGGCTCCGAGATGCCCCATGCCGATAATGCCAATATGTCGGCCACCGGCGCGGGTGTGGTCCTGTTCGCGCCAGATCTTGTGGCGCTGCTGATCAGCATAAGCCGGCATGTCGCGGTGGAGATAAAGCGTCCAGGCAACCACCGCCTCCGCCATCTTGCGCGCCATTTCCGGATCTTCCAGACGAACCAGGCGAAACGGCGCATCGGGGATCTGTTTGACGATCTTTTCAACCCCGGCATAAAGCGACTGCACCCAGCGCAGCGCCGGAAGCATTTTCAGAAGTTCCGGGTCGGGATCGGCCACAATCGCAAGATCGCAGGCAAGACGGGCCGCATCGCTCATCGCGCCGAAAGGGATGATCGTCTCCTCCGGCATTGCGAGCGCGAGATGGCGGCACCAGCGCTCACGGTCGGCTGCGGACGCCGAGGACAAATAGGCGATGGATTTCTGCATCCGTTGAAACTCCTTTTCCGGCTTTTCGATAAAAAGCCTGTTCTGTCTTAAAAACAACAACTTGTCGACGTGGTTTCACGCTTGACAAGGACCGGTTTCTATAAGCACGATTATGGCTTTGGAGGGATGATATGACACCTTCGGCGGATCAAATACTGGATCGGCGGCGCATGCGGCGCAAGCTGACGATTTGGCGGGTGGTCGCGTTCTTGTCGATAGCACTGGCGCTTGCCGCCTTTTTCGGGGCAGCCGCTTTCTCATCCGGCCTCAGTTTTGACAAGAGCCAGCCCCATATCGCCCGTGTGCCGATCAGCGGCTTCATCGCGAGCAGCGACTATGCGCTGGAGCAACTCGACAAAATCCGCGACGATGATCACGTCAAGGCTGTGATCATTGCGATCGATTCCCCCGGCGGAACAACTGTTGGCGGCGAGGCGCTTTACAATGCCTTTCGCAAGATCGCGACTGAGAAACCAGTTGTGACGAGCGTCGGATCGCTCGCCGCCTCAGCCGGCTATATGGTTGCCGTCGCCGCTGACCATATCGTCGCCCCGCGCACATCCATCGTCGGATCTGTCGGCGTGATCATGCAATATCCCAATGCCTCAAAACTTCTCGGAACGCTCGGTGTGACGGTTGAAGAAATCAAATCATCGCCCATCAAGGCCGAACCGTCACCGTTTAACGAAACGCCGCCCGCCGCCCGGATCATGCTGGAGAGCATGATTCTCGATACCTATACCTGGTTTGCCGATCTTGTGAAGGAACGCCGCAAATTCAAGGACGGCGAAGCGACCGGCGTGCTCGACGGCTCGGTTTTCACCGGCAAGCAGGCGCTGGAACGCTCCCTGATTGATGCGATCGGCGATGAAACCGTCGCAAAGCAATGGCTGGTGGAAGAGAAAAATGTTCAGGGCAACCTTGAGGTCGTGACCTGGTCGCTGACGCGGACAGATCAGGATTTTGTTTTGGCGCGCGCCCTGATCAAAAGTCTTCTGACAACCATTGGTCTGGGCAGTATTTTTGACGTCAGCCAAGATGTTCTTGCTTTGAGCAAGGGCGCAAATCTTGACGGCTTTCTTTCGATTTGGCAGGTAAATGGAATTACTGGAGACTGACTGATCTAATTTTTGCTCGGAGGTATTATTAAAAGTGATAAAATCAGAATTGGTTCAACGGCTCGCGGATCAAAACCCGCATCTCTACCACCGCGATGTGGAAGCCATCGTCAACGCCATTCTCGACGAGATTTCCAATGCAATGGCCCGCGGTGACCGGGTCGAATTGCGCGGTTTCGGTGCGTTCTCCGTCAAATATCGACCGGCGCGAACCGGGCGCAATCCACGCACCGGCGCGCAGGTCGAAGTCGAGCAGAAATACACTCCGTTCTTCAAGACCGGCAAGGAAATGCGTGAACGGATGAACCCGGGTCACCCGCAGGCGTAATGCATGGCAAGATACTCTCGGACAGGCCCCTATATCGGGCCTTCCGGTTTCACCCGCATTGCGGGCTCGCTTGTCGGATGCAAGCACGTCGTCTAAAATGCTGCTTCACATAGCCAAGCCTTCAATCGGCCGCGCTTCAAGATCAGGGCAGGACCAAACCGCCCACAAATCAAGCCGGGAGAAATGAGAATGAGACGGTTGATCCAGTTTTTCGTTTTCGCGCCGCTGGCCATTCTGCTTCTTGCCCTCTCCGTTGCCAATCGCCAAAAGGTGACGCTGTCGCTCGACCCGTTTAATGCGGCCGACCCGGCGATATCTTTCTCGCTTCCGCTGTTCTGGCTGATTTTCGGTTTCATCGGGCTCGGTGTTCTGCTCGGCGGTTTTGTCGTTTGGGTGAAACAGGGGCGCTTCCGTCGCGAAGCCCGTGTCCAGCGAAAAGAGGTTCAGCGCGCCCGCAATGAAGCGCTACGGACGGTGGCGGGTTCGCCATCGGCTTCGGCTTTATCGGCAAATCCGGCCCTTCCGGCCCCGTCCGCCCTCAAAGGCCGCTGACCGGAATCGGTGAACAAGCGCGTATCCCCTCAAGACTTTTTGACCTCCAGACTTTTTGGTCGCCAAGGCGACCGCAATGGTCTATAGGAAACCACATCAGTGCCGCATGCGCAAAGCTGTGGCTGGAGCGAATGCCTGACGCGGTCGACCCATCCCGGGGACCTGATCAGGCACTGAGAGGTTCTATGCGTTTTCTTCTCCCGTTATTGATTTCTGCCGCCGCCTCCCTTGGTTTTTCTTCCGGGGCGCTTGCCCATGCCGGTCATGTTCACGAAGTGGCCGGTCACAGCCACTGGATCGCCATCGGCGCAGCCGTGGCGGCCGCTTTTATCGGCGCGTTCATCGCCCGCAAGGCGCGGCAGAGCGTGATCGACCAGGACCCTGTTGAAAATGACGGTGCTGACGCACCAAAAGCGGAAAACAACGCTGCCTGACAGCCCTTTCCGATTTTGAGCGAGATCGTATCATGCCGCATGACACCCCACTTCCTTCTGCCGCTTTCAGCGATAACCGACACTATTCCCTGGGCGGCGAGAAAATCGGCATCATGGTTTGCGGCCATGGCAGCCGGAACAGGTTCGCCGTCGACGAATTCGCGAAACTTGCGGAGGGGCTGCGGCGGCTTTACCCCTCGCTTCCCGTCGAGCATGGCTATCTCGAATTCGCGACGCCGGTGATCCGCACCGGTCTTGACCGGTTGCGCGAGAAGGGCGTGACGCGCATCAAGGTCGTACCGGGCATGTTGTTTGCCGCCGGTCACGCAAAAAACGACATTCCCTCCGTCCTGAACCAATATGCAGCCGAGCACGGCATCACGATCGACTATGGCAAGGAACTGGGTATCGACCCGAAAATGATCCGGGCTGCCGCCGCCCGGATCGAAGAGGCGATGGCAGAAAGCGGCACCGACATTCCGCACGCGCAAACGCTGCTTGTGGTTGTCGGGCGTGGCTCATCGGATCCGGATGCCAATTCCAATATCTCGAAAATCATGCGCCTTCTTTGGGAAGGCTTCGGCTTCGGCTGGGGCGAGGTTGCCTATTCGGGCGTAACCTTCCCGCTGGTCGAGCCTGCCCTTGAAAAGGTTGCCCGGCTCGGCTTTCGCCAGGTCATCGTGTTTCCCTATTTCCTTTTCACTGGCGTTCTCATCAAGCGGATTTACGAGAGCACCGACTTCGTCGCCGCACAGCACCCGCACATCAACTTCCTCAAGGCCGGATATCTCAACGATCATCCAGACGTGATCGCGACGTTCGCGGAGCGGCTTGAGCAGATCGACACCGGTGAGAACACGATGAATTGCGCTCTGTGCAAATACCGCGCGCAGGTTCTGGGCTTCGAGGATCAGGTCGGGCTGCCGCAGGAAAGCCATCACCACCATGTTGAGGGGATCGGCACGGTCGCTCCCGAAGATTGCCCGTGCAAGGGCGATTGCAACGGGTTCTACTGCCGCCAGGGCGGGGTTGAGGCTCTGCCCCCTGCCGCCACGCGCGCCCATAATCATGATCATGATCATGATCATGATCATTCCCACGGCCATGACCACGCGCACGGGCATGGGCATGGGCATGGGCATGGGCATGGCGAGACGCACACCCATCACCCCTATCCCCATGCCGATCATCCGCTCGGCCCGGTCACGTTGCGCCCGGTGTCGGCACCGGACAAGAAGAGCTGAGGCGATGGATTATCTCAAGGACCCGGCTGCGATCTATGCGAAATCCTTTGCTACGATCCGCGCCGAAGTCAACCTCTCAGAACTGCCGAACGATGTGGCCGAGGCGGCCGTCCGCATGATCCATGCCTGCGGCATGACCGATCTCATCAAAGATCTGATCTTTTCGGCGGATGTGGCAGCTTCTGCTGCTGCCGCCCTCGCGCGCGGGGCAAGCATCATAACCGATTGTGAAATGGTGCGCGCCGGGATCATTTCAGCCCTTCTTCCCGCCGACAACGCCCTGATATGCGCCCTGAACGAGCCCACGGTCGCAAGGCTTGCCCGCGAAGGTTCGACGACGCGCTCGGCGGCGCAGGTGGCCCTCTGGGCGCCGCATCTTCCGGGAAGCGTGGTCGTCATCGGCAATGCGCCAACGGCGCTCTTTGCACTGCTTGAGGCGCTTGATGCCGGGGCTGTGCGGCCGGCTGCGATCATCGCCTGCCCGGTCGGCTTTGTCGGCGCTGTCGAATCCAAGGCGGAACTTGCCAGCAATCCTCGCGGGGTCCCGTTTCTCACCGTCGTCGGAAGGCGCGGCGGCAGCGCCCTTGCCTCCGCCGCCCTCAACGCGCTTTCCCAGATCGCCCGTGCGCGGGTTGCGGCCTGATGGCATCCTCCCCGCGCCCCCCCGCCGTGCCGTGGCTTACCATTCTCGGCATCGGCGACAACGGGCTTGATAGCCTGACACCGGCAGCCCGTCTTCTCTTCGATGAGGCGCAGGCGGTGATTGCCCCCGAGCGCGTTCTTCATGCGATTCCGGCGGCCGCACTCGCGGGCAAGACGGTGACGCCCTGGACCAGCCGCGTCCATGAGACGATCCGCGCGCTGCACCAGCGCCGGGGCGAACCGGTTACGATTCTCGCGACCGGCGATCCACTGCACTACGGAATCGCCGCAAGCCTTGCGCGCAGCATTCCCTATGACGAAATCCGCACCATCCCCCATCCATCCGGTTTCTCGCTTGCCGCAAACCGTCTCGGCTGGCCGCTTCAGGATGTCGATTGTCTGTCGCTGCATGGGCGGGCGGTGGCGCGGATTCAGCTTTTCATCGAGCCGGGAAACCGCCTGCTTGCGCTCACATCAAACGGCGAGACGGTGAGCCAGGCAGCAAGCCTCCTCGTCGGGCGCGGCTTTGAGAATTCCCGGCTGAGCGTGCTTGAGCATATCGGCGGCACGCGGGAGAGGATCCTGCACCTCACGGCAGCTGAGGCGGTTCATTGCAAGGATTTCGCCGATTTCAACATGCTTGCCGTCGAGTGCATTGCAGGGCCACGCGCGATCCTTCAATCGCGGCTTGCCGGGCTTCCCAATGATGCCTTTCGCCACGATGGGCAACTCACCAAGCGTGAGGTGCGGGCCGCAACGCTTGCCGCCCTTGCCCCCTATCCGAATGCCCTTTTATGGGATATCGGCGCCGGCTGCGGCTCGGTCGCGATCGAATGGATGCGCGCCGCGCGCGGGGCGCGGGCCATCGCTTTTGAACGTGACCCCAGGCGCCTTGCGATGATCGCCGAGAATGCACCGATGCTGGGCGTCCCTGATCTGGGAATCATCGCCGGCTCGGCGCCAGAATGTCTGCCGGCAGCGGCGGAGGACCACAAGCCAGACGCCGTTTTTATCGGTGGCGGTCTTGCGGGCATGGGTGTTTTTGACGCTGCATGGACAGCGCTTCGCCCCGGTGGTGTTCTCGTCGCGAACACCGTCACCCTCGAAGGCGAAGCGGGAGCGATCGCGCTTCAGGCGGCCCATGGCGGCGACCTCGTCCGCCTTGATGTCGCCCATCTGACGCAGGTCGGGCGGATGCGGGCACTCGAACCGCGCATGAGTGTGCTGCAATGGCGGGTGCTCAAGCCATGAGTATGGAAATCAAGGGAACACTTCATGCGGTCGGTGTCGGACCTGGGGATGCCGAACTCCTGACGCTCAAGGCCGCGCGCATCATCGCGTCCGGTGCGGTCATCGCCTATCCGGTTGGCGGCGACAGCGGCACGAGTTTCGCGCGACGGATTGTGGCGGACCTCATTCCACATGGTGCCCGGGAAATCGGCTTCTCTGTGCCGATGCGGGTGGAGCGCGAACCGGCGGCGCGCGCCTATGATGAGGCCGCGAACGAGATTGCAGCGGTGCTTGATGGCGGTCGGGATGTTGCTCTGCTCTGCGAGGGCGATCCGTTCTTCTATGGCTCGGCGATGTATCTCGTCGACCGGCTGAGCGGACGC
This sequence comes from Hyphomicrobiales bacterium, assembly GCA_013911885.1. Classification (GTDB taxonomy): domain Bacteria; phylum Pseudomonadota; class Alphaproteobacteria; order Rhizobiales; family JACESI01; genus JACESI01. The sequence goes on along the minus strand of JACESI010000001.1, from coordinate 379,897 downwards.
TATCGGTGCGACATTGTTCCGGGCATTACATCGCTGACAGCCTGTGCCGCGGTCATCGGCCGCCCGCTTGCCGCGCGAAACGAGCGGCTGAAGATCCTGCCCGCGCCTCTGGCTGAAGCCACGCTCGAGGCCGAACTCGCCGATACGGAAGCAGCCGCTATCATCAAAGTCGGGCGGCATTTTGAAAAAATCCACTCGATCCTGCAACGACTGAAGCTCGATAAGACCGCCCTCATTATCGAAAGCGCGACCGGTGCCGATCAAAAGATCACCCCGCTCAACGCCGTCGCGGCGGGCGAGCGACCCTATTTTTCGACCATTCTGATTTATCGCGGCCGCGAGCGCTGGGGAAGGGATGCATGACGCTGAATAGACCTGCCCTCATCGTTCTGTCACGTCGCGGGGAAGAGACCGCGCGACGGCTGAAAACCGCTATGCCAGCGATGGAAATCCATGCGCTTGCGGGTCGCGCCAGCGGCGATGTGGCCTTCCAGCGCATGGGGGAACACGTGACCCGGCTGTTTTGCGAGGGCCGAACGATTATCGGCTTCTGCGCCAGCGGTATTCTGATCCGCTGCCTCGCCGCCAGCCTTGACGACAAGGCGGGTGAACCGCCGGTTCTCGCTGTCTCCGAGGACGGGTCGACCATCGTGCCGCTTCTCGGTGGCCATCACGGCGCGAACAATCAGGCGCGCGCCATTGCCGAGGCGCTTGGTGGCAGAGCCGCAATTACCACATCAGGCGACATTCATTTCGGCGTTGCGCTTGATGAACCCCCATCGGGATACCGGCTTGCCAATCCGGAAGACGCGAAGGCATTCATGGCGCGCCTCATCGCGGGTGAAAGCGTGCGTCTCGCGGGCGAAGCGCCCTGGCTATCCACCACCACACTCCCCTTTGACGACAATGCGACCCTGCAAATAACGGTGACAGACGAAGCCCTTCCGGGTGATGCGGGCCACCTTGTCTATCAGGCAGCGACCGTCGTTCTCGGCATGGGCTGTGAGCGCGGGGCTGGGGCCTGCGAAGCGATTGCGCTTGCCACAAGGCTCATCACCATGAACGGGATTGCGGCAGCATCACTTGCTGCCATTGCATCGGTCGATCTCAAGGCCGATGAAGCCGCGCTTCATGAAGTGGGGCGGCACTTTGGCGTGCCTGTCTGGTTCTACAGCCGCGAGAGCCTTGCCGCCATGGAACCCCAGCTTGCGACACCTTCAGCCATTGTCAAAGCGGAAATCGGCATCGCGGGTGTTGCGGAAGCCGCCGCCCTTGCCGCAACCGGGCGGCTGCTTGCGCCGAAAATCAAGTCTGCCCGCGTGACGGCGGCGCTCGGCAAGGCGGCAAGGCCGGAAGCAATCAGGCCCGGCACGCCGCGCGGACGGGTCTTTCTTGTCGGTGTCGGACCCGGCATACCGGACTGGCGCTCCGGTGAAGCGGTCAGGCTCCTGCAAATCGCAGGGGACTGGGTCGGCTATGATCTTTATCTCGATCTCATAAAGGACCTGAGACAGGGCCAGCGCGAACATCGCTTTCCGCTCGGGGCGGAAGAAAAGCGCGTTCGCCACGCGATGGAATGCGCTGCGGAAGGCCGCGATGTTGCTGTCGTCTGCTCGGGCGATCCCGGCATTTTTGCAATGGCGACCCTTGCCTATGAGTTGATCGACACCGGGGCTGCGGAAGGTCCGCTCTCGGATGCGGCAAGGCGGGTCGAGATTGTGGTTGCCCCCGGCATCTCGGCATTTCAGGCCGCAGCCGCCCGGGCGGGCGCTCCGATTGGCCATGATTTCTGCTGTATTTCGCTTTCCGATCTTCTTACCCCGCGCGGCGATATTCTGAAGCGGCTTCACGCGGCGGCGGAAGGTGATTTCGTAATTTCCTTCTACAATCCGCGCTCCAAACGGCGGGTGACACTGCTCGATGAAGCCTTCGAAATTCTGCGCCGCCATCGCCCGACGGACACACCGGTCATCCTTGCAACCGATCTTGGCCGTCCCGCTGAAGCGGTGCGCATCGTCACGCTCGAGACGGTAAGAAGCGAGGATGTCGACATGCTGACCCTCGTGATGGTCGGCTCTTCCCAGTCAAAGGCGGTTGCGACCGGAGACGGACGGACATGGGTCTACACGCCGCGCGGCTATGACAGGAAAACGATATGACGGTCTATTTCATCGGCGCCGGTCCCGGCGCGCCAGACCTTATCACGGTGCGCGGCCTGCGCTTGATCGAACGCTGTCCGGTCTGCCTTTATGCAGGCTCGCTGGTGCCTCAGGCGATCGTTGCCGCCGCACCGCCGGGTGCGCGCGTTCTCGACACGGCTGCAATGCACCTTGATGAGATTATCGCGGAAATCCGCTCGGCCCATGAGCGGGGCGAGGATGTGGCGCGGGTTCATTCCGGTGATCCGTCGCTTTATGGGGCGATTGCAGAGCAGATGCGGCGGCTCGATCAGTTTGCGATAGATTACCAAATCGTGCCGGGCGTGCCCGCTTATGCGGCGGCGGCGGCAGAACTCAGGACCGAACTCACGCTTCCTGAAATCGCCCAGTCAGTCATCGTCACCCGCACGGCGGGCAAGGCGTCCGGCATGCCAATGGGCGAAGACCTTGCGACCTTCGCGCAATCGGGCGCGACACTTGCGATCCACCTCTCGATCCGCAACCTGAAACATATCGAGGAAGAACTCACGCCTTATTATGGCGCTGATTGCCCGGTGATCGTGATCTACCGCGCAACATGGCCCGATCAGGAAATTATTCGCGGCACGCTTTGCGATATCCGCGAGAAGGTGCGGATTGCAAAGATTACCCGCACGGCGCTGATCTTTGTCGGCAAGGTGTTCCGGGAGCAGAATTTCCGTGACAGCGCGCTTTATCACGCCGATTACGCCCATGTGCTGCGCAACAGGGGAAAGAAAAAACCAGCCTAGCCGGTGAGCGCCGCCATCAGACTGTCAATATCAGCATAGGTCTCGACAGCCGGTTTCGGCAGACGGTCGATTATGATCACCGGGATTTTGAGGGCGCGCGCGGCGAGAAGCTTTTCGAATGTCTCGCTGCCGCCCGCGTTCTTGGTAACGAGAACATCGATCTGGTACTCCCGCATCAGCGCGGTTTCGGCGGCAAGGGTGAACGGCGGCCGCTCCAGAAGGATCGTCCAGTGTGCCGGAATGGTGATTTTCGGCGCTTCAATGGCGCGGGCGACAACGCGGATATCATCACGCTCCAGAAAGGCGGCCAATTGCTGGCGTCCGATGGTGACGAGGGCGCGCGCCTTTTCCGGCAGGGCGGCGACCGCATCCTCGAGGCTCTGGACATGATGCCACTGATCGCCTTTTGCCGCCTGCCAGGGGGGCCGCTCCAACCGCACGATCCGCACACGCGCCCGGTGCGCGGCCTCGGTCGCGTTGCCGGAAATGCGTGCCGCAAACGGATGGGTGGCATCGATCAGGCAGGTGACCGCTTCCATCCGGAGATAGGCCGCGAGGCCTTCAGCGCCGCCGAAGCCGCCGATCCGGCTCGACCCATCAGGCAGAAGCGGATTGTCGGTGCGCCCGGCAAGCGAGGAAATGACATCGCGGGAAAGCGCATGAAGCCGGTTCGCGAGCGCCCGCGCCTCGGCTGTGCCACCCAGAATGAGAAAGCGCTCACCCATCGCCCAGCACCTCCGCGATGATCGCGCCACTTCGATCGACGATGATGACATCGACCACAATCGCCGCCCCCTTCAGCACCCTGCGCGCTGTTACCGCCGCTTCACGGGCGACAACAGGGGCAAGATCAAAGCCCCCGGCAAGGGCGCGTTCACGGGCATCCTGGGCGGTGTTCGCCGCGCGGATCTGTGCGGCGAGTTCCGGCGCCCCGTTCACGTCCCCATTCACATCCCCAGTCGTATCCCCGGTCGTATCCCCAGTCGTATCCCCAGTCTCATCCGACATCGCGAGCACGCGCGCGGCAAGCCACTCGAAATCGACTTGCGAGCGGCCCGAATGAAGATCCAGGAAGCCCTGCGCGAGTTTGGTGATCTTGGCAAACCCGCCGCCGATGGTGACCCGCCGGACCGGGTTATGGCGAAGATATTTGAGCATGCCTCCGGCAAAGTCTCCCATGTCCAGCATCGCATGATCCGGAAGTGAAAAGCGCTTCTGAACCGCTGCCTCCGATGTCGAGCCGGTGGCTCCCGCAACATGACCCAGCCCTTCGGCGCGGGCAACGTCGATACCGCGGTGGATTGAATGGATCCACGCCGCGCAGGAGAAGGGATGCACAACCCCCGTTGTGCCAAGGATCGACAGCCCGCCGACAATGCCGAGGCGCGGGTTCCATGTCTTCAGCGCCAGCGCCTCACCACCCGGGACCGATATTTCGATGATGATATCCGCGGAAACGCCAGCGAGCGCGCATTCCTCCCTCACCACCGCTTCCATCATCTGGCGCGGCACCGGGTTGATGGCCGGTTCACCGACCGCGACCGGCAGGCCGGGCTTCGTCACCGTGCCGACACCCTCGCCCCCGCGAAACACAATGCCGGAGCCTTGCGGACCCCGCGCCACCCGCGCGATGATCATCGCGCCATGGGTCACGTCCGGGTCGTCGCCCGCGTCCTTGATGATGCCGGCACGCGCGAAGTCTGCGCCACACTCTTCCAGCGCTAGAGGAAATGACGGTTTCTCCCCCTTTGGCAGAATGATCGTCACAGGATCGTGGAACGCGCCGGAGAGAAGCGCTGCGAGCGCCGATTTCGTGGCCGCTGTGGCGCAAGCCCCCGTGGTCCAGCCGCGCCGGAGAGGAGCGACCTCCTGCATGGTTGACCTGCGGGGATGCGCGCGATGTCGAGCCCCCGCCGGATCACCATCGTCCCCTGTCATATCGCTGGTTGAGTGCGCCATGGCCTCGTTCTATACATCAAGCGTCAAGCGGACGGTGCAGGATTTTTCGTGGGTTTTCAAACGGGAACAGGTTGCGTGATCGCCGCGCCCCATTCGGGTGCGGGAAAAACGCTGGTGACACTCGGGCTTCTGCGCGCGCTCACGCGGGCGGGCGTGCCGGTTCGCGGTGCGAAGGTTGGCCCGGATTATATCGATCCCGCCTTTCATAAGGCGGCCTCAGGCCACCCCTCGCGCAATCTCGATTCGTGGGCCATGGGGGAACAGGCGGTCCGCGCGGCGGGTGCCGCTTGCGCCGAGGGTTCTGTTCTGATCGTCGAAGGCGTGATGGGCCTCTTCGATGGCGCGGACGATGGCTATGGCTCGACCGCTGATATCGCGGCAGCCCTCAATCTTCCCGTCATCCTGGTGGTCGATGCAAAAGCGCAAGGGGCATCGGCAGGGGCGCTTCTCAAGGGGTTCATGACCTATCGGGCGGATATTCGCCTTGCAGCGGTGATTTTCAACAATGTCGGCAGCGCCCGCCACCAAACGATTCTGGAGCATGCGGCGGCAAGCGTCGGGCTTCCTGTTCTCGGTTCTCTCAAACGCGATACGGCCCTTATCCTGCCTTCGCGCCATCTCGGTCTTGTTCAGGCGGCGGAACATGGCGATCTTGATGCCCTGATCGAGCGTGCCGCCGGGCGGATTGCCGAGGTCGTCAATCTCGATCTTCTGGCCGCTCTGTGCAGCCCGGTTTGGCCTGGCAGTGACCGGGAAATGCCGCTTGCCCCGCTCGGGCAGCGGATTGCTGTCGCGCGCGATCATGCCTTCAGTTTCTGCTATCCGCATTTTCTCGATCACTGGCATCAGGCGGGAACGGAAATCGCGCCGTTTTCTCCGCTCGCGAACGAAGCGCCGATCGCGACGGCGGACGCCGTGTTTCTACCCGGTGGATACCCGGAGCTTCACGCTGAGAGACTATCGGCCAATACCGTCTTTCTCAACGGGTTGCGTAAGGTTGCAGAAACCGCGCTTGTCTATGGCGAATGCGGAGGGTTCATGGTGCTGGGTGATGCCCTGATCGATGCCGAAGGCACTTCCCATCCGATGGCGGGGTTGCTTCCGGTCACCACCAGCATGGTGCAGCCGGTGCGCCATCTCGGCTATCGCAAGCTGTGTCATGCAAGCGCGCTGCCCTGGCCAAAAGCCCTGCGCGGGCATGAATTTCACTATTCCCGTTTTTCCCAGACCCGTGGTGGAACGGCGGTATCGCCTGCCCCCGATGTGCCGCTTTTTCACGCTGCGACGAGTTCTGGCGACACGTCCTTCCCGATGGGTCTGGCGATCGGGCGGGTGATGGGGTCCTACGCTCATGTGATTGCACCCGATTGGCAGGTCATTTATGGGAGCGATGCACCATGAGCGCCCTGATGGTCATGGGCACCGGCTCCGATGTCGGAAAATCGCTGATCGTCGCGGGTCTATGCCGCGCCTATCGCAATCGCGGCATGCGCGTTTGCCCGTTCAAGCCACAAAACATGTCGAACAATGCCGCCGTGACCGCCGATGGCGGCGAGATCGGCCGTGCGCAGGCCCTGCAGGCCCAGGCGGCAGGCATGCCATTGAGCGTTCACATGAACCCTGTTCTGCTGAAGCCGGAGACGGATATCGGATCGCAGGTCATCGTGCAGGGCAAGCGCGTTGCCACGATGAGCGCGCGGGACTATTTCCGCGAGCGCGCCCGCTTTCTGCCCGCCATTCTGGAGAGCTACCAGCGGCTCAAGGCGGAAGCCGATCTGGTTCTGATCGAGGGAGCGGGAAGCCCTGCGGAAATCAACCTGCGCGACAATGATCTTGCGAATATGGGCTTTGCGGAAGCAGCCGACGTACCGGTTCTCCTCGTCGGCGATATCCATCGCGGCGGGGTGATCGCCTCGCTCATTGGCACCAGGGCGGTGCTGACTGAACCGGACGCGCGGCGCATCAAGGCCTTTCTGATCAATAATTTTCATGGCGATATCCGCCTCTTCGATGATGGTGTGCGGATGATCCGTGAGCGAACCGGGTGGGTATCTGCCGGTGTCGTGCCGCATTTTTCCGCCGCACGGAACCTGCCCGCCGAGGATGCTCTGGCACTTGACCGGGTGCTGAGCAGCGCTGGTGCGATCAAGATCGCCGTGCCACGGCTTTCCCGCATCGCCAATTTCGACGATCTCGACCCCTTGCGTCTTGAAGATGGCGTTTCGGTCGTCTTTGTTCAGCCGGGGGAGGCGCTTCCGGGCGATGCCGCGCTCGTGCTATTGCCTGGCTCGAAATCAACCCTTGCCGACATGGCCTATTTCCGCGCGCAAGGCTGGGATATCGACCTAGAGGCGCATGTCCGGCGTGGCGGGCGGGTGCTTGGCCTCTGCGGCGGCTATCAGATGCTCGGTCGCATGATCCACGACCCGGAAGGGATCGAAGGTCCGGCGGCAAGCCTTGCAGGGCTTGGCCTTCTCGATATCGAAACCACGCTGACGCCGAACAAGGCGCTGATCACGCGGATGGCGACCCATCTCGAAACCGGCGCGCCGATGCGCGGCTACGAGATGCATCTCGGCCTCAGCCGTGGCCCGGCGCGGGCGCGGCCCTTTGCCGTTCTGAACGGCGATCTCGGCCACAGCGAGCCCCGTGACGAAGGCGCCGTGAGCCCGGACGGGCGGATCGCCGGAACCTATCTGCACGGCATCTTCGCCGAAGACGGCTTCAGGCGAGCCTTTCTCAAAGGGATCGGTTTTGCCGGTTCTGGCAATAGCTATGGCGCGCTGATCGAGGAGACCCTCGACGGACTTGCCCGACATCTCGAGGCCCATATCGATCTCGACCGGCTGTTTGCCATTGCCGCGGAGGGGCGGAGATGACGATGGTTCATGGCGGCGATCTTGATGAGGCGATGGCGCTCGCCCGTGCAGCAGGATTTGATGCGGGTGCCAGATCCGACTGGCTCGATCTTTCGACCGGCATCAACCCCATCCCTTATCCAGTGGCCGCGATCCCGCCTTCTGCCTTCCACCGCCTGCCGGACAAGGCTGGCCAGACGAACCTGATCCAAGCCGCGTGCGCCTATTACAAGGCCCCGTCGCCCGACCATATTGTTGCGGCGGGCGGGAGCGCGCTGCTGATCCGGCTGCTTCCGCTGGTTCTACCCGACCGGCCTGTCGCGGTTCTGACGCCAACTTACGGCGATCATGCGCGCGTCTGGGACCAGAGCGGGCGCAACCTGCGCGTCCTGTCCGATCCTGTCGAGGCGCGCCCTTCCGAAATCACCATTATCGTCAATCCAAACAACCCGGACGGGCGGGTCGTGTCCCATTCATGGCTGAGCGCTCATGCTACGAAGGCGAAGCAGGCGGGTGGCTTTCTCGTTGTCGATGAAGCCTTTGGCGATGTCATGGATGAGCCATCGGCGGTCGATCTTGTCGCCGGGGGAAATGTCCTCATTCTGAAATCCCTGGGCAAATTCTTCGGCCTCGCCGGTGTTCGTCTGGGCTTTGCGATTGCGCCGCCGGCGCTTGCCGCGCGCCTCAACGATCACCTTGGCGCTTGGGCCGTGAGTGGCCCGGCGCTCCATCTTGGCCGCCTTGCGCTTGAAGATCTAAGCTTTCAGGCCGAAACAAAGCTCCATCTTCAGAAACAGGCGGCACGCCTTGCAGGACTTTTTGAGGCGTCCGGATTTTCGGCCGATAAAGGAACGTCGCTCTTCCGTCTGATTGAAAGCGAAGAAGCGCCACGCCTTTTTCTGCGGTTCCTTGAGCACCAAATCTATGTGCGCCGTTTTGACTATGACCCGCGCTGGCTGAGGATCGGTCTTCCCGCCGATGAGGCGGGTTTCCTGCGGCTTGAACAGGCGCTCTGCCCATGAGCTATCTCGCTGCCAATCTTGTCATTGCCCTGATCGCGCTTCTTTTCGAGCGTCTCATCGGCTATCCCGACCGATTATACCGGATGGTACGTCACCCGGTGGTCTGGATGGGCTGGCTCATCGGATTGTCGGACCGGCTTTTAAACCGGGACAGCCTGACATTCGAATGGCGCCGCCTCAACGGGGCTTTCGCGCTTTTCGCGCTCCTGCTCGCAACGCTCATCTTTTCTGGTCTCGTGAGCGGCGCGCTGCGGGCGCTGCCGGGCGGCCTCTTAATCGAGGCGCTGCTTGCGACCAGCCTGATTGCGCAGAAATCCCTTGGCAGCCATGTCCGCGCGGTGGCGGAGGGGCTGACACAGGGCCTTGAGGCCGGACGGCTTGCGGTATCAAAAATCGTCGGGCGCGATCCGGCAACGCTGAATGAGAGCGAAATCGCGAAGGCCGCCGTCGAAAGTCTTGCCGAGAACACCGCAGACGGGGTGATTGCCCCGTTGTTCTATCTTGCCCTTTTTGGCCTGCCGGGTGCAGCCCTTTACAAGGCGGTGAATACGGCTGACAGCATGATCGGCCACAAATCGGAAAAATATCGCGCTTTCGGATTTGCCGCGGCGAAGCTCGATGATATCGCAAATTATCCGACCTCCCGCATGACCGGCGGTCTTTTTGCGATCGTCGCCTTTTTCAGCCGGAAATGGAGCGGCAAAGCCGCCTTGAGAGCGATGCTGAGAGACGCAGACCACCACGTCTCGCCCAATGCGGGCTGGCCGGAGGCGGCCCTTGCCGGGGCGCTCGGCCTCAGGCTTGGCGGGCCGCGAACCTATGACAACAGGCGGGTCGATCTTGCGACGATGGGGCGCGGGCGGGCCACCCTTACCGGCGCGGATATCGCCACGGCTCTTGCCCTTTACAGCCGCAGCCTCAGCCTCACGGCGCTGATCCTCACCGCTGTGACATTTATTTTCCTCAGTCAAACTTTTTGACATGGTGATTATCTGCCGGTTTGATCTGTTCACTCCGCCCAAAACCCGGTAAACAAGCCTGAAATGCAAGGATCATAGGGAATTTCGCCGTGCTCGACACCGTCACCATACGAACCGACTGGACCCGCGAAGAGGCGGACGTGATCTACACGCAGCCCTTCAATGACCTGCTATTCCAGGCACACAGTATGCACCGCAAATTCTTCGATCCGAATCAGGTGCAACGCAGCAAGCTGCTCTCGATCAAGACAGGCGGCTGCGCCGAGGATTGCGCCTATTGCAGCCAATCAGCGAAAAACGGCGCGACGTTGCCTGCCTCGAAACTGATGGAAGTCGAAAAAGTTTTGACCGAGGCGCGAAAGGCGAAAGCTGCCGGCGCGACACGCTATTGCATGGGGGCGGCATGGCGATCACCGAAGGACCGGGACATGACAGTCCTTGAAGCCATGGTCGGGGGCGTGAAGGCAATGGGGTTGGAAACCTGCATGACCCTCGGCATGCTCGATGATGAACAGGTGATCCGCCTCAGGGAGGCCGGGCTTGATTATTACAACCACAACATCGACACCTCCGAGCGCTATTATTCCGAGATTATCACCACACGCAGCTTTGCTGACCGGATCGAAACGCTGAACCGCGTGCGCGAAGCCGGGATCAAGGTCTGCGCGGGCGGAATTGTCGGCATGGGCGAAAAGCAGATGGACCGGGTCGATATGCTGCTCACCCTTGCGACGCTGAAACAGCATCCCGAAAGCGTGCCGATCAATATGCTGATCCCGATCGCGGACACACCGCTTGCCGAGGTGGCTCCGCTTGATCCGATCGAATTCGTCCGCACGATTGCGCTTGCCCGCATCCTGATGCCCAAATCCCATGTGCGCCTGTCGGCAGGCCGCAGCGACATGAGCGATGAATTGCAGGCCATGTGCTTCTTTGCAGGTGCAAACTCGATTTTCGTCGGGGATCGGCTGCTCACCGCCGGCAACCCGGAGGAGGATCAGGACGCCGCCCTCTTCGCCCGCCTCGGCCTTGAGGCAATGCCGTTGGGGTCAGATGGGCGTTCCGACACGCCGCGATGAGCGATCTTCAAGGCTTCCAGAATGCGCTCGATGCCCTGAAAGCGCGGGGCCGCTACCGATCTCTGCAACCCCGCGCCGGGCTTGATTTTGCCTCCAATGATTATCTCGGCCTTGCCGCCTCGCCGATGTTGCGGCGGGCAGCGGAGGAAGCCCTTGCGCGCGGCGTGCCGCTTGGCGCGGGCGGCTCGCGGCTGCTGCGCGGCAATGAAAGCGAACATGAATGTCTGGAGGAAGAGGCCGCCCTCTTCTATGGCAGCGAACGCGCGCTCTTCATGGGTGGCGGCTTCACCGCCAACAATGCGATTTTCAGCGCACTGCCGCGCCCCGGCGACCTCGTTCTTTTCGATGACCTGATCCATGCGAGCGCCCATGACGGGATGCGGCTCGGGCGGGCGGCAAACCAGTCGTTTCGCCACAATGACATCAATGACGCCGAAGACAAAATCACCCGCTGGCGCACTGATGGCGGCACCGGCATGGTCTGGATTGCGGTTGAAGGTGTCTACAGCATGGATGGCGATCAGGCCCCGGTGCCGGATCTCGTCGCGCTCGCGAAGCGTCATGATGCGATGCTCGTGGTCGACGAGGCTCATGCGACCGGCGTCTTCGGTATGAGAGGGCGCGGGCTTATGCACGCGGTTGCGACACAGGAGAACATTGTCACGCTGCATACCTGCGGCAAGGCGCTCGGGGCATCGGGCGCGCTTATCTGCGGCCCGGCGGCGCTGATTGAAACACTCATCAACAAGGCGCGAAGCTTCATCTACGCGACCGCCCCCTCGCCATTCAATGCCGCGCTGGTGCGCGCCGCTCTTCGCTCCCTTGAAGAAACGCCCGAGCGGCAGCAGGACCTTCTGGCGCTGATCGATCATGCCCACGAGGAGGCGCAAAGGACGCTCGGATTGGTGGGGCTTCGATCCCAGATCATCCCGGTCATCATCGGGGAAGACAAGGCAACGATGGCGCTCGCAGCCCGGCTGCAGGATCAGGGTTTTGATATTCGCGGCATAAGACCGCCCACGGTGCCGCGCGGGACATCGCGGCTGCGTGTATCGGTGACACTCAATGTCACCAGGCAGAATGTCACAGCGCTGTTTGATGAGATTGCGAGCGCCCGCCTGCTGGCAGAGGGGGGCGCGGTTTGAGCCAGACCTTCGTCATCACCGGCACCGACACGGGCCTTGGCAAGACCGTCTTTGCCACAGCCCTCGTCACCGCTCTCAAGGGGACTTACTGGAAACCGGTTCAGGCCGGGCTCGACGATGAAACAGACAGCGAGACGGTGGTCCGGCTTTCCGCTCGCCCGGTTCTTCCTGAGGCTTACCGGCTTGCACTTCCGGCGTCGCCGCATCTTGCCGCCGAAGCCGAGGGCATTGAGATCGATACCGCGCGGCTCACGCTGCCGATTGTGGAAGGCGCGCTGATTGTCGAGGGCGCGGGCGGCGTTCTGGTGCCGCTCAACAGGCGTATCCTTTATGCTGATCTGTTCGCGCGCTGGCAGGCGCCCGTCATTCTGTGCGCCCGAACCCGGCTCGGCACGATCAACCATTCGCTGACCGCGATTGAGGCCCTGCGCACGCGCGGCGCACCGATCCACGGCATTGCATTTCTGGGTGAGGCAGCGCCAGCGGTTGAGGCAACCATCTGCGAATTCGGAAAGGTAAAGCGGCTCGGCCGCCTGCCCATTCTCCCCGTGCTGAGCCGGGTTGCCTTATCAGCGGCATTTTGCGAAGGATTCGGGCTTGAGCAATTCAGTGCCTTAGAGCCGGGCCAGAAAGCCGGATGACACAACTTGATTCCAATCTGACGCCAGAAGCCTTCGATGCGGAGCACCTTTGGCACCCCTATTCGAATGTGACCGCGCCGGGACTGACCCACCGTGTCGCGCGGGCGGATGGTGTTCGCCTGACGCTTGCCGATGGAACGGAACTGATCGACGCCATGTCATCCTGGTGGTGCGCCGTGCATGGCTATGGCCATCCCGCCCTGCGCGCGGCAATGCATGCGCAGATCGACCAAATGGCCCATGTCATGTTTGGCGGCCTGACCCATGATCCAGCTATAGAGTTCGGCCGCAAGCTCCTCGCTGTCGCGCCTTCCTCGATGCGGCGGATTTTCTATTGCGACAGCGGTTCTGTGGCCGTCGAAGTTGCGATGAAAATGGCCGTGCAATACCAGCAAGCGATCGGAAATTCTGGTAAAACCCATTTTGCGACGGTGCGCGGGGGCTATCATGGCGACACCTGGAAGGCGATGAGCGTCTGTGACCCTGTTACGGGCATGCACCATCTCTTCAAGGGTGCGCTCGGCATCCAGCATTTTGCCGAAAAGCCGCCGATCAGCTTTCGCGATGCCTGGTCCGACGATCCGGATGCAAACGGTCTTGCCGGGCTTGAGCGCATCCTGAGCGACAATCAAAACGCGCTTGCCGGATTGATCCTTGAACCCGTCGTGCAGGGGGCGGGCGGCATGTATTTTTATCATCCGCGCTATCTCGACGCCGCGCGCGCGCTTTGCGATACCTATGGCTTATTGCTGATTTTCGATGAGATTGCGACCGGCTTCGGTCGCACCGGCAGGCTCTTTGCGACCGAGCACACCGCAATTGAACCGGATATTATCTGCCTCGGCAAGGCGATTACCGGGGGCATGATGTCGTTTGCGGCGACGCTTGCGACTGACAGGGTTGCCGTGGGCATTGGCCAGAGCGAACCGGGGGTCTTCATGCATGGGCCGACCTTCATGGCAAATCCGCTTGCCTGCGCCTGCGCCTCGGCAAGCCTTGATCTTCTGATCAACGACGACTGGCAGACCAGGGTTCGCGGGATTGAAGCCGGCCTGATCGCAGGACTGGCGCCCGCGCGCGGTCTCGATCATGTCCGGGATGTGCGGGTTCTGGGAGCCATCGGCGTGATCGAGATGGACCATCCCGTGAGTGCTGATGCGGCGCACGCGCTTAGCCGCACGCTCGGCGTGTGGCTGCGTCCCTTCGGCCACAATATCTACACCATGCCGCCCTATATCACCGGTGCCATTGATCTTGCGCGCATTTCCGCTGCGATGTGCCATCTCGCAGCCGTGCTCTGAGACGCAGTTTATCTGGCCCTTCGGTTCCAATTGTTCTAATTCAGCCTTATTGCATGAGCCCGGAAGCAGGAAACCGCTTTGCCCGCCATTGAACCCGCAACAGATAACCCACCGCAAGGCACAAGAACGGCCTTTAAACCACCCCAGCAAAGGCGGGCGGCATGGATGTGATCTGGCTTCGCAGAAGCGGACGCGCCCGCTGCGTGGTCGTCATATTCGGCGGCTGGGCAATCGGACCGGACGTCTTTTCCACGCTCGCGGGTGAACAGGATGTACTCTTCGTGTCAGACTACCGGACGCTCAACGGAGAATTGCCTGATTTGTCCAACTATGAGACGCGGGCGCTGGTCGCCTGGTCCTTCGGGGTTGCGGCTTTTGCGCACTGGCAGTCGATGCGGCCCGCCATCTTCGAGCGGACCATTGCCATTGCCGGGAGCGAGACGCCGGTTGACGATTTACGCGGCATTCCGACCGCGATTTTTGAAAAGACCGTGGAGACCCTTTCCGAGACGTCCTATCAGGGTTTTCTGATGCGCTGCCACAACAAGCGCGTGGCCGCGCAGGCAATCGACATTGCAGCGCGCCGGGAGGAACTTATCGCCGTTCGCGAGCGCGGGGGTGCGCCGCTCTGGCGCTGGGATAGCGTCCTGCTCGCGCGGCAGGACCGGATTTTTCCCCTGGCATCCCTTCAGCACGCCTTTGCGGGGCGCCCCATGCCGGTGCGGCTGATCGAGGCACCGCATGCCTGCTTTGACCAATTTGCGAATTGGGACGCGGTGCTCGCATGAACGATCTTATCAGTCTGCCGGAAAGAGTGCGCCAGAGCTTTGGCCGCAGCCTTTCGGACTATCATCAAAGCGCCTTTGTTCAGGCCGAGATCGCCGAACGCCTTGCGCATCTCCTCAACGCTCATCGGAAAGAACCGGCTGGCTTTGGATGCGTGTTCGAGTTTGGGTGCAGCACGGGTTTTCTCACAAGGCACCTTGTTCGAAACTTCGCGATTGGCCACTATGTCGCCAATGATCTGGTCGCCGGGAGCGCACCGCTGATTGCTTCGATTCTTGCTGAAACCGAAACCAACTGGCGTTTTATCGCGGGTCCGGTTCAGGACAATATCCCCGACGGCCCGTTCGATCTCGTGGCGGCGGCATCGACGGTTCAGTGGATCGCCGATCTGCCGCCGCTCCTTCAGCGCCTCAGCGATGCCCTCGCCCCCGGCGGGATGCTCGCGCTCAGCGGCTTCGGGCGGCAACATTTTCATGAACTCACCGCTATGGGCTCAACTGCCGGCGCGGTGAGCTACAAGGACCGTTCGGAATGGCGCGACTTGCTGCCATCGACGCTTGACCTTGTGGCAATCGAGCAGGCTGAACGGGTGGTGCATTTTCCGACCGTCCGGGCGCTCCTTGTCCATTTGCGTCGCACAGGCGTCAATGCCGGGGCCGGAACGCCCTGGAGCCGAAGCGCCTATGCCGCTTTTGAGGCAGAGTACCGAGACCGCTTCTCGGACGCACAAGGCGTGCGGCTCACCTATGATCCGGTGCTTCTGATCGCGCGCCGGAAAAACTGATCATTTCAAGGTCAGCGGAAGACCCGCCGTGATCAGAAAGACGTGTGCCGCACGCGCGGCAAGGCGCTGATTGGCGGTTCCCTGAATATCGCGAAAATGCCGGGCGAGCGCATTGTCCGGTACGATGCCGAGGCCGACTTCATTGCTCACCATGACGATTTCACCCGCGACGCTGCTTAGCACGTCTTCAAGACGGCTGAGTGCTGCGTCAATATCAGCATCGGCAAGCAGAAGGTTTGAAAGCCAGAGCGTGATGCAGTCGACCAGGATAAAGCGCTCCGCGAGGGCGGTCTCCATCAGCCGCTTCGGCAGATCGAGGGGCGCTTCGATCGTGCGCCAATCCGCACCGCGCTGGCGCTGATGGATCGTGATCCGCTCGTGCATCTCGGCATCAAAGGCCTGCGCGGTGGCGATATAGAGCCGCTCGCCGGCATTGGTCTTGCGCCAATGATCCGCCCGCGCCTCGGCAAAGCGGCTTTTGCCGGAGCGGGCACCGCCAAGAACCAGCGTCAGCATCACTCCGCCTCTGTCTTTTCAGGTGAACCCTGCACTGGCAGGCGCGCGATGAAATGGCCGCGCATCCCATCCGGCCATTCGCGAAAACCGACCTGCCCTGTCTTGCTCTCACCATGCTTGTCGAACCATTCGACAATCGCCTCCGCGCTCGCGCGTTCCGGTGTGAAGCGTCCTGCAAGATATGAGAAGCGTTCGGTGTCGGAAAGCATGACGTTGCAATGGTCGGAACAGGCCCAGAGGCAATCTTGTTTCTGGATCGCCACATCCGCACGACCGGCCAGTACGGCTTCAATGTGATCGGTCAGAATTTCGCCGCCGGTCCGGCCTTGCGGATCGGTTTTGCTCATCGGGGAAAACTTGCAGGTCTGGCAGACGATAATGGCTCGCGACACGGTATCCTCCATCGGGTAGCGGCAAAACAACCGCGTTCGCAGCGTGATACGTGATCCTGCCCAATGATGAAACCCGGAATCTACCCTTCGGCCTGTTTGCCCTGCGCCCTTTCCTTCGCGCGAAGGGCGGCGGATGCTGTCGATCGGTTCGAGATGATCTCGCGCGGTTCCGGCCCGAAATAACCGCCTTCATTGATGAAGGGGCGCGGCTGAAGGATGACCGAGCGGATGCGCTGCGAGATCGCTTTGGCTGAGAGCGGCTTCGACAGCACTTCGTGAACACCGAGCTGGCGTGCTTCCATGATGCGCTTGCGCTCGGTGTGAGCGGTGACCATGATGACCGGCACATAGGCCATGGGATGATCGGGCTGGCGGATCATGCGCATCACGTCCGAGCCATCAAGCACAGGCATAACCCAATCAAGCAGCACGATATCCGGCATCACCCGCTCGATCAGTTCGAGCGCGGCTGCGCCATCTTCTGCTTCATGAATTTTGCGGCAGCCGAATCCCTGCAACATGTTGCGGATGATCGTGCGCATATAGGCGCCGTCTTCTGCAACAACGAAAGTGAGCTCGGAAAAATCGACGTCGTTCAACGGTGTGTCGCCTTTACTCATTACGCGGGCTTATACACTCCAAAGAGCGTATCAGCTTGCGCCTAACGAGCCGTTAAGCAACATGTTAGCCGAGATACGTTCCGATTAAGGAATTGGTAATATCGGCGTTGCTTGCGACTGTCACTCACCCCTGAGAACGATGCGCACCAGATCGGCGGCATTTTTCGCGCCTAATTTTTCCATGATGCGGGCACGGTGAACCTCGACGGTGCGCGTACTGATGCCGAGATCACGACCAGCCTCCTTGTTCGATTCGCCTTCGGCGATGAGTTGGAGGACTTCAAGCTCACGCGGGGTCAGCAGATCCACGCCTTCGAATTTCAGCTTCGTGACGTCACCATTTCTTTTGAATTTCGAGATGGCTTCCTCAACACGGCCAAGGATCTGATTTCCGTTAAACGGCTTTTCGATGAAATCATAGGCCCCCGACTTGATCGCATTGACCGCCATCGGAATGTCGCCCTGTCCTGAAATAATGAAGATCGGTGCGCCATATTTGTGTGGCTCGAGCGCATTCAGGATATCTATGCCGGAGCGGCCAGGCATATGAACATCAAGAAGCACCGGATGATCGCCATGAATGCGGCGCGCCTCGAGAAGACCATTTCCGGTTTCGAAGAGCATCGGCTGGTAACCTTCGAGCTGGAAGACCGTTCTGAGGGCATCGCGTACGGACATGTCGTCGTCCACGATATAGATTTTACGGTCATTCATGGCTTCTCACGCCTCGTTTCTTCTTTGCTTTTATCTTCAGTATTGATGTTTTCGATATCCGTTTTTTTCAAATCCGGATCGCTAAAACTCAAGCTGCTGGAATTCAGCCCTCCCGAATGCAGGCCGCCGGTCGGCATGCCTTCTGTGACTGTTTTCTCGTCTGCCATGTCCTGAGGAACCGGCAGCCTTAGCGTGAAGGTGGCGCCGCGACCATTGCCGCCCGGATCAACATCGAAATGGCCACCATGGCTCTGGGCAATGGTGTTTGAGATGGCAAGGCCGAGGCCCATACCGCTTTCCTTGCTGCTCGAAAACGTCTGGAAGAGTTTGCGGTAAGCTTCCGGTTCGATGCCGAGGCCGGAATCAGTGACCGAAATCGAGACGAATTTGCCTTCATTGCGGGCGCGCACCGCGATGCGGCCCTTTTTCTGATCTTGAACAGCTTCGATTGCATTACGCAGAAGATTGACCAGAATCTGTTCGATCTGGACGGAATCGATGCGCAGTTCCGGCAGGCAATCCTCGATATCGATCTCCACCTTTACGCCGCGCATCCGGAAGCCGACCATGGTAAGATCAACCGCTTCGATGATCAGAGTGCCGACATTGGTCACCATGCTGCGCATGGCAGCGCGCTTGCTGAACCGGCGCATACTCTGGATGATCTGACTGGCGCGTTCGGTTTCGCGCAGCGCCTTTTGCAGAAGTTCTGACACATCAGGGTTGAAATTCTTAATGAGCCGGGATTTCTTTTCGATCGCCTGAAGATAGAGCGTCATAGCCGTCAGCGGTTGGTTCAGTTCATGCGCCATCGCGGCGCTCATTTCCTCCACAGCATTGCGCCGGGACAAACGAAAGAGTTGCTGTTGCATTTCATCCATGCGCTGATGCATCGCCTCGCGCGGGCGCAGATCCCGAAGAATGCCGATGAACTGACGTCCGACGGGAGTATGAGCTTCCCCGACGGTCAATTCGATCGGGATCAGCGTGCCGTCCTGATGGCGTCCGAGCACCTCCTGCGCGCGGCCAATGACGCCTTCGCGACCGTCACGCATATAACTTGCAACATATTCATCATGGGTGCGGGCATGGCGCGGTGCCATCAATATCGTGGCATTGCGTCCGATTACGTCCCGGGCCGGATAGCCGAACATCTTCTCGCATGCAGCATTATACATCAAAACGCGCGCACGGTCGTTGGTTACGATAATACCATCGACCGCCGTCTTGAGGACAGTATCGAGCCGAGCTTCAAAGACTGTTATATCGGAGACGAGCGCCGTGTCTTCTGAACCAAGCGAACTATCAGACCGAAATCTAAATTCGGCACTCCCTGAACTGTTGCGTTCGACCATGAAATCCCCCGATAGATGGTCGTCTTTTGTATCATTCTATCAACAATTATCTTTTAGCCAACAGGTCAAACGGTCACTGGCAAGATTAATATCTTGTGCGCTGCGGGCAAAGCACAGCCGAAAATAGTTATCATTATGATTTCCAAAGGCAATTCCTGGTGCAAGGCCCAGCAGCGCTTCGTGAATAAGTCGGTGCGCAATCTGTTTTGAACCCGTTTTCCCATTCATTGCGAAGAATAAATAGAACGCACCGTCTGGAATTGCGAAGGTTGTTCCACCAGCCTGCGACAGAGCGTCGCACAAAGTGATTCGCGTTGCAGCAGCGGCGGCAACCTGTTGCTTCACGAAATCCTCGCCATTGATGAGCGCTTGCGTTGCGGCGCGCTGGACAAATACCGGCACGCCGGAGGTCGAGAACTGGATCAGATTTTCAATCACCTGGCCAAGAGCCGCAGGGGCAGACAGCCAGCCGACCCGCCAACCCGTCATCGCCCAGTTCTTCGAGAAAGTATTGGTGAAGATCACTTTGTCATCTTCATCCGCCACATCATAAAACGAGGCGGCGCGCCCGTTGACCGGTGCATCGCCAAAATAGAACCGCTGATAGACTTCGTCCGCGACGATCCAGAGATCATGGCGACGTGCAATCGAGAGAATATCCGCAAGCTCATCGCGCGTCGCGGTCCATCCGGTGGGATTGGACGGCGAGTTGATGAAAATCACACGGGATTGCGCCGTGAGCGCCGCTTCAAGCTGATCGAGATCGAGTTTCCAGCCGACATTGGTGTTGAAACCGGGGGGATGCATGACAATTTCGACGACGCGGGCACCGGCAATTTTAGCGGCTGCGGCAAAATTCGGCCATGCCGGGGTCGGGATGATGACTTCTTGATCGAAGCCAACCAGCGCCTGGAGCGCGATCTGGATCGCCTGCATGCCTGAACCGGTTACGTAAAAGCGCTCCGCATCGAACGAGCGGGCGAAAAGCCGGGTATGGTAGTCGGCAAGCGCCTGGCGCAGTTCGGGTATGCCACGCTGCCAGGTATAGAAAGTCTCACCCGCAGCCATGGAGCGCGCCGCCGCTTCGCAAATGAAGGCAGGCGTCGGCAGATGTCCTTCGCCGACCCAAAGCGGAATCAGGCCTTCTTTCATGCGTCCCGCATTGACGAGTTCCACAATGCCGCTTTCCGGAAGATCACGGGCGGCGGGACGTAAATCCTGAAACAACTTCGATGACATAAACAGGCAGAACCTATCTTTTATCTGATGGACCGCCCCCGCTAGCAGAATTCTCTAGCAGAATCTAGTAGCAGATTTCAGGCTAATAAAAGCCCCGGCACGAACCGAGGCTTCCTGACTGCGCAATTCTCTGTCAGTTATTTCTTAAGGAGGTCGCGGATTTCAGTCAGAAGCGCCACGTCCGCTGCCGGTGCTTCGGGCTCGGCAGGTTTTTTAGCTTCCTGCCTGCGGGCCAGGTTGATGCCTTTGACCACCATGAAAAGCGCGAAGGCAACAATCACGAATTTGATGACCGCATTGATGAAGAGACCGAGGTTGAGCGTCGCCACGCCCGCCGCCTTAGCTTCAGCGATTGTATTGAATGTTCCCTGTCCGAGCGGCAGGAACAGATTTGAAAAGTCTATCCCGCCGATGATGAGGCCAATGACCGGCATGAAAATATCGTCGACCAGCGAGGAGACGATGGTGCCGAAAGCAGCGCCGATGATGATACCGACAGCCATGTCGACCATGTTGCCCTTAATCGCAAAATCCTTGAATTCCTGAAGCATGTTATGTCCCCGTTGTCACAACCCAATCGAGTTCTGAAATTGATCGCCATTTGCAGTGTCGAATCCCGCCATGAAAGACACATGACACCGACCCTGAGATCTGCGCTATACCAATATTCAACCGAATGGAAAAGTAATGAAGCATTACACCGTGTCGTTTCGGCCAGTTTTTGGTGTTTTATGGCTATATTCATGATTTATGGTATGGTTTTAGCGCACGTTCCGGACCATGTCTGGCTTTCGTTATGCAATTTGTTGTGGGAGGAATTCCGGCAGAACCATGGGCGACGCGTTCTCCGCTCTGATCGGTATAGTATGGGACAGCGGTATCGGGATTGTTGCGATTGCGCTTTCCTATATGGGGCTTCTCTTCGTTATCGCCACCTATGGCGACCGGCAGGCCGGTTCAGCGGCATGGAATTCCTGGCGACCAACCATCTATGCGCTCTCGATTGCGGTCTATTGTACCTCGTGGACCTTTTTCGGTTCGGTCGGAGTTGCCGCGCGTTCCGGATTCGATTTTCTTGCGATCTATATTTGCCCTTTGCTGCTCGTAACCATCGGCTATCCGCTGCTGCATCGCATCATCCGACTAGCGAAAGATGAGCGCATCACATCGGTCGCCGATTTTCTTGCCGCGCGCTATGGCAAGGATCAGACGGTGGCGGTTGTCGCCACCCTGATCGCCGTCATCGGGACGGTTCCCTATATCGCGCTGCAACTCAAGGCGCTCTCAACCTCGGTCGCCATCATGGTGCAATCGCAGGTGATCGAAGGGGCCTTTGCATTCCAGCTCTTCAACGACCTGCCGCTCATAATAGCAATCACAATGGCGGCTTTCGCGATCCTTTTCGGCGCGCGCCATACCGATGCGACAGAGCACCAGAACGGGCTGATGCTCGCGATTGCGGCGGAATCGATCATCAAGCTCGCCGCCTTTCTGATCGTCGGTATATACGTGACATGGGTGATGTTTGACGGGCCGGACGACCTTTTCGAACAAGGTGAAGCGCGCAATCTTCTTGCCACCTCGCTGTTTCAGGAAAATGGCGACGGTTTGTGGATCAGCTATTCGGTGCTCAGCCTTTTTGCTTTCTTCCTGCTGCCGAGACAGTTTCACGTTATGGTGGTGGAGAGCAACGGCGGCAATGAATCGCGGCGCGCGATCTGGCTTTTCCCGCTCTATCTGATCCTGATCAATCTGTTTGTCGCACCGATTGCGCTTGCCGGTCTCATCACGTTCAACGGCACGGTGGATGAGGATTCCTTTGTTCTTGCCCTGCCGGTTTTTGCCGACGCGAGCGGGGTGTCTTTGATCGCGTTTCTGGGCGGCTTGTCGGCTGCCACCGCCATGGTGATCGTTGCCACCGTGGCGCTTGCGATCATGGTATCAAACGAGATCGTAGTGCCCTTTCTGGTGCGCCGCTCGTCGACACGGATCAGACCTCAGAGTGGGACCTATGGCAGCGGGATGTACCGCCTCATCCTCAATGTCCGGCGCTGTGCCATCGTTGTCATCATCCTGCTTGCTTATGTATATTACCGGCTTGCAGGGGACACGGCGGCGCTGGTCTCCATCGGCATCCTGTCCTTTGCCGCGGCGGCGCAGCTTGCTCCGGCCTTTTTTGGCGGCCTGTTCTGGAAACGCGCCACCGCCAAAGGTGCCATTGCGGCAATGGGCGCTGGATTTTTCCTCTGGTTCTATACGCTGCTTCTGCCAACCCTCGCCGAATCCGGGGGGCTGCCTGCGAGCATCGTCAGTGATGGACTGTTCGGTATCACCGCTCTGCGGCCCGAAGCACTGTTCGGCACGGAATTCTCCAGCCTGATGCATGGCACCATCTGGTCGCTCGGCGTGAACATTGCCGTGTTTATCATGGTATCCCTGATGAGCGAACAATCACCGGTCGAGCGCTTGCAGGCCGACAGCTTCACCATGCCAAATTTCACGACATCACATGTCTATCGCCGATGGCACTCTCCGATCAAGGTCACGGAATTGCGGAAGGCCGTCGGCCATTATCTCGGCCATGAGCGGGCTCAGCGCTCGTTTGATCGGTTCGAACGAGAGACCGGAACCCTCTTCAAAGAAGCCACGGTCGCCGACGTGTCCTTGCTGCGTTTCGCGGAACAGCTTCTTGCTTCCGCCATCGGCGCAGCCTCGGCGCGGCTTGTGATGACACTGCTGATCCGTCGCCAGGACGCAGCGCCGGAAGAGGCGATCCTTCTGCTTGATGAGGCAACGGCCGCAATCCAGTATAACCGCGAATTGCTGCAAGTCGCGATTGATGAGGTTGAACAGGGGCTTGCGGTTTTTGATGGGGATATGCGGCTGACCTGCTGGAACCGCAATTTCCGCACCCTTCTTGGCCTTCCTGTCGAGTTCGGTGAGGTCGGGACGTCCCTTGGAAAGGTTTTGCACTTTCTCGCCGAGCGCGGGGAATTCGGTCTTGGCTCGATTGACACCGCGATTGCAAACCGGATTTCAAGCTATAGCGGCGGGCAGGATGTCATTACCGAACGCCTCGCGATGTCCCAGCGCGCCCTTGAAGTGCGTGCCCGACCCATGCCGGAGGGCGGTTTCGTTCTTTCGCTCAACGATATCACCGGCCGTATCCAGATCGAGGAGGCGCTGACGCGGGCGAACGAGACCCTCGAGGCAAGGGTGCGCAGCCGCACCGAGGAACTCACCCACCTCAACCAGCAGCTGCTTCAGGCAAAGGCAGAGGCCGACGATGCCAATATCGGCAAAACCCGCTTTCTGGCTGCCGCAGGCCACGACATCCTGCAACCCCTCAATGCCGCGCGGCTCTATGCCACCGCCCTCGCGGATACGGCCAACCAGGCCGCAGACACAAGCATTGAAAGCGACGTCGGCAAGGGCGACGCAAAAATCATGCAATATATCGAGAAGATCAGCCTCTCTCTCGAAAGCGTGGAGGATATCCTGGGCGCGGTACTTGATATCGGGCGGCTTGACACCGGTGCCTTGAAACCGCGCTTCGGCAGTATTGCGGTCCAGGACCTTTTCGACCAGCTTGAGGTCGAATTCTCGCCGCTTGCAAAGGAGCGCGGACTGGCCCTGCGCATCGTGCCGAGCTCGGTCTTCGTGACGACGGACAGCCGCCTTCTGCGCCGCCTTCTTCAGAATCTTCTCTCAAACGCGATCAAATATACCCAGAACGGCAAGATCCTGTTCGGCGTCCGGCGACGCGGCGGCGCGGTCTCCATCGCCGTGCTTGACACCGGGCAGGGTATCCATGAGACGAGCCTCACCGAAATATTCCGGGAATTCCACCGTCTCGAAGAAGGCGCGCGGGTCGCGACAGGGCTCGGGCTCGGGCTTTCGATTGTGGAGCGAATAAGCCGGGTGCTCAACCATCCAATAAGGGTTACCTCAACCCTTGGCAAGGGTTCGCACTTTGCCGTGCAGGTTCCCCGCGCCGCGAAGGTCATAGCCGCGCCAGCACCAGCGCCGGGCGTACAACCATCACGCCTCAGCCAGGGCCAGATGGCTGGTCTCAGGGTGCTGTGCATCGACAACGAACCTGAAATCCTCAAAGGCATGGAATCGATGCTGACCGGATGGGGCTGTATCGTCTTTACCGCCTCCACGGTCGAAGACGCACTCGCCTGTTTTCCGGCAGACGGCGCTGCACCAGATGGCGTGATTGCCGACTATCATCTCGATACTGGCAATGGCATTGATGCCATCGCCGAATGTCGCAGGCGATTTGATCCGGATATTCCGGCGATCCTGCTCACTGCCGACCGCTCCCGGGTGGTTCAAACACTGACGGAAGAGCGCGGCGTCCAGTTGCTGCGCAAACCGCTCAAGCCGGCTGCCCTGCGCGCGCTGCTGCTGCAATGGCGGGTAAACCGGGTCGCTGCGGAGTGAGTTCTTCGTTCAGGCAGGCGCAGGCAGCGCGATGCGCGAGGCAACGATCACGGCCTGTGTGCGGCTGTTAACCTCGAGCTTCTGCAAAATCGCGGAAACATGGGCTTTCACCGTCGCCTCGGAGACGGTCAGTTCATAGGCGATCTGTTTGTTCAGAAGGCCCTCCTTGAGCATCATCAGCACCCGCATCTGCTGTGGTGTCAGGCTTGAGAGGCGCGAGGCGATTTCAAGCAATTCGTCATCCACCGGGCCACCCTCGAGGGCAGCCACCTCCGGCACCCAGACACCGCCGTTCATCACCTGCTGAATTGCCGTTCTCATAACGTCCGTGCCGCTCGATTTCGGAATGAACCCGGAAGCGCCGAGCGAAATGCAGCGCCGGATCGTATCCGTATCCTCGCGCGCCGAGACGACAACGACCGGCACGACCGGAAACTGGCCACGCAGGAAAATCAGACCCGAGAAGCCCTGAACACCCGGCATGTTGAGATCGAGAAGGACAAGGTCAACCTCCGGCTCCTCTTCCAGAATAAGAATGGTTGCCGTCAGATCGCCCGCCGTCACGACCCGGCAACCTGGAAAGCGCAGTGAAACCGTCGATTGGAGCGCATCCCGGAATAGCGGGTGGTCATCTGCCACGACGATGACGGGCGAATTGCTCACAAGGGTCCCTCCAGATAATCCTGCCATGCCACGATGCTGCGGCAAGCCGGTTAAAGCCCGTTAACATTGTTACAGAAAATAAACAAATCGAGAAGTAATTACGCAATACCGTTTTCAGAGCCCGCCGAGACGGGCGCGGATGAGCGGAATGCGCAAGACAAACCAGACGACGCTCCAGACATTGCCAAGCACGAATAATGGAAGGATCCATGCGGCGGCGCGGAGCGGATGGCGCTCCGTCAGCGCGATGATCACCGACAGGATCAAAAAGCCGAGGTAAAGGTCAAACAATGTCACCCAGCCCCAGAGATCTTCGGTGATGCGGGCAAAGCTCTTCCCGATCGGCGCTTCAATGGCCGCGGCAACGATCAGAGCCGCAAGCGCGAAGCCGCTGATGGCGAAAGCAACACGAAGAAAGGTCGACATCAGATCACCGTGCCGAGATCGCGTTTCATGGCATCGACCATGACAAAAAGACGGCGCTTCAATTCCTCGACAAAGCGGGTTGCGTCGGCCAGCCGTTCGGGATTGATGAAACCATCGCGCTTCGGCGTCGCGGCGGATGTCTCCGGCGGTGCAGCGCTGTCCGGCGTCGGCTTTACGGCAGCGGCGGCTGTTCCCCGCAACCGCGCCACTTCGGCTTCGAGCCCTGCAAGTTCCGCCCTGAGCGCATCAATCCGGGTTTCCAGGACCGCGATGGTCTGATCCCTCGGCGTCGCTCCGGCGGCGCCTGCCGGGCGTGTTTCATCGGCCATGACACTGGCAGCACCGAGCGTCAGCACAAAGGCAAGGAAAGCGGGTTTTCGCAATCGAGCAATCATGAAGCCCTTATAGCGAAAGATCAGCGACTTGACAAAAGGATTGCGGTTCGACATCCGTCCTTGGTGTAGTATGGGGCGCTGTCTGGGGCGCTGTCTGGGGCGGCTGACGCATGGGGCGGAAAATGCCGATGATCTATAAAATTTGCCCGCAGGCGCTTTGGAAAGAGGCGCAGTCGCGCGGCGTCTTCGAGGGCGCTCCGGTTGATCATGCCGACGGCTATATTCATTTTTCAACAAGTGAACAGGCGCGCGAAACGGCTGCAAAGCACTTCGCGGGGGCTTCTGATCTTGTTCTGGTCGCGGTCGACAGCGTGCGCCTCGGCGCGCATCTGCGGTGGGAGCCGTCGCGTGGGGGTGCGCTGTTTCCCCATCTTTACGGGAGCCTCAGCCTTGGCGATGTTGCCTGGGTAAAGCCCTTGCCTCTTGGCGCAGGCGGTGCGCACCAATTCCCCGCGATGGACTGACCCCATGAGCCTTCTCGAAAATCTCGCCCGTATCGGCCTTTTGAAGCTCGATGCCGAAAAGGCGCATCTTGCCGGAATCAAGGCGCTGAAACGCGGGGCCGTGAGGACCTCAAAGCGTATTGACAAGGACATTTTGCGGGTCGATCTGGCAGGCCTCTCCTTCCCCAATCCAATCGGCATTGCTGCCGGTTTTGACAAGAACGCGGAAGTACCGGACGCGCTTTTGAAGCGCGGCATGGGCTTTGCCGAGGTCGGCACAGTCACCCCGCGCGCGCAGGCGGGCAATCCGGCGCCGCGGGTGTTTCGTCTGCCGGAGCACAAGGCTGTGATCAACCGGCTCGGCTTCAACAATGAAGGCCATGCCGCCGCTTATCAGCGACTTGCCGCGCGCCGGCTGAAAGGCGGGATTGTCGGCGTCAATATCGGTGCGAACAAGGATTCGGCTGATTTTGTTCAGGATTACGTCGCAGGTATCCGCTGTTTCGCCGATGTCGCTTCTTATTTCACGGCGAATATTTCCTCACCCAACACACCGGGCCTGCGCGATCTTCAGGCGGCACGTGCCTTGCGCGCACTGCTTGTCGCGGTTCGCGATGCGCGCGACGAAGAGGCGCTGCGGCTTGGTTACGCGGTGCCGGTCTTCCTCAAGATCGCGCCGGATATCTCGGTTCCAGAAATCGAGACGATTGCGGGCGAAGTGCTGGAAAGCGGCATTGAGGGCCTCATCGTTTCGAACACGACCGTGCTGCGTGACCGGGTGAAGGGCCATCCGCTCGCGGCAGAAGCGGGCGGTCTATCCGGCGCGCCCTTGTTCGATCTTTCGACGCTGGTGCTCGCGCGCATGCGCCGCGCCGTTGGCCCGAGCTTTCCCATCATCGGTGTTGGCGGCATTACCGACGGGGCGACGGCGCTCACCAAGATGCGGGCTGGTGCGAACCTGCTTCAGGTCTATACCGGCCTCATCTATCGTGGGTTTGATCTCATCGACGACGTGAAAGACACGCTTGAAGCCGCCGTTCGGCGGGAAAGGGTCGCATCGGTTGCAGGGCTCGTCGGGCTGGACGCCGAGCGCATATCGCATGAGGGGCATAGGGCGCCTGGGCGAGTATCATAGCCTCAGGCCACCTGAAACGCCTCGCGCTCGCGCTTCAAAAGGATAAGCGAGAGCGTGAGGCCACGGGCACCCAAAAACAGGCATAGCGCCAGCCAAAGTCCGTGATTTCCCATCAACGGAAACAGCACGAAATAGCTCGCAACCAGAAATGCAAGCGACATCAGCATGGAATTGCGCATGTCTTTGGACCATGTGGCGCCAATGAACACGCCATCCATCTGAAAGGCCGCAACGCCGACAATGGGCGTGATCGCAGCCCAGATCAGGAAGTCGCGGGCAACCAGACGAACATCTTCAGCAATTGTCAGAAAATCGATGATCATGGTACCGGCAATGAAATAGACGAGCATCAGCAACGTCGCCTGACCGAGATTCCACAGGCTCGTGATGCGGATCGCGCGGCGGAAAGTCGAGCGGTCGCCGGAGCCGATGGCGCGGCCCACGAACTGTTCGGCTGATGTTGCAAACCCGTCCAGAAAATAGCCGCCGATCATGAAAAAATGCAGCAGGATCTCGTTGGCGGCGAGGATCGTGTCCGATTGCTGCGCGGATTGGCGGGTAAAAAACGCGAAAGCCGCAAAAAGGCAGAATGAGCGCACCATGATGTCGGAATTCAGCACCATCATCTGCTTGAGTTTCTGGTAATTGAAGGTCAGAGCCGCAATCTGTCCGCGCCGGGCAAGCAGCGGGCGCACGACAAAGACCACCGACAGGGCGACTGTCAGGATTTCGGCAATCACCGTTCCCCAGGCCGCGCCGGCAATGCCCCAATCAAGAACAAGGACCAGATAGATTGAGATCAAAACATTCAAAACATTCAGAAATGTCTGAAGAAGAAAACTCAGGATGGTTCGTCCGGTCCCGAGAAGCCAGGAAAACAACACGAAATTGAGGAGCGTGATCGGCGCTGCGAGCACTCTGATGAGAAAATAGCTGCTTGCGGCCTCCGCAACCGCTGCGCTCGGCTGCATGATCAGAAGACCAAGCTTCAGGATTGGATGGGACAGCGCCGCGACAAGGGCCCCGACGATGACGGCAACCAGACAGGAGCGCAAAAGAATACCCGCAAGCTCCATCACATCGCCTCGGCCAAAGGCCTGAGCGGTGAGTGCCGATGTCGCAAAGCGCAGGAAATTGAATGTGGTCAGAAGAACGCCGACAAAGACCGCGGCGATGGCAACGCCGCCGATCAGCGCGGCATCGCCCAACTGGCCGACAATCGCGGTATCGGCAACACCCACCAGCGGCGTTGTCAGATAACCGAGCGCCATGGGCACCGCTATGGCAAGCACCGTCCGGTTGGTCACTTCAAGCGAGGGGTTGCGCGTCGGCATGGGATAGTGTTGTGACGGAAATCCGTTATGATTTCCACCTGAATTTTCCTACCAATTCTTGTAAATTGTCCACCAGAACGCCGATCGGAATCGCCCCGTGCCGCCCGTCCTTCCGCCTTTGCTTCTGCCCATCGTCCACCATGCTGCTTATGACGCCGAATTTCCGGCAAGCCACCGCTTTCCCATGCGCAAGTTTGCGCGACTGATGGCGGTGCTGCGTGAAGACGGCATCGCGCGGGCGGACAATATATTCGCGCCCGAACCGGCGCCGTTTGAGTGGCTCGCACTTGCCCATGATCCAGCCTATGTCGAACAGGTTCTGACCGGGCGTGTGGCCCGGCAGATCGAGAAGGATATCGGTTTTGCGATGTCACAGCCGGTTCTCACCCGTGCGCGCTGCGCCACAGGCGGCAGCGTTCTGACCGCGCGTCTTGCGCTCGCGCATGGTCTTGCCGCAAACACGGCGGGCGGCAGCCATCATGCGCGGCGCGAACAGGGGGCGGGGTTCTGCGTCTTCAACGATGTCGCGGTCGCAATCCGTGTGCTGCAAAAAGAGGGCCTGATCCGGCGCGCTCTCATTGTTGATCTCGATGTGCATCAGGGCGACGGCACCGCCGCGATTTTTGAGAATGACCCGAGCGTCTTCACCTTGTCGGTCCATGCCGAAAACAACTACCCCGATCAAAAACGCAGATCCAGCCGCGATATCGGCCTGCCGGACGCGACAAAGGACGACGCGTATCTCTCTATAATCCGGCAGGTTCTGCCGCTCGCGATTGAGCAGGCGGCGGCGGATATCGTGTTTTACAATGCCGGTGTCGACCCTCACGCGGAGGACCGTCTCGGGCGTCTATCACTCTCGGATGACGGCCTCATCGCCCGCGACGGTTTCGTCATTGACGCTATTCGCTCGCGCGGCCTGCCTCTTGCCTGCGTCATTGGCGGGGGCTATATGCGCGACATCGACCGGCTCGCCCGACGCCACAGCCTGATCCATCGCACGGCGTCCGATTATCTCAGTCGCCCTTGCCGAAAACCTTGAGAAACCTGAGGACAAGCCAGATCGGGATAACGACTGCGGCACCAAGCGCCAGATAGCGCAGCGCCCACTCGATCGAATCGAAACCGAGCGCGTAAATCCGGGCGATCACGTTGCGGATACCGGCGATAATATCCAGTGGATCGATATTGAGCGCGCTCAGGATGATGCCGACCACAAAGGACATCAACACAAGTTTGATGGCGACTTCGAGGGGCGAGCCGCCAATGAAGCGGGATAATGCAGACATTGTTCAGTCTCCGGTCGGACGCGATAAAACCTTAGATATGCATTCACGGTCTATTTGAACAGCCTTATTTGCTGAATAGCCAACGCTCAGCCAAGCATTGCCTCCAGGGTTTCGATCCGGTCTGCATCGCGGGGATGCTTGTCCCAGCGCAGGCGCGAAATTCGCGGAAAACGCATCGCGACGCCAGATTTATGGCGGGTAGAGCGGTTGAGCCCCTCGAACGCGACCTCGAAGACAAGGCCATGGCCCGCTTCCGCCCGCACCGCGCGCACCGGCCCGAAGCGCTCGACCGTGTTATCACGCACATATTTGTCGATCTGTTTCAACTCATCATCACTGAAGCCGAAATAGGCTTTTCCGACCGGCACAAGCACTGCACCGTCAGAATGATCTCTGTCAGCGGCATCGGAGCCCCCAAGCCAGACACCGAATGTATAATCGGAATAAAAGCTCGAGCGTTTGCCATGGCCGCGCTGAGCATACATCAGCACCGCGTCGATGATATAGGGCTGTTTTTTCCATTTGAACCAGGGACCTTTCGGGCGGCCCGGCTCATAGATGCTGTCCCAGCGTTTCAGCATCACTCCCTCAATCACCGGATAGGGCGGCTTTGCGCGATATTGGTCAAGATCATCGACATGGCGATAGGAAATCAGCGGCGAGAGATCAATCCGGTCGTTCGCGAGGCGTAAAATCAGGGCTTCAAGCCGCTTGCGCCGCTCGGCAAAAGGCAGCGCGCGCAGATTTTCGTTCCCTTCCTGCAAAAGATCATAGGCCCGGATGAAAGCCGGATGCGTGGCGAGAAGTTTCTTACTCACTGCCTTCCGGTTAAGCCGTTGCTGAAGATCGCCGAAGCTTGCAACGGGAATTGCGCTCCGTGCGTCCCGCTCGCCCTCAGGCTCCGCATCAAGCGCTTTGACCAGAAGTTCGCCGTCAATCGCCCCGTTGAAATTCAGGGCTTCCAGAATATCCGGAAAAGCGGCCGAAATATCATCGCCTGTGCGCGAATAAAGCCGGACTGTGCCTGCCTCGGCTGTCGCCTGCACGCGGATGCCGTCCCATTTCCACTCCGCTGCATAGTCCTCAGGGTTGATCCTGGCATGGTCGGCCGCTTCGAGCGGGTGGGCGAGCATGACCGGACGAAACGGCGCCGCCGCAAGATTTACCGGCCTCGTCGCGCGGCCCTCAAGCCAGGCGAAAAGGCTTGTATAAGGCGGCGTCAGTCCGTGCCAGAGTTCTTCGATTTCGGTCACATCGACAGCGCCGAAACCGGCAAGCGCCTGTTTCACGAGACGCGCGGACACCCCGATCCTGAGCCCCCCGGTGAGGAGTTTCAAAAAAGCCCAGCGGGTGGTCCGATCAAGCTGATCGAGAAACCCGGCCACAAGCGCCGGTGCGCCCGCCTTCGGCACGTCGTGCAAGGCTGCCACCACCGCCGCAAGCCGCACCCCGGCGCCCGACATATTCGAATCAGCGTTTACCGAAGGCCAGGCAAGCGCAATCGTCTCGGCCATGTCGCCGACATAATCGTAGGAATAGCTAAAAAGCATCGGGTCCATGCGCTCTTCGATGAGCCTGCGCAGAAGCGCCGGTTTGACGTTGCTGATATCGAGATCGCGCGTGATTGCCGCCAGCGCATAGCCCCGGTCCGGATCTGGCGCGGTGTGGAAATAATCAACAAGAAGCGTGAGCTTCGCATTGCGCGACGGCGTCAGGATCAGGCGATCGAGGAGGGCAGAAAAAGCGTGCATGGCCCTTATGATTTAAGACCCTTTTTCAAATCGGCAATTTCTGTTCGCAGCGCCTTCAGTTCTTGAAGTACCAGGGCCGTTTCATCATGAATCGCCTGACGATCAGCATCCGCAATCGATTCGTGCTCTTCCTGCATGGCCGAGACAATGACACCAATGAAAAGGTTGAGCACGGTAAAGGTCGTGCACAGAATGAAGGGCACGAAAAATGCCCAGGCATACGGATAGATCTCCATCACCGGGCGAACAATGCCCATCGACCAGCTTTCAAGCGTCATGATCTGAAAAAGCGAATAGGCGGATGCGCCGAGCGTGCCGAACCATTCAGGAAAAGAAGCGCTGAAGAGTTTGGTCGCCATGACCGCGAAGACATAAAAGACAAGCCCCATCAGCATGAAGATTGACCCCATGCCGGGAAGAGCCGAGATGAAGGCACCCACAACGCGCTTCAGGGTCGGCACGATGGAGATCAGGCGCAACACCCGAAGAATGCGCAGCGCCCGCATCACCGAAAACGCGCCGCTTGCTGGCATCAGCGCAATCGCGACGATGATGAAGTCGAAGAGATTCCACGGATCGAGAAAGAAACGGTGACGATAGACGGCCAGCTTGGCGAGGATTTCCACAACGAAAACGACAAGAACCAACCCGTCAACAAACTTGAGCACGGGTCCATACTGTTGCATGATCGTGGCACTCGTCTCAAGGCCGAGCGTGATTGCATTGATGATGATGAGGCCGGCAATCGCCATTTCAAAGCGGCGGCTCTTCAGAATTTTCTCAAGGACTTGCATGATGGGGTTCTGTCGGGAAAAGTTGCGGAAGCACTACCCCTATTTCGGTATGACGGCCGGTCACGTCAAGCAGCATTTCGGCCGGGTTGCGATTACCGTTTTGATGGTAGCGCTTTTCTCGCCCTGGAGCGGGATGTCGCTTCAAGACACCTTCGAAAGCCAAAGATGCCGTACGCCCTTTGCCCGATAGGCCGGGTCCTGCCTCTTTTTCAAGGGATCAGTTGCCGAAGAAGTCGGTCAGCGCCCGCGTCGTCTCATCGGGCAATTCCTCTGGCAGAAAATGACCGCAGTCGAGCGCTTCGCCGATAACCGGACCGCGCGCGACATCGCGCCAGAGGGCGAGAATATCATAGGATTTCGCAGCGAAGCCCTGCCCGCCCCACAGGGCGAGAACCGGGCATTCGATCATGCGGCCGGCGGCAATGTCTGCGCGGGCGTGATCAAGGTCAATGCTGGCCGCCGCTCGGTAATCTTCGCAGGTCGCGTGGATTGTCTCTGGCTTGGCGAAATCAGCGACATAGGAGGCCATTGCAGCATCGGTGAAGGTGCCCTCGATCCGTGCCCATGATCCGATCTTGCGGCGCAAATACCATTCCGGGTCGGCACCGATCATTTTCTCCGGCAGCGGCTCCGGCTGGATCAGGAAAAACCAGTGATAATATGAGGTCGCGAAGGCCTGATCGGTGCCCTCATACATGGCAAGCGTCGGCGCGATATCGAGAACGGCGAGCTTATGCACAGCATGCGGATGATCGACAGCGAGGCGATGGGCGACCCGTCCGCCGCGGTCGTGCCCGGCCAGCAAAAATCGCTCATGGCCGAGGGCCTGCATCAGCGCCAGTTGGTCGCCTGCCATCGCCCGCTTTGCATAGGGTGAATGGGCCTTGTCGCTTGCGGGCTTCGAAGACCCGCCATAGCCGCGCAGGTCCGGGACAACGACCCGATATCCCGCCTCAACAAGGGCGGGCGCCACCTTGTGCCAGCACATATGGTTTTGCGGATAACCGTGGAGGAGAAGAAGCGGCTGTCCGCTGCCTGCCACTTTTGCAAGAAGCGAGACGCCGTTGCCTACATCGACGGTGATCGTCTCGAAGCGGCTGAAATCCATCACAGATCTTCCGCCGCATCATCATTGACAATCGTGGTGATCAGCCAGTCGCCATCCTGTTTGACCAGCGTATAGGCGCAATGGAACGCATGCACGACATCGCCGATCTCGTCCTGTTGACGCCATGAGGCGGTGGCGAAAGCGGCATAGGCGGTGACGTGGGTCGGGCCGATCGCGGCCTCTGAATAGACGACGCCCGCGTCCTCGAATACACCGAGAAGGGTTTCAATATTCTCTTCGAGTTCCTCCGGTGTTGCGAAGACATAGCCCCGGCCCAATTGCCAGATCGTGACGGGATAGGCGAAGAGAGCGGCGATCCCTTCCGCGTCCATGTCGTTCATGGCGTCGGCATAGTCCTGAAAGAGATCAGCAATATCGTTGGAATCATCTGCCATGTCAGCCTCTTGGTCGTTTTATCCTGTTCTCGGGTGAAGCTACTCCGCCTCGTCCTCATAGCCAACCATATTCAGAGGGCGCGCGCGGATGTTCTCAAGTTCGCACCAACGCACCAGCGCCTCCTCCCTTCCATGGGTGACCCAAACTTCCTGTGGCGCAATTTCCCGGATCGTGTCGGTGAGTTCCTGCCAGTCCGCATGATCGGACACAATCAGAGGCAGTTCGACGCCGCGCTGTTTGGCCCTCTGGCGGATTGTCATCCAGCCGGAGGCAAAAGCGGATACCGGATCGGGAAAGCGTCGCGCCCATTTATCGGCAAAGGCAGATGGCGGGCCCATCACGATGGCACCCGCAAAATCAGCCTTCGCGCCCTGATCGACAGTCGCGGGTGCAAGCGTGCCGAGCCCGACGCCATGCGCTTCGTAAAGGTCACACAGCTTTTTCAGCGAGCCATGAATATAGATCGGCTCATTGTAGCCCTGGGCGCGAATGAGACGGATGACTCGCTGGGCCTTGCCGAGCGCATAGGCGCCGACCAGATGAGCGCGCTCCGGGAACTGGCGGACCGAACGGAGAAGCTTTGCAATTTCCCCCCGGTCGTCAGGATGGCGGAAAACCGGCAGGCCGAAGGTTGCCTCGGTGATGAAGACATCGCAGGCGACCGGCTCGAATGGCGCGCAGGTTGTGTCCGCCCGGCGCTTGTAATCGCCGGAGGCGACAATCCGCAAGCCTTTGTGGCTGACCAATATCTGGGCGGATCCAAGCACATGGCCGGCCGGATGGAAGCTCACCTCGACACCATTGATCAGCGTTTTCTCGCCGAAGGCTGCTTCCTGCCTTGTCCCGGCAAAGCCCTCGCCGTAGCGCGCCGCCATGATTGCGAGGGTGGCGGAGGTCGCCATCACTGCCGTGTTGCCGGGCCGCGCATGGTCGGCATGGCCGTGGGTGATGAGCGCGCGGGCCACCGGGCGGACCGGGTCAATGTAAAAATCGCCGGGCGGGCAATAAAGCCCCGCTTGTGTCGGGTGAAGAAGATCGTCAGCACGCATGCAGAATAGATAGGCAGAGACAGGCCAAATGTCGATCACGCCCGTCTTGAGGACAAGACGGAGCGCTAGTCAAGGCCGACAGCATCGACGATCCCGCCGCGGCATCCCTGTTTCTGGGGGCGCGCCTGTTTCAGCAGAACCGGCAGATTGGCGCTCCCAAGATCGCCGTTGAGCCGCACGCGCAGTTCGCGGATCAGCGTGCGCTCGCCGTCGCGGACACAATCGACCAGCACCCGGTCGCCCGCACCACGACCGAACACCGAATCAAAGCGCTCCCGAATATCGCGCGCGGAGACAAACCGGCCGATATTCTGTTTGAAAAGATCGCGTATCGGTGTCTGATTGAAGGCCGTTACAAGGCGTAGGCTGTCAGCGAAATAGCGTTCCGGCGTATCGGAATAACAGGTTCCATGCCGCGCCCATTCGTGCTTGTGGAGGCCGGACGCTGTTCCCGGCATCCCGGTCCGCATGGCCTGCCAGAGCTTGTCCGGCACATTCGAATAGGGTGTGCTGCTACAATTCTCCGCCTCCGGCCAGAGCCCGTGCAGGGCAAAATTCGTCGCGTCATAGCGCCCGGCCTCCTGGGTCTTGCATTCGCTCTTTTCCGGTGCGGTTTCGCAGAAAGCGGCCTGCCAGGAAAGGGCGAGAACCGCTTCCTGAACACGCGCCCTGGCGACAGGGGCAGCCGCCTTTCTTGCCGTCGTTGTGTTGTTCGCGGGCGCCGCGCGCGGCGGGTTTTCCCCCGCAATGCCGCTCAAGAATCCGGCAAAGTCTGGCAGATAGGGCCGCAACGCGGGCACGAATTCGCCGACAACCATCGCCGCAACGAAGAGACCGAGTGCGGCGAGAACTGAAATCAGTTGCCGTTTCATCCGAATTGTCCTCACACCACTGCTTGCGGCATAGCGTCATTTTAAGAAGAGCACTTCAGGTTCAAGGACCATGAGAAGGAAGTGCCGGTCAAGAGGAACATGCTGCATCAAATGGGGCAAGCTTTGGCCGTGACAGGGCGGGGCAAGAGGACTAGATATCGCTTTGTGAGCAAGCGCCAGACCCAGACCGCTGAACCTGCCTGCCTCCCGGAACGGTTTCAAGAATGGTTCAGGGCGCGCGGATGGGAGCCGCGTGCGCATCAAAAGGCGCTTGTCGAAAAGGCGCGGGAGGGCCGCTCCTGCCTTCTCATTGCGCCGACCGGCGCCGGAAAGACCCTTGCGGGGTTTCTGCCGAGCCTGATTGATCTCGCCGGCGACAACCGGGTGCAGGGCGGACCGGGCGGCACCCACACGCTTTATATTTCGCCCCTGAAGTCGCTTGCGGTTGATATCGCCCGCAATCTCGAAACCCCGATCCGCGAGATGGGCTTGCCGATAACCGTCGAGACCCGCACCGGTGACACACCTGCCGCCAAGCGCCAGCGCCAGAAGCTGAAACCACCCGACATTCTTCTCACCACGCCGGAACAGCTCGCGCTTCTTCTCGCGGGCAAGGATGCGGCGCGGTTTTTCGACGGGCTGTGCGCGGTGATCGTCGATGAAATCCACACGATGGTGACGGCGAAACGCGGTGATCTTCTGGCGCTCGGCCTTGCGCGGCTGCGCAGTTTCCGCCCGAACGTGCGGCTCACCGGGCTTTCCGCGACGGTCTCGAACCCTGAAGATCTCTGCCAATGGCTGGTGGCGCAGGATAATCCGGGCAAGGCGCAAAGCGCTGATCTCATAACCGTTGCCGGCGGAGCGGTGCCGGATATAGCCATTCTTACAACCACGCAGCGCATGCCCTGGTCCGGCCATGCCGCGCGACACGCCCTCAGCGAAGTCTATGCGGAAATCAAGGCGCACCGGATCACGCTTGTCTTCGTCAACACGCGTTCGCAGGCGGAATTGTACTTTCAGGAACTGTGGCGCATCAACGAGGACAATCTCGCCATTGCGCTCCACCATGGCTCGCTCGACCGAAGCCAGCGCCGCAAGGTGGAAGCGGCGATGGTCGCAGGCCAGTTGCGCGCGGTCGTCTGCACGGCGACGCTCGACATGGGCATCGACTGGGGCGATGTCGATCTCGTCATCACCATCGGCGCACCAAAAGGTGCAAGCCGCCTCGCCCAGCGGATCGGACGCGCCAACCACCGCATGGACGACCCCTCCAAGGCGCTGCTTGTTCCAGCCAACCGGTTCGAGGTGCTCGAATGCCGCGCCGCGCTTGATGCAAATTATCTCGGCGATCAGGACACGCCGCCGCTTCACGATGGCGCCCTTGATGTGCTCGCCCAGCATGTGCTCGGCGTCGCGTGCAACGCGCCTTTCCGGGCCGATGACCTCTATCAGGAAATCCGCCAGTGTTATCCCTATCGCGCCCTTTCGCGCGCGACATTCGACCGGATCGTCGATTTTGTCGCAACCGGCGGTTATGCACTCAGAACCTATGACCGTTTTGCCAAAATCCGCCTCACGGAGGATGGGACATGGCGCTTGACCCACCCCAGAATTGCGCTGCAATATCGGCTTAATGTCGGCACAATCATCGAAATGCCGATGCTCAATGTGCGGCTTTCGTCACCAAAGCGCGGCATGGTGACGCGCGGTGGGCGGGTGCTCGGCAAGGTCGAGGAATATTTTCTCGAGACGCTCACCCCCGGGGACACGTTTCTTTTCGCAGGTCAGATCCTGAAGTTCGAAGGCATCCGGGAGGCAGATGCGATCGTCACGAAATCCACCGCCCGGGACCCGAAAATTCCCTATTATGCCGGCGGGCGGTTTCCGCTTTCGACCTATCTTGCCGACCGGGTGCGGGCTATCCTGAGCGCGCCGGGCTCCTGGCACAGCCTGCCGCAAGCCGTGCGCGAATGGCTGGAGATCCAGCAGTTGAAGTCGGTTCTGCCCGCGCGCGACGGCCTTCTGATCGAGACTTTTCCCCGTGGGGACCGGCACTATCTCATTGCCTATCCGTTTGAAGGGCGGCTTGCCCACCAGACCCTTGGCATGCTTCTGACCCGGCGGCTCGAACGGCTGAAAATGCGTCCGCTCGGCTTTGTCGGCACGGATTACGCTATCGGCATCTGGGGCATGAAGGACATGAGCGGGCTCGATTTCGACGCGCTTTTCCATGAAGACATGCTGGGTGATGATCTTGAGGACTGGCTGGCCGATTCCGTGCTCCTCAAACGGACGTTCCGCCATTGTGCGCTGATCTCCGGGCTGATTGACAAAAACCATCCGGGGCGGGAGAAATCAGGGCGGCAGGTGACGATCTCGACCGATCTGATCTATGACGTCCTGCGCGCCCACGAGCCTGATCATGTGCTGCTGCAGGCGACCTCGGCCGATGCGGCGCGCGGACTTCTCGATGTGCGTCGCCTTTCGGATATGTTGTCGCGAATCAGCGGCAAAATCGTGCATAAAGCGTTGGAGCGGATTTCGCCGCTCGCGGTTCCGATTATGCTCGAAGTCGGCAAGGAGCCGGTTTTCGGTGAGGCAAGCGACGGCATTCTCGCTGAATCGTCGGATGCGATGGTGGCTGAAGCCATGGGTGACCATGAGACGGCGGAAGCCGCAAGAGAGGCAACGCGTGTACGCAGGAACAACCAGAAAGGCGGATCACGCGACTGGAGGCTTTAGAGCCGATCAGGGCATGATACTGTCTGTTGCGGGCAAAGCGCTCATCGCCCATCCATACGGCATTGTTTTTTTTGCCTCGGAGGAAACCCTGATCGTGGCTGACCTTCACCTTGAAAAAGGTGCCGCCTATGCCCGCCAGCAAGTTTTTCTGCCACCCTATGACACCGCGGCAACCCTCGCCCGGCTCGAGCAGGCGATCGCCGCCTTTCAGCCACGCCGCGTGATTGCGCTCGGCGACAGCTTTCACGATGCCGAAGGGCCCGAACAGCTTGGCCGGACAGACAAAGATCGTCTTGCCGCCCTCACCCAGGCGACAGACTGGATATGGGTCGCGGGCAACCACGACCCGGCCCTGCCGCGCAGCCTTGGCGGCAGCTTCATGGACGCTGTGCGCCTTGGCGGGCTGACATTTCGCCATGAGCCGCTCAATGAGGCCGCAAAGGTGGAGGACGGGGCGAAAGAAGAAGCGGAAGGGGAAGTGGCCGGGCACCTTCATCCCTGCGTGCGGGTGCGCGGGCGCGGGCGCGCGGTCAGATGCCGCGCTTTCGTTGCCGGCGGCACGCGGCTCATCCTGCCTGCCTTCGGGGCGCTTGCGGGCGGCCTTAACGTGCGCGATCCTGCCTTTGCTCACCTCGTTCCCGAACGGCAATTTCAGGTCTATGCCCTCGGCAGCGACAGGCTCTTTCCGGTCGCGCCGGCTGCCTGCCTTGCCGATTAACAGGGATCCTGATGCGTGCGAGGATGTACCGGAGCAGCCGCATTTCTGGCTTTTGAAACGGAGCGATGATGCAGAATTCCACAGCGACAGAAAAAATCCCCGGGGGCCAAGCCGCACCGGCTCTTACCGATTTTGATATTTTCATCATCGGTGGCGGCATCAATGGATGCGGCGTCGCGCGGGATGCGGCAGGGCGCGGGTTTCGGGTCTGCCTTGCGGAGATGAATGATCTCGCCTCCGGCACATCGAGTTGGTCGTCAAAGCTCATCCATGGCGGAATTCGCTATCTTGAACATTATGAGTTCCGACTGGTGCGGGAGGCTCTTTCCGAGCGGGAGGTTCTGCTGAGGGCAGCGCCGCATATCATCTGGCCGCTTCGTTTCGTGCTGCCGCATCATGCGAAAATGCGTCCGGCCCTGATGCTGCGCGCCGGGCTGTTTCTTTATGACCATCTTGGCAAGCGTAACTTTCTGCCGGGCAGCAAAAGCCTTGACCTGACCCGTGAAGCGGTCGGCACACCCCTCAGGGACATGTTCAGGAAAGGCTTCGAATATTCCGATTGCTGGGTCGATGACGCCAGGCTCGTGGTCTTGAACGCGATCGATGCCCGCGCGCATGGCGCGGTGATCGAGACGCGGACGAAGGTCATCGCCGCCCGGTTTGATCAAGGCGTTTGGACGATCACGACCGAAGACATGCTTCATGGCACGCGGCAGGAGCGGACGGCGCGGATCATCGTCAATGCCGCAGGCCCCTGGGTCGATGCGGTGCTTGGCACGGCGTTCAGCATGAACGATGTCCATCACGTTCGCCTCGTTCAGGGAAGTCATATTGTCGTTGCAAAGTGTTTTGACCACGACCATGCCTATATCTTCCAAAATCCCGATGGGCGGATCATCTTTGCCCTGCCCTATGAAGACGACTTCACCCTGATCGGCACCACGGATCGCGACTATGAAGGCGATCCGGGCGCGGTGAGAATTTCGGACGAAGAAGTCGACTATTTGTGCGCCGCCGCAAGCGCGTATTTCAAGAATCCGGTCCGCAAAGAAGATATTGTCTGGTCCTATTCCGGCGTGCGGCCGCTGTTCGACGACGGAGCGAGCGCGGCGCAGGAAGCAACCCGCGAATATGTCATTCGAAAGGCAGGTGACGGCTTGCCGCTCATCAATATATTTGGCGGCAAGATCACGACATTCCGGCGGCTTGCCGAAAGCGTTCTGGCGATGGTGGAAGACGTGATCGGCACAAGCGGCCCGCGCTGGACCGAGAACGCGGTCCTGCCCGGTGGCGATTTCGACGTCACCGGAGGCGCGGCCCTGAAGGCCCGCTATCGGGCCGCCTATCCCGCACTCGCGCCCGCTTATCTGGAACGCCTGATCAGGACCTATGGAACCAGAACGGCGATTCTGCTTGCAGGCGTGACGACGAGCGCCGATCTCGGGACCGATTTTGGCGGCGGGCTCTATCGCGCAGAGGTTGATTATCTTGTGAAGCATGAATGGGCCCTGAACGCCGAGGACATTGCGTTCCGCCGCACCAAGCGTGGCATCCGCATGAGCGACGCCGAGATCGCAGCGCTCGATGCCTATCTAGGGTCAGGGGAGGCTTCGGCCACCGCCTGACGCACGCCCGGAGGAGGCGGCGGCGCGCTTTCATCGAGCAGAATGCGGTTCGCCGCCCCTTCCAGATCATCATATTGAGCGTTGCGCAGACACCAGATGAAGGCAAGAAGCCCGAGAAGACCAAGCCCGAGCGCGACCGGAATGAGAAGCAAAAGCCCGGTCATGACTTTTCCCCCGAGGCTTGGCTCAGCGATGGCTCTCCCCGCATGGTCAGGGCGCGCATCAAGGGCAAGTCCCGCTCGAATGCCGACGAGACGGAGCCCATACCAAAGCGCATCCGGTTAAGCCGCATACTGTTCAAGACCACGAGGATCGACGAAGCGGACATGGCAATCGCGGCGATAAGGGGCGTGACAATACCGGCCATCGCAAGCGGCACCGCAAAAAGATTATAGACAAGGGCGAGCGCGAAATTCTGCCGGACCAGGCGTGCGGCTGCCCTGGCGAGCCGGATGGCAAAGGGGGCCGCGCCAAGCTGTTCGCGCGTGAAGACGAAATCGGCTGCGAGCCGGCCGATATCACACGCGCTCGCCGGGGCCATCGAGGCATGGCCATGCGACAGCGCGGCGGCATCATTGAGCCCGTCGCCGACCATGAGCACCTTCTCGCCTGCGCGCGCGCGCTCTTCGATCAGGCCCACCTTTTCCGTTGGGCTCGCTTCCGCATGGAAGCAGGCGACGCCGAGCTTTCGCGCCATTGCCGCAACCCGGTCCAACCGGTCGCCGGAAAGGATCGCAAGCTTGAGGCCGAGCACCTTCAGCGCGCCGATGGCCGA
Organism: Hyphomicrobiales bacterium; assembly: GCA_013911885.1. Lineage (GTDB taxonomy): Bacteria > Pseudomonadota > Alphaproteobacteria > Rhizobiales > JACESI01 > JACESI01. The sequence goes on along the minus strand of JACESI010000001.1, from coordinate 337,613 downwards.
AAGCGCATCCACCCGCGGGGTTTCGCTTATTTCAAAAAACAGAGGGTCGGTCCCGCTGCTACCGCCGCAGGCGAGTGCTGCGGATTTTTCGAACGGCAGATGAGAGCCTAAGCCTTCCAGAGCCCAGTCAATCCGACCGAGACGGTAGACCCTGCCACCGATCACGCCCTCAATCCCGGCGCCCGCGACCTCACGCACATTGCTCACGGCGTGCCGCTTCATGCCGTCGAGCATGATCGCGACAGCTCTTGACGCCGGGTGTTGCGAGTGCGCGGCAAGGCTTGCCGCAATTGTTCGCAGCGCCGGATTGCCGCTGATCGTCCCGGTCACAGGGCAGGCGGTTGTGAGCGTTCCGGTTTTATCGAAGAAGACCGCACTCACTTCCGCGAGACGTTCAAGCGCGCTGCCATCCTTCATCAGGATGCCCTCACGAAAAAGCCGTGTCGCGGCGACGACATGGACAACCGGAACGGCAAGGCCGAGTGCGCAGGGGCAGGTGATGATGAGAACGGCAATCGCGCTTGTGAAGGCACGATGCCAGTCGCCCCCGCTTGCGAGCATCCAGCCGAGAAAGGTCGCAAGCGCGAGGAGATGCACCATCGGGGCATAAAGTGCCGCCATGCGGTCGGCGATGCGCACATAGCGGCTGCGGCTTCCTTCCGCGGCGGCCATCAGTTTCATGATTTCAGCAATGAAGGAGCGGTCTGCAGGACGCAGAACCTGGACGTCGATGCTGCCACTCAGATTGATCGCGCCTGCCTCGACCGTGTCTGCGGCATGGCACGTGACCGGTGTGCTCTCGCCCGTCACCATCGACCGGTCGAAATCGGCTGAACCAGCGATGATCGCCACATCCACGGGCAGGCGCTCACCCGCGGTAATGCGCAGGATCATGCCGGGCTCCAGAAGACCAACCGGCGTATAGACCGTTTCAGCATGCGGCCCTTTGGATGCCTCGCCAGAGGGCATGACGACCATTGCGCCGCGCGGGGCAAGCGTCGCAAGCCGTTCCACCGCGCCGAGGGCGCGCCTGCGCATCATGTGATCGAGCGTGCGGCCGATCAGGAGAAAGAAGAGCAGCATCACCGCCGCATCAAAATAGACCTCATGGCCACCGTTCAGGCTTTGTGAAAGGCTCATGGCGAGAGCGAGGCCGACAGCAAGCGATATCGGCACGTCCATATTGAGTCGCCCTGCCCGCAATGCATGCCACGCGCTCTGATAGAAGGGGCGACCGGCATAAAGCACGGCGGGGACCGCAATCAGACCGGAAATCAGATGAAACAACCCCGCCGTCGCCTCATCGGCGCCGGACCAGACAGAGACCGAAAGCAGCATGATATTCATCGCCGCAAAGCCCGCGACCGCAAGTGAGAGAACAAGCGCCTGGCCGGTGGCGTCGTCGTGCCGCCCGACCTGCCCGCCATCAAAGGCGCGCGGGCTGAAGCCGAGATTTCGAAGTGTCTTCTCGATCTTGGAAGGCGATGTCAGCGCCGGGTCCCAGGTGACGCTGACCCTGCGCTGACTGAGATTGGCGCGGACATGGTCCACCCCTTCAAGAGCCGAAAGATCCGCCTCAAGCGTTCGGATACAACCCGCGCAATGCATTTCCGGCAAGATGAATTCACTCTGGAACAAGCCGCTTCCAAGCTTCATTGCAGAAGCCCGCAGGTCAGCGTCATGCGCTTCGGCAAATCCGCCGCACGATGGGCCCGCGAGCGCGAGAGCACCGGCCGGATCGGGGCAGCAGCTCATTCGATCCTGCCCTTCCCGTCGCGCCCGACATGGAGCCGCGCCTCGCGCTGATAAGCCTTGCCTGCCTGCTCGCCCTTGATCATCAGCGCCCAGACGCCTGGTGCGAGAATTTCCCGTGCAACGAAGGCACCGTTCCCGTCTGGCTGAAGCGTCAGCGTGTGGTCGAGCTTCTCAAAGGCGGGGCGCCCGATTGTCAGCGTGACTTCGTGGAACGGGACCGGCCCTCCCGCGCGGTCAGTCACTGTGAGGTGGAATGCGCCCGCCTGATAGGACAATTCGGAGCGCCAGCCCATGGCTTTCTGCATCCGGGCATCGGCGAGAACGCCATTGTATTGCTGGCTGGCGACATAGGAATTCTTAACCACGAGACCGGTCCAACTCGTATTCGCCAGGACCGCTATCGTGATGTTCACCGCGATGATGACGGCAAAGAAACAGAGCATCAATGCGAGCATATGGTAGCCGGTGAATTCACCCTTGCGGTTTGACACACTCATTGCGCTTCTCCTTTCAGGATACTGTCGGCGGGCGCTTCAAACTTCGCTGCCTTGAAGGCCCGTTCCTTGCCGCCGACTTCATAAACCGTGAAGCGAAAATCGGTTTGCGTCGCCTTGATAAGCTTGCTGTGCTTGGTCAGGAAGACATGAACGGTCCTCGTCTGGTCCGGCCCGACATCGAGATAAAAGGTCTCGCCTTGTGCACCCTCTTCGCCGGCGAGACTGGTGGTGACGAGACCGAGGCCTTCGACCGTGACGCCGAACCGGCGCGGACTTGCCTCCATATTGCTGACCTTCAGCGTATAGCCATTGCGGATCGCGCCGCTCGAAAGGCGGACGAAAACCGGGTTGCGGTCGTGACTGACGCTGACATCAATCCGGTCGCGCAGGAAAAGCAGGCTCAGGAGCGAAAGCCCGATCACGCCATATATCAGCGCATAGACGATCGTGCGCGGTCTGAGGATGGTGCGCCAGTCGGTGCGCGCCACTTGCGCGATGAGGCCGCTGCCGGCTACCCGAATCCTGGTCGGATCAATCGAGGCCGTGTCCCAGACCTGATCGCCGTCCCGATCGATCCGCCGCGCGCCGGAAAGCGCCATGTTCCGGTTGTATTTATCGAGCGTCGAATAGGCGATCAGACCGCGCTCGAGGCCGAGTTTATCCATGACCCCGTCGCAGGCATCAATGCAGAGCGCGCAGGTGATGCACTCCATCTGCTGGCCGTCGCGGATATCGATCCCCATCGGGCAGACCGCGACGCAGGCATTGCAATCGACGCAATCGCCGACCGGAGCGCCCTCGGCAAGCTGGGTCTTGCGGTGGCGGGTGCGCGCCTCACCGCGCCAATCATTGTAGGTCACGATCAGGGAATGCTCGTCCAGCATCGCGCCCTGAATGCGCGGCCAGGGGCACATATAGGTGCAGACCTGTTCGCGCATCAGCCCGCCTAAAACATAAGTCGTCGCCGTGAGGATCGCGACCGTCGCATAAGCGACATAGGGCGCATCGCCGGCTACAAAGGCGCGAAGGAGCGTTGGCGCGTCCGCGAAATAGAAGATCCATGCGCCCCCGGTTGCAACCGCGATGACAAGCCAGGTGACGTGCTTTGCCGTGCGCCTGATCGCTTTCGAGGACGACATCGGTGCGGCATCGAGCTTGATGCGGGCATTCCGGTCACCTTCGAAAAAGCGCTCGACAACCAGGAATAAATCAACCCAGACCGTCTGTGGGCAGGTATAGCCGCACCAGGCGCGACCGACGGCCGAGGTGATAAGGAACAGGCCGATTCCGGCCATGACGAGAAGGCCCGCAATATAGAAGAATTCCTGCGGCCAGACCTCGATGAAAAAGAAATAGAAGCGGCGGTTCGCAAGATCCACCAGAACGGCCTGATCCGGCGCAAAGGGGCCTCGGTCCCAGCGCAGCCATGGCGTGAGGTAATAAATGCCGAGCGTTATCAGCATGACGAGCCATTTGAACCGCCGAAACGTGCCGCTCGCGCGTTTTGGGTGGATCTTTGTGCGGGCCTGATAGAGATCGCGGTTCTTTTTGGCGTTGACCGGCGCGACATCAAGGCGCTCCGGCTCCGCAGCACCACCACCCGTTTGATCTTGCAGCGTTCTGGTTCGCGTTGTCTTTGCGACGATTGTCACAGGCGTGATCCCGTTTCTATTTCCCGCCACCAAGGCTGTGGATGTAAAGGGTGAGTTGTTTCACCTTGGCATCGCCGAGTTTCTCTCCCCAGGGCGGCATGACGCCATGCTTCGGTACTTTCACCTGCGCCGTGACGGCAGCGAGTGATCCGCCATAAAGCCACAGCGCATCGGCAAGATTGGGCGCGCCAACATCGCGCATGCCTTTGCCATCCTCACCGTGGCAGGATGCGCAATTTTCCGAAAAGACGGTCGTGCCCTTGCCTGCGAGGGCGGCATCGTGATCCTTGCCGGAAAGGCTCAGCACATGATTTGCAACCGCGTTGATTTCGGCATCGCTCAGAATTCCGTCTCCGAAAGCTGGCATCTGCGAGAAGCGGGTATCCTCGTCGACATCGTTGCGGACACCATGGGTGATCGTCGTATGGATCGCCTCGAGATCGCCGCCCCAGATCCAGTCATCATCGTTGAGGTTCGGATAGCCCGGGGCGCCCTGTGCCCCGGAGCCATGGCACTGGGTGCAGAACACCTTGTAAAGCGACGCGCCGCCCGCCGTCGCATAGCGCAGCAATTCGGGATTGGCCTTTATCGCGGCAAGATCGCTCGTGGCGATTTGCTGTTCGATGCCCGCCCGCGCCTCGGCGACAGCGGCAAGCTCCACCTTGAGGTCGCCGCGATTGGTCTGCCCGGAAAGCCCGGGCGTCGCGCCCTCGATCAGAGGAATGGCCGGGTAATAAACGATATAGGCAAGCCCAAACAGGATCGTCGCATAGAAGGTATAGAGCCACCAGCGCGGCAGGGGATTATCGAGTTCCTTGATGCCGTCCCATTCATGACCGGTTGTCGCAACACCGGTGACTTCATCAATATCGGCTTTAGACATGGCGATCATCTTCCTTCAAAGGGATTTGTGCGGCTTCGTCTGCGGTTTTCTTCGAACCTGGGCGAAAGGTGAAAAGAAGGACGATGACAAACAGGGCGAAGAGATAGACAAGGCCCCAGCTGTCGGCGAAATGGCGCAGATTGTCATAGTGCATGGCTCTCCCTTTCAGCGCAGCGTTTCGGTCTGTTTGTAGGCTTCGAAATCAACCAGCGTGCCGAGCATCTGGAGATAGGCGACGAGGGCATCGAGTTCGGTGAGTTCCTTGGAACGGTCATTGAACTTGCGCACCGCTGCTTTCGCATAGCGCTCCTTGAAGCCGCTCGCATCGCCATCCGGATTGATCTGGGAACGCATGTCGGCCACGGCATTTTCGATCATCGCCTCGGAATAGGGTACGCCGACCGCACGGTTCGCCTTCAGATGCGCCTCGAACCCCTTGACGAACAGCGGTGTTTTGGCGAGATGCGAATAGGCGGGCATGATCGATTCCGGCACCACGTCGCGCTGATTGATCAGGTGCTGGACATGCCATTCATCCGAATAGCGTCCGCCGACGCGGGCAAGGTCCGGGCCGGTGCGTTTCGACCCCCACTGGAAGGGGTGATCATACATGCTCTCCGCTGCCAGCGAATAATGGCCATAGCGCTCCACTTCGTCGCGGAACGGCCGGATCATCTGGCTGTGGCAGAGATAGCAGCCTTCCCGGATATAGATATTGCGACCGGCGAGTTCGAGCGGCGTATAGGGTCGCATGCCCTCAACTTTCTCAACCGTGTTCTGGACATAGAAAAGCGGCACGATCTCGACAATGCCGCCAACCAGAACAGTCAGAAGGGACAGAACCATGAGAAGGGTGGCATTGCGCTCGATCGTTTTGTGTCTGCTCAGAATTGACATGGATTTTCTCCCTACTCAGCCGGAACCAGCGCGGGGATGGCCCCGCCGATCGGGGTTTCCTCGCGTTGCTTACCGCGGATGGTCATCGCCACGTTGAAGGCCATGATGAGCGCACCGGCGAGATAGAACAGGCCGCCAACCGTGCGCATGACATATTCCGGGTGAATCGCACTCACCGTGTCGATGAAGGAGTTAACGAGGAAGCCCTGATCATCATATTCACGCCACATCAGGCCCTGGGTGATGCCCGCCACCCACATCACGGCGGCATAGATCACGATGCCGATGGTCGCGGTCCAGATGTGCCAGTTGACCATGCGCACCGAATAGAGCCGCTCCCGCTCCCATAGACGCGGCACCATGTAATAGAGCGCGCCGAACGAGACCATGCCCACCCAGCCAAGCGCCCCGGAATGGACGTGGCCAATCGTCCAGTCGGTATAGTGGCTGAGCGAATTCACCGATTTGATCGACATCATCGGCCCTTCGAATGTCGACATGCCGTAAAAGGCGAGCGACAGCACAAACATGCGCAGGATCGGATCGGTACGCAGTTTGTCCCAGGCGCCTGAAAGCGTCATCAGGCCGTTGATCATGCCGCCCCAAGACGGCATCCAGAGAATGATCGAGAACACCATGCCGAGCGTCTGCGCCCAGTCAGGCAGTGCCGTGTAATGCAGGTGATGCGGCCCGGCCCAGATATAAAGGAAGATCAGCGCCCAGAAATGAACGATCGAGAGCCGGTAGGAATAGATCGGGCGGTTTGCCTGTTTCGGCACGAAATAATACATCATGCCGAGAAAGCCTGCCGTCAGGAAAAATCCGACCGCATTGTGGCCATACCACCATTGGGTCAGCGCGTCCTGCACACCCGAAAACAGCGAATAGCTGCGCGCGCCAAGAAACGAGACCGGCATCGACAGGTTGTTGACAATGTGAAGCAGCGCGACCGTGACAATGAAGGCGAGATAGAACCAGTTTGCGACATAGATATGCGGCTCCCGGCGCTTGATCAGCGTCCCGAGGAAAACCGCAAGATAGGCAACCCAGACCACAGTGAGCCAGAGATCGACATACCATTCCGGTTCCGCATATTCCTTGGACTGGGTGACGCCGATAAGATAGCCGGTCGCCGCCATCACAATAAAAAGCTGATATCCCCAGAACACGAACCAGGCGAGATTGCCACCCCAGAGCCGCGCCCGGCAGGTGCGCTGCACGACATAAAAACTGGTGCATAGAAGCGCGTTGCCGCCAAAGGCAAAGATAACCGCTGATGTGTGCAACGGTCGCAGTCGGCCAAAAGTGAAATAGGGTTCAAGATTGAGTTCCGGCCATGACAGCTGCGCCGCAATCAAGACACCAACCAGAAATCCCACTATGCCCCAGAACAGGGTTGCAATCGCCCCGAACCGCACGACATCGTCGCGATAGCCGGTTGGCATGTCGCGGAACAAGCTGGTGCGCATCCCGGCGAAACGCTGGTCGCCATAGTCGCCATACCGGATCGTGACCACCGCCCCGACCGCAAGGACCAGTGCCAGCATGCCCATATGGGTCGCAAAGAGCGGCTCGCTTGCTAGGGCTGATGCAAAGACTGCAAAGATTGCACCCGTTCCCATTGCAAAGGTTGCTGTGCCGAAGCCCATGATATCCCCCATTTCTCTCGTCATAACAAAGACCGCGCGCCCGACTTCCTGCCCGTTGCCCGGCAACATGTAGGGCAACCTGTAGGGCAACGCTTAGGGCAACCTGCCCGCTGCCGAGAGGCCGTCCTAGGCCGCCTTGGCGCTCGCTCACATTTCATCAATGGCACTCCTTTGCGCCCGCAATCGTTGATCTGGATCAAGGAAACCGACCGTCGGGAAATGGCACGCTGCAAGTCTGATGACGCAAGGGATCGGAGGAAATCATGGCGCAGTTGCAAAATGAGCGGCAAAATGAATGGACTGACCAACCGCTGTCCCATTGCGGCGATAAAGCCAAGGTATTCCATTCGAAGGACGGTCAAATCGGCGAGGGCATTCCCGGGATCCTCACCACCATGACCGACTTTCACAAAGCACAGCTCGCGCTCTGCGACCGGCTCGAAAAACTTGCCGACGGCCTGCCGGACCAGTTCGATGCGCAAGCGGCCCTGCATGTCGCGCGACAGGTCCTGCCGCTGATCCGGCGGGCACATATTTTCGAGGAGGAAACCGTTTTCGGTGTGCTGGTGCGCCTGCCGCTCGAAGGGGCATCAATCAGACACAGTCTAGAACGGCTGAAATTTGAACACTGGGAGGATGAAGCCTCCGCCGAGGATCTGGCTGAAGCACTCATTGCATTCGTGACAGGACCCGGAATCGTCGCGGCGGACAAACTTGGCTATATGCTGCGCGGTTTCTTCGACAATCTAAGGCGCCATATCGCGTTTGAGGCGGAGCATATCGCCCCTCTCATGACGCAGAAAGGCACCGCCCAGACGCCTTTTCAACACTGACCCTCGCGGAAAACACCTGCGGCATCAGCGCCCGCAGGCGGAATAAAGACGGGCCATGCTCGGCACGCGGATCATTCGCCCGTCGAGCACGTCGATAATTCCGGCCTTACGCAGTTTCGTGATCTGCCGGCTCACCGTCTCGATGGTGAGCCCCAGAAAATCTGCGATCTCGGCCCGTTTCAGCGGCAATTCGATCGCAATATTGTCGGTCTCCTCCCGTTCGGGTTGGCTGTGCATGGCGATCATATGAATGAAACTCGCGACCTTTTCAGGCGCTGTCTTGCGGCCGAGTGTCAGCATCCATTCGCGCGCCTCATCGAGTTCGCGCAGTGTCTGTTCGTAAAGGCGATGCTCCAGTTCCGGCGACTTCCTGATCATCTCTTCGATGGCCTTTTTCGGAAAGCTGCAAACCTGAATCTCGGTCGCTGCCTCAACGCCGACATTGCTGGTTTCGCGGAATGGTCTACCGAGGAAATCAGGCGCAAATTGCAGGCCGACGATCTGCTGACGGCCATCGCCCATCAGTTTCGAGAGCTTCACCACCCCGTGCAGGATATTGGCATAGCGCGTCGTTTCCTGATCATCCGCAGCGATCGAACTGCCCGATGGGATGAGTTCGCGTCTTGTCGATCGGTTGAGTTCGACCAGCTGTTCCGGCGATAGCGCTCCGCAAATACCGCGATGGCGCGCCTCGCAGGCACGGCAGATTGTCGGAATCTCCGAATTATGTATATCGACCCGCATGCCCGTATCCCCCGATCACGTTCGGACCACCCCCAGCCAAAAGTGCCGAATGCCAATTATACACATTCAGACCCAGCACTCAAACGAGGCTGAACCACGACTTGGCAGGCGAAGACAATCCGCTCTGACCGCCGCCACCCTTTTGAAAGAAGAATTTACAAAAGCCGTTAGAAAAACTGCCTTTCTGAAATGACATCAAGAGATTATGATGCGCTCACCGTGCCTTTTGGGCATATTCGGGCTTGAGATGGAGCAGACAAAGCGAATGGCAGCAGGACGCATGAACAGGGTAGACAAAGCGCAGCAGACGCACCTCACCGCCTCGGTCTTTCGCGGAGACGTCGCGGGCGGGAAGACGCAATCCTTCCGCGTGCCGCTGCGCGAAAGCCAGACCGTGCTCGATGTTGTGACCTATATCCAGCAGAATGAAGACCCGACCCTTTCCTATCGTTTTTCCTGCCGTGTCGGTATGTGCGGCTCCTGCGCCATGATGGTCAACGGCAAGCCGCGCTGGACCTGCCGCACCCATGTCAACAGGGTCCTGAAGGACGGCGTGATCCATCTTGCCCCCCTGCGCAATCTTCCCGTGATCAAGGATCTTGTCGCCGACATGAGTGCCTTTTTCGACAAGTGGGTGGCGGCGGAAGCTGTCTTCAAGCCATCGCTTTCCCGCGCGGACCCGATTGTCGCCGTTCTGCCCGCAAGCTCTCGACGGATTGCCGCCGATGCTGGCATCGAATGCATCAATTGCGCGGTCTGCTATGCCGCCTGCGATGTCGTCGCCGCGAACCCGGACTATCTCGGACCGGCGGCCCTCAACCGGGCGTGGACCCTCGTCAATGATGAACGCGACAGCGGTGATGCGGCGCGGCTCAAGGCCGTGTCCGGCACCGGCGGATGCCACAATTGCCACAGCCAGCAGGGTTGCGTTGCCCATTGCCCGAACGAATTGAACCCGACCGCCTCCATCGCGGGGCTGAAACGCGAAACGGTCCGAGCCGCTTTTCGCGGAGGGCAAGGCTGATGCTGACGACGCGGCTCTATATTCTTCAGCGCCTGACCGCACTCATCATGGCGCCCCTTGTTCTCGGCCATATCGCCGTGATGATCTATGCTGTGCAGGATGGTTTGACCGCGAGCGAAATTCTGGACCGGACACAGGGCAACCTCTGGTGGACGGCGTTTTACGGCATTTTCGTCGCAGCTGTCGCCATCCATGCGGCAATCGGTGTCCGGGTGATCGCCTTCGAGACGCTGAAACTGAAGGGCGGCGCGCTCGCGGCCCTGTCCGGCGGGGTTTTGTTGATGCTTCTCCTGCTCGGTATGCGGGCGGTCTATGCGGTCACGCTTTCGGGGGCGGGTGCATGATCAGGCCGCATCAGTCCCATCCACTCTATTTCGCTTTTCTTCTCCACCGGGTTTCGGGTCTTGCGCTCGCTATTTTTCTGCCGCTCCATTTCTATGTTCTTTCCCTTGCCCTCACCGCGCCTCACGCCCTTGAGGGATTTCTTTCCTGGAGCGCGAACCCGGCCGTCAAAATCGCCGAATTCGGGCTCGTGTTCCTGCTCGCGGTGCATTTCTTTGGTGGGCTGAGATTACTCGCGCTTGAATTCCTGCCCTGGTCGCCGCGCCAGAAAACCTATGCCGCAACGGCTTTCGCGGCGTCGTTCTTTCTTTCCTGCAGCTTCTTTTTGAGCGCGCTATGACCGATCCTGATCATCACGATACCGATATTCTGATCCTTGGCTCCGGCGGAGCAGGCCTGTTTGCGGCGCTGCACGCACTCCAGACCGCGCCCGACCTCAAGGTCAGCATCGCGGTCAAAGGTCTGATCGGCAAGAGCGGCTGCACGCGCATGGTGCAGGGCGGCTACAATGTGGCCCTTGGCGCGGGCGACAGCATCGAGCGGCACTTCATGGACACGATCGAGGGCGGCAAATGGCTGCCCGATCAGGACATGGCCTGGCGTCTCTGCGAAACGGCCGTCACCCGCGTGCAGGAACTCGAAAATGAGATCGGCTGCTTCTTCGACCGCAATCAGGACGGCACGCTGCATCAGAAGGCCTTCGCGGGCCAGACCTTCGACCGCACTGTCCACAAGGGCGACCTGACCGGGATCGAGATCATCAGCCGCCTGATGGAACAGGTTCTCGCGCGCCCGTTCGAGAAATTGCAGGAGCACCGCGCCATCGGCCTCATTCCGGCGAAAGATGGCAGCGGCCTTTCCGGTGTTCTCTTCATCGATATGCGCACCGGCCGGTTCCGTTTCGTTCGGGCGCAAGCGGTTTTGATGGCAACCGGCGGCGGCCCCACCATGTATCGCTATCATACCCCCTCCGGCGACAAGTCAATGGACGGACTTGCCATGGCGCTGCGTCTTGGTCTGCCGCTGCGCGATATGGAAATGGTGCAGTTTCACCCAACCGGGCTTCTTGCCGGCGAGAACACAAGGATGACCGGCACCGTCCTCGAAGAGGGCCTGCGCGGCGCGGGAGGCGAGCTTCTCAACAGCCATGACCACCGCTTCATGTTCGATTATGACGCACGCGGCGAGCGCGCCACGCGCGACATTGTGAGCCGGGCGATTTATGCCGAAATGCGCAAGAACAATATCTCCAAAAACGGCGGCGTGTATATTTCAATGGGCCATCTCGGGCCGGACCTCGTGCGCGAGAAATTCAAGGGCATGGTCAAGCGTTGCGCCGATTGCGGCTTTGATCTTGCCGCAGGCAAGGTCGAAGTGGTGCCGACCGCACATTATTTCATGGGCGGCGTCGTGGTCGATGTCGACACCCGCACCGCGCTTGCCGGCCTTTATGTCGCCGGTGAAGATGCAGGCGGCGCGCATGGCGCAAACCGGCTCGGCGGCAATGGCGTTGCCAATTCCACCGTCTATGGCGGTATTGCGGGGGACATGATGGCGCGCGATGCGCTGCGCGCGGGTCGATTGCGCGACCCGGATCACCATGTGCTCGGAGCGGAAATCGATCGCGCCATGACCCCGTTCATGCGGCGGGCTGGCAATGTGCAGGAGCTGCGCCGCGAGCTGATGGACGCAATGTGGGAAGATGTCGGCGTGATGCGTACCAGAAGCGGTCTCATGCGCGGGCTCAGCCGTGTCGAAAACATTCGCACGGCGCTTGACGGCGTCGGCGTCGACGGCAGCAACCGGGCCTTCAATCTCACCTGGCACGACTGGCTCAACCTTGCGAGCCTCACCGATATTTCAAACGTGATCACGCGGGCAGCCCTGAGCCGTGAGAATTCACGGGGCGCGCATTATCGGGAGGATTTCCCCGAAACCGGGGACCTTGAAAGATCCTATTTCACGATAGCCCGGCAAGATGGCGACACGATTGATGTAGCCCGCGAGGCCGTGCGCTTCACGCTTGTGCGGCCGGGCAAGACGCTTCTCAAGGACGGCGAAGCGAAAACACTGGTGGAGGCAGCCCAATGATTGCAATCGACCTCATTCAGAAAACAGCGGAAAGCCTGATGGAAAAGGCGGCGATCGAAATTCCCGACGATTATCTCGACGGACTGAAGAAGGCCGCGGCCGTGGAGGATGGCGACCTTTCGTCTTTCGTGCTTCAGGCGATGCTTGAAAATTATGAGGCGGCCAAGGAAGACCGGCGCGCGATGTGTGGCGACACGGGTTGTCCGCGCTGGTATGTCAAAATCGGCAACGAGGCCATGATCGAGGGCGGGCCGGTCGCGCTCGAGGCGGCGCTGCGACGGGCGACAGCCAATGCCACCCATGGCGTGCCGCTGCGCCCGAACCGCGTCCATCCGCTGTGGCGCACGGATCATGACAACAATGTCGGCATCGGAGCGCCGGAAATCGAATATGGTTTTGAGCCGGACGGGGCCTGGATCGACCTTGTGACAGTCCACAAGGGCGGCCTTTTCGGCACGGATTACCGGATGCTGTTTCCAAGCGACGGCATACAGGGCATCAAGCGGTTTTACCTCGACAGTCTCGTTGCCTTCGGCAAGCGCGGCCTTGCCTGCCAGCCCGCGATCATCGGCATCGGCCTTGGCGGCTCGAAGGATACATGCATGGTCCTCGGCAAGCGGGCGGCGTGCCTGCGCATTGTCGGCGACCGCAACCCGGACCCGAAAATCGCCGCCCTCGAGGAAGAATTCAAGGAACTCGGCAATTCGATCGGCATGGGGGCGATGGGCTTTGTCGGAAAATCCATGGTGATCGACTGCCATATCGAAGTCGGATATTGCCACACCGGCGGCATGCAGATGAGCGTTCACGCCTTCTGTCTTTCGTCGCGCCGGGCGGTGGCGCGCATTCACGCGGACGGGCGGGTCGACTTCCGCACCGATCCGGACTGGTTCACCGATTATCAACGCCGGGAGACGGTTGAATGGCAGAAGACGCCGGACGCATTCGAAAAATCCGCCTGAGCACGACGCCGACACCGGAAGCGCTCGCCGCACTCCGGATCGGCGATGTGGTCTATCTTGACGGGCTGATCTATACTGCGCGCGAAGGCGTCTATATGCGCGCGCTGGAGGAAAATGCCAATATTCCGATGGAGCTTCCCTCGGAAAGTGCGGCCAATTTCCATTGCTCGCCCGCCGCCTCCCTCAACGAGGATGGCAGCTTCAATCTCGGCGCGGTGACCGCGACCGCGTCTTTCCGGTTCTCAAAATGGATCGGCGACTGGTTCAGAAAATCAGGTGCCAAACTCATTATCGGCAAGGGCGGCATGAGCTCGAAGGACTACAGGGAGCATTTCGTTCCGAACGGCGCGATCTATCTCACCACCGTCGGCTATGGTACCGGCGCCCTGCTCGGGCGCGGCATCAAACGGGTGAAGGCGATCCACTGGAACAAGGAACTCGGTCTCGCGCAGGCAATGTGGGTTCTCGAAGCCGAGAATATGGGCCCCTTCATCGTCGAGAGCGACCTTGCGGGCAACAGCCTGTTCGAACGCGAAAACGCCAAAATCGCCGTCAATCTCGAAAAAGCCTATGAAGGCACCAAACCCGCCGTCATGAAGCGCTATGGCGAAACCGACGACCGCAAGGATGAGATCATTTAAAGCAATTCGCGCGTCATCAGGGCAAGCCCGGCCACCAGCATCAAGACGATGAGAAGACGACGGAACTGATGATCATCAAGGCGCCTGAAGACGGCAAGGCCGAGCCGGGCGCTCAACATGGCGATCGGCACGGCAACAAGAAGGTTTGACAGCACGGGCTTGCTGTAGGCACCATCAAGAGCGAGAAGCGCGGCAGCGACGCCCAGAATGATGATGTTGAAGGGCTGGAGAACCGCGCGCTGCTCTGCCTTCGGCCAGGGGCGAAGCGAAACCCACATTGTCGGCAACGCTCCGGACAGACCGGCAATAGCCCCGAGAATGCCCGACACAAAACCGATCATCGCGTCAAGGATCGGCGTCGGCCTCGTGAAATTCGGTAATTGTTTGCGAATGGCGAAATAGCCGCCGAAAACAATCAGGAATGCGGCGATGATCTTTTTCAGGGTGCCCGCGTCTATCTGATCCAGAAGCTGAAGACCGATCGGAATGGCAAGGAGTGCTGGAACCAGAAAGATCATCAGCCGCCGCCAGCGGATGCCATGCCAGACCACGATCATGCCCTGAATGCCGCTCGTTACCGACATGAACAGCACCATGGCGACCGCCTCCGGCGGCGACATGATCTGAAGCCAGAAGCCGAGCGTGAAGAGGGCTGTGCCGAAGCCTGCAAGACCGTTCACGAATCCGCCGGCGACGGCACCCGCGGCAAGCAGAAGAAGAAAACTCGCCGTCATCGGGGAGCGGCCTTTTCCGGTGGTTCTGGCAGTACGGGTAGTGCGGGCAGTTCTGGCAGTTCTGGCAGTTCTGGGTGCCTCACTTGCGCATCCGGTGCATAGACGCCGATCTCAACCGCTTTCAAAAGGGTTTCATGGACCCGCTCAACAAGACTGAGCTTGATGCTGTCCGGTCGCGCGAGAAGGCCGAGCTGACGCACAGCCGCCTCGACCCCGAGCGGAATATGGCGAAGCGGCAGCGGGTTCGGCTCGCGAACGCAGCGCGCCGGCACGATCGAGACACCGAGATCGCTCAGGACCATGCTCGAGATCGATTCGAGATTTTCAAGTTCCATACTGTCATGGACCATAATGCCCCGCCGCTGAAGCCAGTCCTCGATCATGCCGCCAACCAGCGCGCGACGGGAAAAGCGGATATAGGGTTTTGTTTTCAGAAGCGTGATCGGATCGGTTTCGCTCACCCCCGGAGCGACCAGGAGTTCGAGCGGCTCATCGGCGACAGCACGCCAGACAAGACGATCAAGAGGATGCGCCGGGCGGCTTACAATTGCCGCATCAAGCGCGCCGCGTTCAACCTCCAGGACGAGATCGGCGGTGAGGCCCGGCACAACCCGCACATGCAGACCCGGCAGGCTCTCTTTGAGCAACGTGATTGCAAGGGGAACAAGGCTGGTGAGCGTGGTCGGCACGGCGCCGAGAATGAGTCCACCGTGCTGCCAGTCCTCGCCGAGGACCGAAGGAACCAGATTCTCATAAGCGGCAATCACAACCCGCGCCCGCGCAGCAAGGGCGCGACCGACCGGGGTAAGACGTGGTGTGCGGGTGGTCCGGTCGAACAGTGTCACCTGCCATTCAGCCTCAAGGGTTTTCATCTGCTGGCTGACGGCGGCGTGGGTCACATGCACCGCCTCTGCGGCGGCGCTGAAGGTTTCATGGCTTGCAACCGCGACCAATGTTTTCAAAAGACGAATCGACATGGCGGCGCGGTATCCATTACGGGAAATTATACGATCCGAGAGGCCCGATGCCCTTCTCTTCGGCTTCCCCGCCGCTCGCGGGCTTACTCACTCTCAAGCTGTCTCGGGCTATCTCAGGCCGTTTGTGCCAGGATTGGCGTTGTAATGTCCGTCAGCCCCGCGACACCACCGCTCATGACGTCGCCGGGTCTGACCGCGCCGACACCGGCCGGCGTGCCGGTCATGATGAGATCGCCGGGCGCGAGGCGCACGGAGCGGGACAGGATCGAGACATGATCCTTCACCGACCATATCATATCGCCAATATCCGCATCCTGACGGATTTCACCGTTGACCGCGAGCCAGATACGCCCCTTTTCAAGCGATGCGACATCGGCGAGCGGGGTCAACGGCGCCATCGGCGCGGAATGGTCGAAACCCTTGCCGAGATCCCAGGGACGGCCCATATTTTTCGCGATCCCCTGAAGATCCCGCCGGGTGAGATCAATGCCGACGCCCGCCCCCCACAGATGGGCATAGACATCCTGCGGCGCGATGTCCGCGCCCCCGGTGCCAATTGCGACCACAAGCTCAATCTCGTAATGAAGATCGCTCGTCTCCGGCGGATAGGGAATTGCGACGCCACTGTCGGTGACCGCATCCGCCGGTTTCATGAAAAAGAACGGCGGCTCCCGGTCCGGATCCTTGCCCATCTCGCGGGCATGGGCCGCATAATTGCGCCCGACACAGAAAATCCGGCGCACCGGAAAGCGCGCCTGACTGTCGAGGATGGCGACAGAGGCCTGTTCCGGCGGCGTGATGGCATAGGAGGGGGTCATTGCGATGAAATCTTCCTTTTCAGGTTCCGCGCTGCCCTCGTTATTCACCACGGATCACAATCAAACTCAAGGCTTCTGCCACTGGCGGGCTCAGGCCGCCGTCTCCTTCACAGCCTGCATCGAGACATAGGTTGAGGTATTCGCGATGAAGGGAAGGCGGGAAATCTTTTCCGCCAGAAACGCGCGATAGGCCTTGATGTCGTTGGTGCGCACTTTCAACAGGTAATCGAAGCGTCCTGCAATCATATGGCATTGTTCGACTTCCGGCATGGCGAGAACCGCCGTGTTGAAGGCGCGAAGCGCATTCTCCGTCGTGTCGGAAAGCTTGACCTCGGTGAAGGCGACATGATCGCGGCCAAGCCGCTCCTGATTGATGACGGCGCGAAAACCCAGAATATACCCCTCGCTGCGCAGGCGTTTCAGCCGCGCCTGACAGGGGCTTTTCGACAAGCCCACCCGGCGGGCAAGATCGGTCACCGGCAGGCGGCCTTCGGTTGACAAGATCTCGATCATCATCCGATCAAATCGGTCAAGTGGACTTTCATGATTGATCTTTTCCAAAATAACGCCTTTCAAGTCTATTTTCTTCGCATCAATCGCCTGTTTTTTAAGAGTAATAGGGAAACTTGCCTTCAGCTTCAATGCTATTTTCCGGTAAGCTGAACCATCGGATCGCAGGGAATAGACATGGACGGGATTCGCAACAGAATATGGGCGCTTGAGCTTGCCGACGAGACCGTCGTTCTGGATGACCTGATCAGGGCACACGCCCCTGATGCAGCGACCCGAGACCAGATCGGCAAGGCGGCTGAAAAGCTCGTCAACGATATCCGCGCTGACAACGATCCCGGCCTGATGGAGGTGTTTCTTGCCGAATATGGTCTCTCCACGCAGGAAGGGGTGGCCTTGATGTGTCTTGCGGAAGCGCTGCTGCGGGTTCCCGATGATGAGACCATCGACGATCTCATTGAAGACAAGATCGCACCATCGGCCTGGGGCGAACATCTCGGCCATTCCAGTTCATCCCTCGTCAATGCCTCGACATGGGCCTTGATGCTGACCGGGCGCGTGCTTGATGAAAAGCGATCGAGCGGCATGG
This sequence comes from Hyphomicrobiales bacterium, assembly GCA_013911885.1. Taxonomy (GTDB): domain Bacteria; phylum Pseudomonadota; class Alphaproteobacteria; order Rhizobiales; family JACESI01; genus JACESI01. Next base: position 320,015 of record JACESI010000001.1, on the reverse strand, counting down.
CGCGCATCCTGCACGGCGCCGTCAAGCGGCTTGGCGAACCCGTGATCCGCAAGGCGGTGCGCCGCGCAATGAAGGAGCTCGGCAGCCAGTTTGTCCTCGGCGAGACCATAGAAGCCGCCGTCAGACGCGGCATGAGCGAGGAGAAAAAAGGCTATACCTATTCTTATGACATGCTCGGCGAGGCCGCGCTCACCGCGGGCGACGCGGAGAATTTCTTCGCCGCCTATGATGCGTCAATCGCAATGCTTTCCACCCATGCGAAAAGCCTGGACATTCGCGAAAACCCCGGCATTTCGGTCAAGCTTTCCGCACTTCATCCGCGCTATGAGCTTGGCCAGAAAGCACGGGTGATGAGCGAACTCACCGCGCGCGTGCTTGATCTCGCGCTGTCGGCCCGCGCGGCGAATATGGGTTTCAACATCGACGCGGAGGAGGCCGACCGGCTCGATCTGTCGCTTGATGTGATCGAGGCCGTTCTTTCCGATGACCGGCTTTCCGGCTGGGATGGTTTCGGCGTCGTGGTCCAGGCCTATGGCAAACGCGCGGCAGCAGTAATCGACTGGCTTTATGCGCTTGCGGAAAGGCTGGATCGAAAGATCATGGTTCGCCTCGTCAAGGGGGCTTACTGGGATACCGAGATCAAACGCGCCCAAGTCATGGGGCTCAAAGGATTTCCGGTTTTCAACCGCAAGGCGGCAACCGACATTTCCTATATCTGCTGCTCGGCAAAACTGCTCGCGATGACCGACCGGATCTACCCGCAATTTGCAACCCACAATGCCCATACGGTGGCGAGCATCCTCGCCCGCGCGCCAGACGATGCCGCGTTCGAGTTCCAGCGCCTTCATGGTATGGGGGAAGCCTTGCACCGGCTGGTGATCGAGCGCGAAAAGACGCGCTGCCGGATCTACGCCCCGGTCGGCGCGCATGAAGACCTTCTTGCCTATCTCGTTCGTCGGCTTCTCGAAAACGGCGCGAATTCTTCCTTTGTCAACCGGCTCGTGGACAAATCCGTACCGGCGTCGGCGATCGTTGCCGATCCTTTTGAGACACTCGCGCTTTCAAATGCCGATGCGATCATCCGTCCGGTCGATCTGTTCGCACCGGAACGCCGCAATTCGGGTGGCTTTGACCTGCGCTCCGCGAACGATCTTGCGGCTGTCGATGCCGCGCGCGAGCGTTTCAGGAGCCACCGCTGGCACGCAAAGCCGCTGATGGCGGCAGCCTTTACCGGCGAAGCGCCGCTTAAAATCCGCAATCCAGCCGCGCCGGACGATCTTGTCGGTACGGTGATCGAGGCAAGCGTCAGCGATGTCGAGGCGGCCCTTGCGGCAGCCCGGGACTGGTCCGCAGCAAGCGGGCCTGAACGCGCTGCCGTGCTGAACCGGGTTGCCGATCTTTATGAGGAAAATTTCGGTGAATTCTTCGCCGTCCTCACCCGCGAGGCGGGGAAGACCCCGGCAGATGCCATCGCAGAGCTGCGTGAGGCGGTGGATTTCCTGCGCTATTATGCTGCCGGCATTGACGGTAACGCCGCACCGCGCGGGCTTTTCGCCTGTATCTCGCCCTGGAACTTCCCGCTTGCAATTTTCACCGGCCAGATCGCCGCAGCGCTTGCAGCGGGCAATGGCGTTCTTGCAAAGCCTGCCGATTCGACCCCGATTGTCGCCATGCTTGCGGTCGAAATGATGCACAAGGCCGGTGTGCCGGTCACAGCGCTTCAGCTTCTGCCGGGTGACGGCGCCAGGGTCGGGGCGCGGCTTGTGGCGGATCCCCGGATTTCGGGAACCTGCTTCACCGGCTCCACTGCGACGGCACAGACGATCAACAGGGCAATGGCCAACGCGGCAGCCCCGGACGCGCCCCTGATTGCCGAAACCGGCGGCCTCAATGCGATGATCGTCGATTCGACCGCCCTGCCACAGCAGGCGGTGAAGGATATTGTCGCCTCCTCATTCCAGTCCGCTGGTCAGCGTTGCTCGGCGCTGCGCGTCTTATATGTGCAGGATGATGTCGCCGATCACTTCCTCGCGATGCTTTTTGGCGCCATGGACGAACTTGTGATGGGCGACCCGTGGCACTATGCGACCGATGTCGGACCGCTGATCAACGAGGCCGCGCGCCGGTCCATTCAAGCCTATGTTGACGCTGCCGATGCGGAAGGTCGGGTCCTGAAAAAACTCAATACCCCGTCGACCGGCCTGTTCGTCGCGCCGACGGTCATTCGCGTCTCGGGCATCGCAGATCTCAACCGCGAGATATTCGGCCCGGTTCTCCATGTCGCCCGCTTCGAGGCGGAGGATATCGACCGGATCGTCACAGACATCAATGGCAGCGGCTACGGCCTGACCTTTGGTCTTCACACAAGGATTGACGGGCGGGTCGAACATCTGACATCGAAACTTCATGTCGGCAATATCTATGTGAACCGCAACCAGATCGGCGCGGTTGTCGGCTCACAGCCCTTTGGCGGTGAGGGCCTGTCGGGAACCGGTCCAAAAGCCGGTGGCCCGCACTATCTGAAAGCCTTCACAAAACCGCGCCGCCGTATCGAGGCTCCAGTGTCCGGCGAGGTGGTAACGGCTGAAAAGCTGAAGGCGGAACTCGCCAAAGCTGCCCGCCCCCGTGGCGCGCCGCTCAAAACGCTCAACCTGCCCGGACCGACCGGTGAATCAAACCGGCTTTCCATCCTGCCGCGCGGCGTTGTCCTGTGCCTCGGGCCAGGCCTCAAGGCTGCCCGCGAACAGGCGGACATGGTGAGGGCGAGCGGATCGGTGAGCTTTATCGTGGCACCAGGACATCAGGGCGCACAGGGCCTCGACGGAGCGCTGCCGCCTGCTCTTCTTACGGAAATTGACGGTTTCGACGCTGTCGCTTTCTGGGGCAATGACGATCAACTCCGCCCGCTGCGTCGTGCACTCGCCGCCCGCAAGGGGGCGATCCTTCCGCTTCTCACCGAGGAAGACATTGGCCCGCGCTGCGTCATCGAGCGGCATGTCTGCGTCGACACGACCGCCGCAGGCGGTAATGCTTCCCTGCTCGCAAAGGCGAGCTGATGCAACACCACTCGCACAGGCTGGTTGCGGAAGGCTGGCCGGGAAAGCCTATCAGGCATTCTCTTGATCAGGAACTGGGCCCGATCATCTGGTCCGGGCGGACATAGCGGTCGAACTCTTCCTCTGTCAGAAGGCCGAGGCGGAGGGTTTCTTCTTTAAGGGTCGTGCCGTTCTTGTGCGCCGCCTTCGCGATCCTGGTCGCGTTGTCGTAACCGATATGGGGGTTGAGCGCGGTTACCAGCATCAGCGAGCGCTCCATCAGCGTCCTGATATTGTCGCGGTTCGCCTCGATGCCGACGACGCAACGGTCGGTGAAGGAGACTGCCGCCTCGCCGAGAAGCTTGATCGACTGCAGCATGGCGAAGCTCATTACCGGATTATAGACATTAAGCTCGAAATGACCCTGACTTCCCGAAAACTGGATCGTGGTCTGGTTGCCCATGACCTGCGCGCACACCATGGTCAGGGCTTCGCATTGCGTCGGGTTGACCTTGCCGGGCATGATCGAGGAGCCCGGCTCGTTTTCCGGCAGGGACAGTTCGCCGAGGCCGGAGCGCGGCCCGGAACCCAGAAGGCGAATGTCGTTCGCGACCTTGAAAAGACCGGCCGCGACGCTTGCAAGCGCGCCATGGGCATAGACATAGGCGTCATGCGCCGCAAGAGCCTCGAACTTGTTGGGCGCCGTACGGAAAGGCAGGCCGGTGATATCGGAAACAGCGGCGGCGAAATCGGTGTCAAAGCCAACTGTCGAATTCAGCCCGGTGCCGACGGCGGTGCCGCCCTGCGCGAGTTCGTAAAGCCCGTCGAGGGTTTCCTCGACACGCTTGATACCCATGGCAACCTGGTGGACATAGCCCGAAAATTCCTGACCGAGGGTGAGCGGCGTCGCATCCTGCGTATGGGTGCGGCCGATCTTGATGATGTCCTTGAATTCGTCGGCCTTGGCGGAAAGCGCAGCGTGAAGGTGTCTCAAGCCAGGCAAAAGAACGGAATTCACTTCGCGGGCGGCGGCAATATGCATCGCGGTCGGAAAAGTATCGTTCGAGGACTGGCCCATATTGACGTGATCGTTCGGATGGATCGGCTTTTTCGAGCCGATCGTGCCGCCCATCAGTTCGATCGCCCGGTTCGAGATCACTTCATTCGCGTTCATGTTGGTCTGTGTGCCCGATCCGGTCTGCCAGACGACAAGCGGAAAATGCGCATCCAGTGCGCCGCTCGCGACTTCCTGCGCCGCCTGCTCGATGGCCTTTGCGCTCGCGTCATCGAGCTTGCCCATCTTGTGGTTCACGCGGGCGGCGGCCTGCTTGATGATGCCAAGCGCATGGATCAGCGGAAGCGGCTGGCGCTCGCCGCCGATCGGAAAATTCATCACTGAGCGCGCGGTTTGCGCACCATAATACTTACCCTCGGGAATATCGAGTTCGCCAAAGGAATCACTCTCGCGGCGGGCTGGAATATTGGACATTGCGATCTCCTCGGTGCACGGGTCGGGGCATTGGATTTTTGAGCACCATAGCCACTATCATGAGCCACGCAAGGCAGACGCATATCAATTGTGAGGCGCTGCGACATGGACGCGCGAGCACGGCGACGAAACAGAAGCCACGCTGTAACGTTAATGCCTTTGTTTTTGGTAATTGAGACTAGTATGTTCATTTTTGAATGAACTAGTAAACTCTCGTTGGCACCTAAGTGGCCCAGAAATCCTGTGAACCTGGTGCCACGACCGAGGTTATAGACTGAAGGAAACAAAATGTAAGCGGTTGCATTTTGAAGGGGAAAAGACTGATATAGAGCGGATGAGGCAAGCAATCTGCCCTGCTTCCACTGTTTCGCAGCATCAAATTCGAATGAGGCGCTGATGCATGACGCCCAGAGGAGATGCCGGAGGAGATGGATGAGGAGATGCCAGAGGAGATGCCAGAGAGGATGGATGAGTTGACGATCACAGACCGGGCGCTTGATACCTCGCCGCATGTATCCGACGAAATCCGCAGAACGACCTGCTATATGTGTGCCTGCCGCTGCGGCATCAATGTGCATCTGCGCAAGGATGACACTGGTAAGAGCAAAATCCGCTATATCGAGGGCAACCGGGACCACCCGATCAACAAGGGCGTATTATGCGCCAAAGGTTCAGCCGGGATCATGCAGCACTATTCACCGGCCCGACTGTCGAAACCGTTGAAACGGGTTGGCGAGCGCGGTGAAGGTAAATTCGAAGAAGTCGAATGGGAGGAGGCCCTGAGCCTCGCCTCCGACTGGTTGTGCGATGTCCGCCACGACGACCCGAAAAAGCTTGCGTTTTTCACCGGGCATGATCAGAGCCAGTCCTTCACCGGCTGGTGGGCGCAACAGTTCGGCACGCCTAATTTCGCGGCCCATGGCGGCTTCTGTTCCGTCAACATGGCGGCAGGCGGCATCTATACATTCGGCGGCGCCTTCTGGGAGTTTGGCGCGCCGGACTGGGACAAAACCGAACTTTTCATGATTTTCGGCGTTGCCGAGGATCACGACTCTAATCCGATCAAGATCGGGCTTTCGAAGCTCAAAAAGCGTGGCGTCAAGGTGATCGGCGTCAACCCGGTGCGCACCGGCTATAACGCGATTGCGGACGAATGGGTCGGCATCACGCCCGGCACGGACGGGCTGTTCGTGCTCGCGATCATCCATGAACTTCTCAAGGCCGGGCATGTCGATGTCGATTACCTCATCCGCTATACCAACGCGCCTTGGCTCGTGATCGATGACCCGGACGGTGCGGACCATGGTCTTTTCGCCCGCAATACCGCCGGTCATGCGCTTGTTCTCGACCGGGAGACCGGCAAGCTCGCCGCCTATAACCACAAGGCTGTGAAACCGCATCTCAAAGGCCGTGTGACGCTGGAAGATGGCCGCAGCGCCCGTCCGGTCTTCGAACTTCTCGCCGAGAAATATATCGCCCAGGACTATGCGCCAGAGACGGTTGCCGCGACGACCGGCGTTTCCGCCAATCAGGTGAAGCGGCTCGCCGAAGAAATCGCGGCAGCCGCCTTCAAAAGCAATGTCGTGATTAACCAGCCGTGGACCGACATGAAGGGCGAGCGGCACGAGACGATGGTTGGCCGGCCGGTCGCCTTTCACGCCATGCGCGGGATTTCCGCCCATTCGAACGGCTTTCAGACCTGCCGCGCGATCCATCTTCTGCAGATCCTGCTCGGCTCGATCGACGCCCCGGGCGGTTTCCGCTTCAAGCCGCCCTATCCGCGCCCGGTCAATGGCCAGCCGAGCCCGCATGGCGGCTGCTTGCCGGATCAACCGCTTGCCGGGCCGCATCTCGGTTTCCTGCGCGGGCCGGAACAGATGCTGCTTGAGGCCGACGGCCTGACACCGCAGCGCATCGACAAGGCATTCTCCTGGGACGCACCGATGTCTGTGCACGGACTGATGCATATGGTGATCTCGAATGCCCATGCGCGCGATCCCTATGGCATCGAGGTTCTGTTCATGTATATGGCGAACATGTCGTGGAACTCGTCGATGAACACGGCAGGTGTCATGAAAATGCTGACCGACAAGGATGAGAGCGGGGCTTACATCATTCCGAAAATCATCTATTCCGATGCCTATTCATCGGAAATGGTGGCTTTCGCCGATCTCATCCTTCCCGATACGACCTATCTCGAGCGCCATGACGCGATCTCGCTGCTCGACCGTCCGATCAGCGAGCCGGAGGCAATGTGCGATGCAATCCGCTGGCCGGTGATCGAACCTGACCGCGATGTGCGCGGCTTCCAGTCGGTGCTGCTCGATCTCGGCGCACGGATGAAGCTGCCCGGCATGGTGAACCCGGATGGCACGGCAAAATACAAGAATTACGCGGATTACATCACCAACCATCAGCGCAAGCCGGGTGTCGGTCCACTATCGGGATGGCGCGGCAAGGGCGACGAGACCGGACGCGGCGAACCAAATCAGGATCAGATCAAGCGCTATATCGAGAATGGCGGCTTCTCGATGACCCATGTCCCGCAAGAGGCGCTTTATTTCAAACATGCGAACAAGGCCTGGCAGAACTGGGCCGTCAGCATGGGGTTGCAGGACGCACCGGTCGAAAACGTCTTCCAGCTCTATCTCGAGCCCTTGCGAAAATTCCAGCTCTGCGCCGAGGGGAAAGCGAGCCCCAATGCCCCCGAGAGCCACCGCGAACGCATCCGCACGACCTTCGATCCACTGCCGATCTGGTATCCGCCATTTGAGGGAAGCGGGATCAGCGAGGCGGAATTTCCCTATCACGCGATCACGCAGCGTCCGGCGGCCATGTATCATTCATGGGGCTCGCAAAACGCATGGCTGCGCCAGATCCACGGCTCGAACCCGATGTATGTTCCGGGCGAAATCTGTGATAAAGCCGGCCTCAAGGACGATGACTGGGCGTGGATCACATCCGCGCATGGGCGCATCAAGGTTCCGGTGAAACGGATTAACGCGGTCAACCCGAAAACCCTGTGGACATGGAACGCGATCGGCAAGCGCAAGGGCGCGTGGAGCCTTTCTGCGGATGCCCCGGAGACGACCAAGGGCTTTCTGCTCAATCATCTGATCAACGAGCTTCTGCCGCCGAAAGGTGACGGATTGCGCTGGTCAAATTCCGATCCGATCACCGGTCAGGCGGCATGGTTCGATCTTCGTGTCCGCATCGAGAAGGCCGAGCCCGGCGCGGAAATATCCGAGCCGCAATTCAGCGCCCAGAAAGATGCTGGTTCCACGACCAGCGACACCCTTTCCTATGGTTCGGAGTGGACAAAATGACGACGCTTCCCGCCTCGACAACGAAGAAACTCGGCCTGGTTATCGACCTTGACGTCTGCGTCGGCTGCCATGCCTGCGTCGTGAACTGCAAGGAATGGAATACCGGCGGCTATGGCGCGCCCTTGTCCGATACCGATCCTTATGGCGGCAACCCGAGCGGCGCCTGGCTCAATCGTATTCACACTTTCGAGATTTCGCCCGAGAATGCGCCGGCCTCGATTGTGCATTTTCCGAAATCCTGTCTGCATTGCGAGGATGCGCCCTGTGTGACGGTCTGCCCGACCGGGGCAAGCTACAAGCGCTCCGCCGACGGGATTGTGCTTGTCGACGAAGACAAGTGCATCGGCTGCGGGCTTTGCGCCTGGGCCTGCCCTTATGGCGCGCGAGAAATGGACCCGGTCGAACAGGTGATGAAGAAATGCACGCTCTGCGTCGATCGCATCTATAACGAGAACATTCCGGAAGTGGACCGCACCCCCGCCTGCGTGCGCACTTGCCCTGCCAATGCGCGCCATTTCGGTGATTTTGCCGATCCCAACTCCGATGTGTCCGTGATGACGCGTGAACGTGGCGGCTATGATCTGATGCCGGAAATGGCGACCAGGCCGGTCAATAAATATCTGCCGCCACGCCCGAAGACACGGCCTGACGCCGCGCCGAAGGCGGCACCATCAAAAATTGTCGCCGAAGGCGGCCTTCTCGGCTGGCTCGACCGGGTTCTGGAGGCTCTCTGATGCATCCCGCGCTTTCCGTCATTTTCTTCACCGTCACGTCCGGCGCAGGTTTTGGCCTGATGGCGCTGATCGGACTTGGCATTCCGGTGCTGGACGGGCCGGTCGCGGCCTTCTTGATTGCGGCTTTGGCTGCCGGCCTTGCGGTGGCAGGATTGATTTCCTCAACCTTCCATCTCGGCCATCCGGAGCGCGCCTGGCGTGCCTTCAGCCAGTGGCGTTCTTCCTGGCTGTCGCGGGAAGGCGTGCTTTCGGTCGTCACCCTTTCTGCCTTCGGGCTTTATTCGCTGTTGTGGATTGTGACCGGTGAGCGGGTTCTTGCCCTCGGACTTCTCGTCAGCGCGCTCGCGCTTCTGACGATTTTCGCAACCGCGATGATCTATTCGCAATTGAAAACAGTACCAAACTGGCACACCTGGCTCACGCCCGCCTGCTATCTCGGCTTTGGCGTTGCCTCGGGGGCGCTTCTTGCTGCCGCCTTTGCAAGCACCGCGTTGCCGGGACTTGTGCAAATTGCAAGCGGCCTTGTGATTGTCGCCTGGGCTGCGAAAATGCTGTGGTGGAAGCGCGCGGCCACGGTTGGTTTTCTGCCCACAGGCTCATCTGTTGGCAGCGCCACCGGGCTTGGTCATCTCGGCACGGTCCGTCTTCTCGAAAAGCCGCATTCGGGTGAGAATTACCTGACACGGGAAATGGTGCACCAGATCGGGCGGAAACACGCCGCGAAACTGCGCCTTATCGCGCTTGTCCTTGGCGGCGTCCTGCCGGTGCTCCTCTGCCTGATCACGGCGGCAATCGGTGCGTCGGGCGCGCTCCTCACCCTTGCCTTTATCAGCATGATGCTCGGCCTCTTTGCCGAACGATGGCTGTTCTTCGCTGAAGCGAAGCATGCTGTGTCGCTCTATTACTGACCGCTCTTGCTAAGACGATAAGGCGGATTTCAGGAAGGGAAGCATAAGGGCGTAGAGTTGCTCCGGCTTCTCGATGCAGGGAAGATGACCGGCACCGTCAATCACCGCATAATCGGCGTTCGCAATGAGGCCTGCGAGTTCCTTGACGAGGGCGGGCGGCGTCGAGCCATCCTCGCTGCCGACAACACAGAGCGCCGGCACCGCAATCGCCGACAAACGTGTCGTGAAATCAGCATCGCGCAAGGCATGGCAGGTGCCGACATAACCATTGACCGGCGTCCGCTCAAGCATGTTGCGATAGCCCGCGAAAAATGGGTTGTCGTCGCTGCGGAATTCCCTTGAGAACCAGCGCTCAAGAATTTTCGTCGATATGGCCTTCACGCCGAAACGTTCGACCGCTGCGATCCGCTCATTCCAGAGCGCGTCATTCCCGATCTTGTGACCGGTATCGCAAAGCACCAGTGCCTTCACCAGATCCGGACGGGAGAGCGCCAGACCCTGCGCAATCACGCCACCCACGGACAGGCCGCAAACCAGCGCACCTTTGATTTTAAGATGATCGAGCAGCGCTGCAAGATCATCAACGTGATCCTCGATGCGATAAGGCGGCGGCGGCGCGTCTGAAAGACCATGTCCGCGCTTGTCATAGGCGACAATCGCATATTCGCCGGCAAAGCGCATGATCACATCGCGCCAGATCCTGAAATCAGTGCCGAGAGAATTAGAGAAGACCAGCACAGGCTTGCCCTCCTGCCTGCCGAACACCTGATAATGGAGGGTGACATCATTCAGTTTGACGAATTGCATCGACGGGGCCTTGTTGATCGCTTGGGTTGGCGGGTGTTTTGCATCTTGCCAATATTCCGCCAACCACGCACCATGAAAAAATGGTTGAGGTCAGAAAACGTGATTTTGGAACGCTGAACACACAGCGCATCGTGGACGAGGCCCGCGAAAGGCTTGCCCAATCGCTGAGCGAGGCGGAAACCGCGGCAATCGTCGCCGATATTATCCTTGCGGCCTTTGATGATTATTATCAGCGGTCGGGGCAGATTCCGGGGCTTGCCAAAAAGGCATTCGAGACCCGCGACTGGCCGACAGCCATCGCCCTCAGCCAGGAGCGGATTGCAATCTATTCACTGTCAATCGACAAGATCGGCCCGTTTCTGAAAGAGGCGCGTGTCGATGTCGGGCAGGATCATCTGCTCTGGCAAATGGTTGAACAGCGCTGCGCCAAGGCGGTCGAAAAACGCTATGAGGCCGATATGGCGATTGCCTATCTCGCGTCAGTGCGGCGCTACCTGCACCGCTCGACCTGGCAACCGGAACTCGATGAGAAGAGCCGCGCGGTCACGCCGGTATCCGATTTCGTGGTGCGCCTGCGCACGGAGTCGCGGATGACGGCGGAAACCGTTGAAGCGTTTCTGGACGTCCACAAGATCGGCGCGCCTTACCGCAACCGGAGGCACGACGCAGAGCAGGTCGCAGCCCGGATCAACAGCGAACTTGTCATCGGCGGGACGCGGCCTCTCGAGCAGGTCGACGTGTTGAATGCCGGATTCTATCGCAACCGCGGTGCGTATATTATCGGTTCGATCACGGTTGCGGGCGACCGGACACCGCTTGCCCTCGCGCTTCTCAACCGCGATCAGGGCATCGAGGTCGATGCCGTGATCCTGCGACAGACCACGCTTGCTCATGTATTCTCCTCCACACTTGCGAATTTCCACGTGACCGCGCGCAATTATCATGACGTGGTCGATTATCTCTACGAACTCATGCCGCTGCGCCCGCGCTCGGAGCATTATTCCACGATCGGCTATCACCATATCGGCAAGATCGCCGTGATGAACCAGATCAAATCCGGCCTGACGGTGGCGGAAAAAGGTCTCGACCATGCCCCCGGACCGCGCGGCAGCGTCGCCATGGGGTTTACCAATCCCGATATCCGCTATGTGATGAAGGTAATCCGCGACAAGCCGACGGATCAGTACAAATGGGGCAAATTTAACGGCCTGGCCTCGGTTCTCGGCAAGTATCATGCCGTGCATGAGATCAATCGCTCCGGCAGCATGCTCGACAATGTCATCTATTCGAATCTGCTGTTGCCGCAATCCATATTCGAAGCGGCTTTTCTCGAAGAACTGCTAGAACAGGCGCAAAACTCCGTGGAGCGGCGCGGCGATATGGTCCTGTTTCAGCATCTCATCGTCCAGCGCAAGCTCGTTCCGGTGCCGCTTTACCTTGAAAACTGCAGCGAGCGTGAGGCGGAAATCGTGGTGATCCGCCTTGGCCAGTGCATCCGCAACAATGCCGCAACCGGTGTCTTCAACAAGGATCTCGACGGACGCAATTATGGCGTCAGCGCGCTCAGATTCGTCTATCTCTTCGATTATGACGCGGTTGAAACCCTTTCGGATGTCAAAATTCGTACCAACACCGATCGAGATGCCGACGAGGAAGGTATTCCGGACTGGTTTTTCGAAGATGGCGTGATCTTCCTGCCGGAGGAGATGGAAGCGCATCTCCGACTTCCGACCAAGGCCCTGCGCCGACTTTTCAGGGAAGCGCATGGCGAGCTTCTGACGGTTGATTACTGGAAACGGATGCAGGACTGGCTCAACGAAGGGCGGGTTCCGGCGGTGCGGACTTATCCACGTTCAACGCAATTGAGCCTCAAGGACGCCGAAGGCAATCTGATCCTTCGACCCGCCTCGGCCTGAGCGCCTTTAGCCAACAGAAGAAAGCCCGACCGTTTCCGGCCGGGCTTTCAGATACATGGCCTCTTGAAGCGCTTAAAGCGCGGCAGCGGCTGGCTTGCGGTTCTTGCGCCAGCGATTCTTTGGAGACGCCTTGCCACCATTTGCAGCATGGCCGCCGTTTGCGCTTTTCGGCGCCTGACCGCGATGGGCCGCCGGCGCGCCATTCGACGGGCGACGCTCGCCCTGGAAGGCCGGACGGCTTCCGCCACGGCGCGGGCCTGCTTTTGGCGGACGGGCAGAACCGGCTGCCGGACGCTCGCCGCCTGCAACATCGATGGAGATTTTCATCACTTTTTCAATGGCATGGAGAAGATGCACTTCCGCCGATGAACAAAAAGCGATGGCCTGACCTTCAGCGCCCGCGCGTGCGGTGCGGCCGATCCGGTGAACATAGTTTTCCGGCACTTCCGGCAGGTCATAATTGTAGACACAGCCGACGCCCGGAATATCAATGCCGCGCGCTGCAACATCGGTTGCAACCAGAATATTGATCTTGCCTTCGCGGAAATCGCGAATCGCGCGGTCGCGCTGGCCCTGACTCTTGTTGCCGTGGATCGACTGGGCATTAAAGCCTGACGAGACCAGACGCTTCATCAGCTTTTCCGCACCGTGCTTGGTGCGGGCAAAGACCATGGAAAGATCATCGCCGCGTTCGCGCAGGCAGGTTTCGAGGAGATCGGTCTTCTTGCCGCCATCGACAAAATGGACACTCTGATTGACCCGGTCTGCCGCCTTGCCGACACGCGCCGTCTCGATGCGTACGGGGTCGTCGAGATAGGCTTCCGACAATTCCGCCATCTGTTTTGGCATGGTCGCCGAGAAAAGCATGGTCTGGCGCGGTTTGGCGAGGAGTTTCGCAATCCGGCGCAGCGCGTTGATGAAGCCGAGATCGAGCATCTGATCCGCCTCGTCAAGAACGAGATAGCGGGTTTCATCCAGCCGGACGGCGCCACGATCGATGAGGTCGATAAGACGGCCCGGTGTCGCGATCAGGATGTCCGTGCCTGCTTCGAGTTTGCGGCGCTGAATGTGCAGTGATGCACCGCCAACAACCACGTTCACCCGCAGGCTCGTGTTCTTGACATAAGAACGCATGTTGTCCGCGATCTGGTTTGCAAGCTCGCGGGTCGGCGCAAGGATCAGCGATTTTGCGGCCTTGAGCGATGGCTTGCCTTTGCCGGTCAAGAGATGATGCACCAGCGGCAGGCCGAAAGCGGCGGTTTTGCCAGTGCCGGTCTGGGCAAGGCCCATGATATCACGGCCTTCGAGAACCAGCGGGATCGCCTGTTTCTGAATCGGGGTCGGGACATCAAAGCCGAGACTTGCGACGGATTTGAGGATGAGTGGGGAAAGTCCGAGGACTTCAAATTCTGACAAGGGAATGCCTTTCAATGGCGACGGCGCTTCACAAGCCTCGTCGCAGGAAAAAATTGTCGGTTCGTCACCTGTGGGAGAACAGGGACGACAACCGAATGCGGACGGGTTCCGATCTCGTCACAGACGAATGGAACCGCTAGAACCCCGCGTGAAATGGGAAAGTTGTTGGAAAGTACGCTCGCTGAAGAGAGAGTACTGGCGCATCTGTCTCTGGAGAGGATGACCATCGCCAAGCGGTGATCTATATTCTTGGGAGAACGGGCTGCTCACGCGGCAGCAATGCAGATAGGGGAGCTATCGTCGCTTGGCTGTCGAAAGTCAAGCAATGATTTTCCCCATTCATCCTGGACTATCGCCTTGATTACCGGTGGCTTTGATCAGAAAGGACCGCATTCATGCACCTCGCTCTCCTTCGTCCCGATGGCGATAATGGAACCGCCAGTGCGCCGATCTCAGCCGATGGCTATGCGGAAAGCGGAAAGCGCTATCAGCTCCCGGCGCGTCAGGGACGTGCGGTTCGCCTGCGGCCCGGCGACCAGCTCACGATTATCAACGACAGCGGGACACAGGTCTGCGACTTCTTCGCGCTCACCGAGGGCAATCCCGGCGCGTTCCTCTCGATGGAGCATTGCCGCACAGCCTTGGGGCGGATTTATGTGCGCGCGGGCGACAGCCTCGTGACCAACCGGCGACAGCCAGTCTTAAAGATCGTCGAGGACACCTCACCCGGTGTCCATGACACGCTGATCGCGGCCTGCGACCTGCCGCGCTACCGCCAGCTTGGCGCGGAGGGCTATCACGACAATTGCGCCGATAATTTCCAGAATGCCCTTCTGGCCATCGGCGTGAGCGCTCCGCATGTGCCGTGTCCATTCAACATATGGATGAATATCGCCGTCACGCCGGGCGGTAGCTATGAATGGGCGGCGCCTGTCTCCCGCGCGGGCGACCGCATTGTTCTGCGCGCGCTCGAGGCATGCATTGCCGTGATGTCGGCCTGCCCGCAGGACATGACCGCCGTCAACGGCGCCAGTCAAACGCCCACCGGCCTCACCTTCTCGGTCGAACAGCAGCCGCGCTGAGAGCGCTTTCCAGGGAAGCCCACGCCATCAAGACGGCCTGCGCATGCAGGCACATGTCCATCGCGCTTATGATCGGCCGGATCCGCGCAAACTGCGGCGCGGTTGTTGAGTGGCGTAGATTAAATCTTTTCCTTTGGTTTGGAAATGACATCGAGCTTAACCTCGGTCACGCCGACCTTGTGTGTGAGGCCGATGGATTGCGCAGCCTTCTGCGAGAGATCGATGATGCGCCCGCGAATAAAAGGCCCACGATCATTGATGCGTACGACAACCGACTTTCCGGTCTTAACCCGCGTCACCCGAACGAGAGTTCCAAAGGGCAGCGAGCGATGGGCGGCGGTGAGATCATTTTTGTTGAAGCGTTCACCATTGGCGGTCTTCTGATCTTGCCAGTAGAAAGAAGCTTTCCCCTGGTCGGCAAAGGCTAAAACTGATTGCGTTGACAGCGCAATTCCAAGCGCCACTATAGCACAATATAAAATTTTCATCTCGTTGTTTATCCATAGACGTTGTCGGTTAATGGCAGCGTTAACAGGACAATTGTGATCATTTAATGGCAGTATTGTTGAGACTGATTGCGCTTTTGAAAACAAACCATTCTGTTCATCTTTCGTTAAGAAATATGTATTCTCGTTTATGTTTTCTTATTGGAATCAAACGTCTGAACCATCAGTTCCCCCATCAACCGCCTGTGACCGCGCGCCCCTGTCGCAGGCGCAGAGACAGACCGGCTATAGACGGCTACAGGGGCGATCCGTCGGGATCATGGCTTGCGCTTGCCAGCAATCTTGCCATGATGAGCCCGGCCATCACAGAATTCTGGAAGCTGGCAATCGGGCAGGCAATTGGGCGACGACTTTCATGGCAAAATTTTCCGCCAATCTGGGCTTTCTATGGACAGAGCTGCCGCTGGTTGACGCGATCCGGCGGGCGGCAGAGGCGGGTTTCGACGCGGTTGAGTGCCACTGGCCCTATGACACGGCGCCCGAGGACGTTCGCGAAGTCCTTGAAAAAACAGGCCTTCCCATGCTCGGCATCAACACGGTCAAAGGCAAGCCGGGCGAATTCGGTCTTCTCGCTCTATCCGGCCGCGAGGCGGAGGCGCGGGCGGCGATCGATCAGGCAATTGCCTATGCCGCCAGCATCGGTGCACATGGCATTCACGCCATGTCGGGGATTGCGAGCGGCGAGGCAGCACGGCAGACCTTCGTTCAGAATCTCATCTATGCGACCGAGAAAGCAGCCCCGCACGGAATCACGATCCTGATCGAGCCGATCAACTCCGTCGATGTACCCGGTTATTTCATGCATCGCACAGCGGATGCGGCAGAGATCATCGCTAAAATTGGTGCGCCAAACCTCAAAATGATGTTCGATTTCTATCATCTCCAGATCATGGAGGGTGATCTCACGCGGCTGGTTCAGCGGCTCTTGCCGATCATCGGCCATATCCAGTTTGCGAGCGTCCCAACGCGCGGCGCACCGGATCAGGGCGAACTCGACTTTTCCTATATTTTCAAGATGCTGGATGATCTCGGTTATGACCGGCCGCTTGGCGCGGAATACCGTCCGTTGACCACGACAGAGGCCAGCCTCGACTGGATGAAAACCCTCACGCGAAGGATCTAATGCCCCTTATAGGCGCGGAACCAGTCGACGAATTTCACGATACCCGCGTCTAAGCGGGTGGTCGGCCGGTAGCCGAGCAGTTCCGTGCTCGCGGTAATATCGGCATAGGTTGCCTCGACATCGCCAGGCTGCATGCCCAGCATGATTTTTTTAGTCGTTTTGCCGCAGGCCTTTTCGATGAGGCCGATGAAATGCATCAATTCCTCACTCTCATTGTTACCAAGATTGAACAGGCGATGCGCCCGCCTGCCGTTCGCGCGGATGGGTGGCCGGTCAAGAGCGCGGATCGTACCGTCTACGATATCATCGATATAGGTGAAATCACGGCGCATTCTGCCCTGATTGAAAACCTTGATCGGGCGGTCGTTGAAGATGGCATCTGTAAAAAGCCAGGGCGACATGTCGGGTCTCCCCCAGGGGCCATAGACGGTGAAGAAGCGCAAACCCGTTGCAGGAATATCGAAGAGATGGGCGTAGCAGGACGCCATCAGTTCATCTGCCCGCTTGGTCGCTGCATAAAGCGAGACCGGCTCATCCACCCGGTCGTCGATGGAAAATGGCTGACTTTCATTGCCCCCATAAACCGAGGATGAACTCGCATAAACGAGATGTCTCAGGCCTGCCTGCGCCCGGCATGCCTCGAGAATCACAAGCTGTCCGAGTACATTCGACCGGATATAGGCATAAGGGTCTTCGAGGGAATGGCGCACCCCCGCCTGCGCCGCGAGATGCACAACCTGGTCCAGCATCGGATTATCGAGAAAAAGGGCGCGCACCGCGTCGCGGTCTTCGACATCCATCCGGTGAAAACTGAAACGCGGCTCGCTGGCAAGGGTCGCAAGTCGGGCATCCTTCAGCGCCGGATCATAATAATCGTTGAGATTGTCGATCCCGATCACCGTTTCGCCGCGGGCAAGCAGCGCGCGGGCGACGTGCATGCCGATAAACCCGGCTGCGCCCGTAACGAGGATGCTCATTTGCTGTCCGTTTCATAGCCGTTGGGGTTCTTGCGAATCCAGTTCCATGTATCGGCGCACATGTCCTCGATGCCGCGCCCGGCCGTCCAGCCGAGTTCGCGCGCTGCAAGGCCGGTATCCGCAAAGCAGCTTGCGACATCGCCCGCCCGGCGCGGGGCAATTTGATACGGGATTTTCTGGTTTGATACCCGCTCAAAGGCTTTCACCATATCGAGCACGCTGTAGCCCCGCCCGGTGCCGAGATTGATCGCACTGCACCCAGCCTTGTTCAGGGTCGCGTGGGCCGCGAGATGGCCGCTGGCGAGGTCCATGACATGGATATAATCGCGCACGCCCGTACCGTCGGGCGTGTCGTAATCATCGCCGAAGACGGAAAGCCGCTCGCGTTTTCCGGTCGCCACATCCGCGACGAAGGGCATCAGATTGTTCGGAATACCAAGCGGATTTTCGCCGATGAGCCCGCTTTCGTGAGCACCGACCGGATTGAAATAGCGCAGGAGCCGGATCGACCAGCGTGGATCACTTGCCGCGAGATCGCGCAGAACATCCTCGATCATCTGCTTCGTTCGGCCATAGGGATTGACGGCGCCAAGTGGGTGATCCTCGGTCAGCGGCAGGAATTTCGGCTCGCCATAAACGGTCGCTGAGGAGGAAAAGATCAGCCGATACACGCCGCAATCCTGCATAGCCTCGAGAAGCCGCAGGGTTCCGCCGACATTATTGTCATAATAGGCAAGCGGTTTCTCGGTCGATTCGCCAACCGCCTTGAGACCGGCAAAATGCACCACGCTGTCGCAATCATACATGTTGAGAACAGTGGTGAGGGCGGCGCGGTCACGGATATCCGCCCGATGAAAATGTGCGGCCCGGCCCGCAAGGCCCGCCACTCGCTCCAGCGCAACGGGGCTGCTGTTTGCAAAATTGTCGACAACCACAACATCATGCCCTGCCTCGAGAAACAGAAGCGCGGCATGCGATCCGATATAGCCGGCGCCGCCGGTGATCAGAACCGCCATGGTGATCGCTCCGACACATTGCCTCGGTCAGGCCAGCTGCGGCGCTGATTGCGCATCAGGACAACGCCTCGATTTCCTCGTCGGAAAGATCGCCGGGCACGATGGTCATGGGGATTGGAAAATGTGTGCTCATGTGGCGGGTGAAGCCGGTGATGAGTGGTCCCGGCCCTTCGGAATCGATCCCGGCGGCAAGGACCAGAATCGCGATATCCTCGTCCTGTTCGATGAGTTGCATGATCGCCTCATGCGGCAGACCTTCGATCACGACCTGTTCCGGGTCGATTCTGGCGCGCTGGCGTGCTATTTCCTGATAGCGCGCGAGAACCGTTTGTGCCTCCTCCTGCGCCTCGGCGCGCATGATGTTTTCAACCCCCAGCCAGTGCTGAAATTCCGTCGGCTTGATCACATAAAGCATGACCAGCGCACCGTTGGTGCGCTCGGCCCGCTTTGCGGCATAGGCAACCGCGCGACCACATTCTGGCGTGCTGTCGATGACGACGAGAAACTTGCGGCGGTGTCCCTCCTCAGAACTTCTGCGTTTCCATCCCATACCGTCTTCCGCCCTATGTTTTCACAGGCGCGCGCGCCTAGCGAATGAATCCCAGAATATCTTTTATATCATTCATGACGGGACGGGCAATCGCCTCGGCGCGACCGGCACCATCGCGCAGGATCGCGTCGATATGATCAGGTTCCAGCATCAGGCGGCGCATTTCGTCCGCAACCGGCCTGAGCGTGGTCTCTGCCAGTTCAGCGAGCGCCGGTTTGAACTCCGAAAACTGCTTGCCGCCGAAATCACGCAAAACCGCCTCCTTCGACATGCCTGCAAGCGCTGCGTAGATACCGACCAGATTATCCGCCTCGGGGCGACCCTCAAGTCCCTTGACCTCGCCCGGCAGACCGTCCGGGTCGGTCTTCGCCTTGCGCAGTTTCTTCATGATCGTGTCGCCATCATCGGTGAGATTGATGCGGGAAAGATCGGATACATCGGATTTGGACATCTTCTTGGTGCCGTCACGCAGAGACATGATGCGCGCGGCGGGACCCTGAATCAGCGGTTCCGGGAGCGGGAAAAAAGCACCGCGATGGCCGCGTGAAGCAATCGCCTCGGCAAGATCAAGGTTGAATTTCGTTGCAATGTCGCGGGCAAGCTCAAGATGCTGCTTCTGATCCTCGCCAACCGGCACATGCGTTGCCTTGTAGGCAAGGATATCCGCGGCCATCAGGTTCGGATAGGTGAACAGACCGACAGACGCATTCTCCTTGTTTTTGCCTGCCTTGTCCTTGAACTGGGTCATGCGGTTCAGCCAGCCGATCCGCGCGATACAATTCAAGACCCAGGCGAGTTCGGCGTGGACGCTGACCTGGCTTTGATTGAAGACAATGTGGCGGGTGTGATCGACCCCGGCGGCGATGAAAGCTGCCGTCACTTCACGTATATTGCCGCGCAGGACATCAGGCGGCTGGATCTCTGCCGTGATCGCGTGTTCATCAACCACGCAATAAAGGCAATCATGGGTTTCCTGTAGCGCGACGAATTTCACGATTGCGCCGAGATAATTGCCAAGATGCAGATTGCCGGTTGGCTGAACGCCGGAAAACACGCGGGGTGTAAAAATCGTCTCAGTCATGCTGGTCCCGAAAGAAAAAGGTCATTCGCCTGCCGTATGGCGGCGTCTGCGAAAGCTGCGGATCATCTGCCCGAATTCAACGGCGCCCGTCAACCGGCATGCCGCCAAATAGATAACGCCACCGATAACCACAAGCGACAGAAGGGCGAGCGCCCGTATCACGAAGCCATGCAGCAGGCCAGCGTCGGCGAGATATTCCATCAGCCCATAAAGCACGAGCGCCATGATCGCACTCGCGGCCAGCATCATCATGCATCGCCTGATCGCCCGGGGCTTAAACGGCCAGTAACCGTGACGGTAAAGTCCGATGCTGAGAAAGGCGACATTAGCCCAGGCGGCGATACTCGTCGCGGCGGCAATGCCGACATGGGCAAATTGCTGGAACAGGATATAGGACAGAACCACATTCACGACCGCGTTGATGATCGCATAATTCATCGGTGTGCGCGTGTTTTCGCGGGCGAAGAAGCCGGGCGAGAGTACCTTGATCAGAACAAAGGCGGGAAGACCGACAGCAAAGGCGGCAAGGGCACCTGCGACACCGTTCGCCGCCACCGCATCAAAAGCACCGCGCTGATAAAGCACACTGGAGATGAGGCCCGGCATGATCATCAAGGCTGCCGTCGCGGGCAGCGTCAGGAACATGGCAAATTCGAGAGCATGGTTCTGGGTCGTGACGGCTTTCTGATCGTTCCCGGATTTGAGGTCGCGGGCAAGCTCGGGCAGAAGCACGACGCCGATGGCAATGCCGATGACGCCGAGGGGCAATTGATAGATCCGGTCGGCATATTGCAGGAGTGCGATTGCCCCGTCCTGGCCGGAGGCGATCATCTGGCCAATGAGGAGATTAATCTGCGTGATCCCGCCCGCAATCGCCGCCGGCACGGCAAGCACGAGCACCCGCTTCACCGGGCCGGTCAGGCGCGGGCGCTGGAAAGCGAGCGTAAATCCGGTGCGCTTTGCCGCAATCCAGACAAGGCCAAGCTGGGCGAAGCCGGCAAGTGCGACACCCCACGCCATCACCCGGCCCGTCAGCGCGCTGTTGCCGGTATCCAGGGCCTCGCAGGCAAGAAGGACCGCAATCATCACGACATTGAGGAGAACCGGCACCAGCGCCGCGATGAAATAATGCCGGAACGCGTTCAGAACGCCGGAAAGCATGGCGACCAGCGACATGCACAGGAGATAGGGAAACATGATGCGTGCAAGATCGATGGTGAGGAGCGTCTTCTCCGTGCCCGTGCCGAACCGCGGTGCGATCACCGTCGCAACGAGAAGCGGCATGAAGATCTCCATGAGCGCCACGAGAACGAGGAGCGTGACCAGAAGTACGGAAAACACCTCGCGCGCAAAGCGCTCCGCCGCCGCATGGCCGCCTGCCTCCAGCTCCTTGGCAAACAAGGGCACAAAGGCGGTATTGAAGGCGCCTTCGGCGAAGAGCCTGCGGAACAGATTTGGAAAACGGAATGCCGCATAGAAAGCATCGGCAACTGGCCCTGCGCCGATCAGGCTTGCAATCAGGATCTCGCGCACAAAACCGAGCAGGCGGCTCGCCAGTGTCGCGCCACCGACTGTGGTGAAGCTCTTGAACAGATCCATCGCCGCTATGCCACTTTCCGCGGCACTTTGGCAGGCGGCGAGAAAGCCTCCTCAAGCCGTCGCATGATGCGACCTTGCCGCGCCTTGTTCTCGATCTTTTCCCCCATCAGGTCGGTCACATAAAACACATCCACCGCGCGTTCGCCGAAAGTCGCGATATGGGCGGTGGAAATATTGAGATTCAATTCGAAAAGCGCGTTGGCAAGATCGCGCAGAAGACCGTTGCGGTCCTTGCCAGACGCCTCGATCACGGTGAATCGGTTGGACAGGGTATTGTCGAGAACGATGTCGGTCTGCACCGAAAATGCCTTGCTGGTTTGCCGCACAGAGCGAATCGGCCCCTCGGGATTGTCTTTTGGCATCTGCCCCGAGAGCGCGAGCTTCACCTCGTTCGCGATGCGCTCAGCGCGGCGGCTTTCATCCATATCCACATTGAATTCGCGGCGAATATGGATTGTGTCGATCGCGAAGCCGTCACGCGTGGTGTAAATCTGCGCATCAACAATATCCGCTCCGGCGCGCGCGCAGGCCCCGGCAAGCAGGCTCAGCATGTTTGGCTGATCCGGAGCAAAGACCGACACTTCCGTCACCCCTTCGAAAGCGAGGGTCCGCGTCATGGTTGCGAGTTTTAAACCCGCCTTCTGGCTTTCCAGCACGAATTCGGCATGGCGCACCAACGTGTCCAGATCGGTGCGGATGAGATAACCCGGATAATGCCGCTCGACATAGGTATTGGCATCCGTCTTCGACCAGGCGCCGAGCGCCTCGGCCAGGAGTTCTTTCATGCGCTCCGCGCGCTGATCCATGGCGAGCATCTCATACCCGCCGGTCAGGACAGGGTGAGTCTCGCTGTAGAGTGTGCGTATCAACTGGCCCTTCCAGCCGTTCCAGACGCCGGGGCCAACCGCCCGCGTGTCGCAGACGGTGAGGATCAACAGAAGTTTGAGTCGCTCCGGCGTCTGCACGATATTTGCAAAGTCACGGATTGTTTTCGGATCACCAAGATCGCGCGACTGGGCTGTCATGCTCATGGTCAGATGTTCAAGCACAAGCCATGACAATGTGTCGATCTGCGACGGTTTCAGGTTGAAGCGCTTGCCAAGCCGACGCGCAAGGCGCGCCCCGGCAATCGAATGATCTTCCGGGCGGCCCTTGGCGATATCATGCAGAAAAAGCGCGAGATAGAGCAGCACCCGGTCCTGCACCGTGTCAATGAGATTATGAGAGAACGGATGCTCCGCCTGACGCTCCTTTCGCTCGATAGAGGCCAGAATGCCGACGGCGCGGATCGTATGCTCATCCACCGTGTAATGATGATACATGTTGAACTGCATCATCGCGACAATCTTGCCGAAATCGGGAATGAAGCGCCCAAGAACGCCGGATTCGTTCATCTTGCGCAGCAGTGTTTCCGGGTCGCGCCGCGAAGTCAGGATTTTCAGAAAAAGCTCGTTTGCCTCGCCATTGGCCCGCAACTCCCTGCCGATCAGCTTGAGCGAGCGCGCCATCAGATGCAGAAGATCCGGATGGAAGGCAAGGCCGGTATCATCGGCAACCTTGAAGGCACGCAGGAAATTCACCGGATCGCTCTGGAATATGTCGTCGTTGGCCTGAATGATGCGCTTGTTTTCGAGAAGAAACGAATCGCTGCCTTTGATGGCGCTTGGCCTGCGGCGGCGTACGCTCTTGACAAACCCACTGAGGCCCGGCGTTGCCTTGACCTGCTCTTCCTCAAGCTTGGCGGAAAGAATGTTGGTCAGGTTGCCCACGTCTTTGGCGACCAGAAAGTAATGCTTCATGAAACGTTCGACATCGAGAAGACCCGCATGGGTCTTGTAGTTGAGGCGCTGAGCCATCTCGCGCTGAAGATCGAAACTCAGCCGCTCCTCCGCCCGCCCGGTCAGATAATGAAGGTGGCAGCGCACCGCCCAGAGGAAATCACTCGATTTTTCGAACAGGCGATATTCGTCCTTGTCAAAAACACCCTTTTGCAGAAGCTCCTCCGCCGTGCGGACCTGATAGAAATATTTTGCAATCCAGAACAAGGTATGAAGATCACGAAGCGCGCCCTTGCCTTCCTTGACATTGGGCTCGACGAGATAGCGCGACCCGCCCGCCTTGCGATGGCGCTGGTCGCGTTCGGCCATTTTCGCCTCAATGAATTGCGCGCTGGTCCCGCGCAGCACTTCGCGATCAAAGCGTTCTTCCATCTTATCGAAAAGATGGCGGTCACCGCAGAGGTAGCGGGCCTCAAGAAGCGCGGTGCGGATCGTCATGTCTTGCCGCGCCATGCGCACACACTCGTCGATGTCGCGCGTTGCGTGGCCGACCTTGAAGCCGAGGTCCCAAAGAAAATAAAGGATGTATTCGACAACGCTCTCGCCCCAGGGGGTCTGTTTGTAGGGCAGGAGAAACAAAAGGTCGATATCCGAGCCGGGGGCAAGCGTGCCGCGGCCATAACCGCCAACAGCGACAACCGACATCTGTTCGCCAGCCGAGGGATTGTCCACCCGGTAGATATAATCAAGGGCGAATTGATGGATCAAGCGGATCAGGCAGTCCTGCAAATCGTTCAGCCTTTCGGCGCATTTCATCCCTGAACCGTCTTTGAGAAGAAGCGTTTCCGTTCGACTGCGCCCGTCTTTGACAATCGTCTTGAGATATCCCAGAAGCGCGAGACGGCATTTCGAGGATTCCGCCCCGCCATATTCGGAAACGATTCCGGCAAGCTTCGCGCGCGCTTTTGCAAGATTGATCAGGCCGTCGCGTTCCGCCCGGTTTTTCGCCGCTTGGGATATGGTTGCATGCATCAAGAGGGATATTCCTGTGATTGGGCCTTTGTCTGGCCCCGTTTTAGGCTCGTTCTCAATCGGAGAGCCCGGTTCGATGCCGGCCTTGATCCTGCCTGCCGTTGCCATCCGCATCCTCATTTACAAGCCTTCTGAGCGCGTAAAGCTGTTCGAGGGCCTCCCTTGGCGTCAGATCGTCGAGATCGAGCGTCAGAATCGCTTGCGCTACCCGATTTTTCTTCGGTGAGGATGACCCGGATCTGACCGTGGTTGCAACACTGAAAAGCGGGAGATCAGCGACAAGCGCTGCGGGCTTTCCCTGGTCCGATGTTTCAAGCGCGCTCAGGACTTCCCTCGCCCGCTTGATAACGCTCGCTGGCAACCCGGCAAGCTTTGCAACCTGAATACCATAGGAGCGATCCGCTGAACCCGGCACGATTTCGTGCAGGAATACGAGATCACCCTTCCATTCGCGCACCTTGACCGTCGCGTTCGAGAGCCGCTCAAGGGTCTTTGAGAGCGCCGTCAGTTCATGATAATGCGTCGCAAATAGGGCGCGCGAGCGGTTGATCTCGTGCAGATGCTCGATCGCCGACCAGGCAATCGAAAGCCCGTCAAAGGTGGCGGTGCCGCGACCGATCTCATCGAGGATGACAAGGGCGCGGGGGCCTGCCTGATTGAGGATTGCCGCCGTTTCAACCATTTCTACCATGAAGGTGGAGCGCCCGCGCGCGAGATCATCGGCGGCGCCAACGCGCGAGAACAGCCGGTCAACAAGGCCGATATGAGCGCTTTCCGCCGGCACGAAGAGGCCCGCCTGCGCCATCAGGGCAATCAGCGCGTTCTGCCGCAGAAAGGTCGATTTGCCGGCCATGTTCGGGCCGGTGATGAGCCAGATGAGGCCCCCTTCGCTGTCCGCCAGAATGCCGGACAGGTCGCAATCATTGGCAATGAACGGTTCGCCCGGACCATCGGCAAGCGCCCGTTCGACCACCGGATGACGCCCGGCCTTGATCGCAAAGGCAAGGCTTTCATCAACGCGTGGACGGCAATAGGATCGCCGCTCTGCAAGCTCGGCCGCAGCCGCGACGACATCGAGTTCCGCCATGGCGCGGGCTGCCGTCTTGATCGGGCCCACGACGGCCGCGAGCGATTCGGTCAGATCGTTGAAAATCTGGCGCTCGATCGCAAGCGCCTGCTCCGCCGCGTTGACGATACCGGATTGCAGTTCTGAGAGTTCCGGGGTCGTGAAACGCACGGCATTTGCAAGTGTCTGGCGATGAATGAACGTCGCCTTAAGCGGCTCCGCGAACATCGCATCGGCGTTTTGCGCGGTCACTTCGATGAAATAGCCGAGCACATTGTTGTGCTTGATCTTGAGCGCCCTGATACCGGTCATATCGGCATAGGTTGCCTGGAGCCCGGCAATGACCTTTCGGCTTTCATCGCGCAGCGCACGCGCCGCATCAAGCGCTGCGTTGTATCCCGGCCTCACGAAGCCGCCGTCCCGCGTCAGAAGCGGCAGGTCGGTGCCAAGGGCGCGCTCGATGAGATCGGCGAGATGATCCGGCGCTTCCAGAAGCGCCCGTTTCGCAGCGACGAGATCGCGTGGCAAATCCGCTGCTTCGTCGATATCCGCATCCGGTTCTTCGCCTGCTGCCTTGTCTGCAGGGACGAGAAGACCGTGGAGCATGAGCGCCCGCCGCAGCCCGGCACCGATTGCTGCCAGATCGCGCGGCCCGCCCCGCGACAGGGTCAGGCGCGCCAGGCAGCGCGCCATATCCGGCGCCGCTTTAAGGCATGCGCGCACTTGTTCCCTCAGGGCTGACCGGTCAAAAAACCATTGTACCGCATCCAGGCGGTCATTGATCTGCGCCTGATCGAGCGAGGGGCTTGCGATGCGCGCGGCAAGCAGGCGCGCGCCCGCGCCGGTCACCGTCCGGTCGATCGCGGCAAGCAGCGAGCCCTTCCGCTCACCTGATAGCGTGCGCACGATTTCAAGATTGGTCCGGGTTGCCGGATCAATCAGCATGACGCCGCCCGCTGACTCTCGTACCGGCGGGTTCAGGGCGGGTTTTTCACCGATCTGGGTTTTCTCAAGATAAGAGAGGATCGCCGCCGCAGCCGCGCGCTCAGCACGGCTGAAGCCGCCAAAAGCCTCAAGCGAAGCAACTGCATAAAACCGTCTGATGCGCTCTTCCGCCGTGCTCGAATCGAAGAAGGCCGCAGGCTGGCTCACCACAACCCCGCTTCCGCCCGCGCTTCCCGCTCGCCCTTCGATCCGGGAACGCAGGTCGCGCTCGCCAAGCAGCGTGTCGCTGACCAGAAGTTCCTTCGGCTCGATCCGGGCGATATCCTCCTCAAGCCGGCTCAGATGGGTCTCCGCGAGGCGGAAGTCGCCCGTCGACAGATCAACCCAGGCGAGGGCAAACTCGCCGTTTTCAGAACCTTTCACCCGCGCGAGTGCCGCCAGGTAATTGTTCGCGCCGGGATCGAGAAGTGTTTCTTCGGTCAATGTTCCAGGCGTGACGATGCGCACCACATCGCGCTTCACCACCGACTTCGCACCGCGCTTCTTTGCCTCCGCCGGGTCTTCCGTCTGCTCACAAACGGCAACCCGGAAACCAAGCTGAATGAGGCGGTCGAGATAATCGGACGAGGAATGAACCGGAACCCCGCACATCGGAATATCGGCGCCCTGATGCTTGCCGCGCTTGGTGAGGGTGATGCCGAGCGCGCGCGAGGCTTCCTCTGCATCCTCGAAGAAAAGCTCGTAGAAATCACCCATGCGATAAAACAGGAGCGTATCCGGATTGGCGGTCTTGATCTCGATATATTGCGCCATCATCGGCGTCAGATCGGCAACGCCGGCGCTCGGGGCAGTCGATGAGGAGGATGGCGGCACATTCATGCGCCGCACTTTAGCAGAGCATGCTTTTGAATTCACGCGGGCTTTTCGAGCCTAGCCCATCGCCTGACGGGTTTTCCCGAAGTTTCGCAATCAATGAGAGATCAAAAGGCCCGGTCGATCAAGCGGCGTAGCGCCCGGCATCCTCGCCATAATGGGTGATATAACGCGGGCTGATGTTTTCAACCGGCAGCACCACAAGCACATCGGTCGTGCCGAAGGCGTGATCGACGACCGCTCCATCGCCGATATAGGCACCAAGACGCAGATAACCCTTGATCAGCGGCGGCAGGGCGGCGAGCGCCTGACGCTCCGAGAAAGACCCGGTTGCGCGATCCATGGCCACATAATGATGCGGATGAGCGCGGACCTGCCACTCGTCCGGCGTCCTGACTGCGCGCGACAGCAAGGTAAGCTGATCCGAAAGGTGATCTATATCGGTGCCGTGGAGCGACGCGCAACCGATCATCACATCGATCTTGTGCCGCAGGATATAGCTCCAGATGCCGTGCCAGAGCAGTTCCACAGTCCGCTTGGTGCGGTATTCGCGCATGACGCAGGACCGGCCAAGTTCCAGAAACCGCTTGCCAGCATGGCGGGCAAGAAGGTCTGTCAGATCGAATTCAGACTGGCTGTAAAAGCCGCCATGACGCATTGCCACATCCTGTCGCAGCAAACGATAGGTACCGACGATTTTGGGTTTTGGCTTCGCCCGCCCGTTGCCCGGTTCGTGCGCCGCATTGTCGATGACAATGAGATGGTCGCAGATTGCATCAAAATCATCGACATCGCGTCCGAAACGGGTCATGCCGCCGGTTGTGACCTGGGCCAACTTTTCCTCATAAAAGACAACGAAGCGCAGGCGCTGTGCCGCGTGCAATTCGCGCCTTGTCCGCACAAGGCGCACCTCCAACTGGCCAATGCGGCCAAGCACCGCGTCACGCGGTGCCTTTTCAAAGGGTATCATCAATTTCTTAATGGGTGAAAAACTGGCTGCGAACCTTGAGAATTCCGGGCGCCAAAGCTGCCACGGCAACCTGTCTGATGTCATTGACTGTTCCCCTCGCGGCCGATGTGATGTTCTTTATCAAGCGAATCGAACAGCACGGCCCAATTCAGCGCTTAAATCACGGTGATTCTACAATTTTGTGACAGGTCTATCACCGGGGATGTTGCGCAGCGTGAGAACCCTTGACCGCTCTCTGCCGAGCAGTTCACGGAAAAGGTCGATATCAAGCGGTTTTGTGAGCACCGCGTCCATGCCCGCAGCGAGCGCGCGATCGCGCGCCTCGTTGGTCGCATCTGCCGTGAGGGCGAGGATGGTGACCGGCATTCGCTCCTCCGCAGCCTCGATTTCGCGGATATGGCTAGCAGCGCATGCGCCGTCCATGCCCGGCATATGCAGGTCCATCAGGATCAATCCGAAATCCGCCACTTCGCGGAAATGCGCAACCGCGTCCGCACCGCTTACGCGGGTCTCAACCTGAAATCCGGCGCGTTCCAGAAGCGCGCGCGCGAGAAGCGCATTGATCGGATTGTCCTCAACCAGAAGCGCTTTGAGCGTTTCCGCCGGCGCGTCGGACTGAGCAGGGCCAGCCTTGGCTGTCCCAGATATCTTGTCTGCCGGGTCCTCGACAAATCCGGATTGCGGCTTGCCGTTTTTATCCAACATATTGCGCGCAATCGCTCGCAGCGAACCCGCGCGCACCGGGCGCATCAGGTAGGAATTGAAGCCCGCTTTCTGGATTGATTCCAGCCTGTGGCGATCGCGCGGCGCGAGAAGCACGATGGAGGGCGGCAGATTATCAGCAGACGCCCCGAGGGCGGCGGCCTCAAGCGCCGGCAATAATTCCGACGGCTCTAAAATCAGGCGCGCATCAACGAGGAGGAGCGAAAAGGGCTCGCCCGCCGCACCGGCCGCAGCGAGTTTGGCCTGTGCGGCGGCGATCGAGGGTGCGGTCATGAAACCCGCGCCCTCGGCAGCAAACTGTCGCTCCAGCGCTTCGGTTTCAGGCGAGGTCGGGCCAATATGAAAGGCCGAAAGGCCACCAAGGGCGGGCGACCATACGACAGGCGGAAGGTCCATCGGCAGGGTGAAATGAAACCGCGCGCCCTCGCCTTCGCTGCTCTCGACCATGAGGCTTCCGCCAAGCGATTGAACGATGCGCCGCGCAATCGCGAGACCAAGACCGGTGCCACCGAATGCCCGCGTGGTGCTCGCATCTGCTTGCTCGAATTCCTGAAAAATCCGCGTCTGCGCTTCAGGAGCGATGCCAATCCCCGTATCGGTCACGCTGAAGATCAGTCCGCCAAGGCCGCGCTCTGCGCTTACGATAACACCGCCTTGCGCCGTGAATTTGATCGCATTGCCAACGAGATTGAACAGGACCTGCTTCACCCTTTCGGCATCAAAATACGCGGTTTCCGGCAAGGTCGGGTCAACCAGTGCCGCGATATCAATGCCTTTCTCGTGGGCTCGGGGTGCGAGGAATTCGGCAATCGTTTCCAGAAGCGCTGTGAGACTGGTCTCGCCCGGCATCAGGTCGAGCCGTCCTGTATCGATCCGCGAAAAGTCGAGAATATCGTTGATGAGGCTCAAGAGAGCGGTCCCCGAATGGCGCACGGCATCATTATAGACCTTCTGCTCGGGGGAAAGCGATGAGCCTGCCAGAAGATCGCTCATGCCCAGAATGCCGTTGAGCGGGGTACGGATTTCATGGCTCACGGTTGCAATGAAGCGCGATTGCGCGCGGCTTGAATTTTCCGCCTGTTGAAGCCGCTCTTCGTGGTTGTGTTTTTCCCAGAGATCGTCCTGCGCATGTTCAAGGTCGCGCGCAAGTTTGCTCACTTGCTTCGCGAGACGTTGTCTTTCCCGCTCGATACGGCGCAACAGAACGATGGCAAGACCGATCGGCACGAGACAGGCGAAGGCCGTGGCTGCGATGGCAGGCGGCATGGCGTCTGCGGGCGGAGAAAAAAGCGCGCGGGCGAGGATTGCGATCGGAACAAGCGCACTCACGCCCCAAAGCAGCCAAAGCCGCGAGAGGCGGGCGTTGCGGCGACTGGCGCTTTCAGGGTCTCTCGGAACGACGCGCGACATTGCATGATTGTTGCGGATGAAGGTTGCGAAAGTGTTGCCGTGGCGTTTTCTCGAACGAGCAGGCTAAACGCTTACACGATCACGAAAGCACGACCCCGATGCCGTTTTGCAGGTCTGCCGGAATTTCCAATGCCCGTCCCGGGTTGCAAAATTTCAGGCGCCCAAATCTCAGGCGCCCAAATCTCAGGCAGCGAGCGCGCTCGCAGGCCCAAGAGTGCGATAGGCTATGGCCTCGCCGATATGCAGCCGGGAGACGGAGCCGCCGCCTTCAAGATCGGCGAGCGTGCGCGCGACCTTCAAGATCCGGTGGTAGGCGCGCGCCGAGAGAGCGAGGCGGTTTGCGGCATCCTGCAGAAGAGCGCGGGCTGGCGCATCAAGTTCGACAACTCTCTCGACCATGGCAGGCGACAATGCCGCATTGCAGAACAACCGTTCACCGAAGCCCGCTTCCTCTGTCTCGCGTCCACCCTCAGGCCCAGCTTCTGGCCTTTGCTGAAGACCGGCGCGGGCGAGCGCTTCATAGCGCTCAGCCTGAATTGCGCGCGCCTTGGCGACACGGACGGCGACAGCGGCGCTTTTTTCAGCCTTGGCGGGATCAATCAGGTCCATTGCCGAGACGGCCGGAACATCAAGCCGGATGTCGATCCGGTCGAGAAACGGTCCCGACAGCCGTCCCTGATAATCGCTCGCGCAGCGCGGTCCGCGACGGCAGCTATGGCCCGGCTCGCCCGCCATGCCGCAGCGGCAGGGATTCATCGCGGCAATGAGCTGGAACCGGGCAGGATAGGAAACACGATGATTGGCACGCGCGATCACCGTCTCACCGGTTTCAAGCGGCTGACGCAGGGAATCGAGCACCTGCGGGGTGAATTCCGGCAATTCGTCGAGAAACAGCACGCCGTGATGGGCAAGCGCCGCCTCACCCGGCTTGGCGCGCATTCCGCCACCCACCATCGCCGCCATTGACGCGGAATGATGCGGCGTCCGGAAAGGCCGGGCATCGGACAATTTGCCATTCTCAAGCTCACCGGCAATCGAGGCGATCATCGAGACTTCGAGGAGTTCAGAAGGCGAAAGCGGTGGCAGGATGGTCTGGAGGCGGCTTGCAAGCATCGACTTGCCCGCGCCCGGCGGGCCGACCATGAGGAGATTGTGCCCGCCGGCGGCGGCGACTTCGAGCGCCCTTTTAGCCGTTTCCTGACCCTTGATATCAGCAAGATCGATTGCGGAGCGTCCGCGCTGTGCCATGGCCGGGCGAGGCCGCGACATGATCTGCGTACCGCGTATGTGATTGAGGAGCTGGACAAGGCTTCTGGGCGCGAGAATCGCCATGTCAGCGCTCGCCCATGCGGCCTCGGCACCGCTCGCCTCCGGGCATAAAAGCCCCTTGTCGCGCGCATTGGCGGCCATGGCTGCCGGAAGCACGCCGGCGACCGGTTCGAGCATGCCATCAAGGGAAAGCTCGCCCAAGGCAAGGTAGTCGTCGAGAAAATCCCCCGGCAGGACACCCATCGCGACCATGATTGCAAGGGCAATCGGCAGATCGAAATGGCTGCCCTCCTTCGGCAGGTCCGCAGGCGCGAGATTGACGATGACGCGCTTTGCCGGAAGCGCGAGGCCGGTCGCGACCAAAGCCGATTTCACGCGCTCACGACTTTCGCCCACCGCCTTGTCCGGCAAACCGACAATCGTGAAGGCGGGCAGACCTGACATCAACTGGACCTGAACGTCGACGGGCACCGCCTTGATGCCTTGAAAAGCCACCGTTGTTACATGTGCCACCATACGCTTGCCCCACTCACGCTCTTCGCATGAGCCGAATGAGAACATAAAAAGAACATGACTGCAAGGGCGAAGGCGATGCGAGTGGTCAGAGGCCGCGTTTTTCCTCGACCACATCCCAGAACAGGGCGGCAATATCAGCACCGCCGAAGCGTTTGACCTCGCGCACACCGGTCGGCGAGGTGACGTTGATTTCCGTCATGTAGTCACCGATGACATCAATGCCGACGAGGATGAAGCCCCGGCGCTGCAATTCAGGGCCAATCCGCTCGCAGATTTCGCGTTCGCGCGGCGTAATCTCGGTCGCGACCGCCTTGCCGCCAGCATGCATGTTGGAGCGGGCGTCGCCTTCGGCGGGCACGCGGTTGATCGCGCCGACCGGCTTGCCGTCAATGAGGATGATGCGCTTGTCGCCCGCGCGCACCGCTGGCATATATTGCTGGACGACGAAAGGTTCTGGATAAAGCCCTGAAAACATTTCCAGAAGCGAGGACAGGTTCTGATCGTCCGAGGTCAGCCGGAAAACCCCGGCACCGCCATTGCCATAGAGCGGCTTGATGATGATATCGCCGAATTCGCGCCGGAAAGCCTTGATGTCGTCGCTGTTTCGGCTGATCAGGGTCGGCGGCATAAGATCCGGAAATTCGGTCACGAAAATCTTCTCCGGGGCATTGCGCACTTCTGCTGGATCGTTGACCACCAGGGTCTTCGGGTGGATGCGCTCCAGAATATGGGTCGCTGTTATGTAGCCCATGTGAAACGGCGGATCCTGGCGCATCAGCACCACATCCATTTCAGAAAGATCGGTCATCACCGGATCACCAAGCATGAAATGCTCGCCGCGAAGATCACGGACACGCACGGGCTCGAGAGCTGCGCGGACCTTGCCGCCACGCAGGCTGAGCCGCTCGGTCGTGTAGTGGTACATTTCATGGCCGCGCGCCTGCGCTTCAAGCATCAGTGCGAAGGTGGTGTCTCCGGCAATCTGCACGGTCGAAATATGGTCCATCTGGACAGCGATTTTCATGAAATTCTCTCCGCAAGCGCAATCGACCCGCTTCTTATGGAAGCGGACGAAAAGTCTTTCAACCGTTTTGTTGGGTCAGAAGGCGGCGTCAAAAGCCGCTTCGAGAATCGTGATCTGACCATCCGGCGTGACAATCGCGACATCGAAGCGATAATCGGTATCCGCGCTCATCCGGTCGGCATTTTCCGCAATCCACTGGAGGGCGCTATCGGCAATCCGGCGCTGGGCGCGCGGCGTAATGCTCGAGATGCCCTCGACATAGGAGGCACGCGCCTTGACCTCGACAAAGATCACCATATCCGGCTGACCAGGCTCGCGACGGGACAATACGAGGTCGATTTCACCGTATCTTGTCTTGTAGCGACGGTTAAGCGGCTCGAAACCGAGACCTGCGAGGTGGCTTTCCGCTGCGGCTTCGGCGGCAAGGCCATTCAGAAAGGCCTTCCGCCGCATCGGGTCGGGCGGCTTCATCCGCGTTCGTCCAGTGTCTGCTTCAGCAAGAGCGCCCGCTGATAGATATCGCGTTTCGGCTGATTGAACGCGTCCGCAACCATTGCGGCTGCGGTCTTGAGCGGATGATCGGCCATGAGCGACCGAAGCGCCGTGTCGATTGCGGCTCCGTCCGGCTCCACCGCGCCGGGCGGTCCGATCATCAGCACGATTTCACCCTTGGGGGTCTCCGCTTCACCGAACCGTGCGGCGAGTTCGCCAAGCGAGTCCCGGCTGAAGGTTTCATAAAGTTTGGTGATCTCCCGCCCGACGGCGGCAGCGCGCTCCTCACCGAGAACAGAAGCGCAATCGGCAAGTGCCGCCTTGAGCCGTTTCGGCGATTCAAGAAAGACAAGCGTCGCAGGCACAGCGGCAAGGTTTTTCAGGCGCGTTCTGCGGGCGGCACTTTTGGGTGGAAGGAAGCCCGCGAAAAGGAATGTGTCGGTCGGCAGACCGGCCACCGAAAGGGCTGCGATCGGCGACGATGGGCCGGGCACCGGCACCACCTTGAAGCCGGCTGCCACCACTTCATTGATGAGCCGGAAGCCCGGATCCGAAATCAGCGGCGTGCCCGCATCACTGACAAGGGCAACGCTTTTTTCCTGCTGCAAAAGGCTCAAAATAGCTGGCCCCTGCTTGTCCGCATTGTGGTCATGATAGGCGAGCATGCGGGTTGCGATCGCGTAGCGCTGGAGCAGCCGCGTTGTCACGCGCTTGTCCTCGCAGGCGATGCAATCGACGGATTTCAGGACATCAAGCGCCCTGAGACTGATATCTCTGAGATTGCCGATCGGCGTCGCCACGACATAAAGCGCCGTTTCGAGCGGCCTTTGGCGCGCATGCGCCTCGGGCGGAAAATCCAGACCGGTGTCAGGGCTACAATCCTGTCCGGCATCAATGCCGCCTTCTTTTTCTGGGTCAGGATGGTTCGGCATGGGGTTCCTTCAGATGCTGCGAGGCAATACACGTCTTAACCATATCCGAGAGTAAGTCGCTGGCGCTGAAACGGTCGCTGTTGTTCTTGGTTAATTTTTGTTAATACGTTCGAATATCAATGCGGCGCAATATGCCCGCCCGCGATTTTGGCGGCTATGGGGATCAGCTGACTGTTCGGGCGGGGACAGAAATCAAGGATTAGTGATGCTTCAGGGATGGAAAATGGGACGGCTCTTCTGCAATTTAACAGGTCCGCTTTTGTTCGGAATGGTACTTCTTCAGGGTTGCACGTCGACGGGGACCGGTCTCGGTGCCGATATTAATCCCGCGCCCGCCACCACACCAACGCTGCAGGCAGAGACGGGTCAGAGCGCGTCTCTGCGTCCTGCCAACGGTCGGATCCTCGGAACCGGACCTGTGCGCGTCGCCATGCTGCTGCCACAGTCGGCGGACGGTTTCGGAGCACTGGCGGCAGAAAATTTCATCAATTCCGCGAGCCTTGCCCTGCGTGAATTTGATTCCAACACCGTCAATATCGTTGTGAAGGATACCGGCGGCACCGAGACCGGCGCGGCCAATGCGGCGCGCGAGGCGCTCGCTGAGGGCGCGGAGGTCATCCTGGGCCCGGTTTTCTCGAAAAACGTCCAGCAGGTCGCCGCCATCGCGCGTCCCGCCGGTGTTCCTGTCATCACCTTCTCGAACTCGACCGACGTCGGCACGCGCGGGGTCTATGTCTTCGGTTTCACGCCGGAGCCAGGCATCGACCGCGTGGTGCGCTATGCCGGGTCGACCGGCAGCCGCAGCTTCGCGGCACTTCTGCCCAACAATGCCTTCGGCACCCTTACGGAGGCATCATTCCGCGAATCGGTCAATCGGGCAGGCGGGCGGATTGCCTCCATCCTGCGCTATGATTATGGCAATGGCGAACCAGCCGCTCGGGCGGCAGAGGTCGGGGCCGTTGCGGCAAGCGGGCAGATCGATACAGTCTTCATTCCCGATGCCGGTGATGTAGCCCCGCAACTCGTTTCCGCCGTCAAGCAGGCAGCGCCCGCAGCAGCCCTGCGCTTTATCGGATCAGGTCAGTGGGATGATCCGCGCATTTTCCGCGATCCGGCCCTGACCGGTTCACTCTACCCGGCACCGGAACGGGAAGGCTACAACCAGTTTGCCCAGCGCTATAACGCAGCCTTCGGCAAGCCGCCGATCCGCCTTGCCGGCCTTGGCTATGATGCGGCAAGCCTGGTGATCATTCTGACGCAGAATTTCGGCGCTGCGCGGTTCAGCGAGGACACGCTGACAAGCACCAGCGGCTTCAAGGGTCTTGTCGATGGCGGCTTCAGGCTTGACAGCAGCGGCAGGGTATCCCGTGCGCTCGCTGTCTATGAAGTGACGGCATCCGGCCCGCGCGCCGTAAGCCCGGCACCTGCCGTTTTCGCGCCAACAACAAACTGATCGGAATAGCGCAGGGCGCTAAAGGGTCAATGCTCACACGTTGATTGGTTGGGTAAGATCCGCGAGAAAGCCAATCAGGCAATCGGCGCGACAGGAACACGGCCCCTGCGGGTCATGATGAGTATACCCGCTGTCAACACGATGATCCCGGCCCAGCTTGCAGGCCCCACCGGCTCTGCCAGAAAAATCATGCTCATGAAGGCCACAAGCGCCGGGACACCCGACATCACGGCGGCTGTGCTCGAGGGACCGATGTTGCGCGCGGCGATCGCCACCATCAGAAGGCCAAAAAGATTGGGCGCAAATCCCTGAAACAGGAACTGCAGCCAGAACTGGGATTGGGAAACCTCGGCAAACCCGCTTGGCAGCAGAAAATACCAGATCGGCACATAAATGATGCCGTTCAGCACCGCGCTGCACATCAGTACCTGCGGCACCGTCACTTCCCAGAGCCGGGCGAGCGTTACGTAAAAACAGAACGACACCGCTGCAAGAACGAAGAGAGCATCGCCGCGCCATGTTTCGGCAAAATCAAAAGTCGTGTCGCCAACGGTCATTGCCACGCCGGTGAGGATGATCAGCGAGGCCGTGATCTGCCGACCTGTCGGCTTCTGCCGCAACCACAGCCAGGCAATGGCAAGCGTGATCAGCGGCAGGGCACCGTTCATGAAAATGCCGCCATGGGCGGCGGGCGCGAAATGAAAACCTCCAAAGGCAAGCAATACATAAAGCGGCCCCAGAAGAAGGGTGATGGTAATGATCCGCAACAATGCCATGCCACGCCATGGCTGATAGGCAAGCACGATTGGCAGGGCCACGATCCCTGACACGCCATAACGTATTGCGGCAAGGTCAAAAGGTGTCAGCGGGCTCAGCGCGGCGGCGCGGCTGACAACAAGCCATATCGACCAGATCAGTGTCACCGCCAGCGCCGCAGCCATGCCGATGAGCGCTTTTTTCCGGTCAGAGGTAATGCCGGAAAATGGTCCCGCCGCGCCGGGACTACCGTTCAATCGAACCGCCCACCTCAAGCACGGCGAGACGGCTTGCATGATCGCCGAGACCTTTTTCGAAGTCAGCGGCCGTACCGGTAAGGAGCGGGAAGGTCGCATAATGACAGGGCAGGATGGTATCAAAATCGAAATAGCGCCTGCAGGCCAGGGCAGCCGAGCAGGGGTTCATGGTAAAGCGGTCGCCGATCGGCACAATCCCGATGTCCGGTTCATACAACTCGTTGATAAGCGCCATGTCGCTGAAGATATCCGTGTCGCCCATGTGATAGAGCGTCTTGTTCTCGGCCTTGGCGCGAACGATCAGTCCGCAGGGATTGCCGAGATAGACACCATCAGAGGACGCGGAATGATCGGCACGCACAAAGGTGATCGAGAAATCGTCTGCATAGATCGCGCCGCCGGTATTGGTCGGCTCAATGGCGGCGACGCCCTTGTCCTTGAGATGCATGGCAAGTTCGTAAACCGCGATGAGCGTTGCCCCGGTCTCGCGACAGATTTCCACCGTATCGCCGATGTGATCATCGTGGCCATGGGTGAGCGCAACATGGGTCGCGCCCTGAGATGCCGCGCGGACGGTGCCGTTATAGGCCGGATTACCGGACAGGAACGGGTCAATCATCAAAACGGTACTAGCGAATTCCACCCTGAAAGCGGAATGACCGAACCAGGTAATCTTCATCGGTTTTCTCCTGTTTCTGCGGATTAGGTGATGGCCTGGTCGAGATCGGCGATAATATCCTCGATATCTTCAAGACCGACCGACAGGCGGATGACATCACCACTTGCGCCGGCACTATTCCTCTGTGCTTCGGTCAACTGCTTGTGGGTCGTCGACGCCGGATGGATGATCAGGCTGCGCGTGTCGCCGATATTCGCAAGATGGGAAAACATTTCAACATTCGATACCAGTTTGACCCCTGCCTCATAGCCGCCCTTGAGGCCGAACGTGAACACCGCTCCCGCGCCTTTCGGCATATAGCGCCGGGCGAGGGCGTGGTAAGGGCTGTCCGCAAGACCGGCATAGCGCACCCATTCGACCTTGGGATGGTCTTTAAGAAAAAGCGCGACGGCGGCGGCGTTGTCGCAGTGGCGCTGCATGCGCAGGGGAAGCGTTTCAATCCCCGTCAGGATCTGAAAGGCATTGAACGGTGAAATCGCCGCGCCAAGATCGCGCAAGCCCAGAACACGGCAGGCAATCGCGAAAGCGAAATTGCCAAAGGTTTCATGCAGGACAAGACCGTCATATTCCGGGCGCGGCTCGCTCAGCATCGGATAGCGTCCCGACGCCGTCCAGTCGAAACTACCGCCATCGACAATCATCCCACCCATGGAATTGCCATGCCCGCCGAGGAATTTGGTGAGCGAATGCACGACAATATCCGCGCCATGCTCAAAGGGACGACAGAGATAAGGCGTTGCCATCGTGTTGTCGACGATGAGCGGAACGCCCGCCTTTCTGGCAATTGCGGCAATCGCAGCGATGTCGGTGACGATCCCGCCCGGATTGGCAAGGCTCTCGATGAAGATTGCTTTGGTCCTTGCACTCAGTGCCGCCTCAAAACTCGCCGGATTGTCGGCATCCGCCCATTTCACCTGCCAGCCGAAATTCCTGAAAGCATGGTTGAACTGGTTGATCGAACCGCCATAGAGCTTGTTTGCGGCAATGAATTCATCGCCCGGCTGCATCAGAGTGTGAAAGACGCCAAGTTGCGCCGCATGGCCGGAGGCAACGGCGAGCCCGGCTGTCCCCCCCTCGAGCGTCGCCACCCGTTCCTCGAGCACAGCCGTCGTCGGATTGGTGATGCGGGTATAGATATTGCCAAAGGCCTGGAGCCCGAAAAGGGCCGCCGCCTGATCGACATCATCAAAGACAAAGGCCGTGGTCTGATAAATCGGCGTGATGCGCGCGCCGGTCGCCGGGTCCGGAGCGGCGCCTGCATGGATGGCTTTGGTTGCGAAACCAGGTTTTCTTTGCGTCATGTGTTTCTGCTAGCGTCCGACAATGCCGAAACGCTGATAGCCCTTTTGCAATTTGGGTTTCTTCGACGAAATGATGCCGGAACTGACCCCGACCCAGCCGATTTCCCGCGCAAGGCGCGCATATTCGATCTTGGGGCATCGGTTCATGACGACCTGGATGCCCGCCGCCTCCGCACGTTTTGCTGCTTCCCGGTTGAAAACGGTCAATTGCATCCAGATCACTTTCGGCAGAACCGGGAGCGCCAGAGCCTCGTCGACCACGCTTGCCGCCGCCTCGGAACTGCGAAAGATATCGATCATGTCCACAGGCTGACCGATATCCCGCAGCGTGGCATGGACCCTGGCACCGCAAATCTCTTTCCCGGCCTGTCCCGGATTAATTGGGATTACCCGAAAGCCCTTTGAAGTCAGATATTTGAGAACAAAGTATGAAGGCCTGCTCGTGTTGGCGCTCGCGCCGACAACCGCGATTGAAGCCACATCCCGCAGAATGCTGCTGATATAGCTATCGGGATAATCGTCGTGATTCATGAATATCGGATGCACGGGACAAAAGACGATGTGCCTCACCATGACGACAGAAACGGCATTGTCAAGGCCGCGCGATGTCCCCAGAACATATCCGCTAAGCCGCGAGATCCGCCACCACAGCGTCAAGAACGAACCAGCCTTCGCGGCTTACCCGCAGCACATCGTCGGAAAGTTTCTCGAGCATACCGTCGCGGATCAGGCTTTCGATCTGGCGCTCGTCGAGTTTCCGGCCTGACAATGCCTCATAGCGGCTGATGCTGATGCCTTCCTTGAGGCGAAGGCCCATCAGGAGCATTTCGTCGCCCGACTGTTCCTCGCTCAGAACTTCGACCTGCCAGATACCATGGCCTTTCTCGGAGACTTCCCGAAGCCAGGTCTCCGGGAAGGGCTCCACCGCCATCGCCGTGCGTTCGCCTTCAAGCGTCAAACGCGAATGGGCACCCGGTCCGATACCCGCATAGTCGCCATAGCGCCAGTAGGTCAGATTGTGCCGGCTTTCGCTGCCGGGCCGCGCATGGTTCGAGATTTCATAGGCGGGCAGTCCGCGCGCCTCGCAGACATGCTGCGTGATGTCGTAGAGGCGGCGCGCATGGTCAGGATCAGGCGGGATCAGTTTGCCTGCATCGAAGAGCTTTTGAAACGGCGTTTCCGGCTCGATGGTGAGTTGATAGAGCGACAGATGATCCGCCGCATGGTCAATCGCGAGGTTGAGTTCGTCTTCCCAGTCATTCTCGGTCTGGCCGGGCCGGGCATAGATCAGATCAAAGGAAATGCGAGGAAAGGTCGCGCGCGCGATTTCAACCGCGCTCAGGGCCTGCTCGACATTGTGAAGCCGCCCGAGAAAGCGCAGATCCGCATCATGCAGGCTCTGAACGCCGAGTGAAAGGCGGTTGACGCCGGAGGCGCGGTAAGCCTCGAACCTTTCCGCCTCGACCGAGGACGGGTTCGCCTCCATGGTGATCTCAGCGCCCGGCGCCATTTCCCAGGTGTCGCGGACCGCGCGGATCAGAGCATCAAGCGTTTCCGGCGCCATCAGCGACGGTGTGCCGCCGCCGAAAAAGATGCTGGTCACCGTCTGACCTTGCGTCAGACCGGCAAAATAGTCGATTTCCCGACGATAGGCTTCGACATAATCCGCCTGCGCAACCCCGCCATGGCGAACATGGGAGTTGAAATCGCAATAGGGACATTTCGATTCGCAGAACGGCCAGTGAAGATAAATGCCGAAACCCGGCTCGGGGCGCTTCATGGCAACTACCGGTTTTGAACGGGAAGGCACGCTTCAGCAAACAACTTGAACGCGCGGGCGCGATGGGAAAGCGGCTCCTTGCCACCACCAAGATCCGACGGTTTCCAGCCATGTTTTTCCTCGGCGCTCATCTCGCCGAAGGTCTTGCTATGGCCCTCGGGCAGGAACATCGGATCATAGCCGAACCCCTGATCGCCACGTGGTGGCCAGACCAGGTTGCCGTGAACCTCGCCACGGAACATCTCATGATGACCGTCCGGCCAGGCAACACAGAGGCACGCAACGAAATGCGCCCGCGTGTCGGCGCTTCCGACCGCTTCAAGACGCTCTTTCACTGTGCGCATGGCGCGGGCAAAATCGCGATCAGGTCCGCCCCAGCGCGCCGAATAAATACCCGGATCGCCATCAAGCGCGGCCACAGCAAAGCCGGAATCATCGGCAAGTGCAGGATAACCGGTTGCCTCTGCCGCCGCCTTCGCCTTCAGGAGAGCGTTTGCCTCAAAGGTCGTTCCGGTTTCTTCCGGCTCCTCAAGGCTGAGTTCCGCCGCCGATTGTGCGCTCAGGCCAAAGGGCGCGATCAGTTCGTTGATTTCACGGATCTTGCCCTTGTTGTGGCTTGCAACGACAAGCGTTCCGCCGGAAAGCTGTCTTGCCATTATTGCGCAGCCTGTTTTTGCAGGGCGACCAATTCCTGAATGCCTTTTTTCGCAAGCAGCATCAGCTGGCCGAAATCCTCTTCGGAAAAGGGGTCCTTTTCCGCCGTTCCCTGGATTTCGATGATGCCGCCACGGCCACTCAGGACAAAATTCGCGTCTGTGGCTGCGTTGCTATCCTCGGCATAATCGAGATCGAGCACGGGAACCCCGTTATAAATGCCGCAGGAGACCGCCGCGACATGATCCTTCAGGATCGTGCCTTTCAGAAGCGAGCGATCGCGCATCCATTCGATACAATCATTAAGAGCGACCCAGGCACCGGTGATCGCGGCGGTGCGGGTTCCGCCATCGGCCTGAATTACGTCGCAATCGATGGAAATCTGCTTTTCACCAAGGGCCTTGAGATCGACGACCGCGCGCAGCGAGCGACCGATCAGGCGCTGAATTTCCTGTGTCCGGCCCGATGCCTTTCCCGCCGTCACTTCACGGCGCATCCGCTCGGAGGTCGAGCGCGGCAGCATGCCGTATTCCGCCGTCACCCATCCCTGCCCGCCGCCGCGCAACCAGGGCGGCACGCGTTCTTCAAGGCTTGCGGTACAAAGCACATGCGTATCGCCAAATTTGACGAGGCAGGATCCTTCGGCATGTTTCGACACATGGCGTTCGATGGATACGGCGCGCATCTCGTCAAAGGCACGGGAAGAGGGGCGCATGGATTGGTCCTTCCGGGTTTCAGGGCGTTGCGACGTCTTAGCGATGGATAGGGCTTGCGTAAACCACTCATACTGGCGACTTGCGATAAATTTAGGCCATTACCGGCGGCGGGCCGCCAGAAATAAAGAGACTTGAGCAATCCCGACGGGATAATGATATGAACTTCTGTAATCCTATCGCAACCATAGCGCGCCCCGGAGACAGTGTTGAAACTTTCAAATGATCAGCTTTTGCGCGAGGTCGACGAGCGGTCCCGGGAAATATTTCGCCATATCGTCGACAGCTATCTCGCCTCTGGCGACCCGGTCGGCTCGCGCAACATATCCCGCGCCCTGCCGAACAGCCTGTCGCCGGCCTCGGTGCGCAATATCATGGCCGACCTTGAGCATCTTGGCCTGATCTATGCGCCGCATACCAGCGCAGGACGCATGCCAACACAGGAAGGCCTGCGGTTTTTCATCGACTCGATCATGCAGGTCGGCGCCCTCGATACTGAAGAGCGCAAGAATATCGAGCGCAACATCACCCAGCGCGG
This sequence comes from Hyphomicrobiales bacterium, assembly GCA_013911885.1. GTDB lineage: Bacteria > Pseudomonadota > Alphaproteobacteria > Rhizobiales > JACESI01 > JACESI01. The sequence goes on along the minus strand of JACESI010000001.1, from coordinate 277,289 downwards.
TGAGAAGGGAGGCATTGAGAGCGTGCTCGCGGATGCGAGTGCTGCCCTTTCCGGCCTCACTGGAAGCGCCGGGCTCGTCCTCGCGCGCAAGCACAATGCGGCGCTGAAACATATCGAGTTTGTCCGCCTCGACGAAGCACGCGCCCTTGTGATTCTCGTCAACGAAGATGGGCAGGTCGAAAACCGCGTGGTCAAACTGCCGCCCGGCACCACCCATTCTGCGCTGACGGAGGCGACGAATTATCTCAATTCCCGCATACGCGGGAACACCCTGCGCGATGCGAAAGCCTCGGTTGAAGAACTATATCAGGATGCAAAAAGGGAACTCGATTCCCTGACACAGAAGGTCGTGGAGACGGGCGTTGCAACCTGGGTCGAAGCGGGTGCCGGAAGCCCGCCGACAATGATCGTTCGCGGGCAGGCCAATCTCCTTGATCATGTCTCGATCGATCAGGACCTCGGTCGCATTCGCCAGCTTTTTGATGATATCGAAGCGAAAAAGGATCTGATCCAGCTTTTGACCCTTGCCGATGAGGGCGACGGCGTGCGGATTTTCATCGGATCGGAGAATGCCCTGTTCTCGCTCTCCGGCTCATCGCTTATCGTCTCACCCTACCGCGATGAAAACGAACATGTGGTGGGGGTTCTCGGGATTATCGGGCCAACGCGGCTCAATTATGCCCGTATCATCCCGATGGTCGACTATACCGCGCAATTGGTAAGCCGCATGATTCGTTAGCAGCCTTATGAAGCAAAGCTGGCACAAACGGACGTCTAAAGCGTGAAACCAGCCTTCAGCGCGATCTTCTTCAGGTCGGAATCGAGCCGCGGCCCGAGAACCTGAATGACCTGCGAGGCAAGCAGACAGCCGAGACGTCCGCAATCCTCATGGCGCATGTCATGGGTGAGACCATAGAGATAGCCGGCTGCGAACATGTCTCCGGCGCCCGTCGTATCAACCACATTATAGGCCGGGAACGGCTTGCAGACGCTTTGCTGGCCCTGATGCAGGAGAACAGCCCCCTTCTCGCTTCGGGTCACAGCCGCACGCGCGCATTCAGCACTCAGCATTCTGAGCGCGATGTCGAAATTGTTCGACTGGAAGAGAGCGAGAAGCTCCGCCTCGTTGGCGAGGACGATGTCGACGGTGCGGCTCTGGATCAGTTCGCGAAACTCGGACCGGTAGCGCTCGACGCAGAACGCGTCGGACAGGGTGAGCGCCACCTTGTTTCCCGCTTCGTGGGCGATGCGGGCGGCATGACGCAGGGCATCCTTCGCGCGGGGCGGGTCCCAGAGATAGCCTTCGAAATAGATGATCCTGGAAGCACGGATCGCCGCGTCGTCCATATCTTCCGGGCCGATTTCTGTGCACGCGCCAAGATAGGTGTTCATCGTGCGCTCGCCATCCGGCGTGACGACGATGATCGAACGCGCGGTCGGCTCATGTTCGGCGATGGCCTCGGTCGGGAAATAGACCCCGAGGCTTGTCATGTCGCTGCGATATTTCTCCCCGATTTCGTCATCCGCCACTTTTCCGATGAAAGCAGCAGACGCCCCGAGACCGGCAAGACCGGCAATCGTGTTGCCGGCGGAACCGCCCGAGCGCAATTGCGGCGCGCGCATCTGACCCGTCAGGTAAAGCGCTCGCCCGGCATCAATCAGCGCCATGCCCCCTTTCTTCAGATTGTGCTTGCCGATGAAATCGTCGTCGACCTTTGCGAGCACGTCCATGATCGCATTGCCGATGCCAAGCACGTCATATTTCTTCTGTGCCATTCGAGTGCCGCTCCCCTGCCCATTGTCGTAAAACCTATCTGAGTGGCCATGCTTGCACAATCCCCAAGCAGATCTTACTTGGAAACATAAACGTAATTTCGAAGGAAATTCTTCCCATGTTGCACGCCGCGAGCCTCGCGTTTAATCAAGTCTTTTCAAAGCCTTTCCGCGGGGTATTCTGGAAGTCGCTGGGCCTGACGCTGGCGCTTCTCGCGCTTTTGTGGGCAGGAGTCCAGGCGCTTCTTGTGAGTTTTGTGACCGTGCCCTATCCTTGGCTCGAGACGCTCATCGGCCTTTTGTCCGGGGTCGGCATGCTCATTGCCCTCGGCTTTTTCATTGCGCCCGTCACGTCGATTTTCGCGGGCATTTTCCTCGATGAGATTGCTGAACAGGTAGAACACCGCTTCTATCCGCAAGACCCGGCAGGAAAATCCATGCCGATCATCCGGTCGCTTGGCATGACGGCCAAATTTCTGGTCGTTGTGATCGGCGTCAATATCGTGGCGCTGGTGCTGTTCTTCGTACTCGGCCTCGGAATTCCGATTTTCCTCATTGCCAATGGCTATCTGCTCGGACGCGAATATTTCGAGCTTGCCGCCGCCCGGTTTCTACCGGCCGAAGAAGCGCGCGCGCTTCGCCGTGAAAACGCGCTCCGTGTTTTCCTCGCCGGGCTTGTCGTCGCAGGTTTCCTCGCCATCCCGTTTCTCAATCTTCTCACACCACTCTTCGCGACGGCCTTTATGGTCCATGTCCATAAAATGATTTCGGGCTCGGCGCGGCCTGTGCTCGAGTAGAATGCCGATCATTTTTCAGCAAAAAGCCGTGAGAGCAACTCTCACGGCTTGGTTTCACGCAACCTCACGCAATCTGATTCGACGCAGGGCACAATCGGTAATATGGGATTAGGGTCCGCCTATTGCGCGGCGGGGTTTCCATCCGGGCCGAAAGTCTTCAGATAGGCAATCACATTGGCGCGGTCGTCAGCACCTTTCAGTTGAAAGACCATTTTCGCCTTGGCCTCCTTGTCGTTGGTATAGGTCTGGAGAAATCCCTTCGGGTTCTCGATATAGGCTGCGAGATTCTCCTCCGTCCAGGTCAGGCCGGTAAAGCCTTCGGGCACATCGAGAAGTCCATCGCCATTCGTGTCTTCACCGACTGCGCCGCGCGCTTCGATGATGCCGGTGCCGTAGCTGTAGCCAGCCTTGATTCCAGCCGCGCGACCGACGATACCGTTGAGCGCCGGGCCGACCTTGTTTTTCGCGTCCGGGCCGACGGCATGGCACGCCAGGCAGCGCTTGAATACTTTTGCGCCAGCATCGGCGTCTCCGGCCTCTGCGGCACCGAGAAATGTCAATATCGGTGCGGTCGCGATCAGGGCGCCAAAACCGATTTTTTTCAATAGAACGTTCATAACGAGAGTCTCTCCTAAACTGCCAATCTTTACCCCGACACGCCTAATGTGCGCCGCTCGACTGTCCGCGTCAATAAAGCTTTTTGCGTGAACACGGCCTGAACACCGTCGGAACACGGTTTGAGCAGGGCAGGCAAAGCTGCAAAAAACGCGGGGCGCAGCAACTGTTTAGCCTACAGGCAATGGTAATTCCAGCTTGGCATGGCGGCATTTTCGCTGTTACTAATGGACCTCTTCAGCCCTATCGGATCAGCCATGACCTACACTCCTTCGAAACAGTACAAGGCACTCGGTACAGAGACCATAACAGGTCATCTCGCCAGCATTTCCGCGGTGCGCACCGTGCTTGGCGACACACCGGATCGATGGCAGGCCGAGGAAGTCGGTGACGGCAATCTCAATCTCGTCTTTATCGTCCGGGCGGGCCGGAAATCCGTGATCGCAAAGCAGGCGCTTCCTTATGTCCGCCTGGTTGGCGAGAGCTGGCCGCTGCCCTTGTCGCGCGCCTATTTCGAGCATGAGGCGCTGATGCGCCAGGAAGTGGCGGTGCCCGGCCTCACGCCCAAGCTCATCGCTTATGACCATGACATGGCGCTCATCGTCATGGAGCATCTGACGCCGCATATCATTCTTCGCAAAGGTTTTATTGCAGGCCAGCGCTATCCGTATCTTGCCGAGCATGCCGGCCGCTTCATGGCGGAAACACTTTTCTCCTATTCCGATCTTGCTCTTGATGGTGAGACAAAAAGGAACAATGTCGCCCTGTTTTCAGGAAACCATGTGATGTGCGCCCTCACCGAGCAGGTGATTTTTGATGACCCCTATTTCGATGCGCCGCTCAATCGTCACACCAGCCCGCAGCTTGACGCCCTTTCTGCCGAAATCCGGCATGACAGCACGCTGAAGATTGCAGCGCAGGAACTGAAGACGCTGTTCATGTCGAAGACCCAGACCCTTCTGCACGGCGATCTGCATACGGGCTCGATCATGGTGACCGAAGACGACACCCGCGTGATCGACCCGGAATTCGCATTTTACGGACCGATGGGCTTTGATATCGGGGCGCTGATGGCGAACTTTCTTCTCGCCTATTTCAGCCAGAGGGGGCATGCAACAGCGACCGACGACCGGATCGCCTATGGCGAGTGGCTGCTTCAAACCCTGCTTCAGACCTTTGCCGTTTTCGAGGCGGAATTCTCGGCGCTCTGGCGCCAGCGCAGGGTCGGTTCGCTTTATCCGGAAAGCCTCTTCGATGGTGACGCCACAGCCGCATCGGAACGCGCCCTGAGTGGTTATCTGCGCGACGTGATGGTTGATTCCATCGGCTTCACTGGCGCGAAAATGCTGCGGCGCATTCTCGGTATCGCCCATGTCGAGGATATGGAGGCGATTGCGGACCCTGATCTTCGCGCCGCATGCGAGGCGCAGGCGCTCGCCCTTGCCCGCATCCTGATCACCGACCGGGCGCGGATATCGAGTTTCGACGATGTCGTGCGCATGGCCCGCGAAATCGGAGTGCCGTCATGAAAATCGCCGGCAGGCCCTATCGCTCGATCTGGGTGGACCAAGGCCGGGTGATGGTCATCGATCAGACCCGCCTGCCACATGAGCTGGCGATTGTTGAACTCGCGACAATGGCGGATGCGGCGCGGGCGATCTCGGACATGCTGGTGCGCGGGGCGCCGCTGATCGGGGCAACCGCGGCTTATGGCATTGCGCTTGCCATGCGCCATGATGCGTCAGATGCGAACCTTGTTGTAGCGGCGAAAATCCTTGGCGCGACCCGACCGACCGCGATCAATCTTTTGTGGGCGATCCGCCGCGTGGTGGCACATCTCACCCCGCTTGAGGCGAGGGCGCGCGCGTCAGCTGCTTTCGAGCTTGCAGCGGCAATCTGTGATGAGGACGTTGAGATCAACCGGCAGATCGGCACACACGGGCTTGCCATCATCAAGGCGATTGCCGAGAAAAAATCAGGCCGCGTCAACGTGCTTACACACTGCAACGCGGGCTGGATTGCGACCGTCGACTGGGGCACGGCAACATCGCCGATCTATCATGCGCACGACCTTGGCATTGATGTTCATGTTTATGTCGACGAGACACGGCCACGCAATCAGGGCGCGCATCTGACCGCCTGGGAGCTCGGCAGCCACGGCGTGCCACATACGTTGATCGTCGACAATGCAGGCGGGCACCTGATGCAGCACGACCTGATCGATCTCTGTCTTGTCGGCACGGACCGGGTGACGGCGCGGGGTGATGTCTGCAACAAGATCGGCACCTATCTGAAGGCGCTCGCCGCCCATGACAATTCCGTGCCGTTCTATGTCGCCCTGCCCTCACCCACGATTGACTGGGACGTTTCCGACGGCATTCAGGAAATTCCGATCGAGGAGCGCTCCGGCGATGAGGTCGCCTTCGTTCAGGGCCTCCTCAACGGCCGGATCGAGAAAGTACGCATCGCGCCTGAGACGACGCCTTGCGGAAATTATGCCTTTGACGTGACGCCTGCAAAATATGTCACCAGCCTCATTACCGAGCGCGGCCTGTGCGATGCGTCCGCGGCGGGTCTTGCCGCACTTTTCCCGGATCTCAAAGCAGCGTGATGCGCGGTTCATTCCCGCTCCGGCTGTTTGCCATAGGTTGAAAAGGCGGCAAGCGCCGCATCCATCTCCGCGTCGGAGAGGATCACCGGCTCACCGAGGGAGCAGGCGCGGATATATTGATGGCAAAGATTTTCGACCTCGACGCCCAGTTTCAAAACCGAGGGCAGATCCCTCGCAAAACAGGTCATGCCGTGATTGGCGAGAAGACAGGTATTCGCCTCGCCAAAAGCTTCCATCATCGCGGTTGAAAGTTCCTTGCTGCCGAAGAGCGCATAATCGGAACATCTGATGCGCTTCGCACCGGTCACGCCGATCATGTAATGAAACGCCGGAACATCGCGGCGCAGGCATGAAATCGCGGTCGCGTTGAGCGCGTGGCAATGCAGCACCGCACCCGCCTCGGCCCTGGCTGAATAAATATCGGCATGCATGCGCCATTCGCTCGATGGCTTCCAATCACCGTCATGCGATCCGTCGACATGCATATCGACAATCTGGTCCGGCGTCATCGCATCATAGGCAATCCCCGATGGCGTGATCAGAAAACGCGATTGATCGAGGCGGGTCGACATGTTTCCCGATGTGCCCTGATTGATACCGGAGGCATTCATCGCGAGGCAGGCGTCGATCAGCTCCTGGCGAAGGGTTTTGTGTTTCATGGCGCTGTCCATTGATCCCCTGGTTCATCATGGTTTAGCGGGCCTTGCTGGCCCTGTCACGTCCTGACTGGACCAGCCTCTGGCGGCCTGCGTTTGGATGCACATACGGAACTGACACCCGAACAGGCGATGAAATCTTCGTGACAGCAACGCTTGCCAGTTTCGCTGCCGTTTGAAGTCGATTAATCAGGGGAGGATGTCGCCACCCTCTTCCGGCCGGCTTTTCACGATATTTCAAATCTTCCTCAGGAGCCTTCCGATGAGCGATACCGAATATACCCCGGCAAAAGTCTGGACCTGGGCATCCGGGAATGGCGGCACATTTGCCAATATCAACCGGCCCATAGCGGGCGCCACCCATGACAAGGTGCTGCCGGTCGGCAAGCATCCGTTACAACTCTATTCTCTGGCGACGCCGAATGGCGTCAAAGTAACGGTGATGCTCGAGGAATTGCTGGCGCTTGGTCATAGCGGCGCGGAATATGACGCGCATCTGATCGAGATTTCCAATGGCGATCAGTTTGGCAGCGGCTTTGTCGCGGTCAATCCGAATTCGAAAATCCCGGCACTGATGGACCACAGCACGCCTGCGCCAACCCGCGTGTTCGAGTCAGGCGCGATCCTGCTTTATCTTGCCGAGAAATTTGGCGCGCTTTTACCGAAGGATCATGAGATGCGGACCGAATGCCTGTCCTGGCTGTTCTGGCAGATGGGCAGCGCGCCTTATCTAGGCGGCGGCTTCGGCCACTTCTATCATTATGCCCCGATGAAAATCGAATACCCCATTGACCGCTTCGCCATGGAGGTCAAACGCCAGCTTGATGTTCTTGACCGCCAACTGGCGGACAAGGCGTTCATCTGCGGCAACGACTACACGATCGCGGATATTGCGATATGGCCATGGTATGGCGCACTCGTCTCGAACACGATCTATAATGCTGCCGAATTCCTCGACACCGCATCTTATAAAAACGTCAATCGCTGGACCATGGATATCGCCGCGCGCGACGCGGTCAAGCGGGGGCGGATGGTGAACCGCACCTGGGGTGAGCCGTCGCAGCAATTGCATGAACGTCACGACGCAAGTGATTTTCAAAACAAGACACAGGACAAGCTCGCCAAGGCAGAATGAGCAATGCGCGCCATGCCGTTGATCATTCAGTCCAGGGGTTTTCCAGACATCACGAAGGCTCTCGCAATGGGAAGGTCCGTCGCTGATCCTTCGGCGGATTTTCCGTTTATTTTTCTGTAAACGATCACGTCGCACACAATCAGCCGCGACTACCTCACCCAAAGTCGAGGTAACAACCCTCATGCCGCAACAGCGAGGGGCTTTGCCTTCTGTGCAAAGATGATGAGCCCGGCACCGGTTTCCATGACGAGTTCAAGAATGCCGTCCGGCGTCTGCGCGATGCTGCGGATGGTGCCGCAGACATTTTCGCGTAACCGCTCCAGATCTTTGACCACAACATAAAGTCCCGTGCGCCCTTCGAGATCGGCCGCCACGCTCTCGCCATGAGCGGCGCTGACCCGTTCGCGGCCAAGCATCAAAAGGCTGTTGTCACCGATCCGCCGCCTGCCATCAAAAAGGACGCAGACCCTGTCGAGATCACACCGCCGGGCCTCACCCTGAAGCCAGAACGGCACCACAAGCAGGACATGCGGATTGGCGAGAGGGTGCACTTGGGATGACGCGGAAACCGAGGAAAAAGGTGCAACAGGTTGGACGGACGCAGCCGGTGGTACGGAAAACTGGGGGAGGGGCATATGCATCGACATGGGTTTACCTCCGTGAGATGTAAGACCGGTGGCATGACCCTCGGGGCCTGCACCGTCTAACCGGTTTCACCGGTGCGATTCGGTCTTAAAATACACTAAAAATAGAACAATACAAGAACAAACTTTCAGGAAAACGCCGGCACTGCTCGAAATGTTGAACGCAATGTTCGAATTTTAACTGGTTTTTGCGATGTACGAGGGCTATATATATTTGTTAAGAAATCAGAAAGTATTCGTTTTGACCAAACTTCTTCCCCAGATTGCTGCCGCGGGGGTTATCCTCGGTGCTGTTTTGTCGACCCCGGCTCTGGCAGAGAACCTGACGGGTGAAAGTTTTACCGTAGCTGACGTCGACAGGAGCGACACGCTCACGCAGGAAGAATTCAATCATATGATTGATCTTCTTGCCAATGAAGGACATCGCAACGCCCGCTATGTCCGCACATTCAGGCTCTACTCGGTTGCTTTCCATCGCGTTGACAAGAACAGTGACGGCATTGCCACGCGCTATGAGCTCTCGACCACCCGCATGATGTTTGAAAAATCCGAAGCCAGCGCCGATTCGAGTTTCCGCAAGAATTTGTAGCCCGGAAAACGCGCCGTCCCTGTTTTGGCAAATTTCAGGCCGTGATAATCCGTTATCGCCTGTAGACCTTCTCGGCTGATCTGGTAAAACGCGAGACAATCAACGCCAGTCAATCATCGCAAGGCATAGCAAGGCTTTTTCATGTCCGAACTCGCAGAACTCGAGCGTGAGATCAGCGCGCAAATCACAGCCGCTGACAATGAGGCCGCGCTGGAAGAGATTCGCGTCGCCACAATGGGCAAAAAGGGCTCGATTTCCGAGCGCATGAAGACCCTCGGCAGCATGCCCCCGGAACAGCGCCAGGAGATGGGGCCGCTCCTCAACGGGTTGAAAGAGCGGGTCTCCACAGCGCTCAGTATCCGCCGGGAGATGCTGCGTGACGCCGCCCTGAACGCCCGGCTCCTGTCGGAGACCGTCGATGTCACCCTACCCGTCCGCAATGACCCGCTTGATGAAGGGCGCATCCATCCCGTCACTCAGGTGATTGACGAGATCACGGCGATTTTCTCGAGCATGGGCTTCGGGGTTGCTGATGGGCCGGACATCGAAACCGATTACTACAATTTCACGGCCCTCAATTTTCCCGAAGGCCATCCGGCGCGGGAGATGCACGACACGTTTTTCCTGAAAGAAAAACAAGACGGATCACGGCTTCTTCTGCGCACCCATACCTCGCCGGTGCAGATCCGCACCATGGAGACCACCAAGCCGCCGATCCGCGTTATCATTCCGGGCCGCACGTATCGCTGCGACAGCGATCAGACCCATACGCCGATGTTCCATCAGGTCGAGGGTCTGGTGATTGGCGAGGGGATCCATATGGGCCATCTCAAATGGACGCTCGAGGAATTCTGCAAGGCATTTTTCGAGGTCCCGAGCGTCAAGCTGCGCCTGCGCCCGAGCTTCTTTCCGTTCACCGAACCGAGCATGGAGGTGGATGTCGGCTGCACTTTCGGCAAGGGCGAGGTTCGCATCGGTGAGGGAAACGACTGGATGGAAATTCTCGGCTCCGGCATGGTCCATCCGAATGTGCTGTCCTTCGGCGGCATTGACCCCGACCGCTATTCCGGCTTTGCATTCGGCATGGGCATCGACCGGCTTGCCATGCTGAAATACGGCGCGCCGGACCTTCGCGCTTTCTTTGATGCGGACGCCCGCTGGATGAGGCATTACGGCTTCCGCCCCTTTGATGTTCCAAGTCTTGTCAGCGGGCTGTCAACCTGACCCATCTGGGCTTGCGGCAGGATCTCCAACGAGACTTTCCCAATCGTTTATTTCACGTCAACATCGGGCATGCGCTAAATTCATGAAATTCACCCTCTCCTGGCTCCGTGATTATCTTGATTTCGACGACACACTGGAGCGCCTTCTTGAGCAATTGACCCTGATCGGTCTCGAGGTCGAAGGCGTCGAGGATCCGGCAAAGAAGCTTGCCGCCTTCCGCATCGCCGAAGTGCTGAGTGCCGAACCGCACCCCGATGCGGATCGCCTCCGGGTGCTCCGGGTCAATGTCGGCGGGCCGGAGGCGATCCAGGTCGTCTGCGGCGCACCCAATGCGCGGGCGGGCATGAAGGGCGTGCTTGGCCTTCCTGGCGATTATGTTCCTGGCCTCGATATCACCCTCTCGGTCGGCAAGATCCGCGGCGTCGAATCACGCGGCATGATGTGTTCCGGGCGCGAGCTTGAAGTGTCGGATGAGCAGGACGGTATTCTCGATCTTCCCGCAGATGCGCCGGTCGGCATGGCCTATGCTCTTTATATGAAAATGGACGATCCGGTGATCGAGATCGGTGTGACACCGAACCGCCCGGATGCACTGAGCGTTTTCGGCATTGCCCGCGATCTTGCCGCAAGCGGTTTCGGCAAGCTCACAGACCGCCCGATCCCGACCATTCGCGGCAATGGCGCCTGCCCGGTCAGCGTCGATATCCAGATCCCAGAGTTCTGTCCTGCATTTGCGCTTCGTCTCGTGCGCGGCGTCAAAAACCGGCCGTCGCCCGACTGGATGCAGAAACGACTGAAGGCAATTGGCCTGCGCCCGATCAACGCCCTCGTTGACATCACCAATTACATGACTTTCGACCGGGGCCGCCCGCTGCATGTGTTCGATGCGGCGAAGGTCAAAGGATCTCTCGTGATCCGCCGGGCGAAACCGGGCGAGGAACTTTCAGCCCTGAATGACAAGACCTATGCGCTCGATCCGACAATGGGGGTCATCGCGGATGATCACGGCATCGAATCCCTTGCCGGGATAATCGGTGGCATCACATCCGGATCGTCGGATGAGACCGTGGATGTATTGATCGAATCCGCCCTCTGGGAACCACTCGATATCGCCCGCACCGGGCGCAAGCTCGGCATCAACACCGATGCGCGCTACCGTTTCGAGCGCGGGGTTGATCCGAATTTTATGTTGCGCGGCCTTGATGAGGCAACCCATCTCGTGATTGATCTGTGCGGTGGCGAGGCGAGTGACGTGCATATTGCCGGCGAAGTGCCGAATGTGGACCGCATTATCGAGTTTCCGGTATCGGAGGTGGAGCGTCTTGGCGGCATCCGCCCTGAGCCGCGTGAAATCAAGGCAATTCTTGAACTTCTCGGCTTCTGGGTCTCCGGGCAGCCGCCAGTTTTCAAGGTCGCGGTGCCGAGCTACCGCCCGGATGTTTTCGCGAAAGCCGATCTGGTCGAGGAAGTGGTGCGCATCTACGGCATCAATGCGGTGCCGTCGGTGCCTTTGCCGCCGATGCCGGTAATCGGCGCGGGACGCCTCACCCTTGCGCAGAAACGCAACCGACAGGCAAAGCGCGCCCTTGCCGCGCGCGGCATGATGGAAGCGGTCACCTGGTCCTTCATCGCCCATGATCAGGCGCTTGCCTTTGGCGGCGGCGCAGAGACACTGAAGCTTGCCAATCCAATCTCAAGCGACCTTTCGGACATGCGTCCGAGCCTCCTCGCCGGTCTTCTCCTCGCCGCCCAGCGCAATGCCGACAGGGGGATTGGTGATGTCGCCCTGTTCGAAGTCGGGCAGGTCTTCCATGGCGACCGCCCTGAGGATCAGCACGATTGCGCAGCCGGCATCCGCCGCGCCACCGCCTCTGCATCCGGCTCGGGCAGGCACTGGTCCGGCAACGCGCCCGCCGTCAGCCTGTTTGATGCAAAGCAGGATGCGCTCAGCCTTCTTGCCAATCTCGGGGCCAATGTCGACGCGCTACAGATCGTGCCGGGCGGGCCGCCGCATTTTCACCCCGGTCGTTCGGGCACGATCCAGCAGGGGCCGAAAAACATCATCGGCAGCTTTGGGGAATTCCATCCCCGGCTTCTCAGCCAGCTCGATGTGTCCGGCCCGATTGTCGGATTCGAGATCAATCTTCAGGCGCTGCCGGAACCCCGCGCCAAACCAACAAAGACCAAGGGCGCCATGCGCGCATCGGACCTTCAGCCAGTCCGGCGTGATTTCGCTTTCGTGGTTGATAAGGACGTCAAGGCCGACCAGCTTTTGCGTGCCGCGAGGGGTGTGGACAGAAAACTCATTGCCGATGTCACCCTGTTTGACGTTTTCGAGGGCGAGGCCCTTGGCGCAGATCGCAAGTCGCTCGCCATTGAAGTCACGCTTCAGCCCGACCTCAAGACCATGACCGACGAGGAGATCGAGGTCGTTTCGGGAAAAATCGTCCTTGCCGTCGAAAAGGCAACCGGCGGGCAGCTTCGCCGCTAGAGCGCCTTTCAATCGGATTGAATGAGGCTTCAGGCGAGGTTCGCTCAAGTCAGACAGCGCGCTTTTCCAGCCGGTCAACAATGTGGCGCGCGATCGGCAGAGCGGCTGTTGCTGCCGGTGAAGGCGCGTTGCAGACATGCAGCGTATGCGGCGTCTCGGAAAACAGGAAATCGTCGATCAACCTGCCATCAGGCGCAACCGCCTGCGCCCGCACGCCGGCGCGATAGGGCATGAGGTCTTCCGCCCGGATATGCGCGCAATAGCGCTGCACCTGCCGCAGATAGAGCCTACGAAAGGCCGAGGCCTGTAATTCGCCGATGGCTGGCCCGAAATTCCGCGCGATCAACCGCCAGAAGCCCGGGTAAAGCAGGCTCGACGTCATATCCGCCACACTTATATCCGTCTTCTGGTAACCTTCACGCTTGAAGGCAAGAACGGCGTTTGGTCCAACCGTGAAGCCACCCCCGATTTTACGGGTTAGATGAACGCCGAGAAACGGCCGCTCGGGGTTCGGTACGGGATAGATGAGGCGGCCGACGAGATCGGGTTTCTGATTGGCAAGCGCGAAATATTCACCGCGAAACGGAACAATACGGAACTGGGCGGGCGCACCGAACATTGCCGCTACCCTATCGGCATGAAGGCCGCAACAAAACACCGCTTTCGCGCATTCGTAAGCGCCTTTGCTGGTCCGCACCTCGGTGACATTTGCTTTTTCGATACCGCCGATGATGCTGGCGCCGGTCTCGATCACGCCACCCCGACCGGTGAAGAGCGCCGCCATTTTGACCGCAACCCTGCCATAATCGACAATGCCGGTGGTTGGTGACAGGAGCGCGCCGACGGTTGCAATATTCGGCTCAAGCGTCCGCGCCTCGGTGCCGGAAAGCAACGAAACCGGCAGATTGTTCGCCATTGAGCGGGCATGAAGGGCACTGAGCCGCTCGCGCTCCGTTTCATCGCGTGCCACGATAAGCTTGCCGCAGATTTCATAAGGAATTGCATGCTCATCGCAGAAGGCAACCGTTTCCGCCTGCCCTTCCCGGCAGAACCGCGCCTTGAGACTGCCCGGCGCATAGTAAATGCCCGCGTGGATGACGCCGCTGTTGCGCCCTGTCTGGTGCAGGGCGACTGCGTCTTCCTTCTCGATCACCGTCACCGACGCCGCCTTGTGACGGCGTTGCAGTTCGAGCGCTGTTGCAAGGCCGACAATGCCTGCACCCGCAACGAGAAAATCACAACGCCGGGCTTTGCTCATTGCGGACAGGGCCTGAGCTCGATCGGAGCACCGGCGACGGAGCCGAGCGCAATGCAGGTGCCGGCTGCGCACAATTCCCAGGCTGACACGGTTTCGCCGGAGGCAGCAAGCAGCAGGTGATCGACCGGCGGCACGTCGGGGGTCCAGACCCACCAGCCGTCAATCAGGCGGGCTCCCTCGGCCGGATCCATCCCGGCACCCGATCCCTTGACCCGCGCCTCGGTGAGATGAAGCGCGGCTTCGCTGACGGTCCAATTCTCCCGCCACTCGATCTTTTCGACCGAATGGGTCCAGGCGAGCGTGAAGCTCGAAGCCGCAAGGGTCAGCGCTTTTGCAGCGCCCAGCACACAGAGCGCCATGTCAGGCTCTGGCAACGGCAATGCGCGACGTCTTCTTCCTGTTTCGCCATGCCAGAAAGATAAAGCCGGCCGAAAGCGCAAAGCCGATCTCATCGGTGATCGGCAAGGCGGCGACGAGCGTGATCGCGGCCGCCGCGGCGAGCAGGCGCAGCAACGGATTGAGGTTCGATCCGGCATAACCGATCACGGCCGCACCCCAGAGGCCGATGGCGAGCACCGTCTTGACGACGATATAGGCGACCGCCGGGGCATAACCGATCGACAGAGCGAGCGGGCCGCCGTCCTGCAGCATCAGGGCCGGCGTATAGACCGCCATGAATGGAATGACGAAGCCGGCCGCCGCCACCTTGATCGCTTCCATCGATATCTTGAGCCCGCTTTCCTTGGCAATCGGCGCGGCGGCAAAACAGGCAAGGGCTACCGGCGGTGTCAGATCGGCCAGAATGCCGAAATAGAACACGAACATGTGGCTCACGATCAGCGGTACGCCAAGCTCCAAAAGGGCGGGCCCGGCAATCGACGAAGTGATGATATAGTTCGGGATTGTCGGGATGCCCATGCCGAGAATGATGCAGGTGACCATGGTCAGGACGAGTGACAGGAACAGGCTGTTCTCGCCAACCGAGACAATGAACTGGCCGAATGTGTTTGCCGCGCCGGTCAAGGTCATCGTGCCGATGATGATGCCGACAATGGCACAGGCAATACCGACAGGCAGCGCCGTCTTTGCGCCATCGGCGAGCGCATCGCGGCAGATCACGAGGGTTTCGCGGCCGCCTTTCGACAGCGCATTCCAGCCGATCAGGGCCGCAACCGCAATCAGCATCACCCAATTGCCGAATTGCAGAAAGGCCGCTGCAACCAGCCCGAGGCCGATCCAGAAAACCACGCGAATGATGGGGGAAGGAAAGCCAAGAGCAATCGATCCGCCGAGGATCAACAAAACCGTGAGGGCAAGTCCGATTGTCCCCGCAAAAAGCGGCGTATAGCCGGAAAACAGGAAATAGACGAGCACGATGAGAGGAAGGATCAGAAACCAGCCATCCCTGACGGCCTGAAGCGCAGACGGCAGCGCGTCCTTCGGCAGCCCGACAAGACCATGTTTTCCTGCTTCCAGATGCACCATCCAGAAAGCCGACGCAAAATAGAGGATCGCCGGAATGATCGCCGCCTGCACCACTTCATGATATTCGATACCAAGCGTCTCCGCCATGATGAAGGCGACCGCGCCCATGACCGGCGGCATGATCTGCCCGCCCATCGAGGCGGTTGACTCGACACCGCCTGCAAAAGCCGGGCGGTAACCGAATTTCTTCATCAAGGGGATGGTGAATTGGCCCGTGGTGACGACATTGGCGACGCCGGAACCTGATATCATGCCCATCAGGCCAGAGGAAATCACCGACACCTTGGCGGGGCCGCCGAGCCTGTGACCGACAAGACCCAGCGATACATCCGTAAAAAGCTTGATCATCCCAGCCTTTTCCAGAAAGGCGCCAAACAGGATGAAAAGGAAGATATAGGTCGCAGACACATAAGTCGGAATCCCGTAAATGCCCTCCGTACCATAGGCCATATGGTCGATCACCTGCGAGAAGTCATAGCCACGATGATTGAGCGGCGAGGGCAGATACTGGCCGAACAAGCAATAGGCCAGAAAGCAGCCGGCAATGATCGGCAGCGCCGGGCCCATGATCACCCATGCGGCCGCAAACACCGTTACAAGCGCGACGACGCCGAGGACGATGTCGCGCTGCAGCGGATCGCCGGCACGCAGCGTCAGCGGCAGATATTCCCAATACTGGTAGGCGGCGACCGCCACGCCTGCGACCGCCATCGCCCATGCGGCGGCCTTCCAGACGCCCGATTTTCTGCGCGCCAGCGCCATCAGGGGAAATGTCAGAAGGACCAGAAAGCCGACATGGATTGCCCGCACGATCTGGCTCGCGAAATCGATGACATGAGCGGCGGTCGCAATCTGGAACACGGAAAAGGCAATGGCTGTCCAGAACAGGAAGCGCCCTTCCAGAGATGCGGGAAACGACCTGGCCAGCGGATCATGCAGACCCAGATCCGCATCCTTTGCAGGCATTTCATTTTTGTCGTGACCGTGCAGCACAGGCTTCCCTCCCCGTCTCGCCTCATGTTTGATCCGGGGCGGATCAAGCGCGATCCGCCCCGGACAGATATTGGATCAGGCCGAGACTAGAGCAGGCCTTTTTCCTTGTAGTAGCGCTCTGCACCCGGATGCAGAGGCACAGGCATGCCCTCCAGGGCTTTTTCGATGCTGATCGCTGTCGCCGCCTTATGGGCTGCCACCATGTCCGGCAGATTTTCAAACAGCTGCTTGGTCATCTGATAGGCGGTCTCCTCCGAGACGTCAGCGCCGGTAATCAGGAAGTTGCCGACAGCAACGGTCGGGACATCCTTGTCCTGGCCCTTATAGGTTCCCGCCGGAATTGTGGCCGCGATATAGGGCGAGCCGAGTTTCGCCACGACATCGGACGGAATCGCTACAACGTTGATATCGACCGATGTCGCAAGATCCTTGATCGAGGCAACGCCGAGGCCCGCCGACTGAAGTGTCGCATCAAGCTGGCGGTTTTTGATCAATTCGACCGATTCTGCAAAGGGCAGGAATTCTGTCTTGCCAAGATCGCTGTAGGAGGAGCCTGCTGCCTCGAAAATCTTGCGGGCGTTAAGCTCGGTGCCGGATTTTGGTGCACCGACAGAAAGGCCCTTGCCTTTGAGACCGGCAAAATCGGTGATGCCGCTTTCCTTCGATGCAACGATCTGAATGTAGTTCGGATAGACGGCTGCAATACCGCGTAACTTGTCGAGTTTCGCCTTGAAGCCGGCTTCCGCATCGCCCTCCCAGGCGAGTTTGACGGAATCGCCAAGCGCGAACGCGATCTCCCCCTTGCCCTGCTGGATCAGGTTGAGATTCTCGACAGATGCCTTGGTCGATTGAACCTGTGCGCGGACACCTGGAATTTTCTCGCCATAGATTTTCGACAGGCCAACACCGAGCGGATAGTAAACGCCCGAGGTCCCGCCGGTCAGAACATTGATGAATTCCTCTGCCTTCACCGAAGCGGCAGAAAAGCCAAGCGACAGCGCAACCGCGCCCGCAAGGCCAATTTTTGTAACCGAATATGTCATGATTTCCTCCAAGTTAGATTGTTTTGGCCCGGCAAGCAGCAGTGCGGCACCTTCCTCAATCCGGACTTTCCTTTGAGCCGGAGGCATAGCAACCTGAAACAATCTGAAATTCAAGACCAAATCGAGCCTAGCCAGCAGAATCGGTCCGACAAGGCGTGGATTTGCGTCGGGCGCGAAGCAAAGGGTAAAAAAACCTCAAGAAAAGCGAAAGCCCGGAACGATTTCCGGGCTTTCGTGCATTGCATGATCTGGTGCGGTCTTTTGCGACTATTCCTCGCGGGCGATTTCCTGACCGGTTGCCTGATCGACCACTTTCATCGACAGACGTACCTTGCCGCGCTCGTCAAAGCCCATCAGCTTGACCCAGACCTTGTCGCCTTCCTTGACAACATCGCTGGATTTTTCCGGACGACCGTTCGAAAGCTGCGAAATATGGACGAGACCATCCTTCGCGCCGAAGAAATTGACGAATGCGCCGAAATCGACGGTTTTGACCACGGTGCCTTCGTAGATCTGGCCAACTTCCGGTTCCATCGTGATCGACTTGATCCATTTTACTGCGGCCTCGATCGCTTTGCCGTCGGAGGACGAAATTTTGACGGTGCCGTCATCCTCGATATTGACCTTCGCCCCGGTTTTCTCGACGATTTCGCGGATGACCTTTCCGCCGGTGCCGATCACTTCGCGGATCTTGTCGGTCGGAATAGTCATGACCTCGATGCGCGGCGCGAATTCGCCGACACTCGAGCGGGATTCCGACAGCGCATCGCGCATCCGCTCCAGAATATGCAGGCGGCCGCCTTTTGCCTGGTCGAGGGCGACTTTCATGATCTCTTCGGTGATGCCGTCGATCTTGATGTCCATCTGCAGTGCGGTGATGCCTTGTTCGGTGCCCGCCACTTTGAAATCCATGTCGCCGAGATGGTCTTCATCACCCAGAATATCGGACAGGACGGCGAAATCGTCGCCTTCCTTGATGAGACCCATCGCGATACCGGCAACCGGGCGCTTCAGCGGCACACCCGCATCCATCAGCGCGAGCGAAGTGCCGCAGACTGTTGCCATCGACGATGAGCCGTTCGATTCAGTGATTTCCGATACAACGCGCAGCGTATAGGGGAAGTCATGCTTTTCCGGCAACATCGGATGGATCGAGCGCCATGCAAGTTTACCATGGCCGATTTCGCGGCGGCCCGGAGAGCCGATGCGGCCGGTCTCCCCGACCGAGAACGGCGGGAAGTTGTAGTGCAGCAGAAAGTTTTCCTTCCGGGTGCCTTCGAGGGAATCGATGTATTGTTCGTCATCCCCGGTGCCCAGCGTCGCAACCACGAAGGCCTGGGTCTCGCCGCGGGTAAACAGTGCAGAGCCATGCGTGCGGGGCAGAAGGCCGACCTCGGATACGATCTGGCGCACGGTCGTAAGGTCGCGGCCATCAATGCGCGAGCCGGTCTTGATGATGTTGCCGCGGACAACGGCGGCCTCCGCCTTCTTGAAAAGATCGCCGAGCAGCGTCTTGTCCGGCGCACCTTCGCCACCTTCCGGCGCAAGCGTCATCATGACCTGGTGCTTGATCGCGTCGATCGCGTCCTTGCGTTCCATCTTGGTGGTGATTTTGTAGGCATCGGAAAGTCCGCTGCCTGCAATGGCGAGCACTTTTTCATAAAGCGCCGCGTTGTCCTCAACGACGAGTTCACGTGGCTCCTTCGCAGCTTTTTCGGCAAGACTGATGATCGCGTCGATCACCGGCTGGAATTCCCGGTGACCGAACATCACCGCGCCGAGCATGGTTGCCTCATCGAGTTCCTGCGCTTCCGATTCGACCATGAGGACCGCGTCGCCCGTGCCGGCGACCACGAGGTCGAGCCTGGTGTCTTCCATCTGGTCGAGTGTCGGGTTCAGGACATAGGCGCCATCGATGAAGCCCACGCGCGCGCCGCCGATCGGGCCCATGAAGGGCACGCCGGAAAGCGTCAGCGCGGCCGAAGCTGCGACGAGCGCGACGATATCAGCATTGTTTTCAAGGTCGTAGGACATCACGGTGGTGATAACCTGCGTATCGCATTTGAAGCCTTCCGCGAAAAGCGGGCGGATCGGACGGTCGATCAGGCGGGAAACGAGGGTCTCGTTCTCGCTCGGGCGACCCTCACGCTTGAAATAGCCGCCCGGAATCTTGCCAGCGGCAAAGGCTTTTTCCTGATAATTGACCGTGAGCGGGAAGAAATCCTGCCCCGGTTTTGGCTGTTTCGCGGCAACGATCGTTGCAAGCACAGTGGTCTCGCCATAAGTCGCGAGCACGGCGCCATCGGCCTGACGCGCGATTTTGCCGGTTTGCAGTTTGAGCGGACGACCGCCCCATTCAATTTCGACTTCGTGAACAGTGAACATGGATATTATCCTCATACATGTGAACAGCGCGGGGCGCGTGCCCGGCTGTCAAAGGACGCGCTGGGCGTCACTCGCGGTGGGCGGCATGTCATGAGCAAGACAACGAGGGGCTTTTCGACAAAGCCGCTTGCAATCCTGCCATGAGCACGTCCGCATGACAGGGCGTCACCTGACGCCAGATGAAAAGGTGACGCCAGAAGGCGCCACCGGTCTTTAAGCTAGCGACGAAGGCCGAGACGACCGATCAGGTCGCTGTAGCGCGCTTCTTCTTTGTTCTTGAGATAGTCAAGCAGACGGCGGCGCTGGCTCACCATTTTCAGAAGACCACGGCGGGAATGATTGTCCTTGGTGTGATCCTTGAAATGGCCGGTGAGATTGTTGATGCGCTCGGAAAGCAGGGCAACCTGCACTTCGGGCGAGCCTGTGTCGCCGTCCTTGGTTGCATATTCCTTGATAAGTTCCGCCTTGCGTTCGGCTGTAATCGACATCGGGCACTCCTGATTGTTGGCCCTATCGGGCGAGATTGAAAATCCGCTTCGGTTTCAGCATGCCCTGATCGACTTCACCAAGGGCCACCAGACAACCGTCGGATGAAACACTCACCGTGTCGCAGATCATGGGTGCGTCGCGTCCGCGAAGCAAAACGGGCTGACCTCGCTTGAGGCGTACCGCATCCTTGCTGCTCACGGTCAATGCCGGGATGTCGTCCAGCGCGATCTGAACAGGAAGGAGAACATCTTCAAACTGGCCATGGAAAGCCATTTCGAAGAAATCGGGTGTCTTATGGCGCAATTCCTCGAGCATATCCAGCGAAATCATGTCGTCTTCACCGAATGGGCCGACGGCCAGCCGCCGAAGCGCCGTCACATGGCCGCGCGTGCCGAGACCGAGCGCGATATCGCGGGCGAGCGAGCGCACATAGGTGCCTTTGCCGCAATCGCATTCGAAGATCGCGCTGTCCGCATCGGGGCATTCCATCAGCCGCAATTCGTAGATGATCACCGGACGGGCATCGAGGGTGAATTCTTCGCCGTCGCGGGCGCGGTCATAAGCGCGTTCGCCATCAACCCGGATCGCGGAATAGGTCGGCGGCACCTGCATGATGTCACCGGTGAAGGCGGCAAGCGCTGTTTCGATTGCTGCCGCTTCAGGCCGCACAGGCGATGTTGCGACCACGCTGCCTTCGGTATCACCGGTATCCGTCTCCTCGCCCCAGCGCACGGTGAAACGATAGGTTTTCTCACCATCCATGACGAAGGGAACGGTCTTGGTCGCTTCCCCAAGGGCAATCGGCAGCAGCCCTGTCGCGAGCGGATCAAGCGTTCCGGCATGACCCGCCTTGTTCGCGTTGAAAAGCCATTTGATTTTACCGACAGCCTGGGTCGATGTCATCTCGAGCGGTTTGTCGAGAATGATCCAGCCGCTGGTGTCAAAGCCCCTCTTGCGGCGGGCCATTATTCTTGCTCTCCGATCTCGAGGTCGTTTTCCAGCCCGTCGTCATAGCCGGTCTTGCGGTCAAGATCGCGGGCGACGTCGGGCGAGCGCAGCAATGCGTCGACTTTCGCGTATTCATCAAAACTGTTGTCCGGCTGAAAGCGCAGATTGGGCGTGTAGCGCAGGGTCAGCGCCCGGGCGATCCGTCCGCGCAGATATTTCGCGTTGCTCGCCAGCGCCTTTACGATGGCCGGCACATCCTGCGGACCAAGGGGAGCGATATAGACCGTCGCGATCTTCAGATCCGGCGACATTTTCACCTCGGAAATCGACACCACACTGCGTTCCAGCAAAGGGTCACGCACTTCGCCCCGCGTCAGACTTTCAGACAGCGCCTTGCGGATGATTTCGCCGATGCGGAGTTGGCGCTGGGAAGGGACCTTGGGCGTGGTCATGGCAGGGATTTCCGTTTCGGACCGAAGAATTGCCAGCACAGGGTTGCCACCGCAAGCAGCACGAAGATCGCAATCGCAAGGCCCGGCTCGCCGATACAGCCTTCGCGGCGCCCTTCAACATCGATCCCGACCGGGTTGAAGCGGGTATAGACATTGATGGCGGCAAGCAAAGCCGCGCATGCGGAAATCACCACGGAGAACCAGAGATTGCGCAGGCGCATGGCAAGCGCCACCATGATGAGAAGCACGACACCGCCGGGTGAAAACACGAGATTGAACGCCTCGCCGACAAGGCCGTTTGCCTCACCGCTCCAGCCGGGCCGAAGCTCGGTGCAGACATTGGCAAAAGCTGCCGTTTCCGCAACGCAGAGCGCCATCACCCCGACAAGGCTGGTTTTGAGAATTGTTTTCATGGTTCGATCAACCGAGACTTGTAGCGGCCCGGAAGGCCCGCTCTGTGGAGAAGGAGAAGTGAACCGGGCGGCATATCGTCTCGCCACCCGGTCGCACACATGATCTTCCGTCCGCATGCTTTGTCGTGCGTTTGCTAAGGCCGCTAACGACACCCTGCCATCAGAGCGACCGCTCGACATGCTCGACACGGAAACATTCGATCACATCACCTGCCCGCATATCCTGATAATTGGTAAAGGCCATGCCGCATTCCTGCCCGGCATGAACTTCCTTCACTTCGTCCTTGAAGCGTTTCAGGGTCGAGAGCTGACCTTCATGGATCACCACATCGTCGCGGATGAGGCGAACGCCCGCCCCGCGCTCGACAATGCCGTCGGTAACGCGGCAGCCTGCGACCTTGCCGACTTTGGTGATGTTGAAGACTTCGAGGATCGATGCATTGCCGATAAAGGTCTCACGGCGCTCCGGCGTGAGCATGCCGGACATCACCGCTTTCACGTCGTCCACGAGATCGTAGATGATGTTGTAATAGCGGATTTCAATCCCTTCCGCAGCCGCGAGATCACGCGCCTGCTTGTTGGCGCGGACATTGAAGCCGATGATCGGCGCGTTCGACGCTGCCGCAAGGGTGATATCCGATTCAGTGATACCGCCGACAGCCGAGTGAATGATCCGGCCCGCCACTTCCTTGGTCCCGAGCTTGTCGATGGAGCCGATGATCGCCTCGATCGAGCCTTGCACGTCGCCTTTGACAACGAGCGGGATTTCCTTCAGCTCGGATGTCTGAAGCTGGTTCATCATCTGCTCGAGCGAACCACGCTGGGTGGTGAGTTTCGCCATTGCCTTGTCGCGATTCTGACGTTCGCGGTAGGCGGCGATTTCACGCGCTTTCGCTTCCGATTCGACCACAGCGAAACGGTCGCCCGCTTCCGGTGCGCTGTTGAAGCCAAGAATTTCAACCGGTTTCGATGGCAGCGCTTCCTTTACCTGCTCATTCTTGTCGTCGATGAGCGCGCGCACCTTGCCCCAGGATGCGCCGGCAACAACGATATCGCCATTGCGCAGCGTGCCGGCCTGTACGAGAACCGTCGCAACGGGGCCACGGCCCTTGTCGAGTTTCGCCTCGATCACGGTGCCCTGTGCGGCGCGCTCGACATTGGCCTTGAGATCGAGAATCTCGGCCTGAAGCGTGATGACTTCCAGAAGCTTGTCAAGATTGGTGCCTTTCAGCGCCGAGACTTCAACCTCAAGCACGTCGCCACCCATCGTCTCGACGAAAACCTCATGATGCAGAAGCTCGTTGCGGACGCGGCTTGGATCCGCCGACGGCTTGTCGATCTTGTTGACGGCAACGATGATCGGCACTTTCGCGGCCTTCGCATGGTGGATCGCCTCGATGGTCTGAGGCATGACACCATCATCGGCGGCAACGACCAGAACGACGATATCCGTCGCCTGAGCGCCGCGCGCGCGCATTGCGGTAAAGGCCGCATGGCCCGGCGTGTCGATAAAGGTGATTTTCGCGCCGTCCTGCTCGACCTGATAGGCGCCGATATGCTGGGTGATGCCGCCGGCTTCGCCGGAGACAACGTTGGCATTGCGGATGGCATCGAGAAGCGATGTCTTGCCGTGGTCGACATGCCCCATGATGGTGACGACCGGCGGACGGGAGACCGCCTCGTCATCATTGCCGGTGGCGAGTTTATCGAAGAGCGTGCCCTCGATGTCGGATTCCGCAACACGGGTGACCTTGTGGCCCATTTCCTCGGCGATAAGCTGCGCGAGGTCGGAATCAATGATATCGCTTGCCGTCATCATCTGGCCCTGCTGCATCAGCAGCTTGACAACGTCTACCGCCCGCTCCGCCATGCGGTTTGCAAGTTCGGCAATGGTGATGGTTTCCGGGATGACCACATCACGGGAGATCTTCTCGCGCGGAGCGGCGGCCGCCGCGCGCGCCTTTTCGCGCTCGCGCTGGCGTTTGATCGAGGCGAGCGAGCGCTCGCGTTCGCCATCATCAAGGGCGTTGGTCAGAGTAAGCTTGCCGCGACGGCGCTCCTCGATCCGGCGCGCCGGTTTCGGCTCAGCCGCTTTCGGACGCTCATAAGCCTTGATGCCGCCCTTGGCTTCTTCAGACTTGCTGCCACCCCATTCATCGACCATGCGTTTCTGCGCGGGCGCTGCGGGATTGCCTTCGACGGTCATTGCAACATTCGACGCGTCTTCTTTGACGCGGGCGATTTCGGCTGCTTCGCGGGCTTCTTCTTCCTGCTTGCGGCGGGCCTCGGCCTCTTCGCGCCGCTTGGCGTCGAGCTGTTCCTGCTCGCTGCGGGACTGACGCGCTTTTTCTTCTTCGAGTTCCAGGGCGCGCCGTTCTTCCTCACGTTCGCGTGCAAAGGCGAGCGCCTTGGCGCGGGCTTCCTTTTCGTCACTGGAGAGCTGGCGCAGGATCGCGCCGCCCGAACCGCCGCTTGCTGCCGGTTTTGGCTGGGGCGCGGGTGGCGGGGTCGCAACCCTCGGTTTTGCAATGCGGGGCTCGACCGCAGGGGCAGCGCTTTCCGGAGCGGCCGCCACACCCGGCGTGGAAAAGCGGCGACGCTTTGTCTCAACAACAACCGTATTGGTTCGACCATGCGAAAAGCTCTGGCGGACCGTGCCGCCAACCGTGCGCTTCAAAGACAGTGTCTTTTTGCCGTCAGAGCCTTTGTTCTCGCTGGTATCGTTCGTATCACTCATACGTTCTGTCACTCTTTCCCGTTTGCCATCATGCAAACATATCAACTAGTTCTGTTCGCACTGCGTCATGTCCCCGGCGGCAAGGCCGGGCTGATCGCTCTGACCTTCGCTCAAAACGCTGCATTCGGCGCGGAAACGGCCCAGCCGACGCAAGGTTTTCAGGCACAATTCGCTTGCACCACCCCTCAGTAGTGCTGCGTGTATCACATTTGACCGCCCCAAGGCCAAGCCCATTTGCGCGGAGTTTAAATTTTGCCCGGTCGCGACCGGCGACGTTTTGCCCGGCTCAACCGACTTTCTTATCCTGGCCCGCAACTTGCGAACCCCGTCTGCGGCGCCATCCGAAGCAAACAGCACCGCCCTTGCTTCTTTTTTGGCAATCGCCGCCTGCACCTTTTCAAAACCCGTGATCACGAGCCCGGCCTTTGACGCGAGGCTCAACGCTTGCATGCTCTGACTTTCGAGCAGGGCTTCGACGCGATCGGCAAGGCCCTCCTCTGCGGCGACCTTTATTCCGAAACCACGCGAAAACAACCCTTTTCGCGCCGCCAGGTTAACATCCTCGCGGTTTGCCGTCACCCAGACCCCGCGACCGGGCAGGTTTCCCTTGAGATCGGGGACAACCTTTCTGTCCGGATCAAGCACAAAGCGCATCATCGCCTCCGGCGATTGCACCGCACCGTGGACGATACATGTACGTGCCGGCCCTGCGATGGCCGCGCGCGCCATTTTTGCCTCTTGCCCGCCTTTTCGGTGCTGCCGCGCCATCAACCAGCCTTCAAGGGTTTACCGTGGATTTACTGGTGATCTACCGGGGGTCCCGATCGTATCAGGCCTCTTGTTCCTCTTCAATTTCAACGTCGTCTTCGGTGGCGCGTTCCAGATCTTCGGCTGAAATCCATCCCGCCTGGACACGCGCCGTCATGATCATGTTGTCGGCATCTTCGCGGCTGATGTCGAACCCTTCGAGAATACCGGCAAAACGCTTGGTCTGACCGTCCTTGCGCTCGCTCCAGCCAAGAAGATCGTCGGCGACGCAGCCCGCGAAATCGTCGAGCGTCTTGATCTCACCCTTGCCAAGAGCCACCAGCATCGCGGTGGTCATGTTCGGAACCTGCAGGAGGTCGTCCGCGACACCAAGCGCGCGGCGCTCGCCATCAAGCTCGCGATCCCGCTTTTCGAGATGCTCGCGGGCGCGGGACTGAAGCTCGGTCGCGGTATCGTCGTCAAAGCCTTCGATGAAGGCAATTTCGTCGAGTTCCACATAGGCAATCTCTTCGAGACTTGCAAATCCTTCAGAGGCAAGAAGCTGGGCAACGACCTCGTCCGCATCCAGCGCATCGGCGAAAAGTGCGGTGCGCTCGGTAAATTCCTTCTGGCGCCGTTCGCTCTCGTCCTGCTCGGTCAGGATGTCGATATCCCAGCCGGTTAGCTGCGAGGCAAGCCGCACATTCTGACCGCGACGACCGATTGCCAGCGACAATTGCTCATCCGGGACCACAACTTCGATACGATTCTGATCTTCGTCGATCACCACTTTCGTGACCTGCGCCGGCTGAAG
The DNA here is from genome assembly GCA_013911885.1 of Hyphomicrobiales bacterium. Lineage (GTDB taxonomy): Bacteria > Pseudomonadota > Alphaproteobacteria > Rhizobiales > JACESI01 > JACESI01. The sequence continues at coordinate 250,990 of JACESI010000001.1, read as the reverse complement.
GGCGTTGACGATGAAGGTTGCCTGATCGGGGTTCCACGGAATGATGTCGATCTTTTCGCCCTGAAGCTCGTTGACCACGGCCTGAACGCGCGAGCCGCGCATCCCAACGCAGGCGCCGACCGGATCGATGGAGCTGTCTTTCGAGATCACCGCAATTTTCGCACGCGAGCCCGGATCGCGGGCAACGTGGCGGATCTGGATGATGCCGTCGTAAATTTCGGGTACTTCCTGAGCGAAGAGCTTCGCCATGAATTCCGGCGCGGTGCGCGACAGGAAAATCTGCGGGCCGCGCTGCTCGCGGCGCACGTCCTGAACATAGGCCCGCACACGGTCGCCATAGCGATAGGCTTCGCGCGGGATCAGTTCATCACGCCGCAGAATTGCCTCGCCACGACCGAGGTCGACGATCACATTGCCATATTCGACGCGCTTCACCGTCCCGTTGATGATTTCGCCGACGCGGTCCTTGAATTCGTCAAACTGGCGGTCCCGCTCGGCTTCACGCACTTTCTGCACGATGACCTGTTTCGCCGACTGGGCGGCAATCCGGCCGAAATCGAGCGGCGGCAGCGCCTCACCGATGAAATCACCGAGGGTGGCGGCAGGGTTCTGCTGCTGGGCGGTGACGATATCGATCTGGGTCGTCGGATCTTCGAGATGCTCGACCACTTCGAGAAGGCGCTGCAGCCGGATCTCGCCGGTTTTCGGATCAATCTCGGCGTTCACATTGGTTTCCGCGCCATAACGGGATTTGGCAGCTTTCTGGATCGCGTCTTCCATGGCGGCGATCACGATCTCGCGGTCGATCACCTTTTCACGCGCGACGGCATCTGCAATCTGCAAAAGCTCAAGACGGTTTGCACTAACGGCCATCTGAATAAGTTCCTCTCTCGAAAGCCTTTGTCGTCAGGAAGGATTGAGCCGGCTCGCGGCGTCTTCCATCAGTTTATCTGTCATTACGAGTTTGGCCTCGCCGACGGTATCAAGCCGCAGCCAAACTTTCCTCTCTTCGCCGGCTGGCGTGTCCGGAATATCGACACCCACCATGATGCCGGCCTCAGACGTCTCTGTGCCCAGAAGCGTCCCCCGATAGCGGCGGCGGCCCGCATTGGGTACTGCCAATTCCAGCTTTACTTCATGCCCCGACCAGCGATCAAAATCCGATACACGAACGAGGGGCCGATCCACACCGGGTGACGATACTTCCAGATTATACGCCTGTTTGACCGGATCTTCCACATCAAGCACAGGCGATATATTGCGACTGACTTCCTCGCAGTCGTTCACAGACATGGTGCCATCCGGCTTTTCAGCCATGATCTGCACGGTAAGGCCGTTCAGTCCTGAGACGCGGACACGCACCAGCCGGTAGCCGATATCCTCGATCACCGGTTCAATCGCCGCCGCGATGCGGGCATCAAGGCCCGTCTCGATGACGATGCGTTTTTCCTTGGCGGTCTCGTGTTCCATACCCGACGGCTCGTTCATGCGTTTTCAATCAACCCGGCTTCTTTACAGGGCGTCCCGTTCATTCGAGAACCCCCCTCACTTTTTTCAGGCCTCACCTTTTCCCAGGCATCACCTTTTTCGGGCCTCACCTTTTCCCGGATCGACACTTGAGAGCGTTGCCCAATCACGTCGACCAATAAAAAAGAGCGGGTCCGGCGGGCCCACTCTCATCAAGCGTGATTGAGTTGTTGGCGCTCTATAGCATCCTGAAAGCCGGGACGCAAGCAGCCTCTCGAAGCACATCGAGCCGCCTTTTCCCAGCATTTGCCGACACGGTCAGGCGCTTCATGATCGCTCTCCGGGCGCTTTTGCCTGAAGACCGAGCGCCGCGCGGCTCCTGCGTGTCAGCTTTTCGACGACGAGATCGTAGGATCGCTCGATATAGGCTTTGAGATGCGCGTCGCTGATATCAGAGCTTGCATGACGCTGTATCCATTTCATGCCTCGGGAAGCAAGATATGGTGCCGGCCGGAATCCAGGCTCGTTCTTCAAAATGTCATAGGAAAGCGGCGTCACTTTGAAGGTGATGCCCAGTATATCCGCATCCGGCCTTCCGATCGCGAACACCTTATCGCCGACTTTCCAGACATGCGACCCGCCCCACTGCATGACATAAGCGGTCTTAGGCAGGCACGCGCAAAAGGCATTGAATTCATTTTCGGTCATTGTCTGCGGCCTCAAACCCTCTTTCGATCGCAACAGAAGTCCGCTCGAAAGTGAGATAACGCGGACACCGCCCTTCGCGCAGCGCCTTTTCTTCATAGCGGGTTCCGGGCCAGCCGTCCCACGGCTCAAGCGCTGTTTCCGCAGACATATTGACAAGGCGGAAGGCCCCATGCGCCGCACACTGGTCAACGGCCCATTCGACATAGCTGTCAATATCGGAAGCGAGACGAAAATCTGCCCCCGGTTTCAGCACGCGCGCGATGCGCTCAAGATTGTCGCGGTTGATGAAGCGCCGCTTGAAATGGCGCGGTTTCGGCCAGGGGTCCGGGTAAAGCAGATAGAATCCGTCAAGGGATGCAGGCGGCAGCCAATCGAGAAGCGCGCCCGCTTCCTCGGCATAAAGCCGGATATTCTGCAATCCCCGCTCATCGATATCGACCAGCGCTTTTGCCATACCGTTTCGAAACGGCTCGATCCCAATGAAGCCCGTTCCGGGATTTTGAAGCGCGCGGTGGATCAGATGCTCGCCGCCGCCAAAACCGCTCTCGAGCCAGATCTTACCGACCGGATGGTCGAAGAGCCCGTGGAGATCCAATGGGGCGGGGGCGTCGATATCAAGGCCGATCCTTGGCAGAAGATCCGCCATCAGCGCGGCCTGGCGCTTAGTCAGGGTCTTTCCAGCGCGCCGCCCGAAAAAACCACGCGCCAGCTGCGCGCCATGGGAAAGCGGCATGGCGCGCACTTTCGTGCGGTCATTGTCGCCACTTTCGGTACAACCGGTTTTGCCAACACACATAAGCGGCAAGGCCTCAATAATACCGCCGCGGATCAGCAGATTAATCCGCGGCTGCGGCTGTTCGTGGACATAGACCGGTTAATTAAAGCGCTTTTTTCAGGGCTTCGACAAGATCGGTCTTCTCCCATGAGAAACCGCCCTCTGCATCCGGCTCGCGTCCGAAATGACCATAGGCGGCGGTGCGGGCGTAAATCGGCTTGTTGAGATCGAGATGGCGGCGGATGCCGGTCGGCGACAGGTCCATGACCTGACCCAGAGCCTTTTCGAGCGCTTCTTCGCTGACTTCACCCTGCTCACCCATATCAACATAGATCGACAGGGGCTGGGACACACCGATCGCATAAGAAAGCTGGATCGAACACCAGGGCGCAATACCGGCGGCGACGACGTTTTTCGCCAGATAACGCGCGGCATAGGCGGCCGAGCGATCGACCTTGGTCGAATCCTTGCCCGAGAAAGCACCGCCGCCATGCGGCGCATAGCCGCCATAGGTGTCGACGATGATCTTGCGCCCGGTGAGGCCGCAATCGCCATCCGGGCCACCGATCACGAACTTGCCGGTCGGGTTGACGTGCCAGACCGTCTTTTCGCTGATCCAATCTGCGGGCAGAACTTCGCGGATATAAGGCTCGACGATTGCGCGGATATCAGCCGATGTCTGCTTCTCGTCGGAATGCTGGGTTGAAAGGACGATCGAGGTAACGCCGACCGGCTTGCCGTTTTCATAAGCGACGGTGACCTGACTTTTCGCGTCCGGCTCAAGGGTTGGCTCACTGCCATTCTTGCGGACTTCCGCGAGGCGGCGAAGAATGGCATGAGAATAATGGATCGGGGCGGGCATCAGCACGTCCGTGTCGCGGCACGCATAACCGAACATGATGCCCTGATCGCCCGCGCCTTCGCCTTCATTGTCGCTTTTCACGCCGCCCACATCCACGCCCTGGGCGATGTCGGACGACTGGGAATGGAGCAGAATGTCGATATCGGCGTGCTTCCAGTGAAAGCCGTCCTGCTCGTAGCCGATGTCCCTGATCGCGGCGCGGGTGATCGCTTCGATATGATCATGGGTAACGCTCTCGGAGCCGCGCACTTCTCCGGCAATGACGACCTTGTTGGTGGTGGTCAGCGTCTCTGCGGCGACACGCACCTGCCATGGGTCGAGCCCGTCCTTCAATGCCGCTTCGAAATAAGCATCGACAATGGTGTCCGAGATGCGGTCCGCGACCTTGTCAGGATGACCTTCGGAAACGGATTCGCTGGTAAAAAGATAGGACGAGCGTGCCACGGATGTTCCTCTTCAACACAGGTTTAAAAACGGCGGATGCCAATCGGGTTCGCCGCCTGCCATTTCGGCAAAGTCCGATGCTCATGGCAATTTTGCCATGCGGCGTCAAGAAAGAGCGGTGAATAAGCACGCAGAAATTGAAGGAACCGACGGCAGTGTTGCCTTAGAGTGCCTTGTCGTCACCCTCGCCGAGGGAGCGGACGAGTTCAATGATCCGCTTGCGCACCTTTGGGTCGTGTATGCGGGCGAAGGCGCGGTTGAGTTGCAGCCCGTCGCTGCTCGACAGAAATTCCATCATTGGCGCCGCACTGTCTTCATGAAACCCATCCGGTGTGCTCTCTGCCGGAAGACCGGGCAGTCCGTCGAAAAAGAACGAAACCGGCGCTTGCAGGATTTCCGAAATATTCTGAAGCCGGCTCGCGCCGATGCGGTTGGTGCCCTTCTCGTATTTCTGCACCTGCTGAAAGGTAATGCCGAGATCTTCGCCCAATTTTTCCTGGCTCATGCCCATCATGGTGCGGCGCAGCCGCACGCGGCTGCCGACATGAACGTCAATCGGGTTGGGGGTTTTTCTCCCCGTCATCGGAATGCCTTTCTGCAATTTCCGGCGCGGCAGCGAACAAGCAACGCCACTAAAATAGTACACTTTAACCGGCTTTCATGCGCCGCCGCGACTTTGCACTCCAGAAACAGACAACGAAAGCAACAATGATAAGCGTCCAGAACATAGCCCTTTTCCAGGGATCTGCAACCGGCAATGCAACCATTGGTGGCAAATCGGCGTCGAGGATGCCGGGCCCGCCGAGCGGCAGGAAGGACTGGGTCCGGCCATAGCCGTCGATGACTGCGGAAATACCGTTGTTTGCAACGCGAACCACCGGCAGTCCTTCTTCAGCGGCGCGCATCTTCGATTGATGGAAATGCTGGTATGGCCCGCTTGTCAGTCCGAACCAGGCGTCATTGGTCAGATTGAGAATCCATTCGGGCTTTTGCGTCGCGTCCGGGGCCGGGTCTTCCTGCGGAAAAATCACCTCATAGCAGATGAGCGGAAGAAAGGGCGGGGCGGAGCCTGCCCGCATGACACGCTGCTTCACCCCCGCCGTAAAACCGCCCGGTAATTCGATGATTGGCAAAAGCCCCGTCTTTTCGACGATTTCCCCAAAGGGCAGATATTCGCCGAAGGGAACGAGATGGACCTTGTCATACGCGTCACGAATAAGGCCGTCATGGCCGATCACATAGAGCGAATTGTAGAAATTGCGCTGATGGCCGGGGCTGCCGCGCGGATCGGAGCGCACCGCGCCTGTGATCAGGGTCGTGCCTTGTGGCAAAAGGTCCGCAATCGCTGAAAGCGCTTCGGGATTTTCCGTCAGAAGAAAGGGAAACGCCGATTCCGGCCAGATCAGATGGGTGGCAGCGAGAAGTCCGAGATCGCCCGGTTCTTTCTTGCGCGCTGACATTTCAAGATAGCGGTCGAGCACCTCGCGGCCGAATTCGGCGGAAAATTTATTGGCCTGCGGAATGTCGGGCTGAATGATCCTGAGGCGTACGCCCTCATGCGGAGCAGCGGTTGCCGTGGCAAGCCGAGCGAAGCCAAAGCCTGCAAGCGCACCGAAAACAACGAGGGCCGCGCTCAGCATCCGCCGCGCGCCACGCCGGTCCTGGTCGGCATCGAGCAACAGAACCGGACTTGCAAAAATCAGGACAGACAGAAAATGGTAGACCGGCAACCCGACCAGCGAGAGCCCCTGCATCATGACATCATTGGCCGAAAGCAGGCTGCCGAGACTGTTCCATGGAAAGCCGGTCAGGATGGTTCCGCGCAGCCATTCGAAGGTCGCAAGACATGCGGCAAGCGCCAGCAGGCGCGGCGCTCCCGGTGCCCAGAACAGGCGCGCTGAAGCCGTCGCCAATCCGAAGAAAACCGAAAGACCGAGCGGAAGGCCGATAATGGCGAACGGCATCAGCCAGGCGAATTTCTCGGCATCCACCAGAAACGCTCCGCCGAGCCACCACAGGCCGGCGACAAAATAGCCGAAGCCAAACCAGTATCCGCACGAAAATGCCGGCATCAGCCGGAAAACGCCGCGCCGGTACGGGTTGGGCGATGCGCCATCCAGCATCAAAACGAGGACTGGAAAGGTCACCCAGAGAATCGGGAACAAGAAGAGCGGTGGCAGCGCGGCAGCGCTGATTGCACCAATCAGGACAGAGACGCCATGCGCGCGCCACCCCGACAGGAGAACAAAGCTGTGACCTGCCTTCAAGACCGCGTCAATCGGGCTCACGCTTCCAAATTCCCTGGTCTCTGTTCGCTTGTTCCGGTCACATCCGCTGGCTCGTTCGCCGACTTGCGCCGCCGCCGTTTGCCAAGCAATTTCGACGGCACGATGCGCACCCGGCGGATACGGCGCGGGTCGGCATCGATGATCTCGAAATCAAAATCACCAAGGGCGGGCACCACTTCACCGCGCACCGGAACACGGCCCAATTTGGTGAAGAGGAGCCCGCCAATCGTGTCGACATCATCATCATCACCATTGCCCTCAACCGGAATGCCGAGCGCCTCGCAGACCTCCGCCACCGGCACCCGGGCATCAGCGACCCAACGGTTTTCACCCTGTTTGATGATTTCTGGTCCGATCTCATCGTCGTGCTCATCTTCGATATCGCCGACAATCGCCTCGACAACATCCTCCATCGAGACAAGGCCATCGGTACCGCCATATTCGTCAATCACCAGCGCCATCTGGGAACGGGTCGCCTGCATCCGGGCAAAGACCTCGAAAGCCGGCATTGAAGGCGGGATGAAGAGCAGCGGGCGCAAGATATCAACTTTCTCCAGCGTCCGCTTCAGATCAACACTGCTCAGGTCATAGTCGACGATATCATTGCGTCTCGTGTCATCGCCCGGGTTTTCGCCGGCCTGTTGCATAATGAAAGCAAGCAGATCCTTGACATGAACGAAACCGATCGGATCATCGAGCGTCTCACGATAGACCGGCACCCGCGAATGCCGGGATTCCTCAAACTGGAAAATGAGTTCGCCGAGACTGATGCGCACATCCACCGCCGTGATATCGGCGCGCGGGATCATGACATCGTCTGCCCTTACTTCGCGAAGGGCCAGAATGTTGCGCAGAAGCGCGCGTTCTTCCGGCGTGAAGGTGAGATCGCCATCGGCCTTTTCAAGGACGCCCTCGATATCCTCGCGAAGACTTGCGTTCTTTTTGAACGAGAACAAGGCGCGTAACCGCGCGAAGAGGCCAGGCCCCGCGGGCGCCCTGCTGGCGCCATTGATCGGACTGGGCCCTTCTTCCGCTTCCGTCACAATCGTGTCTGCGGGCGAACCCTTTGGCACGGAATTTTCAGTAGTCATTGTTTCGCCTAATCCCTGTCTGGGACGCCGTAGGGATCTGCAATCCCGAGCGTGCGGAGAATATCGCGTTCGAGCCTCTCCATAAGGTCCGCTTCGGCATCGGTTTCGTGATCATAACCCAAGAGGTGCAAAAATCCATGGACGAGCAAATGCTGAAGATGGTGTCGTGGCGGCTTGCCCTCGACCGCCGCCTCGCGAAGAACAGTCTCGTTCGCAAGAACGATATCGCCGAGATAGGGGCCAAAAGCCTTAATGTCACGCCTTTTTTGAGGAAACGAGAGAACATTGGTCGGCTTATCCATGCCGCGATGGTCGCGGTTGATGATTTTCACATGCGCATCATCGGAAAAAAGCACGCTCACCTCCGCCCCGGTCATGATCATGACCGATTGGACAAGAGCCAGATGTCGGACGGCTGTTTCAAGCGTCTGATCAAGCAGATCATCGAGCGTCCCGCCCGTTGCTTCGAGCGCTGTCCAGTCCCCCGCTTCGATGCGGTGGTCGATAATCAGATTCGGTCCTGAGGCGGGCATGTGGTTCGCGGTTCGCTCAGTGCCCATTGTTGTCGCCAAGGCGCGCGGTGTGTTGCGCGTCGCCGTCATAGGCATTGACGATGCGCGCCACCAGTTCATGACGCACCACATCCTGCGCCTGAAAGGTCACCTGCGAGATGCCGGGAACGGCCTTGAGAATGCGCAGCGATTCGATAAGACCCGAGGGAACGCCGCGCGGCAGATCGATCTGGCTCGGATCGCCCGTGATGAACATGCGCGATCCTTCACCAAGGCGCGTGAGGAACATTTTCATCTGCATCGACGTGGTATTCTGCGCCTCATCGAGGATGACCGCCGAATGGGCGAGCGTGCGCCCGCGCATGAAGGCGAGCGGGGCAATCTCGATGGCGCCGGACGTCAGCGCCCGCTCGACCCGCTCGGGCAACATCATGTCGTAAAGCGCATCATAAAGCGGCCGAAGATAAGGATCGACCTTCTCCTTCATGTCGCCCGGCAGGAAACCTAGCCGCTCACCCGCCTCGACAGCGGGACGGGACAGGATCAGGCGGTCGACCTCGCCGCGTTCCAGCAACGCAGCCGCAAAGGCGCAGGCAAGATAGGTCTTGCCTGTGCCCGCCGGCCCGACGCCGAAGACGAGTTCGCGCTTTTCCATGGCGCGGATATAGTCATCCTGCGTTTTTGTGCGGGCAAAGATCGTCTTCTTGCGGGTCGATATCTGGGCGAATTTTACCGATGCCTTTTTCTCGAGCGTCGGCAGAACGAGCTGACGCTTTTCATCGGCGACCATGCGGATCACGCCCTCGACTTCTCCGATGTCGATGGTGCGGCCGAGAGTTAATTGCTCGTAAAGCGTTTCAAGTGTGCGGTGCGCGTGATCACAGGCATCCTCGGTGCCGCGCAAGGTCACCTGATTGCCGCGAGTAACCGCCTCGACCCCCAGTCGCTGTTCAAGCAGGGCGAGATTCTGATCATATTGTCCAAAAAGATCACTCGCCAGCCGATTGTCCTCAAAAGCGATAACCCGCTCTTTCAATTCAGGAACGCCAGACCGTGCAACGTCGGGATGTGCTGTCAAAAGACCTCCATGGCTGCCGCCGGCGCAGCCTGTTCTTCAACCAGTGTAGCAAAAAGCGAATTGGTTCCAATCTTCGAAATGCGCACGCGAGCGATTTCCCCAATCATCGCCAAAGGCGCGTCGACCTGAACCGGCTGGAGAAAGGGCGAGCGCCCCACAAGCTGGCCGTCAAACCGCCCTTTGCGCTCCAGAAGAAGCATCATCTCGCGATCAAGAAAAGACGCATTGAAGGTCTTCATCTGTTCCGTGAGAAGCGCCTGCAATTGTTGCAGCCGCTCATTCTTGAGCGTATCCGGCACCTGAACCGCCGCATCAGCCGCGGGCGTACCCGGGCGGGGCGAGTAATTGAAGGAATAGGCCGATGCATAGCCGACCCGTTCAACGAGGTCTAGGGTCGCTGCGAAGTCGGCATCGCTCTCGCCGGGAAAGCCGACTATGAAATCGCCCGAGATCGCGATATCCGGGCGAACCGCCCGAACGCGGTCTATCACGCGGAAATAATCATCGCGTGTATGGCGCCGGTTCATCGCTTTCAAAATCGCATCGGAGCCGGATTGCACCGGCAGGTGAAGATAGGGCATCAGGCAGTCAAGATCGCGATGGGCGGCGATCAGTGTTTCGTCCATGTCGTTCGGATGGCTTGTCGTGTAGCGCAGCCGCTTCACGCCCTCGATTTCTGCAAGTTCAAACAGCAGCGCGCCAAGACCGATCGGACGTCCGGCGCGGTCCGTGCCGTGCCACGCGTTCACATTCTGGCCGAGAAGCGTGATTTCCCGCACGCCGCCCTCAGAAAGCGCCCGCGCCTCCTCGACGATCTGAGCAAGCGGGCGCGAGACTTCCGAACCGCGCGTATAAGGCACCACACAGAACGCACAGAACTTGTCGCAGCCTTCCTGCACGGTGAGGAAAGCTGCCGGCCCGCGCGCCCGGATCTGGCGCCGGCTCGGCGCCGGAAGGTGATCGAATTTATCCTCGAGCGGAAATTCGGTTTCAACGAGATCCTGCGCCCGGTTGCGACCGGCGGCGCGGGAAACGAGCGCCGGCAGCCTGTGATAGCTCTGCGGACCGACAACGAGATCGACCATCGGCGCGCGGCGCTGAATTTCGGCGCCTTCGGCCTGCGCAACGCAGCCCGCGACACCGATCATCGTGGCCTTTCCCGTCGCCGCGCGGGCTTGCTTGACCTTGCGGATGCGGCCAAGCTCGGAATAGACTTTTTCCGATGCCTTTTCGCGGATATGGCACGTATTGAGAAGGATGAGTTCAGCGTCTTCGATCGCGCCGGTTTCCTGATAACCCTCACGGGCAAGCGTGTCGGCCATGCGGGTCGTGTCATAGACGTTCATCTGGCAGCCATAGGTTTTGATGAAGACCTTTTTCGACGCCATCGATGATTCAGTTTCGGTTTTTGACACGTTGGGAAAGCCTCTGCTCGTCGCTTCAAGGCGATGCTTATGGTGATGCGTTGTCATAATCACCCTTTTGCCTGCCCCTTTTTCCCTTTTTTCGGAACCTAGGCAAGCAAGTATGTAATGATTCGTATGACGATCAGATAGAAAAGAACAGTGCCTAGCGGCGCAAGGCTTCGGTTTTCATCAACCGGACCGTATCTTCAAGGTGGCGGGCGACGGACTTGCGGTCGCTGTCTGCGGCAATTGCAACCGGCTCATTGAACCGTATAGTAACATCGATCGCTGCATGTTTCAAAATGGCGAAGAGATGCGGGGCAAGGTCTGTATCGCCGTAAAACCCGGTAAAAGGCCGATCACTGAGATTGGTCACCATGCCGTTGAGATGGGTATAGGCAAGCGCCACCGGCTGGATGAAAACCGGGCTTTGCGGGCCGGCGGCCCTTTGCGGCGCGCCGAGAAGCGCGGAGCGGAACGGCAGCACATAGGAACCGCATGAAGATGTCCCCTCGGCAAAAAGGACCATCACATCGCCCGCTTGAAGCCTTCTTGCGATTTCGTCGGCCTTGTCGCCGGTGGCACTGCGCCTTTCGCGGTTGACAAAAACCGTGCGCTGCAATTTCGCGAGATAACCGAAAGCAGGCCAGTGTAAAACTTCCTGCTTCGCAATGAAAGAGAGCGGACCACAGGCGCTGAGGGCAACGATATCGAGCCAGGAGACATGGTTCGCGGTGATCAGAAGCGGCCGCTCCCCTGCCATGTCGCCTTCGACGGTGATCCGCAAACCGATCAGCCGCGCGGCGCAGCGATGCCAGAAAACCGGAAGCCGTCGCTTTCGCGGATGATCAAGCCGGTTAAGGACGATCTGCACCGGAATCAAGGGCAATGAAAGCCCGACAAGCGCCACAATCGTGAAAAGGGCGCGAACGGTCCCGATCATTGCTCGGCTTCACGATCGCCGGCCTCCCGCGGGTCTTCAAGCGGAACGCCATAGAGTTCGAGCCGATGGTCCACGAGGCGGAAACCGAGTTCGCGGGCAATCAGTTCCTGGAGCCGCTCAATGGCGTCGTTGTTGAATTCGATCACCGCTCCCGTGCGCAGATCAATCAGGTGATCGTGATGGTCGTCAGACACAGTTTCATAGCGCGAACGGCCATCGCGAAAATCATGACGCTCGATGATCCCCGCATCCTCGAAAAGCTTGATCGTTCGGTAGACTGTCGAAATCGAGATGTTGTTATCGACCTTTACGGCGCGGTTATACAATTCCTCGACATCCGGGTGATCCTGCGCCTTTTCGAGAACCCGCACGATGATGCGGCGCTGCTCGGTCATGCGCATTCCTTTATCAACACAGATCTGTTCAAGGGACATCCGTTTCCCCGCTTCGCATGGACGACCAGAACGACATGTTTCGCGAACAGTTAGCGAAGATTGAAACGCATGACAAGCGCTCGCGGGCGTTCGGTTGCGCCGGGCCCCGCCTTCTTTGCGGGCGCATAATAGGATTTGCGCTCACCTACCTGCTCGAAGCCGAGCTGACGGTATAGCGCCACGGCTGCTTCATTTGCCTCATCAACCTCCAGGAACAGATGCCTGAAGCTATCCGCATAAAGATCGTCGATGATTGCCTGCATCAGAAGCTTGCCAAGACCGAGCCTGCGGGCATCCGGCGCAACAGCAATTGTCAGTATTTCAGCCTCGTCGGCGGCGAGGCGCGCCATCACGAACCCGCGCGGCCTGCGGCTTGCGGGCCGAAACAGCGTCGACGGGCGTCGGCATTTCAACGCCCGGACATTGTCGCTATCGATGAGGCGGAGCATTTCGTCGGCGGACCAGCGGTGATCGAAAGCGGCAGCATGGATTTCGGCAATATCAGCGGCATCGCCGCGCACCACGCCTTCGACCATGATATCATAAGATATGATGGGCCACATCAGGCTGTCCTCCGTGCAACAAGGCCCGCGCTCGCCTGTGGTTTTGCGTCCGGTGGGCGCAAATAGAGCGGTTTCGGCCTCACGGGTGCGCTGTCGGCCTCGCAAAGGCGGGCAATGGTCGCTATCGAAGGGATCGACGCAAGCGTTGCCATGCGCGTCCTTGCGAGCAGCGCGCCTGCATAAGCTGCGCCGGAACCGATGAGGGCGAGACCCGGCGCATCCATCCATTGCCGAGGGAACGGATCTTGCTTGCGATGCAGGAGCGGTCCTTCCGGTGAATGGCCGGATGCATCGAATAATTCGGCATAAAAAGCGTCGCGGCCGGCGTCAAGAATGACGAGAGACGGACCACCCTGCCCATGCTCGGCCGCAAGGGCGCGAAGGACCGAGACGCCTGCAAGGGGAATTTCGAGGGCAAGAGCAAGGCCACGGGCGGCGGAAAGACCAACCCGGATACCGGCAAACGAGCCCGGCCCGGTCGCAACCCCGAGCCGCCGAAGATCGGCATAGTCAAGGCCGAGGGCCCCAAGCGCCCTATCGATCATGCCGATCAGATGCTCCGCATGGCCGCGACCGATTTCAGCAACTGCCTCATGGACAATGCCATCTGCACGCTTCAGGTGAACCGCGCAGACAGTGGAAGTTGTGTCGAAAGTGAGCGTCGCCATGCGCGGTTCAAATGGCCTGTCAGCTTCCGATCGCGGACAAGCCTGATCTTTCAGTGGCCCGGCATCTGGCCGTGGGCTTCGACCGACTGAACTTGCGGCACGAAATGGCGCAGGAGATTCTGTATACCGTGCTTGAGGGTCGCCGTCGACGACGGGCAACCGGCGCAGGCGCCGCGCATATTGAGATAGACGGTGCCGTTCTTGAAGCCGTGAAACGTGATGTCTCCGCCATCCTGGGCAACGGCCGGGCGGACCCGCGTTTCCAGAAGTTCCTTGATGGTCGCGACCACTTCGATATCCGCCTCGTCAAAAAATTCTTCCGCCGGGGCGGCCGTCGCGACAGCGTTTTCGAGCATGACCGGCTGGCCCGCCATGAAATGCTCCATGACCGCGCCGAGAACGGCAGGCTTCAGATGCGGCCATGGCATGTCGGCGGCTTTGGTCACGGTGATGAAGTCATAGCCAAGAAACACCGCCTCAACACCCTGAATTTCGAAAAGATGCATGGCAAGGGGAGATTTCGAGGCATCGTCGCCGCGACGCACATCATAGGTGCCCATCGGCAGGACGACGATCCCCGGCAGGAATTTGAGTGTGGCCGGGTTCGGGGTTTCTTCGGTCTGAATAAACATCAGCTGATCTCGCATACTGGGAATGAATGGGAGGATGGAGCAGCACATATTCAATAGATTTGCCTGCTGCAAGCCTCCCGGATTGAGATACAGGTTAGAATATTTCTAAATTAAGGTAAAGCGCTTTCCGTGCAATTCAACCGGCCAGCAAGGTGCCGAAAAGGCGTCGCTCGTCGGCTCCCAGCGGCTAACCCACAGCTTTTGGGCCGCGCTTCGAAAGACGGCGGACATTCGAACGGGTTTTCAGCCGGAGCGGTCTCAGTGCTGCATTGACGACCTTTTCCGGGGCGTGACCGCTCAGTGCCGCGCGACCAGCAGCAAAGGCTGATTCAGAGAAAGCCTGCTGCTTTTCCGAAATCATCCGCGCATTCTCGTCTGGAAGCACGTTCCAAAGGCCTGCAGCGCCCAGAACGCGCATGGTCACGACAGACTGCGCCTCAACGCCGAGCTGATAAAACTGCATGCCGGTCTGCCAGAAGGAAAAAGGGGTCATCTTGGTTGGTCAACTTTCGGTTTATGGCCGCAGGAGCGCGATCATTGAAAAGCCTGATTTCCAGCAATCCCCGAAACCAGGCCAGGGATCGAAGGAAAAGGCGCAGGCACCCTGGGGCACCGCGTCGCAGACGATATCTGATCATATGGTGAGCGCTTGCGCCCCGACAACGATAAAACCGCAATGAGAGCCATGCGCGAAGATTTTTCCATCCATCCGCATCAGAAATTGAAGTCCGGCAGCGACTCCAGCGCCGTGGTGAGGGCCGCCCCCCAGCTTTCCGAGATCTGCTGATAGTAATCATCGGTTTCGTGAATTCGTCCGGTGTGCCTGATTGCGAAAGCATCGCGCTCATAGACCTGAACATCGAACGGCATGCCGACGGAGAGATTGGCCTTGAGGGTGGAATTGAACGAGACCAGAAGCAGTTTCACCGCGGCTTCGAAACTCATGTCCGGATCATAAGCCCGCACCAGTATGGGTTTGCCATATTTGGTCTCGCCAATCTGGAAAAACGGCGTGTCATCGCCGGCTTCAATGAAATTTCCTTCGGGATAGAGCATGAAGAGGCGCGGCTCGCCACCCTTGATCTGGCCACCGACAATGATCGACGCATTGAAGGCCCCGTTCGACTGATCCGGCCCCGAGCCCCTGTAATCGCGGATGACCTCACGCAGGGTATCGCCGACGTGTCTGGCCACCTGAAACATGCTTGGCACGCCGAGAATGGAGGGCTGACGCTCGCTGACTGCCTTCGACCGCTCCTCGAGAAGACTGATCACCGCCTGCGTGGTTGCGAGATTGCCCGCGGTCATGATGGTGATCACGCGCTCGCCCTCGACGCACCAGGAGTGCATTTTGCGGAAACTGGAAATATTGTCGATGCCCGCATTCGTCCGCGTATCGGACATGAAGATGAGCCCTTTGTTGAGGCTCATGGCGACGCAGTAGGTCATTCGGGATTCTCCGGCAAATCACCCGGCGAAAAGCCGGCGCGATGTGTCGTAAATTACTGTTGAACCTGGAGACTTACAATCATGTTTTCCTGACTATTCCCATATCGCATGCCGGAAGCGGGGGCTGCCTCCTTATAGTCGAGGCCGGTTGCGACGCGGATATAGCGCTCATCCGGGCAAATGCCGTTCGACACGTCAAAACCGACCCATCCAAGCTCGGGAAGATGGACCTCCGCCCAGGCGTGGCTGGCATTCTGGTCGATCCGGTCATTCATCATCAGATAGCCGCTGACATAGCGCGCCGGATAGCCGAGCAGACGTGCTGCGCTTAGGAAAATGTGGGCATGATCCTGGCAGACGCCCGCCTGGCCAGAAAACGCCTGTTCGGCCGTCGTGATCGAATCGGTCTCGCCGGTTTTATAGGTGACGCTCTCGCCAATCGCAGCCGACAGGGCATGAAGATGGGCGACATCACCACGGGTGCCTGTCACGAGTTGCGTGGCAAGACGGCGGATGCCGGGTCCGGGCCTGGTCAGCGGAGTCTGGCGCATGAACAGCCAGAGCGGCGCAACGCCAATATGGGGTCCGACAATGCCGTTCGACAATGAAACATCGACCTCGCCGCCCGACGTGATCGTGATCGACGTCGCGCCACGCTCGAAGCTGATGAGATCGACATGGTTGCGGTGATAATCCATATAGCCGAGTTCACGCTTGCCGCCCTCGATCTTGATCGCCCAGTCGATCACCGACTGGCCGGTCGACTGTTTCGGCACCATGCGCAATTGCTGCAAGGCATAGTCCACCGGCTCATCATATTGGTAGCGCGTGGAGTGCGTGATGTGTAGGCGCATGACACAGCTCTTTCTTTCGTCGTCTTTTCATCATTGACACCAGAACCGGTGCCAGATTGTTATTCGTAGAAGCGATAGTCGCGCTCGATCTGAGCGGCGAGAGCGTTGTTGTCGCCAAGAAAGCTCTCAAGGAATTCATGCAGCCCAATATCGAAAATCGTGTCGATCGACGAGGCGGTCAAGCGCGCATACTGAGCTTTGGCAAGGTCGAGCGAAGGCCGCTCCTCGCCATATTCCCCGGCCAGAAGTTCGAGATTGGCAACGACCTGGCGAACGCAAAAGGCGATGGAGCGCGGCAGGCGCTGATCGAAAATCAGAAAATCGGCAATTCCGCGCGCGCCAACTTCGCCATTGCTGACCCAGCCATAGGCCCTAAGTGCTGAAACCGAGCGCAGGATCGTATCCCATTGCATGTTGTCGAGAGACGAGCCGACAAGCGAGATGCTGGGCAGGAGCACGAAATATTTGACATCAAGAATACGCGCTGTGTTATCGCCGCGCTCGAGGAAGGTTCCAAGCCGGGCGAGATTATAGATATCGTTGCGCAGCATGGTCCCATGCAGGGCACCGCGTACAAGCGCGCTCTTCTGGCGGATCACCGCCAGGATTTCCGGCAGATCCTTTTCCCGAACCGGCCGCGCGAGAAGCGTGTTGAGGTCCATCCAGCAATCATTCGTTGCCTCCCAGACCTCGACTGTCAGATTGGTTCTGACCATCCGCGCATTGGTGCGCGCGCTGTTCATGACGGACAGAACGCTTGAAGGATTCGACCGGTCCCTGAGCAGAAAATCGATGACTTTTGCCGGCTCGTAAGTGTCGTATTTTTCGAGATATGCCTCGTCCTGACTGGCTGTGGCAAGGATCGATTGCCACTCGTCTTCGGCTGAGCCGCCACTCGTCAGGGCCATGCGGAAGCCGGCATTGACAAGGCGCGCTGTATTCTCCGAACGCTCCAGATATCGAAACATCCAAAACAGGCCGCCGGCGTTGCGTCCGAGCATCTAGTCCTCCAAAACCCAGGTGTCCTTGGTGCCGCCGCCCTGACTTGAGTTCACCACCAGGGAGCCTTTTTTCAGCGCAACACGGGTGAGGCCACCCGGCGTGATCTCGATCTTGTCCGGCGATACCAGAACAAACGGCCGGAGATCGACATGGCGCGGCGCCAGCCCTTTCTTGACGAGGATCGGCACTGTCGACAGCGAAAGGGTCGGCTGGGCGATATAATTATCCGGCTTCGCCTTCAGTTTTGCACGGAAAGCGGCAATTTCCCGTTTCGATGCGGCCGGGCCGACCAACATGCCATAACCGCCGGAACCATGCACTTCCTTGACCACCAGTTCCTCAAGATGGTCGAGCACATGAGCAAGCCCGTCCGCCTCGGAACAGCGCCAGGTCGGCACATTCGGCAGCATCGCTTTCTCGCCGGTATAAAACTCGATGATGTCGCCCATATAGGAATAGATCGCCTTGTCATCGGCGATACCGGTGCCCGGCGCATTGGCAATCGTGATGCCACCGGCACGATAGACATCCATGATGCCCGGCACGCCGAGGAGCGAATCCGGTCTGAACGACAGCGGGTCAAGGTAATCGTCGTCAATCCGCCGATAAAGCACGTCGATCGCCTGATAGCCCTGAGTCGTGCGCATGGCGATGCGGCCGTCGACGAGCTTGAGGTCGCTGCCCTCGACGAGTTCGACGCCCATCTGATCGGCGAGAAACGAATGTTCGAAATAGGCCGAATTGTGAATGCCGGGGGTCAGCACAGCCACGACCGGACGCCCTTCGGTCATGGCCGGTGCGCAGGCGGAGAGCGAACGCCGCAGGTGCTTCGGATAATTGCTCACCGGGCGAACGCGGTTCTTGGTGAAAAGTTCCGGGAACATCTGCAGCATCGTCTCGCGGTTTTCGAGCATGTAGGATACGCCGGACGGGGTGCGGGCATTGTCCTCAAGCACGAAGAACTCATTTTCGCCGGTGCGCACGATGTCCGTGCCAACGATATGGGTGTAGACGCCGCCCGGCGGCGTAACACCCATCATCTGTGGAATAAAGGCGGCATTCTGGGCAATCAGGCTGACCGGAATGCGACCGGCACGCAGAATTTCCTGGCGATGATAGATATCATGCAGAAAGGCGTTGAGCGCGCGCACCCGCTGCTCAATGCCGCGTGTCAGGCGTGTCCACTCCTGCGCCGCGATGACGCGCGGCAAAATATCGAAGGGGATCAGACGCTCGTCCGCCTCCGATGTGCCATAGACATTGAATGTAATGCCGGTACGACGGAAAAAAAGTTCCGCTTCTGATGATTTGCGATTGAGCTCGTTCAGATCTTCCTGCGAAAGCCATTCATTGTAGAGCGCGTAGGGAGAGCGAACGCTACCATCATCGCCCAGCATTTCATCAAAGCAGATTTTCATCTCCGACATGGAATGCACGCCCTCACCCCTGAATTGAATACAGTGCCGTCTGCACACTATCGGAACAGATTAAATTGAAATAGGCAAGTTTTGTCATTGCCTTACGCAACAACCTACTTAAGCGGGCAATGGCTGCAACGGAAACAGGCTATCGTGCAGCTCATTTTATTCTCAATTGCCAAGTATTTGGCCAGAAAACCAGTTGGAGATCAGGTGCCGCAAAAGGTCTGCGTCACCTTTTCCGCGTCCCGAGGCGGGCGCGCATAGACCGATTTCTCACCATCCCGTTCAAACGGTGCCCGAAGCGCTTCGGTGAGCGCTTCGAAGGGCTTGAAATCACCCGCGTCCTCGGCCGCGCGGATTGCCTCCTCGACACGGTGGTTGCGCGGAATGATGGCAGGGTTCACACGGTCGAGATCGCGGCAAACCGTGTCCGGCGCGCGGCCTTCTTCGCGCAAGCGCTGACGCCAGCCTGCCGCCCATTCCTCAAACATGGCTTTGTTCTCAAACAGGGCGGGAGGGCCGGATTGCCCGGCGATATGGTCGCGGAGGCAGCGGAAGCCAAGGGTGAAATCGACCGATCCTTGAGCCATGAGTTCGAGAAAGGACCGCGCGCGATCGAGATCGGCAGGGCCCGGCGCGACAAGGCCCAGTTTCGCGCCAAGCGTTCGCGTCAGCGCTGCGTCGAAACGATCCGGGAAGGTGTTGATGACGGCCTGCGCCTTTTCGACCGCGCGGGGCTGATCCGGATCGAGAAGCGGCAGCAGGCACTGGGCGAACTGGGCGAGATTCCACTGCGCAATCGCGGGCTGGTTCTGGAACGCATAGCGCCCGTACTGGTCCACGGAACTGAAGACTGTGGTCGGATCGTAAGTATCCATGAAAGCGCAGGGACCATAGTCGATGGTCTCGCCCGCGATCTGCATATTGTCGGTATTCATCACGCCGTGAATGAAGCCGAGACCGATCCATTTCGCAATCAATTCTGCCTGCGCCGCCAGCACGGCATCAAGCAGCGCGGCGTAAGGCTCCGCGTTTTCTTTGGCCGCGCAATAATGGCGTCCAATCACGTAATCGGCGAGAGTGCGCAGCGCCTGCGTATCGCGGCGCACGGCAAAATACTGGAATGTGCCAACCCGGACATGGCTTGCGGCGACGCGGGCAAGGATCGCGCCAGGCAGACGTTCATTGCGCCAGACATGTTCGCCGGTCTGGACCGCGGCGAGCGCGCGCGTGGTCGGCACACCGAGGGCATACATCGCCTCGCTCACGATATATTCGCGCAGCACAGGCCCGAGCGCCGCGCGGCCATCGCCCATGCGCGAGAACGGCGTCAGGCCCGCCCCCTTGAGCTGGATATCGCGGCGGATGCCGTTGCGGTCGATCACTTCCCCCAGAAGATTGGCGCGACCATCGCCGAGTTGCGGCACGAAATGGCCGAACTGGTGACCGGCATAGGCCATGGCGAGGGGCTGGCTTCCAGCGGCCACCAGATTGCCGGACAGCACCGCAAGGCCCAAAGGCGAGGCGAGAAAATCGGGGTCGATGCCAAGTTCCTCCGCAAGCGCCCGGTTGACGCGGATGAGGCGCGGGGCGGCGACCGGTGTCGGCTTCTGGCGGACATAAAAATGCTCGGGAAGGCGCGCATAGCTGTTGTCGAAGGGAATACCGTCGGCTGCTTCATCCTGCTTTCCCGCCATCAATGCGCCTCATCCCAATTGTCGGCGGCGCGTGCATCGACCGCGAGCGGCACGCTCAGCGCAAGGGCAGGCATCGTCGCATTTTCCATCACATCGCGCACCAGCCGGATCGTGGCGTCGACCTCGCCCTCCGGCAATTCGAAAATCAGTTCGTCATGGACCTGCAAGAGCATTTGCGCGCTGAGGTCGGCCGCCTCGAGTGCCCCCTCCATGCGCAGCATCGCCCGGCGCAGAATATCCGCCGCAGACCCCTGGATCGGCGCATTGATCGCGGCGCGCTCATAAAACGCGCGCATGCTCGGGTTCTTGGTGTCGATATCTGGAAAATGCGCGCGCCGGCCGAAAATCGTCTCGACATAGCCATGGGCGTGGACGAATTTCCGGGTCGCTTCCATATAGCCGCGGATGCCTGGGAACCGCTCGAAATACTTGTCGATATAATCCTTTGCCTCACCGCGGGAAATGCCGAGCTGATTGGCCAGACCGAAGGCGGAAATCCCGTAGATGATGCCGAAATTGATCGCCTTCGCACGGCGGCGGACCATCGGGTCCATGTCCTTGACTGGCACATTGAACATCTCGCTTGCGGTCATGGCATGGATGTCGAGCCCCTCCGCAAAAGCCTGCTTCAATTGTGGAATATCGGCCATATGCGCAAGCACGCGCAATTCGATCTGGCTGTAATCCGCCGAGAGGAGCTTGCGGCCTTTGGCGGCGACAAAGGCTTTGCGGATCTTGCGGCCCTCTTCCGTTCGCACCGGAATATTCTGCAGGTTCGGCTCCGATGAGGAGAGCCTGCCCGTCGATGTCGAGGCGAGGGAATAGGAGGTATGAACGCGGTCTGTCTGCGGATTGATATAGGTCGGGATCGCATCGGTATAGGTCGATTTCAGCTTCGACAATTGGCGCCATTCGACGATTTTCACCGGCAGCGCATGGCCTTCGGCGGCAAGATCATCAAGCACGCCGACCGAGGTGGACCAGGCGCCGGTCTTGGTCTTCTTGCCGCCGGGAAGGCCCATTTTTCCAAACAGAATATCGCCAAGCTGCTTCGGCGAGCCGACATTGAAGGTCTCGCCCGCCATCGCATAGACTTCCGCCTCGACCGCTGCCGCCTTCTGGGCAAATTCTCCCGAGAGGCGCGAGAGCATCTTGCGATCAACCGAAATGCCGCGCTGTTCCATACGGGCAAGCACCGGCACCATCGGCCGTTCGAGCCGCTCATAGACGACGCTCATGCCCTCCGCGACCAGACGCGGTTTCAGGATCAGCCACAGCCGGAGCGTGACGTCCGCATCTTCGGCGGCATAGGCGGTTGCCTTTTCGATCGGCACGCGGTCGAAGGTGATCATGGATTTGCCGGAACCGCAGACATCCTTGAAGGCAATTGTTGCATGCCCGAGCCACCGTTCAGCGAGCGCGTCCATGCCGTGCCCGCCGCCCGCGCCCGCATCAAGCGCATAGGACATCAGCATCGTGTCATCGAACGGCGCGACATCGATGCCGTAGCGCCTGAGTACCAGATAGTCATATTTCAGGTTCTGCGCGATCTTCAGGACGGATGGGTTTTCGAAAAGCGGTTTCAAAAGGGCGAGTACCTCGCGGATCGGGATCTGATCGGCGAGAGGTTCGCCGCCGCCGAGAAGATCACCACTGCCTTCGCTCAGATGCGCAAGGGGGATATAGCACGCCCGTCCCGGCGCGGTCGCGAGTGACACGCCGACGAGTTCGCAGGCCATCGCATCAAGCGATGTCGTCTCCGTGTCGATCGCGACCACGCCTTTGTCGGTCGCCTCCGCGATCCAGCGCTCCAGCGCGGCGCTGCTCGTCACGGTTTCATAGGCTCCGGTATCGAAGGCAAGGGCCGCGATCTTGTCCTTTCGGGCTTCTGTGAGCGCCTGCGGGGTCATCAGCCCGGATGCATCAGCTCCAGCGCTGCCGGCAGCGCCCGCCACGGCATCCCCGGGGTCAAGATCAGGGCCGCGCGCCGCTGTGAACCCGTCCACCGAAATGGTCTCGGCGGCAACCGCGTTCACATCCATGTCGAGGTTTTCGGCCACCCGTTTCGTGAGCGTAGTGAATTCCATGCCTTTCAGGAATGCGATGAAGGATTTCCCATCCGGCTCGATCAGAACGAGATCCTCAAGCGGAACGTCAAGCGGCACCGCGTCTTCGAGGCATACCAGCCGTTTCGAAAGGCGCGCCTGATCGGCAAAGGCAATCAGGCTTTCGCGACGCTTGTCCTGTTTGATTTCCGCAGCGCGCCCGAGAAGCGTTTCGAGGTCGCCGAAATCGGTCAGAAGTTGCGCCGCCGTCTTTGGTCCGATTCCGGGGATGCCCGGCACATTGTCAGTACTGTCGCCGGTAAGCGCCTGAAGATCGATCATCTTTTCCGGACCCACGCCATATTTTTCGATCACGTCCAGTGTCGCTATGTGCTTGTCCTTCATCTGGTCATACATCGTCACATTGTCGTTGACGAGTTGCATCAGGTCCTTGTCCGAGGACACGACGGTCACGCGTTCACCCTGCTCGCGGGCAATGCGGGCATAGGTCGCGATCAGATCGTCCGCCTCAAAGCCTTCCTGCTCGACGCAGGGCAGGCTGAAGGCACGGGTTGCCGCCCGGATGAGTGCGAATTGCGGGCGCAGATCCTCCGGTGGCGCGCTGCGATTGGCCTTGTATTGCGGGTAAATCTCGTTGCGGAAGGTTTTGGACGAATAGTCGAAAATCACCGCGAAATGCGTCGCGGGCGGCCCGAGTTCGCCGGCTTTCGCCTGATGGTAGAGTTTCCAGATCATGTTGCAGAAACCCGCGACCGCACCGACCGGAAGGCCGTCCGATTTGCGCGAGAGCGGCGGAAGCGCGTGATAGGCCCGGAAGATATAGGCCGATCCATCGACCAGAAAGAGATGCTTTTGCGCCATGAACTGCTCCTGTTGCCGCGCAATCTAGAGCCGGGGACGGCGAATGTCACCCGCGGATTCGCACGCCTTTGTCGGTTTTCACGGTCAGGTGCCGCCCGGAGCCTTGCCGGATTGCAGCAAGCGCCATAGAACATGCCTTCCGGTTCAATGAACGAGCGCCTCTGATCCCATGTATGACGATCCGATCATCAAAATATGCGGACTTTCCACGCCGGAGACGCTTGATGCGGCAATTGCCGCCGGTGCGGATTGGGTCGGGCTTGTGCATTTTCATAAAAGCCCGCGCCATGTTGAAGGCCGCGCGGCGGCAGCGCTTGCCGATCAGGCGCGCGGACGCGCGTCCATCGTGGCGCTTACGGTTGATGCCGACGATGCCACTCTTGACCAGATCATGCACGATATCGCACCCGATATTTTCCAGTTTCACGGTCATGAAACGCCGGGGCGTATTGCCGCTGTCAAGGCGCGTTTCGCCCTGCCGGTGATCAAGGCAATCGGTGTCAGCACGCGTGAGGATCTTGCCGCCGTTTCACCTTATGTGGGTGTCGCTGATCACCTGCTGCTCGATGCGAAACCGCCGAAAGGCGCGGTCTTGCCAGGCGGAAACGGCGCTGCCTTCAACTGGGACATTCTGGCGGGCTTGCCCTCAGACCTGCCGTTCATGCTGTCTGGCGGACTGAACCCTGAAACCGTGCATGATGCCATCCGGCGGACCCGGCCTTTCGGTGTCGATGTCTCCTCTGGTGTTGAACGCGCGCCCGGCGTAAAAGATATCCTCATGATCGAGCGTTTCATTGCCGCAGCACGCGCTGCGCCCTAGGGTTAAGGCCAATGACAAAACAAAAAGAGCAAGCCTGATGAATATGCAAAAACCCAATTCTTATCGCACCGGTCCTGATGAGCGCGGGCATTTCGGGATTTATGGCGGGCGTTTCGTCGCAGAGACACTGATGCCGCTTATCCTCGATCTCGAACAGGCCTATAGCGATGCCAAGAACGATCCGGCATTCATTGCAGAGCTGAAAAATCTCAACACGCATTATACCGGTCGTCCGAGCCCGCTTTATTTCGCAGAGCGGATGACGCAGCATCTTGGCGGCGCGAAAATCTATTTCAAGCGCGACGAACTGAACCATACCGGCAGCCACAAGATCAACAATTGCCTCGGCCAGATCCTGCTTGCAAAACGCATGGGCAAGACCCGGATCATCGCGGAAACCGGCGCGGGCCAGCATGGTGTTGCCTCAGCCACGGTCTGCGCGCGGTTCGGCTATCCCTGCCATGTCTATATGGGCGCGACCGATGTCGAGCGGCAGGCACCGAACGTCTTCCGCATGAAGCTCCTGGGCGCCGAAGTGAACCCGGTCACCGCCGGTGCCGGTACGCTCAAAGACGCGATGAACGAAGCCCTGCGCGACTGGGTGACCAATGTCGAGACCACCTATTATCTGATCGGCACAGCCGCAGGCCCCCACCCCTACCCCGCCATGGTGCGCGATTTTCAGTCGGTCATCGGTCAGGAAGTCAAGGAACAGATGATGACAGCCGAAGGCCGCCTGCCTGACATGCTGATTGCCTGCATCGGCGGCGGATCGAACGCGATCGGCCTTTTCCATCCCTTTCTCGATGATGAAAGCGTCCAGATTGTCGGTGTCGAGGCCGGCGGGCACGGCCTTGACACCGATCAGCATTGCGCCTCGCTGACCGGCGGCAAACCCGGCGTTCTTCACGGCAACCGGACCTATCTGCTTCAGGACGATGACGGCCAGATTCTTGAAGGCCATTCGATTTCCGCCGGGCTTGATTATCCGGGCATCGGGCCGGAACATTCGTTTCTGCGTGACAGTGGCCGGGTTGATTATGTGCCGATCACCGACAGTGAAGCGCTTGAGGCGTTCCAGCTCTGCACAAGGCTTGAAGGCATCATTCCGGCGCTTGAACCGAGCCATGCGCTCGCCGAGGTGATCAAGCGTGCGCCGACCATGGGCAAGGATCAAATTCTGGTTATGAACCTCTGTGGTCGCGGCGACAAGGACGTGTTCACGGTTGGAAAAGCGCTGGGTGTCACGCTGTAGAAGAGTTGAAGGGGTTTTTCGAATGTCTGTCACGATCTATCACAACCCGGCCTGCGGGACGTCACGCAATACGCTTGAAATGATCCGGCAATCCGGTATCGAGCCGGAGATCATCGAATATCTCAAGACCCCGCCTGCCCGAGAGACGCTTGTGCGCCTCATCGCTGCGACCGGGCTTTCCGTGCGCGATGTCCTGCGCCAGAGCGGAACGCCCTATGACGCGCTCGATCTTGGCAATGCGAAATGGAGTGACGATCAGTTGATCGATTTCATGGTCGCGCATCCGGTCCTGATGAACCGCCCGATCGTCGTCACACCCAAAGGCACCGTGCTTGCCCGCCCGTCGGAGAAAGTTCTGGACATTCTGCCCAATCCCGATATCGGTTCGTTCACCAAGGAAGACGGCGAAGTCGTCAGGAAAGCTTGAAATACGCATGAATAAACAGCGCCCCGTCACCAGAATTGCCGAACGCTTCGCACGATGCGCGCGCGAAAATCGTCCTGCTCTCGTGACCTTCCTCACGGCTGGCGATCCCGACAAGGCGACCAGCCAGGCAATCATCGATGCGCTGCCGGGCGCGGGTGCCGACATTATCGAAATCGGGATGCCGTTCTCCGATCCGATGGCCGAGGGCATTCCGATCCAGCTTGCAACCCAGCGCGCCTTCAAAGCCGGAATGCGCATGGATGACACACTCAACATGGTGCGCGCCTTCCGCAAGGGTGACAACGAGACCCCGATCGTGCTGATGGGCTATTACAACCCGATCTATCACCGTGGCTCCGAAAATTTTGTCCGGGAGGCGAAAGAGGCCGGTGTCGATGGGCTGATCATCGTCGATCTGCCGCCAGAGGCCGATGACGAGCTTTGCCTTCCGGCGATGGAGGCGGGGCTGAATTTCATCCGGCTTGCAACGCCGACGACGGATGACAAACGTCTGCCCGCTGTTCTCAACAACACGTCGGGGTTTGTCTATTATATCTCGATGACCGGCATTTCCGGTGCGCAGTTGCAAAACACGACGCGCGTTGCCGATGCCGTCAAACGCATCAAGAAGCACACCGATCTGCCGGTTGCCGTCGGGTTCGGGGTCAAGACCGCCGAGCAGGCGCGGGTGATCGGGCTTGATGCCGATGGCGTCGTGGTCGGCTCCGCCCTTGTCAGCGCGATCCGCGAAAGCCTGGACGCCGACGGGAATGCGACGGCTGCGACCCTGCCGGCCATCACGGATATCGTGCGCGATCTTGCCCGCGGGGTCCGCGCGGCACGCACCATCGCCGCCGAATGAGACTGAAGCAGGAGCGAAACCGATGAACTGGATCACCAACGTCGTGCGCCCCGGAATGGGCTTTTTCAACAAACGCGAAACGCCGGAAAACCTCTGGGTGAAAGATCCCGAAAGCGGCGAACTCGTCTTCCACCGTGATCTTGAACAAAACCAGTTCGTGGTCCCGAACTCCGGTTATCACATGAAGATCGAGGGTCGCAAACGGTTGAACCATTTCTTCGACAATGCCGATTGGAAGCAGATCGACACGCCGGATGTGGCGGTTGATCCGCTGAAATTCCGTGACAGCAAACGCTATACCGACCGCCTGAAGGAAGCCAAGACCAAGACCGGACTCAAGGACGCGATCCTGATCGGCCACGGCAAGGTCAATGGCATTGAACTCGTGGCAGCGGTGCAGGAATCGGAATTCATGCTCGGCTCCCTCGGCATGGCGGCAGGCGAAGCGATTATTACCGCGATCATGACCGCTGTGAAAAAGAAGCTGCCCTTCGTCATCTTCACAGCATCAGGCGGCGCGCGGATGCAGGAAGGCATCATGTCGCTGATGCAGATGCCCCGAACCACTGTGGCGGTTCAGGCTCTGCGTGCGGCGCAATTGCCCTATATCGTGGTGCTGACCAACCCGACCACCGGCGGCGTTACCGCGTCTTACGCTATGCTCGGCGACGTCCATATCGCGGAACCGGGCGCGCTCATCTGTTTTGCCGGGCCGCGCGTCATCGAGCAGACAATCCGCGAGAAACTGCCCGAGGGCTTTCAGCGCTCGGAATATCTCAAGGAACACGGCATGGTCGATATGGTCGTCCATCGTCATGAACTGCCCGCAACAATCGCGCGGATCTGCGCGATCCTGACCCACAAATCCCGCACCGCGCCGGACAAATCCGCTGCTGCAAAGGTGCAAGGAGACCAGCCTGACGCGCCAAAAATGAGCGCGGAGAAGGATAAAGCCGACACAGCTTCCCCGAGCAACGCAGCAAGAACCGAGGCACCGCCCGCGCCACCCATCGACCATGCATCGTAATCCAGGGTCATGCAGATCAGCATGCAGCCGCGGGGGTGACCATGACTGAACAGGATAGCTCGCCCGATGACGTGATCGCGCGGCTGACCATGACATTCCCGCCGGGCTATGATCTCTCGCTTACCCGCATTCTCGATCTGCTTCACCGGCTCGGCGATCCGCATCTTGATATTCCGCCGGTAATTCATGTGGCGGGAACGAACGGAAAAGGCTCGACCGTCGCCTTCATGCGCTCCATTCTGGAAGCGGCGGGCAAGCGCGTCCATGTCCACACCTCGCCGCATCTCGTGCGCTACAATGAGCGTTTCCGCCTCGCAACCGGCGTTGAAGGCGGCGTGGGGAAAAGCGCGTTTGTGCGTGATGACCGGCTGGTGCAGGCGCTCCTGCGTGTCGAGCGGGTGAACGATGGCTGCGACATCACCGTCTTCGAGCTTCTGACTGCCACTGCTTTTGTGTTGTTTGCGAGCAATCCCGCTGATGTCACCCTCCTCGAGGTGGGCCTCGGCGGCAGGCTTGATGCGACCAATGTGATCGCACCGCCCCTTGTCAGCGTGATCACGCCGATTGCCCTTGACCATCAAAGCTTCCTTGGGCCGACGATTGAGAAAATCGCCGCTGAAAAGGCGGGCAT
Source organism: Hyphomicrobiales bacterium (assembly GCA_013911885.1). Taxonomy (GTDB): domain Bacteria; phylum Pseudomonadota; class Alphaproteobacteria; order Rhizobiales; family JACESI01; genus JACESI01. Next base: position 222,747 of record JACESI010000001.1, on the reverse strand, counting down.
CATCAAGCAGGGCGCGCCCGTTGTCGTGGCACCTCAGGTGAGCGATCTTGTCCATGACGTGATCGACTATGCCGCAGCGCGGATGCACACGAAGGTTCATCGCGGCGGCCAGGACTGGACTGCGTGGAGCGAGAACGGACGGCTCATATTTCAGGATGGCGAGGGTCTTCTCGATCTGCCGATGCCGCGCCTTGCGGGCCAGCATCAGGTTATCAACGCGGGCACCGCGATCGCGGCTCTGAAGGCCGCCGGCTTCCAGTTGCAGGCGGCGGATATCGAAGCCGGCCTCAATGCGGTCTACTGGCCGGGCCGCCTGCAGAAACTGCAGCATGGCGCGCTTGTGGATCTTGCCATCAAAGGCGCCGAAATCTGGGTCGATGGCGGCCACAATCCGGCGGCAGGCGAAGTCGTCGCTGCCGCCATGGCCGATCTCGAGGAGCGTGTCGAGCGACCGCTGTTCCTGATCGCGGGCATGCTCAACACCAAGGAGCCGGTCGGCTTTTTCGAACCCTTCGCCGATCTCGTTCGTCACTGTTTCACCGTGCCGCTCACCCATACGGAAAATGGGATCAGCCCGCATGATCTTGCCGAGTTTGCACTTTCGGCTGGCGTATCGGCAGAACCAGTGGAAAGCCTCGAGGAGGCGCTTAATCTCATGGCCGAGGGCTGGCAATATGAACCCCCTCCCCGCGTTCTGATTGCAGGCTCGCTTTATCTTGTGGGCGAGGTTCTGGCAAAGAATGGCACACCGCCCGAATAGGTTATGGTACAGGCTGATTTAGGACCCAATGTCCCGACCTCGCCCGCAAGGAAGCTTGAATGCCCGCGTCCGCGCACCATCTGATGGACGATCGCCAGCACGCCAAGCTGCGCGTCCTCAGGGATGTGTTCGGCTATACGTCGTTTCGCGACGGTCAGGAACGAGTGGTCGATTGTCTTCTCGCGGGCGAGAGCGTGCTCGCCGTCATGCCGACAGGGGCTGGCAAATCGCTCTGTTTTCAGGTTCCGGCACTGGTTCTGGGCGGTCTCGCCATCGTGGTATCGCCGCTGGTGGCGCTGATGGAAGATCAGGTCAGCGCGCTGAAACTTGCAGGCGTTGCCGCCGAGGCAATCAATTCTGCGCGCTCGCGCGAGGTTAATGTCGCGACATGGCGGGCCGTCGCAGCAGGGGAAATCACGATCCTTTATCTTGCTCCGGAGCGCCTGATGACCGAGCGGATGCTTGCCGCGCTGTCGCGCCTGCCGGTCTCGCTATTCGCGATTGACGAAGCGCATTGCCTGTCGCAATGGGGGCCTTCGTTCCGGCCGGAATATGCCCAGTTGGCGGCACTGTCAGAACGCTTCCCCGATGTTCCGATTGTGGCACTTACCGCGACCGCTGACGAGGCAACGCGCAAGGATATCGAAACCCATCTCTTCCCGGGCGATCATGCGGTTTTTGTCTCGGGTTTCGACCGGCCAAATATCAAGCTCAACGTGACGCCGAAAGCCAGCTGGAAAAGTCAGCTGATCGACTTTGTCCTCCCGCGCCGCGGAGAAAGCGGCATCGTCTATTGCCTGTCACGCAAGAAAACCGAAGAGGTGACGAGCCTTCTGCGGGAAAACGGGATCAATGCGCTTTCCTATCACGCAGGGCTCTCGGCCGAGGAACGCCGCCAGAACCAGGATCGGTTTGTCACCGAAGACGCAATCGTGGTGGCGGCAACCATCGCGTTCGGTATGGGGATCGACAAGCCGGATGTGCGTTATGTCTTTCACACCGATCTTCCCGGCAGCATCGAAGCCTATTACCAGGAAGTCGGGCGCGCCGGGCGCGATGGGGCGCCTGCTGTCGCACACATGCTGTTCGGTCCGGGCGATATTCGCCTGCGCCGACAGTTCATAGAAGCGGAAAACACCGATAATGATCGCAAGGTGCGCGAGAACCGGCGGCTTGATGCGTTTATCGGCTATGCGGATGCCGTCACCTGCCGCCGTCAGGCACTGCTTGCCTATTTCGGCGAGGTGAGCGCTCCATGCGGCAATTGCGATATCTGCGACACGCCGGCTGCCCTTTCGGACGGAACCGAGGAGGCTTTGCTCGTCTTCGAGGCGATCCTCGAGAGCAGATCAATTTACGGGCAAGCGCATATCATTGATGTCTTGCGCGGCGCTGCGACGGAGAAAGCCGTCAAGGCGGGTCATGATCAGCTTGCCATCTTCGGCAAGGGTGCCGGTTTTTCCAAGACGCTCTGGACGTCGATCATCCGCCAGATGGTTTCTTCAGGGTATCTTGCGGTCGATGTCGCGGGCTATAGCGCGCTTCAGATCACGGCAACCGGCAATGCCCTCTCGCGCGGCAAGGGTCTTTTCCAGTTTCGCCGGGAGGAAGGACCGGCTCATCCGAACAAGTCCCGCGACAAACCGAAAGCGACCGGCACCGCACGGGAAATGTCGGCCCGCGACCATAAGCTTCTCGTCCAGCTCAAGGCCAAACGGCTCGACATTGCGCGCTTAAGGGGCGTGCCCGCTTTTGTTGTTTTCCCTGACAAGACCCTCGAAGAGATGGCAATCATGCGGCCCGCGAGCCTTGAATCCATGGCGGAAGTGAAGGGTGCCGGACAGGCGAAGCTCAAGACCTTCGGGCCGCAATTCCTCGCCGTCATTACCTCAGGCAACTGAAGCCTCACCATTAAAAACCGGCGGAATAGAACGCCGGTTTTCTGAATTCAGTCTTCAGAACGCTGTGAATGCCCGCAATCAGGCGCTTTCAGCGATCCATTTCGACAGATCGCTTTTCGGTGCCGCGCCGACTTTCATGGAAGCCGGCTCACCGTTTTTGAAGACGATCAGGGTCGGGATCGAGCGGACACCGTATTTGATCGCGGTTTCGCTGTTCTCATCGATGTTGAGTTTGAGGATTTTCACCTTGTCGCCCATCTCGTTGGATATTTCCTCAAGCGATGGTCCGATCATCTTGCACGGGCCGCACCATTCAGCCCAGAAGTCAACGACAACGGGGGTGTCGGACTTGATCACGTCCATCTCGAAAGTTGCGTCGGATACAGCGGATGTCGGCATGATCTCTTTCCTTTTCGCTCAAAGCCTTGTGGGCGCAGATGGTATCAGAGGAGCGGCGATTCGGCCTATGACAAAATTCTGCCCACTCTATTGCTCCTAGACATAATCTTTCACGGCGCGGATGCAAGGGGCAAGTCCTGGCCCGGCTTCAAGAAGTCGTGTTGGAGCGTCCCGCTGAGACTCGCCGCATCAAGCCGGTGGAAGACCGGGCCCTTTGTCCAGATCAGGGTAGCGCGGATCGGTCGGTTGGGGAAAACCGGCTGGATCAGCGCCCGGTAGAACGCCATTTGGCGGCGATAGAGCACCGGTATGGCGTCCTCGGATGCGGGAATTGCCTGACCGGTCTTGTAGTCGAGAATGTCGACCGCACTATCGCTTACCACCAGACGATCAATACTGCCACGCACGATGACGGTCTCGTCGCCGATTTGAAGGTGGCCCGCAATCGGAACCTCCGTGCGAACCGTTGGCGCGGCAAGATATCCAGCCATTTCCGGATGGTCGAGGACGCCGATCACTTCTGCCGCGATGGCGGCGCGGATCGTGCCCGCGGTCTCGGCGAGGCTTCCTGCCAGAAAGGCACCGGCGACATCTTCCCAGCGCGGGCGCGGCAGGCGCGGCAGCCGCTCGAGGAGACGGTGCATGAGGACACCGCGCAGGGCGGGGTCAACATGATCGGCATCGTGACCGGACACAAGCGGCACGGGCGGACCCTCGCGCACCTCATCATCGCCGCCGCTACGCGACGGCGCGAACCTGCGCTGATGTCTGGGCGGCGGTGGGGCTGGCCTCGAAAGCCAATCTGGTATGTCGGACGGCATATCGGACGGCATATCGGACTGAAGCATGGGTGCTTTGTCTTCGACGGCTTCCGTCCTCTCGATCGGCGCGCTGATTTGAAAACGCCAGCCGGTGGTGGTCCCGTCTTTATCGGTCACTTCCCGGCAAAGCGGATCATGGCGAAGCGCGCTCTGAATCACGTCATACCAGCCAAGGGACGGCACTTCGCCCTTTGCATTCGCCGATGAAAGAACATAGAGCCGGTCTGCGGTCCGCGTCATCGCGACATAAAGCAAGCGGTAGAATTCCGAGACCGCAAGCTGCTTCACCTGCTCAAGGCTGCGGTTCTGGGCAGTGGTCGCCGCCTCTTTCGGGCGTTTCCACAGGAAAGGCGCCTTGCCGTCGCCGCCGAGACCCACAATCTCCGGGTGATGCGTCGGCGAATAGGGTATCCCGCCATCAATCAGGAAAACGACCGGCGCCTCCAGCCCCTTGGCGCCATGAACCGTCATAATGCGGACCTCATCGCGGCTCGTCTCCATGTCACGCTTGATCTCGACAGAACTGTTGCGGAACCAGGCGACAAAGCCCTGCAGCGTCGGCGCTTCTGTACGCTCGAATGTCTGCACCTGCGCGAGAAAGGCTTCGAGCACTTCTTCGGTGTCACTGCCGAGATTGTCAAGAAATCGGGCGCGACCCTTGTCCCTTGCGAGAACCTCAAGGAAGAAATCGAATGGCGGCGCGAAATCAGCCGCCCTGCGCCAGCCGTCAAGCAAGGCGTGGGCTTCGGCGAAGGGGGCCTCTGCTTTTTGCGCGCGGATATAAAGCGCATTCCACAGCGTGCCGGTGCGGTCATGGGCAAGGGTGAAAAGATCGTCCTCACTGAGACCGATCAGCGGACTTTTGAGAACGCCCGCGAGTGCCAGATCATCTTCCGAAAGAAGCACGAAATCCGTGAGCGCCAGAAGATCGAGGATCGCAATATGATCCGTCAGCTTCAGCCGGTCCGCGCCCGCGACGGGAATGCCTGCGGCCTTGAGGGCGCGGCTGATCTCGTCAACCTGCACGCCGCGCTTGCGGGTCAGGATCAGAATGTCACCGTGCCGGATGCGTTTGCCGGTCGCCTCAAGGCGCGTGCCGTCCTCGACCATGGCGCGCACGCTCGCTGCGAGCCGCAATGCAAGCTGGCGCTCCGAGGATGTTGCTCCCGGCGTATCGAGCGGTTCTGACCAGTCGCCGTCATGGCTTTTCGTCTCGGGCTTTGCGAAGGGCTTCCAGAGTTCGACAAAACCCGGCTGGTTCATTCGCGCGGCCGTATGATCCTGATACGCACCCGCCATCGCAAGTGCCACCGCTTCGCTCGCGAAGACCCGGTCGACCGCGCCAAGCACATCGGCTGTCGAGCGGAAGGACACCGTCAACGGCACGGTGTTGAACGGTTGGGCGGCTTTTTCTGCCTTATCTGCGAAATGCCGGCGCATCTCGGCGAATTTTTCGGGCGATGCCCCCTGAAACGAATAGATCGACTGCTTTTCATCGCCGACGGCAAACAGGGTCCGACGGGTCTCGACCGCGCTTCTGCCGACATAGAATTCATCGGCAAGTTTGCGGATCACGTCCCACTGGCGCGGACTGGTGTCCTGCGCTTCGTCAACCAGAATATGATCGAGCCCCTGATCGAGCTTGTAATGAACCCAGGTGGCAGCATCGGGTTTTTCAAGAAGGCTCGCCGCTTTTTCGATGAGATCATCGAAATCCAGCAGGCCGGCTGCCATTTTCTTTGCCTGATAGGTTTTCGCGGTCGCATAGCCGAGCGTGAGGAGCGCGCTGGTGGCTTGGACGGTCTCGAGAGCGTTGATCCGGTCGATCAGATCGAGAAGCCGGGCCTGCTCGTCGGCGAGGCGGGTTTCGAGGTCGCCGAATTGTTTGTAGATGTCGCTCGCAATAAAGCTTTTCTTCGCCCTCGCCTCCCTCTTATCAGTCAGGAAAAACGACTGATAGGCCGCGATCCTCGCCGCAAGCGGGGCGTCAGACTGGATTGTCTCGAGGTTCTCCCGCTGGCTGGCAAAGGTCGATTTCGCCTGCAGCGCAACAAGAAGCGCTTCCAGAAAATCCCTGGTGAAGAACGGCGATTGCAGGATCTCTTCGCACAAGGCCGACGGCGTGTCGTTATCGCTGAGACCGAGATATTGACTGAGATCGCGGATCGCGGCGGCAACCCCGCCCGCAGCGTCGACCCACGCAATCATCTCCTGCTGTCTGGCAAGAAAGGCAGCAATCGCTTTTTCGTAAGCAGAGTCGGTTGAACGACTTAGCGCAATGGCGAGCGCTTCGGCACGCTCGCTTTTCGGGTTTCGGGCAATCTCGCTGAGAACCTCGCGCCCGGCCTCCCGGATCAAATGGGCGCGCCCGGCATCATCAAGCATTTCGAAATGCCCGGCGACATTTGCCTCCACAGGAAACTGGTGCAGGAGCCGCTCGCAGAACGCGTGAATGGTCTGGATTTTGAGGCCGCCCGGCGTTTCGAGCGCGCGGGCAAAGAGGCGCCGGGCCGCCGCACGCTTCGGCGGGGAATGATCCATTGCACCAAGATCGCTCAGCGCGGCGGCAAGGTCGGTGTCGCTCATCGTCGTCCACTTGCCAAGCTCGCGGAAAACCCGGATCGACATTTCCGCCGCGGCTGCCTTCGTGAAGGTGAGACACAGGATTTTGGACGGGTTCACGCCCTCAAGAAGAAGACGAATGACACGGCGCGCAAGCACAAAGGTCTTGCCCGATCCGGCATTGGCGCTGACCCAGGCCGATCCGGCGGGGTCGGAAGCCGTGCGCTGGCGCGCCCTGATGGTGGCGTCGATCGTGACCGGCCCGCTCATTCCTCACCCTCCTGATCCGCCATCTGCCATTCCCGAAGGCGGGCAAGATGGTCATAATCACCGACATATCGTGCCTGAAAGTCCGGTCGGGGTCGGGACATATAACCCTGATCCCGCTTGCGATAGGCCCGGATGAGACTGAGCAGCTGTTCTCCGGCAAGCCGGCCAAGGTCATCCGGCGTGGTGTCCTTATCCTTCTTCTCGATCGCGGAAGCGAACCCCGCCTGGTCGGACGCGCCATCGAGCTTCACCCAGCCAAGAACGCTTGTTGCGCGGGCGGAAAGCGGCGCACGGAAATCGAACGCCCCTTTCTGATTGAGAAGCACTTCAAGCGCGAGTTGGGCGTTCAGGCCCGACTTCACCTGTTTTGGTGTCGGGATCGTGCCTGTCTTGAAGTCAATGATGGCAAGCGTCCCGTCGGCGAGTTCGTCGATCCGGTCGATCTTGCCGGAAAGGGTGAAATCCGCTCCGTCAACGGAGATCGGGCAGCGCGTATCAATCTCGGAATGGCGGACAAGCGGCACGACATCGCGCTGTTTTTCCCAGTTGAGATAAGACTGCGCGATCCGCTCGAAACGCGGCCACCAGAGGGCGAGCTGATCGGGGAAATCCGCCATCTCATGGTCAAAGAGTTCGCGTCCCAAGCGCAGGAGAAGCGCATGTGCCGCCTCGTCAACAACACCGTTCCAGTGCTGATTGAAGCGGTCCATCACCTCATGAACAAGGGTGCCACGGCTTGCGAAATCCGGAATTTCGCCAAGCGGGTCAATCCGCTTCAACCCGAGGATGCGGTTTGCATAGATCGCATAAGGATCGCGCACCCAGGTCTCCACCTGTGTCACCGAAAGACCTTTCGGACGCGCGCTCACTGGCGGCGTCGGGTTCGGCCGGTTCGGCGTGACGACAACCGGGCTCAAGGGGCGGTCAAGCGCCCGCGCGAGCGAAAGATAACGGTTGCCCCGCCTCGCCATTGCAGACGCCGTCTCCGCGCCGGTGATCGCGAGAAGGCGTTGCAGCCAGCGTGACATGACGGTGGGCGTCCCATCGCGTTTCGCGGCACGGCTGAGGATGACACGGCTGACGCCAAGGCCCTGACAGACGTCATGCGCGGCAAGACCGATCCGCCGTTCCGGTGCCTCAAAGCCCATCGCGGCACGCATGCTGCGCGACATGAAGGCATCGGCCTCTGCCTGTTTCGGCCAAGCGCCCTCGTCAAGGGCGGCCAGAATGATGAGATCTGGATCAATGAGTCGCGCTTCCAATGCCCCGAGAATCAGGATGCGCGGGTCTTGTTCGCTCTGCGCGCGCACGGTCTGAACCCCGAGAAGCGCCTGAAACAGGGCTGGATAATCCTTGAGCGAGAGCGGAAAGGCGGTGCCGTTCTCTGCGGTCATGTCCTCAAACAGACGCAGGAGCGCGGTTGCGGCCGGTCCGCTTTGCGCAACCGCCGGCAGGGTGGCGCGCCAGCATTCGAGATGGCTTCGGGCAATTCCTGCAATATCCGGCGCATCCTGATCAAGCATGCGTTTTTCCAGCCCGTGAAAGACTGTTTCAAGCCGCACGAGAAGCGCGTCCGCCGCGTCCCAGTCCTCCATCGTATAGCGGGCAATCGCGGGGTGGAGGCGGCCCGCATCGCGGCTCTTCATCTCTGCGGAAGGACCGGTCAGCGCGTCTACCGGCAGATCGCCGGTCACATCGGTCGTTGCCGCAAGCCCGCGCGTGACATCGCTGACGACCCGGGAAAGCTGGCGGCGCAATCCGGCAATGCCGCCCGCAAGGCGCGGCCCGCGCAGAACGGCGAGATCGAGAACGCGGGCCGCACGCCGCACAAAGCCGGGCTCCAGCCCGAAGGTCGCAAGCGGATGTTTGAGAAGAGCGAGAAACGTGGTCGGCTCAAAATTCCCGGCAATGCAATCCACGATCAGGCGGGCGACGATAGCCGGGCCGGTCTTGGCAAGCGGGCGTCCGGCGGAATCATCGACCGCCAGTGCGAACCGTCTGAGTTCGAGGGCAACCCGGCGGGCAAGCGCGCGATCCGGCGTGACAAGGCAGGCAAGACCGTGCGGCTCTTCAACAAAGTCGCGCAGCGCTGCCGCAATCGCGAGCGCCTCCTCGGAATCGCTTTTCGCATCAATCAGCGCAACATCGCAGAAAGCGCGGGCAATTTCATCGTCGGCGACCTCTGCCCGGAACGTCGCCCATTGATCGGTGACCGCGGCCGGCACCATCGCCTTCGAGATGATCGTGCTGCGGCGGGCACGGTCAGGATCGCGCCGGCCGAGTTCGATGACCGAGAGGCGATCGGTCTTCAAAAAGCCCGAAAGAAGCTGTTTCAGGCCATATTGCGGATGTCCGGTTTCAGCATGGGTGCGGTTTTCCGGTCCGCCGATCGCCGCATAGGCGTCCTCATTCATCGCGAGATCAAGCCCCGGCAGAACCAGCGCACCTTTCGGATGATGCGCGACGGTCGCAAGAAACCGTGCGGTCACGGGCAAGGTTCCGGTCGATCCGGCAGCGATCACCGGGCCGCTTCGTGATGACAGCCGCTTCGCCTCAGCGGCGATCAGAAGATCGCGCCGCACTGCCACATCCACCCGGCCTGCGGCTGCAAGGATCCGGGGCCAGTGCAGCGTTACGATTTCGAGAAACTGGACGCTCATCTGCCAGAAAGCCGCCAGATCCTTTTCGGCAACGAGACCGGAAAGGCCGTACCAGCCGACCCCTTCCGTGGACGCGCGGTCGAGGAGATCGCCGAGATCGGCGGCAAGCCAGGCGGCATCGGCGGCAGAGGCGGGAACGAGAAGCGGCTCGTCGCGCTCGCGGGTCGCGCTCGCCATGGTCTCCATCCGGGCACCCCATTGCAGAATGAGCCGGGTCAGGATCAACTGGCGCTGAACCGGCGTGATCGCAGGCGGGATCGCTTCGCCCGGCTGATCAAACGCACTCTCAGTAAAATAGGGCTCATCCTCATCCACATCGCCGAGAGCGAGGATGCGCGGCAGGATCAGGGAAGAATTGCCTGCCCGCGAGAGAAACGCAGCTTCGAGGAGCCGCACCGAGCGCTGGGTCGGCAGATAAATCGTGATATCGGCAAGGCCGAAAGGTGCTGCAAGGTCAAAATCCGGCGGCAAAAGGGTGCCGTCCAGGATGTGGTCAACCAGGGTTGGCAGAAAACGGACATCGGACGGAATCGAAAAGACATTGCCAAAGCGCCGGGATTGAGGAGGTGGAGCGCCTTGCTGCATCGATCAGGCGAGGGCATCGCGCATCGCGCGCTCGGCGGCAGAGATTGCCGCCGGTGTGCCAACATGAAGCCATGTACCGCCCATCTGTGCACCGAACAGCCGACCCTCGGCAATCGCACGGTCGAACAGAACATTGAGCGAAAATTTGCCTGAAGGCGCGTCCTTGAAAAGGCGCGGATGAAAGATCGCCGCACTCGCATAGACAAAGGGGGCGGCAACATTCTCGCGGCGGCGCTTGAGCCGTCCGTCAGGGTCCATGGTGAAGTCCCCAAGACCCTCGAAACCCACCGCCTTGACGGTCGTGGACAGAAGAAGAAGCCCATCCATCTTGTCGTCGTCCCACATCTCCGCGAGAAACCGGAAATTCGGCTTCACGCCTTCGATCCAGATCGAATCGGCATTGAGATAGTAGAAAGGTTGATCACCGAGATGCGGCAGCGCTTTCACGGTGCCACCGCCGGTTTCAAGCAGCATGTCGCGCTCGTCCGAGACGATGATTTTCGGCGTCTTGCGCTTGCTCACATGAACCTCGAGGAGGTCTGCTATATAGTGCACATTGACCACCGCCAGTTCGGTTCCGGCGGCAGCGAGCGCATCGAGACCATAATCGATCAGCGATTTGCCGCAGACCTCGATGAGCGGTTTCGGCGTGGTGGCCGTCAGCGGGCGCATGCGCTTGCCGATACCCGCTGCCGCCACGAACGCTTTTTTCGGATGGATCATGGGTAGTGTCTTGTCTTTCTGAAAGAGAAACGCCTGTCGGTGCCTGCGCATGTTCGGATTTCATTCCGGCAAGCACGATTACAATTTCAGGTTTTGGTCATACCATCGCCTCAGCTCCCGCAAAATAGGATGCATCAGCGAGCGGCGCAAATATTCTTTGGTGCGCGGCATGTGCTTCATGTAATGGGGCTTGCCGTCGCGCATCTTGAGGCGTGGCCACAGGCCGAGAAGGCGCGTGCCCCGCTCGGCGGCGATAATCGCATAATCCGCTTCGAAGGCCACCCGGTCGAAGGGTTTTTCCTGTGCGACGCGGGCGGCGGCATAGCGATCCTTGAGCGCTGCCTCCAGAGCTGGGGGAACCGTGTGGCGCGCGTCCTGACAGAGCGAGGCGACGTCATAGGCCGACGGGCCGATAAGCGCGTCCTGATAATCGATGATGCCGATCCGCGCTAGGCCCGCCTCTTGCGGCCGCCAGATGAGATTGGGCGAGTGGTAATCGCGCAGCATCCAGCTCTTCTCCCCGCGCGAAAGGCGGTCGAACAAATCATTCCAGATCGCCTGATACTGCTTGATAGCGGACGCCTGGAAAGGTTCTGCGCCGACATGCGGCGCATACCATTCGGCAAGAAGAGACAATTCGATATCCACGACGTCCTTGTCAAAGACCGGCAATGTGTAGGAGTTGCCGCCGGGCAGCGGCACGGTTTCGGGCCAGTCGAGACCGTGGATTGCCGCGAGAAGGTCGAGCGCCACTTCATAGCGCTCCGCCACCGGTCTGTCTGCTTCGATCACGCTGCCACGGCCGAAATCCTGAAGCAGGAGGAAACCCTTATCCATCGCTTGGGCGTAAATTTCCGGGGCGGGAAGCCCGCGCGCGCGCAAAGCCTCGCCAATGGCGACAAAAGGGCGTACATCTTCGGCGAGATGGGCAAGTTCGCTGTAGCGTTTGCCGTCGCGGACAATCGGACCATCTGTTGTCGCTGGCGCATTCATCAAAATGGCCTTGTTGCCGCGATTGTCGCTGATCGTCTCATAGGCGCGCGGCGACGCATCGCCCTGCAGGAACCGTCTTTTTGCCATCTTCCAGCGGTTTTGATCGAGAAATTCGCGGATTTCAAGGGTTCGCCCGATCCGCTCCGCCCAGCGCGGGCTGCCGGTGAAGGCGAGGCTGCGGCCCGTTCCCGATGGTGAGAAATCAATCTTCAGCGCCTCAGTTGGCATCTCGCCAGCCGCACGCTCCGGCCATTCGACAAGGATGATTCCGTCTTTAAGGGCATCAAAAAAGCCAATCTCCATGAGCTCTTGCGGATCGGAAAGGCGGTAGAGATCGAAATGGGCGAGAGGAGAGCGGCCTTCCTCGTAAAGATTGACAAGCGTGAAGGTCGGGCTCGGTACCTCTGTCTCGTCATCATCAAGAAAAGCGCGGATCAACGCGCGGGCAAGCGTCGTCTTGCCCATGCCGAGATCGCCGGAGAGCAAGAGGCAATCGCCCGCCCGCAGCGCCGACGCGAGGTCTTCGCCGAGGCGCGCGCTTGCGGCCTCATCGGCGAGGGTCAACCGAAGAAAAGGCTCGCTCAATGCCACCCTGACAACCCCACCTTGTCTACCCCCACCCCGTCTACTCAGACGCGACCGACATCAATTCGGGCATTTCAGAAAGACCGTAGTGGTGCGGACGGGCGGGGAGGATACAAGTGATCCTGGTTCCCTTGCCCTCTTCGCTGTCGATTGAAACCTCGCCATTGTGCAGTTCGACAAAGCGCTGGACGATCGACAGGCCAAGGCCAGCGCCCCCGCGGGAGCGACCCGAACTGCGGCTTTCGAAGCGGTTGAAGACATGATCGATGAAGGCATCCGGTATCCCGGCGCCCCAGTCCTGAACCTCAAAAATCACGTTCTCACCATCACTCGTAACCGTGAGCGCAACGGTGCCATCCTCATCGGAAAACTGGATCGCATTGGACAGAAGATTGAACAGGATCTGGATGACGCGGCGCTGATCGGCGGTGAATGTCGAGACATCCGCGGCAATAGACTGTTTCAAGGTGATCCGCCGTTCGATCAGCCGATCCTTGAGGCCTTCAATCGCCGCCGCAATCGTCGCCTCAACGGAAATTTCGCTGAGCGAGAGTTCCATCACCCCCGCATCCGCCGTTGCGAGATCAAGAATATCGTTGATGATGGCAAGCAGGGACGAGGACGAGGACAGGATATAGCGGGTATATTCCTGCTGCTTGTCGTTGAGCGGGCCGATATCGGCATCCGACAGCAACTGTGCGAAGCCGATGATATTGGTCAGCGGCGAGCGGAGTTCGTAGTTCACGTGCTTGACGAAATCGGTCTTGAGCTTGTCCGCCTCATAGAGCGCCTCGTTCTTCTCGGTGAGTGCCCGCTCGAAATTGATGCTGTCGGTAATATCGACGAAGGTCACCATCGTGCGTCCGTCAATCAGAGCATTGGTTGAGTATCGGATCACCAGCCCGTCCGGGCGCTCCATCGTGCCGGAGGCTTCGTCGCGTTTTTCGCTGACGCCGACAATGGCCATCTTGAGCTGGTGCCATTCCTCGTCGCAGGCGAAACGCTCGGTCATCACCGCGGCGAGCGCATTGATATGCAATTGCTTGTCGAGGGTGGTATTGTCGATGTTCCACAGGTTCATGAACGAGGTGTTCGACAGCGTGAGTTTACCATCGCTTGAAAACACTGCGACACCGTCCGTCAGGCGGTTCAATGTTTCGCCCTGGAGCCGCGAGAGCACATTGACCCTGCTTTCCAGATTGAGACGGGCGGTCATGTCCTCATAGATCCAGGTGACACCGCCCGTGCTGCGCGGACTTGCGACAACGCGCAGGGTCTGCCCGTCCGGCAAATGCCAGGTGAATTCGGAAAGTTCCAGATCCTGATGCACTTTCAGAAGCTTGTTCTTCCATTGCCGGAAATTCGCTTCAACCGGCAGCTTTTCGAGGCTGCGTAATTTGTCGATCACCTCCGAGTCGCTCGGCGCGCTTGCAAGAAAGCCTTCATCGAGCCCAAACAGCTCACGATACGCCTTATTGTGGAAAGTCAGCCGGTGGCTCTTGTCGAAAATTGCCACCGCGGTCGCAAGCTCGTTGAAGGTCGTCTCGTGCGATTTGATCGTGCGACCAAGGGCTGCCTGTGCTTTTTCCGTGTCGCTCACATCCGTCGCGATTCCGGCGCTGCCGCTTTCGGTCGGAACCGACACGACATCGAAGGTGCGGCGCTGGCCACTGGAAACAGCATGAACCCTTTTCTTGAACGGGTCGCCCGCCTTGTTTGCCTGCGTGATCGCGGCGCGGGCGTCGCTATCGAAAAGTTCGCTGCTGCTTGCGGTCGCGTCCGCACTGGCAATGGCCGCATGATAGGCCTGGTTCGCCCATTGCAGCACGCTCTCGCCATTTTCCGCCCATATGCGCAGCCATACGGGCTGCTCGACGGCCTCAAGGAGTGCCTGAAAGTTTTTGACGTCGGTTGATTTTTCCGCAAGCTGGCGCTGCAATTGCAAAATCACCTGCTGATCGCCGGAAAGATCGCGAAAACGGACAAAAGCCCGCCCGCCGGCGGTACGGCCATAGGCATCGAGATAGTTGCCGGCCTTGGTCGTGATTGCGATCTGGAAACCGCTTCCCTGGCTTCGCAGGGCTGCAATATGGCGCTCGAGCCCGGCAGCAGAAGCAGGCGCAAGCCAACTGCCGAAGCGCACGAATTCCGCTTGAGCCTGCGGCGCGGCGCATTGCTCCGGCAGCTGGCCGGTCACAGTCGGTTCAGCCTTCGACGATGACCAGATCAAAAAGCGCTGATCGTCCGCGCGGATAAGGGATTCGAAGCGTTCGGACTGCGCACGGATGTTGCCGAGCTCATTCGCGAGATTGTTCCGTTCGGCCTCGATGCGCCGGCGCGTGCGCGAAGCGGTAAGGCCGCTGACCACAGCAAACACAAGGGTCCCGATAAAGGCGGCATAGGTGATCACATGCGGCGTCATCGAGCTGTTTGCGAGAGGCGCTGCCACAGCAAGACCCGGAGTGAGCGCCGTGGTCGCCGCAAGAAGGGCGAGAGCGGATTTCCGCGGCAAAGGCGACAGGCTTTCCGGATCAGACAGGGGAGGATTTGGGTGCTGAAAAAGCTGCGCACCTGAGCAGTGCTGCTTTCCGGCTCGGAAAATCCATTGACCGAAACGCGTCCGCATCATCTGTCCTCAAGCAATCAATGATCAGCAATGACAAGCCACCCTGCACAAGAGGCCCGCAAGGCAGACTATTATTTGTAAATCTTACCGAATCATTACCAAGATACCGCCCAGCCGGATCGGCGCGAAGGCTTTTTCGAGAAATGCATATAAAAAATCATGGCCGCCCGCCATGAATGGCGAGCGGCCACAATATATAGTGTTTCTTTGCAATTCTATTAATACTTGTAGTGTTCCGACTTGAACGGACCCTGTGGAGAAACGCCGAGATAATCAGCCTGACCCTTGGACAGAACGGTGAGCTTCGCGCCAAGCTTCGCAAGATGCAGCTCTGCCACTTTCTCATCGAGGTGCTTCGGCAGGATATAGACGTCGTTCTTGTATTTGCGGGTTGCCGCATTGGCATCAGCCCAAAGCTCCATCTGCGCCAGTACCTGATTCGTGAACGACGCAGACATGACGAAAGACGGGTGGCCGGTCGCATTGCCAAGATTGACGAGGCGCCCTTCCGACAGAAGAATCATCCGCCTGCCGTCCGGCTTTTCGATCAGATCGACCTGCGGCTTCACATTCGACCATTTGTAGTTCTTCAAGGCTGCAACTTGAATTTCGTTGTCGAAGTGACCGATATTGCAGACGATCGCCATGTCCTTCATCGCGCGCATATGATCGGCGGTGATGACGTCCTTGTTGCCTGTTGCTGTCACGAAGATATCGGCATTGGCCGCTTCATCCTCGAGTGTGATAACCTCGAAACCGTCCATTGCCGCCTGAAGCGCGCAGATCGGGTCGATTTCGGTTACCTTGACGCGGGCACCGGCACCGGCGAGCGACTGAGCGGAGCCCTTGCCGACGTCGCCATAACCGCAGACAACTGCCACTTTACCGGCCATCATCGTGTCGGTGCCGCGGCGGATCGCATCAACGAGGGATTCGCGGCAGCCGTAGCGGTTGTCGAATTTTGATTTGGTGACGCTGTCATTGACGTTAATCGCCGGGAAAGGAAGCTGACCCTTCTTGACGAGATCATAAAGGCGCAGCACACCCGTGGTGGTTTCCTCCGAGACGCCCTTAATCGACGCGCGGACGCGGGAATAGAAAGTCGGGTCGGTTGCCTGACGCTTCTTGATTGTCTGAAAGAAGATCGCCTCTTCTTCGTTGCCCGGATTTTCAAGAATGCTCGGGTCTGTTTCCGATTTCGATCCATTGAGAATGAGCATCGTCGCGTCGCCGCCATCATCAAGGATCATGTTGGCGAGGCCACCGTCCGGCCATTCCCAGATGCGGTCGGAAAATTCCCAATATTCCTCCAGGGTCTCACCCTTGAAAGCAAAAACCGGGATGCCGCGCGCGGCCATGGCGGCGGCGGCGTGATCCTGGGTCGAGAAAATGTTGCACGACACCCAGCGCACCTCCGCACCGAGTTCGATCAGGGTCTCGATCAGAACCGCCGTCTGGATCGTCATGTGAAGCGATCCTGCGATCCGTGCGCCCTTGAGCGGCTTCGACGGGCCAAACTCCTTGCGCAGCGCCATCAGCCCCGGCATCTCGGTTTCAGCAATATCGAGTTCGGTGCGGCCATAGGCGGCAAGGCCAATGTCTTTGACGTAATAATCTGCCATGTCTGAATTCCCAAGGTAGGTGGATGAGGCGGGATGCGTGAATACATCCCTGAGCAAAGCGCCCGGATTGCCGGTTGCATATCAGGACAAGCAGGATTGTTCAAGGCGCATATAAGGAAATCTTTATATCCGCATGAGATCATGCTGCCCCAGCCGCTGCGGCGCATTTTCTAAACGTCACTGACGCTGGGGGCCTTCCGGCGACCGGAGCAGGCTATTCGCCTTCGCCGAATTTATCGGCGATCAGCGCGCCGAGGGCTGCAATCGCAGCTTCCGCATCCGGCCCTTCGGCCTTGACGTGGATTTCGCAGCCGGGGACAGCCGCAAGCATCATCAGGCCCATGATCGATGCGCCGCCAACGGTCTGATTGTGCTTTGTGACCCAGATTTCGGCATCAAAGGTTTCGACGCATTTCACGAATTTTGCGGAGGCGCGAGCGTGAAGACCGCGCTTGTTGCAGATCTTGAGCCAGGCTTCGTGCACAATCATCGATTGCTTGCCCGGAGAGATTTCACCATGACGCGTCAACATGCTCATTCCGCCGCCAGAACATGGCTTGCCACGTGGATATATTTGCGGCCGGAATCCTGCGCTTCCACAAGCGCCTTCGCCATCGACTGTTCACCACGGACGCTGACAAGTTTGATCAGCAGCGGCAGGTTCATGCCGGCGATGACTTCGATCTTGCCTTGCTCCATGACGGAAATCGCGAGATTGGAGGGCGTGCCGCCGAACATGTCCGTGAGCAATATGGTGCCCTCGCCGCTGTTGACCTCAGCAATCGCGTCAAGGATGTCCTGTCTGCGCTGTTCGATATCGTCATCCGGGTCGATGCACACGGTGGCAATCTGTTCCTGCAGGCCGACGACATGCTCTATCGCTGAACGAAACTCATCAGCGAGCCGGCCATGCGTTACCAGGACTAATCCGATCATCAAGCCTCTCTGCAGCAACGCTTCGGTTGCTGATACCTCAAACCACTAATTACTGGCTCGTTTCCCGTTCGGGGATGTGTTGCAACAACGATCATTCCACGAACATCCTGTAGGGTTGCTGAATGGGACCTTCAGAATGAAATAATCTCGCATTAAAGCAAGCCAAAATTCTCCAGAAGTCGAAGTTAATGTGACGATAAATTGAAGTAATCCGCAAAAATACTTAACCGGAACGATTCACGCGAAATGCTCAAGCGGTGCCGGGCGTGCGCGGAAATAAGCCCGTATAATCGCCGGTCCATCGGGGTTCAGCTCTGCAATGGCAAGCCGCGGGAGGCTGACGCCTTCCACGATTGTGCTTAGATCGTCCTTCTCCGGGTAACGCTCGATAGCCTGCGGCGCGACCAGATCAACGACGAGATCAAGCGGCGCCTTTTGAACGCTGTCGACCTCGATCAGGCCGAGGCCGCGCACTTCGAGAAGGCCGCGCAGGCTATCGACCGCCGTGATCATGACCCGCTCGCCCTCCCGTACGAGAATGACCCTGTCGTCCGCCACAAGAAAAGCCGGGGTTCCAAGAAAAAGTGCATCATCGAGAAGGCGCAGCGCGAGCGAGGACTTGCCGCTTCCCGACCGACCGCGCAGGAGAATCCCCTTGCCACCGATCAGAATCGCGGTGCCGTGATCGGTCGCCGGCTCGGCTAGGTGCTCGGTCACGAGCGGCACTTTATCACCAGCCGGGGTCATGGTTGTCTTCCTAGCCTTATCGCGCTTTTGAGGGGCAAACCTACACTATAGGTCTCTACAACGCGGATCAATCAATCGGCAGGCGGACGATAAAGCGCGCGCCCGCGCGGTGCAGGACACCATCCTCGCGGCGGACCATGATGTTTTCGGCATGAATGGTGCCATGATGGGCTTCGACGATCTGTTTGGAAATTGAAAGGCCAAGCCCGGAATTGCGCCCGAAAGTATCGCCGCCGCCCGGCCGGTCGGTATAGAAGCGGTTGAAAATCCGCTCGAACGCTGCCGGATCGATACCGGGACCGTTGTCCTCGATGCGGATTTCGACCGCGTGGCGCTTGCGCTCGACGGCGATGCGTATCCGCCCGCCCGGCGTCGGCACGAAAGAGCGGGCATTGTCGAGGAGGTTGTTGACGACCTGACCAAGACGACCCTCGTGGCCATTGACGAAAAGCGGCGTTTTGTCGGCCTTCGGAAGATCGAACTGGATCATGACCTGATCCCCATGAACTTCGTTGTTGAGAGTTGTCAGCGACATCAACAGGGTTTTGAGGTTCACCGGCTCCGCACTCTCGCGTGCAAGTTCGGCGTCGAGGCGCGAGGCGTCGGAAATATCGGTGATCAGCCGATCAAGCCGCATCACATCATGATGAATGATGCCGAGCAGCTTTTTGCGGTTCTCGTCGGTGCGGGCCAGCGGCAGGGTCTCGACCGCGCTTCTGAGGGAGGTGAGCGGGTTCTTGAGTTCGTGCGAGACATCGGCCGCGAAATTGCCGATAGCGTCGATGCGGGCATAAAGCGCATCGGTCATGTCGCGCAGGGATTTCGACAAATGGCCGATTTCATCCGAACGTTCGCCGAAATGCGGGATCTTCGCCCGGTTCGCGCGGCCACCCGCCGTGCGCACGCTGTCGGCTGCATCCGACAAGCGCCGGAGCGGGCTTGCAATCATCACCCAAAGCACAATCGACAGGATGACTGTAACGATGGCTGCGACCAGAAACACACGATAGATCGCAAGCCGCTCGGCGCGAACGGTCTCGTCGATATCCGACCCTTCGGTTGACAGAAGAAGTGCGCCCAGAACCGCGCGAAAGCGCTGGACTGGAACCGCAACGGAGACGATGATCTCGCCTTTTTCGCGAACCCTTACCACGCTTGTTTCCGTACCGTTGAGCGCCTGCGTCACTTCGGGATAAGCGCGGCCATTGCGGCTTCGATGCTCCTGATAGGTCGGGAAATTCGATTTCTGGGTCCACAGCTGAAAATTGTTCCAGAGACGCTCCCACCATGAAACCGGCGGCGGATCAATTGGCGGCAGGTCGAAACGCTGGATCGAGCCGCCGCTGTAAAGAAAGCGGGAATCGAGGATGAGTTCGCCATGGCGGTCATAAATGCGGGCACGCAGTTTATCCGGCGCGATGAGCTGGCGCAGCACCGGCGCGACCTTCTGGGGATCAATCGGAAAATCGAGCGACTGGACATCCGGCAGAACCGTGCCATCCGGTCCGCCAACCTCGAGGGAGAGAAGTTTTTCAGGATCGATGGTGATCGCATCGCGCTCAACCGTCGCAGAAGCGGAAATCGCACCGGCGATGATCTTTCCCTGCGTGAGCAGACTTTCGACGCGGGCGACGATCAGCCCCTTTCGAAACTTATTCGAAAACTGGATGCCAACCACCAGAACGAGAAGGGCAATAAGATTGAGAATGACGATCCGGCGCAGAAGACTCGAGAAGATCGTTGCGCGGACGAGACTGAAGGTTTCCACAATGCTCCGGCGCGGCTCATTGCTCTCGTCTTCGTCACCTTGGGTCAGATCAGCCTGGTCCGGATCGCTCTGAACCAGAGCCGTCGGGATCAGATTGCTCGGGGTCAAATTTTGGTGGCCTGCTGCGCGGGGCGGCTTTTGCCACAGGCTGCGGCCCAAAGCGCCGCCGAAAAGGCTGCCGGAAAAGGACGCCGAACCGATGCGGAAAGGCAGATACCGGGAGACGCCCGAAAACAAATGCCGCCAGCCGCCGCCCGCTGCCTGATCGCGTCTCTTGCCACGCCGGTTAGCGGGTCGCCTGCCCGCGCGCGACTGATCGTCGTTCTGATCCAGATCGGCAACCATTTATGCCCGGTGCCCCATCACGCTCAATTCCCCGATGTCATGTCACCGGATCCCCGGCCCGATGCCGCGGCTCCCAAACTGCGCCCGCGCCGACATGTTCGACAATCGCGCCAGCATTTGAGCCAGCATTTGAGCCAGCATTTGAGAGTGTCAGCATGATACACAGACGGCGCCGCCGGTTCTACGCCTCTTTGAAGCGATAACCGACACCGTAAAGCGTTTCGATCATTTCGAAGTCATCATCGACCGCCTTGAATTTCTTGCGAAGGCGCTTGATGTGGCTGTCGATGGTGCGGTCGTCGACATAAACCTGATCGTCATAGGCAGCATCCATCAGGGCGTTGCGGCTTTTGACCACGCCCGGGCGATGGGCGAGGGATTGAAGGATCAGGAACTCCGTCACCGTAAGCACGACATTCTTTCCGTTCCACGAGCAGGTGTGGCGCTCGGTATCCATGATGAGGCCGCCGCGATCAAGCACGGTATCCACTTCCGGCTGCCTGGCAACGGCGTTCGGATCCCGCGGCTGGGCGCGGCGCAGGATCGTCTTGACCCGTTCAACCAGAAGACGCTGCGAAAACGGCTTGGTGATGAAATCATCCGCGCCCATTTTAAGGCCGAACAATTCGTCGATCTCATCGTCTTTGGAAGTCAAAAAAATCACCGGCATGTCGCTCGACTGGCGGACACGGCGCAGAAGTTCCATACCGTCCATGCGCGGCATCTTGATGTCGAAGATCGCAAGGTCCGGACGCTTGGTGTCGAAGCCCTGCAGCGCCGCATTTCCGTCGGTATACGTGTCGACGCGGTAACCTTCTGACTCAAGTGCAATCGAAACGGACGTGAGTATGTTTCGATCATCATCCACGAGCGCAATTGTTGGCATGTCGGTCTCCTTTTTTGATCCGGCCGATCCCGGCCCTCAACCAAACTTCTGTCATATGGGGAAAAACAGCACCCAACAAGGCTACGCACGAGGATGACGCACCCGCAAGCATACACCCGTGGATCTGCTATGGCCGTTTAATTGTGTGAAAAATAAGGCATGGCGGCGGCTGCGAGGGTGTTATTGCCGTACGCCCACGCCGGCTTGAAGCCCCATCGAGCAATCCGCCGGGACGTTTTCTACGAAGCCTCTTTTACAGTGGCGCACCAGGGGAAGACGGTCGCTAAACCCATGTATTTTAATCGATTCCTGAATTAAGTATAAGAGCGGCTGTATTTATATTATTTTTCTTGCAAAATTATATATCGCAGCATTCTTTCGTCCTCAGATTTAGTCGAAATCGGCGGATTTTTTCTTCGTTAACCATTAATTTCATAGGACAGTCGGTTGCTTTGCCGGGAACATCTATTTTAATGCGCGGTTCATGGAGGATGGCGGGTTTCCAAGACACGTCATAGGCCGGTCTGCAACAGAAAGACCCCAACCAAAAAGGGTAGCTCAGATGAATATTGGCGTTCAACACGGTGTCTGGAATGAAAACTTCGCCGCGGATAAAGCGGGTTTTGAAAGTATCGGCACGGTTCACTGGAATTACGGCACACCTGAACTCTATGAACAGGCGATCAGAAACCGCGAAGGCGAACTGACCGCAGGCGGCGCCCTTGCCGTTGACACCGGCGTTCACACCGGACGCTCGGCGCAGGACAAATTCATCGTCCGTGATGCGAACACCGATAGTAAAGTCTGGTGGGACAACAACAAGCCGATGGACCCGAAGCATTTCACCATCCTGTGGCAGGATATGCTCGCCCATGCGAAGGGAATGGAGCTTTATGCCCAGGACCTTTATGGCGGCAACAATCCGGCCCACCGTCTGCCGACCCGGGTCTTCACCGAATATGCCTGGCACTCGCTGTTCATCCGCACGATGCTGGTGCGCCCTCAGCGCTCGGAGCTTGAGAGTTTCGTTCCGGCGATGACCATCATCGATCTGCCAAGCTTCCGCGCCGACCCAGAGCGTCATGGCTGCCGTTCGGAAACCGTTATTGCCTGCGATCTCACCCGCAAGGTCGTTCTGATCGCCGGCTCGTCCTATGGCGGCGAGATGAAGAAATCGGTGTTCTCGATGCTCAACTATCTGCTGCCCGCAAAAGGCATCATGCCGATGCATTGCTCTGCCAATGTCGGCAGCAACGATGATTCCGCCGTGTTCTTCGGCCTGTCCGGCACCGGCAAGACCACGCTTTCCGCCGATCCATCCCGCACGCTCATCGGTGACGACGAGCACGGCTGGGGTCCCGACGGCATCTTCAACTTCGAAGGCGGCTGCTATGCAAAGACAATCAATCTGTCACGCGAGGCGGAGCCTGAAATCTATTCGACGACCGAGCGCTTCGGAACAATCCTCGAAAACGTCATGATCGACGCCGATACCCGGCTTCCGAATTTCTTTGACAGTTCGAAAACCGAGAACGGTCGCTGCTGCTATCCGATCGACTATATCTCCAATGCGAGCCTGACCGGGCGCGCGCCACAGCCGAAAAACATCGTCATGCTGACGGCGGATGCATTTGGCGTGATGCCGCCGATCGCGCGGCTCAGCCCGGCGCAGGCCATGTATCACTTCCTGTCCGGCTACACCGCGAAAGTTGCCGGCACCGAAAAGGGCCTGACCGAACCGACCGCG
Source organism: Hyphomicrobiales bacterium (assembly GCA_013911885.1). Classification (GTDB taxonomy): domain Bacteria; phylum Pseudomonadota; class Alphaproteobacteria; order Rhizobiales; family JACESI01; genus JACESI01. Next base: position 199,811 of record JACESI010000001.1, on the reverse strand, counting down.
ACATTCTCGACCTGCTTTGGCGCACCGTTCATGCCGTTGCACCCGTCGGTCTATGGCGAATTGCTGCGTGATCTCATCGCAAAGCACAATGTCACCTGCTGGCTGGTCAATACCGGCTGGACCGGCGGGGCGCACGGCGTAGGCTCCCGCATGCCGATCAGGGCGACCCGCGCGCTTCTGACCGCCGCTCTCGACGGATCGCTCAACACTGTTGAATTCCGTACGGACCCGAATTTCGGCTTTGAAGTGCCGGTTGCGGTCAACGGCGTCGACACTGCGATCCTGACCCCGCGCTCGACATGGGCAGACAAAGGCGCCTATGACGCGCAGGCCGCGAAACTCGTCAACATGTTCATCTCGAATTTTGCTAAATTCGAAAGCCATGTTGACAAGGACGTCAACAGTGCCGCGCCGCAGGTTTCTCAAGCAGCCGAATAAAACGACGCACCATTCTCAGAATCATCAAGGCAGCCACCGTGCTGCCTTTTTGTTTACCAATGGCACTCCATCTGTGCTGTTTGAGGGAGACATGTGACGGCATGCAGGAACGCCTGAAGGAATGTCCGCTGGACGCATTTCAAACGGCGCATTGCCAGAAACCCTCCTGCCTGCTAATCCCGACATCTCTGGATATTCTGCTTTCGCCCTGCGCCAATTGGATAAGCCATCGTGACTGAAATCAACATTCTCGACAAAGCCAACATCATCTCTCAGGCCCTGCCCTATATGCAGCGCTATGACGGGGAGACGGTGGTCATCAAATTCGGCGGCAACGCCATGGGCGACGATACCCTGCATCGTGCCTTTGCCCAGGATATCGCCCTTCTTGCCCAATCGGGCGTCGAGCCGATTGTCGTTCACGGCGGCGGACCACAGATCGGCTCGATGCTTGAACAGCTTGGCATCAAGAGCGAATTTCGCGGCGGTCTGCGCGTCACCACAAAAGAGATGGTGCGCGTGGTCGAAATGGTACTCGCCGGCTCGATCAACAAGGAAATCGTCCGCTCGATCTGCGCCGAGGGTGGCTATGCCATCGGCCTTTGCGGCAAGGATGGCAATATGGTGACAGCACAGAAGCTGCACCGCACCGAGCGCGCGCCGGACAGCAATATCGAGCAGATCATCGACCTCGGCTTCGTTGGCGAGCCGAAGGTGGTCGATTCGGTTCTGCTCAAAATGCTGCGCACGCGCGGGATCATCCCGGTGATTGCGCCGATCGCGGCGGGCGAGGACGGCAAGACCTACAACATCAATGCCGACACATTCGCCGGCGCGATTGCAGGCGCGATGGAAGCAGAGCGGCTTCTTTTCCTCACCGATGTGGAGGGTGTCCTCGATGGCAACCGCAAACTTATCCGCGAACTTGATGTGAAAACCGCACTATCGATGATCGCGGACGGCACGATTTCGGGCGGCATGATCCCCAAGGTCGAGACCTGCATCGACGCCATCAACAAAGGTGTCGAGGGCGTTGTCATTCTGGACGGTCGCAAACCGCACGCCGTTATTCTCGAACTGTTCACCGATCATGGCGCGGGTACGCTGATCACGCCATGAACGAACAGATCCTTCAAAAAACTGACGACCTCACCCGTTTCAAGGGTGTCGAGACGTGGATTTTCGACCTCGACAATACGCTTTATCCGCGCAACTGCGATCTGTTCGCGCAGATGGATGTGCGCATGGCGCAATTCATTCAGAACCTCAAACAGGTCAGCTATGACGAGGCGCGGGTGTTGCAGAAAACCCATTACCGCGATTATGGCACGACCCTGCGCGGGCTCATGATGGTGGAAAAAATCAACCCGGTCGATTATCTCGATTTCGTCCATGATATCGACTATTCACCCGTGCAGGAGGCGCCGGCACTGCGCGCCGCGCTTCAGGCATTGCCGGGCCGCAAGCTGATTTTCACCAATGGCGATGTGCCGCACGCCATGCGCACGACAGACCGTCTTGGCATTACCGATGTTTTCGACCATGTTTTCGATATCATCGCATCCGATCTTGTGCCGAAGCCGCATCGCGAACCTTATGAAAAATTCCTGAAGGTCACCGGAACCAGGCCAGAAAAGGCCGCCATGTTCGAGGATATGCCGCGCAATCTCGCCGTGCCTCATGCCATGAACATGCGCACGGTCCTCATTACCGATCCGCAGGTCGGCTCGGTTGCGCGCCAACACTGGGAAACCGAGATCACCGAGGCTGAACATATTCACCATCAGACCCACGATCTGACCGCGTTCCTTCAGGATGTCGGCAAGCTCTTCTAGCTGCCCTTGCCCGCAAGCCGGGCAACGAACAGCCCGCCCACAATCAGCAGCAGAGCGAGAAGAATTTCCGGGGTGACCGCTTCGGCCAGAATGAGCGCACCAAAGATCACGCCGAAGACCGGGATCAGATTGACCCCGATTGAGAACATCGAATAGCCGATGCGGGTGATGAGATAATAGCGCATGACAAAGCCAAAGCCGGTGCCGAGAACGCCTGCGAAAACGAGCCAGGTGAACGCCCTCGCGCTGACATCTGACGGGAAGGGACCGCCCAGAAAAAGGCTGACCGGAGCAAGCACGAGGGTTGCCAGCGCAAGCGAAAGCGTCGCAAGCGACAAGGGCTGCATATCCACCCGCCGGATCGTGTATCCCGCCACCACATACATGCTCGCCGCCAGAATCAGCGCACCTTCAGCAAGGATCAGGCCGATATCTAATTTTGCAAGCGGTTCAAGGCCCACGACAGAGATGACACCGGAAAATCCCATCATCACCGCAAGCAGGCGCAATGTGCTGAAGCGTTCGTCTGTCGTTGCAAAATGACCGACAAAGAGCGCGATGAAGGGTCCCGTGCCCATCAGGAGTGCGGCCACCCCGGCGCTGAGGCTGAGCTGCGCCCAGGCAATGAGGATAATCGGAATGGTGCTGTTGAATGCCACAAGAACCAGAACCAGCTGCCATTGTCGCCCCCCGCGCGGCCACTGAAAGCCGCGCCAAAGGCAGAAAGGCAAAAGACTGAGAAGGCCAAAACCGGTCCGCGCGGTCGCAACCCAGTAGGGGCCCACTTCCGGGACCGCGATTTTCATCGCCACGAAGGCAAGGCCCCAGATTGCCATCGTGCCGATCAAGAGCAGAAGATCAACCGGCGTTGCCCGGCGGATCGCAATCATAGACCGGCGGCCTCGCCATAAAACTCAGCAACGATTTTCCAGCCTTCCTCGGCGGTTTCCACAAACTGGAAAAGATCAACGTCGCCGGGCGAGATCGTGCCCTCTTCCTCAAGCACTTTGAGGTTGATCACCCGCTCCCAGAACGAGCGGCCGAAAAGCAGAACCGGCACACGATCCATGCGGCCGGTCTGAATGAGGGTCAGCGCCTCAAAGAGTTCATCCATCGTGCCGAATCCACCCGGAAACACCGCCACCGCCTTGGCGCGGACGAGGAAATGCATTTTGCGGATGGCGAAATAGTGAAAGTTGAAGCAGAGTTCCGGTGTCACATAGGCATTCGGGGCTTCTTCATTCGGCAACACGATGTTGAGTCCGATCGAATCCGCGCCGACATCATGCGCGCCGCGATTGCCGGCCTCCATGACACCCGGACCGCCGCCGGTAACGACGACATATTCGCGCTTGTCATGGGTCAGGGACGCCTTGGACGCGAGCCGCGCGAACTGGCGGGCGACGTCATAATATTTCGAATTGGCTTCGAGGTTCCGCCGGGCCGTTTCAGTCTTGGCGGCGAAGGCCTGGCCGCCTGGTTCGGGAATGCGCGCGCCGCCAAAAAGGACCACCGTCGAGCGGATATCCTTTTCAATGAAGGTTAGCTCGGGTTTCAGATATTCAAGCTGAAGGCGGATGTTGCGTGTGCGTTCGGAGACAAGAAACTCGGCATCCGCGAAAGCAAGCCGATAGGCGGCGGACCGGGTCTGCGGTGTCTCCGGTACTTTTTTGGCAACTTCGATGTCCTTCGAGGATGCCTTGAAGGCGCCGACACTACGGGGTGGTTGGTTTTTCATAAAAACTCCGGTGGGCGCACCCGGTTTGGGCCTGAATTTTACGGACAGGGTGGGGAATTTGAAATTGCGTCTTGCGCACTCTTCGCATAACGTCCGCGCGACGTCGCGTAAAGCGTTTCCCATTCGCATCCCCCGTTCAGGAAGATGAGACCAAAATGAACCAGCACAATCTGCAAGCGACGATTGACGATGCCTTCGAAAACCGGGATCAGATCAATGCCGAAACCAAGGGTGCCGTGCGCAAGGCGGTGAAACAGGCGCTCGATCTTCTGGACAGCGGCAAGGCGCGGGTTGCTGAAAAGACCGATGGCACCTGGACCGTCAATCAATGGCTCAAGAAAGCCGTGCTGCTGTCGTTCCGCCTCAATGACATGGCGGCCATTTCCGGCGGACCGGGCGGTGCAAACTGGTGGGACAAAGTGCCCTCGAAATTCGACGGCTGGGGTAACAGCAAGTGGAAAGCGGCGGGTTTCCGCGCGGTGCCGGGCTCCATCGTCCGTCACTCCGCCCATATCGCGCCAGGCGTCGTGCTGATGCCATCCTTCGTCAATCTCGGCGCCTTCGTTGATTCCGGCACCATGGTCGACACCTGGGCGACCGTCGGCTCCTGCGCCCAGATCGGCAAGAATGTGCACCTTTCCGGCGGCACCGGCATCGGTGGTGTTCTCGAACCACTTCAGGCCGGGCCGGTGATCATCGAGGACAACTGCTTCATCGGCGCGCGCGCGGAAGTCGCCGAAGGTGTGCGGGTCGGCGAAGGCTCGGTCCTGTCGATGGGCGTTTATCTCGGCGCATCGACCAAGATCATCGACCGTCAGACCGGCGAAATCCACATGGGTGAAGTGCCGCCTTATTCCGTCGTGGTTTCCGGCAGCATGCCCGGCAAACCACTTCCGGACGGCACGCCCGGACCGGGGCTTTACTGCGCGGTTATCGTCAAACGGGTTGACGAGAAAACCCGGTCGAAGACAAGCATCAACGAATTGCTGCGCGACTAGAGCGCAGCTTGGCCTGATGGAATGAGATCGCCGCGCCAAGTGCCGGTTTCATTCCACCCTGAAATATTCTGGCCCTGATTGACCGCTCAGCGGCGTGCCGATACACCCTTTGAATGGTTTCGATAACACCTGATCCTGTGCCGATAGCGCAATCGCTTATCCGTTGTCCGTCTGTCACGCCGGCGGATGCCGGAGCGCTTTCCTGCCTTCAGGCAATCTTGACCGATGCGGGTTTTGCGACCCATCGGGTGCCGTTCAGCGGTGACAATTCCTATCCCGTCGACAATCTTTATGCCCGCTTCGGCAGCGGCGCGCCGCATTTCTGCTATGCCGGCCATACGGATGTCGTGCCAGCGGGCGATGCGGGCGCCTGGACGCATGATCCGTTTGGCGGCGTGATCGAGGACGGCAAGCTCTATGGCCGGGGCAGCGAAGATATGAAAGGCGGCATCGCCGCCTTTACAGCGGCTGCGATCGATTTTACCCGCCGGTATCCAGATTTCGGCGGGTCGATCTCGCTTCTCGTTACCGGCGATGAGGAAGCCGACGCGGTCAATGGCACGGTCAAGCTGATCGACTGGGCGATGGCGCGGGGCGAGGCGATTGACGCCTGTATCGTCGGCGAACCAACCAATGAAGCAAGCCTCGGGTCAATCATCAAGAACGGTCGTCGCGGCAGCCTGTCCGCCACGCTCACCGTGGAAGGGCGTCAGGGCCATGTCGCCTATCCCGAGCGCACGCAAAATCCGATCACGCGCGCTTTGCCGCTTCTTGGCGCGCTCAAAGAGCTGCCGTTCGATGCGGGAAGTCAATTTTTTCCACCGACCAATCTCGAGATCACATCGGTCGATGTCGGCAACCCGGCAAGCAATGTCGTGCCCGCCCGCCTCACCGCGCGGTTCAATGTCCGCTTCAACGATCACTGGACGCCGGAAAGCCTTCAAGGCGAAATCGAACGGCGACTTCGCGGTGCGGCAGGCGCCGATACGCGCTACCGGCTTGATCTTGTAAGACCCGTCTCCGACTCTTTCCTGACAGACGCTCCCGATCTTCTGGAACCGCTTCAAGGCGCAATCCGCGATGTGACCGGGCGCGCTGCCGGGCTTTCAACGGCGGGCGGCACCTCCGATGCCCGCTTCATCAAGAACCATTGCCCGGTTGTCGAATTCGGCCTTGTGTTCAACACGCTGCATCAGGTTGACGAGCATACGCCTGTTGACGACATTCGCACCCTGAGCCAAATCTATTGGCGGTTTCTCGCGCGTTATTTCGGTCAGGCATGATTGTTCAACTGCCCCCTGGGGATGAAATCCGCGCATCCCTCAAGGGTGCGATGCGGATTATCCAGATGCACCCGAAAGCGCTTGGCCAATTCAATCTAACGCATGCCGGCTTCTGGCATTCGTTTCAGGCATTCTGGATTGCCCTCATCCCCTATCTCATCACGATGCTCAGTCACCGCGAGGTTCTCATTTCGCAGAACGGGCTGTCTGTCGATACATTCCCGAACGCCGTCTTTTTCGCGGCCAAGCTTGCTGGTGTGCTTGCCGAATGGATCTTGCTGCCAATCGTGCTTTGGCATCTCGCCCGCCCGCTCGGCATCGAGAAACAGTTTGCAGCCTTCGTCATCGTCCGCAACTGGATGAGCGTCGTCGCGATCTGGGTGTTCTTCGTGCCGGTCGTCTGTCATCTGGTCAACCTCGTCTCGATCGAGGTCATGGTGCTCAGCCAGTTTACACTGATCGGCTTCGTGATGTGGACAAGCTATCTCGTGGCCCGAACAACGCTAGGAAAACCGGCTTTCTTCTGCACTGCCCTTGTTGCCGCTGATCTTGGGCTTTCCCTCATCATCGACGAGACGATGTGGAGCTTGATCAAGCCGATGCTGCTTGTGGCCCGGCTTCAGTAATCGACCTTGACGAGATAGAGCCCATGTGACGGGGCAATCGGCGCACAGCGCTCGCGGTTGCAAGCTCTCAGGGCGTCTTCGAGGTCGGCCCTGGTCCATCTTCTGTCGCCAACCATCACCAGGGCACCGACGAGGGAGCGCACCTGCGTATGCAGGAAGGAGCGCGCGGAAGCCTCGATCACGATCCGGTCGCCTCGGCCGTCGACATCGAGGCGGTCCAGCGTCTTAACCGGGGATTTCGACTGGCAATTGACATGGCGGAAAGTCGTGAAATCGTGCTTGCCGAGAAGCACCCTTGCCGCATCGCGCATCGCGGCCACGTCGAGCGGGTGGCGGATCTGCCACACGCGGCCACGCTCAAGCGCAACCGGCGCGCGGCGCAGCAGGATCTGATAGCGATAATGGCGCGCGAGGGCAGAGAAGCGGGCGTGAAAATCATCGCCGACCTGTTCGACCGCCAGAATTGAAATCGGCAGGTTGCGGACGTGATAATTGAGCGCATCCTGAACCCGGTGTGCCGCGCGTTCGCCGGTGAGATCGACATGGGCGACTTGCCCTGTCGCATGGACACCGGAATCCGTGCGGCCAGCGGTGACGAGCGTGACGGTTTGCTGGCAGTAGAGGAAAATCGCCTGTTCAATCGCCCCTTGAACTGTCGTGAGATCGTGCTGGCGCTGGAAGCCGGCGAAAGGCGCGCCGTCATATTCGATGGTGAGTTTATAACGCGGCATCGTCGTCCGCGATCATCATGCCGGCCTGAAGCGCGTGGCCGCGCAGAAATTCCGCAGCACTCATCGCCACCTTGCCGGAGCGCTGAACCTCCAGAAGCCGCACCGCGCCCGTTCCACAGGCGATCGTCAGCCTGTCATCGAGGATCTGACCGGGCACCGCAGATGCCTCAGCGCCGCTCAGCGCCGGATTTGCCGCCACTTCCGAGCGGATGACCTTGAGGCGATGAAGCGTACCATTGAGCGGCAACGCGCACCAGGCACCGGGAAAGGGCGACAGGCCGCGAATATGATCGTGGACGGCTTCCGCCGGTTTTGAAAAATCGATCCGGGTCATGGATTTTTGCAGTTTGTGGGCATAGGTCACGCCTTCCTCACCCTGGTCACGCGCCGCGAGACTGCCCCGCTCCAGCCCGCCCAGCGCGCGCGCCATCAAATCACCGCCAAGGATCATCAGCCGGTCGTGAAGATCGCCCGCCGTCATCTGCGGGGTGATCGTGATGCGCTCGGCCATCAGCACCGGCCCGGTATCGAGTCCTTCAGCCATCTGCATCACCATGACGCCGCTTTCCCGGTCGCCGGCCATGATCGCCCGGTTGATCGGTGCCGCCCCGCGCCAGCGCGGCAGCAGGGAGGCATGCAGGTTGAGCGCGCCGTAGGCCGGGGCTTCCAGCATGGCTGTCGGCAGGATCAGGCCATAGGCCACGACCACGGCGACATCGGCGTCATGCGCGATGAAATGTGCCACATCCTCTGGATCTTTGAAATTCTCCGGGGTGAATACCGGCAAGCCGAAGCGTTCAGCCGCCGTCTCGACCGGCGATCTCGTCAGCGCCATGCCGCGACCTGCCTTGCGTGGTGGCTGGGTATAGACCGCGACGACCTCATGGCCTTGCGCAACGATTTCAGAAAGGGTCGGAACCGAAAAATCCGGCGTGCCCATGAATACGACCCGCATGACTGGCTCTCCCCTTGATGGCGATGGTCAAGAAAGGCGGCATCGCCCGCAATTGCGGCCTAATAGGCCAGCGTCTTTTTCATCTTGACGAATTTCTTGATCACCCGGTCGCGTTTCAGTTTCGACAGATAATCAATGAACAGGATACCGTCGAGATGATCGACCTCATGCTGGATACAGGTTGCGAGCACGCCGTCCGCCTTCAACTCGCATTCCTTGCCGTCCCGGTCAAGAAATTGCACGATGACTTCCGCCGGGCGCTCGATCTCAGCATAATATTCGGGGATCGACAGGCAACCCTCCGTATAGACTGACGGCACTTCCGAGGACCAGACGATTTCCGGATTGATCAGGAACAGCGGTTCGCGCGGGACTTCGGCTTGCGGATCGTCATCTTCCTTGCGGCGGGCGACATCGATCGTGACCGCCCGTTTGAGAACCCCGACCTGAGGGGCGGCAAGGCCGATCCCCGGTGCAGCATACATCGTCTCAATCATGTCATCGAGGAGGGTGCGCAAGGCATCGTCCACCCGCTCGACCGGATCGGCGGGCAGAAGAAGGATTTTGTCCGGAATTGTCAGAATCTCAAGTTTGCTCATGGCCACGACATAAGAAACTGTCGGAATGCCGTCAATGGGCTTCCCCAAGCGGCTTTCCTGATTGCGAATGTCTATTTATAGGCAAGCCGCGCATTGCCCCAGCGCCGGCCCCTGACCATGATCGGTACGTTGAGTTCCTTCATCAGGATGTATTGTTCATTGCCCATGTTGCGACGATAGGTCTGGAGCAGAAGCGGTTTCTCGTTCCTTGCCGCTCGCTGACCGACCTTGTCTTCAAAGATGCGCCGGTTGCGGGCATTGGCCATGTTCCAGGCCGGGTCCTTGCCCTGAGGTTTGGAGAATTGCTTCATGTGGGCGGCAATATAGCCTTTTCTGTCGGCGGCGATCGCATAGACAATCGCGTTGCTTTTCAGGGCGATCGCCTCCTGGATCGGCGTCAGGATAGCCTCAGCGACATCGGCATAAGGGGTGTTGAACTGAACGGGATTCGATCCCTCGATTTTCGTATAGACGTCTGTAAACAGCGCATGTTCAGCAAGGCGGCCATCACTGATCGCGCGCTCGAAGGCACTTGCGACCTGAGCGGCATAATCGCGCGCAAGGGCGACATATTTGCCATCCTCGGTTTCGACACCGGCCTCGACGATGCTGACCACAAGACCGTCAAGCGTATCGGTGATTTCAGAAAGGCGCGCCGAGAATTTCGAAAGATCACCGGATGTCGAGCTCACATGACCGCTAAATCCATTCACGGTGCTGCCGAAAGAATTGCAGGTCTCATGCACGCGCGCGCTCTGCTCGGAGACGTCGCGGGTCGCGGCATCCATCTGGGTAATCGCCGATTCGACCATGCCGAGCATGGCTGTCAGCGATCCGGCTTTCTCGCCGACCAGTTCTGCCTTGCCGGTTGCCTCGCTGGAGCGCTGGTTCAGGCCGTCGAGACCGTTTTTGATGCGGTTGATTGTGCGGTCGATTTCCTCTGTGGCGGCGGTCGTGTTCTGGGCGAGTTGCTTTACCTCACTTGCGACGACGGCAAAGCCCTTACCCGCATCGCCCGCACGCGCCGCCTCGATTGTCGCGTTCAGCGCGAGCAGGTTCGTCTGGCGGGCGATAGCCTCGATCAGCCCGGTCGCCGAGCGCACACTTTCCATCGCGTCGTTGAGTTCGCTCATATTGTTTGCAAAGGAAGACACATCGCTGATGAGATCGCCAATAGAGGAAATCGCCTCATCGGTGCTGATTTTCGAGCGGTTGATTTCCGTGCCGACCTCATCGGAAATCTGGCGCGCCTTCGCCATGCTCTGCGAAATCGACACGGCGCAATGGTCGACTTCCGCAAATTCGGCAACCAGGTTTTTCAACTGACCGCTTGTCCCCTGGGATTTGCCCGAAATGCACTCCATCGCGCCGGAAATGCCCGCCATGTCGAGACCGAATTTGCTCAGATCGTGGGCCATGTGGTCGACAATGCGTTGCAGAACCGCGTTATCTTTTTCAAGGGCCGCAATGCGTTCCGCCTGTTTCTGCAGAGCCGTCTGCTGGTCGGGCTGCGGCTCGCTTATGCTTGCATCTTTTATGGTTTTCTTCTGGGCGAATAGGTTCATCGACGACTTCCTCCGATTACCCCGTGAAAATATTGTTACTTGGTTAACAAAATCGTAAACCCTCGCTCCCTTATGCATTTGATTTCGCCGTGGACATTCGAAATTTGGCAGAATCGGTCTATAAGCGCTGCATGACCCTTCAGGATATCCTCTTCCGTCTCGGCGACAGGCCGATCACGCTTGGTGAAGCGATGCTTGGCGGCGGGGCAATCGCCCTGCTGTTATTGCTTTTTCTGGTCATTGGCGCGTTTCGAGCGGGCAATCGCCGCATCGCCGCAGAGGCGCTTGCCCATGCTCAGGCGGCGGAAATGGACGCGCGTATGGCCGATGTCATACGCGCCCAATCGGAAATGGCTGGCCGGATGCAGACCTTTGCCGAAATTTTCGGTTCGCGGCAACAGGACATGACCCGCGTTCTGGGCGAGCGGATGGATTCCATGACCCACCGGCTGGGCCAGAACCTTGCCGAGACCACGAAATCCACGCATGATAATCTGCGGGTGCTTGCCGAGCGGCTTGCCGTGATCGACAAGGCACAATCCAACATCACGCAACTTTCCTCGCAGGTGGTCGAACTCCAGAACGTGCTTGCCAACAAGCAGACACGGGGCGCTTTCGGGCAGGCACGCATGGAAACGATCGTCCAGGACGGGCTGCCGCAGGGTGCTTTCGGCTTCCAGCCAACGCTTTCCAACAACACCCGCCCGGACTGCCTGATCTATATGCCGAACGGTGCGCCATCGCTGGTGGTGGACGCGAAATTTCCGCTCGAATCATGGAATCTCGCGCGCCATTCCGATAACCCGGAACAAATCCGCATCGCCCAGGTCCAGTTTCGGCGGGATGTCGAAAAGCATGTGAAGGACATTGCGGAACGCTATTTCATCACCGGCGAGACGCAGGACACCGCCTTCATGTTCGTTCCATCGGAATCGATATTCGCCGATATCCATGAACATTACGAGGACCTCGTCCAGAAAGCCCATCGCGCTCGGGTCGTGATCGTGTCACCGTCGCTGCTGATGCTGTCGATCCAGGTGGTGCAGTCGGTTCTGCGAGACCAGAAAATGCGTGATCAGGCGCATATCATCCAGAAAGAAGTCGTCGAACTGATGCAGGATGTCATCCGGCTCGATGACAGGGTTGCCAAGCTGCAGACCCATTTCAGTCAGGCAAACCGCGATGTTGAGCAGATTCTGACCTCAACCAAGAAGATCACGACCCGCGCCGGGCGGATTGACAGCATGGATTTCAGCGAAGACCGGCAAGGCGATACTGTTTCCCGGCTCGATGCCCAGCGCGATCTTCTTGCAGGCGAATAGACCCCGACACTTTCGCATAGGCTTCACGAACGCGCCGGGGCATCAAAATTCGGACCTCTTGACCGAAAGAAAGCGCCCTTAGCCGGTTGGTGAAATCTGGATTTCGACGCGGCGATTGAGCGATTTGCCGTCTTCGGTCGCGTTGGTTGCAATCGGTCTCTGCTCGCCGAAGCCCTGAACCGAGAAGCGGCGGCTGTCGACACCCTGACCGGAGAGATATTGGGCAACATTCGTCGCACGGCGGAGCGAAAGATCCGCATTGTAGGAATCGCTGCCATCGCTGTCGGTATGACCCGCGACATCAACCAGCGTCTGGTCGTATTTGCGCAGCACGATCGCGACCGAGTTCAATGTCGGGTAGAAGCCGGAATTGACCTGGTCCGCATCGGTTGCAAAGGTCACGTTGCTTGGAAGGTTAAGAATGATCTGGTTGCCATTGCGGGTGACGCTCACCCCGGTTCCCTGAAGCGTCTGGCGCAGTTCCGCTTCCTGGCGGTCGAGATAAAGCCCCGCGCCACCCCCGGTCAGCGCGCCAAGACCGGCGCCGATCAGAGCGCCCTGTTTCGCATTGCCGCCGCCGACATTGTTTCCAATGACAGCGCCGGCAAGCGCGCCGCCAAGCGCGCCAATGCCGCTGCCTTTGACCGTGTTGCTGATCTTCGACTCCCCCGTAAAGGGGTCCTGAGTCGTGCAGCCAACGAGGGCAACCGATAAAAGGCCGATCATGGCCGTGGATTTGATCATGGATTTCATTGAAGTCTTTCCCGCTAGAAGTTTCGCGCCCTTGAAGCCAAACAAAAGGACTGTCCTGATATGTCCGGCCTTAAGTCGCATTTGATTGCCAAATTTGTCCACAATCAGGCATGCAGGCTGAATCCTGCCTGAACGCTGAAATGAACGCTGCTCTCATTCGCCATTAAAGCGCCGTGCGCTGGCGAATCGCTGCCGATAGCGTGCCTTCGTCCAGATAATCGAGTTCGCCACCGACCGGCACGCCATGTGCCAACCGCGACACCTTGACCGGCTCCCCGGCAAGCTGATCCATAATGTAATGCGCGGTGGTCTGGCCCTCGACCGTCGCGTTGACGGCGAGGATGACCTCGCGGATCGCGCTGCCATGCACCCGGTCGATCAGGCTTTCGATCCTGAGGTCTTCCGGGCCGATACCATCAAGCGGCGAGAGCGTACCGCCCAGCACATGATAGCGCCCGCTCACCGCTGTTGCCCGCTCCAGCGCCCAGAGATCGGCCACATCCTCAACCACAACAAGCAGGCTTTCATCGCGGCCTTCATCGCGACAGATCGTGCAGGGTGAGGCGGTATCAATATTGCCGCAACGCCCGCATTCGACGATCGCGGTCACAGCGTCCGACAAGCTCGCAGCAAGCGGTGCCATCAGTTTATCCTTGTTTTTCACAAGGTGGAGAACCGCACGCCGCGCCGAACGCGGGCCCAGCCCCGGCAACTTCGCGAGAAGCTGCACAAGGCGCTCGATTTCAGGACCGGTTACGGATCGGGACATGAAAGGCTTTCTCGTTTCTGCGAGCTATAGCGCGATTCGCGAGGCGCGCAACAAAGCCTGCGTGGACCCCCTCATCCCCGACCGACAAACGGCATCTTTGTCGCCATCAGGGTCATGAACTGGACATTGGTGCCAAGCGGAAGCTCGGCCATATAGCGGACCGCCGAGGCAACATGTTCAAGGTCCATGAGCGGTTCAGGCATCAAAGACCCATCCGCCTGTTTTGCACCCTTCGAGAGCGGCTGCGCCATATCGGAGGCCGCATTGCCGATATCGATCTGGGAACAGGCAATGTCAAATGCCCGCCCATCGAGCGAAAGACATTTCGTGAGGCCGGTAATCGCGTGTTTCGTCACGGTATAAGGCACCGATCCCGGACGCGGGGCATGGGCGGAGATCGACCCGTTGTTGATGATCCGCCCCCCCATCGGCTCCTGCCGTCGCATCAGCGAAAACGCCGCACGCGCGCAGAGGAAGGAACCGGTAAGATTGGCATCGACTGCATTTTGCCATTCTTCTAAACTGATCTCGTCAATCAGTTTTCCGGCGATGAAAATCCCGGCATTGTTGAAAAGAACGTCGATCCGGCCATGATCCTTCTCGATCTTCTGAAACAGCCGATCAACCGCTGCTGCATCCCCGACATCGCAGACGAACGCTTCGCCAGAAACCTTGCCTGAGTCCTGACCTGAGTCCTGACCAGCAACGCCTTTTGCTTCATGGACGGCCTTTTCAAGGACATCGAGCCTGCGCCCGGCAAAGACAACGTGAAATCCAGCGCGCATAAGCTCGGTCGCGGCGGCCTTCCCGACACCGGTGCCGGCTCCCGTGACAAGGGCAATTTTTTTCATGATGCTTTCCCTAAAACGGCAGTTTCATGCCGGGCGGAAGCGGCAGGCCCGCCGTCAGCGACTGCATTTTTTCCTGCATCATCGCTTCCGATTTGGCTTTGGCATCAGCATGGGCGGCGACGATCAGGTCTTCGAGGATTTCTGCCTCCTCCGGCTTGAGAAGCGAGGGATCAATTGCAACACCGCGCAGATCGCCCTTGCCGTTGAGGGTCACCGTGACAAGGCCGCCACCGGACGTGCCAGCGATTTCAGTCGCTGCCGCCTCAGCCTGCATTTCCTGCATTCTGGCCTGCATTTCAGTGGCCTTCTTCATCAAACCCATAATGTCTTTCACGGCCATTCACTCCTTGTTGTGGCTGGAACCCCGGTCGTCCCCGTTTTCATAATGCACGTCTTCGTGATCGTCATCCAGCTCAGCGACAGGATGCGCGTTAGCGCCCTTGTCCTCATCATCCCGGAAGGTGACACTGACGATCCTGGAGCCCGGGAAGCGGCGCAAAATTTCGGCGACAACCGGATCATCCTCGGCGTCGCGGGTGCGCTGACGTTCTTCTTCCTGACGCTGGGCCGCAAGGGGTTCCGCGCCGCCTTCGCCCGTGGGGAGAACGATCCAGGGCGTGCCGGTCCAGTCGAGAAGCCGCGCCTTAAGGTCGCTTGCAAGGCTGCGGGGGGCGTCCGGCATGGCGGAAAATTCAATCCGGCCATTTTCAAAGGCGATCAGGCGAACATGTTTTTCAAGCGCCGAGCGAAGCGCAAGGTCGCGCTTTTCAGCGGCAAGTGCGACGAGGTCCTCAAACCGGTTAATCCGAAGCCCCTTTGTCTGAAGACCCTTTGTCTGAAGACCGGCGCGCAATGCTGCGTCATCTTGCGGTTGCAGCAGCCGGTTTTCAACAGGATCAGGATTGCTGGTGACAAGAACCGGGCGCGGCCGATCACCCACGGGTTCAGCCTCTGTTTGCGGCCGGGCGGCCGACAGTGCCTGCGCCTCCGCAAGGCTGGCAGTCGCACTGGAGGCGCGGCCATGATAAGGCGATCCGCTTGCGGAAAAGCTGCGCGGCGTGGGATCGGTTCTGGAAACTGGGCCCGTGACTGAACTGGCGACTGGACCGGAAGAATTCGTCCCGATGCCGCTGCTCTCCGGGTCACGTAGCTGTTTCAGAACTTCGTCGGGTGCCGGAAGATCAGCGGCATAGGCAAGCCGCACAATCACCATATCGGCGGCGGCATCGGGCCGGTTCGCGCCTTGTACTTCGGCAACGCCCGAAAGCAGCATCTGCCAGGCACGCGAGAGCGAGCGGATCGACAGGGCGGCTGCAAATTCCGCAGCCTTATTGCGCTCCGCCTCGGACAGAGCGCCGTTTGCATGAACACTGCCTGCGACTTTCGCGGTCGTCACAAGATGGGTGAAATCGGCAAGATCGGCGAGGATCACAGCCGGATCCGCGCCGATATTGACCTGCGCCTTGATTTCTTCAAGCGCCGGATGCACCCGGCCGCGCATGACATGTTCGAAGAGGTCGATCACCCGGCCCCGGTCGGCAAGCCCCAGCATGGCGCGCATTTCCTCGGCATCGACACGCCCGCCTCCATGGGCAATGGCCTGATCAAGAAGCGACAACGCATCGCGCACGGAGCCTTCCGAGACGCGGGCGACCATTGCGAGAGCATCACCGGCCACATCGACGCCTTCCTTTGCGGCAACATCCTTCAGAAACGCAACCATGGTCGAAGCCTCGATCCGGCGCAGATCGAAGCGCTGGCAGCGCGAGAGAATAGTCACCGGCACTTTGCGGATTTCGGTTGTCGCAAAAATGAATTTCACATGTTCCGGCGGCTCTTCGAGGGTCTTCAACAGGCCGTTGAAGGCGGATTTCGAAAGCATGTGCACTTCGTCGATGATATAGACCTTGTAGCGCGCGGCAGCTGGCTTGTATTTCACCGCTTCGACAATTTCGCGGATATCATCAATCCCGGTATGGGAGGCGGCGTCCATTTCGATGACGTCAAGATGGCGTGAATCGATGATCGCTTCACAATGTATTCCAAAGGTCGGCATGTCGATTGTCGGCTGGTTGACCGCGTCGGTCTCATAATTCAGCGCGCGGGCGATAATGCGCGCGGTCGTGGTTTTTCCGACACCGCGAACCCCCGTCAGCATATAGGCCTGCGCAATACGGTCGAGTTTGAAGGCGTTGGTGAGTGTGCGCACCATCGGCTCCTGGCCGATCAGGTCGTCAAAGGTGCTCGGGCGATATTTGCGCGCAAGAACGCGATAGGCAACGCTTCGCGCTTTGCCAGCGCTTTCGCCCGTCTCGTCTTCACTGAACATCATATCGTCCATCAACCGCGCCTGCTCATGGTTATAAAAGACCCTGCTTCAAAGGCGCTGCTTCAAAGGCGCAGAATAGTTAAGAGCAAGAGGCGAAAATGAGCAGGAGGCTGGTCGTTGACCCGAACCGAAGCTCGTTAGGGCTGCTTCCTTCCGGACCTGACCCGGTTGGCGAGTGGTACGTCCATCGCCAACCTCCCAGGGCACTCTATCACAAGGCGGGGTGTTGAATGCAAGCCCCATTTCGTGGGAAGGCTTGCGGGAAGGCTTGCGAAATCGCCCCGTCAACAGCCATTCCCGACACATCAAGGCGGCTCAGGCTCGACGCGAAGACCGCATCAATCGCCGAGAACACGATCTGGAAAGAGCCCCAAACGACCCCAGAAAGAGGTAAGCAATCCGTCATGAACGAGACAGTCCAAGATCCGGAATTTCACCTCGCGCCGGAACTCAAACGCGACACGCTTGCCCTTGGTGAGCTTCCGCTTTGTCGGATCCTTCTTATGAACGACAAGCATTTCCCGTGGATCATTCTGGTGCCCCGGCGTGCGGGAGCGAGCGAAATGTTTGACCTTTGCGACCGCGATCAGCATCAGTTAATGCGCGAGATCGCGGCCACGGGTCGCGCCCTTCAAACCGTCTATCAGCCGACCAAGGTCAATATCGGCGCGCTCGGAAATATCGTGCGCCAGCTCCATATTCATGTGATCGCCCGCTTCGAGGGGGATGCCGCATGGCCGGGTCCGGTCTGGGGTGCGCTAAAGGCGCAGGCCTATCCTGGATCCGCCCCCGGCTATGCGGACGTCGTCGGGCAAAGGATTCTGGAGGCCATTCTGATTGCTTATCGCGCGGATTGAACAATTCCCCATCCGCCGATTCCATCTCTAAATTTCGCTGGAACTTCGGTTAAGTCTTCTTGCAACCCGCCAAATAGAAACTAAACTCCGCCGCCATGAGAGCCCAAACCAACGCTGACATGAGCCCCGATTTGTTCGCCTGCTTTCGTGATCTGAGCAGCCGCAACGGTTTTACCGGCAACACACTGAACCGCCTTGGCGAACAGCGGGCGGGCCTTGATCTCGCCGCCCTTCATGGCGACAGCCGGGCACGGTATTATTTGATGTGCGGCAGCCGCCAGATCGTGAAAACGACCAATCCGTTCGATGCGCTTTTTTCAGCAAGTGAAGTGGAAGCGCTTGCTGGCGATCCGTCATCGGCCTATCTCCTCGGCCTGCGGACCGATGGTGCCGCGGAGTTTGCAACAAGCATACCGCGGCGGGAAAATTTCCCCGACGGGCTTGCCGCGATCGATCTTCGCTCTGTCACGCGCTCCGGAACTCTGGTCGGCGAGGCGCTTGGCGCGGTAGCACAGGCGCGCTCGCTGATCCTGTGGCATGAGGCTCATCCTTTCTGCGCGAAATGCGGCGGCCCGACAAATGTGGTTCAGGCCGGCTATGCGCGCCATTGCACAGCTTGTGACACCAACCACTTTCCGCGCACCGATCCGGTCGCAATCATGCTTGCGGTCGATGGCGATTATTGCCTGCTCGGACGCAGCCCAAGCTTTCCTCAGGGAATGGTGTCCTGCCTCGCCGGCTTTGTGGAAGTGGGCGAGACAGTCGAACAGGCTGTGAGACGAGAACTTCTTGAGGAATCCGGCGTACGCGTCGGTCGGGTTCGCTATCATTCGAGCCAGCCCTGGCCGTTTCCCTCTTCACTGATGATGGGCTTTTACGGCGAGGCGGAGAGCACGGAGATCGTGACCGATGACGAACTCGAAATGTGCCGCTGGTTCTCACGCGAGGAGACCCGGCAAATTCTCGAGAGGCGGCACCCCGAAGGCATCTGGTCGCCGCCCGAAATGGCCATCGCGCACCAGATCATGCGGGGCTTTGTCGAGGGCATCTGAGCGGGATTGGTCAGTGGCGGCGCGCGTGATCTGAACAGGTTAAGAGCGTTTCTTACGCGCGCTCTGTTTCGGTTGCGCCCTGCCGATGGCGCCGGTTGCGTCCGCCTGGAGCAATTCAAACCGAAAGCAGGAACCGGCTTCGTGTCCGAAATGCTTCAAACCATAGGATCGAGCCTTTCGGTGATCCTGAAATCGTCGGGAATACTCTAGCGGGTCGTCGTACCAGCGGCGACGGCGTTGCGCTGTTCGATCTGGCCGCGCACCGAGCCGAACTGCTCGTCATTGTCGCCGAGTGTCAGCGAGCGTTCGCAATTTGGCGAGCAGCTGTAGGAGATGCGGTCATTGCGACGATAGATTGTGACGGCGTTGATCTGATCCCCCTGAACGGTGAGCAGCGCGTCGGCAATCGGTTCGCCCGCTGAATCGAGAACGATAATGTTGGTGACCCCGAAGCTCTTGCCGGTAATCACCAATGTCTGGCTGTCCTGAACAGTCGCGTCCGCAATGCCCGGATTGCCGACAATGACCGTTGCCGCCGGACGCGAAATCCGCATCACCTTGGCGTGGTCGACGATGATCGATATCTGTTCTTTCGCATCGACTGGTGCAACCGATGCACCCAATACCATGCTCAGGCTCAAGGCGGTGAAGGCGGATCCCAAAAATAGCTTCAGGCCCTTGCGGCTGTTCAAATCTGCTTTGGAAGTCATGACCATATCCGTTTCACCGTGGTGTTTCACGGGACAGTATGACGCCTTATGGTAAATGAATCATTGAGACTTCCGCTATTCACTCAATTTGTCCTGCACGCCGCCCTTTGCCAGCAGGCATCCGATTGCGGGAAGACGGAATGAGAGCGCGCTCCCTCAGTCATTCCGAAGGATCAGCACCGATAACCAGCCGGTCAGGATCGCGATGAGTACGGAGAATACGCCATAAAGATAGCTCCTGTTGCGCGAGAGATCGAAAATCAGCTGTTCAAAGCCGCGCTTGCGGATGACCACTGTGTGGCTCGCCTCGGAAATCAGCTTGCCGTCCAGAAGAAGAACGCTGCGCACCGTATGTGCGCCGATCGGGACCAGGGCGGGAATGTCGAACTTCGCAAGGAAAAGGTTGTCACCGAGAAACTGGACGCCGCCAGATTCACGATACAAACCCTCCTTCATCTTAATCCGCAGGACGGCATCGCGAAATTCATCAACGCTTTCTTCCTGCCGTGCCTCGTCGGCACGTCCAAAGGGGGCGTCCTTCAGGCCTATTTTGAGGAGTTTCTTGACTTCATCGAAAACCGGATCGTCAGGATGTGTGGATGTCATCAGGAGGTAGGAAACTGGGACGCGGTTGAATTCAGCGCTGTGCCGGTTGACCCAGATTCCGGCAATGCGCTCTTTGCGGCGGATCACCTTGGCCACTTTCGGCCCCTCGATGAGCACCATGATGTTGTAGCGGCCCATGGTCGCTTGATCGTCCGGGGCCGTGGCTTTCTGGATGTTGTTGATCGTACCGAAAACCACAAGCTCGAAGCCGGTGAAATCCGAAGTGATGGAAATCGTCTCATGGGACACGCCGGTCACGAGTTCTTCCGCCGCGGCTGGCCGCCACAGGAAGACTGATAGCACAATCAGGCTCAAGAGCGTGGCGGCATTTCGCATCGTGCTGGTTGGGTGTACCCGCATCAGCGCAATCCACTGAAGGCGATTGAATAATACTCACTCGGCGTTGCAATCAGCTCATAGGCGAGACGCGCGGATACCCCGATCACCATCAGGGCCAGAAGCGCGCGCAATTGCTCGCCCTTGAGGCGCTGACCCGCCCGCGCGCCATATTGCGCGCCGATCACGCCACCCACCATGAGGATGAAGGCAAGCGTCACATCCACTGTGTGATTGACACCCGCCTGCACAATGGTCGTGTAGATGGTCACGAACAGGATCTGGTACAGCGATGTGCCGATCACGACATTGGTCGGTACGCGCAGAAGATAGATCATCGCAGGCACCATGATGAAACCGCCGCCAACCCCCATGATCGCAGCCAGAATGCCGACGAGCGCGCCAATGCCCAGAACCGGGATCGCGCTGATATAGAGCTTCGAACGTTTGAAGCGCATCTTGAACGGCAGGCCATGAATCCAGTTGTGATGCGCAACCCTGCCGGTGCTCTGCCGCCCGGATTTCACCGCATTTGCCGAGCGCAACATGAAGCCGATGCTCTCATAAAGCATCAAAGTGCCGATTACGCCGAGAAAGCCGACATAAGACAGGGATATGATGAGATCGAGCTGGCCGAGGGAACGCAGATAACTGAAAAGCAGAATGCCGATTGAAGACCCGATTATCCCGCCAACGAGCAGCAGGGTTCCAAGCTTGAAGTCGATCGTCTTGCGCTTCAGGTGGACACGGGCACCGGCAAAGGACGTGCCGACGATCTGATTGGCGCCCGTTGCAACCGCAACTGCAGGCGGAATGCCGGTGAAAATCAGCAACGGGGTCATCAGAAACCCGCCGCCAACCCCGAACATGCCTGAAAGAAACCCAACAGCGGCCCCCATGCCCAAAAACAAAAGGACATTTACCGGGATCTCAGCAATGGGCAAATAGAGGAACATGAGCAGCAACTTCTTGGCCGCACGGGGATGATCCGACGCGCCGACTATGGCTCGTTAAAGACCCGCCACGGAGTCAAGTCAATATCCGAGGGTGCCCTTGCCAGAGCTTTGGCAAAGGAAATCAATGAACCTGGATCGTATTTGCCCCGTGTTGAAAAATGAGACCAGGTTCGCGGCCCCGCTCAACCTTTCCGAGACTTCATGATCTCCACAAGCTTCTCGCTGATCTTACCGGTCTGCGGCAGACCAATCTCATATTCAAAGGAGCGAACCGCTTCGCGCGTCTTGTTACCGATCAGCCCGTCCGGTTCACCGGCATTGAAGCCGAGCGTATTGAGAAGGCCCTGTGCTTCCTTGACCAGAGCGGAGGCGGAAGGTCCGGAAATCTGCTCCTTGATCGCCACAGGTGACCGAATTTCCGTTCCGTCCTGCCAGAAATCCGGCTTGGTCGACAGAATATTGGCGGCCTCGTCCCACGCGGTTTTTCTCCAGGCAGCGCTTTCCTTCTTGATCGCGTCGAGTTGCTCCGGGTTCAGGGCCTGCGCGACCTGATCACGTTTCTCACCCGCATCAACATCACCGCCACGGGCGACAATATCGAACCATTTATAAGCCTGAGGCAGACTGGCCTCGACGCCGAGACCGCGAACATAGAGGATGCCGAGATTGAACTGGCTGTCCTTGACACCATAAGCGGCCGCCTTTTCAAACCAGTTGAAGGCTTCTTTGAAATTCGCGTCGCCAAAAACGCCTTCCGTATAGAGAACCGCAAGATTGTGCATCGCGCGCGCATTGCCGCTCGCGGCGGCTTTTTCATACCAGCGCCGTGCTGTCGCCGAATCCTTCGCAAGGCCGATGCCTTCCTCATAGAGGGTGGCGAGACGGAACTGGGCGACAGCACTGCCGTTTTCCGCAGCCTGCTCATACCAGAAAGCGGCGCGCGAAAGATCGCGCGGGAAAATGTCGCCCTCGCCAAAACGGCGCGCAACCTCGATATAGGCCTCTGTGTCTTCCGCAAGGAGCGCGGCGCGCAGTTTTTCCGAAACACCTTTCGACGGCAGATTCTCAAAACCCTTGGCAAGGATTGGATTGATCAAGCTGGCCGTATTTTTCGGATCACTGACAGCAGAAGGCGAAATCGACTCCGTGGTTGAATAATCAATCGCAGGGGTTTCGGCGCCAAGAGAAGCGACATCATCGGCCGGCGAGAGATTATCCGGATCGGCGATCTGGCCTTTGGCGGCGTTACCCTCAGGAACTTCGGCGTCATTATCGGTTACCGCAGAATCTGTTACCGCAGACGGATCGCTGATGCGGCTCGCGGCGTTTTCAGTGGTCGTCTCTGAGGCGGTGCCTTCACTGAGGGTCGAATCCGAGTTGTTTCTGGCCGTATTTGGCGCAATGGAGGGAACGATCCTGGGGGCCTCGATCACGATCGGTGCATCATGCTCGCTCAGTCCGCTCAACAGGGTCTCGACCGGCGCTTTGAGGAAGATATAGCCAGCGCCGATAAGGCAAGCGACAAGGCTCGCCGTCAGGATTTTCCGCCGCATGTCACTGCCGCGAGTGCCCGCAGAAGCGGCATCAGCCTCGGGCATGAAGGACTGAACCGGGTCGGTTGCCGCATCGATTGATGGAATATCTTTGGCAGACAATTCAACAGTTGCGGCTTTGGAGTCGGCCGAAACGGGCTCTTGCAGTTCAAGCGCTGTGTCGTCCGAGCCCGTTTCACGGCTCATTTCGGCCCCGCGTGCGTCGCCCTTTTGCTTGAGCTTGCCTAGTCTGGCGACGGAACTGATACGCTCACGCAGAGAGGAGAGGCTTAAACGGCTTTTCGTTTCCTCGTCATTCGAGACAAAACCACTTTCCTCACGGGCGGCGGCCTGCGCCGCGCGGCGTGCGGCCGCGATAAAATCGACCTTGGATTTTTGCGGATAGTCGGCGCCTTCAACCTCTTCCGCGGCCTGGCGCACCTTTGCCGCGCGAGCGGTCTGCGCGGTGGAGGCCGTCTGAGATATCTGAATGGCTTGCCGGTCGGCTTCCGCGTTTCTGGCGCCTGCTGGCGGCGCACCACGGTCAATCTCTGTAATCTGATCAAGGAGCGGCCGTCCGGCGCCGGGAGAAAGAGGAATATCATCCTCGCCGGGCTTCAAGGGAGCCTGTTCCTGATCGCGCGCTTTCACATGATCGCGCATCCGTTTGAAAATGGCGGCTTGTTCATTTTCCGATTCCGCCGCCAATTCAGAAATCTCAAGAACGTCGTCTTCGGATTGATCGTCCTCACCGGATACGTCGAATGACGGGACAAAGGGTTGCGGTTTCAAATCTTCCTTTGCCGTCACCTTCGGCTGATGCGGCGTCCGATCCGATACGGCGGCAGCCGACGTCACTTCACTTGCAAGCTCCTCTGGGCCGTCTTTCAATTTGCTTGCAAGCGCATGTTTGGTGATGTTGTCCTGCCCCAGATAATCCTTGGTCTGGCGCGCGCGTTCCTCGGTTGACTGGCGCACCATCTCGCCCATCTCCACGCGCTGTTGTTCGGCCATGCTTTCGAGACGGGCTATTGCCCGGTCGATGTGGCTTATGAGTTCGTGACGTTCGGAGGTCAGACTCTGGCTTAACTGGTTGGCGAAACCGCTGAAGGCCCCTTCGATGCTGCGAGCGTCGAAGCTGACATTCGGTGCTGGCTGGCTCTGAAGCTGATGGCGGATCTGATCGGCGAGACCGGAAAGCTCGTATTTCAGATCATCCGCGGTGAGGACTTCCGTTGGCATAGACGGCTGCGTCGCGACCAAGCGCAAACTGTCATTGAGGCGGGTTTCGAGAGCACTGAGTTCGCGGCTGAGGCCCGCTGTTGTCACTGTGTCGGGGGTGCCTGCGAGCAGCGCCGCGGGAAGATCGCCCTGCATGCGGGCTGATTCAACGCTTGCGGCCTCTAGGCGAAGTGCTGCCTTGATCAGGCGATCCTCGATTTCATCCATGCGCTCGCCGATCGGGGGCATGCTGCCGCGCGCGTTGCCGAGCGCTTCGAGCCGCTCGGCAGCGCTCGTCACGCGATGTTCGACGCTCTCGACCTTTTTCGACAGAATGGTGACAGCCCCACTGAGCTGATCGCTCAGACCGCTCATATGGGTGCGCAGAGCGCTGTCCATGGAGGTGGCAATCTTTTTGTCGTCGTTATTGCCACGAAGGTGTGCCACGAGATTTTCATGCACCATGTCCAGCTTGCCCTGGATCTGGTCGGTCATCTCGATGCTGTTTTTGCGAAGGCTCGATTCGGCTTTTTCGTTACTGGCGTGGAGATCATTCGCCAGCCGCTCAAGTTCCGGCAAAAGCACAGCCCGTGCGCCGGACTGAAGGTTCGCCATCTTGTGATGTAAATCCGCGAATTGCCCCGACAGATTGCGGTCCGTGCGATCAATATGCTCGTGCAAACCGGAAAGCCGGTTTGCAAGTTCGGATGCGATGGCGGAAACCGACGCTGCATCCTGTTGCGGATTGCTGAGGGCGCCCAGAATATCCTGACGCAGGATTTCGAGAGCCTGCTCGAGGCGATTGGCGACGCGCTCACCGGCTTCGCGGGTGCTGACATCGTTGCGGGCCCCCATGGCGAGAAGGCCATCGGAGATGCGCCTGATTTCAAGCGCCATCGAATCCGCCTGATCGGGCAGGTCGCTGAGATCGGGCGATTTCAGCAGGAATTCGGCGATGCGGTTGATATCAACCTCAAGCGCGTCAAGCTTGCGCTCATCCAACGCGCCGACAAGGCTCACCTGCATCTGGCCGACACTCTCGCGCAGACGCTGGATTTCCGCGAGCATGACCGAATGATCGGTGCGCGCGGCGACCTCGGCTGCGCTGTCGCTTACTGTGCTTCGCAGACGCTGAATTTCCGACAGAACCGCCCCGCTGTTGCTTTTCGCGGAAACGGAAGCAAGGCTCGATTCTATATTCCGGCGCAAATCGGCAAATTCCGCCTTGAGCCGCTCGATGGCCGTGATATCCGGCGTTTGGCTCTGAAGTGCATCGATCTTTTGAATCAATGTCGCATATTGGCCATCCGTCTCACGGCGCCCCACATCCGCCCGCAAGGGACGCACGCGCGGGGCATATACAGGCCCGGCAGCGCTTCGCCCAGCTTCACTGCGTCCGGCAATGGTTTCCATTGCCTGATGAAGGGCGCGGCGCCCCGGTGCGCCAGCCTGACTGGGGGGCTCTGCGCGGCGTGGCGCGGGCTTGGCTGCGTCCGGCCCTGTGCGTGCCACATCTCGGACACGGTTTCTGATTTCCGTTTCGAGACTGTAGAGCTGGTCTTCCAGTTCGGCGAAACGGGCAGCGGTGCGGGGATCAGCCATGGGTTTTTGCTCTTGTTCTGATGGCGACGCTTTTACTGGCTGCGTTTTTGTCGGCAGCGGGCGGCGGGCGGCAAGTTGTTCTTCGAGGCGGGAAATCGCATCCAGCATGGCATGGAGGTCGCCTTCACTGGCAGCAACGGTTGCGGCGGCGGCCGGTGCAGAAACGCTTGCGGGATTATGCTGGTTTTTCTGGGCCCGGGCTCGAATGCCCTCGATGAGAATACGGGCATCCTCATCATGATTGCGAGCCGGGACGCGATCCATATCAACGACGGCTTGCATTCCGGTGTGCGGGCTTGCTGTGCCGGCGCCGGTATTCAGGTTGGCCTCAAGGGCGCGTACGCGGCTCGCAAGGCTCGACAATACGGCGTCGCGGGTCGCCTTTTCGGTGCGATCTGAGCTGTCCTGCATCGGTCGGTGGCTGAACTGTGCGGTCGCAGCACTCTGCTCGAGGATGAGGTCGTGCAGCCATTCCTCGACGCTCTTGCCGGAAAGACGTGCCGCTTCTTCCGCCCGGCGCTCGAGATCTTTGGCCGCCACGTCGTCTGCGGTCTGGTAAAGCGAAGCGTGCCTGTCTCTCACCCTGATCTCCTGGACCTTGCGGCCACTGTTGCATTGCAATGCAACATGCGAATCGCCCCGAAAGAGCGATGTTTCCTCTCTATCTTTCTTCAAACGTGGTAAATGCTTGGTTAACAAATGCTCAGAACGCTGGCAGACAGGGTATTTCTGCCACGATTGGGTCATCTGTTGCTTATGCGACTAAAGACGTAGTCCCAAAGATTAGCGCACGCTCACTTTACGTAAACGTAATCTTGAAGTAAGGAAGCACGCTCACGCTGACGAGCCGATGAAGCGCTTGATGAAGTGGCCGAAACAGGTTCACGAAAATTTGTTCATTCGGGCATAATTGTCAAATTTCGAATGCAACACCGTTTTTATCCTATAAAAATCATTAGACCCGAGCAGATCGGGAATGGAGACACATCATGGCCTTCACGATTGGCGATCTCGCCAAAGAATTTGGCGTCAGTCTGCGCACCTTGCGGTTTTACGAGGATAAGAACCTCGTAAATCCGCGTCGCGACGGCGTGACCCGGATCTACAGCAGGCGTGACCGCGCACGGTTGAAACTCATCCTCATGGGCAAGCGCGTTGGTTTTTCCCTCAAGGAAATAAAGGATATGCTGGATCTCTATGACCTCAAGGACGGCCAGTCGACTCAACTCAAAGTGGCGCTCAAGCGGTTCAATGAGCAGATCGCCCTTCTTGAGCGGCAGAAAAAAGATGTCGAGCAGGCGATCGAAGAGCTGACGCGTACGGCAGATATCGTGCAGGGCCTTCTCGATCAGAAAGAAGAACGCACCAACGCAGCCTGAATGATTCAGGTGCCTGCGATGCGGGCATGAAATCCGGCTCTCGCGCCGATCATTTTCCCTGCAACTTCCTTGTGACTTCCTTGCGACCGCGCCGAATTGCCCCGAACGCGGTCGAAATCGTTCAACTCTGAGCAAAACCCTTCCCCTTATTCAAAAAGTATGCCTCACTTCGCCGGGAAAGGGTTCATGGCTTGGAGGAGGCTATGGCTTCAGCAAAATTCAGGTTTTCTATTTGCACATGGCTTGCACTTCGACGCCTGCGCCTATATGACGTGCCACAAGTTACGCTTACGTAAGCGTAAGGCTGAACTATTCAATATTTAGTTGTTCGTTGCCAAAACGACCTGATGAACGACCCTGTGGGAGAAAACGATGCCGACCTATAAAGCGCCTGTTGATGATACCCTGTTTATTTTGAACGATGTCCTCAAAATGGATCGTTACAACAATCTGCCCGGGTTCGAGGAAGTCACCCCCGACATGGTGGAAGCGATCCTTCAAGAGACCGGCCGGTTCTGCGAGCAGGTTCTGCAACCTTTGAACCAGATCGGTGATCATGAGGGCTGCACCCGCCATCCCGATGGTTCCGTCAGCACGCCGAAGGGCTTCAGGGAAGCGTTTCACCAGTTTGCCGAACTCGGCCTGATGGGCATGGCCTGCGACCCGACCTATGGCGGTCAGGGTCTTCCCTATACGCTCAATGCGGCGGCAAACGAATATGTCGCGGCTGCGAACATGGCGTGGGGCATGTATCCCGGCCTCACCCAGGGGGCTATTGCGGCGATCCAGGTCCATGCCGATGATGAACAGAAACAGCGCTATCTGCCCAATATGATTGCCGGCAAATGGACCGGCACGATGAACCTCACCGAACCGCATTGCGGCACAGATCTCGGCCTCATCAAGACAAAGGCCGTGCCTCTGGCCGATGGCAGTTTCAAGATTTCCGGCCAGAAAATCTTCATCTCCGCCGGTGAACAGGACATCACTGAGAATATCATCCACCTCGTTCTTGCCCGTATCGAAGGATCACCCGAGGGCGTCAAAGGTATTTCACTCTTCATCGTGCCGAAATTCCTGATCAATGCTGACGGCTCGCTCGGCGCGCGCAATCCCGCGACCTGCGGTTCGATCGAAGAGAAAATGGGCATCCACGGCAATTCGACCTGTGTCATGAACTATGACGAGGCGGTGGGTTATCTGATCGGTGAGAAAGACAAGGGCCTGCGCGCCATGTTCACGATGATGAACGAAGCCCGCCTCGGTGTCGGCATTCAGGGTCTGTCGCAATCGGATGTCGCTTATCAGAATGCGGTCATCTATGCGAATGACCGGGTTCAGGGCCGCGCGCTGACGGGCGACAAATTCCCGAACCAGAAAGCCGATCCGATCATGGTGCATCCCGATGTCCGGCGTACGCTGATGCAGATCAAGGCCTTCAACGAAAGCGCCCGTGCGCTGGTGCTGTGGACCGCGCTCAAGGGGGATGTCGCCCACCGCGCCGAAGATGCCAAGGAGCGCGCCCGCGCCGATGATTTCATGGGTCTCATGACGCCTGTCATTAAAGGCGTGATGACCGATGTCGGTTTCGACAATGCGGTCGCCGCCCAGCAGATGTATGGCGGCCATGGCTATATTGCCGAATGGGGCATGGAGCAATTCGTCCGCGATGCCCGCATTGCCATGATCTATGAGGGAGCAAACGGCGTGCAGGCGCTCGATCTCGTTGGCCGCAAGCTGCCGAAAGACGGCGGCAAGGCAATCATGGCCTTTTTCGGCGAAGTCGAGGCCTTCCTGAAGGAACAGTCTTCCGTCGAAGCAATGAAACCTTATGTCACGCCGCTCAAGAAAGGTCTTGGCGATCTTCAGCAGGCGACCATGTGGTTCATGCAGAACGCGATGGTGAACCCGGACAATGCCGGTGCCGGTTCGCATGATTACATGCATCTCTTCGGCACGGTCGCGCTTGGCTATATGTGGGCGCAGATGGCAAAGGCTTCACTCGACAAACTTGCCGAATCCGAAAAGCAGTTCTACCGCAACAAGCTTCTCACCGGCAAATTCTTCATGGAGCGCATGATGCCGGAAACGAGCGTTCGCCTCGCGCGCATTTCGACCGGCTCAGAGACCATGATGGCGATGCCTGCCGACCAGTTCTAGAGACGACACGCCGCCAGACTTGGCGCTGCGCAGCGTCAGGTTTCGGTTATGCCCCATAAGACACCCAAAATAAGACACCCAAAAGGCGCAAAAAGCCGCCAGAGACGACCGATCAGAGGAGAAGGAACCCATGGCTGAAGCCTATGTCTACGATCACGTGCGGACCCCGCGCGGCCGCGGCAAAAAAGACGGCTCGCTGCACGAAGTAACCGCCGTCAATCTCGCAAAACATGCTCTCGCGGCGATCCGCGACCGCAACAGCCTCGATACGAAAGAAGTTGATGACGTCGTTCTTGGATGCGTCGACCCGGTCGGCGAAGCCGGCGGCGACATTGCCCGCGCGGCGGTTTTTGCAGCCGGCTATGACAAGAAAGTACCAGGCATCCAGATCAACCGCTTCTGCGCTTCCGGTCTTGATGCCGTCAATATGGGTGCCGGTCAGGTCATGTCGGGTCAGCACGATCTCGTTATTTCCGGCGGTGTTGAAGCCATGTCCCGCATCGGTCTCGGCGCATCGGGCGGTGCCTGGCCGGTGGATCCGATGGTGGCGCTTCCGTCCTATTTCATGCCGCAGGGCGTCTCGGCCGACCTCATCGCCACGAAATACGGTTTCACCCGCGATGATTGCGATGCTTATGCCGTCGAAAGCCAGAAACGCGCCTGTGCGAGCTGGGACAGTGGCAATTTCTCGAAATCTGTGGTGCCGGTCAAGGATATCAACGGCCTCACCATTCTCGATAACGATGAGCACCGCCGCAAGGGAACCGACATGCAGTCGCTTGCCTCGCTCAACCCGTCCTTTGCCATGATGGGTGAGATGGGCGGCTTCGATTCCGTCGGCATTCAGGCGCATCCGGAAATCGAAACCGTTCGTCATGTCCACCACGCGGGTAATTCGTCGGGCATTGTTGATGGTGCGGCGGCGGTTCTTCTCGGTTCGCGCAAGGCAGGCAAGAAAATCGGCATGGCACCGCGCGCCCGCATCCGGGCGTTCTGCAATATCGGATCGGAGCCTGCGCTGATGTTGACCGGCCCGGTCGATGTCACTGAAAAACTTCTCCGCAATGCGAAAATGTCGATCGGCGATATTGACCTGTTCGAGGTCAATGAGGCTTTTGCCTCGGTTGTTCTGCGCTTCATGCAGGCATTCGATGTTGATCATTCCAAAGTCAACGTCGCCGGCGGCGCCATCGCTCTCGGCCATCCGCTCGGGGCCACCGGCGCCATGATCCTCGGCACGGTTCTCGACGAACTCGAACGCCGCGATCTCAATACCGCGCTGGTCACGCTGTGCATTGGCGCAGGCATGGGCACCGCCACCATCATCGAACGCGTGTAAGAGGGAGACACTCACATGGCTTACAAGAACTTCACCCTCGACATCGACAGCGACGGCATTGCGCTCATTAGCTGGGACATGGCCGGCAAGTCGATGAACGTGATCGACGCAAGCGTGATGGATGACATCGCGGCCTTCACCACGCAGATCCGCGACAACGCGGCGATCAAAGGCGCGGTGATCACCTCCGGCAAGAAAGACAGCTTCTCCGGCGGCGCAGACCTTTCCATGCTTGAAGGCTCGCTCAAGACCTATCACATGGAAAAAGCCAGGGATGAGGAAGCCGCAGCGAAAATGCTGTTTGATGGAGCTTCACGCCTCGGCCTCCTCTATCGCGGCATCGAGACCTGCGGCAAACCCGTGGTTTGCGCAATCAACGGCGTGTGCATGGGCGGCGCCTTCGAACTGGCGCTTGCCTGCCATGCGCGGGTCGCCTCCGATATCGACAAATTGCGCCTCGCGCTTCCGGAAGTGCAGGTCGGGCTTCTGCCCGGAGCGGGCGGCACTCAGCGCATCGCCCGCCTCGTCAAGGACATGCAGGCCGGCCTTCAGATGCTGGTTCAGGGTCAGCGCCTGAAAGCGGTCAAAGCGAAAGCCATGGGCCTGATCGATGATGTGGTTCCAGCGAAAAAACTCATCGAAGCCTCAAAAAAACGCATCAAGGACGGGCTCGTCGATCCTGTCGCCCCGTGGGACAAAAAAGGCTTCCGGGCGCCCGGCGGCGCTGTCTATACGCCGGCCGGGATGCAGCTCTGGCCGGCCGCGAACGCCATTTTGCGCCAGCAAACCGCGATGAACTATCCGGCGGCGCAGTATATTCTCTCCTGTATCTATGAGGGAACACAGGTGCCGATGGACACGGGCCTGCGCATCGAAGCGCGCTATTTCACCGCCGCGCTGAAATCACCACAGGCCGCAAACATGATCCGCTCGCTTTTCCTCTCCAAAGGCGAACTTGAAAAGGGTGCGCGGCGCCCGGACGGTGTGCGCGCCACCAAAATCAAGAAAATCGGCGTCATCGGCGCAGGCTTCATGGGCGCCGGAATCGCCTATGTCACCGCAAAAGTCGGCATTCCCGTCGTTCTCATAGACCAGTCCCAGGAAGCTGCCGACAAGGGCAAGGCGCATTCCGACGATCTGATCACGAAACAGGTCAGCCGTGGCAGCGCGAAGCCTGAGGAAAAAACAGCGCTTCTCGACCTCATCACGCCGACAACGGATTACAACGCGCTCGCCGATTGCGATCTCGTTATCGAGGCTGTATTTGAAGACCGCGAAATCAAGCGTATCGTGACCGAGAAGGTTGAAGCGGTCATCAAGCCGACGGCGATCTTCGCGTCGAACACATCGACCTTGCCGATTTCGGGGCTTGCGCTCGCCTCAAAGCGCCCGAAAAACTTCATCGGCATCCACTTCTTCTCCCCGGTCGACAAGATGATGCTGGTCGAACTCATCATGGGCAAGAAGACCGGTGACCGCGCGCTCGCGCTCGCGCTCGATTATGTCCGCCTTATCAAGAAAACCCCGATCGTGGTCAACGACACCCGCGGCTTTTATGCAAACCGCTGCGTGCTCAACTATATCCGCGAAGGACATTTGATGCTGACCGAGGGTGTTCCGGCGGCAATGATCGAGAATGTCGCGAAAATGGCCGGCATGCCTGTCGGTCCGTTGTCACTCAACGATGAAATTGCCATCGACCTTGCCCAGAAGATCATGAAGGCAACCGTGAAGGATCTCGGCGAAAAAGCCGTCGATCCGAAGCTGATGGACCTCGTCGACACCATGGTCGACAAGCATGGGCGCCTCGGCCGCAAGAACGGCAAGGGTTTTTATGATTATCCGCCGAAACCCGGCAAGAAAGCGCTCTGGCCGGGCCTCAAGGACATGTATCCACAGATCCGGGATGTCGATGCAATCGATATTGACGAACTCAAGGAGCGGATGCTGGTCGCACAGGCACTCGAAGCAGCGCGGGTCTTCCAGGAAGGCGTCGTCACCGATGTCCGTGAGGCGGATGTCGGCTCGATCCTCGGCTTCGGCTTCGCGCCATGGTCCGGCGGTACGCTGTCTTATATCGACATGATGGGAACGCCCGCCTTCCTCGACCTTTGCAAAAAGCTTCAGAAAAAGCACGGCGCGCGCTTCAAGCCAAACAAACTTATCGTCGAGATGGCCGCAAACAACGAGACTTTCTACGGCCGTTTCAATCCGAAAGCGGCCAGCAAGAAAGCCGCCTGACCGATCCCGTTTCGGGCCTCTCCTCGCCGGGTCGCGGTTTTTCGTGGCCCGGTTTTTTGACAGAACCGTTTTCACGGCCTTCGAACAGGCTGATCCTGTGCTTTGTTTCACCGGAGACTGATTATGCCCGCCATCGACTATTTCTTCTATTCCGCGTCACCCTTCACCTATCTCGGCCACCAGACTGTGGTCGCCCTTGCAAAAAGGCATGGGGTCGCGCTCAATTTCCGCCCGGTCGATTTGTTTGCAATCTGGGAGGCCTCCGGCGCCGTGCCGCCTGCGCAGCGCCCACCGGTGCGCCAGCGGATGCGGCTTGTCGAACTCCAGCGCCTTGCGCTTCACCGCAGTCTGAAGCTCAACCGTCAGCCGAAATTCTGGCCCGTCGATGCAACCCTTGCTGATTGCAGCATCATCGCGCTCAAAGCCATAGGCGCGGACCCGGATGCCTATATGATGGATGTTTTCAAGGCGGTCTGGGCGAATGACATGAACATTGCCGATGAGGATGTGCTCGGAAACCTTCTCACCGCCCATGGTCATGAGGCGCAGGCAATCCTGAACGACGCCAGGAAGCCGGAGACCGCCGCAATCCGCAAGCACAATGCCGAAGCAGCCATCGCAAGCGACGCACCGGGGGTTCCGGCCTATGTCTACAAAGGCGAATGCTTCTGGGGTCAGGACAGGCTTGAACTTCTTGATGCGATGATCGGCTCAGGGCGCGAACCCTTCAAGCCGTGAATCAGCGGGAAAAGCCTGGATGAATTCGGGAAAGTGGACAAATCGTGAACTTTTGTCTCAGAACCAGCCCTTTGCCATGTGACTCGCGCGCATTTTGGTATATAACAGCCTGTAACCGAAAGCCCGCCGCTGGTTTTATCGCGGTGTCCTCTTGGGATGAGGTCAGGAATGTTTTCACATCATCAGATCTGGGCGGCGATCGACCGGCTTGCCGAAAGCCACGGGCTCAGTGCTTCCGGGCTCGCACGCCGCGCCGGACTTGACCCGACAAGCTTCAACAAATCGAAACGTTTCGCCCGGGACGGGCGGGCACGCTGGCCGTCCACCGAATCCATCGCGAAAATCCTGACGGTCACCGGCTCGGATTACGAGGCCTTCTACGGTGCGCAGGATCGGCCGAAGGCACACGCGCAAAGGTCCCGCGCGCTGCCCGTTCTCGGCCTGGCGCAGGCCGGTATGGGCGGGTTTTTCGACGATGGCGGTTTCCCCGCCGGTCAGGGATGGGAAGAAGTCGATATTCCGATGATGTCGGAAGACGGCGATTATGCGCTCAGGATTTCCGGCGATTCCATGCTTCCGGTCTATCGCGACGGCGATATTGTGGTCGTATCAGCCGCTACCGAAGCAATGCCCGGTGACCGGGTTGTGGTCAAGACCGTGGACGGCGAGGTGATGGCGAAGGTCCTGCTTGCGAGGAGCGGTCAATCGATTGCGCTGATGTCTTTCAACCCCGACCATCCGACGCGCCATCTCGCGCTTGAAGCCGTGGAATGGATCGTGCGCATCACCTGGGCGAGCCAGTAGCACCCAAATTGCAATCAGGGCTCTTCCGCTTTTGCGGCGCTTGAACGATCGGCTTTCATCCATGCCGATCACCGCAAGCGCAGCCTCGCAAGGTGTCGTCTTGAGCGCACAGTCCTATCAGCCGCCAAAGAGACGGCGGAAGAAGCCACGGCGCTCAGGCGCGGGATCAGGCCTCTCGACTGGCGTGATCTGAAGCACCGGCGCCTCAATTCTGGTGGGGCTGCGCGTCGGCGCGTCAATCAGTTGAAGTTCGTCCAGACTGCGCTGTGACCGGATACGATCCGTGGAAGCGACATTCGATGCCGCGCCCGTATTCAAGGCGAGACTTGGGGCAAGATTTGGCGCAAGACTCAGGAGTGGGCCAGGGCGCAGGCGCGGTGCCGGGGCAGCGCTGACGAGGGCGGCCGGCACCTTTTCAAGATCACGGCTCGCTCGCGGTGCGTCGCCAGCCGAAACCTGCTTCGGCGCAGCAACCGGCGCAGACTGGGCGATCTGATCCGTCACGTTGTTTTCATCGTCACCCGGGACGATGTGAACGATCGTGTAGCCTTCGCGCTTAACGATCTGAAGAAATTCGGGCAGGCCTTGTGCGGTTTTTTCCTGAATGTCGTGGAAGAGCACGACGCCGCTGCCCTCACTGCGCACGCGCGCCATGGTCAGTTGCAGCATCTCTGCCGGGGTCTGCTTACGCCAGTCCCAGCTGTCGATGTTCATGTGAAAGGCGATCAGGCCCAGTTCGCGGACGGCGCGATCCGTATTCTTGGAGCGGTCGAGAAACGGATAGCGAAAGAAGTTCGACGCCTTATAGGGCGAACCCTCCAGGGCTGCATCGATCGAGTTCACGCCCCGGCGAATTTCAGCGCGCATGCTGGCATCGGTTTTCTTGGTGAGAAGCGGATGATTATGGGTATGGGTCGCGATCGTGTGACCTTCGCTTGCAATCCGCCTCAAAAGGGCAGGATACTGACGCGCAGAGCGACCGAGCGAGAAGAATGTTGCCTGAACGCACTCATCTGCCAGCGCCTTCAGAACGCGCTCGCTGGTCCCGGCAAGCGGGCCATCGTCAAAGGTCAGCACCAATTCCCTGGGTTGCAGGCCGATTCGGCCATCCTTGCCGACACCAACGAGAACACCGTTCTTTTTACCGACGGTAATCGTGCGCGAAACGCCAAGCTTGCCGACGCAGGATCTTCCCTTTGCGGAAAGGCCCGATGTTGTTTCAGATGCAGTTTCAGCGGCTGCGACGATCGTGGAAGGCTCAGTTCTCGCCTCGGCCGGATTTGCTTCGGCTGCGCCCGCGGCCTCTCCATGGCTTGAAAGACACAGCGCTGCAAGAAACGGGGTCGTGAACAATGCTGCGCGCAGGGTAATTCCAGATGGCCTGCAACGCCGCGACAGGCGGAGCAAGCATTGGGCCAATAACGCGCCCTTTGCTGTAGAACCGCTAACGGAACCGACGCTGATCTTGGAGGCATTCATCGCAAAAACCAATTCCATCAATAGAATATTCAGTCATCCCACAACGCCCCTCAGCTTTTCGTTTACCATGACAAAAATTAATCGAAGTTAACAAAAAAGCCACGCCCATCACTTTACGTTACCGGCGGGCAGGAAAATATCGGCCAAACATTATCCAACGGGGCGGGGCAAGGCAAAAAACGGCGCTGGTTTCATCAGCCGGTTTTCCTGGGCGATCAGTGCGCCGAGTTCGGCGCTCTTGCGCTTGAAGGTCTGCCAGTCAGGATCAGCCTCCATCGCCGCGCGTCGGCGCTCCCGGTCGGCGGCGTCTTCATAGGCCCAGAGATGGACGAACTGGTTGACATTGCCCGTCTCGGTGGTGAGCCAGGCGACCGGCTGGCCGAGATGGCGGGTCTGCGGTCCTTTGCCAAATTCCTCGTAAAGCGCGAGATGGCGGGCGATCATGCCCGGCCGGCAGGTATAAAGACGCATATCAAGCAGCATGACCACCTCCTTGCAGGAGCGCGCCGTCGAGCGCCTTTGCAATCAGTTCACGGGTTTCCTCAATGCCGTAGAGCGCCACGAACGAACCGAAGCGCGGCCCCTGATCCTGCCCGAGCAGCACCTGATAAAGCGATTGAAACCAGTCGCGCAGGTTTTCAAAACCATGATCCTTGCCGACTTCGAAAATCTCGGTCTGGAGCGCCTCGCCGTCGCTTGCCGGGTCCATCGCGCCAAGGCGGCTGGCAAGATCGGCCATCGCTGCGCGTTCCTGATCGCTCGGCGCACGAAACACCTTGGACGGCTTCACGAAATCCTCAAAGTAGCGGATGGCATAGCCCACCATCTCGTCGAGTTTCGGCGCGCTTTGCGGTGTGAGATCGGGCGCATAGGTCGATATGAAACCCCAGAGCGTCTCCTTGTCCTCGGCATTCGAGGCGGAGACGAGATTGAGGATCATGGCAAAGGAAACCGGCAGCGCAACCGTCGGCGCATTGCCGCCATGGATGTGCCAGACCGGATTTTGCAACATCGCGTCGGCGTCTGCCTCCGCGGTGCTTTCCGCAAGCTTTTCCGCAAAGGCAAAGTATTCATCGACCGCCTTCGGAATCACGTCGAAATAGAGCCGTTTCGCCGTGCGTGGTTTTTGATACATGAACAGGGCGAGGCTTTCCGGTGACGCATAGGTAAGCCACTCGTCGATGGTGATGCCGTTACCCCTGGTTTTCGAGATTTTCTCGCCTTTTTCGTCGAGGAACAATTCATAGCAATATTGCTCCGGCGGGCGGGCGCCGAGCACGCGACAGATCTTTGAATAGACCGCGCCATTGATCTGGTGGTCCTTGCCGTACATTTCGAAATCGATACCGAGCGCGGCCCAGCGCATGCCAAAATCGGGTTTCCACTGTAGTTTGGTGCGCCCGCCGGTGACGGACATCGTGACGTCGGTGCCGTCTTCATCCGTAAAAGTGATCGTGCCCGCTTTCGCATCAATTGCCTTCATCGGCACGTAAAGCACATTGCCGGTGGTCGGTGAAATCGGCAGGAAGGGCGAATAGGTCGCCTGACGCTCCGGCCCGAGGGTTGGCAGCATCACGTCCATGATGTCCTGATATTTTTCAAGGGCGTGAATCAGCATCGCATCAAAACGGCCGGACTGGTAAAGAGCCGTCGCGGACTGGAATTCGTACTGGAAGCCGAAACGGTCGAGAAATTCGCGCAGTTTCGCATTGTTGTGGTGGCCGAAACTCGGCTCGATACCGCCAAAAGGATTTGGCACCACGGTGAGCGGCTTGCCAAGATACTGCTTGAGCATGTCCGTATTGGGTACATTGCCGGGAATCTTGCGCATTCCGTCCATATCATCGGAGACACAAAGGAGCCGCGTCGGGATCTGGTCTTCGGTCAGCAGCCGAAACGCGGTTCTGACCATGGTGGTGCGCGCGACTTCGCCGAACGTGCCGATATGCGGCAGGCCAGACGGGCCGTAGCCGGTCTCGAATATCGCCTCCTTCTTGCCAAGGTCGGTGATCCGCTTCACGAGCTTGCGCGCTTCCTCGAACGGCCATGCCTTCGACATGCGGGCGGCATCGACATGTTTCGGGGTGATGGCGAGTGGCGACAGTGTTCCCGTGATTGCAGACGTCATTCGGGGATTTCCTTATTCGGGGATTTGCTTGGGAAAATGCCCGCTCTGGCACCGACCCCGGCGATCAGACAGGCGGTATCTGGCGCGCGACACTAGAAACAAGTCGCGGATACGTCAACTGCCGGAATTGGACCGGGATCGGACCAGAACCGACCCAGAACCGACGGGCACGCCATGGCTGTTTCTTCCAATGATTTCGAAGAAGTCTCCCGATTGCGCCCGCGGCGCTTGTAAGGACAGGCCAGACCGCTTAAAACCAGAAGACGTCAAGCCCCATGAAGAACACCGCAACAGGAATTCCGGATGACCATTTCCCAGCATGACGCCCTGATCTACACGATGGTGATGATGTCCGCAGTCGACAGCCGCATGGATGAGCGTGAATTGATGCGGATTGGTACGCTGGTTCAGGCTTTGCCGGTATTCAAGTCTTTCGACACGCACGATCTGGTATCGGTGGCGGGCGCCTGCACCGAAAAGCTTAATGACGAAGACGGCCTTGATACCGTTCTGGGCATGATCGCCGAGGCCTTGCCGCTTCACCTTTATGATACCGCCTATGCGCTGGCGGTCGAAATCGCTGCGATAGACCTTCATGTCGAGCAGGAGGAATTGCGCTTTCTGCAGATGTTGCGCGACCGGCTCGATCTCGACAAGCTGTCGGTCGCGGCCATCGAATATTCCGCACGCGCCCGCCACCGGCTCGAATAGGCGATCACGATGCAGTTTCTCCTCGATCATGAACCGATGATCCGTCTTGCGGCTTTCGCGTCGATCTTTATCGGCATGGCGCTATTTGAAATCGTGCAGCCCCGGCGGGAAATCGTTCGTTTCGATGGCGCCACGGTCAAGGCCAAACGCTGGCTTTCCCACGGCGCGATTGTCGTGATCGACAGTGTGGTTCTGCGCCTGATTTTTCCGGCCGCCGCCGTCGGGACAGCCTATTTCGCCGCGCAAAATGGCTATGGTCTGTTCAACTTTCTTGATGTGCCTCTCTGGCTCGCGGCGATTGCAGCCTTTCTCATCCTCGATTTCGCAGTCTGGCTGGAGCATTGGGCAAGCCACAAGGTGCCGCTGCTCTGGCGCATCCATCAGATGCACCATGCCGATGTTGATTTCGACGTGACGACAGCGCTGCGGTTTCATCCGCTGGAGATCATTCTGTCCATGGTCTGGAAGGCCGCGATCGTGCTTGCGCTCGGTGCGCCGGTGGCGGCTGTTCTCGTGTTCGAGATCGTGCTTAACGGCATGGCGATATTCAACCACTCAAATGCCCGGCTGCCGCTCTGGCTTGATGCCATGATCCGCAAGGTCTTCGTGACGCCCGACATGCACAGGGTGCACCACTCTATCCGTCAGGCCGAGACCGACAGCAATTACGGGTTTAATTTCTCGTTCTGGGACCGGCTCTTCAACACCTATACGGCACAGCCCGCAGACGGTCATGACAGGATGGCGATCGGCCTCGAATATTACCGTGATACCAGGCCGATCGGTCTTTTCTGGAGCCTCAGCCTGCCGTTTCGCAAAAAGCCCGATGCCAATTGAGGCTTGCTTTTGGTGGTCAAAAGAAACTGACCGGAAACGACCGCAGAAAGATTTCCGAAAATGTTCCCTTGCGGGTCAGGCGGCGGAGCGCCTCGTCAAGCACCTCTTTGAGGTCAGGCCGGTCGAGCGGCATCGCGATCGAGACGCCGGGACCGAAATAATCGGCGTTGAGATAAGGCCCGCCGACAAAATCACAGCATCCCGCCGCATCGCCGCTCTGGAACCAGAAGGCGATGCCGACGCCATCGGAAAACCCGAGGGTGGCTGCACCTGAACGCACGGCTGCATGAAGCGCTGACTGATCCGCAAAGGTCATCAGCTGCGCCTTCGGGAAAAACGCTTTCAAAAAAGCCTCATGCGCCGTGCCGGCCTGGACACCGACACTTATCCTATCCGGCCAGCCGGGGGATGGCGCTTCAGCAAAGCCGCGGGCTGCGAAAAAGCGAGCGGGAATGCGCAGATAAGGCTCGGTGAAGGCGAGGCGGCGCACCGATTTATCGGAAACAGCAATGCCGGCAATGATCGCATCGCCCTGGCCGCGATCAAGCGCGTCCTGCAAATTTTCCCAGGCAAGCGCCTGCATGGTGCAGCGCGCCTTGATCTCGAGACAGACCGCGCGGGCAAGCGCGATGTTGAAGCCGCCAAGCCGCCCCTCCTGATCGATGAAATTGAAGGGCGGGTAATCGTCGGTCGTAAGAAACCGTATCGTGCGGATCGTCGCGATACTGCCCGCCGTCGTGATCGTGTTCGGATTTTGAAAGAGCGGGATCGTGACCTTGTCCGGTCCGGCCGAGACAGAACCGAGCGGCGTTGCCGCAAGAAGCATCGACAGGGCGAACAACCGCGATGCGCGCCTCCACACGGACTTGCACCAGAAGACAAGCCGTCTTGAACCTTGTTGGCGTGCCCCTTTTATGCTTTCTAAAGCGTGGGGCTGTTGGGAGTGGGGCAGGATCATGTTGCGTAAAGTAGCCAGATTGCATTTGTCGGCATGGCATGAACGGCGCGTTGCGAACGCAGACCAGTGACCCCGTCCGAGCTTTCCCAATTTAGCACGGCAGCGCCTGTTGAGACCAGCGCAATCGGCCATGTACCGCCAGAGCGAAGTCTAAGACCTGGCGAAAGCGCGCCGGAACCCTTTGGCGATCCTGCGCGATTTTTACCCTCCGACATCGGTTTTCTGACGCGCCATGGTTTTACCTACGGGACTTTGAGCCGGATCGTCGCAGACGCACGGTTCAACGGTGTTGAAGCGCATGAAGAGGCGATTGCAACAAATTGCCTGAGCGCTGCCACTTACTACGCCTGCCTCGCCGATTATCTCGGGCTCAAGCTTGCCGATGGCGCCGCGATGGCGATGATCGAACCTTCGGCTGCGGCTGGCGGCATTGTGACGGCGCTGCGCCACACACCCCGCATCCTCTGCCGAACGGAATCAGGCACGCTGACCCTCGTTGCCGCGCCAAAACGCGAAGAGATCGAGCATTTGCGCTACCGCCTCAGCGTGGAACCGCGTTTGCACCAGCGTATCCAGCTTGCACCACCGGCTGCGATCCGGGCCGCCTATCTGCGGACCCTCAGCGGTTCGCTCAATGCCCATGCCTCGCATCTTCTTTGCATGCACATGCCGCAATTCTCGTCTTTCCGGGTCTCTCCGGGCGGAATAATCGCGCTCATCGGTCTTTTGATGACATGTTTTCTTCTGCTCGCGCTAAGCACCGGCGAATTCTCGCGTCTTGTGATCAGCACCATGCTTGGCGGGGTGTTTTTCGCTACCATTTCGCTGCGTTTCCTCGCCGCCACCCAGTTGCGCGCGAACAAGAAACGCATACCTGACGTTGCCGACATTCGCGCAAGCGATCTCCCGGTCTATTCGGTTCTGGTGGCCGCCTATCAGGAAGCGCAT
Source organism: Hyphomicrobiales bacterium (assembly GCA_013911885.1). Lineage (GTDB taxonomy): Bacteria > Pseudomonadota > Alphaproteobacteria > Rhizobiales > JACESI01 > JACESI01. The sequence continues at coordinate 158,425 of JACESI010000001.1, read as the reverse complement.
CTGATGGAGGATCTGGTCTCCAATCTCGCCGGGCTGGACTGGCCGCGCGCCAAACTCGACATCAAACTCATTCTGGAAAGCGATGATCTGCCGACCATTGATGCCGCGCACCGGGCGACCACCGACCTGCCATTTATCGAAATCGTGCTTGTGCCGCCGGGCCAGCCCCGCACCAAGCCGCGGGCGCTGAATTTCGCGCTGCCGCTCGCCCGCGGCGCCTATACGGTGATCTATGACGCTGAGGACCGGCCTCATCCCGGCCAGCTGAAGGCCGCCTATCACCGCCTCTTCACGCTCGGGCCGGATGTCGCCTGCGTGCAGGCACCGCTCCTCATCGACAATGCGCGGCACAATCTCCTCTCCGGTCTCTTTGCCATCGAATATGCCGGGCTGTTCGATGGGGTATTGCCGACGCTTGCCCGGTTCCGGCTGCCAATCATGCTGGGTGGCACGTCCAACCATTTCAAAACACATATATTGCGGGCCGTCGGAGCGTGGGATCCCTACAACGTCACGGAAGACGCCGATCTTGGCATTCGCCTGAAACGCTATGGCTACCGCGTCGACGTGATTGACCTGCCGACCTATGAGGAGGCGCCTGCGCAGTTTTCGGTCTGGATGCGCCAGCGCACGCGCTGGTTCAAGGGCTGGATGCAGACCTGTCTCGTTCATTTCCGCGAACCGGCGCGCACCTTTCGCCAGCTTGGCCTGTCCGGGTTCATCATCTTCCACCTGATTTCGACAACGCTGCTTGCGTCTGCCCTTTTCTACCCGTTTTTCCTCGGGCTTCTGGTCAGTGCGATGATCCATCACAGCCTTGAGGCGGAAGGCGTTGCGGTGCTTGCCTTTCTTGCGGGGAATTTCTTTTATGCGTGGGGGACTTATGCGCTGCTTGCCTATGTCGCGCTCATCTATCGCAACAAGCGCGGGCTGTTTCGCTATGCACTCGCGCTGCCATTATACTGGCTGCTTCTGTCGCTTGCCGGGTGGCGCGCCTTCTTCCAGCTGATACACGCGCCGCATTTGTGGGAAAAGACACGGCATGGCGATGTCACACGCCTGATCGCGCCGTGGCGCGCACGCCGTCTTACCTGAGAAGCGTCGCAATCACGCCGCGCAACTCGGCGATGCCGTCACCCTTGTCGCTCGATGTCACGACGATCTGAGGGAATGCGGCCGGACGCTTTTTCAAACTGGCCGCAACCTCCTCGGTGACCGTGCGAAGGGCCGCGGCTTTCACCTTGTCGATTTTGGTGAGCACGATCTGATAGGAGACCGCTGCCCGGTCGAGCATGTCGAGCACTTCGCAATCATTCGCCTTCAGTCCATGACGGCTGTCGATCAGCACATAGACACGGCGCAGGTTCGGCCTGCCGCGCAGATAGCGCATGACAAGATCCGTCCACTGCTCGACAAGCAGCTTTGGCGCCTTGGCATAGCCATAACCCGGCATATCGACGATGGCGATCGGCGCGGGCGCAGCCGAGCTGCCGCCTGCCTCTTCAGCTTTGCCCTCGGATGCGGGAACGAAATAGTTGAGAAATTGCGTACGGCCCGGTGTGTTCGACGCGCGGGCGAGATTGTTAACGCCGGTCAGCGCATTGATCAGCGAGGATTTGCCAACATTCGAGCGCCCCGCAAAGGCGATTTCGATCCCCTTGAAATCCGGCAGTGCGCTCATGTCGGGAACGCTCAATAGAAACGTCCACTGCTTTGCAAAGAAAAGCCGTCCCGCCTCAAGGGCCGCCTTATCCGCGGCGCCGGTGGCATCCTCGCCGCGGGGGTCGTTCGCGCTCATCGTCCAGCCTTTATGATTTGTCGGACGCGCCGGTCTTGCCCGCTTTCGCCTCGGGCGCAGGCTTTTTCTTGTCGCCCCGGAATGTCTCGACGACATTGCCGAGAATATCGACGTCGACCCCCTGCCGCCTCATGATCACATATTGCTGGATAATAGAAAGCGCGTTGTTCCAGGCCCAATAGATTACCAGACCCGCCGGAAAACTCGCCAACATGAAGGTGAAGATCACCGGCATCCAGTTGAAAATCATCTGCTGGGTCGGGTCGGGTGGCGCCGGGTTGAGCTTCATCTGGATGAACATCGTAACGCCCATTATCAATGGCCAGATACCCAGAACGGGCAGCCATGTCGGCAGATCAATCGGGATCAAGCCGAACAGATTAAAGAGGCTCGTCGGATCCGGCGCCGCAAGATCCTGAATCCAGCCAAAGAAGGGCGCATGACGCATCTCGATGGTGACATAAAGGACCTTATAAAGAGAGAAGAAGACCGGAATCTGGATCAGGACCGGCCAGCAGCCCGCGAGCGGATTGATCTTCTCTTCCCTGTAAAGCTTCATCAACTCCTGCTGCTGCCGTGGCTTGTCATCCTTGTAGCGTTCCTGGATCTCCTTCAGCCGCGGCTGGACAAGTTTCATCCGGCTCATCGAGACATAGGAGCGGTTCGCGAACCAGAAGAAGGCGATCTTGAGCCCGATCGTGACGAAAAGGATCGCAACGCCGAAATTGCCGAAAACCCGGAACAGATAATCGAGCGCATAGAAGAGATATTTCGTCAGGAAATAGAACCAGCCCCAGTCGATCAGGAGTTCGAAACGCTCGATGCCCTCATTGTCCTGATATTTGTCGAGGAGTGCCGTTTCCTTCGCGCCGGCAAAAAGACGTGTTGCCGCCGACACCGCAGCACCGGGAGCAACCGTCAACCCGTCCGACAAGAAATCGGCCTGATAGGTGGGAATCTCTCCGAGATTCGAGGCAAATCGTCCCTTGAATTTCAGATCGGATGGCGGAATTAGCGTTGCCGCCCAATATTTGTCGGTGATGCCGAGCCAGCCCCTGTCTGCATAAGGTTCTTCGACAACCGGGGTTTTCTCGAAATCATTGTATTTGATTTCGTGCAGTCCCTTTTCGCCAAATACACCAATCGGACCCTCGTGCAGGATCCAGATGCCCTCGGTCTTGGCAACGCCGCGGCGCGAGACGATGCCGTAAGGATAGACCGTGACAGCCTCCCCGCCGCTGTTGGCGACGCTATCGGTCACGGTGAAAAGGTAATTCTCATCGATTTCAAAAGTGCGCCGGAAGCTGAGGCCAGCACCATTATCGTAGGTCAGCGTCACCGGCTGTCCGACCGACAGGGTGCTGTTTCCATCGACTTTCCAGAGCGTTGTCGCGTTGGGCAGGGCCGGACCGCCTGCGGCAGCCACAAAGCCGGTCTCCGCATAATAGGCCTCCGTGCTTCCGACCGGGTTGAACAGCCGGATCAGCGGGCTGTCGTCCTCAATCTTTTCACGGTAATCGCGCAGCAGAATATCGTCGATGCGGCCGCCGGTCAGGTTGATCGAGCCTTCAAGCCGCTCAGTTGCGATAGCTGTGCGCTCGCTCGCCTTCAGCGCCTCGGCAATGCTTGCCTGACCCGGAATTGCAGCATTTCCCGAAGGGGCGGTGGCCGATGGCGCGCTGGCGCCAGGAAGTTGCGGCGTCGTGGCCGTGCTACCGGATTCAACAGGCGCGGGCCGTTGCGTCTGGTTTTGAACCTGCAGCGCCTGTTCAGCCTCGCGGGCTGCACGGCGCTTCGCGTCCTGGGGAGCGACCACGAGATATTGCCAACCGAGGAGCACCATGATGGACAGGCCAATGGCGACGAAGAGATTTCGGTTTTCGTTCATGAAGTAACTGCGTCCTGTTGCGTACCAACCCAGCACGTGCCCGGTTTCAGGCTTGCCGGCATCGGCGAGTTAATCAGCGTTTCTTGTTTTTCAGAACCGGCCTTGCTGCGCGACCCTCGCCATGTGCAAGTTTCTTTAACGTGGTTTTCAGATCGGCGCAAAGGGTGGAAAAAACAATCGACGCCGTTTCCCTGCGTCCGACGACGACATAATCTTTACCGGGTTCAAATAGGCCAACATCAAGCGCCTGTACGGCCGCACGCAGACGGCGACGGACGCGGTTGCGAAGAACAGCATTGCCGACTTTCTTCGTGACCGTGAAGCCAATACGGGACGCAGCATCCTGCCTGCCCTCACCTGCCGGCATGACATTTGCCTGCATGACGAAAGCAGCACTCGGCATGTAAACGCCTTTTGCCACGTTCAGAAACGCGGTGCGCTTCTTGATCACTGGGATTGGTGTGTTTCGGCTTGCGAGCATCCGTGCGGATTCTTCTTTCGAGATATGGCTCAAACCGTCCACGATCCGAACAGGCCCGGTATGTCCGCGAAAGGGCCTAGGCCGAGAGTTTCTTGCGACCCTTTGCGCGGCGCGCGGCGAGAACGAGACGTCCGCCGGTTGTGGCCTTGCGCGCACGGAAACCGTGACGGCGTTTGCGCACGAGCTTACTTGGTTGATATGTCCGTTTCATGTGCCTTTCCCGCGTCAGTCCGCAGGCCTCGTCGTCAGTGATGTTTGGTTTCTGCCCAAGGTCGCCCTGCGAATTCGTCGATCCGCACAGTCATGCCTGGTTGCCCCAAAAATGAGATTGCGGCTTATAGAAACAAAGGGGAGGGAAAGTCAAATTAAAAAGCCCGTTGAGCCCAAACACAAAGAAGCGTTCCGATTTTGGAAGAGTGTGGGCAGCTGCCGGTTCGGCATGATAAAATCACGAAAGCGTGAGCTATTTCGAGGCGATTTCACTTCTGTGTCAACTTGCGCGTTTTTAACCCCAACGTCAGATTAAATGAACATATAAGGGGACCAAGCCATACCGGATCCATTGTTGAAGTAGTCATCCTTGATGTTGATGACCGGCAGTCCGGAAATGGTATGAGCATTTTAATGCCGGTTCGCGAACCGGGTGACGACAATCAGGAGCCTCTCATGTCTGTCAACGAGACCTTTGAAAATATGGATAACAAATCCGGTAAATCTGGCTTTGGCGTCGACTTGTCGACGGTGAAGAAATTTGCGCCTCTCGCGGTGATCGCTGTCATCCTTGCTGTTGGATATGCTACGGGGCTCCAAAACTATCTCTCGTTTGACGCGCTGAGCGAGAACAAGGCGCTTATCGACGGTTTTGTCAAAGACAACTTTCTCCTCGCCATGGCCGCCTATCTCGGCATCTACATTCTCGCGGTTTCGGTGTCGTTTCCCGGTGCCAGCTTCCTCACCATTGCCGGCGGCGCGATTTTCGGATGGGCGATCGGCGGAACGCTGACGGTCATTGCAGCCACCATAGGTGCGTCGATCATCTTTCTCATCGCGAAAACCTCTCTTGGCGACTATCTGGCCGAAAAAGCGGGCCCGCGCATGGCAAAACTGCGCGAGGGTTTTCAGGAGGACAGCTTCAACTACCTCCTGACCATTCGCCTTGCGCCCGTCGTGCCATTCTGGGTGACAAACCTCGCACCTGCGCTGTTCGGCATGGCCCTCAGCCGCTACGCGCTCGCCACCTTTATCGGCATCATTCCGGGTACCTATGCCTATGCCTTTATTGGCGATCAGGTGGGCGGAGCGGTCGAAGGTTCCAATCTCGTCACCAAGGTGACACTCGGGCTTGCAGCCCTTGCTGCCGCATCTGTTATCCCGATCGTCATCAAATGGGTACGCCGCAAGAAAATCAGCAACTGAGTGAACGCGCTTTCACCATGCGTCACGCAAGGCCCGGCTTGGCTGCTGTTGTAACTGGCATTACTTGCAGCACCGAAAACGACGATTCCTATCGCGCCGTGCATCGTATAGTGTGCGGCGTCTTTGTATTTTCAAACCCCAATCTTTCCCCGCAGACAGAATGAGATCCGTATGGCTGAAGCAGCAAACGACCCGACGAGCAACACGATCCTCACACCCGACATCTGCGTTATCGGCGCGGGCTCCGGCGGCCTTTCCGTCGCCGCTGCCGCTGCCGCTTTCGGTGTATCGGTCGTGCTACTCGAAAAGGGTAAAATGGGTGGCGATTGCCTGAATTACGGCTGCGTTCCCTCAAAGGCCCTGATTGCCGCCGGAAAGACGGCTGAAACATTCCGTCAGGCGAGAAAATTCGGCATTATGCCGACGGTGCCCGAGGTCGACTTCCAGAAGGTCCATGATCACGTGCATGGCGTTATCGCAGCAATTGCACCGAACGATTCGGTTGAGCGTTTCACCGGGCTTGGTGTGCGCGTCATCACCGAAGCCGGCCGTTTTCAGGACGAAAAGACGGTTGTTGCCGGGAAATACGTCATCCGCGCCCGGCGTTTTGTGGTCGCGACCGGGTCGTCCGCCGCCGTGCCGCCGATCCCCGGCCTCGACAGTGTTGCCTATTTCACCAATGAAACGATTTTTGAGAACACCCTATGCCCCGAGCACCTCATCATTATTGGTGGCGGCCCGATCGGCATGGAAATGGCGCAGGCGCATCGCCGCCTTGGCGCGAAGGTAACCTGTATCGAGATGATGCGCGCCTTCGGCAAGGATGATCCGGAACTGACCGCCATCGCGCTTGAGCAGATCCGCCGGGAAGGTGTCGACATCCGCGAGAACACCAAGACCATTCGCCTGGTGCCGGGTTCAGACAAAGGCGTCGACGTCATCGTCGAAAAAGACGGACGCGAGGAGACCATCTCCGGCTCACATCTTCTTCTTGCCACCGGGCGCAGTCCGAATGTGAGCGGCCTTGATCTCGAAAAGGCCGGGATCGACCATTCCCGAAAGGGCATCGCGGTCGATCAGACCCTGCGGACAACCAACAAGCGCGTCTACGCGATTGGCGATGTCGCGGGCGGGCTTCAGTTCACCCATGTCGCGGGCTATCACGCCGGCCTTGTCATCCGCTCGATCCTGTTCCGCATGAGCGCCAAAGAAAACCGGGCGATCATTCCCTGGGTCACTTTCACAGATCCGGAGCTTGCTCATGTCGGCCTCAGCGAGAACGATGCCCGCGAAAAGCACGGCCCCTTGCGCATCCTGCGCTGGCCTTATGCGGAAAATGATCGCGCCCAGGCGGAGCACAAGACGATCGGCCTGATCAAGATTATTGCGGACAGGAAAGGGCGCATTCTTGGCGCGAGCATTGTTGGCCATGGCGCGGGCGAGATGATCAATGTCTGGGCGCTCGCAGTATCGCAGAAGCTCAAGGTCGGCGCGATGACGGGCTATATCCCACCCTATCCGACCATGACCGAGATCGGCAAGCGCGCTGCGACCGAATTCTACAAACCAAGCCTGAAAAACCCCTGGCTCCACCGCCTCATCCGGTTTTTGCGGAAGTTCGGTTGAATCTTGCATGGCAGAGCTGATTTCATGATCGGAGTGCTGGTTGTTTTCCAACAAGGAAACACTTATTTCGCTACTATAACGGTTTGAGGAACTGAATTTCCGTGAATGAGAAGCCCGATTATCAATCCATGAGTCTAAAGCCCACGATTAGGCCATCGGATAAGGATGGGGCGGCCGACCGCATCAGGGACAATCAGGCGCGCAGACCTTTCTCGCTCAATCTTTCGGCGAAGCTTCTGCTTCTGACCATCATTTTCGTGATGCTCAGCGAGATATTTGTTTTCGTGCCATCGGTCGCAAAATTTCGCAACGACTGGCTGACCGACCGACTGACCCGAGCGCTCACCGTCCTTCTGATGACCGAAGAACAGGGCACCGGCATTCAAAGATCCGCAGAAGAAAGCCTTGCCATGCAACAGCGAATCGAGGCGGCAATCCGCAGTTTCGATGTCGTCACCCTTGCCAACCGTCACAGTGGGCGCCGTCAGCTGGTCGCGATGCTCGATGGCAATCCGGGCCCGATGGCTGCAAACTTCGATGTCAGCAAAACCGGGCCGCTGCAATCAATCCGCGATGCGTTTGGAACGTTGCTCGCCAATGAACCGCGCACCATTGTCATCACAGGGTCGCCACCGGGTAGCAATCAGATGATCGAGGTTCTCGCGCTCGAGGCGCCCCTGCGCGCGGCGATGCTGACCTATACACGCAATGTCATGATCCTGTCGCTGATCATCTCTGTTTCAACAGCGGCCATGGTGTATCTCACGCTGACGATGCTTTTCGTCCGTCCGATCAAGCAAATGGCCGACAACATGGTATCCTTCTCGCGCAGTCCGGAAGAGAACAGGGCGATTATACAGCCTTCCGGGCGCGCCGACGAGATCGGCATTGCGGAGGAACGTCTGGCAGCGATGCAGAAGGACCTTCAGGGCACGCTGGCAAGCCAGCGGCATCTTGCTAATCTCGGCCTTGCGGTTTCCAAGATCAACCACGACCTGCGCAACATTCTGGCGTCGGTCCAGCTGTTCTCGGACCGGCTGACCGCGCTGCCTGACCCGGATGTCCAGAAATTCGCCCCGAAACTGATCGCCGGGATCGACCGGGCGATTTCCTATTGCGAATCCACACTCGTCTATGGCAGCGCCAAGGAAGAACCGCCTAAACGCAAGCTGATGCGCCTCGATGCGATGGTGAAGGAACTCGCCCTTCTCCTCGATCTCGAAGATCACCCGAGGATCGAATGGCGCAACGGCGTCGCGACGGGGCTCGAAATTGACGCTGATCCCGAACAGATTTTCCGCGTTCTGATGAATCTCGCGCGCAACGCGATCAAGGCCATGGACACGATGGAGGGTGACGCGCTGGTGCGCCGGCTTTCGATTGATGCGGGCGCAGACGCCCATATCGTGCGCATCGTCATCAGCGATTCCGGCCCCGGCGTGCCCGAGCGCGCGCGCCGCCATCTCTTTGAACCGTTCCGCGGGTCGATCTCGAAGGGTGGCACTGGGCTTGGCCTTGCGATTGCCAACGAAATCATCACCGCCCACGGCGGCACGATCCGGTTGTGCGAAGATCAAGCACCGGGCGCGACCTTCGAGATCACCCTGCCCCATAAACCAACCCGGAGTGCATGACAGCTGCTGCCGGACAGAACGTCGTGGGGCGCACAAGCACGAGACCGGTCTCAGACGGAAAGCGGAACGCATGCGCCTCATCAAGGCCGCGCAGCCTATGGCAAACGTTTGCGCGAGGCTTCCCGGGCCTGTTTGGGGCTTTGCTGTTTTTGCGAAAAATCAGGTTGCAATTGCATCGCTAACAGATTACTCCCTGCAACCTGACGAACCGGTGCCCGCGCGAGCGACCGCACCAGTTCAATACCGCTCCTTCCGGCCCGACCGGGCTCAGGACGCGGCAAAGCGCTCGTAGCTCAGCTGGATAGAGCACCAGACTACGAATCTGGGGGTCAGGAGTTCGAATCTCTTCGAGCGCGCCAGTTTCAGGTTATCACCACGCGCGGCGTCGGTCCTGGTCACGCACTGGCCACCCCCGCATGCGCGAAAACCTGCCATGCATGGACCAGGATCACGACCCAGCCTGCCGTAAAGATAATCGGTCGCGCGGGATTTCGCGCCCAAGCCGTGATCATGCCGATGGCATGCGCGACCCGCAGCCAGAAGAAGCCAATCGCACACCAGGCTGTGATCTCGGTTTGTACGCCGACGAGGTGTCCTATCATCACCACCACCGCATAGGGCGTGAATTGTTCAAGCAGGTTTTGATGCGCGCGGAAGGCGCGGTGCACCCAAGGCGCCATCTTTTGATGATCTGGGGGGTGGACAAAAAAGTCATGGTCGTCGCCGCCGGCATAAGGCGTCGTGTTGACCCCCACGACAAAGGGAATCCAAAGGGACGCGGCCAATATAGCGGTCAGCATCAGCCAAAAAAGATCCGTGGTCATCATGAAATCCTCGCTTCTCGGAACTTAGGCCGCGCTCATGGGACTGCCGGTTTCGAGCAGCGTTTTCAGGCCCGACAGAATGACCATCCAGCCCTGTCCGACAGCGCGGTACGTCGCCGTCTCACCATCGAAATCCTCGTGCACTAGCGTCAGCTTCGCGACGCCCGGCATGGCCTCAGTGATTTCGAAGGTGCATTTGCTCGGCCGATCGGCGGCGAATTCGGGCTCCCAGTGCGCCCGGAAGGTCGTCACCAGGCGATGCGGCGGCGCGCACTCAAGGATGTCGCCATCCAACATCACGCTTCCATCCGATGTGCGATAGGTCAGCCTGTCGCCGACCCGCCAACCGCTCTCAACCATACTGCCGAAGTAGTAGGCCCGGGTCATTTCCGGATCGATGAGGGCGTTCCAAACCGCTTCGACGCTGGCTTTGATCAGAATTTCGTAGACGTGCTTTGGTGGTTTCATGGCTTCAGCCTCCAGCCTGCTTTTCAGATCGTTCATCGCGATCGCGAACGGCTTGGCGAAGCGGGAAATCCACCGATCCGACAGCGTCTGAATCGGCGCTGGATTGAGGTAGTGGAACTTCTCGCGCCCGACCTTGCGGCAAGCGATCAGACCGGCGTCTTCCAAGACCTTGAGATGCTTCATCACCCCAAAGCGCGTGAGGTTCGGCAAGACTGTCTCGAGTTCACCCAAAGTCCGTCCGTCCCTCGCCTTTAGGGCGTCGAGGAGCGCGCGGCGGGATGGGTCAGCCAGGGCCTTGAAAACGGCGTCCATAGGATCTTTATACGTGCCTAAAAAGTCACGTGTTAATAGGGTCACGCTTTTGCGGCTTTGCTAAGAATTTGCCGATGAGGGCACGTCGGCCATTTCAGATCATGACCCGATACTGCGATCGCTTAGGAATCAAAGAAGCGCAGGAAAATCAATTTGATACCGGTTCCCAGTTTCATCCTCACCGGCGCGCCATTTCAGTTTATAACACTGAGCGCGGACGGTCCTGGCCAAGAATTGGTCACGCCTCGCCAAGGACACGAAACCGTAAGCAGCAGAAAAAACGGCGACCGCGCCGCGATCGCCGTTTGAGCTTCTCATCAATCGTCGAGGCGCTCAGGCCGCAGCGGTCGCCAATCCGTCGATGCTGACCGAATAGAGTCCCTCCATACCTTCTTTGACTTGCGGCCAAGCAGCTTCGTCCAGCATGTCGAAATTCGTCAGCCAAAGCACCTGACAGGACTGCTCGGAAACTGGCGCGATATGGATCGTGCCCAGCACATTCGCTACCGGCATCAGATCCTGCCGCACGATCCGGTACTGAAAGACGCGCGCACTGTCATCGACCGTCTCGATGACTTCATCGAGCTGCTTGTCGCTGATAATACACACGCGCCGCGCGCCGGGACCGCTGCCTTCGAGGCTGCAGGCTGTGACCGGAGGTGACCAGCGATCCATCTTGTCGCCCGTGCGGATGATCGTCCAGGCGGTGTCGGCGGCGACGGGAATTTGCTTGGTGACGGCGACTGTTTTCATGAAGACCTCCGGGAAGAGTGGCCGAACAGGTAGTAAATGCTGCAGCGCGACACGACGCCGGTGAATGCCCATGCGCCGCCTGCCGCCATCAGCACGATATTCCAGGGATTGGGCACGCTCATCAGCACTCCGGCGGCAACAAGCGCGAGGCCCGACAGGATACGCAGCACGCGGTCTGTCGAGCCGACATTCTTGTCGAACGTGTAGGTGAGAAGTTTTGTTATTTGCATGTCTTGGCCTCTTGGTTCGTTGATTTCATGAACTCTAGACGCAGACACTGCCCATGATAAACGGGTTAAAACTTGACAAATAATCTTTTCATGCGTGATAATTGTGAATGGCGCTTGCACCCTTGTCCGATATCGAGGCTTTTATTGCCGTCGCAGAGGCACTGAGCTTTACGCAAGCGACGACAAGCCTCGGCCTCTCCAGCAATGCGGTCAGCCTTCGTGTGCAGCGGCTGGAACATGCGCTGCGCGTTAAGCTGTTCGTGCGGACGACGCGGCATGTAGCTCTCACGGATGAAGGCGAGCGTTATCTGGAACGTATCGCGCCATTGCTTCGGGAAATGCAGGACGCGCAGGAGGAGGCCAAAACACGGGGCGGTACCCTTGCCGGCGCAGTCAAAATCTCAGTTCCCGGCGGCGTCGCGACCGAGCCTTTCCTTGACCGGTTGCTTTCCATCCTCGACCAACATCCAGAGTTAAGCGCGCAAGTTCGTGTCCGGAACGTATCGCCAAATCTGGCTTTGGATGGTCTCGATATCGCTCTGGTCGTTGGCCAGCCGCCGGAATCCTCTTTCGTGGGCCGCCGCCTTGGGCAGGTATCCTGGGGCCTTGCGGCCTCTCCTGATTACGTCACGCGCCATGGCGAGCCGCGAAGGCCAGCGGACCTTGCCGCCCATCGCTGCATGCGGCTTCTAGCGCAGCCGCCACAAACCGAATGGACCCTGATCGACAAGCGCGGGCGGGAAATCGTGGTCCCGGTCGGGGGTAATTTCGAAGCCGACGACAGCCGCTTTCTGGGCGACGCCACATATCGGGGGCTCGGCATTGGGGTGCGCCCGAAGGGCGAGATTGCCTGCGCGGTCGCGGCCGGAACGCTGCGCCACATTCTGCCCAGCTATTGTTTTCAGCCGATCGACGTCTATGCGCTCTTGCCCAAGGGTCGGCTGAAACTGCCCCGCATCGCGATTTGCGTCGAGGCATTGAGGCAGGCCATCGCGGAGATCGCCTGACAAGCGCGGTCATGGAAAGATTTTAAAAACAACCACATACCCGTTCCCAGCTTCATCCTCACCGGTGCACCATTTTTCCGATCTCACGGCAGTTCCGCTATCCTGCATGCCTGCGTTGGCGCGGACTGGTGGCCTATCGTCGGTGTCCATAACCGCCCACACAGACATGGCGGATCGGATGAATGGCGAGGATCATTCCGCAGCGTTCAGGCTTTCTTTCAAACCGCGACGCAATCCGCGAAATATTGCATGTGTCCGTCTTCGCCGACTTCTTGAACGAGGCCGTGGATATCCGGCTCGAAACCCGGGCATTCGCGGGCGAAAGCGCGGTTGAATTTCAGATATTCGACGATTTTCCGGTTGAATACTTCGCCTGGAATCAGAAGCGGGATGCCTGGCGGATAGGGCGTGACGAGGCTCGTCGTGATGCGGCCTTCGAGCGCGTCGATCAGCACGCGCTCGGTGCGCCTGTGAGCGATCTGGGCGTAAGCGTCACTTGGTTTCATGGCCGGCGTCAGATCGCTCAGATAGATATCGGTCGACAGGATCGCCACATCATATTTGGCATAAAGCGTGTGCACATGCTGGCAGAGATCGCGCAGGCCCATTTGCTCGTAGCGCGGGTGTTTGGCGCTGAATTCCGGCATAATGCGCCAGAGCGGCTGGTTCTTCGCATAATCGTCCTTGAACTGTTGCAGGGCGGCAAGCAGTGTGTTCCAGCGGCCCTTGGTGATGCCGATGGTGAACATGATGAAGAAGCTGTAGAGGCCGGTCTTTTCAACAACGACCCCGTGGCCAGCCAGATATTTGGTCACAATGGAGGCGGGGATGCCGGTGTCCTCGAAACGTCCATCCAGATTCAGGCCCGGCGTCACGATGGTCGCCTTGATCGGATCAAGCATGTTGAAACCCGGCGCCATGTCGCCGAATCCATGCCATGAATCCTCGCCGTCGGACGGTTGAACGCCGTCAGCATCGGTTCTTTTCAGCACCCAGTCCTTGGAATTTCCGATGTCTTCATCCGCCAGAGCATCCGGCCCCCAAACCTGGAACCACCAGTCATCGTCACCGAACTCATCATCGACCTTGCGCATCGCGCGGCGGAAATCGAGCGCTTCCATGATGCTTTCCTCGACGAGCGCTGTGCCGCCCGGCGGCTCCATCATCGCAGCCGCTACATCGCAGCTCGCGATGATGCTGTATTGCGGGCTGGTGCTCGTGTGCATCAGATAAGCTTCGTTGAAAAGATGGCGGTCGAGCTTGGTGTCCTGAGAATCCTGCACCAGAACATGGCTCGCCTGGCTGATACCGGCAAGCAGCTTGTGAATGGACTGGGTCGCATAGGTGACCGAGTGCAGCGGTCGCGGGCGCTTGCGGCCCATCGAGTGGAAATTGCCATAAAACGGATGGAAGCCTGCATGCGGCAGCCACGCCTCGTCGAAATGCAGGTTTTCAACATGGCCATCGAGCATGGTCTTGATGGTCTCGGTATTGTAGAGCACGCCATCATAAGTCGATTGCGTCAGGGTCATGATCCGCGGCTTGACTGTGTCGGCATCAATATGGGCGAGCAGCGGGTTCGCCCGGATTTTCGCCCGGATTGCCTCGATCTCGAACTCGCTTTTCTGGATCGGGCCGATAATGCCGTAATGATTGCGCGTCGGCTTCAAAAACACCGGAATCGCGCCTGTCATGATGATGCTGTGCAGGATCGACTTGTGACAGTTGCGGTCGACCACGACCACGTCGCCCGGCGCGACAGTGTGATGCCAGACCATCTTGTTTGAGGTCGACGTGCCGTTGGTGACGAAAAAGCAATGGTCTGCATTGAAAATCCGCGCGGCGTTTCGCTCGGATGCGCCAATCGCCCCGTTGTGATCCAGAAGCTGGCCAAGTTCCTCGACCGAGTTGCAAACATCGGCGCGCAACATGTTCTCACCGTAGAACTGGTGGTACATCTGACCGATCGGGCTTTTCAGGAAGGCAACGCCGCCCGAGTGGCCGGGGCAGTGCCATGAATAGGAACTGTCCTCGGCATAGTCGAGCAATGCCTTGAAGAACGGCGGCTGGATCGATTCCAGATAGCTTTTTGCTTCGCGCAGAATGTGGCGCGCGACGAATTCCGGCGTATCTTCGAACATATGGATAAAGCCGTGCAACTCGCGCAGAATGTCATTCGGCAGGTGGCGGCTGGTCTTGGTCTCGCCATGCAGATAGATCGGAACATCTGTGTTTTTCCAGCGCACTTCTTCGATGAATTTGCGCAGGTTCAAAACTGCCGGATCGAGGTCGGGGCCAGGGCTGAATTCCTCATCGTCAATCGATAGCACGAAGGCGCTCGCCCTCGACTGCTGCTGTGCAAATTGCGAGAGATCGCCGTAACGCGTCACGCCCACCACCTCGAAACCCTCGTCTTCAATGGCCTTCGCCATTGCCCGGATGCCGAGACCCGAGGAATTGTCAGAGCGAAAATCCTCGTCGATAATGAAGATGGGGAAGCGAAACTTCACGGAACTCTCCTGTTGGGAAATCATCGGGCGCGCGGGTCGCGCGTCTTTCTCTCACGCTGTCATCTGAAATGCGGTCAGCGGAATTGCGTGACAAAATTACGATATGTCTTGCCCACCTTCGCCCTGGCCACCTTCGCCTTCCCTGACGCAAATTGAAAACCGAACTGGCCCGGTCTTTCAAAGACTATGAAGTCAGGAGCCTTAATCCGCTTATTCTTCATCTATGTGAACCGCTGCCCGATTTCGAGCTTTATTTTTCGCCCTCGCCCTTGTTTCGCGGGCGAGAGCGGCTTGCTGGCCTCGGATGTGCTGTTGAACGGCCTATTCGACGATTATCTTGCCGTGCATGCCGAGTTCATAATGGCCGGGGATGAGGCAGGCAAAGGCGACGGTGCCTGTCGCTGGAAACGTCCAGATGATCTCGCCGGTTTCACCGGGAATCAGGCTGATCATATTGGCCGCCCCGTGTTCATGATGCGGGTGGCCGGCATTCGATGCTGCCAGCATCTCCAGTCGGTGCTGTTCGAGTCCTTGCGGGTCACCCATGACGAATTCATGATCGTTTTCGCCTTTGTTGAGGAAACGCAGCCGCAAGGTTTCACCGGCTTTGACCATGATGTCCGACGGCGCGAAAATCATCCGCCCGTCATTGGTCTCTTCCATAATGATCGAGACATCACGGCTCACATGGGCGGGATCACCTGCATTGCCAAGAGCTGCTTTTGCGTCATTCTGGCCATGATGCGGATGGTTTGCAGCGGGGGTCGTCGTGTTATGGCCTGTTTCGGGAGCGTGCCCGCCATCATGGCCTCCAGCTGCAAGGGTGAGGTTTGCGGATAAAATAACAAGGCCAAGACCCAGAGTGATTGATCGCATTGACTATCCTTTGTCGCTGGCCTTTGTCGCTGGCCTTTGTCGCTGGCCTTTGTCGCTGGCCTGTTGCGGCTTTCGGTTAGCCGACCGCAAACGGCAATTCAGAGTTTTCTCAAAGGGATCATGCATGCACGACCGCCTGATTTCAAGGTCGGCATCGTCTCTGCGTCGCAAGATTTTGGCCCGTCGCGAAAAGGCCAGTGCGCTTTGTGTCGCCCTTTATCAAACAGCATAAGACAGACCTTGACCTTCCCGTTGCTGGAAGCTCCATATGAAGGCGGAAAGGCTTGTCATCGGATGGCCGGGCCACAAAGATGTTTTTCGAGGACAAGCATGAAACACGTTCACAGCCATTCTCACGACGCCGAAATGGATTGCTGCGGTTCGGCCCGACATGAAACCGGTGCGGGCGGGGAAGTCATGGCCGGGGAAAACGCGACCGATCCGGTCTGCGGCATGAAGGTCAGCCTTGGCAAAGGCAAGCCGCAGTTCAGCTACAAGGGCGAGACATATCATTTCTGCTCGTCGAAATGCCACGACCGGTTCAAGACGGATCCTTTTTTCTATCTCTCGGGCAACAACCGCAGGCAGAAGACAAGGGCCGCGCCGGATACGCGCTATACCTGCCCGATGGACCCGGAAATCATCACCGACACGCCGGGTTCCTGCCCGATTTGCGGCATGGCGCTGGAGCCAATGGGTGGCAGCGCGCAGGGCCCCAACCCGGAACTGATCGATTTTACCCGCAGGCTCTGGGTGAGCGCCGGGGCAGCCATTCCGCTGCTTCTTCTCACCATGGGCGAGATGGCCGGTCTGCCGTTTCGTGGCTGGCTTGGCGAGCGCGCCGCTCTTCTCGCCGAGTTCGCGCTTGCAACTCCGGTCGTTCTCTGGGCCGCGCTGCCGTTTTTCCAGCGTGGCTGGACCTCGCTCAGGACGCGTCATTTCAACATGTGGACACTGATCATGATCGGCGTCGCATCGGCCTATCTTTACAGCATCATCGCCACTTTCCTGCCCGGCCTTTTCCCGCTGACGTTTCGCGGTGTCAGCGGTCATGTGCCGGTTTATTTCGAGGCGGCGGTCGTGATTGTCGCCCTTGTTTTTGTCGGTCAGGTGCTGGAGCTGAAGGCGCGTGAGAAAACCGGCGATGCGATCCGCGCCCTGCTCAGTCTCGCGCCGAAGACCGCCCGGCGGATCACCCCGCAGGGCGACGAATATGACGCGCCGCTCGACAATATTCTGGAAGGCGACAAAGTGCGCGTGCGCCCTGGTGAGAGCATCCCCGTCGATGCCGTCATTCTCGAAGGTCGCTCCGCGGTCGACGAAAGCATGCTCACCGGCGAGCCACTGCCGGTGGACAAGGCGAAGGCTGACCGCGTCACCGCCGGCACGATCAACAAGAATGGGACGCTGATTATCGAGGCGGAGAAGGTTGGCGGCGATACCATGCTTGCGCGCATTGTCGCCATGGTGTCGGAGGCACAGCGCTCGCGGGCGCCGATTCAGGGTCTTGCCGACAGCGTCGCGTCGTATTTCGTGCCTGCCGTGATTGTCATCGCCGCGCTTGCTTTTGTCATATGGTTGCTCGTCGGGCCGCAGCCCTCGGTCGTCTATGCGGTGGTTGCCGCGGTCTCCGTGCTGATCATTGCCTGCCCCTGCGCTCTTGGGCTCGCAACACCAATGTCGATCATGACCGCGACCGGGCGCGGCGCGCAGGCCGGTGTCCTCGTGCGCAATGCGGAGGCGCTTGAGCGCTTCGCCAAGGCCGACATGCTGATTGTGGACAAGACGGGCACCTTGAGCGAGGGTCGGCCGGAACTGTCCGTCATTGTGGCGGCGGAAGGCTTTGATGAGGCCGATGTTCTGCGGATGGCGGCTTCGCTCGAACGCGGATCGGAACATCCGATTGCGGCGGCGATTGTCGCGGGAGCAGCGGCACGCGGGCTTTCAACCGGCTCAGTCACCGATTTTGAGGCGCTAACCGGCAAGGGGGTCGGCGGCAGGGTCGACAGCACCATGGTCGCCCTTGGAAACGGCGCGCTTATGCAGGATCTTGGCATCGATATCACCGCTCTCACCGCGGAGGTCGACCGTCTCAATGCGCTTGGCAAGACCGCGATCCTTGTCGCCATCGGCGGCAGGGCAGCCGGCCTCGTCGCTGTCAGCGATCCGATCAAGGCAACAGCGGCCGACGCCATCAAAAGTCTGAAGCAGGCTGGTCTGACGATCATCATGGCGACCGGCGACAATGAGCGCACGGCCCATGCTGTCGCACGCGCGCTCGGGATTGACGCGGTCAATGCCGGGATGCTGCCGGAAGACAAGAAGCGTCTCGTCGAGGCCTTGCGTCGCAAAGGGCATCGTGTTGCCATGGCCGGTGACGGCATCAACGACGCGCCCGCCCTTGCAAGCGCCGATGTCGGTATCGCGATGGGCACCGGCGCCGATATTGCCATGGAAAGCGCGGGCATTACGCTTCTGAAAGGTGACCTCAACGGCATTTTGAAAGCCCGCCGACTTTCCAAAGCGACGATGCGCAATATCAGGCAGAACCTTGTCTTCGCTTTCGGCTATAATGCGCTTGGCATTCCGATCGCAGCGGGTGTGCTATTTCCGGTATTCGGTATCCTCCTTTCGCCGATGATCGCGGCAGCGGCAATGAGCCTTTCCTCGGTGTCGGTGATCAGCAATGCGCTGCGGCTTCGCGGGGTAAAATTATGAATATCGGCGATGCCGCCCGGCGCGCGAACCTGCCGGCGAAAACGATCCGCTATTATGAGGATATCGGCCTCATCCATCCCGCGCGCGCAGACAATGGCTACCGCGATTATGGCGAACGCGATGTGCACCGGCTGACATTTCTGAAGCGCGCCCGCAGTCTCGGGTTCAGCCTTGATGAATGCCGGATCCTTCTCTCGCTTTATGCGGACAACAAGCGGGCAAGCGCGGATGTCAAGGCGCTCGCTCTCGAAAACGTCGCGCGGATCGACGAGAAAATCGGCGAACTCCGATCGCTTCGCACCACCCTTTCAAGGCTCGCGGAAACCTGCCACGGCGATGACCGGCCAGATTGCCCGATCATTGACGAGCTTGCCGGCAATCACGACTGACATCGGGCAGAAACGGACCCCGGCTTGCTTGATTTCTCCCCGTTTTCCGGGCTGGTTTATATGGATTTGGCAACGGAAAGCCGCTAGAGCATGTCTCATGCATATATGAAGGATGAGCCGATGACCGTGCGTTTTCATAAAGGCGACTTGCCGGATCTGTCAAACTATCCGGGCGATGTCGCGATTGATACCGAGGCGATGGGCCTCATTGCGCACCGCGACCGCCTCTGCGTTGTGCAATTGTCGTCCGGCGACGGCACCGCCGATGTCGTGCAGATCGCGGCGGGGCAGACATCCGCGCCCAATATCTGCGCGCTCCTCACGGATCCGGCCCGCACCAAGATTTTCCATTTCGCGCGGTTTGATGTGGCGCTGCTGCTTCAGGCATTCGGCGTTGCGACCACGCCGGTATTCTGCACCAAAATCGCCTCTAAGCTCACCCGCACCTATACCGACCGGCACGGCCTCAAGGACCTTACCCGCGAACTTCTCGATATCGACATTTCGAAACAGCAGCAGAGCTCCGACTGGGGCGCGGATATTTTGAGCGAAGCGCAGATTGCCTATGCCGCATCGGACGTGCTCCATCTGCACGCGATGCGCGACATTCTCGCCGCCCGCCTCATCCGGGAAGGCCGCCATGATATGGCAAAAGCCTGTTTCGATTTCCTGCCGATGCGGGCAGAGCTCGATCTTGCCGGATGGCCGGAAACTGATATTTTCGCCCACAGCTGATCGCGTCCCGCCGAAACCGGATACGACCGTAAATCGGTCGGGCAGCCCAATTCATACCGTATTTTACGGCAAAGTTTTGCATGTCTTGTGAAAATGAGGCACAAGCGGCTTTAAAGCAGGCGATAACATTTACTTTATCCTCGTGTTATTATGATATCCGTTAACAAACGCTCACCTGGTCAGTTGGACTTACGATCAAAATCATGAATGCGCATGATGCGAATATGGCCCGTCTCGGTCAGGGGCTGACCGGTCAGTCGGCGGATGCAGGGTCCTTTGTCGGGGCGACGCGCGATGAGGCTGCCCGCATGGCCCAGCGCGAGGCGCGCAAATTCCATGCAGCGCGGCACTATTCGCGCCGCATCCAATTTTTGAAGATCAGCCTTCCCCTGATCGGCCTCAGCCTGATCGCACTTTTTGTCGGGCTCGCCTTTGCCGCACAGTTTGTTTCGACCCCGCTCGGCAAGGCGTCGATTGACCTGACCAACGGCCAGGTGGTCATGGACCGCCCGTCCCTGAGCGGCTATACCGCGAGCGATTCAGCCTATGAAATCGTGGCCGACCGGGCGTTTCAGGACCTGACCGACCCGAAGAAGGTCAATCTTGAAAAGATCGCTGCAACGCTTACCTTAAATGATGGAAATATTGTCTCGGTCGACGCGAATGAAGGCCGGTTCAACGTCGAAGGTGAGAATTTGCGTCTGGGTGCCGGCGTGCGTGTGCATATGAGCGCCGGATATACCGCCAAACTCGAAGAGGCGACTATTGATGTGAAAAGCGGGACATTGAAAAGCTCGAGCCCGGTTCACATCACCGCCGATATCGGCGATATAAGGGCAAATCGTCTGACGGTGCGCGACAACGGCAAATATATCCTGTTTGAAGACCGCGTTCGAATGACCGTGCAACCAGGCAAGATCCGTCGCCCCTGACACGCGCAATTGGCCCAAAGACGGCGAAGCGGACAGATCAACCCATTCAGGTCCGTGACGGGCCTCATTAATCATTAAGGAGAGAGACGCAAGACATGCGGACGGCTCTAAAAATCGGAAAAATCAGACTAGCCCGGATCGGTTTCCTCGCCATTGCGCTTGCCGCATCGACGGCTGCGACGGCTTTCGCACAGGCGAACGGCGACGCTTTTTCCGGCTTCAGAACCAACAACAACACCCCGATCCAGATCGAAGCCGACAGTCTGGAAGTGCGCGATGCGGAAAAGCTTGCCGTGTTCAAGGGAAATGTCGATGTGCAGCAGGGCGAGACCACGATGAAAGCTGCAAAACTCAACGTCTATTATGACGGATCAGTCACGCCAGGCGGCGCGGGCAGCAATCAGGGCATTCGCCGCATCGAGGCGACCGGTAAGGTTCTCGTCACCTCCGGCAACAACCAGGCCACCGGCGACAGCGCGGTCTTCAACATGAAATCGCAGGAAGTGGTCCTGACCGGTAATGTCATTCTTACGCAATGCGACAGCATCGTCCGCGGCAAGAAACTCACGGTTAATCTCAATACCGGCCAGGCTCAGCTTTCCGGCAGCGGTCGCGTTCAGGCGCTGTTCTCGCAAAAACAATCTCCCGGTGGGAAACCCGGCAGCGGCGGCAATGCGGGCGCCAATGGCAAGAAATGCTCGTGAGTTGAGCTTTGTCGCGCAAGCCGTTGACAGCTTTTCAATAAAATTCTGACAAATTGGGCCAAAATCGCTACATAGGGTCCGATGAACAGGCACATGCCCCCGAACCAGATAGACCCTGCCCTTGCCCCGGAATCCCTGCGGGATAATTCCGGGCGCGGTTGGTTGATCGCCAAGGATCTCAGAAAGACCTATAACGGGCGGACTGTGGTCGATGGCGCGAGCCTTGCGATTGGTCGAGGCGAGGCTGTCGGGCTGCTTGGGCCGAACGGTGCGGGAAAGACCACCACATTTTACATGATCACCGGCCTTGTGCGCGCCGACGAAGGCAAGATCTATCTCGACCGCCACGATATTTCGCCCTTGCCGATGTATCGCCGCGCCCGCCTCGGCATCGGCTATCTGCCGCAGGAGGCCTCGATCTTTCGCGGGCTGAGCGTGGAGAACAACATTCGCGCCGTGCTTGAAGTCGTTGAGCCTGACAGAAAGCGCCGGGAGGAAGACCTCGACAGTCTTCTCACAGAATTCGGTATCGAACACCTCAGAAAATCGCCATCGATTGCTCTTTCCGGCGGTGAGCGGCGGCGCTGCGAGATTGCGCGGACATTGGCAACGCGTCCGAATTTCGTGCTTCTCGACGAACCCTTCGCCGGGATCGATCCGATTGCCGTCGGCGATATCCAGATACTGGTGCGCCATCTGACCAGACGCGGGATCGGCGTTCTGATCACCGACCATAATGTGCGCGAAACCTTGGGCGTCATCGACCGCGCTTATATCATCCATTCCGGGCGCGTGCTGACGCAGGGCACGCCACAGACCATCATTGCGAATCCGGATGTTCGTCGCCTTTATCTCGGCGATCAGTTCACACTCTAGCCGTTTCTGGCTGGCGGCCCCCGTGACCTGGCAGGCATGGATACCT
Organism: Hyphomicrobiales bacterium; assembly: GCA_013911885.1. GTDB lineage: Bacteria > Pseudomonadota > Alphaproteobacteria > Rhizobiales > JACESI01 > JACESI01. The sequence goes on along the minus strand of JACESI010000001.1, from coordinate 136,202 downwards.
GAGGCCCGAATTATGCGACACGTGAAGCACCGGTGGGATAAAATGTCCACGCCTCGTTTCTGCCTAAATCATTTACACTTTGAAGGGATTTATGCTTTAAGATAAGCAAATCTCGGGCCAGTTTTTGCGCCCGTCTGATCATGATGGCAACAACCTTTGGACGACCTATCAGCATGGCCCTCACGCCACGACTAGAACTTCGTCAATCCCAGTCGCTCGTCATGACGCCGCAGTTGATGCAGGCGATCAAACTGCTGCAATTATCGCATGTTGACCTTGCGCTTTATGTCGATGCGGAACTCGAAAAAAATCCATTGCTGCAGCGGGCGGATGAGTTTGAACTCGCCAGTGAGACAGGGGCGTCCGAAGCCATCGAGGGGGTGAACGCGGCAACGCCGGAGGCAGACTGGCTTGACCACTCGCTCGGGGCCAATCCACAGAAAATCGCCGAAACCTTCGACACCGATGCCGAAAACGTCTTTCCGGATGATGCCGGAAGCGCGGGCGTTGAAGTGACGCAGATCACCGGCCGCGATACTCAGAGCCTGCGCTCAGCCGCGCATTCGTCTTCCTCGGAAGACTATGATCTCGAAGCCTTCGTGAGCGAGAAGGTGAGTCTCACGGATCATCTCATGAAACAGGTCGGGCTTGCCATGACCGATCCCGCGCGCCTCCTGATCGCGCGTACGCTTGTCGACAGTGTCGATGCCGCCGGATATCTGCGCGTCGACCTTCAGGAATTTGCCGAAAGCCTTGGCGCGCCGCTCGATCTTGTCGAGGATACGCTTTCCATCCTTCAGACCTTTGATCCGCCGGGCATATGCGCGCGAAACCTGAGTGAATGCCTGGCGCTTCAGCTCAAGGAAAAGAACCGCCACGATCCGGCGATCGCAGCCCTTCTCGACAATCTTGACCTGCTTGCAAGGCGCGATTTTGCGGGCCTGCGCGCCGTCTGCGGTGTCGATCACGATGACCTCATGGAGATGATCAGCGAAATCAGGATGCTCGATCCGAAACCGGGCGAAGCGTTCGACAATACGCTTTCCGAGACGCTGATCCCCGATGTCATTGTGCGGGCAAGCCCGGACGGAAGCTGGGCCATCGAACTCAACCCCGAAACCTTGCCGCGCGTCATTGTCGATCACAGCTATTATGCGACCGTCGCGCGGACGGCCAGCAACGAGTTCGAAAAAACCTATCTGACGGACTGTCTCCAGACCGCAAACTGGCTCACCAAAAGCCTCGACCAACGGGCGAAGACCATTCTCAAGGTTGCAGCGGAAATCGTGCGCCAGCAGGATGCCTTTCTGACAAAGGGCATTGCCTATCTGCGTCCGCTCAACCTGAAGACCGTCGCAGACGCCATCGAGATGCACGAATCGACGGTGAGCCGGGTGACGTCGAACAAATATATCGTGACGCCGCGCGGTATTTTTGAACTCAAATATTTCTTCACCGCATCGATTGCCTCCTCGGAAGGAGGGGACGCCCATTCGGCGGAAGCGGTTCGCCACCGCATCCGCACGCTGATTGATGCGGAAAATCCGAATAAAATTCTCTCTGACGATGCCCTTGTCACTCTTCTCAATGGCGAGGGGATCGACATTGCGCGGCGGACGGTTGCAAAATACCGCGAATCCCTTCGCATTGCGTCATCGGTCCAGCGTCGTCGTGAGAAATCCGCCGTCAACAACAATCGCTGATCCATGACCGCCGCGGCCGGGCCGGTATAACAGATTTTTAAATACAATCAATTACTTAACTTCATTCTTCCGGATTAATGCAAAACGCACCAAAATTGCTGACGCGCCCTGTTTAACCCGTTACACTGTTGTCATAATCCAAAGGCCGTCCTTGTCGTCGATACGATGGTGACGCGCTACGGTCCTGGCACTTAACACGACGTTGGGAGGCAAAATGAGCATTCGTGTATCGGGCAAAAACCTTGATGTGGGCGAAGCCCTTCGCAGTCACATCACAGATCAGATCGATGCTGCGGTCGCCAAATATTTCGACGGTGGCTACACCGCCCATGTCATCATTGAAAGGGAGGCCTCCGCCTTCAAGACCGATTGCATGGTTCATCTCGATACCGGAATAGACCTTCAGGCAAACGGCGTCGCGCAGGACGCGCACCCGTCTTTCGACAAGGCAGCGGAACGGATCGAGAAGCGCTTGCGCCGCTACAAGCGCAAACTCAAGGACCATCGTGCAGCCGGTAATTCGCGCAGTCACGAAGTGTTGTCCTATATTCTGGCGGGACCAGGCGAAGACGACGATGTAACCGATGAAGAGGGTGCTCCAATAATTATTGCTGAAAATGCCGCAGTCATCCGGACAATGACGGTGAGTACAGCAGTGATGGCCATGGACTTGGCAAACCAAGATGTGTATGTGTTCCGAAATCCAGACAGTGGCGAGATCAATGTTCTGCATAAAAGGCAGGACGGAAATATTGGTTGGATCGATCCGTCACAATCCTAACCGGAGCTGTGCAGTCGCGTGAGGCGACTGAGGTGGGGCCGGTTTCCATTCAGGGCAATCAGTATGGAGCTGACAGATATTCTGACCGTTGATTCGGTCCTCGCTTCGTTGAAGGTAACGAGCAAGAAGCAAGCACTCCAGGCACTTTCAGAAAAAGCCGCGGCCATCACGCATATTGATGAGCGCGAAATTTTTGAGACGCTTCTGCAGCGCGAGCGGCTCGGGTCAACGGGGGTAGGCTCGGGCGTTGCCATTCCTCATGGAAAACTGACAAGTTTGCGCCAGATCGTTGGGGTTTTCGCGAGACTGGAGCGGCCGATCGATTTTGAAGCGCTGGACGACCAGCCGGTCGATCTCATCTTCCTGCTTCTCGCCCCTGAAGGCGCGGGCGCCGACCACCTCAAAGCACTCGCCAGAATTGCGCGGGTTCTGCGCAACGGCAGCATCATCAAGAAGATTCGCGCCACGCCAGACCGCGAAGCGCTTTATTCACTGCTGGTGTCACCACCCGATCAGGTCGCGGCCTAGATATGGGCGGTCAAATCAGAACCGCCAAAAAGCCCGATCGTGTGGCTTGTGCGTGACGCCGTTGCGGACGCGAAACCGGCCCGCTTTCGGCTTGAATTGCTCTAATGCAGGCTTACCATTTCAAGATCATGCTCGCTCGCATTCGCTTCGGCGATGGAGCGATCATCGGAAATCATCAGAGGCTCACCGTCCGCGCCGAGAAGCGCATAGAGGGTGTAAGGCGCATCGCCGACCAGAATGCCCGGATAGAGCGTTTCGAAATCCGAAGCACTGAGTTCGCGAATATAGGCGATTGCTTCTTCTCCGATATGGCGGAGGTCTTCCTTGGTCACCGCTGTTGTGGAATCCAATCCGTAAAACCTGCTCATCGTCCATCTCCTTTGAGCGACACTCCAGCCCCTGCGGACCATCGTGTCTGGCCAGATGTTGCCGCACTGGTCGTGTTTTTCATCCGGAAAATCCACGCGAATCCGACAACTGCTTTCATTCTGCCAGCGAAATCTTAATCTTTTTTACCTGCCGTTCCGGCTGCACTTTTCTTAGATCGACCGACAGTAACCCGTTGGCGAGCCGGGCATCGCCAACTTCCATGCCGCTTGCGAGCACGAAAGTGCGCACAAATTGACGGGCAGCGATGCCACGATGAAGATAGACGCGATTCGGATCGTCTTGTTGACGGCCTTTGATCAAAAGCTGGTTATCCTCAACCAGGACATCGAGCTCCGATTCGCTAAACGCTGCGACGGCCAGTGTGATCCGAATTGTCACAGCGCCGTCCGGATCGGTGATCTGTTCGATATTATAGGGTGGATATCCGTCATTGCCCGTCTTTGTTACCTGATCGAGAAGGCGTTCGATTTCTTCAAATCCCAGCAACAGCGGGCTGGACAGGAACGGACCGCGCGGGGGCGTTGATCGCGTCATGGCAAATCCTCATTCTAGACCCTCGACAAGAGCGGCTTTCAGGCGAATCCCGAAGGCCTTCGCTTGGACTGGAAGTGGTCATTGCGCCGCGGCTTTTCAAGACCCCGCCGGGCCCTGCCTTCGCGGTTCAGCGGATCGTGACCGGAAAGACAACAAAGCGCCGGTCCAGACCTTCAAATCCGGTCTGAAACACGCTGATCAGCACCGCCGCGAAATGTCCCTTGCCGCCATTGGGCACAAAGACCTTCGAAATCCGGTATTTCAGCGGACAACCGCGCGACAGCAGAATTTTATCGTCGCGATGAACGAAGCGCCGCTTGCCATCCGGGTCAACCTTTTCGAGCAGAAAACCGATGGACTGCAACGGGCATGTCGCTACGCTTTTCGCCGGGACATGGCTCAGGATCAGGTCAAACTGGTCTGCTGCCGGCCCTGTCGGATCGCCTGGAGACGGGATCGCGATCGACGCGACAAGTGGCGCGGTCAGGCCCTCCTTGAAATTTGAAAAATCACCAAGACCCCGCGCATAGACAACAACGGCCGGAAAGGTGAGATCAAATCTGTTCAGAACCGTGCGCGCCTGCTTGCGGGCCTGATCGCGGGCGCTCTTCAGCGAAGCCTTCTCGCTGTCGATCCGCACACGCACCGGGGTTTCCGGTGCGTATGTATCGGTTTCAAGGTCAATCACGAAGATATTCGAATAGGGAAAGCCCGAGCCATCCTGAATGCCGTATTCCTCAAACCCGAAATAGCGGCCATCGGGCGAGAATCCGATCGGCTCTTCAAAGGCGAAATCACCCGCGCGCGCGCCGGCGACAAACAAGAAAAGCAAAGAAAAACAGATGACGCCGAACCGCATGGCTGATTATTCTCCCTGGGGGCGGGAGGCTATTTCAAAAAGCACCCGTTGAGACCTAGAGTAGCGAAAAAGTCCCGCACGACAAACCCTGAACCATGGAGATCCATTTGGCCCTGACTGACCCGCCGCGCCTGCCGATCAACCGGGCCTCCAACCGCGTTCTCAACCTTGGCACCCTGTCGACGCAAGCGGCACGGCGCCGGGCGAGCCATCCGGCGTTGATTCAGGGCGAGCGGGTGGTCTCCTGGGCCGATTTCAACAGGATGGCAGATGCGCTTGCATGCCGTCTGGCGGCGCAGGGCATCGTCCGCGGCGACCGGGTGCTCATTCATGCGCCAAACTGCGTTGAAATGCCGATTGCGATGATCGCCGTGCTCAAGGCCGGCGCCGTCATGGTGCCGACAAATTTCCGCCTCGCCCCGGACGACATTGCCGATATGGCGCTGCGCACCCGGGCGAAGGCGATCATTGGTCACGCCGCCTATCCCGACCATATCCGCGCAGTGACGCGCGCCGCGCCATCCTGCACCACCCAGATCGTGATCGACGCCGGCAATTCAGATTGGGCCAAGGCCGACGGATTTGAAGCGGCCATCGCACAACATGACGGCGAGGAATTTCGCGATGTCGATGTGGTCTATGACGATCCGTGCTGGTTTTTCTTCACCTCTGGCACCACGGGCAAGCCCAAGATCGCGACGCTCACCCATGGCCAGATGAGCTTCATCACCGTCAATCACGCCGCCGATCTGATGCCCGGGCTTGGCGATGAAGACGTCTCCATGGCTATTGCGCCCCTGTCGCACGGAGCGGGGGCGCATTTTTTTCCGAACATGGCACGCGCAGTGCCGACGGTTCTTCCGACAGGCACAGGCTTTGACCCGGTCGAAATCTGGCGCCTCATTGAGACTCATCGTGTCACCAACATGTTCACGGTGCCGACCATCATCAAGCGGCTGACCGAGCATCCGGCGGTCGATGATTTCGATCATTCGAGCCTCAAACATGTGATCTATGCCGGATCGCCGATGTATCGGCAGGATCAGAAACAGGCCCTTGCGAAGCTCGGCCCGGTTCTGGTCCAGTATTTCGGGCTTGGCGAAGTCACCGGCTGCATCACCGTCCTGCCCGCCCATGAACACGCGCTCGATGACGCGGCGATGGCTGTCGGCTCCTGCGGCTATCCGCGCACGGGCATTGACGTGGCAATCCTGAACGATGCCGGCAAGCGGATGAAGGCTTTCGAAACCGGCAATATCTGCGTCGGCGGGGTTGGTGTTTTTGCGGGCTATTTCGAGAATGAGGCGGCAAATAGGGAGAGCTTTATCGACGGCTGGTTCGTCACCGGTGATCTTGGGCACGTCGATGAGCGCGGCTATGTCTCTATCACCGGCAGGCGATCGGACATGTATATTTCCGGCGGCTCCAATGTCTATCCGCGCGAAGCCGAGGAGAAAATCCTCGAATATCCAGCCATCGCAGAGGTTGCGATTGTGGGTGTCCCGGACCGGGAATGGGGCGAAGTGGGCACCGCCATCATCACCCTGAAAGAAGGGGCGCTCTTTGATGAGGCCGCCTTCCGGCACTGGATGCAGGACCGGATCGCGCGTTACAAACAGCCGCGCAGTATCCATGTCTGGGCCGAAATGCCGAAATCCGGCTATGGCAAGATCGAGAAAAAGCGCATCCGGGCGATGCTTGAAGAAATGGGGCTGATTGCCGATGTTTGAGGTGAGACCCCATCCGGGACCACGCCATCCGCTTCGGCGCATTTGGTCAGAAGCACGGCAAGCCGTCCATCTGCGCGCGGTGCTTGACAGCGGCTTGAGCCTTTATCAGGCACTTTTTCAGGTTCTGGATGCGGCGGGCATTTCAGCCGCGAGCCTTTCCCTCTTCGGCGGCGGTTTCAAAACGCTCGTCTTCACCACCGGGGCCATCGAAACCCGCCCCGACAGCGCCAGACAGGCAAATTATACGACTATCCGCGATTGGACCAATTGTGCGCTCCTATATGGCGCCGGAACGGCGGGAATTGATCCGCACGCAAGCCCGCTTTTCCATTGCCACGCGGTTTTTTCCGATGCGACCGGCCGAACATTCGGCGGGCACCTTTTCCCGGAAAAGTCGATCCTGTCGGAGCCGGTCATTGCCCATGTGACAGGCCATCCGGGCCTGGTAGTAAAGCAGTCGTTCGATCCTGAAACGCATCACTCGGTCTTCCAGCCTGTGGTCGAACCGGCTCGCGGTTCTGTCGATGGGAAAGTGCTTGATGTCTTTTGAAAAAGGCCAATTTGGTCGGGTCATTTTTGCACGGCTTCGACCCGACGAAGATCTTGTTCTCGGCATCGAGGCGCTCTGCCGCGAGGCCGGGTTTATCCATGCCGTCGTGCGGGGAAGTCTCGGCAGTCTCAATCAGGCGACCCTCGGCATTGGACCCCGGGTCATAAAACTGCCGGATTACGGACTGGAAATCACAGCGCTTTACGGCGAAGTGCGCGCGGGAACCGCTTTTCTGAGCGGTTCACTGGTCGATCAGGCCGGGACCGTGTTTTCGGGACGCTTCATCAGCGGAGGCAATGCCATTTCCGTCACCGCCGAAATCACCCTTGAGGAGTGGGAAGCCGACTAGCCCTCTTGGATCCGACGGTGGGGCTGCGAATCAGCTAGCATTCGCAAAACGGGAGGGGTTGCATGGACGATGATCTGAATTTCAAATGCGGGGCCTGCGGCGGCGCGAACTTCATCGCCGACAATGACCCACCCCTTGCCGAGGACATGATTTCCTGCGGCGACTGCGGAAAGACCATCGGAACGCTCGGTGCCATCACAAAGGCAACCGCCTCAGCCCGAACCCGCGCGGAACTGGAAAAACTGCGTGCTAAGGCCTTTGGCGCAAAGCCGAACTGAACCCTTCAAAACGCATATCCGGGCGGCGGGATATCGCTGGTCTTTTCCTTTGCCTTGCAAAGATCGGCGATGACGCAATTGCCGCATTCCGGTTTGCGCGCCTTGCAGACATAGCGCCCATGCAGGATGAGCCAGTGGTGGGCGTGGAATTTGATGTCGTCTGGAATGATGCGATCCAGACCCAGTTCAACGTCGAGGGGCGTCTTGCCGGGCGCGAGTTTCAGCCGGTTGCCGATCCGGAAGAGGTGCGTGTCAACCGCAATCGTCAATTGCCCGAAGGCCATGTTGAGAACGACATTCGCGGTCTTGCGACCGACACCGGGCAGGGTTTCGAGGATTTCGCGGCTTTCCGGCACTTTGCTCACGTGGTCGCGCACGAGAATTTCTGAAAGGGCGATGACATTCTTCGCCTTTGCCTTGTAAAGCCCGATTGTCTTGATGTGGTCGCGGACCTTTTCCTCGCCGAGAGCGATCATCTTTTCCGGCGTATCGGCGATTTTGAACAGCGCCTTCGTCGCCTTGTTGACTCCGACATCGGTCGCCTGAGCCGACAGAACGACCGCGACGAGGAGCGTATAGGCATTGACATGATCAAGCTCGCCCTTCGGCTCCGGGTTCTGCTTTGCAAGGCGCCTGAAAATGTGGCGGATCTCCGCTTCGCTATAGCGGCGGCGCGGCAGCCGCTTTTTCACGCGTGTCTTCCCGGTGGGTTTTTGATCCATCTTTTCTGGCTGGGGCTTGGCGTCGGTCATTGCTCGTTTATACTCTGTTTGACACAAGCCAAGGTGTAAGCCTCATGAGCCAGAACGAAAAGAGCACCATCGGCGCCGATGCGGATTTAGTGGAGATCTTTTCCGCAACCTTGCGCCCTTACAGATCACTGTCGCGCAACGGGTTCATCATTTTGATGATCCTTTTTGGCGGCACATGTTTCCTGATGGGGTTTTTTTATATGATGGTCGGCGCCTGGCCGGTATTCGGATTTCTCGGGCTTGATGTCTTTCTGGTCTATTTGGCGTTCCGGGTGAATTACAATGCTGCCAAAAGTTTCGAGGAGATCATTCTGCGCCGTGACCAGCTTCTCATCCGTCGCATTTCCGCGCGCGGCCAGATACGGGAAATCGCCTTCAACCCGTTCTGGACCAAACTCGAGGTCCGCCGTGACGAGGAGGGCGTCGTGACCGCAATATCCGTGAAGGCGAAAGGCGAGCGGGCGAGCATCGGCACATTCCTCAACCCCGATGACAAGACAACCTTTGCAAGAGCCTTCGGCGCTGCGCTTTTGCAGGCAAAAGGCGCCTGACAGTCGAGTTGTCCGGGGGGCCCCGAAACAAGTATCGGGTGGCTGCCTCCGGCGCGGTGCGCTAGCCTTTTCACGCGCCTTCATGCGGATCCTCTCTCGACCAAGAGTAAAAATATGCCCCATGCTTATCTTCCGACCCGATATCCACTTCATAAGCAGCCCGCGTCAGACTATGCCATCGTGCGCGCGGCGATTGCCTATCTTACGGAAAATGCTCGCGAGCAGCCGGATCTCGATGCGCTCGCCCGCGCGCTTGGGCAGGATCCGTTCATGCTTCAGAAACTCTTCAAGCGCTGGGCCGGCCTTTCGCCGAAATCCTTTCTTCAGGCGGTCACTCTCGACCACGCGAAGACCTTGTTGCGCGGCTCATCGAGCGTGCTCGATACCGCGCTCGAGGTCGGCCTTTCGGGGCCGGGGCGGCTGCATGACCTATTCGTCACCCATGAAGCGATGAGTCCCGGCGTCTTCAAGGCGCGCGGCGCGGGCATCACGATATTCTGGGCGTTTCACCCCTCACCTTTCGGGCATGCGCTGATCATGGTGAGCGAGCACGGGCTTACCGGGCTTGCCTTTTGCGATGAGGGCGATGAACCGCAGACCTATGACGACATGACGTCGCGCTGGCCCAATGCCGAATATGTTCAGGACAGCATCCGCACAGCGCCGTTCATGAGCCGGATTTTCAACCGCGAGGAATGGCGACCGGACCAGCCGCTCAGGATCGTTTTTATTGGTTCGGATTTCGAGGTGCGGGTCTGGGAGACGCTGCTTAAAATCCCATTCGGCAAGGCGGCGACCTATGGCGAGATCGCGCTGCATCTTGAAAAACCAAAAGGGGCCGCCCGCGCGGTCGGCTCTGCCGTTGGAAAAAACCCGATTTCCTTTGTCGTTCCGTGCCACCGGGTTTTGGGGACAACGGGGAAACTTTGTGGATATCATTGGGGATTAACCCGCAAACAAGCCATTTTAGGATGGGAAACAGGGCTTTGACAGCCGAACAGACAACAGGGAGAGCGCGATGATTGCCGTTATTTTCGAAATGTACCCGCGGGCGGAGCGGCGTGACGCCTACTTTTCCATGGCAGCGGACATGCGCCCGCTTCTCGACGGCGTGGACGGGTTTCTGTCGGTCGAACGTTTCCAGAGCATCACCGATCCGTCGAAATTTCTGTCCCTGTCATTCTGGCGCGATGAAGAGGCGGTGAAGAACTGGCGCAATTATGGCCGCCATCGCCATGCCCAGCATCTTGGCCGCACGGACATGTTTGATGATTATCGCCTGCGCGTCGTCTCGGTTATCCGCGATTATGGCAAGTTCGAACGCGCGGAAGTGCCGCAGGACAGCCTCGCCCATCATGATGAGCTGACGGATGGGGTAGCGATCTGAGGGGGCTCCGCCTCGATTGTCTATCCCGATGCCGGAACCGGGCGGTGAGCCTTCAGTCGAGGATTTCGACGCTTTCAAGACGCGTATCGTCAGCAAGGCGATAGATCATCGGAACGCCGGTCGCGATTTCTTTTTCGAGAATTGCCTCAGGCGAGAGGCCTTCCATCGCCATGACCAGCGCGCGCAGCGAATTGCCATGGGCGGCGATCAGCACTGTCTTACCCCCCATCACCTCCGGCAGGACATCGTGCAGGAAGTAGGGCCAGACGCGGGCGCCGGTGTCCTTGAGGCTCTCGCCCCCCGGCGGCGGTACATCATAAGATCGGCGCCAGACATGGACCTGTTCTTCACCCCATTTCGCCCGGGCGTCATCCTTGTTCAGGCCTGAGAGATCGCCGTAATCACGCTCGTTCAGGGCCAGATTGCGGATGGTTTCAAGCCCGGACTGGCCCATTTCGTCCAGAATCAGGCTGCATGTTTTCTGCGCGCGCGTGAGATCGGAGGTAAAGGCGAGGTCAAAGTGGATGCCCTTCGCCTTCAGTTTGCGGCCACCCGCCTTCGCCTCTTCCACGCCCTTCGCGGTCAGATCCGGATCTTTCCAGCCTGTGAAGAGGTTTTTCAGGTTCCACTCGCTCTGGCCGTGTCGAACGAGGACAAGGGTATGGGACATTTTTGCACTCCAGTCAGATATCTTGCGGCAGACCAAGAACGTCCGCCATGGAATAAAGTCCGGGCTTCTTGCCGAAACCCCAAAGAGCCGCCTTAACCGCACCACGGGCGAAAATCGCCCGGTCTTCGGCGATATGCGACAGTTCGATGCGCTCTCCCTCGCCAGCGAGGATGACGCTGTGGGTGCCGACCACCGAGCCGCCGCGCAGGCTTGCAAAGCCGATATCACCAGGCGTACGCGCACCGACATGGCCATCGCGCACCCGCACCGCATGCTGCGCCAATGGGACGGCACGCCCGCTGGCGGCGGCATCTCCCAGAAGAAGCGCCGTGCCGGACGGAGCGTCGACCTTGTGCTTGTGATGCATTTCCAGAATTTCGATATCAAAATCCACATCAAGCGCCCGCGCGGCCTGACGCACGAGGATGGCAAGAAGGTTGACGCCAAGGCTCATATTGCCGGACTTCACGATCACGGCGTGGCGCGCAGCCGCCTTAATGCGGGCCTCGTCGCTCTCCGCGAGACCGGTCGTGCCGATCACGTGAACGATGCGCATCTGCGCTGCGTATTCACAGAACTGGAGTGTTGCAGCCGGTGCCGTGAAATCGATCACGCCGTCCACATCGAGAAAGGCGGCGAGCGCATCGCTCGTCACCAACACGCCAAGCGGCTCCGGAAGACCGGCGACAATGCCCGCGTCCTGCCCGATTGCAGGTGCATCGGCGCGGTCGACAGCGGCCACGAGGCAGGCACCGGCAGTGGCATGGATCGCGCGCACAAGTTCCTGACCCATGCGGCCACCGGCTCCGACGACGACGAGTTTCATGTCTGCCACAATGCTCACCCTTTCCAATCCGTCGCTGCCTATATCAGGCGTATGGCGATCAGGAAAGGGCCTTATCCGTCAAAGCCTTCAACGATGAGGAGTTCGCCATCGGCCACGGATTGGCGGATATCCTTCGCGGCCTGATAGGCGGGATCGTTGTAGCAGGCGAGCGCATCAGCGACCGAGGCGAACTCAATCACCACATTGCGCGCACGGGAGATGCCTTCAAGCGCATGAACGCTGCCGCCGCGCACCAGAAATTTCGCGTTGTACTTCTGGAAAGCAGGAGCCGCTCCCGAGACATAATCCTTGTAGCGTTCCACGTCGCGCACATCCATCCGCGCAATCCAGTATCCCTTTGGCATCACTTTCCTCCACGTTTGTCGAGCGCCGTCTCGATCTCGCGCACGATCGCATCCGCGGCGGCACGGCGATTTTCCGCATTGAGAACGGGGCGGCCCACCACCAGATAATCGCTGCCATTCTCGATCGCCATGCCCGGGGTCATGATCCGGCGCTGATCGTCAGCGCTTTGATCAGCGGGGCGGATCCCGGGCGTCACCAGAAGAAGGTCGCGGCCGACCAGCGCGCGGATGGCGCTTGCTTCGGCTGCCGAGCAGATCACGCCATCCATGCCCGCAGCCTTCGCCTGAACCGACCGCTTGATGACAAGCGCATTGGCGCGCTCGCGGTAACCCGCCTCTTTCAGCATCTCGTCGTCGAAATTGGTCATGACCGTCACGCCGAGGAGCTTCAGGTCGTTCGCGCCGCGCCCTTCGACTGCTGCGCGCATAGCGTGCGGATAGGCATGGATCGTGAGAAAGGTACCGCCGAGCCGGGCGAGACTTTCGACGCCGCATTTCACCGTGTTGTCGATATCAAGAAGCTTGAGGTCGATGAAAACCTGTTTTCCGGCCAGTTTCAGCGTGTTGATGAGATCGAAGCCGCTTGCATAAAGGAGCTGAAAGCCCAGTTTGTAGAAGGATACCGCATCACCGAGGTCATCGACTGCGCGGCACGCCTCATCGACACTTGCAACATCAAGCGGCACGATGAGCCGCTCGCGCGGGGACGGGTTCCATACGTCAAATTCAGGCATCACGCCCCTTCATGTTTCCGGCAGATGCGATTGTTTTGGTGGACGCAATCGTGTTCAGAAGGTCGGTCAGGCCCGTTTTCATGATATCGCGCGCGCGCTCGTCTAGAATATTACCCTCGGAATCAAAGGCGGCGCCAGCATTTCCGAGCGCAAGCTGTTTTGTCAGAATTTCTGCACCCACATTCATGAGAACCGCGCGCAGGTGATAAAGGCTGCGAATGCCGCCGAGACCGCCCGGCGAAGCGGCTGCGAGGAAACAGACCTTGCCAGCATAAGGCCCGAAACCGGTGGTCGCGTCCGATTGCGTGATGCTGACCCAGTCGAGGGCGTTTTTCAGAAGTGGCGGGATTGAGGAATTGTATTCCGGCGAGACGATCACCATGCCGTCACAATACGACATTCTGAGCGCCAGCGCCTTCACGCTTTCGGGAATTTCGATGTCGGCATTGAAAATCGGCATGTCATAATCCGCAAGCGAGAGGTGCTCCGCATCCGCCCCCATCTCAGTCAGTGCGTTGGTCAGGGTATTGGCGAGTATTACATTAAATGAGCCTGCCCGAACGGAACCGGCAAAGACAAGAATTTTCGCAGACATGTGATTTCCTGAGAGTGGGCGTTTTCTGCAACGCATGTTGGGGCTTGGAGCTACGTTACAACCCTTTCAGATGGATCGCAAAGGCGGCTGCGATCATATTTCTCGAACGCCATGGTAATTGAAACCGAACCGCTACATCTTGACACTCCATGACGGGGGTATGGGTCGCAATTGTCTCGTTCTGGATCAGGCTAGCGGTACACAAATACCCGGGCGGGCGGAATGTTGCGCAGGATCCATCCACTTGTCTCCAACCTGACCGGCGACGGCGGGGTGATCGGCGCCTTCCAGCCGTAGGAAAACTGGATCACCGGTGCACCGTCGGCAACTGTCGCGAGGCAATCTAGGAGGAAGCGCCGGCGTGCTTCCATCGGGCGGGTGAGAAGCGGCATGCTCGAAACGACTGCCCGGAATTTCGGTATCTTGCCGAGGGCGCCCGCAAGGGTTTCGTGAAGCGCATAGGCATCCCCCTGAATTACCTGCACGCCTGGAAAATTCTTTCGAATATGGTCACAGAATTCCGTATTGTATTCGAGCGCAATGAGGGATTGCGGAGATATTCCATGGTCGAGCAGCGCGCGGGTGACCGAGCCGGTGCCCGGTCCGATTTCAAGAACCGGCAAATCGGAATTTTGGGAAATATAGGACGCCATCCTCCTCGCAAGCACGCTGCCGGAGGGCGCGATCGCGCCGGTGGTGAGTGGGTTACCTGCCCAATTGCGCAGGAAATGCACAATGGTGGCAAGCCCGCTCACTTTTATGGCAGCGCTGTCGGGTTTCATCGCGTTCATACCTCGTTTGGTCCGGTGAAAAAGTCCCGCATCCGTCCGAAAAAACCGGATGATTCCGGGCTGTTCTTGGCCGAGGATTCACGCTCGAACTCCTCAAGAAGTTCGCGCTGGCGGCGCGACAGGTTCTGCGGCGTCTCAATCAGAACCTGAATATACATATCGCCCTGCTGGCTCGATCGCAGCACGGGCATACCCTTGCTCTTCAGACGGAATTGCTTGCCTGCCTGGGTACCTTCCGGAATTTTGACCCGGGTCTTGGTGCCATCCACGGTGGCGACCTCGAACTGGCCGCCAAGGGCCGCCGTTGTCATCGAAATCGGGACCCGGCAGAAAATATCGGCGCCCTCGCGCTGGAAGAATTCATGCGGGGTGACGGATATGAAGATGTAGAGATCGCCTGCCGCAGCGCCGTTGGTGCCTGCATCACCTTCGCCCGCAAGGCGGATCCGCGTTCCATCTTCGATCCCGGCCGGAATATTGACCGAAAGCGTGCGCTCCTGTGCCACCCTTCCAGCACCACCGCAGGAGGTGCAAGGATCAGCGATCACCTGTCCGCGTCCCTGGCAACCGGGACAGGTACGTTCGACCGAGAAGAAACCCTGGCTCGCCCGGACGCGGCCTGCACCACCACAGGTGTTGCAGGTGACAGGGCTCGTGCCCGGTTTTGCGCCAGACCCGGTACAGGATTTGCAGGTGACAGAAGAGGGGACCCTTATTTCAGCGGTTTTGCCGTGATAGGCGTCTTCAAGGCTGACTTCCATATTGAAGCGAAGGTCGGCGCCGCGACCGCTGCTGCGTGAGCCACGCCTGCCGCCCATGACATCGCCGAAGAATTCCTCAAAAATATCGGACATGGAGCTGCCGAAATCAGCCGAGTAGCCGCCCGGGCCCGCACGTCCGTGTCCATTGGTGAAGGCCTCGTGGCCAAAGCGGTCATAGGCCGCGCGTTTCTGGGGGTCTTTCAGCGTTTCATACGCTTCGTTCAATTCCTTGAACTTCGCTTCCGCGCTCTGATCACCGGGATTACGATCGGGGTGATATTGCATGGCACGCTTACGGAATGCGCTTTTCAGCGTCTTTTCATCTGCATCTCTGGAGACACCCAAGGTCTCGTAAAAATCGGCTGTCGCCATGATGTCTGGTATCCGCTCGTCTGTTCAAGTTCGCATCTGTTCAAGTTCCAGGATTTTCAGGCCCGCAGAATGCGATCGGAAAAGCGTCTGTCTATGAAGGCTCATGGCGATGGCCGTTGCGCGGTGGAATATAGGCAAAAACCGGCGCTCGAAAGCGCCGGCGCTTATGCCGATCAGACTTTGGGCATATCAGGCTGATTTCTTTCTGCCATCGTCATCGGAGACATCTTCAAAATCAGCATCAAGAACATCGTCGTCGTCAGCAGCATCGGCCTCAGCGGCATGCTGCTGATCGGCATACATCGCCTCGCCGAGCTTCATGCTGGCCTGAGTGAGAGCCTCCGATTTGGCCTGAACTTCATCAATGTCGATGTCGTCGCCTTCCATCGCGGCTTTGAGATCGTTGATCGCGTCCTCGATTGCCTGACGGTCGCTTGCACTGACCTTGTCGCCGAACTCAGCCAGCGATTTTTGCGAAGAGTGAACCAGCGCTTCCGCGTGATTCTTGGCGTCGACCATGGCACGCTTCTTCTTGTCCGCATCGGCGTTGAGTTCCGCGTCCTTGACCATTTTCTCGATATCGGCGTCGGAAAGTCCACCCGAAGCCTGAATGCGGATCTGCTGCTCTTTGCCTGTGCCTTTGTCCTTTGCCGAGACGTTGACGATGCCGTTTGCGTCAATGTCGAAGGTGACTTCGATCTGAGGCATGCCGCGCGGTGCGGGAGGAATGCCGACGAGATCGAATTGGCCGAGGCTCTTATTGTCCGCCGCCATTTCGCGCTCGCCCTGGAACACCCGGATCGTGACCGCGTTCTGGTTGTCGTCAGCCGTCGAAAAAACCTGACTTTTCTTGGTTGGGATCGTCGTATTGCGGTCGATCAGGCGGGTGAAAACACCCCCCAAAGTCTCGATGCCGAGGGAAAGAGGCGTAACGTCCAGAAGAAGCACATCCTTGACATCCCCCTGAAGAACGCCGGCCTGAATGGCGGCACCCATCGCCACGACCTCATCCGGGTTCACACCCTTGTGCGGTTCCTTGCCGAAGAATTTCTTCACGGCTTCCTGAATTTTCGGCATACGCGTCATGCCACCAACGAGGACGACTTCGTCGATCTCCGCCGCCGTCATGCCGGCATCCTTGAGTGCCGACTTGCACGGTCCGATGGTGCGCTGAACGAAATCATCGACCAGCGATTCGAATTTCGCGCGGGTGAGTTTCAGCGTCAGGTGTTTCGGGCCCGAAGCGTCAGCCGTGATGAAGGGCAGGTTGATCTCGGTCTGGGTTGCTGAGGAAAGCTCGATCTTCGCTTTCTCGGAAGCCTCTTTGAGGCGTTGCAGCGCGAGCTTGTCGCCACGCAGGTCAATGCCCTGATCCTTCTTGAACTCATCGGCAAGATAGTCGACGAGACGCATGTCGAAGTCTTCGCCGCCGAGAAACGTGTCGCCATTGGTCGACTTTACCTCGAAAACGCCATCGCCGATTTCGAGGATCGAGACGTCGAACGTGCCGCCGCCAAGGTCATAGACCGCGATCGTTTTGCCGTCATTCTTGTCGAGACCATAGGCAAGGGCTGCTGCTGTCGGCTCATTGATGATCCGCAGCACTTCAAGACCGGCAATCTTGCCTGCATCTTTTGTTGCCTGACGCTGGGCGTCGTTGAAATAGGCGGGAACCGTAATGACCGCCTGTTCGACCTTTTCGCCGAGATAAGATTCCGCGGTCTCCTTCATTTTCTGAAGGATCATCGCCGAGACTTGCGAAGGCGAATATTTGTTGCCATTCGCCTCGACCCAAGCATCGCCATTGTCGGCTTTCACGATGTTGAACGGAACGAGCTTCTTGTCTTTCTCGACGGTCGGATCGCTGTAGCGGCGACCGATCAGGCGCTTGACGGCGAACAGGGTGTTTTCCGGATTGGTCACTGCCTGGCGTTTTGCCGGCTGCCCGACAAGGCGTTCGCCATCATCGGAAAATGCCACCATCGAAGGCGTCGTACGCGCGCCCTCGGCATTTTCAATTACTTTTGCCTCTTTGCCATCCATGACAGCCACGCAGGAGTTTGTGGTGCCAAGGTCGATACCAATTACTTTTGCCATTTCCGGTCTCCTAAACAAGCAAGCCTGTGTGAACCTTTTTCAAGCATTCAACAACCCCTTTAGGGGTCTGATCTCCGTTTAAAGACCAGCCAGCCTCTTCAATTGATGAATAATACGCAAGGGACTGATAGTGTCCAATTGCTGGCCGACCGCGTCATCAAGCACGACGGTTTTTCCCAGCCCCTTGTCGTCTTCGATGGGTATATAAGAAGGGGTTTCGAGGACTGCAAGCAAGCCCTGGCAAATTTGAGAGTTTACGCCCGATATATGTGCGATTAAACGCGAGAGAAGCGCGATCAGCCGCAGGATTTCTTTGTTTTCCCCGGGCCTGCCGGAAATGCTGGCACGGGTTGGTCTGGATGATGATGATGCATGGTTTACCCGAGGGGGTCAGGCTTTACTCCGGCTATTTCGACCACGCCGCGCAGGAAAAGCTTGTCGATGCGATTCGCGCCTGCCTCAGCCTTGCGCCGCTGTTCCGCCCGACCATGCCGCGCACCGGAAAACCGCTCTCCGTACGCATGTCCAATTGCGGCCTGCTCGGCTGGGTCAGCGACCGCGACGGTGGCTATCGCTATCAGGCGGCGCATCCCGTCACCGGCAAGCCCTGGCCCGCCATGCCGCCTGAACTTCACGCGCTTTGGACGAACGTTTCGGATTATCCGCACCCGCCGGAAGCCTGCCTGATCAATTTCTACAACGATATTGCGAAAATGAGCCTGCATCAGGACCGGGACGAGGCAACTTTCGAGGCGCCGGTCGTCTCCGTATCCCTCGGCGATACCTGTCGCTTCCGGCTTGGCGACACGATGCGGCGTGGCGGCAAGACCATCGCCTTCGATCTCATGAGCGGCGATGTTCTGGTGCTTGGCGGGGCCGGGCGGCTTTGTTTTCATGGTGTCGACCGGATCATCGCGGGAAGCTCGATGCTGCTCACAGCCGGTGGCCGCATCAACCTGACCCTGCGCCGGGTCAGCGCGCCGCCGCCCATCGATAAGGCTCGCACCTCATAGAAAGCACCCATAGGAACGAGTAGATCTTCGCCCTGATACGGCCTGATCAGATCAGGCAGAAGCGCGCACCGACGGCATTACCCGCAGTGACTGGATCACCGGATCAATGATGCGGTGGCATTGCTCGAGAATTTTTTCCCGCGGAAGAATGTGGGACGGATTGCTCATGGCGAGCATCGAAATGCCGTGAACCGATGCCCAGAGCGCCCGTCCGGTCGCGTAAAGCTCCTTGTCGGACCGGCCGACGGCCTCCTGCTTTAACACACTCGCGATGATGTTGAGGAGTTGTACCTGACCTTCAGCATAGGTTTGAAAATAGTCGCTGTGCTCATCGAATGATATTTCGAAATTTGCCTGCCAGCGCTTTTTGTGGGCTGCGGCAAAATCGATATAAGCGCCGGCAAGTGCTGTAATCAATTCGCGCTGGGTTGCGTTGGCCCGCTTTGCTTGTTCATAGCGCGCAATTGCGAAATCCTTGAACTCATCAAGCGTCCGCGCGCAGGCGAGAAGGATAAGATCGTCGAGGTCGCCGACAAGATTATAAATGGTGCCGACCGCACAGCCGACACTCTTTGCAAGATCGCGGGCGCGCACACCCGAAACGCCCGCCTCTTCCAATGTCTCAAGCGTTGCGGCAATCAGCTTTTCGCGCACTTCTTCACGCGACGGGATCTTTCTATCCTCGAATTCTTTCGTCTCTGCCATCTCCGTCACGCGCTTTCGCTTTAAAACACCTTGCCTAGTGGATCAACTCTTTGAAAGGGTTCCCTTTTCCTCAAAATAACAACCCGACTGAAGTCGGACTGTTTTGTTTCGGGCGAACCACTTGTTTGCCTGACGGCAATCCTGCCTGCTTTCTGGGCTTGAGTCTTTTGGATCGCATTCTTGAACCGTATCTGACAGGGAGGATAGAGCCACTTCAGACAGTTTACATAAAATTGCCGGGTCTGCGAGAAAAAACTTGAACATTGTTCATCGTCGTGCTTTTATGGTCATGAACGATGTTAAAGCCTATTTAAGCCGTTTCAAGAACGGTCAAATGCCGAGGGTAAGGCCGATATATGTTAACAGAATCAAAGTTTACAGGGGGTAGACTATGTGGATTTTACAACAACAAGCCGGGGAAGACCCGGTTGAGTTTTCCGAAGACACCCGCATGATGCTGGCCGATACGGAATCGATGCGCACCCGGCTCCTTGACGCACTTTTGATCAAACAGCGTCTGGTCACCGCCATCGACCTCAAAAAGGCACAGATCACGGAAGGCAATGCGGATGTCGATCCGGCAGCCCTGAAGCGCACACTCGCGAAACTGAAGTCCTGCCTCGTTTTCGTGAAACATCATCTTGATGTGCTGAAAGCTTATAACCAGATCGAGGAACTGGCCTTTGAATGCCGCAATCGTGGCATCAGCCCGAAAGAGCGGATTGTCGAAGGCGGACGCACGCTCGCCAATGCGCTCGACGATCTCAAGACCTTCAAAAGAAGATCGGATCCGCTTCAACAACTCGATTGTCTCTACGATTGATAGAATTTCAAAAAACGGCACGAGAATGATCCGACCGGCCTCAAAAGAGGATCGGCAAGATTATGCTTCGTCAATGACGGATAGAGCAACAGACTGATCCGGTCAGATCGAAATGCGCTCTAAACCGTGCGATCGATGGTCATGCCCGGATCTTGCCGTTCTGCTTCTTTCGCCTCGGCGCCCGCGACGCCCTTCGGACCCCCGCGCGAAACGCCGACCATGGCGGGGCGCAATACCCGATCGCCGATCTTGTATCCGTCCTGCATGACCTGCACCACCGTGCCATTCGGCACGTCCGGATTTTGAACTTCGAACATTGCCTGGTGGAAGTTCGGATCGAATTTCTCCCCTTCCGGCGAGAGCTTCATGACACCGTTCTTGGTCAACTTGTTCTGAAGGTCACGGTCGGTCAGCTCGACGCCCTCAAGCAGGTTTTTCAGCGTTTCGTCCGCGCCTGCGCGGGCGTCCGCCGGAATTGCCTGAAGCGCCCGGAAAAGATTGTCACTGACGGCAAGCATATCCCGGGCGAAATTCGCGACCGCATATTGACGCGCATCCTTGATTTCGCGCTCGGTGCGGCGACGGAGGTTCTCCATGTCGGCGAGTACGCTCAGAACCTTGTTCTTCAGTTCGGTATTCTCTTCGTTGAGCGCCTGAATGATGTCTGCCGGATCGCGCGGCATCGGTTGCGGTTTCTCAACGGCCTCGTCAAATGAATCATCCTCTTCCTCAGCTTCTCGCATCGGATCATCGAAAAGCGCTTCGGGATCGGTGGAATCCCCTGAAGCATCCCAGTTCTTGCGCCTTCCAGATTCGCGCTTTGGATCGTCGGACATGGATACCTCGTCACTTGCATTGCTGTTGGTGCGGATATTTGTGTTTTGGCGCCAAAAATCAACCGTAAAAGGGACGAGTGCGGATTTGCCGTCGATTTAACCGGATGGTCGGCTCAGAGGCGACGCAGCATCACCGTGTCGACCAGATGATTCTCACCCTTTCGCAGGATCAGATTGGCGCGCGGGCGGGTTGGCTGAATATTCTCGATGAGGTTAACGCGGTTGATCGTGTTCCAAAGCCGTTCGCCGAGGGCGCGGGCGTCCGCTTCCGCCATCTTGGCGACATGGTGAAAATATGAATCTTCCTTTATGAACGCCGTCTGCCTGAGTTTCATGAACCGTTCGAGATACCAGGCGGCGATTTTCTCTTCGGCGGCATCGATATAGATCGCAAAATCGAAATAATCGGACACGAACGGCACGGCGGTGCCATCCCGCGGCAGCGCGCGGGTCTGAAGAACATTGAGACCCTCCAGGATCAGAATATCCGGCTTCTCGATCCTGATGTTCTCGCCCGCAATGACATCATAGGCGAAATGCGAATATACCGGCGCTTCGACAAGGGGGTTGCCGGCCTTGATTTCCGACAGAAACCGCAGCAGGGCGGGAAGGTCATAGCTCTCCGGGAAACCTTTCCGCCTCATCAGGTCTTCGGCTTCCAGAACCCGGTTGGGCAGAAGAAAACCGTCCGTGGTAACGAGATCGACCTTGGGTGAGCTCGCCCAGCGCGACAAAAGTGTTTGCAGGACGCGCGCGGTCGTCGATTTGCCGACAGCAACGGACCCCGCAATGCCGATGACAAAGGGTGTCTTGATCCCCGAAGGCTCGTTCAGAAAGCGCATCCGCCGCTCATGCAGCGTTTTTGCGGCTTCGACATGAAAAGACAACAGACGCGAAATCGGCATGTATATCTGCTCGACTTCCTCAAGCGAAATCGGGTCATTGATCGAGCGCAGATTGCGCAGATCCTGAAGAGACAAGGGAAGCGGCTGGTCGGCGCGAAGGTCTGCCCACGCCTCTTTGGAAAAGACATGATGGGGGGTCATGGTGTTTTCTACGGGGATATCCAAGGGCGGTCGTTCTCTTTATCAGCGCTGGACAGGTTCTCGTCGGCTTAGTTTCGCGACGCTTTTTCCTGGTGCCCAGTCTGTTGCGTGCGCGTGTCCAGTTCCTTCATTACATCATCCAGCGGAATTTCGGAAATCCTGAGCAAAACCAGCAGATGATAGAGCACGTCCGCGGCTTCTTTTGTCAGACCCGACCGGTCGCCGGTCACGGCTGCGATGACGGCCTCGGTTGCTTCCTCGCCGAGTTTTTCCGCGCATTTGTTGACGCCTTTGGCAATGAGGCTCGCGGTATAGGATTGATCCACGGGCGCCCCGGCCCGCGCGGCGATGATGCTCTCGAGTGTTTCAAGCGTGAATTGCGACATGCAGCACCCCTTCAGTCCCGTTTTGAATCATCCCGTTAAGCGCGGATTAAACAATGCCGTCAAGCCGCATTGCAATTCCGGCATCGGCCATGTGGCGTTTGACTTCGCTGATTGAAAATGTGCCGAAATGAAACACCGAGGCAGCAAGCACGGCGCTCGCGCCTCCCTTGCGGACGCCTTCGACAAAGTGATCGAGCGTGCCGACGCCGCCGGAAGCAATCACCGGGATTGCGACCGCATCCGAGACCGCCCGCGTCAAGGCTGTGTCGAAGCCGGATTTGGTGCCGTCGCGGTCCATAGAGGTGAGGAGAATTTCGCCTGCCCCGCGCGCGGCCATATCGAAGGCGAATTCAACCGCGTCAATCCCCGTTGTCCCGCGCCCGCCATGGGTGAAAATTTCCCAGCGATCGGCTTCCCCCGGCGCATTCACGCGCTTGGCGTCAATCGCCACCACAATGCACTGATCGCCGAATTTATCCGCCGCCGCATTGACGAAAGACCGGTTTTTCACGGCGGCTGTGTTGATCGACACCTTGTCCGCACCGGCAAGCAGGAGCCTTCGGATATCTTCAACAGCGCGCACGCCGCCGCCAACCGTGAGCGGCATGAAGCAATGTTCGGCCGTTGCGCGCACAACATCGAAAATGGTCTCGCGATTGTCAGAAGAGGCGGTGATATCAAGAAAGGTAAGTTCATCCGCGCCGGCAAGGTCATAGGCCCTGGCGGCTTCGACGGGATCGCCCGCATCGATCAGATCAACGAAATTGACGCCTTTGACGACGCGACCGTCCTTCACATCAAGGCAGGGAATAACGCGCGATTTAAGGGTCATGCGGGTGCTTTCAAAACGGCCATCGCCTCTGCCGGATCAAGCCGCCCGTCATAAAGCGCGCGACCGGTTATCGCGCCTTCGAGCTTCGCGCAATCCGCCTGCATCAGGCGCCTCACATCCGCAATCGAGGCGAGACCGCCGGAGGCGATGACCGGGACCGAAACGGCGTCGGCAAGCGCGATGGTCGCCGGAAAGTTCAATCCTTTCAAAATGCCGTCGCGCTCGATATCGGTGTAGATGATTGCGGCAACACCCGCATCTTCGAACTGGTTTGCAAGGGCAATCACGGTGAGCTGCGAGGTTTCCCCCCAGCCTTCGACGGCGACATAGCCGCCCCTGGCATCAATCCCGACGGCAACACGGCCCGGAAACAGACGGCAGGCTTCCCGGACCAGCGCCGGATCGCGCACCGCGACAGTGCCGAGGATCACACGGCGCACGCCCTTGTCGAGCCAGGTCTCGATCTGAGCAAGATCGCGAATGCCGCCGCCGAGCTGAACCGGATTGCGGGTTGCGCCCAAAATCGCCTCGACGGCCTGCCCATTCACCGGCTTGCCTGCAAACGCGCCATTCAGATCAACCACGTGAAGCCACTCAAAGCCCTGATCTTCAAAAGACTTTGCCTGCGCGGCGGGGTTGTCGCTGAAGACTGTCGCCTGATCCATATCCCCGAGCCTGAGGCGGACACAGGCGCCATCCTTGAGGTCTATCGCGGGAAAGAGGATCATGATCACGCCGTCCATTTCAGGAAATTGGTGATAAGGGCAAGACCAAGGGTCTGGCTCTTTTCGGGATGAAACTGCGTTCCGACCATGTTGTCGCGACCCACAATCGCCGTTATCGGTCCGCCATAATCGGTCGTCGCGATCACGTCTTCCGGGTTTTGCGGCACCATATGATAGGAGTGGACGAAATAGGCGTGAAGCCCGTCCAGACCGTCGGCAATCTCCGCGATGAGTGGGTGGTCGTTCCGGAACGTCAGTGTGTTCCATCCCATGTGAGGGATCTTAAGACCCGGATCGTCCGGCGTAATTTTGACCACATCACCGGCAATCCAGCCGAGACCTGCGGTCACGGTTTTTTCAAGGCCGCGCGCCGCCATCAATTGCTGACCGACGCAAATGCCGAGAAACGGGCGGGCCCTGGTCCGCACGGTCTCTTCCAGCGCCTCAATCATGCCGTCGACCGCATCAAGCCCTGCCCGACAATCGGCGAAAGCGCCGACGCCCGGAAGGACGATGCGATCGGCCATGCGGACATCATCAGGCTTGGCGGTAAGTTTGATCTCGGCAGCGATACCGGCTTCGCGCGCCGCCCGCTCAAAAGCTTTTGAGGCCGAGGCAAGATTGCCCGAGCCGTAATCGATGATTGCCACTTTCATCCGCGTGATCCTGACGGGCGCGGCGGGCTGGCAAAAAACCCGCCGATGACCGGGCGGCGTGCTCCCGCGCTCTTGCCTGCAAAGTGCAGCGGCGTTTGCGATGTGATGATATGCGCATTGGGCGCGCCTTTATCAAAGACATCTTCTTCACCGGCGCGTGCCGTGAAAAACCGGGTCTCGGCCTCTTCAAGCGATCCGGCCACGATCACCCCGGTTTCCTGCCAGCCATCACGGGCAAGCTTGCGAGCGAGAAAATTCGTCGCTTCAAGCCCGATCACAATCGAAAGCAGCACATCAAGGCTGAACGAAAAAAGCGAAGAGCTGTGCTCGGCAACAAAAAACAGCAGAACGCCAAGCAGGACAATCAAGGCAAAAGCAATCCACAACCGGTGCCATAACATCCAGAGCGCGGAAAAAAGGAAGGCCGGAAACGAAAAGCCGTCGCGAATGAAGCGCACGTCGCGTCCCTCGTGCCTTTCGGAAAGCGAGGCGAGCGGATTTTCAAAAACGCGAAAACTGGCCATGATCGGACCACCGGCTTCTTGCAAAGAGGGGACAACGGAGAAACCTTGTCGCCAATTTTTCGCCGCTTGGCAATGATTAAGGGCGGCACGCAAACCGCGCCTCTGAACTGCATCTATGGCGAGCACTCAGTCGCCAAGCCGGCCCTTGGTGGTGGGAAGGGTGTCGGCAGCCCGCGGATCGGTCGTCACCGCGGCGCGAAGGACGCGGGCAACCGCCTTGAAGCAGGTCTCCGCAATATGGTGATTGTTCTCGCCATAGAGATTCTCGACATGAAGCGTTATCCCTGCATTCTGGGCGAATGCCATGAAGAATTCGCGGAAAAGCTCGGTGTCATATTCGCCCACCTTGTCGCGGGTGAACGCGACTTTCCAGATCAGATAAGGTCGCCCGGAAACATCGACCGCAGCACGGGTCAGCGTTTCGTCCATCGGCAACTCGATCGAGGCATACCGGGTGATGCCCTTCATATCGCCCAGTGCCTTGCGGAAGGCCTGACCAAGCGCAATGCCGACATCTTCCGATGTGTGATGCGCATCAATATGCAGATCGCCCCTGGCGCGAACCTTGATATCGATCAGCGAATGGCGCGACAATTGATCGAGCATATGATCGAAAAACCCGATCCCGGTCTGAATATCATAGACCCCGGTACCATCGAGATCGACTTCGACCGATATATCGGTTTCCCTGGTGGTGCGGGTGATTATGGCTGTGCGCATGAAGGTGCCTGCGTTGAAAAGAATGATTGAGCATAAAAGCTCCAGATGAAGAGCGGTTTAACAACGACCGCGCAATCCTGCAAATGGCCGAATCACGCAAAGGGTGAAGCGGCGGCAGGATTTGCAAATGAGACGATGATCTTTAAATAGGGAGCATCATCCGCGCTTCCACGCGGGTAGACAGGAGCTTTCAATGCCAAGCCATTCCGACAAACACGCTTCCCACCATGGTTTCGGGCCGATCCACGCGACCACAATCGTCATGATCCGCAAGGGCGGCAAGGTCGTGATCGCAGGCGACGGTCAGGCCTCGATGGGTCAGACAATCGTGAAATCGAACTCCCGCAAGGTGCGTCGTATCGGCAATGGCAATGTGATCGCGGGCTTTGCTGGCTCAACCGCAGATGCCTTCACACTGCTTGAGCGGCTCGAGAGCAAGCTTGAGCAATACCCGCTCAATCTGATGCGCGCGGCCGTTGAGCTGGCAAAAAACTGGCGCACTGACAAATATCTGCGTAATCTCGAGGCGCTCCTTCTTGTCGCCGACAAGGATATAAGCCTGATGATTTCCGGCGCGGGTGACGTGTTCGAGCCGGAGGCCGGGATTGCCGCCATCGGATCTGGCGGCAACTACGCCCTTGCCGCGGCGCGAGCGCTTGTCGATATGGAGCTTTCCGCCGAAGAGATTGCGCGCAAATCCATGAAGATTGCAGCCGATATCTGCGTTTACACGAATGACAATCTGATCGTGGAAACGCTTGATGAAGGATAGGACCGATTTTACCACCTGGCCCGGCGGGCTATCTTCCCCGCACATATTGCATAAGTTCGCCTTATCTGCGCCGCCTTGCGATGGGCGTCCGATCTTCCTATCTGATATTCCTCTGTCACCGGGTCAACCGGACCTGGCCTTCCTCATGAAAGATGAAAATTCTCCTGCATGACCAGTTTTTCTCCCCGTGAAATCGTTTCCGAACTCGACCGCTATATTATCGGCCAGAAAGACGCGAAGCGCGCTGTCGCAATTGCGCTCCGCAACCGGTGGCGCAGGCAACAGCTTGAGGGCCAGATGCGTGAGGAGGTGATGCCGAAAAACATCCTCATGATCGGACCGACCGGCGTCGGCAAGACCGAGATTGCCCGCCGCCTCGCGAAACTCGCCGGCGCGCCCTTCATCAAGGTTGAGGCGACGAAATTCACCGAAGTCGGCTATGTTGGCCGCGATGTCGAGCAGATGATCCGCGATCTCGTTGAGATCGGCATCGGGCTTGTGCGCGAAAGACGCCGCAAGGATGTCGAAGCAAAAGCCCATCAGCAAGCCGAAGAGCGCGTCCTCGACGCCCTTGTGGGCGATACGGCAAGCCCCGCCACACGGGAAAGCTTTCGCAAAAAACTCCGCGAGGGCCAGCTCGATGACAAGGAAATCGAGGTCGAGGTCGCAGATAGCGGCAGCGGGATGCCGAATATGGAAATCCCCGGCATGCCCGGCGCATCGATTGGCGTCATGAACATCAACGAGATTTTCGGCAAGGCCTTCGGCGGGCGCACCAAGAAGCGGCGGATTATCGTCAAGGATTCTTATGATCTTCTGATCAACGAGGAATCCGACAAGCTTCTCGACAATGATCAGGTGATTCAGGACGCGATGAAATCCGTTGAGGACGACGGGATCGTGTTTCTCGACGAGATCGACAAGATCGCCGTTCGCGAAGGTGCCCGGGGCGGCGATGTCTCCCGAGAAGGGGTCCAGCGCGATCTTCTGCCGCTGGTTGAGGGCACCACCGTTTCAACCAAATACGGGCCGATCAAGACCGACCATATCCTGTTTATCGCCTCCGGTGCCTTTCACGTTTCCAAGCCATCCGATCTTCTGCCCGAATTGCAGGGAAGGCTGCCGATCCGGGTGGAACTTTCCGCCCTTACGAAATCAGATTTCGTGCGCATTCTCACCGAAACCGAGGCGAGCCTGATCAGGCAATCCATCGCGCTTCTGGGCACCGAGGAGGTGACGCTGCGTTTCAGCGCCGACGCGATTGACGCCATCGCCGATCTTGCGGTCACGATCAATGCAAGCGTCGAGAATATCGGTGCGCGGCGGCTTCAGACGGTGATCGAGCGGGTGCTTGACGATATCAGCTTCACCGCGACAGACCGCTCGGGCGAGCTGATCGAGATTGACGCGGATTTCGTCCAGAAGCAGGTTGGCGACCTTGCCAAAAATGTCGATCTCAGCCGCTATATTCTCTAGATTGCCCTGAAATCGCAGGATCGTGCGGATCGCCTGCGGACAAAGCAGGAGTGGACACAAGATGGCCATCCGGTCCCGTAAGAGGCATTCCGTCGGGAGACAGCCTAAGACGAGCGGGGCCCAAACGTTGACTTCACCAGAAGCATCAACATCTCGTCAAGCGCCGCTGGTGATAGTTTGGAAATGCTCTGCGCCAGACGGTTTGCAAATTCCGTTGCTTTCGGATGCATGCCGCCCGTGTCGATGACAATGCGCGGGTTAGACATTTCGGCGAGGCGCTGCAATTCTTCGGCCTCATCCCAGATTACATTGAAATAGGCGATGATGCGCTGAACCATCGCCCAGGTGGGGGTGCCGCGTTTGCCGTGCTCGAGCGCCGACAGATAGGCACTTGATACGCCCACGCCGTCAGACATTTCCTTCAATGAGACGCCCTTCGCCTTGCGCAATTGTCTCAACTTGTTTCCAAATGGTGTCATTGTTTTGGTACGACCTTGCCCATGCTTCGAACGATTCTCGCCTCAAATCCTTCCGAAACCGGCGCTCCGAGCAAGAAGAATGTTGAGAGTCGGAAACATTTGAAATTTGCATTGTACTGCGTTTAATACACTCCAATCAGATACTTAGGTCAATAAGTATCTGACTACTTCTGCATTTTTCTTATCCTTACATATAAGGCCCCAGACCCGCCATGCGATGGTCCGGCCGTATCGAAACCAACGACACAGGCGCGCAGGTCCGTCTCCGCCAGCCATTGCGGGACTTTGCGGCGCAGGATGCCCGGCGCTTCTCTCTCGCCGTCAAAGGTCCTTGTTGCATCCGGTTCGCTCGCCCTTTGCCCTTTGCCGGTAATCACGAGCACCGTTTTCCAGCCGGACAAGCGTGCGTGGCTGATGAAGCGGCGAAGCGCACGATGCGCCTGTTGCTGCGTCATGCCGTGCAGATCGACCCGGCCCTCGATTTCGATGAGACCCCGTGCGAGACGCGATTTCGCTTTGCGTTCGAGGGCTGCAAGCGGCGGCAGGGCGGCGCCAAGCCGGCTTATTTTTTGAGTCCCGTTTTTTTGTTGAATATCGAGCGGTGACGGCGTCTTAAGCGCTGTCTGATACGCCGCCGGGGGCGGGGCGGTTGCTGTCTTGAGCCTTGCCGTGCCCGCATCTTTGCCGGACTGACCGAGAAGCGCCTTGAAGTCGGCCTGTTCCAGTGCCTTTTCCGGTACCCTGCGGCCCGGACGCGGTGTCACGGTGGCTGCGACCCGCCGCCACAGCGCGCGGTCTTCCGGCGTCATGCGCCCGGATGTCTTTTTCGCCATGGTCTCAATCCGGTCCCTTTATCCGGTCCCTGTCAAATCGGCTGATGTTTCGGCCAAAGAAGATAAAAGTCTGCCGCATTCTGAACGCCGCCCGCCGCATGGGCTGCCGCCCGACCGCTGCCAAAATAGATATCGCCGCGCGCCGGGCCGACAATAGCCGAGCCGGTATCCTGCGCGATCATCAAATGTCGAAAAGCGTTTGGCAGCGCGGCATCAAGAAAAATCGGCGTGCCGAGCGTGTGCAGGATCCGGTCGACGGCAAGACTGCGCCTTGTGCTCAATGGCACTTTCGCCGCCCCGATGGGCCCATCGTCATCGGAAAGCCCTACCACTTCCTCAAAAAAGATATAGGACCGGTTGTGCGCCATGATCGCGTCCTGCTCGCCACGATTTGCCTCGAACCAGGCGCGGATTGCCGCCATCGACATGTCCTCTCTGCGCACATGCCCACGCTCGATCAAGATACGACCGATCGGCGTGTAGGGGTGGCCGGTTTTCGCGGCATAGGTCACGCGCATCACGCCGCCTTGCTCAAGACATATTCGGGCAGAGCCCTGAATATGAATGAAAAAGGCATCAATCGGATCTTCGAGATAGACGAGATCGAGGTCTCGGGCATTGAGCACGCCTGCCATGATGGCGGCACGATCGTGATATGGCTCGAGACCCTGCGATCCGAACCGGCCAAAGCGCAGTTCCGGATCCCAACCGGATGGAATGGTCTCAGGCGGCAGGTCGGCAATCTCGACAAGATCCTGCGGTCGACGCAGCAGGGGCGTTGCAAAGCGCGCGCTCTTTTGCAGCGAACCCGCAACCTCCGGCTCATAATAACCAGTGACAAAACCGCGCGTTGGACCACGGTCAGGGCTGCGTTCGGGCACTCCCGCAACGGCTTGCGGGAAAATCAGGCGAGGCGTGAAATGGGTCTCGAAAAAATTTCGGGCAGCCACCCGACCTGATCCTGATCCCACCGAAGAAACCAGATTATCCGCGAACAAATCTTGCGCAATGGCGCGAAGGGCCTCGCCGCTCACGCCGAGGACGCGCGTCTTTACCGGGTTTTCAAGAAGATATTCCGCGCTCCGCCGGAAAGCTGCCAGAGCTGCGGCGTGGTCGTCGTCTTCCCAGCCGGGAAGATCGGAAAAGGCGAGAGGCGCACCCAGCATCGGGATCGATCCGTTATTCGATCAAGACCGCGAACGGGAAAGGCCGGTTCAGTCCGGCGTTTCCGTCGCGACCAGTTTCCAGTTTGGATCATTGCTGGCGGTGTCGCGCTCAAATGTCCAGATGTCGGTCACTTCCTCGACAGCGTTCGGGTCACCTTCGATGATCCGGCCCTGTTCATCCATGATCGCCTGAATGAGCTCACTTTTGAAGCTTACCTGCACCCGCGCCATGCGGTTGATCGCCGAAGCACTGACGATTTTTGCCTTGTTGATGCCGACAAACGAGAAGTCTACCGTTTCCTTGCGTTTCTCACGGTCGCTGATGGCGGTGTTAAAACCTTCATAGACATCGCTCGATAGAAGATTTTTCAAGGTTTTGCGGTCCCCGGCGGCAAAGGCTGAGACGATATATTCATAAGCCCCGCGCGCACCCTCGAGAAAACGGTCGGGATCGAAGTTCGAATCGAGTTCGACAATGCGACGCAGGCCGTCATTAAGCGCGGTCCCGGTCTCGGCGAGCCGGTCGATCACCGCTGTCACGTCGTATTTTTCCTCAAGATGCGGGTTAAGAACCTGCTCCGGAACATCCCGGCGATTCGGCAGCGCAACGACATTGTCCGGCGCCTTCTTCTCAGCCTTGCTTTCCGACCGCGCCGAATAGGGATCGAACGGGGGACGTTCATTGCCGGTGCGTTTCCCAAGCACGTTTCGCAGCTGGAAAATCACTACAATGCAGATGACGATGGAAATGATCGTGTAAATGTCAAAAGTCATGAAGACGGCACTCTGGTTAAAGGGTGGACGGAGGTGTCGGGCGCCAATTCGGCATCAATCAGGCGCTGCACTGCCTCATCCATTCTGACGATTGTACTCTTATATGCGGTGGCATTTTGTTCAATCAACGCTTACATCGCATATATGGTACATCCTCACCACCCTTGCACCCGATATTTGACTTAATTCGGTCTGGAACCTGTGAATGCCGCTCGCTCTGCTGCCTTTTTTACTCCTTGTCATTCCGATTATGGAGATTGCGGTTTTCATTGCCGTGGGCAAAGAAATCGGTCTTTGGCCGACACTTGCGATGGTATTGGCAACCGCGGTGATGGGCAGCCTCTTGTTGCGGCATCAGGGCTTTCGCCTGCTCGGTGAAATCCGCAGCAAAATGGAGGCGGGCGCGCTTCCCGGGCGGGCGCTTGTTCATGGCGTGATGCTGCTTCTCGCCGGCATTCTGCTTCTGACGCCGGGCTTCGTTACGGATTTCTGCGGGTTCCTTCTGTTTGTTCCACCGGTGCGCGACTGGATCTGGGCGGCGATTTCCAAAAGGATCGACATTCAATTCATGGGCGGAAGCGCAAACCAGACACCGAACGCCTCGCCCCATGGGGATGACGGGCGCGGGCGGATCATCGACCTTGACGAAAGCGAGTTCCGGCCGTCCGACCCGAATTCGCCCTGGCGGGGAAAATAGGCTGATCGCGTGCTTGTCTCACCGGGTGACGCATGATAGCAGGGACAAAATTCTGAATGAGGGGACGATATGGCGAAGGAAACCACGACCGTGGACGGCAATGGTGCGACCGCACCGACAGCGCAACCCGTACAGGCCTCGCTGAATACGCTTGCGCAATATGTGAAGGATTTCTCGTTTGAAAATCCGCGCGCGCCGGCGTCGCTCCAAAACCGGCAAGAGCAGCCGCAGATTGCCATTTCAGTCAATGTGAACGCCACGTCCCTGAGCAACGACGAGTTCGAAGTCGGACTCCAGATTGAAGCCAACGCAAAAGCGGCAAACGAGATTCTGTTCAATGTCGAACTGCTTTATGCCGGAATTTTCCGCATTACCGGCATTGCCCGCGAGAACGTCCACCCGGTTCTGCTTATCGAATGTCCGCGGCTTCTGTTTCCGTTTGCGCGACAGATCGTGTCCGATGCAACCCGTGATGGCGGCTTTCCGCCTTTGATGATCGATCCGATCGATTTCGCGGGGCTTTACCGTCAGAGATTAGCAGAGGCGCAAGCAAGCGCCGAGAAGTCCGCGGAAACGAAAACGCCTGAAAACTAGCCGCCAAGCGGATCCGGCGCTTCTAGCGACCACCCGCCTGTTTCCAGATTTGCTGCCAGAGCGCATTTCCGCCCAACCTATCCACAAATGCCCGGTGAGCCGCGATATCGCTTTCGCTCAACCGCGATTCGAGTGGTGAGGGCCGCTGTTTTGCGGGGTCGCGCTGCCCGGGGCGGATCTCCTTCTCGTCGGCCGAATGAGACGTGAAATCGAGGCCGCGCTGTCTGCCGCCAAGCAATTCGATATAGACATCGGCCAGGAGTTCGGCATCTAGCAGGGCGCCGTGCTTCTCGCGTTTTGAATTATCGACGCCATAGCGCGCGCAAAGTGCATCGAGACTGTTCGGGCCCATCGGATGTTTGCGCCGGGCAAGCACCAGGGTATCGACCACCCGACCTGCGGCGATAGCCGGATAGGAAAGCCGGGCGAGTTCGGCATTGATGAACTTCATGTCGAAGCTTGCATTATGGGCAACAAGCACGCTGTCATCGGCAATGAACGCGAGAAAAGCGTCCGCTATGGATGCAAAAACCGCATGATTTTTCAGAAAGTCGGCCGAAAGACCGTGCACCTCGAACGCGGATTGAGGCATGTCGCGTTCC
This sequence comes from Hyphomicrobiales bacterium, assembly GCA_013911885.1. GTDB lineage: Bacteria > Pseudomonadota > Alphaproteobacteria > Rhizobiales > JACESI01 > JACESI01. Next base: position 102,940 of record JACESI010000001.1, on the reverse strand, counting down.
GGGTTGATATAGACATGGAAGGTTGCCCCGGTGAGCCGCTGGTCAATCATCTCGACACAGCCGATTTCGACAATACGATCGCCGTTGTCAGGATCAAAGCCGGTGGTCTCGGTATCGAAAATGATTTCCCGCATCGCGCTTTCCTGCCGTTTCAATATGAAAATAACAGGGTTTGCCCACTCCAAAACCACAATGTCGGGCAATGCACAGCTTATTGGGCGCGCTAATCAGGCGCATTGAGCAGACAAGCTAAAAAGCGCGCAGCGAGCGGACGATCGAGGCGACGCTTTCGCGTGCTGCATCAAGGCCATGGCTCGTGTCCACGATGAAATCCGCGCGGGCACGCTTTTCGGCGTCGGGTGTCTGGCGGGCAAGAATATCCCGGAATTTTTCCTCGCTCATGCCCGACCGCGCAAGGACCCGACTGCGCTGAACATCCGCCGGAGCCGTGACGACTGCGACCTTGTCGACGCGCCGTTCGCCACCGGTTTCAAAAAGAAGCGGAATGTCGAGTACAACCAGCGGTTCACCTCTTGCCCGGCAGCCGGCAAGGAATGCCTCCTCTTCGCGTCGAAGAGCGGGATGGACGATGGCTTCAAGCTTTTCCATCGCAGCGCTGTCACCGATGACCCTTGCCGAGAGCTGCGCGCGATCGACCTTTCCGTCAATGACGACGCCCGGAAAAGCTTCCTCGACCGCTTGAGCAAGCGCACCAGCATAGAGTTCATGGACGGTGCGGTCTGCATCATAGACCGGCACATCTAGGGCGCGGAACATGTCGGCGGTCGTCGATTTTCCCATGCCGATGGAGCCGGTGAGACCCAGCACGATCACGAAGCAAGACCCATATCAGCAAGCACAAGCGCCCGAAGGTCCGTGCTCACGCCTGGGCGGATACCAAACCAGCGCTCAAAACCCGGTGCAGCCTGATGAAGCAGCATCCCGAGGCCGTCGACGGTCCGGTTTCCCATAGCTGCCGCTTTTTCAAGGAGCGGTGTGCGAAGCGGCGCATAGACGATATCGGTCACGAGGCAATCACTTTTCAAACCGCGAAGATCGAGATCGAGTGGTGGATTATGCGCCATGCCGAGGCTGGTCGTGTTCACGAGAAGATCAACCTCCGAGAGGAGATCATCGGCCTCATCAAGACGGTGGGGCAGGATCGATGGTCCGAAATGGCGCTGAAGTTCAACAGCGCGATCAAGACTACGGTTTGCAACATGGATTTCTTCAAAGCCACGCATGCGCAGAGCATAAACAATCCCGCGCGCGGCACCACCCGCACCGAGAACAAGAGCGCTCGACGACGGCTTGTCCCATCCTTCGGCGGCGGCATCAAGATTTCCGACAAATCCCTGCCAGTCGGTGTTTGTGCCCGAGAGAATTCCGTCTTCGAGCCAGATCGTGTTGACGGCCCCAATCGCTTCTGCCGAGGCGTCAATCCGGTCGAGATGGGCGATCACGGTCTGCTTGTGCGGGATCGTCACATTCGCCCCGATGAGACCGGTCATCCGGAAATTGCGGAAATAGTCGTCCGCCGCCTCCGGCGAGACGGCAATCGGGTCATAGCTGCCACATAATTGATGAAGGGTCAGCCAATGGCGATGAATGAGCGGTGAGCGGGAATGGCCAATCGGCCAGCCGATCACCCCGGCCTTCTTGATCGTCTTCTTGATCGCTTTTTTTATCGCGGGCTTGCAAACAGGATCACTCATTGCTCGATCATACCTTCATCGCGCAGAAATTCTAAAAGCGGCAGAAGGGGAAGGCCGAGGATGGTGAAGTAGTCACCCTCGATGCGTTTGAACAACTGGATGCCCGGGCCTTCAAGCTGGTAACAGCCGACACTTTTCAGCACCTCATCATCGGCGAGCGCAAGATAGTGGCCGATAAAGGCGGGCGATAAGGAACGCATGGTGAGGTGGGCGCTGTCGGCATGACGAAACAGGGTGAGACCGTCGCGAACGCAGCAAAGCGCGGCGTTGAGCGTGTGGGTCCGCCCGCTCAGCGCAAGCAATGTCCGACGCGCTTCATCCATGTCCTTTGCTTTATGGCAGGCAATATGACTGCCATTTTCTTGATAGCTCATGGTCTGATCCGCGCCGATGACTAGCGCGCCCGGATGGCGGCGGCTTACTTCCTGCGCTTTCATCTCGGCAAGTATTTCGGCGATATCGCCAGGACTGAATGCGCCTTGAAGAAGTGGCGCTTCAACAGCACGCTCATCGATATCAGCGGCTGCTATCTCGAAATCAATTGCCGCACCACGCAAGAGACTGGCGCGGGCTTCAGATCGGGAGGCGAGGACCAAGCGAGGCATAAGGGTAGCCGTTACCCGTGATAAAGGCAGAATTTGCCGGATGATCCCTTATCCGTGATATTTTTGCAGATTTCAAATGTGCAATCGAATCTTTCCTTTATCCCCGTGTGAGGGGCAGCGCTGTGGGCAGATGTTGACAGGCGAGCGCTTCCGGGACGGGGGTTTTTATCGTCCGGAATTTGTCCTGATTTTATGAACAGGTTGACCCTCTGTGGAGAGTGCGCCTCATTGGAGCGCGGTTTTGACGAAAACGACTGTCCCGCTTTTTCAGTCACTGGGAAATCGCTTTTTATCCACTCGATATAATCGATTAAATATATGAAATATATAATGAAATACAACTTATTCTATTGTCTTCATAGCGCCTGCCTGGTTTTATCCCCACGCCGGGTCTACCGCAAAACAAAGGGATATGCCTGTGGATGGTCAGGAATTGAGGGTAAAGGGCTCGCTTATAGAAATAGAAATAAAAAAGAATCTCTTACCCTAGTTGTTTCCCGAATGAACAAAGGTCAGGATCAATGCGAAGAACGACAGATGTCGACGAATGAGTGAATAGGCCTATTGATGAAAAAAATCCTGCAATCCCTGAACGGGGAAGTCTCTTTCCCGCCACCGATCTGGATGATGCGACAAGCCGGCCGTTATCTACCGGAATATCGCGCAACAAGAACCAGTGCAGGAAGCTTCCTCGATCTTTGCTATACACCCGAACATGCGATCGAAGTGACGATGCAGCCGATACGTCGGTTTGATTTTGATGCAGCGATCCTGTTCTCCGATATTCTTGTGGTCCCGGATGCGCTTGGACAGAATGTTGCTTTTGAAGAAGGACGCGGTCCGGTTCTCGAACCTGTCGGGGTTGCTGAAATCGATCGGCTCTCTCTTGATGGATTTCTCGACCATCTGAACCCGGTTTTTGAGGCGGTACGAGGGATTCGCTCAGCGCTTTCGGAAGATAAAACCCTGATCGGCTTTTGCGGGGCACCCTGGACGGTTGCGACTTACATGATTGCAGGTCACGGCACGCCGGATCAGGCGCCGGCACGAATTTTTGCCATGACTGAACGGCGCTCATTCCTGAAACTGATTGATCTTCTTGTCGATGCATCAGTGACCTATCTTGTCGCACAGGTTCGCGCGGGCGCTGATTGTCTGCAGATATTCGACACCTGGGCCGGGGTTCTGAGCGAACAGGATTTCGAGGACTTCTGCGTTACTCCCGTTAGCCGCATCATTGAGCGTGTGAAAGCTGAAGTGCCCGGTGTCAAGATTATCGGATTTCCGAAAGGGGCCGGAATTCAGACTGTTTCGTATATTGAAAAGACCGGCGTTGACGGAATCGGACTGGACTGGACGATGCCACTTTCATTCATCAAAAGCGATATTCAGCCGCTTGCCTGCCCGCAAGGAAATCTGGATCCGCTGTTGTTGATCGGGGGCGGCAATGCTCTGCGCGATCAGGTGCAGCGGATCTGCGAGACGCTGCGGGGCGGGCCGCATATTTTCAATCTCGGCCACGGTATTACGCCGCCGACGCCGATTGAAAATGTTGAACTGATGATTGAAACCGTGCGGGCAAGCCGCTAAGCGCATCAAGCGATGCGGTATCAGGGGATTGGTTGATGTATGATTGGGTTTTGGTTGGCCATGTCGTCTCGATCATTGCCTGGATGGCAGGACTGTTTTACTTACCGCGCCTTTTTGTTTATCACGTCGATGCGCCTCAGGGTTCAGCCCTTTCTGAAACCTTCAAAATCATGGAACGCCGTCTTCTGAAGGCGATCATGACACCCGCCATGCTTTCGAGCTGGGCTTTCGGGCTCTGGGTCATGGTGCTAGGCCAGCATTATCAGGCAGGCTGGTTTCATGCGAAGTTGTTTCTGGTGATTTTGATGAGCGCGTTTCATATGGCCTGTGCCAAGTGGGTTCGCGATTTTGCTGGTGATCAAAATAGGCGGCCGGAACGATTTTATCGGATCGTCAATGAGATTCCGACCTTGCTCATGGTCGTCATTGTCATTCTGGTGATCGTGAAGCCATTTTGAGATTAGGCCTGTTACGGCATTAAATGACATTTTCTCTTGTGTTTCGCCGCTTCTTGCGATAGCCGATATGTCTCTCCTTTTGTTGGGAACGCACGGCTACGGCGCTGTTCACCAGCCGACACGTTTCGTGTCTTTCCTTCTTTATACTTTATGGATGGCCATTCATGCGCGAGATCAAGCTCAAAGAGCTGAAAGCCAAATCGCCGACAGAGCTTTTAAGCTTTGCGGAAGAACAGGAAGTTGAAAATGCGAGCACCCTGCGCAAGCAGGAACTGATGTTTGCGATTCTTAAACAACTCGCGGATCGCGAAATTGAAATCATCGGCGAAGGCGTGGTCGAGGTTCTTCAGGATGGTTTCGGCTTCCTGCGTTCGCCTGATGCCAATTATCTGCCCGGCCCGGACGACATTTATGTATCTCCGTCTCAGATCCGAAAATTTTCCCTGCGCACCGGTGATACGGTCGAAGGCGAAATTCGCAGCCCCAAGGAGGGCGAGCGCTATTTCGCGCTTTTGAAAGTGAATACGATCAATTTCGAAGATCCGGAAATGGCGCGGCACAAGATTCATTTTGATAATCTGACGCCGCTTTATCCCGATGAACGTCTCAGGATGGAGGTTGACGATCCGACCGTGAAGGATCTCTCCGCGCGGGTGATCGATATTGCTGCCCCCCTCGGCAAGGGTCAGCGCGGGCTTATCACAGCGCCGCCGCGCACGGGCAAGACAGTTTTCCTTCAGAACGTGGCAAAGTCCATCACGGCGAACCATCCGGAATGTTACCTCATCGTCCTCCTGATTGATGAGCGGCCGGAAGAAGTGACTGATATGCAGCGTACGGTGAAGGGTGAGGTTGTCTCCTCCACCTTTGACGAGCCGGCGTCGCGCCATGTTCAGGTCGCTGAAATGGTGATTGAAAAGGCGAAACGTCTTGTTGAGCACGGGCGCGATGTGGTCATTCTTCTTGATTCGATCACGCGTCTTGGGCGCGCTTATAACACCGTTGTGCCATCCTCGGGTAAGGTGCTGACCGGCGGTGTCGATGCAAATGCCCTGCAGCGGCCAAAGCGTTTCTTTGGTGCGGCCCGCAATATCGAAGAGGGCGGTTCGCTGACGATTATTGCAACGGCTTTGATCGAGACGGGAAGCCGTATGGACGAGGTGATTTTCGAAGAATTCAAGGGAACTGGCAACTCCGAGATTATTCTCGACAGGAAAGCATCGGACCGGCGGATTTTCCCGGCAATCGACATTCAGCGCTCAGGTACGCGTAAAGAGGAACTTCTGGTCGACAAGGATCAGCTAAAGAAAATGTATGTCCTGCGACGTATCCTCAACCCGATGGGATCGGTGGACGCGATTGAGTTTCTGATCGACAAGTTGCGTCAGACGAAGAACAACGCCGATTTCTTCGAATCCATGAACACATAGGGATCGATTCGGCTTCGTAATTATTTTTAGCGATGCGGCGCGGCGCTATTGGCGGGATCGAGTTGGCCGCCTCCTTTAATTGTTATGGAACCGGGTGATCGTTTCTGATGATTAATCCCTGCGTTGATACGATTTACGCGCTTGGCTCCGGCCTTCCGCCATCCGGGGTTGCCGTTCTGCGTATTTCAGGACCTGCATGTCGATTCGCAATCGAAATGATTTGTCGCAAAGAACTGACCCCTCGAACCGCACATCATGTCCGGTTTCATGACCCCGATAGCGGGGCGGTCATTGACGACGGAATCGCCCTATTCTTTCCTGCGCCGAAAAGCTTTACCGGGGAAGATGTGCTTGAACTGCATGGGCATGGCGGGCGAGCGACGGTCCATGCGCTGCTTGCTTGCCTGTCTGGATTGCGAGGCTTTCGACTGGCCGAACGAGGGGAATTTACGCGTCGTGCTTTTGAGAACCAGAAAATGGATCTTGTCGGCGTCGAAGGATTGTCCGATCTGATTTTAGCTGAGACCGAAGCACAGCGTCGCCTCGCGCGACGCCAGACCAGCGGACTGGTCAGCAGCGTCTTCGAGCGCTGGCGAACGGCCCTGATCCGCGCCCGTGCTTTGGTTGAGGCAGAACTCGATTTTCCAGAGGAAGACGATGTGCCAGGATCGGTATCAGACCGGGTATGGTCCGAGATATCGGCACTGATCGTTGAAATGGAAAAGGCGAGCGCCGAAGCGAAGACTGCAGAGCGTATCCGCGACGGGGTTCAGGTCGTTCTTGTCGGTCCGCCGAATGCGGGAAAATCAAGCCTTCTCAACATGCTTGCCGGACGCGATGTTGCAATTGTCAGCGATGTGGCGGGAACCACACGCGACATTATTGATGTGCACCTCGATCTCGGCGGTGTCGCGGTTCGCCTTTCTGACACAGCCGGTCTCAGGCTTCATCCGGGCCATGTCGAAAGGATGGGTATCGAACGGGCCATTTCACGCGCGGCAGACGCCGATATCGTTCTCTCATTGGAAGCGGCCGACATGCCGCAGGATGACCAGGAAAAGCGCATGATTTCTGAAAGCATTGGCCTTCAGCACGGGGATCACGGCACCAGAGGGGCAGACGAGCGCGTGATTGCAATCGGGACCAAAGCCGACCTTCTCGACGCTCAGGAATTGAATTCGATTCGGGACAGATATGATTTTTTGATTTCGGTTGTTAGTGGTGTCGGGATCGACCCGCTTCTTAACGCGCTCACCACGCGCGCGGCCGCGATGGTTGGCGGGTCTGAAACACTGATCGTGGTCAGGGCGCGGCATAAGGAGGCCTTGGCGGAGGTTCTCGAACATTTGCGCGATAGTTTGAGCGAAGCCCGGCCGCTTGAGATGCGGGCGGAAGCCTTGCGGCTTGCCTCTGACGGACTTGCCCGATTGACAGGGCGGATTGATGTTGAGGATCTTCTCGATGTGGTGTTTCGGGATTTTTGCATCGGCAAATAAGCAAGCAGCCATGACCGATGTTTCACGTGAAACACGATCGTCCTCGGGAAATTCTTTGCCTTGTTGTCATTCGTGGAATGGCTTAGAAGAAGCTCATCACACAGACTGACGGATAGACAGGATGAACGAGCGATTTGATGTCATCGTAATCGGCGGGGGGCATGCCGGCTGTGAGGCGGCGGCGGCCTCCGCGCGTATGGGCGCACGAACGGCGCTTGTTACGCACAAGATTTCGACCATCGGCGTTATGTCCTGCAACCCGGCGATCGGCGGTCTCGGGAAGGGGCATCTTGTTCGCGAGATCGATGCGCTTGACGGGTTGATGGGGCGGGTGATCGATCAGGCGGGTATCCAGTACCGCATGCTGAACCGCCGCAAAGGCCCGGCTGTGCGTGGTCCAAGAGCGCAGGCGGATCGTGAACTTTATCGCAAGGCCATGCTGCGCGAACTGGAAGCCCAGCCCAATTTGACACTGGTGGAGGCAGAGGCGCATGATTTCAGAATTGTTGATGGCGTCTTCCAGGCCGTTGTTCTTGGTGACGGGTCCATTCTGCCAGCAGGTTCCGTCGTCCTTACCACGGGAACTTTTCTGCGCGGATTGATTCACATCGGTAACAAAAAAATTCCTGCTGGACGCGCTGGCGAAAAACCATCACTCGGTCTGTCCGAAACCCTTCTCAGGGCGGGGTTTTCACTCGGTCGCCTGAAAACCGGCACACCTGCGCGGCTCGATGGCAAAACCATCCGGTATGACGGGCTTGAAAGCCAGCCGGCAGATGATCCGGCAATCCCGTTCTCATTTTTGAACAATAAAATCACCGTTCCACAAATTGCCTGCCACATCACCCATACGACCCCGGAAACTCACCGCATTGTTGCGGAGAATATCGGCAGGTCTTCGATGTATTCTGGCCAGATAGAGGGCGTTGGTCCCCGCTATTGCCCTTCTCTGGAGGACAAGATCGTTCGTTTTGCGGACCGGGATAAGCACCAGATATTTCTGGAACCAGAAGGGCTCAGCGATGATACGGTTTATCCGAATGGCATCTCGACCTCGTTGCCGGAGGATGTTCAGGAGGCGTTTATCCGAACGATACCGGGTCTTGAGAATGTGCGGATCATTCAGCCTGGTTATGCCATCGAATATGATTATATCGACCCAAGGGAGCTGCACTCATCGCTGGAGACGCGGCGGATCAAGGGGCTTTTTCTTGCCGGGCAGATTAACGGGACAACCGGATATGAAGAGGCCGCAGCCCAGGGTCTGATGGCCGGGCTCAATGCCGCGCGCCGTGCGGGAGGGCAGGAAAGTGTGCGGCTCAGCCGTTCCGAGGCCTATATCGGCGTCCTGATCGATGATCTCGTTACGCGTGGGGTGAGCGAGCCGTACCGGATGTTCACTTCCCGCGCAGAATATCGACTGTCCCTGCGCTCCGATAACGCGGATCAACGATTGACACCGATTGGGATTCGATTCGGCTGCGTATTGAAAGAGCGTGAAGCGGTCTTCCTGAAAAAGCGCGCCGACCTCGATCAGCTCATCGCCGATGCGCGGGCCACTGTTGTTTCGCCGAACGAGGCGCAGAAGAAAGGGTTCGCGCTGAATCAGGACGGCGTTAAGCGTTCGCTCTATGAATTGTTGTCCTATCCGGCAATTTCGGTGGAGGATTTGCGTTCGCATTGGCCAGTTTTTGATGGCGCTGATCCGGCGCTTCTTGAGCAGCTCGAAATCGAGGCGAATTATGCCGTTTATCTTGATCGGCAGCAGGGCGATATCGCTGCCCTGGAGCGAGATGAGGGTGTTCTGCTTCCGGAGGATTTCGATTATGCCGCGATCGAGGGCCTTTCGACCGAGATCAAGCAGAAGCTGATGCGGGCGCGTCCGGAGACGATCGCCCAGGCCGGGCGTATTGACGGGGTGACTCCGGTGGCGCTGAGCCTTCTTCTCACCCATTTGCGCCGTCGAGCGGCGGCTGCCTGACCATGGGGGACCGGGATCGCGCCATCGGGGTCGATTGGCTCACGTCAAATCTTTCGGTTGATGCGGAAGCCCTTGCGATGTTCACGCAGTATCAGTCGGCTCTCGTGAAATGGCAAAAGGTTCAAAACCTTGTTTCACGTGAAACAGTCGAGGCCTTCTGGGTGCGGCACGTCTGCGACAGCGCGCGCCTTTCCACGCTGGTTCGGGAACCTGCGGTCTGGCTCGACTTCGGCAGCGGGGCGGGGTTTCCAGGTCTGGTCACCGCAATCCTGCAAGCTCGCCATGGCGCAGGTAGCGCGGCGCACGTTCATCTTGTCGAGAGCAATAGTCGGAAGGTCGCGTTTCTGCGGACGGTGATCCGGGAGGCCGGCATCGCCGCCACGGTTCACGATCAACGCATTGAAAATCTCAATCTGCCGGCATCTGGTGCGGTCAGGTATATTTCTGCCCGCGCGCTCGCGCCGCTTCACTATCTTATCGGCCTTGCAAAACCCTATACCGATCGCGGCGCCCGCTGCTATTTTCATAAAGGTCGGGATATCGACAAGGAAATCGCCGATGCGGCTAACGCATGGGCTTTCGATTTGATAAAACATGAAACATCGTTACCGGGGAATGCGCTGAATGATGGCGTGATCTTGGAAATCGGTGCGATCAAGCATAGAATCGTCTGAGTCCGGTTTTTCAAAAGGTAGGGTTCATGTCCAGTCAAGGTGTTACGCCAAGGGTGATTACGATTGCGAACCAGAAGGGCGGCGTCGGTAAGACCACGACGGCAATCAATCTTGGGACTGCGCTTGCGGCGATCGGTGAGCGGGTGCTGATTGTTGATCTCGATCCACAGGGCAATGCGAGTACCGGATTGGGCGTCAGCCGTTCTGAGCGCAAGCTTTCCACCTATCATGTTCTTATCGGTGAGAGCGCCTTGTCCGATATTGTGGTGCCAACCGATGTACCCAGGCTTTGTGTTGCTCCATCTACCCTCGATCTGCTCGGCGCTGAAATGGAGATTGCGTCGTCGGATGACCGCGCCTATCGCATGCGCAACAGCATCCGCGCCGGGGTTCTGGATCGTGATGGTGTGCCCTTTGATTATGTTCTGATCGATTGTCCGCCGTCACTCAATCTTCTCACCATCAATGCTATGGCAGCGTCAAATTCCATTCTGGTTCCGCTGCAATGCGAGTTTTTTGCGCTCGAAGGGTTGAGCCAGCTTCTGACGACCGTCGAGCAGGTCCGGCAAACCGTGAATCCATCACTGCATATCCATGGGATCGTGCTCACCATGTATGACAGTCGCAACAACCTTTCCGGTCAGGTCATGGCGGATGTCCGCTCCTATATGGGCGAGGCGGTGTACAAGACCGTGATCCCGCGTAATGTGCGGGTGTCCGAGGCGCCGTCTTATGGCAAGCCTGCGCTTCTATACGATTTCAAATGTTCGGGCAGTCAGGCTTACTTGAAGCTTGCCTCCGAAGTGATTCAACGCGAGCGCGTGCTGCGCGCCGCTTAACTCATACAAGGATGCAGCATGGCGGACGCGGAGCCGAGAAAAGATTCGGGTCAGAAACGATTGGGTCGCGGACTTGCCGCGCTTATCGGTGAAATTCACACTGAGGAAAATTCTGCTATCGAGGCGGCGCGCAATCAGCGGCGTGTTCCGATCGAATTTCTGACGGCTAACCCGAAAAATCCGCGTAAGGCGTTTTCCGAGGAGGATTTGCAGGATCTCGCGTCCTCTATCCGCGAGCGAGGAATTTTTCAGCCGATCATCGTGCGCCCTGATCCGTCCGGGCGTCTTGAGCGGTTCGAGATCATTGCGGGTGAACGGCGCTGGCGTGCGGCTCAGATTGCGGGGTTGCATGAAATTCCCGTTCTTATCCACAAAGTGTCCGATCGTGAAGCGCTCGAGATAGCGATTATCGAGAACGTGCAGCGCTCTGATCTGAATTCAATCGAAGAGGCGCAGGGCTATGAACAGCTCGCGCAGGAGTACAATTACAGTCAGTCTGAACTCGCCGACGTGATCGGGAAAAGCCGGTCCCATGTCGCGAATATGATGCGTCTCCTGAAGTTGCCGGCGAGTGTCAAGGCCTATATCGCTGAGGGGAAGCTCACGGCAGGTCACGCCCGCACCCTGGTGACGGTGGATAATCCCGAGGATCTCGCTCAAAAGATTGTCGATGGCGGTTTGACCGTTCGTCATGCAGAGGCTTTGTCCGCCCGCGCATCCGGTCGCAAGCCGGCGCAGAGTTCGCGCTCTGAAAAGGATCCTGACACACTTGCCATTGAGCGTGAGCTTACCAATCATCTGGGGCTTATCGTATCCATCGAGACCAAAGGGCGCGGTGAAGAGGGCGATCTCAGGGTGCGCTTCAAGACTTTGGAGCAACTTGAGGGGCTCATCCGTCTCCTGCAGGCATAGGTCTCATTCTGAACGGTGGCAAATAGTCTGGGCGAGCATGTGACGGGTGGTGGTGCCAACAGGCTGCTAAAACGTCACGGCCGCACTACCGGCTGCTTTTGCGCGCGGCGGTTGCGCCGATCCGAAGAAGAAGCGCGTGGATGATCGTGTCTGCGAGGAGAGGTCTCATGCGGCTTTCGCCGATGGCTTCGAGCGTATAGTCCAGCGCTTTCACGATGTCCGCCCCGTGCCATATCCGCAACTGCGCCTCAACCGCGGCCTTGCGGCTGAAAAACAGTGGTGGCCTCACGCGGTCGACCACGCTGCGCGCTGGCGCACCGGCTGCGATTTCCGCGGCCATGAGTTGAAGCTGCGTCAAGTGACGCTGGAGAGCGCTTGCGGTCACGAAGGCATCGGTCCCCATGGTCAGGCCTCGCTCGAAATGATCAAGCGCCAGACGCACATTGCCGGACATTACGGCATCCACGGTTTCATTGCTCAGGGAAGCTGATGCATCACCGATCAGCATGTCGATATCCATTTCGGTTATCTCTGCGCGATCATGAGCGAAAAGTGCGAGTTTCGTGAGTTCGTTTCTGCTGGTTGCCCGGTCCTCACCAAGAAGCGTCTGGAGGCGGTCGAGGGCTGGGGCCGACAGATGCGCGCTGATCGTTTCGGTTTCCGACAGGATCAGGCTGCGCAGGCTCCGTCTGTCATCGGCAAAACAGGGCAGCGCGGCCGCCGCTCGCGATTTCTCGATGAGTGAGCGTATCGTATTGTCTTTCTTGAGATCGCCGGCCTCGAGGATGATCCGCGTGCCGGGGCTTGGTGTGTCGAGAACAGCCTGAACCGATTTTGCAATCGATCGGCTCGAGTTGAGACGGACGCGGATCACTTTATCGCCACCGAAAAGCGCGATGGAGGCCGCTTCGTCCGCAAGGCGACCCGGATCGTTTGCAATTTCGTCAGAATCAAGCGTTTGAAGCGCGAACGGATCGGCGTTTCCTCGAAGCGCGGCCTTCACGATTGCCGAAACCCGCTCCGATGCCAGCCCCTGATCCGGGCCATAGACCAGAATGACGGCGTGATGGTCCTTGTGGTTGGCGATATAGCGATCGATCTCGTTCGCTTTGATCTGCACCACCTCGGCCAGCCTTTAAAGCGACTTGTTGAGCGCGAGGACAAGCGCCTGGCGAAGCCGCAGGGCGGCGGCCTTCGCAGCGCGAATTTCCGCGTCGCGTTCCGCGCGCACATTTGCAAATTCCTGGTCAACGCGGTCGTAAGTCGCGGTTCCTTCCTGGGTGCCCTGGGCAATTGGTGCGATTTTTCGGGCATCGCGCAGCACATAATCGGTCGAGACCGTGATGAAAAACGCCCTCGGTCCGAAATCGACATCGCTGATTCCGACCGAGCGCACGGATTTCGTCGTTGTGAGCTCAAGGGAGAGCGGCAGGATTCCTTCCCTATCGGTGCTGCCGGAAAGGGCGAATTGTAATTCGTTACGGACCAGTTGATCGAGGCGGGTTTCGGGTGTCTCGATGGCGATGGAGCGCAGCGCCGCAGGAACTGACTTATCGCCTGCTGCAAGGTTGCCGGTCGAATAAAGCGGCTGCACTTGACAGGCTGCAAGCAGCGAAGACGCCAGAATGGCGGCTGCGATCAGCACCCCGGAGCGCGCGGTGTATGGCAAGCTGTTCATGGTTTCTCCATCTGAGGCTCAAAGGCACTAAAGCACCACATTAACAATTCGCTTCGGCACCACAATCACTTTTGACGGCATACGCCCCTCAAGCGCTTTTTGCACGGATTCGAGAGCGAGAACTTCACGCTCAATCGTTGCGTTGTCGGCGTCTGCTGCAACCGTTACATCGCCCCTTTTGCGTCCGTTAATCTGGACAGGCAGGGTCATTTGATCCTCGATCAGCAGGTCAGGGTCATAGGCGGGCCAAGGGCAGGTGGCGAGTGTCCCGGTGCCGCCAATGATCGACCAGCATTCTTCGGCCAGATGCGGGATCATCGGTGCAATGATGGCTGCAAGAAAGCGCAAGGCTTCGCCATAGGCGGCGATCAGATCGCCAGATGACTCTTGCGTCACTTTGATCTTAGCGAGGTGGTTGACGAGTTCATAAATCCTCGCGACCGCCCGGTTGAATGCGAGGCGTTCAATGTCACTTTCCACAAGAGACACCGAGAGGTGCGATGCCTTGCGTACGGCCAGCGCCTCCGGTGAAAGATTATCCAGTTTGATTGATTCGTTTACGGAATGACCGGTCAGGCCGTGTTCCCTGAATTCGGCAAACAGGCGATAGATGCGTTGAATGAAACGGAAGGATGCATCGGCGCCGGCGGCTGTCCATTCGAGGTCGCGCTCGGGCGGCGTGTCTGAGAGCATGAACCAGCGCGCCGTATCGGCGCCATAGCTCTCGAGAATGTCGGTCGGATCGACCGTGTTGCGTTTTGATTTCGACATTTTCTCGATGCCGCCGATCTGAACTTCCTCACCGCTCGCAAGGTCATAGGCGCGGCGGGCGGCCCCTTCCCCTTCAAAGCGCAGCTCTGACGGATTCTTCCAGCCTGTCGCCTGCGATCCATAGGTCTCATGGGTGACCATGCCTTGCGTGAACAGGCCCTTGAAAGGCTCTTCGACGGCAAGATGGCCGGTCACGCTCATGGCGCGGGCAAAGAAGCGTGAATACAGAAGATGCAGAATCGCATGTTCGACGCCGCCGATATATTGATCGACCGGGAGCCAGGCATTGGCGACCGAAGGAGCCGTCGGTTCATCGGCTGTCGGATCGGTGAAGCGCGCGAAATACCACGACGAATCGACAAACGTGTCCATCGTGTCTGTCTCGCGAAATGCCGACTTGCCGCAGGACGGGCAGATGACCTTGCGCCATTCATCATGGCGGTCGAGGGGGTTTCCCGGACGGTCGAAGGTGACATCCTCTGGAAGTTCTACTGGAAGGTCGCTGCTTGGAACCGGCACCACGCCGCAATCCTCGCAGTGAATTACCGGGATCGGGCAACCCCAATAGCGTTGGCGCGAGATCCCCCAGTCGCGCAAGCGGAAATTTACCTGCCGCGCGCCAATCGGCATGCCATCTTCGGCAATGCTGGCCTCAAGCCTCCGGGCGACCGCTTCTTTTGCTTCGCCGACCGTCAGGCCATCGAGAAATTCGGAATTGATAATCCGTCCATCATTTGTCTCCGCCGTGTCACCGATGACAAATCTGGCGGCGTCGGCGCCATGAGGCAAAACCACCGGCCGAACCGGCAGCCCGTAAGCGCGGGCGAAATCGAGGTCGCGCTGATCATGCGCCGGGCAGCCGAAGATCGCGCCTGTGCCATAATCCATCAAGATGAAATTCGCGACATAGATCGGCAATTCCCGACCTTCGATGAAGGGGTGGGCGACCGCATAGCCGGTCGGATAGCCCTTTTTCTCGGCGGTCTCCAGTGCCGCGACGCTTGTGCCCATGCGGCGGCATTCGTCGATGAATTCCGACAGGCCCTGATTGGTTGCCGCGATTTCGCCAGCGAGCGGATGCTGGGCGGAGATCGCCATGAAACTGGCGCCGAACAGCGTGTCAGGACGGGTGGTGAAGACATCGAGCATCTTCATGGATTCGGGCGCGGGGCCGGAAAAGGCAAAGCGTACTTTGAGGCCTTCGGAACGGCCGATCCAGTTGCGCTGCATCAGGCGGACTTTCTCGGGCCACTGGTCGAGACTGTCGAGCTTGTTGAGAAGATCCTCGCTGAAATCGGTGATGCGAAAGAACCACTGCGTGAGTTCGCGCTGTTCCACGGGCGCGCCGGAGCGCCAGCCGCAACCGTCAATCACCTGTTCATTGGCCAAGACAGTCTGGTCGACCGGATCCCAGTTCACACGTGACTGCTTGCGGTAAATCAGGCCGTTGTCGAGAAAATCGAGAAACAGCTTTTGCTGGCGGTGATAATAGTCGACATCGCAAGTGGCAAATTCACGCGACCAGTCGAGGGACAGGCCCATCGCCTTGAGCTGATCGCGCATGGTTGCAATGTTCTCATAGGTCCAGGCTTTCGGGTGGGTGTTGTTCTGCATCGCGGCGTTTTCCGCGGGCATACCGAAGGCGTCCCAGCCCATAGGATGCAGCACATTGAACCCCTTCGCCCGCTTGTAGCGCGCGACGACATCCCCCATCGTGTAGTTGCGCACATGGCCCATGTGAATGCGCCCCGATGGATAGGGAAACATTTCGAGCACGTAATATTTTTCTCGCGGATCATCGTTGTCGGTTTCGAAGATCTTTTTTTCGGTCCAGAGGGCCTGCCATCTGGCTTCGGCATCGCGGGGATTGTAACGTTCTAAGGCCATTTTTCGGGCGAAGCTCTCGCAAAAACAGTTCGAATAAGTTCGGTCACACTCAACAGAAAATCAGTGCATGGTCAACCATCATGCTTGCAGTCGTCTTCGCAACCCATTTGGCAGCCTGTGTTGTTTGTGTGGTTGATCCGGTCCGTGATGTGAAATAAGCAGGCAGCAGAACGGCAAGGGAGATCGGCATGAATGCGATTTTGGAGCAATTCGAAGCGGTCAGGGCGGATGTCGCCGCCGCGGCTGCAAACATGGGTCAGCCGACGCTGATTGCTGTGTCAAAAACCTTCGATGCAGCCGATATCGAGCCGGTGCTGATCGCCGGGCATCGCGATTTCGGTGAGAACCGGGTTCAGGAGAGCCAGCGGAAATGGCCGGCCCTGCGCGTGCGCTATCCGGATGTGCGGCTGCATCTGATCGGACCGCTCCAATCGAATAAGGCAGCAGATGCTGTGGCGCTGTTTGATGTGATCCACACCGTCGACCGCGACAAGATCGCGAAGGCGCTTGCTGAGGAAATCAAAAAACAGGATCGCCGTCCCTCCGTCCTCATTCAGATCAATACCGGGGCGGAGGCGCAGAAGGCAGGTATTTTTCCGGAGGAAGCCGACGCATTCATCGCGCGCTGCAAGCAGAGCTACCAATTGCCGGTGATCGGCCTGATGTGCATTCCGCCGGTGGACGAGGACCCCGTTCTCCATTTCGATCTACTGGCGTCGATTGCAAAGCGCCATGATCTCGGTGAATTGTCGATGGGCATGTCGTCCGATTATCGCCAGGCCATTGCACGAGGCGCGACCATGGTTCGGGTGGGCAGCGCCATTTTCGGGGCGCGCCCGAGACCACAATAAAGCTCAACAGGTGCAGAAATCACCCTTCGATGGAAAAAATTGTATCGGTGTTTGCCTGTCCCAGTAACCTTTTCATCACACTTTCGTGAACAGCGATACAGCCTTCTGTCGGTTCAAAATTTTGCCGTGCGAGATGCAGAAAGATTGCGCTGCCGGCAAAGCGTTTTCGGGTTGAAATATTGTAGTCGAGAACGACCAGACAATCATATAGATGATCCTCGCGCATCAGCTTCTCGTGCGATGCCGGATACGGTAAGTGGATCATTTTATTGTAGTTTCGGTCGATAGGGTCGTCGCACCAGCCGATCCCTGCGTGAATGGCTGTGACGGGTAGCCGGGTCTGTGGTCTCGCAAAACGGTCGCTCCTGTAAAAGACTTTGAGCATTCTATATTGACCAATCGGTGTTGCCCCGTCGCCTTCGCGCTTTCGCACCGAAAGCCCGGATCTGCCGAGCGCGCATCGGTGCCGCGGCGCGTCACCTCGCGAGCCGATCACAATAATTCCATCAAAAAGTGATTTCCCGTTTCGACGAATGTACACGATGTTCATGCCAATACCTCATATTTTCGTGAAAGTAGTAGTTTACCAGACCCAGGATTTGGCCAGAGCTAACTCCCAACACGCCATGAATCTCCTAATATCCCACAATTCGAATCCATTCGAATAAGCCAATCAGAAAGGGCTTACCATGACGGCAAGGAAGATTACGATCGTTGATGATGACGCAGATCTCTGCGAGGCGCTCGTCGAGCAACTTGGTCTTTATGAAGAATTTGAAGTCGAACATTACGAGAATGCCGCAAAGGGCATCAAGGCGGCCCGCGATGGCCATTGCGATCTTCTCATCATGGATGTTGGACTACCCGATATGGATGGCCGTGAAGCGGTGAAGCTTCTGCGCAAGGGCGAGTTCAAGTCGCCGATCATTATGCTCACCGGCCATGATACGGATTCCGATACGATCCTTGGTCTTGAGGCGGGCGCGAATGACTATGTGACGAAGCCATTCCGCTTTGCTGTTCTGCTCGCCCGGATCCGCGCACAATTACGCCAGCATGAGCAGAGTGAAGACGCAACCTTTACGATCGGTCACTATATCTTCCGCCCCAGCGCGAAAATTCTCTCCGATGAAACCGGTTCGAAAATCCGTCTGACGGAAAAAGAGACCTCAATCCTCAAATATCTCTACCGCGTGGGCGACAAGCCGGTAACCCGCGATGTGCTGCTTGAAGAGGTCTGGGGCTATAATTCCGGTGTCACAACGCATACGCTTGAAACACATATTTACCGGCTCAGGCAGAAAATCGAGCGTGATCCCTCCAATGCGGAATTGCTTGTTACCGAAGGTGGCGGCTATAAACTCAATCCGTGATATCAGCGGCTCCATCTGATTCCCTTCCAGGGGTCTCCATTTCAGGGGTCAGGCGGACCGCTAGAGCAACTTATGGGCGATCAATTGACCGTCTATAAGATGCTCTTACAATTGAGTTTGGAGCAGCTTACGCTTCGCAAATGATTCCATTTGCTCGCACGTTGCTCCGGATCATCACGATTGAGGAATCTGAATGAACCTGTCGGATGATATTGAGCGCCTGAAGCACGTTCCGTTCCTGCGTGCCCTTGATGATGAGGTCCTGCGGCTCATCGCCTTTAATGGTGAGCGTCTGACGGTCCCAGATGGCGCGACCTTGTTTTTTGAAGGCGAGATGGCGCAAGGCGCGCTCTTCCTTCTCGACGGGGCACTCTCCCTTCAGATGCTGGTCAAGGGCGAATTGAGAGAGCGTTCGGTTCTACGGGAGGGAGCGCTGATTGATGCCTATGCGCTCATTTCTGAAATGCGCCGTTCTGCGACCGCGAAATCCGTCGGCAATGTCCGCGCTCTGCTGCTTGATCGCAAGACCTTTCGCAAGGTGCTCGAGAATTACCCCGAGCTGGCAGAGAAAATTCAGGATTTCCTCGCAAAGGACATCGACCGCACCGTCCGCTCACTCAACAGCGTTGCCGCACGGCTCGATTTTCTTGACTAGGATCGGGGTTATCCTCAGACCCGTGATCCGGCTTTGCGTCAAAATGTGAATTCGGTGACGACAGGAGCGTGATCGGAAGGGCGGTCCCAGCCGCGTGCATGTTTGAGCACACGGGTTGCCGCAATCGTCCCGGAAAGGCTTTGCGAGGCCCAGATGTGATCGAGGCGGCGGCCCTTGTTGGCCACCTCCCAATTGCCCGAGCGATAGCTCCACCAGGTGAAGACGGGCTCCGGTTCGGGAATGAGATGGCGCTGCGTGTCGATCCAGTTGCCGGTCTCGCGGATTGCTTCGAGCGCTTCGGTCTCGACGGGCGTGTGGCTCACCACTTTGAGAAGCTGCTTGTGTGACCAGACATCGCTTTCATAGGGTGCGATGTTCAGGTCCCCGACCAGGATGGCGGGTCGGGCGGCTTCTTCGCCGCCGATCCATGCCTTCATCTCATCGACAAAGCGGAGCTTGTGCTCGAATTTCGGATTGATCGCCGGGTCCGGTTCATCACCGCCTGCCGGTACGTAGAAATTATGGATGCGAAGGCCGGGGCCGACCGAAAGGTCAACGGCAATATGCCGCGCATCCCCCTTGGCGCAAAAATCACGAGAAAACGAAGATTTGAACGGATGGCGCGAGAGGGTGGCGACGCCGTGATAGCCTTTCTGGCCGAATTTGGCGATATGCGGGTAGCCGCATTTGCGCAAGGCCGCGTCTGGAAACTTGTCATCGGGGCATTTGGTTTCCTGCAAGCAGAGGACATCCGGGGCCTCATGGTCAAGAAGTTGCTCGACGAGTGGAAGGCGGAGACGGACTGAATTGATGTTCCAGGTGATTATCTTGAAGGGCTTCATACACGATTGCTTCCACGGGGCTGGCGAGATGATTTAAGAGGAAGTCGCATAAATCGCGGCTAACCCATATCCGAGACAGGCATTCCGTTCTTGCCGGGGTTCGCTCAACCCGAATCAGGCATGCCGGGGGTGTGTCAGGCGCCGCGAGCAATTTGAAAGAACGCGCGCCGATTACTGAACCGGGTATTTGATTTCGAATAGCCCCGGCGTTTCTTCCACAGCCGGACGCGTGTTGAAAAGCTGCACAGACGTATCGAGGCCCTGCGCATCGGTGACGATCCACTGCTCGAGGGCATAGGTGTCCTTGTTGAAAAACAGGCGAAGCTGGCTCTCGTTAAAGGCCTCCGCATCTTCGATAATGATCACGATGTTATTGCCGATAAGACCGACATTCTTGATACCGTCGACCTTGGTCAGGTTCAACTTGTCGCGCAGGAGATAACGAAGCGGGGTATTCTTGATCGGCAGCAGGTCTTGTGTTTCAAGCTGGGTGTTGATCACCGCCACGCTTTTACCATCAGCAATGATGTCAATCGTGGAGGGATCGGCATATTTGAACCGCATCTGGCCGGGCCGCTTCAGAAAGAACACGCCTTTGGCGGTTTCGCCGTTCGGGCCGGTCTGGATAAAGTCGCCGCTGAGCGCCTTGTTTTCATTCATCTGGTCGCTGATGTTTTTGAGAACGGCCTTCTGGTCGCTGTTGAGGGATGCATCCGCCTGAGAGGCGACGGATACCGCGAAAATGGCGATGGAGATGAAAAGGATGGTTGCGATCAGCCGAAGCGTCATGTTCCTGATATCGCGAACCTTTTCCTGAGTGGTCCTCAACGGTCTTGATGCGGGAGGATAGGAAGATTTACGAAAATCGAAAGAACGCATCGGGTTATGTTCCCTTGAAATTGGTATTCATGAAGACCCTGCTAATCGCAGAAAGCGACCACGTTATGTCCCGGTCCGCCGGGAGGTGTGATGGTATTTAAATAAGCCATCGCGCGAAACAGTGCAAGTTCTACCGCTTTTTGCATCTGATCGAAAGCCCCTAAGCGCGCATAAGGACCGCCTGTTTGAAATCGGACTCGGATTTTGTTCGAAATCCAGAACTACCCTCACGGATTGCGCGATTGTATCGGAGGGCTTGACCCGGCGCCAAAGCGCGTGAGCCGCCCTAGTTATCGTCTGAAAAATTGTCGTCGGGGTCGCTCCCGACCAGAATGTCGCGCTTGCCGGCATGATTTGCGGGGCCGACAATACCTTCCTGTTCCATCCGCTCGATGATTGAGGCGGCGCGGTTATAGCCGATGCCCAAGCGGCGCTGGATATAGCTTGTTGATGCTTTCTTGTCGCGCAGGACTACCGCAACCGCCTGATCATAGGGGTCGGCGTCATCGGAGAGGTTGCCGGTGCTGGCGAGAGACTGCTCGCCGACGGCTTCGGCACCATCGACATCTTCGGTCACGGCGCCGAGATATTGCGGTATGCCCTGGTCCTTGAGGTGGCGGACCACATCCTCGACTTCCTGATCGGAAACAAATGGTCCGTGAACGCGCTGGATGCGCCCGCCGCCTGCCATATAAAGCATGTCACCCATGCCGAGGAGCTGCTCTGCACCCTGCTCGGCGAGAATCGTGCGGCTGTCGATTTTCGAGGTGACCTGAAAGGAGATCCGGGTCGGGAAGTTTGCCTTGATCGTGCCGGTGATGACGTCAACAGAGGGACGCTGCGTTGCCATGATCACGTGAATTCCCGCGGCGCGCGCCATCTGGGCGAGACGCTGGATCGCGCCTTCGATATCCTTGCCCGCGACCATCATCAGATCGGCCATCTCGTCGATGATGACAACAATGAACGGGAGCGGCGAGAGATCAAGCTCTTCGCGTTCATAAATTGCTTCGCCGGTTTCCTGATCATAGCCGGTCTGAATCGTGCGCACGATCGGTTCGCCATTTTCGACGGCCATTTTTATCCGCGCGTTGAAGCCATCGATATTGCGCACGCCGACCTTCGACATCTTGCGATAGCGGTCTTCCATCTCTCGCACGGTCCATTTAAGGGCGACGACCGCCTTTTTCGGATCGGTGACCACCGGGGTCAACAGATGCGGGATCCCGTCATAGACGGAAAGTTCGAGCATTTTCGGGTCAATCATGATCAGCTTGCATTCTTGCGGGGTCATCCGGAAAAGAAGCGACAGGATCATGGTGTTGATGGCGACGGATTTGCCCGAGCCGGTGGTGCCTGCGACGAGCAGATGCGGCATGCGCGCGAGATCGGCGATGACCGGTTCGCCGCCGATGGTTTTGCCGAGACAGATCGGCAATTTCCCCTTGTTCGTCTCGAAGCTCTTCGAGGACAGGCTTTCATGCAGATAGACGGTCTCGCGGTTCGCGTTCGGAAGCTCGATGCCGATGGCATTCTTTCCGGGGATAACGGCAACACGGGCAGCAATCGCGCTCATCGAGCGGGCGATGTCGTCGGCAAGGCCGATCACGCGTGAGGATTTGATGCCGGGGGCGGGTTCAAGCTCATAAAGCGTCACGACCGGGCCGGGGCGAACCTGAACGATTTCCCCTTTCACGCCGAAATCATCGAGCACGCCTTCGAGCATCTCGGCATTCTGAGAAAGCGCATCCTCGGACTGGCCATGGTTCTGGCGGTTTGCAGGGGCCGGAGTGAGGAGATGAAGCGGCGGCAGGGTGAAATCTGCTTCGTCGGCGAAGACCGGAAGTTTCGGCTGCGCTTCTGAGAGCGCGCGTTTGCCGGGCCGGGGCCGCTCCGCCGGAGGAGCAACACGCAGGGATGAGCCCGGCGAAGTTCCTGCATGCGCGATCGATGCCGCATCACTTGCGATATCGCCCGCTTTGGCGAAGGCTGCGACCATCGCCGACCCGTTGTCCGCGCGCCCGCGGACCAGGTTCTGGGCCGGGTTCTGGGCCGGGTTCTGGGCGAGATAATCACCAAGCCCATCATCGGCAATCGGTTCGTCGATGAGTTTGCGCTTGAGCTCTGAAAGCCTCGCCCGCAAGCCGCCTGATAGCGCGGCATCCTCAAAACCGCCATCCATCGTCTGGTCATGGATGGGCACATGCTGGCGCTGGATCTTTCGGCGGCGGCTTGCGAAGAGGTGACGAAACTGCGCCTTGAGCGAATAAGCCCCGTGGAAAACCGCGCCTGCGAGCATCGGCAGCAGATTGCCCTCGCGATCCTCGGCATCATCGTTCTCGCTAAGCGATTCGATGGTTGTTTCACGGGCAATCACCGCGCGCGGAGCCTTTTTCCCGACGAGGTTGTTGGCCCGAGCGGGCTTTTTCGCAAAGAATGCCCGCAGGAAAAGGAACGGGATCGGCAACGCGAAAAAAACAGCGAAGGCGAGGCTGACGCTACCTGCAAAATCGCCGCCGATAAGTCGGATCGGCAGGGCAAGAAGCGCGTTTCCAATGAGGCCACCGAGACCGGTCGGCATCGGCCAGGTCGACGGTGCGGGCAGGCAGGCAGCAAGGCCGCAGGTGAGAACGATAAGGCCAACAAAGCTCATTCCTTCCCTGAAGCCAAGCATCATCGGGCGTCGACGCATGGTCCGCCAGCCCCAAAGGCTCGGCAGAAATGCAAGCAAGGCTGCTGCAATTCCGAAAAACTGGAACAGAAGGTCGGATACGACTGCACCCGGAAAGCCGAGAAGATTGGTGAGCGGCCCGTCGGTTGCATGGGTCAGGCTCGGATCTTCCACATTCCAGCTCGCGAGCGCGATCGCGGTCAGAACGCTTGCTGTGATGACGCCGAAGCCGATCAGCCTCTGGCCCATTGTCATGATCGCGCGTGCGGGTCTGTTCGCGTCGTCGGTCAGCTGGCTGAAATCGGCGGTGCTGGTCATGGGCCCTATGTCTTGTCTGACAATTCAAACGGTTATGCTGCTACTCTAAGCATCGCTGGTTAAGCTCACATTAAGCAGACCCTGAACCGGCACCCCAGGCGGGCGTCCAGAGACAAAAAAACCCGGCTCGAAAGCCGGGTTCAGTGGCGTCACTGGAACGCCAAGTTAGGAGGAGACGATTACCTACATCAGAAAAGAAACCCTATCTGACGGAGCTGAATTCCGGATAGGCTTCGACGCCGACTTCCGCCTTGTCGAGGCCCATCATCTGATCTTCATCGGATGCACGAACACCCATGGTTACCTTCAGGATCATCCAGACAATGTACGAGCTTACGAAAGCAAAGGCGGCATAGGAGACGATGCCCAGCGCCTGAACGCCGTAGGTTGCGTCACTGTTGGACAGCGGCACAATGATGGTGCCCCATATGCCGCAGAGAAGGTGGACAGGTATGGCGCCGACCACATCGTCCAGTTTGAGCTTGTCGAGCATCGGAACGGCAAAGACCACGATGATGCCCCCGATGGCACCGATCACGATGGCAAGCAGCGGAGATGGGTTCAGCGGTTCTGCCGTGATCGATACGAGACCGGCAAGGGCGCCATTGAGGGCCATCGTCACGTCGATCTTGCCGTAGAGGATCTGCGTCAGGATCATCGAGGCGACCACGCCGCCGGCAGCGGCAAGGTTGGTATTTGCAAAGATGCGCGAGACGTCCGATACATCGCCGATCGTGCCCATGGCGAGCTGTGATGCGCCGTTGAAGCCAAACCAGCCAAGCCACAGAATGAAAGTGCCAAGCGTCGCAAGCGGGATCGACGAACCCGGCATGACGCTCACCGAGCCATCCTTGCCGTATTTTCCAAGGCGCGGGCCAACCACAAGAACACCGGCAAGGGCTGCCCAGCCACCAACAGAGTGAACCAGGGTCGAACCGGCAAAATCGGAGAAGCCCATGGCATCAAGCCAGCCTGTGCCCCATTCCCAGGAGCCTGCGATCGGATAGATCACGGCGGTCAGAACGGCGGTGAAGATGAAGAACGGCCAGATTTTTGCCCGCTCGGCAACAGCACCGGAAACAATCGAAGCGGTGGTGGCAACAAAGACCATCTGGAAGAACCAGTCGGAGGCCGTCGAATAACCGGTGTCGAGCGCATTGCCGCCAACAGGGTCAAAAGCATAGATGCTTGGTGTGCCGAAGAAGCCGCCATTGTCGCCGACATTGGAGTACATCAGGCTGTAGCCGACGACCCAGAACATGATGCCTGCAATCGAATAAAGACCGATATTCTTCAGGCACTGCATGGAAACGTTCTTGGACCGGACAAGACCCGCCTCGAGCATTGCAAATCCGGCCGCCATGAACATGACGAGGAAGCCGCCGATAAGGAAAAGAAGCGTGTTGAAAATATAGGCAACTTCCGGTGATACCGCTGCCGCCGCATCCGCTGGTGCTGGCGTTTGTGCAAAAGCCGGCATCGCGGTGGCTGCGAACAGAAGACCTGCGAGGGCCGGCACCTTCAGGTCGGCAAAGCTTTGACCGGACGATCGTGCTATTGCGGGTGAAAATTTGAGTTTCATTGAAATCCCCTTGGATTACTGTACGTGAAGAAGGACCTTGCGAAGGACTAGAGCGCTTCGGTGCCGGTTTCTCCGGTGCGGATGCGAACGGCTGATTCAAGGTCGTAGACAAAAATCTTGCCGTCCCCGATCTGCCCGGTCTGTGCTGCGGCAGCGATGGTTTCCACCACCCGGTCAACGAGATCGTCGCTGACAGCCACTTCAAGCTTGATTTTTGGCAGGAAGCTCACCGCATATTCTGTCCCGCGGTAAATTTCCGTATGTCCCTTTTGACGGCCGTAGCCCTTCACTTCACTCACGGTCAAACCCTGGACGCCAATACCCGTGAGTGCTTCGCGCACGTCATCGAGCTTAAAGGGTTTGACAATGGCCATGACTATTTTCATTTGCCTATCCTGTTTCTATTGCGCAGACACGAAGGCCCAAAGGTACCTTCTCAAACTGCGATGTTCCCTCATGCGGGCTTTACTGGTTCACGGCGATGCCAGAACTGGTCTTTTCATAACAAGGATTGTGCCAGTTTTTGAAACGGCGCTAAGGCGTTGATTGTATTTATTAAAAAATTGATAACACCGGAACTTGCCGCGAATTCGCCGCAATCGCGCCTCTTTTTGCGGCATCGCCCATCAAATTGGTTATTTTTTAGCCAGAAATGCTTCCGGGATCGGCAACTGGCGAAAAACTGCGCATATTGATCGCGCCTTCGCGACGGCGGATGAGGCCCTCCTGCGCAACCGACGCGATCAAGGCGCCGGTGCGGGTATAGAGCGAACCGCGCGTGAAGCCCCGCGCGCCGGATGAACTCGGGCTGTCCTGGGTGTACAGGATCCAGTCTGAAAAATCGGGTTTGCGGTGAAACCACATCGCGTGATCAAGGCTTGCGACCTGAAGATTGCGGTCGAAAATGCTGGTGCCATGGGCAAAGAGAGAGGTGTCGAGAAGCGTCATATCCGAAAAATAGGCAAGCACGGCGGAACTCGTGACGTGATCTTCAGGAACCGGGCCGGTCGTGCGGATCCAGATATGCTGCTCCGGTTTCAGTTTCTCTTTCGAGAAATAATGCTCAAGCGACAGCGGGCGAACCTCGATCGGGCGCGGGCGGCTCCAGTATTCGCGGATGTTGTCCGGCGCAAAAGCGAGATATTTCTCCTTGAGCTCCTGCTCGCTCGGAAGGTCTTCTGGCTGGGCGATATCCGGCATGTCGATCTGGTGATCATAGCCGTCTTCAGGAATCTGAAACGAGGCTGATAGTGAGAATATCGGTTTGCCGTGCTGGATCGCGACAACCCTTCTCGTGGTGAAGCTCTGCCCGTCGCGGATTTTGTCGACGTCGTAGATGATGGGTACGTTCGGGTCGCCGGGTCGCATGAAATAGCAATGGAGCGAGTGAACCGCGCGCCCCTCGACTGTGCGTGATGCGGCCATCAGCGCCTGGCCGATCACCTGTCCGCCAAAAACACGCTGCCAGCCGACATTGGGGCTTTTGCCGCGAAACAGATTGTGTTCCAGCGCTTCAAGGTTCAGAATTTCAAGAAGTTCATTGACGCCGTAGGACAAGAAGGCCACCCATTTGACAGAGGAACATGAGCCAGTAACGATGCAAAGCCGATAATGCCGCAAACGTCAAGCCGCGCCGTTACGTCATGTCCGGCGCCCATTTGCAAACAGGACCATACCCGGCCGCCCGAGGGACAAAGGGTCACTGGCGGATCATACGGCATGGCAATCGGCGCGCGCTCGTCTAAACTGAGGAACAAGATACGATGTTTGACGATCAGCGGCGAAGGACTGGGTAAAGAGAATGGATCAATTCGACATTGTGATTGCCGGCGGCGGATATGTCGGGCTTTCGACCGCGCTTGCAATCAAGACTGCTTCCCCGCATCTGACCGTCCTTCTCGTTGATCCTGCGCCGATCCCGGCTAAGCGCAAGGGCACGGACCTTCGTGCTTCCGCAATTGCCCTTGCAGCCCAGAAGCTGCTCGCCCAACTCGGGATCTGGGAGGCGCTTTCCCCGGAGGCGCAGCCAATCAGTGACATGATCGTCACCGATTCGAAGACTGGAGACGCAGTGCGCCCGGTCTATCTCACCTTTGGCGAAGCCGTCGAGGACGGTAAGCCCTTCGCCCATATGGTGCCCAATTATCTGCTGGTTGCTGAACTTGATAAAAAGGCCCGCAGCCTTGGGGTGGACATCCGAAACGGCGAGGGGGTGACCGATTTTGAGGAAATTCCGGGCGCGATGAAGGTCTGGCTGAAATCGGGCCTGGTGGTGAGCACGCGGCTTCTCGTTGCGGCCGACGGCGTTCGCTCGGCTCTGCGCGCGATTGCAGGTATCAAGACCGTGCACTGGGATTATGGCCAGTCCGGAATCGTCGCAACGGTGAAACACGAAAAGCCGCATGGCGGTCGTGCGGTCGAGCATTTTCTGCCCGCCGGGCCTTTTGCGATCCTGCCCCTCACCGGTGACCGCTCCTCGCTCGTCTGGACAGAGAAGACCGCTGACGCAGAAAGGCTTGTCGCCGGCGATGATTTTGTGTTCGATCTCGAACTCGAACGCCGCTTTGGCCATCATCTCGGCAAGCTCGAAGTGGTCGGCCCGCGCAAGACCTATCCGCTCAGTCTGACTCTTGCCAAATCCTTCGTGAAATCGCGTTTCGCCCTTGTCGGCGATGCTGCCCACGGTATTCATCCGATTGCCGGTCAGGGCCTCAATCTCGGCTTCCGCGATGTGGCAGCGCTCGCTGAAACCATCGTCGATGCGGACCGGCTCGGTCTTGATATCGGCGCCGAAGACGTGCTTGAGCGCTATCAGGAATGGCGGCGCTTTGACACCTGGCTCATGGGTTTTACAACCGATGTTCTCAACCGCCTGTTCTCAAACCGCAGCGATGCCCTGCGCCTCGCCCGCGCCATTGGCCTTGGCGTGGTGGACAGGATGCCGCGGCTCAAAAGCTATTTCATCGGGCAGGCCGCCGGAAGTGCCAGTTCAGGCCAACCCAAGCTCCTGATGGGCGAAGCGATTTAGGGGTCTGGCCCTGGGCGTTCCGGCTTTCATGGCGTGGTTTCATCCGGATTTGGACCAGATCAGAAGATCAGCCTCGAGGTCGCTTAGCGCTTCGAGGAGAAGGGCAGGGTCGCGGGCGGCCTGGGCGAGGACAATGGCGCCTTGCCAGCGTGCAATCGCGCTTCGGGCATGGCGCAGCGCATTGCGATCTCCGGCACGGCTCAAGGTCTGGCCGACCCAGCCGATCAGCGTGTCGAAAACATCATTTGTGCGGCTTGCGGCGGCTGGGACGAGAGGTGAAAAATCGCGGATCGCATTGGCAATCGGACAGCCGCGCTCTGTTCGGGTGGCGGCGCTTTCCTTGAGAAGTGCGACGAAGGCCGTGAGCTTTTCTGAAGGCAATTTCGCGTTTTGGTCAATGCCTGCGAGCGAGCGCAGGGTTGAGGCCACGAAAATTTCCGCAACGCCTTCGGCAATCGCAGCCTTGGTCTTGAAATAATAATAGATATTGCCGAGAGGAACGTCCGACGCGTGAGCGATATCGGCAAGGCTTGTCGCGCTGAATCCGTGCCGCCAGAAAACTTCGGCGGCGGCGTGAAGAAGCCGCTCGCGCTTGTCCGATTTCGGTTTCATCTGTCCTCGTTCCAGCGTTCCTCATAAATCAGTTTGGCAAGGTCGAGGCGGTTTGCCCAGCCTCTGACTTCGAGTTCCGGTCGATCATAGAGCTGATCGACAAAGCCGACGCAGAGGTAGGCGACAATCGCGACGTGGTCGGGGATCGCAAGCAGCGCCTTTACCTCGGCCTCATGGAAGATGCTGACCCAGCCGACGCCGATGCCTTCTGCCCGTGCCGCAAGCCACAGGTTCTGCACCGCGCAGACGGTCGAATAAAGGTCCATGATCGGCTGATGCGTGCGCCCGAGAAGATTGTCCCCGGCGCGGCTGCGGTCGCAGGTGATGCAGATATTGAGCGGCGCTTTGAGAATGCCCTCGAGTTTCAGTTGCGAATAGAGTTCCCGGCGCCCGCCCTTGAAATGCTGCGCCGCCTCGCTGTTGGCTTTGGCAAAGGCTGCATGGACCGCCTGACGCGCCTCGATTGTGCGCAGGAGAATGAAATTCCACGGCTGCATCATGCCCACGGAAGGTGCCGCGTGGGCGGCGGCGAGCAGGCGCAGAAGAAGGTCTTCGGGGATTGGTTCGGGCAGAAATTCGTTGCGGACGTCGCGCCGCGTCGTGATCGCGCGATAAACGGCCGCCCGCTCGGCCTCGCTAAAGGCGCCTGCGGCCTTCAGGCTCTCCTCCGGTATGCTCAAGCCACATCGTCCAGCTTGCGCGCCTCATCCGGCAGCATGATCGGAATGCCGTTTCGGATCGGATAGGCGAGTTTCGCTGTCCGCGAGATCAGTTCCTGCGTCTTGCGGTCATAGTCAAGACTTGTCTTTGTCAGCGGGCAGACCAGAATCTCGAGAAGTTTCGGGTCGATCAGCGGCGTTTCGTCGTTTTGCCGGTTTTCTGTCATGATGTCGTTTTGCCGTTCCTATTGAATCACAACATCGCCGTCTTTGGTCTGGCGCGCAAGCATGATCTCGGTCAGTGCGACAAGTGTTTCTGCCCGCATTTTCAAATCATGCGCCTCAAGCAGGGCCTGTTTTTCCGCGGAACCATAAGGGCACATCATGCAGAGCGCGTTGACGAGGCTCTCGGTCTCAGCCGCCTCGATACCGGACCAGTTGGCGTCCATATCATTGGCATCGAGAAAGCGGCGGAAGGTTTTCAACAAAACGGGTCGGTCGACGTGGGTTTGACCGTCGTCTTTGTCGAGATCATGGGTAAACCCCTCCCATCCCGCCTTTATCTGGCGGAACAGCGTGGTTGTCGTGAGTTCGCCCGTGACTGAAAACCGGCTGACGCCGACGAGGGTGATGAGATAGCGGCCATCGCCGGTTTCGCTATAGGACACGATCCGACCGGCGCACCCGATCCGGCAGAGGCCGTTTTCGCCCGCGCAGGCATTCGAGAATTTCGGTTGGATCATGCCGATCAGCCGGTCACCTGCGAGCGCTGCGTCCACCATGGCGAGATAGCGGGGCTCGAATATGTTGAGCGGCATCTGGCCGCGCGGCAGAAGAAGCGCGCCCGTCAGCGGAAAAACCGGTATCGAAGCCGGCAGGTCATCGACAGATGCGTAATTCTTGTTGCCGATGATCACACGTCAAACTCCTCAATTGCATGGCTCAATCCACCGAGGCTCTTTCCTGAAAACGGTATTCAGGAAAACATCAGCGAGGACAGCCTGCGCCGGGCGGTCAGGGTTGCCGGGTCTTTCGGACCCCAGGATTCAAAAAACTTCAGAAGCTCCTTGCGTGCCCCGTCATCGTTCCAACTACGGTCGCGGCGGAAAATTTCAAGAAGGGCTGCCGCTGCTTCTTCGCGTTTTCTGGCTGCATTGAGGGCAATTGCAAGTTCGAAACGGGTTTCATGGTCGTTCGGGTCGGCTTCGAGACGGGCCGCAAGCGCATCGATCTCGCCGGTATCGGTGGCTTTTTCGAAAAGCTCAAGGTCGGCAAGCGCGGCACGCACGGCGGCTTCAAAGCGGCTTTCCTCCGGGATCATCGCAAGGATCTGTTTCGCCTGCTCGCCGTCTCTGAGGCCGAGGGCCGCGCGGGCAAGACCGGCCAGGGCCGTGATATTGCCGGGATCCATCTGGAGGACGGCACTGAAGAGGCCTGCTGCTTCCTCAAACGCGCCTTCGCCCATCAGGTGTTCGGCCTGCGCGATATATTCCTCTTCAGGCGTTGGCCCAGCGGGTCCGGCAACTTTGTCGATGAATGTCTTGATCTGGCTTTCCGGTATGGCGCCCATGAAACCGTCTACCGGCTTACCATCCTTGAAGGCGATCACGGCGGGGATCGACTGAATGCCCATCTGGCCGGGAACTTCAGGGTGCTCGTCAATATTCATTTTGACGAGCTTGACGCGCCCCTTTGCGTTAGTGACCGCGCGTTCGATCAGGGGAGTGAGCTGCTTGCATGGGCCGCACCAGGGCGCCCAGAAATCAATGAGTACGGGCTGACGCTTCGATTCTTCCACCACGTCCCTCATGAAGGCGGCTGTGCTGGTGTCCTTGATCAGGGCCCCGTCGCCTGAGGGTTTGCCAATCAGGCCATGGCCAAAGGGGGTGGACTGCTCGCTCATTTCATATCTCCGGTCTTGATCTGCGCCGTCTCGTGATGAAGCGGCAGAAGAGTGGGGGTATGGCCGCAGGCGCGCATGAAGGTCAACAAATCATCGCGCCTGATCGACACGGTTGCGTCATTCGAGAGGGGATGGCAATTGATGATTTCATGGCGCATCAGCCGGGCGTCAAAAATCACGCTGACTTCGGCTTCAGGATCATTGATGACGGCAAACGCGGTCACTGAACCCGGGGTGACGCCGAGTTTTTCCGCGAGCAATTCGGGCTTGCCGAAGCTGAGACGGGCAGAGCCGATCGTCTTGTCGATGCTCTTGAGATCGATCACGGCGTCCTCCTCGACCACAAGAAGAAAAAGGGCGCCCTTTTTGTCTTTGAGGAAAAGGTTCTTGGTGTGACCGCCTGCAATGCGTCCGCGCAGGGCCTTGCTGTCTTCTACCGTATAGAGCGGAGGATGCTCGGTCAGGGAAACGGCGATGCCGAGGCTTTCAAGCCGCGCCATCAGATCCTCGCGTGTGACCGGTGCCGTTTCCATTCCTGTTCTGTCTCTCGGGTGGAAAGCAACGCTGCCCTATTTCCAGGGCCGCCTTTCCCGTTTTCTTCGATGTTCTGGCGCTTCTTAGGATGAAAGGCGATGCGGAGCAAGATTTTCAAAAAAGCAGCTTGCAATCATACAGTGCTTTCGGCATATAACGCCTTCGATGGTCCTGTAGCTTTTGTGGCGCAGACCCCGATGGATGCGGGCGTAGCTCAGGGGTAGAGCGAAACCTTGCCAAGGTTTAGGTCGTGAGTTCGAATCTCATCGCCCGCTCCAGACAATCGAATTTCCACTTGGAACATGCTCCACTTGGCACATGACTGAACAACCCGTGATTGCAAAGCTTGCGCCGGGCCAGGTGTTCGGACATTGCGTTTTGCTTGATTTTCATTAAGCTAAACTGGCTTCGGCGCTGATCCGCAATCAAGCACTGAAGCACTGAAGCACTGAAGAGCGCCCGGAACGGGCCTGCCATTAAGGCGCGCAATCCACCGATGAATTATCGACACGCCTTTCACGCGGGCAATCATACCGAAATCTTCAAGCACGGCGTGCTGATCCTGCTCCTTGAGCATTTCCTCAAAAAGCCTGAGCCCTTCATGGTTCTCGATACCCATGCAGGGATCGGCGTCTATGACCTTCAGGCGGAGGAGGCGGAGCGAACTCTGGAAAAACGCGACGGCATCGAACGGGTCTTCGACCGACAAATCGTCACGCTTCTTACCTATGAAGCGATGGTGCGCAGCGTCAATGCCGACAATGTGGACGGGCGCTTGCGTTATTAT
Organism: Hyphomicrobiales bacterium; assembly: GCA_013911885.1. Lineage (GTDB taxonomy): Bacteria > Pseudomonadota > Alphaproteobacteria > Rhizobiales > JACESI01 > JACESI01. The sequence continues at coordinate 70,210 of JACESI010000001.1, read as the reverse complement.
CCCGGGTCGCCAGAAATCATAAGGCGGATGCTGCGCGCGGAAGACCGGCTGGTCGCCTGCGAGCGTCATCCGGTGGATTTCGAGCTTCTGCGTCAGCGCTATGGGCAGACGCGGGGCGTGCGTGCCGAAAACCGCGATGGCTATGAGGCGGTGAAGGCCCTGCTGCCACCGGCTCAGCGGCGCGGCTTTGTCTTCATTGATCCGCCCTTCGAGGAGCGTAATGAGGCTGAACGCATGGTGACCGCTCTTGCCGATGGCATGCGGCGTTTTGCCCATGGCACGTTCTGCCTCTGGTATCCGGTGAAAGACAGGAAGATCGGCGACTATCTGGAAAAAGCTGTGGTGCGGGGCGCTTATCCGAAGGCGCTGCGTCTTGAGCTTCTGCCTTATGAGCCGGATGGCCTGCGGCTTGCCGGCAGCGGGATTATCGTCGTCAATGCGCCCTGGCAGTTTGACGCGAAATCCCGGGCGTTGTGCCGCGAAATCCTGCCTTATCTTGGCGATGGCAAAGGGAGCTTCTCGCTCAGTGTCCTGACTGGCGAGAAGCCGTGATATCCATTTTGCCGACCCGTCAGTCGGCCGTCAGTCGGCCATCATCCGGCTGTTTGAACGGGCGGCTGCATAGACGCGTTCGGCAACCGCTTCGGCGGTTGCGGCACCGAGGGTCCAGCCGAGATGGCCGTGGCCTGTATTATAGAAAACCCCCGGGCGTTTGCCCGCGCCGACTTTCGGCATCATCGAGGGCATCATCGGCCGAAGGCCCGCCCATGGCACGGCATATTCGGTCGATACCGCAGGAAACAGCCGCTCGCACCATTTGATCAGCGGCTTGATCCGGTCGTCACGGATATCAAGGCTGTAGCCGTTGAATTCGGCGGTTCCGGCAATCCGCAGCCGGTCGACCCCGAGACGGCTCGAGACGAGTTTCGCCTCGTCGTCCATCAGACTGACCCATGGCGCGTTCGCCTGGCTTTGCTTGTCATCAAGTTCGACCGTGATCGAATAGCCTTTGACGGGATAGATATTGACGCGGTCGCCGAGCATTGCGCCGAGATTTCTGCTCTGCACCCCGGCGCAGATGACGACGCCGTCGAAATCTTCGCTCACCTCCGCCTTCTTGTCTTCGCGCGAAGTGAGGCGAATGCCCTTGCCGGTGTGGCGGGCCTCTGTGACATCGGTATGATAGTGGAACTTGGCCCCTTTGCGCTGGCATGCTTCCGACAGGCCGCGTGCATAGCGATGAATGTCGCCGGTGAAATCGCTCTCGGTGTAATAGCCGGCATAAAGATCGCGGGTGATTGTTGGTTCGATCTTGCGGATTTCTTCCGGTGAGACGGCATTGCGCTCCAGCCCGCCCTCGGCCAGAAGCGGATTGACGGCGGTTGCGTGATCAAATTCCTTTTTGTTGGAATAGATGTGAAGAATACCGCGCTTTTCGCAGTCGAAACTGAAACCTTCCTTTTCTGCATGGGCCATCAGATACTGCCTTGCAGCGATGGCAAGGCGGACCGTCTCCACGGTGTTCTTGTGATAGTTCGGAATATTGCCCATGAATTCCGCCATCCAGGAATATTTGTGCCAGCTCGGCGTGGGATTGACGAGAAGCGGAGCCCCCGGCGCGAACATCCATTTGATGCCTTTGAGCACGGTCGACCAGCGGGTCCAGACTTCCGCGTTCGAGGCGGACAATTGCCCGCCATTTGCAAAAGATGTCTCCATCGCCGCATAGCGGTTGCGGTCAAAGACGGTCACGTCGAAGCCACGGTTGAGCAGGGAATAGGCCGTCGTGATGCCGGTAATACCGGCGCCGATGATGGCAATGTGTTTCATTTCAGAAGGCATGCGAAGAGGTCCTTTCGGTGTTCGACGGTGTTGGATGTTCCACCCCCCGCCCACCCGGATCGGGATTGGGATCGGGCACGTGAACCCCTCTGTCACGGAACCTGAGAGTTTAGCAGCACATTTCCGCCGCTTTCTCCTTCGGTGGATGGGATCCCCACCACTCTCCAGATGCCCATTCAGTGACGCAGTTCATTTGCCTGAGAGATTCCGGGGCGTTGCTCCTTCGGCGCCAGCATAAAGGCTGGTCTCTCCTGCGTCCTGATTTTTCAAGGCGGGGATGTCTTGCCTTGGTTTTCGGCCGCAATCAACAGAAAAACCACAAGAGAGAGCGCACAACACGCCTGAGACAGCCCATGGCCGATTAAAAGACCGATTTTGGCTCTGTTTCAGCGGTTTTTTGCTGCCTTTCTGACCAAAAGGCTCCGTGAACGCCACGACTTCAGCGAAAAGCGCTCGCATGCGGATCATTGATCCGGTATTCAGAGCGCACGGTTCAGGCGGACCTTTCCTCCCCTCGTTTCAGGATTATCACGATGTCAAACATGATGAAGGCGCTTGTGAAAGCGAAGGCTGAACCCGGACTCTGGATGGAACAGGTGCCGGTGCCGGAACCCGGACCCGGCGACGTTCTCATCAAGGTGAAGAAATCCGCGATCTGCGGCACCGATGTGCATATCTGGAACTGGGATGAATGGGCCGCCAGGACCGTGCCGGTGCCAACCGTCGCCGGCCATGAATTCTGTGGTGAGATTGCGGATATGGGGGCGGGCGCCAAACATTATACCGTTGGCCAGCGCGTCTCCGGCGAGGGCCATGTTGTCTGCGGCACCTGCCGCAATTGTCGCGCCGGGCGCGGCCATCTCTGCCGCAACACGCTCGGTGTCGGGGTGCACCGGGACGGCTCCTTCGCCGAATATCTCTGTATCCCGGAGGCAAATGTCGTGCCGATCCCCGATGATATTCCAAATGAGATCGCCGCAATCTTCGATCCGTTCGGCAATGCGGTTCACACCGCACTCAGTTTTGATTGCGTCGGCGAGGACGTGCTTGTCACCGGGGCGGGGCCGATCGGCATCATGGGCGCGCTGGTCGCAAAACGGGTTGGCGCGCGCAAGGTCGTGATCACGGATATCAATCCGACGCGTCTCGCGCTTGCAAAGAAACTCGGCATCGATGTCACGGTCAATGCCCGCGACGAGAAACTTTCCGATGTGATGCGCGATATCGGCATGGTCGAGGGTTTCGATGTCGGTCTTGAAATGTCGGGCGCGGCGCCGGCCTTCCGCGACATGATCGAGGCGATGAACAATGGCGGCAAGGTTGCCCTTCTCGGGATTGCGCCGACCGCTTTTGAAATCGACTGGAACAAGGTCATTTTCAAGATGCTGCACATCAAGGGAATCTATGGCCGTGAAATGTTCGAGACCTGGTACAAAATGATTGCGCTGGTGCAGGGCGGGCTCGACCTTGCCCCGCTCATCACCCACCGGCTGCCGATCGACGCGTTTGAAACCGGGTTTTCCGCCATGCGCGAAGGCAGTGCCGGCAAGGTGGTGATGGACTGGGTCTAGGATTTGGCGAGGGCGACGCCTGCCATGAGAAACAGGATGCCGAGCGCGCGACGCCAGTCGAGCGTCTGAACGGCGGCACCGAACAGGCCGAAATGGTCGATCGTCACCGCGGTGAAAATCTGCGCGACAACCACGAAAATGATCGCGTTGCCAACGCCAAAACGTGGCGCGACGAAGGTGATCGACAGCACGTAATAGGCAATGAAACAGCCCGCGGTGAAGTGCCACCAGGCGGCTTTCCTGAATATAGCCACATCCGGCAGGGGCGTTCCGCTGAGAATGATTACCGCCAGAACGGTCAGGGACGCGACGCAGACGAGTGTCAGCGAGGCAATTGTTACATTGCCGATGGCCTGGCCATATGCCGCATTGATGCTGGCAAGGATCGGCACCGCAATGCCGGCCGAAATCGCGATCAGCGCATAGAGAACGGACGAGCTTTGCAAGGCGATTTCTCCGAGAAATGAATGTCGTCACAACAGGCATGATGCGTGCATCCGCCGGGTTTGATTATGCGAAGCCGCAGGCCGGAAGGCAATAAGTGTTCCACACGAATCAGAAAACCAAGGCTTTGTTCTCATAAGGCCCTGACATTATTAATGATTTTTATTACTTGCCGATGATGCGGCGCACATGCACACAAAGTCGTATTGTGAATTATGGCATGAGGATTCTACCTTGTTGTCATCGCACAACTGGTTCGGGGTTAATGCTTCTGGAGGGAAGCATCCTTTACAACCGGGCTTGTTGCGGCTTATCGGCAGCCGTCACGATGAAGGCTGCACTTCCGGGAGGATCCAAATGAGTGACATTCAGTCAAAATACAGCCGTCGTTCCGTTCTCAAGACGGGTGCTGTTGCAGGTACGGCCCTTGCGACACCAATGTTCTTTTCCAATACCGCCAATGCCTATACCAACGAGCCGAAGGGCGGAACGGTAACGTTCGGTTTCAACGTTCCACAGACCGGCGCTTATGCTGACGAGGGTGCTGACGAGCTGCGCGCCTATCAGCTTGCTGTTGAGCACATCAACGGCGAAGGCGACGGCGGCATGCTGAATACGTTCTCGTCGAAAGCCCTCAAGGGCAATGGCGTCAACGGCAAGAAAGTCGCTTTCGTTACCGGTGATACGCAGACGAAATCAGACGCTGCACGCGCATCCGCGAAACGCATGATTGAAAAAGACGGCGCGATCATGATCACCGGCGGTTCTTCGTCCGGCGTTGCGATTGCCGTTCAGGGCCTCTGCCAGGAAGCAGGCGTCATTTTCATGGCGGGTCTCACCCACTCCAACGACACGACCGGCAAAGATCGCCGCGCCAACGGTTTCCGTCATTTCTTCAACACGGAAATGACCGGTGCCGCGCTTGCGCCTGTTCTGAAAAACAACTTCGGCACAGAGCGCGTCGCCTATCACCTGACAGCAGACTATACCTGGGGCTGGTCGCAGCAGGACTCGATCAAGAAATACACCGAAGGTCTTGGCTGGAAAACCAATGCCACCGTTCTGACGCCACTCGGCGCGGGGGACTTCTCGCAGTATATCACGCCGGTCCTGAACTCGGGCGCTGACCTTCTCGTGCTCAACCATTATGGCAAGGACATGGTGAACTCGCTGACACAGGCGGTTCAGTTCGGTCTGCGCGACAAGCAGGTCAACGGCAAGCAGTTCGAGATCGTTGTTCCGCTTTATTCCGAGCTCATGGCTCAGGGTGCGGGTGAAAACATCAAGGGAATTTTCGGTTCCGCTAACTGGGACTGGAAACTCAGCGACGAAGGCACCAAGGCACTCGTCAAATCCTTTGGTGCAAAATACGGCTTCCCGCCCTCACAGGCAGCTCAGACCTGCTACGCTCAGGCCATCCTTTATGCCGATGCCTGCCAGCGCTCCGGCACTTTCCGTCCATCAGGCGTGGGTGCAGCACTCGAAGGCTTCGAGTTCGACGGGCTTGGAAACGGCGCTGTGCTTTATCGCGCTGCCGACCACCAGTGCTTCAAGGATGTCTATGTGATGCGCGGCAAACAGTCGCCAGACAGCAAATTTGACCTTCTTGAACTCGTCGAAGTTACACCACGGGCGCAGGTCGAGTATGACGACAAGCTTCTTGGCGGTGAACTCGGCCCATATAACGACGGCGTATAATAAAAACGCCAAGGGATGGGTCGCCGCATGAGCGGTGACCCATCCCGACTTCCGCTGGAAGAACGGGCAGTCTGAGAGAAAGACAGGCTCCGACAGATTCAAGGTATAATCAGATGGACGTATTCCTCCTTCAGCTCCTCAACGGGCTTGACAAGGGCGGGGCCTACGCGCTTATCGCGCTTGGACTGACGCTGGTATTCGGCACACTCGGCGTGGTGAATTTCGCGCATGGTGTTTTATTCATGCTGGGGGCTTTCTGCGCCGTAGCCTTTAACAAGATTCTGCATCTGGGCGTCGAGGTGCCGTCGAAAGACACCGGCTTTGGCTTCACGCCACCGCCGGAAGTGGTGCCTTATGTCAATCTCTGGTTCGGCAAAGATATCGGCCAGCATATCATCAGTTATTCCGTGCCGCTGTCGATCCTGCTCGTTATTCCGGTCATGCTGCTTGTCGGCGTCGCTGTTGAACGCGGCCTGATCCGCCATTTTTACAAACGCACCCATGCCGACCAAATTCTGGTGACCTTTGGCCTTGCCATTGTTCTTCAGGAAATCGTCAAACATTATTTCGGCGCAAACCCGATCCCGCAGGGCGCCCCCGATATTGTCAGCGGCAGCGCCAATATCGGCGCCTGGTTCGGTATCAGCGATGCACTGGTCTATCCGTGGTGGCGTCTCATCTATTTCCTGTTCTCCGCGTTCGTGATCGGCGTCGTGTTCGCTTTTCTCCAGTTCACGACTTACGGCATGGTGGTTCGGGCCGGGATGAACGACCGGGAGACCGTCGGCATTCTCGGCATAGACATCGAACGGCGGTTCACGATTGTCTTCGGCATTGCAGCGGTTGTGGCCGGGCTTGCCGGCGCGATGTACACGCCGATACTCCCGCCCGATTATCGCATGGGGATGGATTTTCTTGTGCTTTCCTTCGTGGTTGTCGTGGTCGGCGGCATGGGTTCGCTGCCGGGCGCGGTGTTCGCCGGCTTCCTTCTCGGCATCATGCAGAGCTTCACGGGTGTCGCGTCCTATGCGATTCTCATCTATCCGAATGCCTCTGCGGACGAAAAAGCCGGTGCAATCTACAAATTGCTGGATTTCGTGGACACCTGGATTTTCTTTCCGGGCATTGACCAGATCGTCATCTATCTTATCGCCGTCGTAATTCTGTTAACCCTGCCGCGCGGTCTGATGGGCCGGGCTGGCGTGATGGAGGACTAGAGATGGTCTCTTCTGAACGTAATGACATCATTCTCATGCTCGCCTTCAGCGCAGTGGTTCTGTGTGCGCCGATCATTTTCGCGCCGATCGGAGCCGGTTATCCGGACCTTCTGCAGAAATTCGCGATCTACGGGATTTTTGCAATCGGCTTCAACATCCTTTTCGGTCTGACCGGCTACCTATCCTTTGGACATGCGGCGTTTCTCGGCATCGGCTCTTACGCGGCGGTGTGGTCTTTCAAGCTGTTCACCGTGAATGTCCTGCCGGCAATGATGTTTTCGCTCGCCTTTTCCGGCTTGTTCGCACTTCTTATCGGCTATGTCAGCCTGCGCCGGTCGGGGATTTATTTCTCGATCCTCACCCTTGCCTTTGCCCAGATGAGCTACAGTCTCGCCTATTCTGTGCTTACCCCGCTTACCAATGGCGAGACCGGACTGCAATTGCGGGCGCTCAGGGAGCCGGGCAGTACGCAATCCCTGCTTGACGCAGATGTGCGCCTCATCGACAGCATGTTCGGGGTTCAGGAACATGGCGTTCCGATCACCAATCTCTTCGGCATGAAGATGAGCGGCTGGGAGGGGTTCTATTTCTGCGCGGTGCTTTTGATCATCTGCTTTTATATCTCGCTTCGCATCTTCCGTTCCGATTTCGGTCTGATGCTGCGCGGCATTAAATCGAACCAAAACCGGCTCAAATATACCGGTATCAACACGCGGCCCTATCTGATTGTCGCCTTCGTTATTTCGGGCATGTATGCCGGGCTTGCAGGTTCGCTTCTGGCGGTGACTGACCCGCTCGCCGGAGCGGAGCGGATGCAGTGGACCGCGTCTGGCGAAGTTGTGCTGATGACAATTCTCGGCGGCGTCGGAACCCTTGTTGGGCCTATCCTCGGTGCTGGTATCATCAAATATCTCGAACAGATATTCTCCTCGATCAATGAACGAGTGCTTGATGCGATGTTCAGTTATTTGCCGGATGCACTACGACACTTCGTTGTCGAGTTTCTTTCGCTGTTCGTTGGCGAGGGCTGGGAGTTTACGCTCGGGCTGATGTTCATGGTAATCGTGATATTCCTGCCGGGCGGCGTCATGGAAGGAATCCGGCGCATTGCCGGGCTCTTTCTGGGTAAGACGGGATCGGACAAAAAGCCGATTTCCGGCGAAGCGCAAGCGGCGGAGTGAGGCCCATGTCAGACAGGAACATCGTTCTTAATGTTGCCGATGTGAGCAAGCGGTTCGGCGGCTTGAATGCCCTCACCGATGTCGATCTCCAGATCGAGGAAGGCACCGTGCACGCAATCATCGGGCCCAACGGCGCGGGCAAATCCACGCTTCTCAATGTCTGCGTCGGTCGCATCAAACCCGATCAGGGCCATGTGATCTTCAATGGTGAGGTGCTCGACAATCACGCCCCGCATGAGATCAATCAGATGGGCGTTGTCAGGGTGTTTCAGACGCCGGAAATTTTCCCGGAACTGAGCCTCCTCCACAATGTGATGATGCCGGCCCTTGCAAAACGGGACGGCGCGTTCCGTTTCAATGCGTGGAAGGGTCTTGTGCGCGAGAAAGCCTTGCAGGAAGAGGCAGAGCATATTCTGGAAGACGTCAACCTCTTCGAGGAGCGCTTTTCAGAGGCGGGCAGTCTGTCGCGCGGCAACAAGCGGCGGCTTGAACTCGCGATGGGTCTGATCCAGAAGCCCCGGCTTCTTCTTCTCGACGAGCCGACAGCCGGCATGGCCCGGCACGATACAAACCGTACGATCGAACTTCTGCAAAAGCTGAAACAACGCGGTATGACCAAGGTCATTATCGAGCACGACATGCATGTCGTGTTCTCACTCGCCGACAAGATTTCGGTTCTGGCCCAGGGCCAGATCATTGCCGAAGGAACCCCGGAACAGGTGCGCGGCAATCCGAAAGTACAAGAAGCCTATCTCGGAGGAGCACATTGATGGAAGCCGAAGCGATGACCCATCCGGCGGCGACACCGGCGACCGCGCCGAAAAAGGAAGCCTATTTATCGGTTCGCGACATCCACGCCTATTATGGCGAGAGCTATATCGTGCAGGGGGTCTCTTTCGATATCGCCGAAGGTGAGATCGTGGCTCTTCTCGGACGCAATGGCGCTGGCAAAACCTCGACACTGCGCACGATTGCCCGTCTCGACAATCCGGGGCTGCAGAAAGGCGAAATCTATCTGAATGGTCAAGCTATCCACAAGATGAAATCATTTCAGGCATCGCGGGCGGGTATTCAGCTTGTGCCCGAGGATCGCCGTATCATCGGCGGTTTGACGGTTGAGGAAAACCTGATCCTGAGCCAGGTCGATGGCAACAAGGGCTGGGAAATCGAACGGGTCTATGAACATTTTCCGCGCCTTGCCGAGCGGCGCATGCAGGTTGCAACCACCCTTTCGGGCGGCGAGCAGCAGATGCTCGCGGTCGCCCGTGCGCTTGCCCGGGACTTGAAGCTGCTGCTTCTGGATGAACCCTATGAAGGCTTGGCGCCGGTTATCGTGCAGGAGATCGAACGCATCCTGCAAGGCGTGCGTGCGCTCGGGATCACGACCATCATCGTCGAACAGAACGCCGTGGCGGCGCTGAAACTTGCCGACCGCGCGCTCATTTTGGACACGGGCAATATCGTGTTCGAGGGAACCGCGCAACAAGTTCTCGATGACGAGGATCTTCGGCACGAATATCTCGCGATCTAGCTTTTATCTATTTTGGGCGCCATGCTTCGCGGTTGGCAGTCTTCCAATAGTCATTCCATTGTGTTCTCTTCTCGGGGCTGCCTGACCCCTGGCAGTGCTACAAGGAGGCATTGAATGATCGATTTATACACATGGACCACACCCAATGGTCGCAAGGTTTCCATCCTGCTTGAAGAGCTGGGCGTAGCCTATACGGCGCATGCGATCGATATCGGCGCAGATGATCAGTTCAGGCCGGATTTCCTGAAAATCAGCCCGAACAACAAAATCCCCGCCATTCTCGATCACGACAACGGTATGGCCTTGATGGAGTCGGGGGCGATCATGGTCTATCTCGCCGATAAATATGGCAAATTCCTTGCTAAAGACGGCGATGACCGTTGGCGTACGATGGAATGGTTGATGTGGCAGATGGGGGGCTTCGGGCCGATGCTTGGTCAGGGGCACCATTTCCTGCATTATAATGCGGGCAAATCGGCATATGCGGAAGAACGCTTCCAAACCGAGGCAAAGCGCCTTTACAAGGTTCTCGATCAGCGGCTTGAAGGGCGCGATTTCATCGTCAATGAGTACAGTATAGCGGATATGGCTTGCTGGCCGTGGGCATCCCGCCATGAATGGCACAAAATAAAACTTTCAGATTATCCGAATGTCCGGCGCTGGTATCAGGCGATTGCCTCGCGTCCCGCTGTACAAAAAGGCTATCAGGTGCCGAAAGACATGGGCGCGATACCAGCCGGTTGAAGCAAGCGGTATAGGTGAGCATACGACATTGGAAGGAAAAGAAATGACCATCACGCGCATGCACGATTCTGAACGCTACAACAAGATCGTGATCCACAATGGCACGGTCTATCTGGCGGGGCAGGTGCCGGATACGCTGAGCGGCGACATCAGGGTTCAGACAGAGGAATGTCTGGCGAAGATCGATGCGCTCTTGAAAGATGCGGGAAGTGACCGGCACCATCTTATTTCGGCACAGATTTTCATCCGCGATATGAAAGACTTCGCGGCGATGAATGCGGTCTGGAACCCGTGGGTTGCCGATGTCCCGAAGCCGGTGCGCGCCTGCGTCGAGGCGCGGATGGCAAGCCCGGACATTCTGGTTGAAATCTGTATTATCGCCGCGGTTGCAGACTAAAAGCCCAGACCGGCGCTGATCCTGATCATCAAAACAAAAAAGCGGGCCGAGGCCCGCTTTTATTTTGTCCGGTGGACGCGTCTAGAGGCCGAGGCTCGATTTGACTTCATTCAGCTGATCCACGCGCTCCTGCGCCGATTGCCTCTTGTCGTCGTTTGCGAGGCTCAGATCCTCGCGCGCATTTGCAATCTCGCGGTCAATCATCGCGGTTGTGAGATCGCCGACCGGCACTGCGATTTCAGCAAGAAGCGTGAAACCTGACGGTGAAACATCGGCGAGGCCGCCGCGGACGAAAACTTTCATCGCGTCGCCAGAATCGAGTGTTGCCTCGACCACACCCGGTTTGACCGTCGACATGAACGGCGCATGGTTCTTCATCACCGTAAAATAGCCCTCGGTCCCGGGAACCACGACTTCAGTTGCGTTGCCCGAGAAAATCAGCCGTTCCGGCGATACGAGTTCGAAGGTGAAAGCCTCAGCCATTGGGTTTCTCTTTGGTCATGGACGTCTCAAAATGCGAGACGGCCTGGTCAAACTTGTCGCGGCAGCCGGTGTTGCAAAAGCCCACGACATTTCCTCTATAGAGTGTCAGGCTTGCCGGATCGACCGGCTTGCCGGACCACGGGCAGGTCTCGTTGATGCAGTCATCAAGCGAAAGGTCTGCCCGCGCCGAAGTCATGATCACGCCGCTTCTGCCGCCAGTCGCTGGGCTTTCTCAATCGCTTCGCTGATATCGCCGACGAGATAGAATGCCGCCTCGGGCAGATGGTCATACTCGCCCCCGACAAGGCCCTTGAAGCCCTTGATGGTTTCCTCGAGCGGAACCAGTTTGCCTGGCGAGCCGGTGAAGATCTCGGCCACGAAGAAGGGCTGCGACAGGAATCGCTCCACCTTGCGGGCGCGGGCAACCGTGGTTTTGTCTTCCTCCGACAATTCATCCATGCCGAGAATGGCGATGATGTCCTGGAGCGCCTTGTAGCGCTGAAGGATTTTCTGAACCGAACGGGCGACATCGTAATGTTCCTGCCCGACGACCAGCGGGTCGAGAATGCGCGAGGTCGAATCGAGCGGATCCACGGCTGGATAGATGCCTTTTTCAGCAATCGCGCGGTTCAGAACCGTCGTCGCGTCAAGGTGGGCAAAGGTCGAAGCTGGCGCCGGGTCGGTCAGGTCATCGGCGGGCACGTAGACGGCCTGAACCGAGGTGATCGAACCCTTGGTTGTGGTTGTGATGCGTTCCTGCATCGAGCCCATGTCGGTTCCAAGCGTTGGCTGATAGCCCACAGCCGAAGGGATACGACCGAGAAGCGCCGACACTTCAGAACCCGCCTGGGTGAAGCGGAAAATATTGTCGACGAAGAAGAGCACGTCCTGCCCCTTGTCGCGGAAATCTTCCGCAATGGTAAGACCGGTCAGCGCAACGCGGGCGCGCGCTCCTGGCGGCTCGTTCATCTGGCCATAGACGAGGGCCGCTTTGGAACCGGGTCCGCCGCCTTCCTTGTTGACGCCGGATTCGATCATCTCGTGGTAAAGGTCATTGCCCTCACGGGTGCGCTCGCCAACACCGGCAAACACCGAATAGCCGCCGTGCGCTTTCGCGATATTGTTGATGAGCTCCATGATGAGAACCGTCTTGCCAACGCCCGCACCACCAAAAAGGCCAATTTTCCCGCCCTTCGAATAAGGCGCAAGAAGATCGACGACCTTGATGCCGGTGACGAGGATTTCGGCTTCGGTCGATTGTTCGACATAGGCGGGGGCATCCTGGTGGATACCGCGACGCGCCTTGGTCTTGATCGGGCCGGCTTCGTCAACAGGCTCGCCGATCACGTTCATGATACGACCGAGGGTTTCTTCGCCGACTGGAACGGCAATCGGCTCACCCGTGTCCTTGACTTCCTGCCCGCGGACGAGACCTTCTGTTGCATCCATCGCGATGGTGCGAACAGTGTTCTCGCCGAGGTGCTGGGCAACTTCGAGCACCAGACGGTTGCCGCCGTTGTCGGTTTCAAGTGCGTTCAGGATGCGCGGCAGATGTTCGTCAAATTGAACGTCCACGACAGCGCCGATCACCTGCGTGATGCGTCCGAGGTTTTGTGCAGCTTTACCAGCCATTTTTCGTCCCTTTCGGTCTTCAACTCGTACCGGTGCGCGAGGCCCGGCGCTCAAGTTCCCGGGTTACAGCGCTTCCGCACCGGAAATGATTTCGATCAGTTCTTTTGTAATCTGGGCCTGACGCTGGCGGTTGTAGCTGATCGTCAGTTTCTCGATCATCTCGCCCGCATTGCGTGTGGCATTGTCCATGGCGCTCATGCGCGCGCCCTGCTCAGAGGCCGCATTTTCCAGAAGGCCACGGAAAATCTGCATGGAAATGTTGCGTGGCAACAAGTCTTTCAGAATTTCTTCTTCTTCCGGCTCATATTCATAGTAAATCTGCTCGACGGCATTGTCGATTTCCGGCGTTTCGGCCGGAATGATCTGCTGCGCCGTCGGGATTTGCGAGATCACGGACTCAAACCGCGAGTAAAAGATCGTGCAGACATCGAATTCGCCCGCATCGAACATGGCGATCAGGCGTTTTCCGATCGGATCGGCATTGACAAACGCCATCTGCTTGACGTCGCGAAGGTCGACCGTGTCGATGATGAGCGAACGATACTGACCTTTCAGGGCGTCAAAGCCTTTTTTGCCGACGCAGAGGATTTTGACCGTTTTGCCACTGGAGAGGAGCCTGTTGATATGGACCCGGGCAAGGCGCGCAATCGAGGAGTTGAAGCCGCCGCAGAGGCCGCGCTCGGCGGTCATGACAACGAGAAGATGGACATCGTCCTTGCCGGTTCCTGCCATCAGGCGCGGCGCGTTGGCATTGCCCTGGACGCCGGCTGAAATGTTCGCCATGACCGCGCTCATGCGCTCGGCATAGGGACGCGCTGCTTGTGCCGCTTCCTGCGCCTTGCGCAATTTCGCAGCCGCCACCATCTGCATGGCTTTGGTGATCTTCTGCGTGGCTTTCACCGACGCGATCCGGTTTTTTAGATCCTTAAGGCTCGCCATCGAGGTCCCTTTGGTCTTCTTGAAAATTCAGGAAAGGCGCGGGTCTCCCATCGGAGAAACCGCGCCCTGATGGTTAGGCAAAGCCCTTGAGGAAAGCTTCGATCGCCGCTTTGAGCTTGCCTTCGCTTTCGTCAGTCAGCTTCTCTTCCTTTCGGATCTGCGCGAGAAGGGAGGCATGATCACCGCGCAGACTCGACAGAAGACCACGTTCGAACGGACCGACCTGTGCGACGGTCAGTTTATCAAGATAGCCCTTCACGCCGGCATAGATCACCGCGACCTGTTCTTCCGTTTTAAGCGGGGAGAACTGGGGCTGTTTCAAAAGCTCGGTCAGGCGCGCGCCGCGGTTCAAGAGACGCTGGGTTGCCGCATCGAGGTCTGAGCCGAACTGGGCAAAGGCCGCCATTTCGCGGTATTGCGCAAGTTCGCCCTTGATTGAACCCGCAACCTGTTTCATCGCCTTGATCTGGGCGGACGAACCAACGCGCGACACGGAGAGACCAACGTTCACTGCCGGACGAATGCCCTGATAGAAGAGGTCTGTCTCAAGGAAGATCTGGCCATCGGTGATCGAAATCACATTGGTTGGAATGAACGCGGACACGTCGTTGCCCTGTGTCTCAATCACGGGAAGCGCGGTCATCGAACCGGAACCATTCTCGGCGTTCAGTTTTGCGGAACGCTCGAGAAGGCGCGAATGGAGGTAGAAAACGTCGCCCGGATAGGCCTCGCGCCCGGGCGGGCGGCGCAGCAGGAGCGACATCTGGCGATAGGCAACGGCCTGTTTCGACAAATCATCATAACCGATCAGCGCATGCATGCCGTTGTCGCGGAAGAATTCACCCATGGCCGAGCCGGTGAACGGTGCGAGATACTGCATCGGCGCCGGATCAGAGGCGGTTGCGGCAACGATGATCGAATATTCGAGCGCGCCGCGTTCTTCCAGCACTTTCACGAACTGGGCGACCGTCGAGCGCTTCTGGCCAACCGCGACATAGATGCAGTAGAGCTTCTTGCTCTCGTCGTCGCCTTCATTCAGGGATTTCTGGTTGAGGAAGGTGTCGAGAAGGATCGCGGTCTTGCCCGTCTGGCGGTCACCGATGACGAGTTCACGCTGGCCGCGGCCAACCGGGATCAGCGCATCAATCGCTTTGAGGCCGGTCGACATCGGCTCATGCACGGATTTGCGCGGGATGATGCCCGGTGCCTTGACGTCAACGCGGGTGCGTTTGTCCGCTACGATCGGGCCTTTGCCGTCAATCGGATTGCCAAGAGCGTCGACGACGCGGCCGAGAAGACCCTTGCCGACAGGCACATCCACGATGGCGCCGGTCCGTTTGACCGTGTCGCCTTCCTTGATGTCGCGGTCCGAGCCGAAGATCACGACACCGACATTGTCTGTTTCAAGGTTCAGCGCCATGCCGCGAATTCCACCGGGGAACTCGACCATCTCGCCAGCCTGCACATTGTCAAGGCCATAAACGCGGGCAATACCGTCACCGACGGAGAGCACCTGTCCGACTTCAGAAACCTCTGCTTCCTTGCCGAAATTCGCGATCTGTTCCTTGAGGATTGCAGAAATTTCCGCGGCCCGAATTTCCATCAGCCAACCTCTTTCATCATTATTTTAAGGGAATTAAGTTTCGTCCGGATGGACGTGTCGATCATTCGGCTGCCGACCTTGACGATAAGGCCGCCCAGAATAGAAGGATCAACGGTTTCATTGAGCGCCACGTCTTTGCCGATCTTGGCTTTGAGTGCGGCTTGCAATTCAGTGCGTTGTTCGGCGGTGAGCTTTACAGCCGATGTGACATCGCCTGATACTTCGCCGCGCGCTTCTGCTGCCATGGTTCGGAAGGCCACAATCATGGCGGGCAGAACGAAGAGCCGCCGGTTGCGGGCAACGACGCGAATGAAATTCGCCGTCATCTCGCTCATATTCGCCTTTGTCAGGATAGCGTCTATTGCGCGCACCTGATCATCGGTCGAGAAAACCGGGCTTCTGACAAAGCGCATGAAATCAGCGCTTTCGTTCAGCGCTTTTTCAAGTGCATCGAGATCGCTTTCAGCTGACTTGATCTTCGCAGCGCTGGTGCAAAGGTCGAAAAAAGCACCCGCATAACGATCAGCGACGCCGGAAAGAGGGGAAGATGCCGACACCGCAATCCTATTCGTTCTGGTTTAATTTGACGCAGTCCGGTGCCGATTTGCTAAATATTTGTTTTTCTTTGAAAAAAAGCAACAAATATCATGGTGCAATAAAGGCCTCCGGAAAATTCGCGTTTTCGTAGCACAGCGAAATAAGGGAAGCAACACGGTGTCATCGTGATCGGGCACGAATCTTCCCGATACGGCCCAGAACAGACTGAGAATAGACTATTGTATAAATCTTGGACATTCTGGCGAGATTGGAGGTGTCGTCATGAGCATTGGAAAAACCTTCTGGCAGGAGAGCGGCGAGGATTACGTGCGCTACCGCCCGACTTATCCGCCTGAACTTGCGCTCGCGCTTGCTTCGGCGGCGCCCAGTCGCCGGCTCGCGGTCGATGTGGGTTGTGGCAGCGGGCAGTTGTCGGCACTTCTGGCGGCGCATTTCGACCATGTCCATGCAAGCGATGTGAGCGCGAATCAGATTGCCAATGCAACAATCCACCCGGCGATTGTCTACCGTGAGGGATCGGCGGAAGCGATTGCGGTCGAAGACGGGACCGCTGATCTCGTCGCAGCAGGGCAGGCCGCGCACTGGTTTGATCTTGCCTCATTCTACCGCGAGGCCCGCCGGATCGCGCGTCCGGGCGGCGTGATCGCGCTTGTCACCTATGGCGTTCTGGAAGTGGAGGGTCCGGCACAGGCCCGGGTTCACGATTTTTACTGGAGGGATATTCACCCGTTCTGGCCGGAGGGCCGCGCGCATGTCGAAAACGGTTATCGCGATTTCGATTTTCCGTTCCCCCCGGTGCCGATGCCGGCACTCGCGATCGAGCGCGTCTGGACGGCTTCCCATTTCATGAATTATTGCGGCACATGGTCGGCTGCGAAGCGCGCGGCGGCTCATGGGCGCGCCGATATCCTGGAGACGATGGCGGGGGATCTTGAAAAACTTCTCGGCCCGGCGGGAACAATGGCGATCCGCTGGCCGATCAGCATTCGCGCGGGCTATCTCAACCATGCTGAAGAGGTGGCCTAGCAATCGGCGCCTTAATCCGCCATATAGACGAAATCGACGGATGGCGTCGTTTTCGCGGTGAATGAAGCGATGAGCGAGACTGTAATACCTTTATTCAAGATGAACGGCGCGGGCAATAAAATCCTCGTCGCGGATCTGCGTGGCAGCGGCAAGGCGCTGACCGGGCGCATGGCGGCGGCCCTCGGCGAGAATCCGATGCTGCATTTCGACCAGCTCATGGCCATCGGCAATCGCCCGAGCGCTGCGGCTGACGCCTATGTCACGATTTTCAACATTGACGGCTCGGAGGCCGAAGCCTGCGGGAATGGCACGCGCTGTGTCGCGGATGTGATGCTGAATGCGGCAGGTATCGGCAATGACGGGGAGCGCCTTGAGCGGCTTCGCATCGAAACCGTGCCGGGCGTGCTTGATGTCGTGCGCCATGACAACGGGCTTCTGACGGTTGATATGGGTGTGCCCAAATTCGGCTGGCGCGATATTCCGCTTGCCGAGGAGTTCCGCGACACGCGCGCTATCGAATTGCAGGTCGGGCCGATCGATGCGCCGGTCCTGCACTCGCCCTCGGTTGTCAATATCGGCAATCCCCATGCAATCTTCTGGGTTCGGGATGATGTGAACTCCTATGGGCTGGAGCGGTTCGGTCCGCTTTTGGAAAATCATCCGATTTTTCCGCAGCGCGCCAATATCTCGCTCGCGCAGGTCGTTTCGCGGACGAAGATCAATCTCAAGGTATGGGAACGCGGGGTTGGTCTCACGCTTGCCTGCGGTTCGGCTGCCTGTGCGACGGTTGCCGCCGCCGCCAGGACCGGGCGGACCGGGCGGATCGTCGATGTGCATCTGCCGGGGGGCGTTCTCACCATCGAATGGACGGCGGAAGATCGGCTTCTGATGACCGGACCTATCACCTATGAGGCGGCGGGCATGGTTAATCTCGATAGTCTGGACTGGGAAATGGTCGAGACCGATGATCCGTTCGGCTTTGCGCGTTCGGGATAGGGCATGGCAGAGGCAAAGACCCTCGATATTCTGACATTCGGCTGCCGGCTCAACACGCTCGACAGTGAAGTCATGCTGCGCGCGGCCGAGGCGGCGGGCCTTGAGAACACGCTTCTCGTCAATACCTGCGCGGTCACCGGCGAGGCGGTGCGCCAGGCGCGCCAGGCGATCCGGCGGGCGCGGCGCGCGTATCCCGACCGGAAAATCGTGGTGAGCGGCTGCGCGGCGCAGACCGAGGCTGCAACATTCGCAGCGATGGATGAGGTCGATGCGGTTCTCGGCAATGAAGAGAAGCTGAAGAGCGCAACCTATCGCGCCTTGCCCGATTTCGGCGTGAGCCGTGAGGAAAAGGTGATCGTGAACGACATCATGAGCGTGAGGGAAACCGCACCGCATATGGTGGAGGCGATGGGGGAACGCACCCGCGCCTTCGTTCAGGTTCAAACCGGCTGCGACCACCGCTGCACCTTCTGCATCATTCCCTTCGGGCGCGGCAATTCCCGTTCGGTGCCGATGGGTGCCGTGGTCGAGCAGATGAAACGCCTTGTTGGCAACGGCTTTCGTGAAATTGTTATCACCGGTGTCGATATCACGTCTTATGGAGCGGATCTTCCGGGGCGGCCGACCCTCGGCGCGCTGGTGCAGACGGTTCTCGCCCATGTGCCCGATCTGCCGCGGCTGAGGCTTTCCTCGATCGATTCGATTGAAGTCGATCCGCCGCTGATGGAGGCGATCACGAGCGAAAGGCGGCTGTTGCCGCATCTTCACCTGTCGCTGCAATCCGGCGATGACATGATCCTGAAGCGGATGAAGCGTCGCCATTTGAGCACCGATACAATCCGCTTTTGCGCCGATGTCCGAAAGCGGCGCCCGGATATGATTTTTGGTGCCGATATCATTGTCGGGTTTCCGACCGAGACCGAGGCAATGTTTGAAAACTCGCTGCGGATTGTCGATGCGTGCGGGCTTACGCATTTGCATGTCTTTCCTTATTCTGCGCGGCCCGGCACACCGGCTGCGAAAATGCCGCCGGTCGATGGCGCAATCATCAAGGCGCGCGCACGCAGGATGCGTGAGAAGGGCGAGGCCTGCCTCACGCACCATCTTGATCAGGCGGTGGGCACAAAGGCAGCCGTGCTCGTCGAGCGGGTTTTTGAAGATGGCGGGCGGCTTGGCCGGAGCGAGCAATTCACCCCCGTCCGGCTTGATTGCGGCCAGGAGGGGGAAATTGTTCCGGTGCTGATTACCGGCCGGACCGACAAGGAATTGATTGCAGCCGCGTAAGGCATGCATGCGGGGTTTATGAATGACGGAAAACAAGCCGGGACTGTTCAAGCGGATCTTTGCGTTTGGCCGGAAAGAGGATGGCCGGAAAGAGGCGATCGAAAGCCCCGCGCCGGAAAATCAACTGCCTGATATGCTGGCTGGAGAACAAGCGACCCCTGATCATGTCCCGGATCCTGTCTTTGACGAAACGGCAGAGATTTCCGCCGGCCCGCCAGAGCCACAGCCAGAACCGCTTATGGCGAAAATGTCCTGGTTCCGGCGGCTCAATCTCGGTCTTTCCAAATCGACGGCGGCGCTCACCGAAAACATCTCCGCCATCTTCACCAAGCGCCGGCTGGACGCCGACACGCTTCAGGAACTGGAAGATGTGTTGATTCAGGCCGATCTCGGTATGGAAACCGCGCTTTCGATCACCGCCGCCCTGTCTGCATCACGCTATGACAAGACCATCGATGAGGCGGAAATCCGCCGGGTTCTTGCCGAACACGTGGAGAAGACGCTGAAGCCGGTGGCAATGCCGCTTGAACTCGATCTTGGCCACAAGCCGCATGTCATTCTGGTCGTCGGTGTCAACGGAACAGGCAAGACCACGACTATCGGCAAGCTTGCCGCGAAATTGAACCGCGAAGGGCTGAAAGTCATGCTCGCCGCCGGTGACACCTTTCGCGCGGCTGCGGTCGAACAACTGCGGATCTGGGGTGAGCGCACCCATTCGCCGGTTGTTGCCCGTGCTATTGGCGCCGATGCTGCGGGTCTTGCCTTCGATGCCTTCACCGAAGCCCGCAAACAGGCAAGCGATGTCCTCATCATCGACACGGCCGGGCGGCTACAGAACCGGGTTGAACTGATGGCCGAGCTTGAAAAGGTGATCCGCGTTATCCGCAAACAGGATGCGAGCGCACCGCATACTGTGTTGCTGACCCTTGATGCGACGACGGGGCAGAACGCCCTCCAGCAGGTCGAGATATTCCGGCAGAAGGCGGGTGTCACCGGGCTTGTGATGACCAAGCTTGATGGCACGGCGCGGGGCGGCATTCTGGTCGCAATCGCGGCAAAGCATGCGCTGCCGGTCTATTTCATCGGCGTCGGCGAAGGGATAGATGATCTCGAACCCTTCAGGGCGGCGGACTTCGCCCGGGCGATTTCCGGGCTTACCGCTTAGCCAGCCTGGCGCGAGACATCAAGACCGAAGGCGCGCAGCGCCGCGATCACATCCGCCGTCGACGCATCCAGTTGCTCGCGCGTCGGCGTTGCAAAAGACACCATGTAGAGCCGTCCGCTCGCCTGGTACACGCTCAGTTCATAGAAGGTATGATCGACGATCTCGTCGTCATCGGTATCCATCGTGGTGGTGCGGAACTTGATGCGCGCATTGCCGAGGGAGCAGTTGAGCGGGGCCATCGCGTCCGCTGCATCGCAAAGGGTGGCGAAATGGACGAAGCCGCGGCGCAGCCCGATGCGGGGCGACTGGTTGACACGGCCAAGGACATGAATCCGAGCATTGTCCGAAATCGGCACGCTGCCCACGGTTTTGAGTTCGCCCATCGTCTGGGTCGAAAACAGCGGATCATCGCGCACGCCGATATGCTTTTGCGATATGTCGACCGCAATTGTCATGATGGTCATGCGGAAGATTTCGCCGTTGCAACTCAGAAGACCGTTTGTAAGCCCGTCGTCCATCAACTCGAAGGAGGGGCCTTTCGCGATGTTGCCATTCGAATCCGGTATGACAAATTCACAGGCTTTCGCTTCCTGCGAAAGGAGCGGAAAGAACAGCGCAAGTGCAATTGCTGCCGATATTGTTCGAAACGAAGGCGAGAAGACGCGGGAAAGGGACACATTACTGCGGGAAATGAAACGAAAACACTTCATAAGAACCTCACATGCTAGTGTTGTTCCTCCCAAGAGCAGTTTCTTCTTAAGAGAAAGTAGACCGGTGAAAGGTTAACAAACCATGCACCTTTCCAATCGTGGTTTGGTATCCATCGGGAACCTGAAACCGCTTCTGCTCTTATCAGACCACAACAACCCCGGACTGGACAAGGTGTCATTGCGGGTCCATATCAAATCTCGAAAAAGACTGGGGCAACCTTGTGAAAAGCGAAGACACAGAAACCATGAAAACAGACGTCCGCAAGGAACCGGTCAATCCGCTGCTCAAATTCGCACTCGAGCTCGGGCCGCTGATGGTTTTCTTTTTTGTCAATCTCAAGGGCGCAAGACTGGCCGAGATTTTTCCGGCTCTCAGTGCCCTCGGCGCGCCGATTTTCATGGCGACCGCCGCCTTCATGGTTGCGATGACGCTCTCGCTTGTGGTGTCGTTTGTCCTGACGCGAAGCCTGCCGGTCATGCCGCTGATCACCGGCGTGGTGGTTCTCGTTTTCGGCGGGCTGACGCTCTATCTCCAGAACGACACGTTCATCAAGATGAAGCCGACAATCGTCAATCTTCTGTTCGGTGGAACGCTTCTTGCGGGTCTTGCTTTTGGCAAGTCTCTGCTTGCCTATGTCTTCGATTCGGCGTTTCAGATTACCGAAACCGGCTGGAAAATCCTGACCTTTCGCTGGGCGCTGTTCTTTCTGTTTCTGGCGCTTCTGAATGAAGTCGTCTGGCGCACCACATCGACAGATTTCTGGGTGACGTTCAAGGTCTGGGGCGTATTGCCGATCACGCTGATTTTTGCATTCGCGCAAATTACCGTCCTGTCGCGCCATGCTTTGCCTGAAAATGCGGCGTCCGACGTTGATGGCGTGCGGGAAAAGCCTAAGCGCGAGGCATAGACCCGCAGCCGATCAATTCCGCATCCAGGGCGGGTACATGCTATGGCGCAGCGCGGGAAACTCTTCTATAACCCGAAATATCGGTCGTCAATGCGACGACGAAGACTGATTAAACAATACGTTTAAGGCGGTTTTCGACCTTGTTCTCGGCGGCGGGCGCGGCAAATATGCCCGAAACCGAACCATCATCATCAACAGGAGGTCATTCGTGGCACAGTCACTCGACAGTTTCAAATCCAGAAAAACACTTGACGTAAACGGAAAAAAATACACCTATTTTTCTCTGGTCGAGGCTGAAAAGAACGGACTTGCCGGCATCTCCAAATTGCCGAATTCGCTCAAGGTCGTGCTTGAGAATCTGCTGCGTTTCGAAGATGGCCGCACGGTCACGGCAGACGCGATCCGCGCTTGTGCCGAATGGCTCAAGGACAAGCGCTCGGATCAGGAAATCGCCTATCGTCCGGCGCGTGTTCTGATGCAGGATTTCACCGGCGTGCCCGCGGTGGTCGATCTTGCGGCCATGCGCGATGCGACGGCGGCACTCGGCGGCGACCCGAAACGGATCAACCCGCTCGTGCCGTGCGACCTTGTCATCGACCATTCGGTCATGGTCGATAATTACGCGACACCCGATGCCTTCACGAAAAACGTCGCGCGTGAATATGAGCGCAACGGCGAGCGGTATACGTTCTTGCGCTGGGGGCAGGAAGCCTTTGACAATTTCCGTGTCGTGCCGCCTGGAACCGGCATCTGCCATCAGGTCAATCTCGAATATCTGGCCCAGACGGTCTGGACCAGAGAAGAGGGTGGTGAAACCATCGCTTATCCTGACACGCTTGTTGGCACCGACAGCCACACCACCATGGTGAACGGACTTGCGGTTCTCGGTTGGGGCGTTGGCGGGATCGAGGCGGAGGCCGCCATGCTCGGCCAGCCGATTTCCATGCTGATCCCGGAAGTGGTCGGCTTCCGTCTTACCGGCAAGATGGCCGAGGGCATCACCGCGACCGACCTCGTCCTGCGCGTTACCGAAATGCTGCGCAAGCACGGCGTCGTCGGCAAATTCGTCGAATTCTACGGTCCCGGCCTTTCCAATCTGTCGCTTGAGGATCAGGCGACGATCGCGAATATGGCGCCGGAATATGGCGCGACCTGCGGCTTCTTCCCGGTCGATAAGGAAACCCTTGCCTATCTCAACACGACCGGCCGTGACAAAGACCGGATTGCGCTGGTTGAAGCCTATTCGAAGGCGCAGGGCATGTGGCGCGATGATGCGACGCCAGATCCGGTTTTCTCGGCTACTCTGTCCCTCGACATGGCAGAAATCGTGCCCGCTCTCGCCGGTCCGAAACGCCCGCAGGACCGCGTGCTTCTTGATGTTGCCGACACGGCCTTCGCGGAGGCGATGGTCAAGGAATTCAACAAGGGCGATGAGCAGGACAGGCGGGTCGCCGTTGACGGTCGTGATCATGATCTCGGCCACGGCGATGTGGTGATCGCGGCGATCACCTCATGCACCAACACATCGAATCCGAACGTGCTCGTTGCCGCCGGTCTCGTCGCCCGCAATGCGGTCGCGCGTGGCATGCAGGTGAAGCCCTGGGTGAAGACATCGCTTGCGCCGGGTTCACAGGTCGTGACGGATTATCTCAAAAAAGCCGGCCTTCAGGATGATCTCGATGCGCTCGGTTTCGATCTTGTCGGCTATGGCTGCACAACCTGCATCGGCAATTCCGGGCCGCTTGACGAGGAAATCTCCGAAGCGGTCAACAAGAGCGATCTCGTCGTGACGTCGGTCCTTTCCGGCAACCGCAACTTCGAAGGCCGCGTCAACCCGGATGTGCGGGCGAACTATCTCGCCTCGCCACCGCTGGTCGTTGCTTATGCGCTCGCCGGCTCGATGAAAATCAACATCGCGAAAGACCCGGTTGGCAAAGACCGTGATGGCAAGGATGTCTATCTCAAGGACCTGTGGCCCTCGACGCAGGAAATCGCCGAGACAGTGCGCCGTGTTGTGACCGAGGAGATGTTCCGCACGCGCTATGCTGACGTCTTCAAGGGTGACAAGGGCTGGCAGGGCATCAAGGTTTCGGGCGGTCTCACCTATGGCTGGGATTCCGGTTCGACCTATGTTCAGAACCCGCCCTATTTCGAGGGCATGACGATGCAGCCAGAAGCGATCGTGGATATCGTTGGTGCCCGGGTTCTGGGCCTTCTCAAGGATTCCATCACCACCGACCATATCTCGCCCGCGGGTTCGATCAAGGCGGATGGTCCGGCAGGCGATTATCTGCGGGAACATCAGGTACGTCCGATCGATTTCAACTCCTATGGCGCGCGGCGTGGCAACCATGAGGTCATGATGCGCGGCACCTTCGCCAATATCCGTATCAAGAACCAGATGGTTCCAGGGGTCGAGGGCGGTGTCACGGTGCATCATCCGTCCGGCGAACGGATGCCGATCTACAACGCCGCCATGAAATATGCCGATGAAGGCGTGCCACTGGTGATTTTTGCCGGCAAGGAATATGGCACCGGCTCTTCGCGCGACTGGGCCGCGAAGGGAACGCGCCTTCTCGGCGTACGCGCAGTGATTGCGGAAAGTTTCGAACGCATCCACCGCTCAAACCTTGTGGGCATGGGTATTTTGCCGCTGGTTTTCAAGGATGGCATGAGCTGGGAAAGTCTCGGCATCCGGGGTGACGAGAAGATAAGCCTGACGGGTCTGAGCGGTCTCAAGCCGCGTATGACCCTGACCGCGAGCCTTGCCTATGCTGACGGAACCGTGAAGCCGGTTGATCTTCTGGTGCGGATCGATACCGAGGACGAGCTTGATTATTACCGCAATGGCGGCATTCTTCAGTATGTCCTGCGCAATCTGGTGAGCAGCGCCGCCTGAGGCGCGCCTTCGCCCCATCAATGAGAAAAGGCGGGATTTTTCCCGCCTTTTTTGCGCGTGATGCGCCTTTGTGCCCGATCTGAAGGGGCCTCGTCCCAACCATCAAACACTCGTGACTCGCATCTTGGTTTCGGGTCTACTATAAAATACGGAGTTGAAGCCGCACAATTGAACGGGGTGTCGCCAGGGATGCATCTTTTGAAATTGATCACGCAACCACGTCACGCCGGGTCTTCGCGCCTCGGCGGGTTCGCGGCTGTTCTCGGTATCTCCCTTGCCGGCGCTTCCGTGCTGGCGCCTCACCCGGCCTTTTCGGAGACAAAAGGCGTGATTGAGCTCTTCACGAGCCAGGGTTGCTCGTCTTGCCCGCCGGCGGATGAGCTGCTTGGGGAATATGCCCGCAACAATCCCGATCTTCTGGTACTCAGTATGCCCGTGACCTATTGGGATTATCTCGGCTGGAAAGATACTTTTGCCCAGCAGGCCTTCACCGACAGGCAGTATGGCTACGCCAAGCGGCGCAGCGACCGCTCTGTCTACACGCCACAGGCGGTGATCAACGGTGAAAACCATACCGTCGGCAGTGATGCGAAGAAAATAAACGGCCTTCTCAACGAAGGCAGCCTGCCGGTTTCGGTTACGATGACCGCCGATGGATCGGATTTTGTGATTGATATTGGTGAGGACAAGTCGAAGGGCGAGGCAATCGTGTGGCTTACCCTGTTTCAGAAAACCGGCTCGGTAACCATCGGGCGGGGCGAAAACCGGGATCGCAAGGTGACCTACACCAATATCGTGAAGGAGATGCGCCCGATTGCCAAATGGTCCGGCGCACCGATGAGCGTGCGCCTGCCGAAAAACCAGCTTCTCGGCGATGGTCATGATGGAGTCGCCGTCATTCTTCAGACAAAGGCGAACGAGCTTCCCGGAAAAATCCTCGGGGCTTCTTCCTGGATTTCAAAAAACAGCTGATCGGATCTGACAGTGAGAACACCGCGAGGCCGCTTTCCGCGGCGGCTTTGCGGTGCTCAACGAGCGGTTTTAATCCAGCACCTTTTCCATGACATGACCAAGGGCTCGGGCATAGCGGGCCGGATCGAGCGGATTTTCGCCCTCTGCAATGCGCGCCTGGCCATGCAGCACGACGGCGATGTCCTCGGCCAGTGCGGATTCCTTGTCCAAGGCGACATGGGCGGCGAGTTTTCTTATCAGTGCGTGCCGTGGATTGACTTCCAGAACCGGCGCCAGATTAAAGCGCGCATGGGGCTGATCCTTTAGAATTTTCTGAAGCTGAATATCGAGCCCGCCGTCGGAGGCGACGAGGCAGACCGGGCTTTCGGCAAGGCGCGAAGAGGCGCGCGCTGACGCGATGTCATCGCCCAGTGCCTTTTTGAAAAAAGCGAAAAGCGGTGTGATATCCGGCTCATCCTGCGGCGCGTCTGCGTCCTTTGTATCGGCGGGTTTGATGGAGTCGAGATCATCAGCACCCTGGGTGATGGATTTGAACGGTTTTCCCTCAAAGCCGAGCGCGGTGCGCACCCAGAACGCGTCCACCGGATCGGCGAGATAGAGCACTTCGATATTGCGGGCGCGGTAGCCCTCAAGATGCGGGCTTGCCTTGATTGCCTCGACGGAATCGCCGAGAGCATAATATATCGCCGTCTGGTTTTCCTTCATATCCTTCACATAATCGGCAAGGGAGCGCCATTGATCGCCGGACGACGTGTCTGCTTGGTCCGCAGGCCGGCTCGTCCTGAATCGGGCGATTTGATAAATCTCATCGCGCCTTGCCACGTCTTCATAAAGACCCTCCTTGATGACGGCGCCGAAAGCCTCCCAGACCTTTAGGTAGGTTTCGGTTTCCTTGTCTGCCATTTTCTTGAGATCCGACAGAATGCGTTTCGTCAGGCCGGTTTTGATTGCCTCAAGTATCGGGTTGTCCTGGAGGATTTCGCGCGAAATGTTGAGTGGCAGATCTTCGGAATCAACAAGACCGCGAACGAAACGCAACCAGGCCGGCAGAAGCGCGATATCGCCGGAAATAAACACCCGCCGGACATAGAGTTTCATCCGGCCCTTGCGATCCGGATCAAACAGGTCGAACGGTTTGCTGCCCGGGATGAAGGCAAGGGCGGTATATTCGTGGCGCCCTTCTGCGCGGTAATGAATGGTGCGGGCCGGCGTGTCGTACTGACCGGAGACATTGTGGTAGAATTCAGAATATTCTTCCTCGGTGATGCTCGCCTTCGGCTTCGCCCAGAGGGCTGCGCCGTCTCCAAGAATATCCGTGAAGGGCTCCTTGCGATCCTTGCCGTCCTCGCCTTTGACAGTTCGGACGCCGCTTAGATGGACCGGAACCGGCACATGGGCGGAATAGGCGCGCACGATTTCCTCGACCTTTTCCGGCGCGGCATAGGACTTGCTCTCCTTGGAAAGATGAAGGCGCACGATGGTGCCGCGCGGCGGCATATCGGCGGGCACCTCTGGCGCCTCTTCGATTGTATAGGTTCCCTCGCCCGTTGAAGACCACAGCGTGACGTTGTTCCCGTCAGGGTTTTCTCCGGCCTTGCGGGAATAGACGTCAACCCGCTCTGCCACCATGAAAGCGGAATAGAAGCCTACGCCAAACTGACCGATAAGGGCCTGGCCGGCGCTTTTTTCGGAAAGACCGTCGAGGAATGCCTTGGTTCCCGAGCGGGCGATGGTGCCGAGATTCTGCATCATTTCATCGCGGCTCATGCCGATGCCGTTGTCGATTACCGAAAGCGTGCGCGCTTTTTCGTCGCTTTTCAGAAGGATCTTGAATTCGGGATCGTGTTTCAGAAGCTCCGGCTTCTCGATGGCGCGGTAGCGCAGCTTTTCGCAGGCATCGGCGGCGTTGGAAATCAGCTCGCGCAGAAAGATATCCTTGTTCGAATAGACCGCGTGCACCATGAGCTTAAGCAACTGGGCAACCTCTGCCTCGAATGCGTGTTCGGGTTTTTTTATCGTGTCAGCATTGGTCATGAATTTTGATCTCTCTCAAACAGCACGTTAACAGTGAAACGTCGCCGAAAGACGTAGTTCCTTCGGGATTAAATTTCAAATTGCGCAGGAGAAGAAATTAAAAAAATGGTCGGCAAAAGCCGACCAAGGTTGTTCATATAGCTAGGAACAAACTACCCGGGTCAAGAGGCCCAGCACAAAGGACTTGGGGGGCTGGGGGGCTGAAAAGAACCAAGGCTCTTCATACCGGGCCGTCTTGGGTAGTGATGATAGAATGCTCGCTGTTTCAGGCGTTGGATTGACTGAATTAGGGCGGAATAAAGGTATTTTCCTGAAAAATTTTGCCCGGTTTCGTTGCTTTGTGGCAACACGCATTCAACTCGCCAGTCAATGGTCTATCTGTCTTTCGGGCTTGCCAAGATAGCGGCCTTCGGCAATCATTGCCTTGCCGAACAGGAGGTGCTCTTGGATAATGAGGATTTGCGGGCAGACAGAAGCCCGCATCAAGGTTGCGATGTCGTGCCGCTTGAGGCCTCGTCCCGGCTCAGTAACCGCGCCTCTTCAACCGCCGCCTTTGCCCCGCCTGTCGCAACGCCCCCGGCAAAGGTGCTGCCGCTTGTCTGCTTTGACCGGCGCGAATTGTCCGACATTTTGCGTCTTTACGGCCAGCGCGTTGCGGAGGGCGAATGGCGCGATTATGCCATCGACTTCCAAAGGGATCGCGCGGTTTTCTCGGTTTTCAAGCGCAGCAGCGAAATGCCTGTCTATCGGATCGAGAAAGATCCGAGGCTTGCCCGTAAACAGGGCGCTTATGCTGTTGTCAGCACAAATGGCATGATCTTGAAGCGTGGCCATGACTTGCGTCAGGTGCTCAAGGTGCTGGAGACGCGAAAGCATCTGCGCCTGGTCGATTAGGCCCCCTCACTGCCCTCAGGGCGCTCATCTGGCGAGCCATTCGGGCATCTATTCTGGCGGCAGTGTTGCGCCAGCGCCAAGTGTGAGCTGCATATAGACAACATCGAGCCAGCGTCCGTTCTTGTAGCCTGTTGTTTCCAGCAGGCCAGCATGGCGGAAGCCGAGCTTTTCATGCAGCTTGATTGATACTGGCGGATCGAGCCGGGAGATGAGAGCAATCATCTGCCGAAACCCGCGCTTCTCGCAGGCGTCAATGAGATGACGCATCAGTGCCTCGCCGACGCCTTTTCCCATGGCGGATGGATCAAGATAGATCGAATTCTCGATCGTCAGGCGATAGGCGGGCCGGGGGTGGAAGGGGCCGGCATAGGCATAGCCGATGAGACGATCGCCCTCGAGAGCGACAAGATAGGGGCATCCGGCGGCATGGACCTTGTCGCGGCGGGCGCGCATCTCGCCCTCGTCCGGCGGATCGAGTTCGAACGTTGCCGACCCATGCAGCACATGATCGCGGTAGATTGCGGTGATTGCCGGAAAATCTGCGTCGCTTGCTGCCCGGATCAAAAGGGTCTCAGTTTCCATGATCGGCGATCTAGCCGGAATTCCGACCGGCGCGCAATTAAAAAGGCGGTCCGAGGACCGCCTTTTCATCAGGTATCACTGGTTCTTCTGGCAGCAAATCAGACTTTACTCGCGATTGCCCATGAAGCGCAGAAGGAACAGGAACATGTTGATGAAATCGAGATAGAGGCTGAGCGCACCCATGATCGCCTTGCGGCCCTGCGAGGTCGCGTCATCGCTTTCAAGATACATTTCCTTGATCTTCTGGGTGTCATAGGCGGTGAGACCGGCAAAAATCAAAACGCCCAGAACCGAAACCGCGAATTCCAAAGCGCTGGAAGCGAGGAAAAGGTTCACGATGCTTGCGATGATAATGCCGAAAAGGCCCATGATCAGGAATGAGCCCATGCCCGAGAGGTCGCGTTTGGTTGTGTAGCCGAAGAGGCTGAGCGAACCGAAGGCGGCGGCGGTGACAAAGAATGTCTGAACGACGCTCTGGCCGGTATAGATTGCGAGAATAGAGGAGAGCGAAATGCCGACCAGCGCTGCATAGACCCAGAACGTGAGCTGTGCTGCCGGAACGCTCATTTTATGAACGCGGAAGGAAAGGAAGAACACGAGTCCAAGCGGCGCAAGAAGCAGGACCCATTTCAATGGACCTGTCCACAAGGCCGCGCCGATCGCGGTCAGGTAAACGCCGTTGCCGAACTGACCAACAGCCTGCGCCGGATCATTTGCAACCGCGAGGGAGAAGATCGTGTATGCCGCGATGCCGGTGATAGCGAGGCCGATGGCCATGTAATTGTATACCGACAGCATATAGGAGCGTAGCCCCTGATCGATATCCGAGCGAGCGTCGACGCTGTTTCCGTATTGCGTTTGTTTATTCAGATTGGCCATTGATCAAACACCCTCCAAATCAAGGTCGATAATTGTTACACTCTCATGATGGGCATCGGTTCTGGTCGGACCTGTCGACTTACCCATCTTTCGAGAGTGAATATGGTGTTGTGTTGGCTGCAACTCAAGTTGAAATATTGAATGCGGCGATAATAATATCCTGAACATGGTTAAACCGGCCTGATTCGCTCAGGATTTCTCTCTGGGATTTCACGCATTTCGCAGCAAGGGCGCGGCTTTCTGACCCAGTATCCGCCAGGTTCCCGCAAGGCCGATGCCGATGCACATGAAAAGCGCCAAAATCGTCGCACTCAGCGCAGCCGAGGGGATGAAGACAAATTCATCTTCCATGACGTTGACGACAACGAACCAGGAGGCCAGTGTCCCCGCGAGAATGCCGAAGATCGCGGTCAGGGCGCCGAGGAGCGAAAACTGAAGCAGGTAGGTTTTGAGAAGCTGGCCGCGGGTCGCACCAATCGTCTTCAGAATGACAGCATCGTGGATCTGGGTTCGCTGGCCCGCCGTAAGGGCGCCGGCAAGAACCAGTATCGAGGAAATCAGCGTAACGGCGGACGCAGCGCGCACCGCCCAGGCTAGCTGGCCCACAACCTGGGCTACGCGGTCGAGGGCATCTTTGATCCGGATCGTGGTCACGGTCGGAAATGTGCTTGCTATGACCTTCATGAGCGCAAATTCGGCATCGGCGGTGGCACCATCCGGAAAGCCAAGCGTGGCGAGGTTGGCGTGGGGGGCGCCTGCGAAAGTGTTCGGCGAGAAGACCATCAGGAAATTGATCCCGAGCGACTGCCAGACCACCTTGCGCGTGCTTGCAAGGGTCGAGGTGATCTCGCGACCGAGCACATTGACGGTTACCGTATCACCAAGTTTGAGGCCGAAGGCGCGGGCGATTTCCTCGTCGAAGGAGACAAGGGACGGGCCGCTGTAATCCGCGGCCCACCATTCTCCTTCCGAAAGGGTTGAATTTTCCGGAATGTCGCTCGAATAGGTAATGCCGCGGTCGCCGCGCAGCGCCCATTGATGTTCGCTGTCAACCTTGATCGTGTCCGGTTTCCGACCGCCTATTTCGACAAAGAAACCGCGCAGTGACGGCACGGCCTGTAGTTTGCCTTCCGGCGCCTGTTCGCGGATGAGTTGCTTGAAGGGGGCAAGTTCATCGTTCTGAATGTCGACGAAAAAGAAACTCGGCGCCTTTTCCGCAAGCGAGGCGGTCAGCTGATTGCGCAGATTGCCGTCGATAAGGGCGATCGTGACAAGAAGCGTGAGGCCGAGACCAAGGGACAGGATGACCGACGGCGTGATCGAGCCGGGGCGATGAATGTTGCCGATGGCAAGTCGGAGGGCGGGCGAGCGGGCATGGGGCAGCCGCCGCGCCACCACCATGATGACAAAGGCGACGCCGCGCAGAATGGCGAAGGAAATGACGCTTCCACCAACAAAATAGGCGGCGATGCGACGGTTGTCGGCAAGACCCACCGAAAGCGCAACCAGAAGCAAGATGCAGGCAGCAAGCGCCAGAAGATAGGGCCAATGCGGCCATTTCCGGCTGGAAGTGTCGTGGTTTCGAAACAGCGCGGTCGGGCGGATATCGCGCGCGCGGGCAAGCGGCCAGAGCGCAAAGACGAGGGTCATGAGATAACCATAGACCGCAGCAAGGGCGAGGGCTGTCGGTTGAAGGCCCGTGTCGATGTCAATCGGCAGCACGCGCTTGAGATAAAGCTCGGCCAGCGGCGGAACGGCACTGCCGACGACAAGGCCGAGGGCAATCGCAAGGCTTGCGATCATCAGGATCTGGATGATGTAGACATTGAAAACGAAGCTGCCACTTGCGCCGATGCTCTTCAGGGTCGCGATCACCTCGCGCTTGCGGTCGAGATAGGCGGAGACAGCATTCGCCACCCCGACGCCGCCGACAATGAGGGCGGTGAGGCCGACCAGCGTCAGAAAATGCGCGGAACGTTCGATGTTGCGCGAGAGGCCGGGGGATGCATTTTCCCGCCCGCGTATCTGCCAGCCGGCTTTCGGAAAGGCATCACTGGCCGCCTTTCGTGCGGCGTCGACCTCTTCTTTCGTCGCATCCGCTCCGAGTTTCAACTGATAGTGCCATCGAACGAGGCTGCCCGGCTTTACAAGGCCGGAGGCGCGCATGGTCTCAAGCGAGAGAAGAAGCCGGGGGGCGAGATCGATCCCGCCGGAAAGCCGGTCCGGTTCGCGCTCGATCGTGTCCATAATCCTGATGGCGATCGAGCCGAGGGATACCTGATCGCCGAGCGCCAGATTGAGCCGCGCGAGAAGGCCCGCTTCGGCCACAGCGCCAAAGCTGCCATCGGGCTGACGCGCAAGCAGCGATTGCAGGTCGCCTTCTTGACCGAGGCGGACCTCGCCATAGAGCGGATAGACGTCATCAACACCCTTGAGTTCCGTCAGGGCCTGATCCGAACCATCCGGAAGCCGCACGATGGCGCGCATGGTCGCAGAACCGGATACCGGGCCGAGGCTTTCCAGAAAGGCGCGTTCCTTGTTGTCGACCTCACGGTGGATGAGCGAAAAACGCAGATCCCCGCCAAGGATTTTCTGACCTTCCGTTGCAATGCTCGCATTGAGCGCGCCGGAGAGCGCGTTGACGCCTGCAATCGAGGCGACCCCCAGGGCAAGGCAGGCGACAAAAATCGAAAAGCCGCGCACGCCCGCCCGCATCTCGCGCCGGGCAAAGCGAGCGGCAAGTCCGAGCCGTGAAAGGGTGCCCCATCCCGTCCCGGCGGCCGATGTTATATCCCTGGTTGGGCTCAGGTTCATTCGGCCGCCCGCCGCGATCCGGCAATCCGATCAAGAAGCGCGGGCGCACCTTCGCCCACTTCGCGAATTTCGCCGTTGCGGATTTCAATTGCTTCGTCACAGCGGCTCGCAAGATCAAGATCATGGGTGACGAGGATCAAGGTCATGCCGCGCTCCTTCTGAAGCCGGAACAGAAGATCGGCGACATTGCGGCCTGTGTCTGCATCGAGATTGCCGGTCGGCTCGTCTGCAATGAGGATCGCGGGTTCGGCAACGAGGGCGCGGGCGATCGCGACGCGCTGCTGCTCGCCGCCGGAGAGGTCGCCCGGATAATGGCTGAGGCGCTCGGCAAGACCGACGGCGGAAAGCTCCGCGCGTGCCCGCTCAAAAGCGCGCGGATTGCCGGCAAGCTCAAGCGGCACGGCGACATTTTCAAGCGCGGTCATGTTTGCAATCAGATGGAAAGACTGGAAGACGATCCCGATATGGCGGCCTCGAAAGCGGGCGAGGGCGTCCTCACCCAGCTTCCGCAAGTCTTCGCCAACAACCTGCACGCGGCCCTGGTCGGCCTGTTCCAGGCCGCTCATGACCATGAGTAGGGTCGATTTGCCCGATCCGGAAGGGCCGACGAGGCCGACCGCCGCGCCGCGCGCAACCGTCGCACTGACGCCTTTCAGAATATGGACGCGGGATGCGCCCTGACCGAGGGAAAGGTGGACATTTTCCAACCGGATGATCGGCTCGGGTGTTTCTCGCAATGACTGGTCCTCTTAAAATCCCGCAAATCCCCGCTATATTGGATTCGGGAACAGTTTTGCACATATGGGATCAACCGGATGAATTTTCAGGCCCTCGGCGGTGTTTTTGTTGTCCTCGCTGTGCTGTTTGCGGTGCCGGCCTCGGCCATTCCGCTAAAAATAGTGGCGCTTGGCGACAGTCTCACAGCGGGATATGGGCTCGCGCCTGCCGATGGGTTTGCGGAAAAGCTTGAAAAAGCGCTGAAGAGCCGCGGCCATGATGTCGAAATCGTCAATGCCGGGGTTTCGGGCGATACGACCAGCGGGGGTCTTGCCCGGCTCGACTGGGCGCTGGGTTCGGACACGGATGCCGTGATCATCGAGCTTGGCGCGAACGACATGCTGCGCGGCCTGCCGGTTCAGAATATCCGCGATAATCTCGATGCGATCCTGCGCCAGGTTCAGGCGCGGGGCCTTCCCGTGGTTCTGGCGGGCATGCGCGCCGCGCCCAATCTGGGCGTGGAATATGGCAAGGCGTTCGATGCGATCTTTCCCGAACTTGCAGAAAAATATGGCGCGCTGTTCTATCCGTTCTTTCTCGAAGGCGTCGCCGGGAGTGCCGCGCTCAATCAGGCTGATGGCATCCACCCTCAGGCGGCAGGCGTGGACATCATCGTCAGGGGAATTTTGCCGGTGGTCGAGACGCTGATCACCGCGGCGAAGGCGACGCAGTAGTACTCCCTGAAAGTACTGCCCGAAAAAGCCGCCGACAACATTTACCAGAAGCTTTGCGGGTCGATGTCGATCTGGAGCTGAACACCGCCGCGCGGCGGTTTGGCGGCCTGAAGCCATCCCCGGATATAGCCCTGAAGATCGCGTTGTTTCGGGGCCTGCACAAGAAGCCGCACCCGGGATCGTCCGCGCAGAACGGCAAGGGGAGCCTCCGAGGGGCCGAGAACGAGAATATGCGGATCGCCCGGCGCGGTTTGCCGCAGATGCTGGCCATAGGCCATGGCCGAATTCTTGTCATTTGCAGAGATGATGAAGGCAGCGAGACGCCCGAACGGCGGCAGGCGGGCATTTCTGCGTTCTTCCGTCTCTGCTGCGTAAAAATCATCGCGCCGGCCGGACAGCAGTGCCTTCATCACCGCGTGATCCGGCGCATAAGTCTGAAGCAATGCTGACGATCGCCCGCCTGCGCGCCCTGCGCGCCCGGTTACCTGAGACAGCATCTGAAACGTGCGTTCCGCCGCCCGCATGTCGCCATGGGCAAGGCCGAGATCGGCATCAACCACACCGACCAGATTGAGATTGGGGAAATTATGGCCTTTTGCGACGAGTTGCGTGCCGATAACAATGTCGACCTCGCCGCGCTCAACCGTGGCAAGTTCCAGCTTCAGCCGCTTTGTCGAGGAAAACATGTCGGAGGAGAGAACAATGGCGCGCGCCTCGGGGAACAGGTCCCTGACCTCTTCATGAATGCGCTCGACGCCGGGACCACAGGCAATCAACGTGTCTGCGCCCGCACAGTTCGGGCAATGGTCGGGCTTTCGCGCCTGATGGCCGCAATGGTGGCATTCGATGGTGTTTCTGAAACGGTGCTCAACCAGCCAGGTTGAACAGGACGGGCACTGGAAGCGGAAACCGCATTGGCGGCAAAGCGTGAGCGGCGCATAGCCGCGCCGGTTGAGGAAAAGCAGCGACTGACGCCCCATGGCGAGGGTTTCGCCCATGGCGGCAATCATGGCGGGCGCGAGCCAGCGGCCTTTTTCCGGACCGTCCACCCGCATGTCGATGGCAGAAAGCGCCGGGAGTTCGGCATTGGCGACGCGCGCAGGCAGAGCCACCCGGCGGTAGCGCCCCTCATTCGCGTTGACGATGCTCTCAAGCGATGGTGTGGCGGATGCGAGCACGACCGGGAAATTGCCGAGATGGCCGCGCACCACCGCCATGTCGCGGGCATTGTAGATCGCGCGGTCTTCCTGCTTGTAGGCCATGTCGTGCTCTTCATCGAGGATGATGAGGCCGAGATCGCTGAATGGCAGAAACAGGGCCGAACGCGCCCCGATCACGACGCGGACTTCGCCGTTGAGTGCGCCGCGCCAGATCTGCTCGCGGCGCTTTGCCGAAACGTCTGAATGCCATTCCGACGGTCTGCCGCCGAAGCGGCCTTTGAACCGATCGAGAAAGGCCGCGGTGAGCGCGATTTCGGGAACGAGCACAAGCACCTGTCGCCCGCCTTTCAGGGCTTCGGCAATCGCCTCGAAATAGACCTCGGTCTTGCCTGATCCGGTGACGCCGTCGATCAGGGAGACCGAATAGGCTGCTTCGCGCACGCTCTTTCGCAGACTATCCGCAGCCGCACTTTGCTCGGGGGTCAAGACGTGGCGCACCTTCCCGGGACCGGGAAGGTGTTCAGGATCGAGCCGGTCCGCCACGGGCCTCGGTGGCAGGGGAACTTTCTCAAGGGCACCTGCCTTGGTAAGCCCGTCGACGACGCCGGGGGTGACACCGGCTGCGGCAGCAAGGCCCGATTTCGACCATCCGCGGCCATCGCCGGCAAGAGCGAGAACCCGCCCCCGCGCCGGTGTCATGCGCTCCGGCACATGGCCGCTCGCTTTGACGCCGAACAACGGTTTTTCATCATCCCTGACGGGTGACGTGCGGGCGACCATGCGGGCGACGAGGCCGGGCGGGGACATCGTGTAGCGGGCGACCCAGTCGACAAAGCGCCGGATATCGGCGCCGACCGGCGGCGCATCATGAACGCGGGCGATCGTGCGCAGTTTTTTGTCTTCGGAAAAGCCATGCGCTGCACCGTCCCAGACGATTCCGGTCACCGTTCGCGGCCCGAGAGGCACATCTACGACAGCGCCGGGACTGACGCTCTCGCCCGCGCCGACCCGATAGGAATAGGGCCCGTCGATCGGCACCGGCACCAAAACAGGAACAATCCCGCCTTCGGCAATTGGTGAGGGAGCGCGAGCCGCATCGGCTGCGCCTGAGGCGGGGGCTTCACCGGTCGGCCCTTTCAGGGTCTGGGCTTCATCTTCTTCAAAAAAGCCGGAGAGTCCTGAAGAAAGCAGGGATGGCGGGTCGGAAGGGAATCGTTTTGAGGTCATTTAGCCAATTTTACGCAGGATTGCCGCCCATTGCCAGCAAAAGCGTGGTGCATTGGGCGTCGTTATCCGCTAGTCATGCGACAGAATTTGTTTGTCAGAACGCGAGGGCAGAAACATGAAATTTTTCGTCGATACGGCGGACATCGCCGAGATCAAGGAACTGGCGGCGACGGGTCTTCTCGATGGCGTGACGACCAATCCCTCACTGATCCTGAAATCCGGGCGCGACATGAAGGAAGTCATCGCGGAAATCTGCGCGGTCGTTCCCGGTCCGGTCTCAGCGGAAGTGGTCGCGATGGAAACCGAGGCGATGATTGAAGAGGGCAGGCGTCTTGCTGCCATTGCCGAAAATATCTGCATCAAGCTGCCGCTGACGCTGGATGGCCTCAAGGCGTGCAAACGGCTCACCGATCAGGGTTTCAAGACCAATGTCACGCTCTGTTTTTCCGCCAATCAGGCGCTTCTGGCCGCGAAAGCTGGCGCCACCTTCATCTCGCCCTTTATCGGCAGGCTCGATGACATGGCCATCGATGGCATGGAAGTGATCCATGACATTCGAACGATCTATGACAATTACGGCTTTACGACCGAAATCCTGGCCGCGTCGATCCGAACCGTCAACCATGTGCGGGAAGCGGCCCTTGCCGGCGCTGATGTTGCAACCATCCCGCCCGCGACGCTGAAGGCGCTGGTGCATCATCCGCTGACCGACAAGGGGCTTGAGACCTTCATGGCAGATTGGAAAAAGACCGGCCAGTCGATCGTCTAGTGGTTCGCCGAAACAAAACAGTCCGACTTCAATCGGGTTGTTTTGTTGAGGAAAAGCGAACCCTCAAAGAGTTGAGCTGGTGGATCGGCCCGACTTTTCGGGTTCGAAAAGTCGGAGTCAATCCACTAGAGCGTGTTGCGACCCGAGAGAAACGAGGATCGGCAGATTATGCTCCAAAATAAAGGGGTGAGAGCGCCGATCTGATCCAGCCTGATCGAAAGGCGCCCTAGGGACTGACAGATGGAGGCGCGAAGCGCCGCTTCAGCAGAAAGACGGCGCCGCCCGCAACGAGGCCCCAGAATGCGCCGGAAATTCCGGCAATGGTCACACCGGCGGCTGTCATCAGAAAGGTGACGGCGGCAGCTTCGCGGTCTTTTGGATTGCTGAAGGCGGCAAGCGTGGCGTTGGAGAATGCACCGATGAGGGCAAGGCCCGCGACGGCCTGGATCAGGATTGGCGGGGCAAGGGCCACGAAACTTGTCACGAAACCGGCGAGCAATCCAAACAGGCAATAGAATAAACCTGCGACAATCGCGCTCCAGTAGCGGCGTTTCGGATCCGGGTGTGCATCCTCACCCGCGCACATCGCCGCGGTAATGGCTGCAAGGTTGACCGCGACCCCGCCAAGCGGCGCGGTGATGAATGAAGCAATGCCCGTTGTCGTGAACCAGAGACCGGGGCGCAGGGGATAGCCAAAACTTCTCATCGCTGCGATGCCCGGAATATTTTGCGACGCCATCGTGATGATGAAGAGCGGCATGGCAAGGCCGATCACACCGGCAAGGGTGAATTCCGGCTGAATCCAGTGCAGCGGCGGTAAGCCCGCGGCCGCCAGGTCGACAAATGCGCCCTGCGGTCGCTCCACGCCGAAGGTAACCACAAGAACAAAGGCAATCAAGGCCGCTGGTGCTGCCAGAAGCCGCTTGAAGGCGCCGACCACGACCCAGGTCGCGAAAATTGGCAGGCCGAGCAACGGATCAAAGGCGATCGCCTTGAAGGGTGCAAAGCAGAGCGTGAGGAGAATGCCGCCGAGGAGTGCGTTTGCAAGGCAATCCGGCAGATGCGCGACAAGCCGCCCGAGGGGGCGGATGAAGCCGCAGGCGGTGAGGGCAATCGCCGTCATGATGAAAGCGCCGACAGCGACGGGAAAACCACCCTCCGGCACGCCGGTCGCAGCGAGAAAGGCGGCGCCGGGCGTGGTCCAGGCGCAGCTCAGCGGATTTTTGGAAAAGCCAGCCAGAAAGACGCCGGCAAGGCCCATCGCAAGGGCGCTGACCATGAGACCTGTCGCGGCCTGATCGGTACTTGCACCGACCGCGGTCAGCCCGTGCAGGATCACCGCAAACGAACTGGCAAAACCCGCGAAAGCTGCAAGAAAACCCATGAAGGCTGCCTGAAACGAAAAGTCACGCAGCATCGGCAATGCACCTTATGGTTCGTCCGAATGGTTCAACTCAAACGGGGAAGCGTGCCCATGTTCTCATGAAAGGCGCCTCTCTTATCCTCGCCGATTGCGCAACATGGCCTCAAGGCGCGAGCGGACATTTGTGGCATGCCCGGAAGGAGCCGCATCAGGCTTTCGAAATACTCAGGATGGAGCCACGGCGGTCAATGGCGCAGACATAATTGCTGGAACGCGATTTCAGTCCAACGCTGTAGACCTGAGCGCCTTTCAGCGATGATGTAAATGGCAGAATGTTGCCCTTTATATTGAATCGCTTCTGAGCTTCCGTTGCGCAGGCAAGCTGAAGATCGGCAGGCGCTGTTTCGACGGTCTGACGCACGGTCGGCTGTGGCCCTGTGCCCGTTGCCGTACAACCGGCCAGGACGACCGCAACCAGGCTAAGGATCACGGCACGGCCTTTCGTCGCCGCGAAATAGGAAAGTGTCATCTTCAATGGATCTCCGACCGGAAGCTTCGCTCTGTTAAACGCCGTTCAGGATAGCGGCGTTCTGCTTCAGAACGACAACTTTGGCGCCCACCTTGATGCGGCTGTGGAGATCGATGACATCATCGTTCACCATCCGGATGCAGCCTGACGAGATATTGAGGCCGATCGACCATGGCTCAATGGTGCCGTGGATGCGATAAATGGTGTCGCGGTTGCCTTCATAGAGGTAGATAGCGCGTGCGCCAAGCGGGTTTGTCGGGCCGCCGGGCATGCCTTTTGCCCATTTTGCCGCAAGCGGATCGCGCGCGACCATTTCAGCGGGCGGCGTCCAGCGTGGCCATTCAGCCGTGCGGCCAACATTGACGATGCCGGCCCAGCCGAACCCATCCCGACCGACGCCGATGCCGTAGCGGATCGCGGTATTGTTTTCCTGAACGAAATAGAGAAAGTGCTGGTTCGCGTCGATGATGACGGTGCCCGGCTTCTCGGTTGTGCGGAAGGGCACGGTCTGGCGCAGGAATTCACCGGGAACCTGACCTTTTGCCTTGAAGTATCGACGCGCCCGAGCGCGGGTGTAGGGCACCCATTCGCGCGTTTCCGGGTCGAGAAAGAGGCTGCTTGGCGCTTCTTCTTTTCCGCTTGCTGCGAAGGAGGGAGAAATTCCCGCGAAGGCCGCAAGAGCAGCAGCGGCGCCTCCGGATTTCAGGCTCAATTTAAGAAAGTCGCGACGATCAAATGCCATAGTCCCCAACCTATTACGATAAATGTTTCACAACGTCCAACGCCGCAGTCAGCACCTGGTTGCTGCCCGAATGCGCCCGCCGCCGCCAAATCCACCATAGCTTGATGCCAATTCGATTGAACATCAAGCCTGATGAGCGATTGCGGTGTCTGATCTGCGTTCTGGATATTCAA
Source organism: Hyphomicrobiales bacterium (assembly GCA_013911885.1). GTDB lineage: Bacteria > Pseudomonadota > Alphaproteobacteria > Rhizobiales > JACESI01 > JACESI01. The sequence continues at coordinate 29,793 of JACESI010000001.1, read as the reverse complement.
AATATCGTGTTCTGCCAACGGGAATATGGTGTCCTTCGCACGGTTCAGGCGAAGTGTTGTAAAATAGGTACAATCGTCGCAAAAAGCCCCTGTCCAAGCATGATCAGGGTAAAGATCAATCGGGGGCCTATTGCGGTCTATCGCGCGTGCTCACCACTCCCGTCGTCCCGCTGCGGGCGATCGTCCTGCGTCAGGCGACCTTTGCCGCTTTCGTTGCCACCTTTTTCGCCACCACCCGGTCGGCCACGTCAAGGGCTCGATCAAGGTCGGTGATCAGATCACTCACAGCTTCGAGACCGACGGAAAGCCGGACAAGACCGTCGGAAATGCCGAGTTCGGCGCGGTCGTCGGCATTAAGGCGCTGGTGCGTCGTCGTTGCCGGATGCGTGACGAGGCTTTTCGCGTCGCCGAGATTGTTCGAGATCTTGATGATCTGAAGCGCGTTGCAGAAGGCAAAGGCTGCTTCCTTGCCGCCATTGAGTTCGAGCGCCAGCATTGTCGAGCCTTTTTTCATCTGGCGCTTGATGAGTTCGCGCTGCGGGTGGCGGTCTGATCCTGGATAGATTGCGCGAGACAAGGCCTTATGACCGACCAAGGCGTCAAAGATCCGGCCTGCGGTTTCGGTCTGCCGTTCAACCCGAAGCGTGAGGGTTTCAAGGCCCTTGAGGAGAACCCACGCATTGAAGGGGCTGAGGCTTGGCCCGGTGTGCTTATTATAGGCGAAAACCTTGTCGATATAATCCTGCGTGCCGAGAATGATGCCGCCGAGGCAGCGGCCCTGACCGTCGATATGCTTGGTCGCGGAATAAACGACGACATCTGCGCCGAGATCGAGCGGGCGCTGCCAGAGCGGTGTGGCGAAGACATTGTCGATGATAACCTTCGCGCCAACAGCATGGGCAAGCGCCGACACGGCGGCGATGTCGATCACGTCAAGCGTTGGATTGGTTGGCGATTCAAAGAAACATGCTTTCGTGTTCGGGCGGATCGCGGCTTCCCATTCACTCACTTTTGTGCCGTCGATCAGGGTCGTCTCGATGCCAAAGCGTGGTGCAAGCTCTTCGACAATGTAGCGGCAGGAGCCGAACAGTGCTTTTGCCGCGACGATATGGTCGCCCGCGCGCAGGAAGCTCATCAGCGAGGAATGTACCGCCGCCATGCCGCTCGCGGTTGCCATCGCCGCCTCCGAACCTTCGAACAGGCGCATGCGCTCCTCGAACATGGCGACAGTCGGATTTGCGTAGCGCGAATAGACAAACCCGTCATCATCGCCGCAGAATCGCGCTTCCGCCGCCTCGGCATTCGGATAGACGAAGCCCTGGGTGAGGAACAGGGCTTCGCTGGTCTCGCCGAAACCGGATCGGAGCGTGCCGCCATGGACAAGCTGGGTCGCCGCGTCAAGGGATGGATTATCGGTTTTACCGGGTGCGCTCATGGTCAAAAATCCTTAACAAAAAACCCGACCAAAAGTTGGCCGGGTTCACCCGTTCCAACCGTTTAGCTGTTTGTTTAACGTGGCCGCAAGCTGGTCGCTCAAATCACCACGGGATAAGCGCTTAGATATGACCATTTCGGCTTGGCGTCAATTCACCTTCTGGTTAGGGATAGAGGCTGACTGATGGGCATGGAGTGATGCAGCGGTGGGTTTGACGGCGCTGGAAAAGGCGGGAGCGGCAGGAATTCTGGCAAGCCAGCATATTGCGGCGCTGGTCGACGTCGGCGCGATCATGCCCGCGCGTCCGCTCGATGACGACCAGATTCAACCCGCAAGCCTCGATCTTCGCCTTGGGCAGGCCGCTTATCGGGTGCGGGCAAGCTTTCTGCCGGGAACAGAACGCACGGTTGCGGACCGTCTCGCGCGGGTCAGGCTGCACGAGATTTCCCTGCTCGCCGGGGCGGTTCTTGAAGTCGGCTGTGTTTATATCATTCCCCTTCTTGAAAGCCTTGCACTGCCTGCCGGGCTTTCGGCTTCGGCCAATCCGAAAAGTTCGACCGGCAGGCTTGACGTGTTCACCCGCGTCATCACCGACCATGCACGCGAATTCGATCAGGTTCCGCCGGGCTATCGCGGCCCGCTCTATCTTGAGGTCAGCCCGCGCACCTTCCCGGTTGTTGTCCGCACCGGGTCGCGGCTCAGCCAGATCCGCTTCCGGCTCGGCCATGCGCTGCTTTCCGATGCGGCGCTGGCCGATCTTGACCGCGCGGAAACGCTGGTCGCCTCGAGCACGGCTCATATCGGCAATGGCATTGCGCTTTCGATCGATCTGCATGGAGGGGCTGGCCTTGATGGCGGTCGTGATGGCGGCGATGGCGGACTTGTCGGCTATCGCGGCAAACGCCACACCGGCGTCATCGACATGGATGTCAAGGCAGCCCTCGAGGTGCGTGATTTCTGGGAGCCGATCTATGCCCATGGCTCGGGCCCTGACTATGGCTCGCTCGTCCTCGATCCGGACCAGTTTTATATTCTTGTTTCAAACGAGGCGGTGCATGTGCCGCCCCATTATGCCGCCGAAATGGTGCCGTTTGATCCGCTGGTCGGTGAATTCCGGGTGCATTATGCGGGATTTTTCGACCCCGGTTTCGGCCATTCGGCGGCAGGCGGCAGCGGCAGCCGTGCTGTCCTCGAGGTGCGCAGCCATGAAGTCCCGTTCATTCTCGAACATGGCCAGACGATCGGCCGCCTCGTCTACGAATCGATGCTGGAGCCGCCGACAACGCTATACGGCGCAATCGCGACGTCGAACTATCAGGGGCAGGGTCTCAAACTCTCGAAACATTTCAGGGTCAACCGACCTTAAGCCTCATCCGCCGGAAGTGCATTGAGCAGGCCATAGCGTTCCTCGCCGATCTTTGTGAGGAGCTCGATCTGGGTTTCCAGAAAATCCGTGTGACCTTCTTCGTCGACAAGAAGTTCCTCGAAAATCTGCATTGTCACATAGTCGCCAACATCATGGCAGACTTCGCGCGATTTCTTGTAGGAGGCGAGCGCCTCGCGCTCTCCGGCAAGATCTGCTTCCAGAACTTCCTTCACATTGCGACCGATGCGCAGCGGTGCAAAGGTCTGAAGGTTCGGGTGGCCCTCGAGGAAGATAATCCGCTCGATGATTTTATCGGCGTGGACCATTTCTTCCTTGGATTCTTCCTTCTCCTTGCGTGCAAGCTTGCCATAGCCCCAGTCGTCAAGCAGCCGATAATGCAACCAATATTGATTGATCGCGCCAAGTTCGAGACGGAGCGCCTCGTTCAGACGCTCGATGACCAGATCGTGACCCTTCATTGCCTATGCCTCATGCCAGTTGAACCGAATTTACTGGAATCATAGTTCCATCCATCTGTCCTGTAAAGATCAGTTTAGAATAATTCTAATTTGTAAAGATGGCTGGGGCGGCCAAGTGCGGTTAAGAGACCAAGCTGGAACGGGCAAGCTGGAAAGACTGCGCGACCTTCAGGCGGCGCTCTGAACGCGACGTCGCATCAGTCGCTGAGCCGTTATGCAGGCCTCGTGCCTTGCCTTGATCCGCTCGACCAGCGAAATGATTTCCGTTGCCGGGGTCAGGTGCTGCTCATGATAGCGGCGCACCGTATCGACGATGATGTTCACGACGTTCGGAAAGCAGCCGCAGCAGCGTCCCCGCTTCTCCAGCTGATGATAGACCTGTAATGGTACAATCAATTGCCAGGGGTCGGTCTCGAGAAGGTCCATAATGACCGCCTCGATTTCCTCAGTTGAAATATAGTTGCAATGACAAACGATCATGGCACCTGGCCGATGGATACACTGTCCGACTGGACGTGAGCAATCAACACCTGCCGTTTGCCGGAGTCAAGATCTGTCGCATATGCTAAGCAGTCTGACGTGCTGCGGTCAGTCTTTCTTTTTGGCGATGAAGGAGGGCCCGAAACCGATGATCTTCGGGTCGAGATCGCCGATCACGGCGGCGTCCTTTCCGGTATAATCAAGCGAGGCCAGCACGTGGCGGATGGCATTGAGCCGGGCACGCTTCTTGTCATTGGAGCGGATGATCGTCCACGGCGCATGGGAGGAATGGGTGCGGGCAAACATCACGTCGCGCGCCCTGGTGTAAGCGTCCCATTTTTCGAGCGCCTTGATGTCGACGGGCGAGAGCTTCCAGTCGCGCAGCGGGTCGTGACGACGGTCGTGGAACCGCTTCAGCTGCATCTCGCGCCCGACATTGAGCCAGATCTTGAACAGGCGGACGCCGTCTTCGACCAGAATATGCTCGAACCGCGGCGCCTCCTTCAGGAAATGGTCGGTTTCTTCGAGGCTGCAGAAACCCATGACCGGCTCGACCCCGGCGCGGTTGTACCAGGAGCGGTCGAACAGCACCATTTCGCCGCGCGTCGGCAAGTGGCGAATATAGCGCTGGAAATAGAGTTCGCCCTGCTCACGCAGATCCGGTGCTGCGAGCGCAACGACGCGGGTGTGGCGCGGGTTCTGGAATTCCTTGAAGGCGTTGATCGTGCCGCCCTTTCCGGCTGCATCGCGCCCCTCGAAAACAATGACGACCCTTTCGCCTTTTTCGCGGACCCATTTCTGCACCTTGACAAGTTCGATCTGGAGGAGCCGGATCGCGGGCAAATACTCCTCGTTTTTCATCTGTTTCTTGTAAGGGTAGCCGCCGGAGGTGAAGGCGGCCGCTTCGATTTCCGGTGCCAGAACCGGATTTTCAAGATCGAATAGGCTCATGAGATCAGCATTTTTTGCCGCGCTTGCCGCTTTGGCCCTGGCATTTTTTGGCGTACCTTTCGGCTCGGACTCGTCTTGGGACTTCTTGCCGTCGTTCTTCATTGTCATACTGCCCTTAGAAGATTGATCTATATCGAAAGTGCGATCTATAGCGTGTCGGCGCGTGATTGGCGATTGTGTTCGGGAAAAACCAAGGCAGATGCCACAAGGTCTGCTGGTTCTGTGCAACAATGGCGTTCCCTCTTTCCAATGCCGGACCATAAGATGGAGTGAATGGCTTATCCAGCAAACGAACTCTCAGGCCTGTCCACCCGCGCCTCGCCGATGCAGCGGCTTGCCGAGGCGCGCTGGCTTCTGTTTTCGGTCGGTCTGGTTTTCATCTATTTTTCGACCGTATGGCCCGATAGCGGCCTCCGCCTAACGCTCGCCTATGGCTTCATTCTGGCGGTTGCAGCTTTCTCACGGCGGAAGGTGCCGCCGCTCGTGCGCGTGCCGGACGAAGAGATCCGCGAGCACCCGCGCCGGATCTGGCCGGAAACGCAGGTGAAGCTTTTCGTCAATGCCCTGCCTGAGCCAAGCATCGTGCTTGATGGGCGCGGCATCGTGCGCCACACCAATGCACCGATGCGTGATGTGTTCGGCACCATCGTGCAGGGCGAGCCGCTTACGCTCAAATTCCGTGATCCCGATATCGTTGCGGCGTTGAAGAAGGCGCAGGAATCGAGCGGACCCGTCTCTGTCATGCATAGGGTGCGGTTCCCGACCGAGCGGCATTATCTCGCTTATTTCTCGCCGATCACCTTGCCGCGTGGCAACGAGACCCAGCCTGCAACAGTTTTATCGCAAGCAGGCGAGACTGGCCCGGATTTCATTTTCGTCGTCATGCTTGAGCAGACCGAGCGCTTCCGCCTTGACGAACTCAGAAGCGACTTCATCGCCAATGTGAGCCACGAATTACGCACCCCGATCGCCTCGCTCACGGGTTTCATCGAGACCTTGCTGGGTCCGGCGCGTGACGACGAGGAAAGCCGTGAGAAATTTCTCAAGATCATGCTTGCGCAGGCGCAGCGCATGGCACGCCTCGTCAACGATCTTCTCTCGCTGAGCCGGATCGAAATGCGCAGCCATGTGCGACCGACCGATCGGGTCGATCTCAGGGCCGTGATTGGTCACGTGGTCGACGCGCTGTCGCCGCTTGCAAGCGATGCCGGGCTTAAGATCAGTGTGGACATGGCGGCGCAGCCGCTTATCGTTCTCGGTGATCGCGACGAACTCCTCCAGGTGGTTCAGAACCTTGTTGAAAATGCCTGCAAATACGGGTCAGACGGCGACAAGATCGATATTGCCGTGAAGCCCTCAGGCCCACCGGCCGGCTTTGATGCCAAGGGCGGGGCATATTTCCGCATCGATGTGCGCGATTATGGCAAGGGCATTGCGAGCGAGCATCTGCCGCGGTTGACCGAACGGTTTTATCGTGTGGATGCCGATGAAAGTAAAAGGAAAGTGGGTACGGGCCTCGGTCTTGCGGTGGTCAAACACATTCTGACGCGCCATCACGCTCATATGAAGGTGACCAGCAAGCCCGGCAAGGGCGCGCAATTCTCCGTCTATATCAGGGCGACTGATCAAACCGAGAAAAAGTAAAAACGTTTATTTTCAAATACTTATTATGTCATTAAATTGTCATTTAAACGTCACAAAAGGGCATTGTGAGGCGCATAAGTTGGCGCCAGCTTGCCATTGGCTTACATGAAAGTGATCGATGGAAAGTTATTCGAGGCGGCTGGCCCTTTGAACCGGGTCATGACACGTCAGGTAAATCACTCCCAGGGAGATGTTCCAGTGAAAAAAACTGCATTCATCGGCGTCGCGCTTTCCGCTCTGCTCGTCGCAGGCTCCGCGCACGCACGCGACAAAATCTCAATCGTCGGTTCATCCACGGTATTTCCGTTCTCAACGGCCGTGGCTGAGCAGTTTGGCAAAAAATCCGGCTTCACGACGCCTGTCGTTGAATCGACCGGTTCCGGCGGCGGCCTGAAGCTGTTCTGTTCGGGTGTTGGCGAAAAAACGCCAGACATCACCAATTCTTCGCGCCGGATGAAAGACAAAGAATTCTCGGCATGCAAAGAAAATGGTGTAACGCCAGTAGAAGTCAAAATTGGTTTTGACGGTATCGTTCTCGCCAATGCTAAATCCGGCGCCGACTTCAACGTGACCTCGAAGCAGATTTTCCTCGCGCTTGCCAAAAACGTACCTGTTGACGGCAAGATGGTCGCCAACCCATACAAGAAATGGTCAGACATCGACGCTTCGCTGCCAGCCGAAAAGATCGAGGTGCTTGGCCCCCCTCCGACATCCGGCACACGCGATGCGTTTGTTGAGCTTGCGATGGAAGGCGGAGCGAAAAAAATCGACAGCCTGAAAGCGCTGAGCAAGGACGACAAGAAGGCTTTTGAAAAAATCTTCACCGAAATCCGTGAAGACGGCGCCTTCATCGAAGCAGGCGAAAACGACAACCTGATCGTACAGAAGCTCGAAGCAAACCCACAGGCCGTTGGTATTTTCGGTTTCTCGTTCCTGGATCAGAACGCCGACAAGATCAAAGGCGCAACAGTTGATGGATCGCAGCCTGTATTCGAGAAAATCGCTTCCGGCGAATACTCGATCGCTCGCTCGCTCTATTTCTACGTCAAGAAAGAGCATGTTGGTGTGATCCCTGGCATCTCCGAATATGTTGCTGAGTTCACCAACGAAGCAGCCTGGGGTGACGATGGTTATCTCGCGCTTAAAGGCCTGATCCCGCTGCCAAAAGCAGATCGTGATGCGATTGCTGAAAAAGCGAAAAACCTGACACCGCTCGCTCTCTAAGCGATAAAGCGACAAGATGAGGCGCTGCCGGTCGACATGGTCGACCGGCGGCTCCGATCCGATGGCCGGTTTCTGGTGGCCAGATCCGAATGTCTAAATTGCCGGTGCCGGGCCCGTGCCGGGAATTGGTTGCGTAAGGGGTAAACGCACATGTCTTTCTTTGCTCACCTTGCAGGCGCGTTGTTGGTTTCCCCGCTTTTCTGGCTGATCGTTGCTTTCATCGTCAGTTATTATATTGGCAAGGCGCGCGCTCTACGTGTCGTTAACGGCAATTCGCGGGACCTGCACTCCCTGCCGGGGTTCCACGGCTCCTATCTCGGTTTGTGGACGGCCCTGCCGGGCATTCTGGTTCTCACCGTCTTTACAATTGCTTTTCCCCAACTCTTGAATTCGGCGCTGGCGCGGGAATTCGCCGATACATTTTCGCTGTTGCCTGAGCTGCAGCAACAGGCTTTTCTGCGCGATGCAAACGCCATTGCCAGTGGTGGAATCAGCAGCAGTTCCGATGAAGTCCGGCTTGCTGCCGGCGCTTATGCCGCCTCGTTCAGGGCGACGGCCAACTGGGTCCTTGCCGGTGGTCTCCTGCTTCTCGCGGGAGCTGGCTTTGCTTATGCCTATAATCAGATATCGGCGGCAAAGCGCACCCGTCACGTGGTTGAGCGGGTAAGTATGGGCGCGCTGATTGCTGCTTCGGCCGTTGCGATCCTGACAACCGTGGGCATCGTCTTTTCACTGGTTTTTGAATCCTATCTGTTTTTCCAGAAAGTTCCGATTTTCGACTTCCTCTTCGGCCTGCACTGGAGCCCGCAAAGTGCCTATGAGCCGGCGGGCGCGTCGGCTGCCGAACTCGCGGAGGCGGCAAGCCGCAACAGCGAAGTCTTCGGCGCCATTCCGCTGCTTGCGGGTACGTTCCTCATTACCCTGATCGCGATTTCCGTCGCCGCGCCAATCGGTCTTCTCTCAGCGGTCTATCTCTCCGATTATGCGAGCCAGCGGGTGCGCGCCCTTGCCAAGCCGGTGCTAGAGATTCTGGCCGGGATCCCAACCGTGGTCTATGGCTTTTTCGCGGCCCTGACCGTTGCGCCTTATATTCGCGATACGTTCGACTGGCTCAGTATCTTTACCGAAAGCTGGTTCGGCTTCGTTATCCCGGCTTCGTCCGAGAGCGCGCTTGCGGCGGGCGTCGTCATGGGCATCATGATCATTCCCTTCATTTCCTCACTGTCGGATGATGTGATCAACGCGGTTCCGCAATCGCTGCGGGATGGTTCGGCAGGGCTTGGCGCAACCAAATCCGAGACGATTTTGAAAGTCGTTCTGCCGGCAGCGCTTCCGGGGATTGTCTCAGCCTTGATTCTTGCGATTTCGCGCGCGGTCGGTGAAACCATGATCGTGGTCATGGCGGCAGGACTTGCGGCCAATCTCACCTTCAATCCGCTTGACGCGGTCACGACGGTAACGGTCCAGATCGTCACCCTTCTTGTCGGGGATCAGGAATTCGATTCTGCCAAAACGCTTGCCGCCTTCGCGCTTGGACTGCTTCTGTTTTGCGTAACCCTTGCCTTGAATGTTTTCGCGCTTCGCGTGGTTCAAAAATACCGGGAACAATATGACTGATTTTGTTGACATGAGCGGGCGCGCGCGCGCCGCCGACCTTCATACATCGAACGATGCCCATGAACGGCTCAAGGTGCGCTACCGCCGCGAGGCATCGTTCAAATATCTCGGCATGAGCGCGGTGCTTCTTGCGGTCTTCTTCCTTGTCCTTCTTTTGTGGACGGTGGTGAGCTCAGGCTATCTCGCCTTCACCTATAATTATGTATCGCTGCCGGTGACATTGAGCCAGGCTGACATCGACCCTGAAAAGACCGGCGATGCTGCCGTGATCGGCAATGCCAATTTCGATGCGGTCGTCCGCGATTCAATGAGTGCTGTTTTTCCCTTTATCGAGGGACGCCAGGACCGCCGCACGCTCATCGGTCTTCTGACCTCCGATGCCGGTATTCAACTGCGCGCCGCCGTTCTTGAAAATCCCTCGCTGATCGGCAAGACCGTCAATATTCCGGTCCAGCTTGACGATGTGGCAGATCTTTATTTCAAGGATCAGATCACGAAACGCGAGACCTTGCCGACAACCGGCTTGCTGACGCCGAGCGCGACATCGGGAACGATCACGCTTTCGAGCAGCGAAGCCGATTTCATCCGTGTCCGGAATGTCATCCGCGATAATATCGCAGAGCAGGCTGAGGTCATGAACTTGCGCATTGCCGGGAAACGCCGCTCGCAAGCCCGCATGGAAGGCGATATCGCCTCGATGGAAGCGCAGGTTGCAGGTGCTGCCGAGCCGGAAAGAAGCGCGATCCAGCTTCGTCTCGACACGGCGCGGAGCGCACTTCAGGGGGTGCTGGCAGAGATCGAAACCATGGGGCAGAAAGTCGCCGGGATCGAAAACCGTGTTGAAAATCCGGGGGTCAACGAACCGGTGACGAGCGAGGTACCGTCGTTCCTCGTGAAGCTGAACGGCGGTGTCGTGAAAATCACCAGCGTGACGCCGACGGGTGTTGTCGGCGAAGCGCTTGTGCCGCTCGCGAGCGCGACGCCGGTGCCCGCAGGCCAGTGGCAACTCGATATTCTCGAAAAACCCGAAGCCAACCGCAAATTGTCTGATCGTGAAATTGTATGGCTCGACGAGTTGGGATCAAAGGACATCGTCGAAACCCGCTTCAACTCGGTTTTTTTCACAACCGGCGCGAGCCGTGAGGCAGAACAGGCCGGCATTCTGGGCGCGGTGATGGGCTCGTTCTTTACGATGCTCGTGACGCTCCTGCTGTCATTTCCAATCGGGGTCGCAGCGGCGATATATCTTGAGGAATTCGCTCCGAAGAACCGGATCACGCAGATCATCGAGGTCAACATCAACAACCTTGCCGCTGTGCCCTCGATCGTGTTCGGTCTTCTGGGCCTTGCCATGTTCCTGAATATTTTCGGGCTGCCGCGATCCGCGCCCCTGGTTGGCGGCATGGTGCTCGCGCTCATGACCCTGCCCACGATCATCATCGCCGGGCGTGCGGCCTTGCGATCGGTTCCGCCTTCGATCCGCGAGGCGGCGCTCGGCGTCGGTGCGTCGAAATTACAGGCGGTGCTGCATCATGTTTTGCCGCTTGCGATGCCCGGCATTCTCACCGGCACCATCATCGGCATGGCGCAGGCGCTCGGTGAAACCGCACCGCTTCTCATGATCGGCATGGTTGCCTTCATCGTTGACGTTCCGGGCGGGCCGCTTGATCCGTCAACGGTGCTCCCGGTCCAGATCTTCATGTGGGCCGATTTTCCGGAACAGGCTTTTCAGCAGAAAACCTCCGCGGCGATCCTGGTCCTTCTCGCATTCCTGATTGCGATGAACGCCATCGCGGTGGTTCTGCGCAAACAATTTGAACGTCGCTGGTAAGGAATTTTCATGCAGATCCAAACGAAAACAACGGTAAAATCAGCGGTCGGTCACGGCCAGTCTGATGCGATGTCCGCTTCGAACGCGCGGGTAAAAATGCGCGGCAATAAGGTTTCGGTCTTCTATGGAACCAAACAGGCCCTGTTCGAGGTCAATCTTGATGTGCTTGATCGCCAGGTGACGGCGCTGATCGGGCCTTCCGGTTGCGGCAAGTCCACTTTTCTGCGCTGTCTGAACCGCATGAACGATACCATCGACATATGCCGCGTGGAGGGTGAAATAACCCTGGACAGCCAGGACATCTACGACAAAAGTATCGACGTCGTGGAGCTGCGCGCCCGGGTCGGCATGGTGTTTCAGAAGCCGAACCCGTTTCCGAAATCGATTTTCGAGAATGTTGCCTATGGCCCGCGCATCCACGGTTTCGTGAAGAACAAGACCGAACTGGAGGAGGTGGTCGCGACCAGCCTTCAGAAGGCTGGGCTTTGGAACGAGGTGAAGGACCGGCTTGACAGTCCTGGTACGGGCCTTTCCGGCGGTCAGCAGCAGCGCCTGTGCATCGCGCGCGCCATTGCTGTAAGCCCGGAGGTGATCCTGATGGACGAGCCGTGTTCGGCGCTTGACCCGATCGCGACCGCCAAGGTTGAGGAACTGATTGACGAGTTGCGGCAGAATTATACGATCGTGATCGTGACCCACTCCATGCAGCAGGCGGCGCGTGTGTCACAGCGGACCGCGTTTTTTCACCTTGGAACACTTGTGGAAGAAGGCCTGACCGACGCTATTTTCACCAGTCCGGTGGATCCGCGCACACAGGATTACATTACTGGCCGCATCGGCTAAGCTTCGTCGAACAGGAGAGCGTCATGTCGGACCATATTGTCAGCGCATTCGATAACGAATTGAAGAGCCTCACCGCCCGGATTTCTGAAATGGGCGGGAAGGTGGAGCGGATGGTGGCGGACAGCATTCAGGCGCTCGTGCGCATGGATGTCATCGCGGCGCGCCAGATTATCGTTGCCGACAAGGAAATCGACAACCTCCAGCGCGAGATCGACGAGGCGGCGGTGCTGACAATCGCCAAACGTCAGCCGATGGCGCAGGATCTGCGGGTGATCATCTCTTGCATCCGCATCTCGAACGATCTTGAGCGCGTCGGCGATATGGCGAAAAACATTGCCCGCCGTGTGATTGATATCGAAGGGCAACTGATCAAGTCGCAATTGGTCAACGGGATTGAATATCTGTCCGAACTCAGCCTGTCGCAGCTCAAGGACGTTCTCGACGGGTTTGCCGAACGCGATATCGACATTGCGAACGCTGTCTGGCAGCGCGATGAACAGGTTGATGAATATTACACGTCCCTGTTCCGCGAGCTTCTGACCTATATGATGGAAGATCCGCGCAACATTACCTTCTGCACGCATCTTCTGTTTTGTGCAAAAAATGTCGAGCGTATTGGCGACCATGCGACAAATATCGCGGAAACGATCGTCTATCTGGTCTCCGGACAGACTATGTCGGATCCGCGCAAGAAAATTTACGAAGCAGTCGGGGTGCCAGTGGATGAGGTCGTGCCGCAATGACGCCCAGAGTTCTGGTTGTTGAAGACGAGGAGCCGCTGAGCCTTCTTCTTCGCTACAATCTGGAAGCGCGCAATTTCGCGGTGGATGTCGTCGGCCGCGGGGATGAGGCGGAAATCTATCTTCAGGAGACGGTTCCAGACCTTTTGATCCTGGACTGGATGCTGCCGGGAATTTCGGGGATCGAGCTTTGCCGTCGGCTGCGCTCGCGGGATGAGACGCGGGCGCTGCCGATCATCATGCTCACCGCGCGCGGCGAGGAAAACGAACGGCTGCGCGGTTTCGAGGAAGGCGCGGACGATTATGTGGTGAAACCGTTTTCCGTACCTGAACTGATGGCACGGGTGAGTGCGATGCTGCGACGGGTGAGACCCGAAGTGGTCGCAAACCGTCTGACTGCGGGCGATATCGAACTCGATCGCGAGATTCATCGCATCTATCGCGGTGGGCGCGAAATCCATCTCGGCCCCACGGAATTCCGCCTTCTCGAGTTTCTCATGCACCGGCCCGGGCGCGTCTTCTCGCGCGAACAACTTCTCGACGGGGTCTGGGGCCGTGATGTTTATGTGGATGAGAGAACAGTGGATGTTCATGTCGGGCGGCTTCGCAAGGCAATCAACAAATCCCGGATGAAAGACCCGATCCGCACTGTGCGCGGCGCGGGCTATGCGTTTGACGACAAGTTTTCGCGCGAATTCGTATCCTGATCCACTGATGAAAGCCGCTGGTGTCAATGCAAAAAGCGCGCAGGCAGTTTTCCCGCGCGCCCAGAGCCTGTTTTGTCGTTATGCATCAGTGCCGCCCAGGCCGCTCGTCAACCGGCAATGGCGCGCTTCTCGCGACGGCGATCCGAGGATGGCTGATAGGCGATGCGGCGGTGATAGGCGCAATAAGGAACCCCGTTATCGGATCCCCGACCACAGAAATGGAAATCCTTTGAAGCCGGGTCACCAATCGGCCAGCGGCAGGTGGATTCCGTAAGCTGCATGATGCCGGCGCGCTCGCCAAACGGGATCACGAGTTCCTCGAACGGCGCATTGCGCGGCGCGGGAAGGGTTTGCGGTATTTCTTCCGGTGTCATCTTGAGCGCCACATTGCCGATGCTTCCCCCCGTCGCCGGACGATTGCGCACCGGCGCTGCCGGGGTGCGCGCAGGCCGCGTCCGCGCGACGGCGGCCGATGTCTTGCCGCGCCCGGAAAGACCAAGGCGATGAACTTTGCCGATGACGGCATTGCGCGTCACGCTGCCGAGTTCGGCGGCGATCTGGCTCGCGCTCAACCCATCATTCCAGAGCTTCTTCAGAACTTCCACCCGTTCGTCTGTCCAGGACATGGAAAACCCTCTCTTACCCCTGATCAAATGGCAGAATCCAAATTCCTTAGCGGTGATTTTTTATAATCTTCCGCATGAAAGCTTGTGATTTTTTTGGACTGCCACACCAAATGTCGTGCTTCGTATTCCAAGGCTACCCTATCGACCGTTCCTCCCGCAAACGCCAAGGCGGCAAAAGTTAACGATTGGCTAATTTGTCCCCAGAAGAGCGGTGAGAGCAACGGTCCGAAACGAGTCGTCGCGAATCAGTTGCAACCTATACGAGTCGCAAGCCCGCGTGACCTGTCAATTATGACGGATTGCGCCGCATGACGAGCAGGCCACCCGCGATGATGGCGGCGGCGCCGATCCAGATCGTTGAGCCCGGAAGTTCGTCAAAAAACTGAAAGCCGATCGCGGCGGTCGCAATCAGTTCGAGATAGACCAACGGCGCAAGGGTTGATGTTTCGGCATATCGGAAGGCGGTGATCGACAGAAGGTGGCTGGTCGCGGAAAAAGCGCCGAGGGCCAGAAGAAGGGGCCATTCCGCAAAAAGGGATGATGCGCCATCGACACTTGTGGCCGGCCAGGTGAAGGCCGCCGCCGGAAACAGAAGTGCCGCACCGACAAGGCTCTGGAAGGCGAGGGTGCGGATCGGATCGCTCGCCCGCGCTGCGAGCCGCGTTGTCACCATGTAGAAACCGAAAAAAGTACCGGATGCGAGCGCGAAAAGAACGCCGGGATTAAGCGTCGTATCGGGGCGCAGAATGATCAGCGCCCCGGCAAAGCCGAGACCGAGGCTGAACACCTTTCGCGATGTGATGCGCTCCTTGAAAAACGCAACGGCAAGCAGCGTCGCAACCAGCGGTCCGATGAAGAAGGCGCTGATTGCAGTTGCCATTTCGATGCGGGCGAGCGCGAAAATGTAGCAGGTCATGGCAAGAATGAGAAAGAGCGTGCGCAAAAGATGCGTGCCACGCGGCGGTCGTGGCAGGAAGTTCCGCCCGTGCAAGACCAGCGACACGGGCAAAACGAAGAGGCTCGCAACCGCATAGCGTGCAAAGGCAATGAAATACGGCGTGTGGCTGCTTGAGAGGTGTTTCGCAATGCCATCGACGGCCGGGATGATCAGCATCGCTGCCGCCATCAGGATGACGCCGAGAAGCGTATTGGCAGCAGGTGGAGCTACTTCCCTCTCCGGCTTTCTGCCGGGTATCAGCGCATGGTTGTTCAGGATGTTCCCCGCAGCAGGACAAGGCCGGATGACGATATTTTCTATAGACCTAAATCGCGCTTCCGTCGCACAATCTTGACAAATCGGGTGCTTTTCGTGCTTAATCATTCAAACGCGAGAGGCCGCCCACTCAGGGCGGCTTCTTCTTTTTTCATATGCCGGGGCAAGGCGAAGGTTTATCCCTGCCACACGGCCTTCTTATCTGTTGGAGACAACGATGGTATCGCCGGCTCTCTATAATGCGTATAATCGCATACCGCTTACTTTTGTCGGCGGCAAAGGCGCGTGGCTCACGACCGATAAAGGCGAACGCTATCTCGATTTTGGCTCGGGCATCGCGGTCAACGCCCTCGGCCATGCCCATCCGCACCTCGTGCAGGCCCTGCAGAAACAAGCGGAAGGTATCTGGCATCTTTCCAATCTTTATGACATCGCCGAACAGAACAGGCTCGCCGACCGGCTGACCGCAGCAACCTTCGCAGACCGGGCGTTTTTTGTGAATTCCGGCGCGGAGGCGATGGAATGCGCGATCAAGACCGCGCGCCGCTATCACTGGCGCAAGGGCGATGTCGAGCGCAACAGGATCATCACTTTTGAAGGCGCTTTCCATGGCCGCACGCTTGCAACCATCGCAGCCGGCGGCAAGGAGAAATATCTCGAAGGGTTCGGCCCGCATATGGATGGTTTCGACCAGGTGCCGTTTGGCGATCATGAGGCGCTGCAAGCCGCGATTAATGAGCGGACAGCGGCCATTCTGATTGAGCCCATACAGGGTGAAGGGGGCATCCGCGCGGTGCCGCCGCAATGCCTGCGCGGGCTGCGGGAATTGTGCGATGCGCATGGCCTTCTTCTGATTTTCGACGAGGTGCAGTGCGGCGTCGGCCGGACAGGCACGCTTTTTTATCATGAGACAGCGGGCATCGCGCCAGACCTGATGGCGGTCGCCAAGGGCATTGGCGGCGGGTTCCCGGTCGGTGTCTGCCTTGCCAATGAAGAAGCCTCGACCGGCATAACACCCGGCATTCACGGCACCACCTATGGCGGAAACCCGCTTGCCATGGCGGTTGGCTGTGCCGTACTCGATGTGGTTCTGGCGGAAGGCTTCCTTGATGAGGTCAAGCGCAAGGGCCTCTTGATGAAGCAGAAACTTGCCGGTCTCGTTGATACCAACGCGGATGTACTCGAGGAAGTTCGGGGCGAGGGCCTTCTTCTTGGTCTCAAGACCCGCGGCTCGAACATGGATTTCATCGCCGCCGCGCGTGATCATAAGCTCCTGACGGTTCCCGCGGGCACGGACATCATGCGCGTGCTTCCGCCGCTGATTGTGAGCGAGGACGAAATCGATGCCGCCCTCAATAGTCTTGAAGCCGCCTGTCAGGCGGTGCGCATGAAGGCGGCATGACGGGTGTTCCGCCCGAGGTGCCGAAGAAATTCCATGACAACAGCGCTGACAGAATTGCCCCGCCATTTTCTCGATATCAGGGATCATGATCCCGCGACTTTGCGTCGGATCATCGATCGCGCCCATACGATGAAAAAGGACTGGCGACAGGAGGGCCGCGGCGCTTTTCAGCCCCTGAAAAACAAGATGCTTGCGATGATTTTCGACAAGCCTTCTACCCGTACGCGCGTCTCGTTTGATGTCGGGATGCGCGAACTTGGCGGCGAGACGATCAATCTGACCGGCACGGAGATGCAGCTTGGGCGCGGCGAGACGATCGGCGATACGGCGCGTGTTCTGTCGCGCTATGTCGATGCCATCATGATCCGCACCACCGAACACAGCCGCCTTATGGAACTGGCGGAGGCTGCGAGCGTGCCAGTTATCAACGGCCTTACCGATGATTCCCACCCCTGCCAGATCATGGCTGATGTGATGACGTTTGAAGAGCATTGCGGGCCGATTGCCGGGCGCAAACTCGCCTGGACCGGGGATGGCAACAATGTTCTGACATCGCTCGTGCACGCAGCACAACGTTTCGATTTCGAGCTTGCCGTCGCAACGCCGCCGGAACTCAGCCCGACTGCGAAAATTCTCGCCTGGGCGAAGGCCGAAGGCACGCGACTCAGCGTCACCAGCGATCCTTTTGAGGCGGTTGCGGGCGCGGATTGCGTGATGACCGATACGTTTGTTTCCATGGGCGATGATCAGAAAGAACGCAGGCATAACCTGCTGATGCCCTATCAGGTTAACAACCGGCTGATGGCGGCGGCGAAAGCGGATGCGATTTTCATGCATTGCCTTCCCGCGCATCGCGAAGAAGAGGTCACCGCGGCGGTCATGGATGGCCCGCAATCGGTGGTTTTCGATGAGGCGGAAAATCGCCTTCATGCACAGAAGAGCATCCTCGCCTGGTGCCTCGGACATTGACATCTCGGACGTTGACATTTTGTTGAAATATCCATCAGGCAAAGGGATCAGATGAAGTCGCCGCAGGACATTGCTGTCGATATCAGCGCCATCACGCCTGCGGGCGATGATGCGGTCGTGCCGTTCGTCGTCGAGCGGCTCGATACGAGAGGGCGTTCGGTGCAGATGGGCCCGGCGCTCGATCAGATCATCCAGCGCCATGATTATCCGCCGCCGGTTGCGCGGCTTCTTGGCGAAATGGTGGTGCTCACCGTCCTTCTCGGCACGTCGCTCAAATTCGACGGGCAGCTGATCGTTCAGACCCAGACCGACGGGCCGGTGAGCCTTCTGGTCGTTGATTTCCGCACGCCGGGACAGATTCGCGCGCATGCGCGCTTTGACGAGATGGCGCTTGCCGGCGCAATCGAGCGCGGTGAAACCGCCCCCGGGCAACTGCTTGGCAGTGGCATCATGGCCATGACCGTCGATCAGGGCCAGTATATGCATCGCTATCAGGGCATGGTCCCGCTCGACGGCAAAAGCCTTGAAGAGGTGGCGCACCGCTATTTCCTCCAGTCCGAACAGATCCCGACGCGGGTGCGGCTGGGGGTTGGCGAGCTCGTCAAGGCGGATGATGCAGGCGTGACCCGCAGCCACTGGCGCGCGGGCGGCGCGCTGATCCAGTTCCTTCCCGAATCCGAAGAGCGGATAAAGACCCGCGACCTTCCCGGTGGCGATGGTGACCTTGGCCACTTTGTTGATGAAGACAATGCATGGATTGAGGCGCAGAGCCTCTTTGCAACGATCCGGGACGACGAACTGACAGATCCTGACATTTCCGCGGAGCGCCTTGCCTTCCGCCTGTTTCATGAACAGGATCTCAGACTGTTCCCGTCGCAACGGATCATGGATCAATGTTCCTGTTCCGGTGAAAAGATCTGGGCGCTTCTGCGCTCGATGAGCGAGGCGGAATTGCAGGAAGTCGTTGAGGACGGGAAAATTGCCATCCAGTGCGAATTTTGTGGCACGGATTATACGGTTACCCAGGACGAGCTGCTCGGATGAAACTGACGCCATGCGGCGGCGCTGATCCTGATTTTGACCTTGATTTGCCTTTGCTGCATGTTTGATCTTTTTCGATGTTTCTTCTGGCGCGCGTCCTCCTATATACTGGGACTGTCCAAGGAGTTTGGTTGATGCGGGTTCCTTATTGCTGAAAGCGACCGGATGACAGAAACGTCGGCCTCGAAAGACATCACACGGACGGGGGAAGAAACCACCCTGCAAGTTTCCGGCAGTCCGGAAAAGGCGGGGGCGTCCCGTCATGACGCCGTCTATGTTGATCGCAATGAAAAGGTCTATCGCGCTGCTGTTCTGACCGCGCGCGGCGCGCTTCAGTTTGTAATCATGGCTGTTGTGCTTGTCGGGGCGGCATTTCTCATGAACCAGCTTGAGGCATCGCGCGAAGTGCGCCCAGCGCGGGTACCTTCCGAGGCGGTTTATACGATTGAAGCCGTAGTGGCGAAGGCGGCTGAGAACCGACCGGAAATCACGGTGTTCGGGGACATTGTTGCCGGACGCACGCTCAATCTGACAGCCCTGGTCAGCGGCGAGGTGATAGAGGTCAACCCCGATCTGCGCGTCGGTGCGCGGCTGGAAAAAGGCGACGTCCTTCTCAGAATCAATCCGTTTTCCTATGAGATCGCCCGCGACGAGGCCCGGGCGAACCTTAAGGAAGCCGAGGCCGCTCTTTCTGAAACTGAAGCGCGGCTCGGGATGGAGGAGACTGGTCTCAAGCGGACGCGTGAACAGCTTGATATTGCCGAGGCGGACCTTGCCCGCGCCCGCAGTCTCGTGCGTGCCAACACGCTCACCCTGCGCGAAGTCGAGGAGCGCGAACTGATCGCGAGCCAGCGAAGGGCTTCTTTTCAAACAAGCGGCGGGAATATCGCAATCCAGAAGGCCCAGATCGACGCGCGTCAGGCAACGATTGAGCGGCTGCGCGTTGGCCTGCGCAATGCGGAGCGGGAACTTCAAAACACAACGCTCATGGCTCCTTTCGATGCCGTCGTACAGGCGGTCAATGTCGAGATTGGTCAAACCGTCGCGACAAACCTCTCGCTCCTCACGCTTTATCAGGCCGATACGCTGGACGCGCGTTTCGTGCTTTCCGATGGTCAATATGGCCGCCTGATCGATGGCGAGAAAAGCCTGATCGGCAAAGAGGTCACCGTCAGCTGGTCTGTCGGCAGCGCGAAGAATTCATACAAGGCGAGGATTGACCGGATTGGCGCCGAAATTGCCTCAAACCGGGGCGGCATCTCAGTTTTCGCCCGGATCGATGAAGATGCGCTTGCCGGCGCCTTGCGCCCTGGCGCCTTTGTCAGCGTTACCGTTCCCGACCGCAGCTTTCCGGGTACATTCCGCCTGCCGGAGACGGCGATATTCGAAGGGCCGGTGGTCTATGTCGTGAATGACGAGAGCAGGCTTGACGTGCGGCCGGTCGATATTGCGGCCTTTGATGGAGGCGATGCCATCATCAGGAGCGGTCTTGTCGAGGGCGATATGGTGCTGATCACGCAGATTGCCGAAGTGGGGCCTGGTCTTCTCGTGCGCCGCGTCGACGACGATGACAAGGCCGCGAAAGCAGCGCCAAGCGACGTTACAGAACAATCGGCAGATCTTGTGAAAACCAGGCCCCGCGGCTGAGGGAGCGCGACCACATCATGAACGATCGCGAGACCAGCAATGAGCCGGAAAGGGCGAATGAGAACGGCGAAATTGGCAGTCTGGTACGCCTGTTCGCGCGCCATCCGAATGCGGCAAATCTTCTGATGGTGGTTCTTCTGATCGCCGGATTGTTCGCCGCTCAGAAGCTCAACACCCAGTTTTTCCCGAATTTCATCGTCGATCGGATTGTCGTCAACATCAATTGGCCGGGTGCGAGCGCGGAGGATGTGGAGGCCAATATTCTGGCCGCTGTGGAGCCGCAACTGCGTTTTCTGGAAGATGTGAAAAAGATCGATTCCGTTGCCCGCGAAGGCGGCGCGGCGATCACGCTCGAATACGCCGAATCGGCGGATCTCAAGGAAGCGGAGGCCGATATCCAATCGGCGCTTGATGCCATTCAGACGCTTCCGGAAGATTCTGAAGATCCTGAAATAACCGTCGGCCGTTTCTTTGACCGGGTAGCGACGGTGACCCTGCACGGGCCTTTTCCAGAATCGACCATCCGCGCCTTCGCGAAGCGAATGCGTGACGATCTTCTGGCGCGTGGTGTCGATCAGGTGAAATTCACCGGTTTGCGCGATCAGGAAGTCCATGTCGACATACCCCCTGCGGTGCTTCGCCAGCTTGGTATGACGATTGACGACGTCGCGACAGTTCTCGGCGACAACACCCGCGATCTTCCCTCCGGCGACCTTCAGGGCTCGATTGACCGGCAATTGCGTACGATCGGCGAGGACGGCGACGTGAAACGGCTGCGGGAAATGGAGATTCAGGCGGCGGAAACCGGCGAACGGCTGACGCTTGGCGATATCGGCACGGTCGAGCGCGCCTATGATAAGAACCAGGCGCGCAGCCTCGTCAATGGCAATCCCGCGATTTCGCTGCAGGTCGACCGGGCGGAAATGAGCGATGCGCTCAAAATGTCTGAAATCGTCGAAACCTATATCGCCGAAGCCCGCCAGACCTTCCCGAAGACACTTGAAATCACGGCTGAATCGAGCCGCCCGGATGCGCTGCGGGCGCGTATTCAACTCCTGATCAAAAATGGTCTTGGCGGGCTTGTGCTCGTCATTGCGGTGCTTTTCGTATTTCTCAATGGCCGGGTCGCCTTCTGGGTGACGGCGGGCATTCCTGTCGCGATTGCCGCGACGCTCGCGGTGATGCTGATTCTCGGACAATCCATCAACATGGTGTCGCTGTTTGCGCTTCTCATGATGCTCGGGATCATTGTCGATGATGCGATTGTGGTGGGCGAGCATACCGCGACCCGCTTTGCGCACGGCGATTCCGCGCTGCTCGCAGCAGAGCGCGGCGCGGGGCGGATGGTCTGGCCGGTGGTAGCGGCGAGCCTCACGACTGCTGCTGCATTCGGGCCGATCCTTCTCATTGGCGATACAATAGGCCAAATCATGAGTGTCATCCCGATCGTGGTCATCTGCGCGCTGACCGCTAGTCTGATCGAATGTTTCCTGATCCTGCCCGGTCATCTCGCACATTCCCTTGCTGAGCGGGCGCAACGCCACTGGTCGCCCTGGCGACAGTTTTCGATCTCGCTTCTGATCGCGGCGCTTGCCGTCGTCAGCCAGAAGGCGGATGCCTGGGCGGTTGGTGATCTTATCCGCACCGCGGGCGGCGCTGTTGCGGGCTTTGCCTCGCCGGCTGAGGTCTTTTCGGACTGGTGGAACCAGCCGAGCTGGGTTTCCTTCGTGGCTGCAACGGGCGTCGGCGCAACGCTCCTGATCAAATTCTTCGATCTTGTGCAACTGCTCCTCGCACCGGTTCTGGCGAGCCTCAACCTTGCTTTTTCGTGGCTTTCAACGCTTGCCTCACACGTTTTCAACGGATTGCTTGAAGGGCTGGCGCTCTTCATTGAGACGGCAATCCCGATCGCGCAATGGGTGGGCGGGCTTCTTCCTGGGCCCTACACGCCGGTTGCGATCGGTCTCTTCGCGTTCATTGTCGGCGGGATGATCGAAGCAATTCTTTATGGCTTGTCCTTGCGGCGGTCCCGGCGATCCCAGCGCTTTGGCGGGCGGGAAAATCCGGTGCGCCGCTTCTTTGATGCAGGTTTTGCCGGTTTCCGGGATCATCCGTTCACGGCGCTCCTGAAGCTTTCCTACAAGTGGCGCTATGTCACGGTCGCACTTTGTGCTGCCTCGATCATGGTCGGCGCGATCGGTATGGTGCGGGGTGGCAAGATTGGCTTCAGTTTCTTCCCGACGCCTGAGGCAGAGTCCATCACGGGCAATGTGGTTTTCAACACAGGCATACCGCGCCCGCGTGCGCTTGAAATTCTGGCCGAACTCGAGCAATCGACGCAGACGCTTGAAGCGAAAGTCGGCAATGGCGAGAAATTCATCGAAAGCGTGTTGATCAATTACGGTCAGGCGGGGGTCAATCGCGGACAGAATGTAGCGGAAATCACGATGGCCCTCACGGTTTCCGAGAAGCGCAAAACCCGCACGCCAGTGATCGTCCAGGCATGGAAAAAGGCAGTGCCGGATATTCCGGGCCTCAAGAGTTTTTCGATTTCGGAGCGTCGCGGCGGGTCACCGGGGCGCGATATTGACATTCAGTTGCAGGATGGGCCGGTTGATGTTCTTAAAAAGGCAGCGGGCGAAGTGGTGCAACTCATTGCCGCTATCCCGGGTGTATCCGGTGTTGAAGACAATCTGCCCTATGGCAAGCCGGAAATCACCCTTGATCTCAATGACCGAGGCCGCACGCTTGGTCTTTCCATCGATGCGGTCGGCCGTCAGGTGCGCAGTGCCTATGAGGGCGCAATCGCCCAGCGTATGGCGGAAGGCGACGATGAGGTGACCCTTAGGATCAAGCAGGATCTGCCGCCGCAGGGTACGGCCGCGCTGCGTGAATTCCAGATCCGTACGCCAGCCGGCAATTTCGTGCCTCTCGGTGAAGTTGTCGTGATCCGCGAGAGCCAGGGTTTTGCCGCCCTTCAGCGCAAGGACGGCAAACTCACCGTTTCGGTTACCGCTGATATCAACAATGCAATCACCAGCACGCTCGACGTGATCGAGGAGATGGAGTCGACCGGTAGCCTTCGCGCGATCACGTCGCGCTATGGCATCAGTTATCGCTATGACGGCAAGGACAAGGAGCGGGCGGATGCCTTTGCCGATCTCAGGATTGGTGTCGTTCTTGCGCTCACGATGATTTATATCATTCTCGCCTGGGTGTTCGGCTCCTATCTGGCGCCGCTCGCCGTGATGATGATCATTCCTTTTGGCGTGGTGGGCGGCGTCGTCGGCCATTATCTTCTCGGCTTTAAGCTGACGATCCTTTCCTTTGTCGGAATGCTTGGACTGACCGGCATTCTTGTCAATGACTCTCTCATTTTGGTGAGCCGTTTCCAGGAGCGTCTCAAACTCGGCGACAGTATTGACGAGGCCGCTATCGGCGCCAGTCGTGATCGGTTGCGGGCCGTGCTCCTGACGTCGCTCTCGACGATCGGTGGTCTGACGCCGCTCATGTTCGAGACGAGCAGGCAGGCGCAATTCCTGCTGCCGATGGTGATTACGATTGTCTTCGGGCTTGCCTATGCAACCATGCTGGTGCTGTTTCTGGTGCCGAGCCTTCTTGGCATTGGCCGCGATGTCAAAGGGTTCATGTCCGTGGTATTCTACGGCACCGCAACGATAACACCAGATGAGGGGAAAGCGGCGAGACTGACTGCACCCGGAAAGACGCCGGGCGGCAGCTTCAACTCCGCCAGAAGGCCGGCATTAGAAGGACCAGAACAGTAAAGAATTCCAGACGGCCAAGGAGCATCCCGAGGGAAAGGAGCCATTTCGCGGTGTCGTTCACCGCCGCGAAATTGCCTGCCGGGCCGATCATGTCGCCCAGTCCCGGCCCGACATTGGAAACTGCTGTCGCTGCCCCTGATAGGGCGGACACACTGTCCATTCCGGTAAGGCTCAGAAGCCCGGCCAGAACCACAAAGCTCGAGATATAGAGAAAGAAGAAACTCATCACCGCGAGCGAGACCTTATCCGGCAATTCACGGCCATTGTAGCGTTTGACAAAGACCCCATGCGGATAGACGATGCTGTTCACATGCTGCTTGAGGTCTTCGAAAAGAACCTGCCAGCGGAATATCTTGACGCCGCAGGATGTCGATCCAGCGCAGCCGCCAATGAACATCAGGAAGAAAAAAATGGCGGATGAGAACCCGCCCCAGCTTGCGTAGTCCTTGGTCGTAAAGCCTGTGCCGGTCATGATCGACACCACGTTGAAAAGCGCGTGGCGCAGGGCCTCGAGGCCGAAATGTTTTTCGTCGGCGATCTGAAGCGCCGTGACGAGGATGATAAATCCCGCAAGTGTGCCGAGAAAGGCCCGAACCTGGGAATCCTTGGTCAGAGCCAGAAGGTCGCCCTGTGCCATTTTTATGAAAAGCAGAAAGGGCAGCGACCCCAAAATCATGAAAGCGGCAATGATGAGATCAATCGGCGCACTATCGAAGGCGCCGATCGAGGCGTCGCGGGTCGAGAAGCCGCCGGTTGCAATTGTCGTCATTGCATGAACGAAAGAATCAAATGGCGTCATGCCCGCCATCATCAGAAGGATGCTGCAGAGCACGGTGAGGCCGACATAGATGGCGGTCAGGCTGCCGGAAATCTGGGTGGCGCTCGGCAGAATTTTTTCCGCCGTGTCGAAGCCCTCCGCCCGGAAAAGCTGCATGCCGCCGACCTGAAGCATCGGCAGGATCGAGACTGCCATGACAATTATGCCGAGGCCGCCGAACCATTGCAGCATGCCGCGCCAGATCAGGATGCCGGGGGGTGCGCTATCGAGATTCACCATCACCGTGGAGCCGGTCGTGGTGAGGCCTGACATTGATTCGAAAAAGGCGTCCGTGTAGGTGTCGATCAGGCTTGACCAGTAAAGCGGCAAGGCGCTGACGGCGCTCAGCACAACCCAGATCAGCACGGACATCAAAAATACCTGGCGCAGGTTCAAAACGCCCTTATGCCCCCGGCAGGCGGCAAAGAGGCCGAGGCCGATCAGGCTCACAATCAGACCCGACGCCGTGAACACACGCCAATCTTCGTTGCCATGCACGAGATCGAAAAGGGCGGGAACAAACATCGAGACGCCGAAAATCGCGACGAGGAGACCGGTCACCAGAAGGATAGGGCGCAGGTCAATCACAAGTATTGCCTTTTCGAATCCCCTTTGCCCGTATGGTCTTTGTTTGCCTTGCAGGCTTATAGCGGGAAAACCACATGGTCTCGATCAGTTCAGCAAGCGGGGTTCGTCGGGAATGTCGAGGGAGAAGGCGGGGATGTCGACGTCAAATTCGCCGCCGTCCTCGCTCACCATCGTGTAACTGCCCATCATGAAGCCGCTCGGCGTCGCAAGCGGGCAGCCGCTGGTATATTCAAAGCTCTCGCCCGGTTGAAGTATCGGCTGTTCGCCGACCACGCCCGCCCCGCGCACTTCCTCGATATGGCCGTTGCCGTCTGCGATTTTCCAGTAGCGGTCGCGCAGTTGAACCGTCACCTGGCTGAGATTGTGAATCTCGACGCGATAGGCCCAGAAATAGTGTTTTTCGTCCGGATTAGACTTATGGTCGAGATAGACAGGCTCGACTTCAACTTTGATATTGTGAGTAATCGCCCGGTACATGCGGCTGGTCTCTCCCTCGACTTTTGCCTTATTATCATCGCTTTTGCTCTCCTCAAAGGGTTATTCATCCCCGCTTAATTTTGATCGGGCAGACTGATAAAATGACCCGGAAACCAGAGCCTTTTCTCGTTGTTGCCGCGCCTGATCTTGCCGCCGCCTGCGGGCGCTGGCGGATGTCGCTGGTCACCGAGCGCATGGTCGCTGCGAACACGCTTGAGGCCTATGACCGCGATGTCACCCAGTTTCTTTCCTTCCTGACGGGACATCTTGGCGCGTCGCCCACGATCCGCGATATAGGGCATCTCAAAGCGGCCGATCTCAGGGCCTTTCTCGCCCACCGCCGCGCCGGTGGTGCTGGGGCGCGCAGTGTCGGACGGTCGCTGTCCGGCATCCGCTCCCTCGCTCGCTATCTTGAACGCAACGGCATGATTAATGCCTCCGCCTTCAGCGCGATCCGAAGCCCGAAGCGGCCGAAGACCCTGCCGAAACCGCTGAGCGAAATACAGTCTTGCCGGGTTGTGTCCTTTGCTGATCAGGGCGCAGAAGAACCGTGGATTGCCGCCCGTGACGCAGCCGTTCTCACGCTATGCTATGGCGCGGGCTTGCGTATTTCAGAAGCCTTGTCGCTGAAGCGCGGTGATGCACCGGCCCCGCATAACCGCGCGATGCGGGTGACCGGCAAGGGTGGCAAGGAGCGGGTCGTGCCGCTTTTGCCTGCTATTTCTGAAGCGATTGCCGTCTATATCCATTTATGCCCGATTACCCTGCCGAAGGACGGGCCGCTGTTTCGCGGCGCGCGCGGAGGCGCGCTTGATCCGCGTCTGGTGCAGAAGGCCATGGAGCGGATGCGCTGGGCGCTTGGCCTGCCGCCGACCGCCACGCCGCACGCGCTGCGTCATTCCTTCGCGACCCATCTTCTCAGCCGCGGCGGCGATCTCAGGACCATTCAGGAACTGCTTGGCCATGCGAGCCTCTCAACGACGCAGGTCTATACGGGCGTCGACATGGAACACCTTGCCGCAATCTATGAAAAAGCCCATCCGCGGGCTTGAGAGGAGAGGATGAAACGCATCGCGAGCGCAGTCATTTTCCTGGCCTTTTCAAATACAGACGCACCTGGTGCGACAGGGGAATGCGCGGCTCGCGATTTCGATGGCAGCTGGAAGAATATCCGCGAGGAGATAAAGACCCTCGCCGCTCTTGATATCCGCGGTACCTGCGATACCGAGAACCCGCATGGTGCCATCGCGATACGGGCGCTTGAGACCTGCAGACCGCGTAAGTGTACCTGGGGCTGGGTTGGCGGACGGATTGATGCCGAGGGGGTTCTGGTTGCGAATTTTCAGACCTTTACCGCAAAACGCCGGATCATGGTGCTGAAGCAGGGGCTGCGGCTGCGGGTCCTTGTTGAAACCGACTATATTTCCGATCAGCGCGAAAGCACCCGGGAGAGCTATATTCTGGTGCGCTCGGCGGATTGATCGTCAGATGTGGATCGCCTTGGCGAAAGTTGCAAGCGCTGCCTCGCGCACGGCTTCCGAGAGCGTCGGGTGGGCGTGGCAGGTGCGGCCCAGATCCTCGGACGAGCCGCCAAACTCCATCAGCACCGCGGCCTCGTGGATCATGTCGCCCGCGCCGAAACCAACAATGTGAACCCCGAGAACGCGATCGGTCCTGGCATCCGCGAGCACCTTGACGAAGCCGTCCGTCGCCTGCATGGCACGCGCGCGACCATTCGCGGTAAACGGAAATTTTCCGGCCTTGTAGGCGATGTCCGCCTTTTTCAGCTCTTCCTCGGTTCTGCCGACGGAGGCTACTTCCGGCATCGTGTAGACAACGCTCGGGATGACATCATAATTCACATGACCGCGCTGGCCGGTGAGAATTTCGGCAACGGCAACGCCTTCATCTTCGGCCTTGTGGGCGAGCATCGGCCCTGCGACCACGTCTCCAATTGCATAGATGCCGTCGACATTCGTCTTGTAGCCGTGGTCGATGACGACACGGCCGCGCTCGGTCGCGATGCCCGCCGCCTCAAGGCCAAGTCCGGCTGTATATGGCACCCGCCCGGTTGCGATCAGAACGATGTCGGCGCCGATCGTTTCAGCCTTGCCACCCGCGACCGGCTCATAGGTCACGGTCGCGCTTGTCCCGGTTCGCTCAACATTGGTGACCTTGGCCGAGAGTTCGACCTTGATGCCCTGCTTTTTCAGCATGCGCAGGAATTGTTTCGAGACTTCACCGTCCATCGGGCCGAGAATTTTATCGAGATATTCGATTACGGTCACTTCCGCGCCGAGTCGGTTCCAGACCGAGCCGAGTTCAAGGCCGATGACGCCGCCACCCACAACCACGATTTTTTCCGGCACGCGGTCGAGTTCCAGCGCTCCCGTCGAGGAAACGATGACTTTCTCGTCGATGGCGATCTTGAGACCGGGAATGCCCGCGACATCGGAGCCGGTGGCGATCACGATATTCTTGCAGTCAAGGATACGGGGCGCGCCCGATTCAGGGGTCACCTCGACCTTGCCGGGACCAAGAATTTTGCCAGTGCCGATGACGCTGTCGATGTTGTTTTTCTTGAACAGATAGGCAACGCCGGAGACGTTCGCCTCAACGACGCTGTCCTTGTGCGCCATCATCTGCTTGAGGTTGAGTTGGGGAGCCGGAATGTCGATGCCGAGCGCCTTGAAATTGTGTCCGGCTTCGGCAAACAACTCCGAGGCGTGCAACAACGCCTTTGAGGGGATGCAGCCGATATTGAGACAGGTGCCGCCGAAAGTCGGGCGTTTTTCGACAACGGCAACCTTGAGGCCGAGTTGTGCCGCCTTGATGGCGCAGACATAACCACCGGGGCCGCTGCCAATTACCACGAGATCATGGGACATGCTGTTTCCTTCCAGATTTGGCACAGGATCAGGCGGTCGCCGCTGAACGACCGCCGCCGGACAAAACCTCTAGAGATCAAGTACGAGACGCTGCGGGTCTTCGAGGCTTTCCTTGACACGCACGAGGAATGTCACGGCTTCCTTGCCATCGACGATCCGGTGATCATAGGACAGGGCCAGATACATCATCGGGCGGATGACGATCTGTCCGCCAACCACGACCGGGCGATCCTGAATTTTATGCATGCCGAGAATGCCGGATTGCGGCGCATTGAGGATCGGTGACGACATCAGCGAGCCGTAGACGCCGCCATTCGAAATCGTGAAGGTGCCGCCCTGCATGTCTTCCATGCTGAGTTTGCCGTCGCGACCGGCGAGACCGAGGCGCCCGATTTCCTTTTCGATCTCGGCAATCGACATGTCATCGGCATTGCGCACCACCGGAACCACAAGGCCCTTTGGTGTGCCGACCGCAACGCCGATATGGGCATAATTCTTGTAGATGATGTCGGTGCCGTCGATTTCCGCGTTGACCGCCGGGATCTCCTTCAGCGCATGGGTGACCGCCTTGGTGAAGAAGCCCATGAAGCCGAGCTTCACGCCATGCTTCTTCTCGAAAAGATCCTTGTACTGGTTGCGCAGATCCATGACCGGCTTCATGTCGACCTCGTTATAGGTGGTCAGCATGGCGGCGGTGTTTTGGGCATCCTTCAGGCGGCGTGCAATGGTCTGGCGCAGGCGTGTCATTTTCACGCGCTCTTCGCGGGCCTCGTCGTCCTTGCCGGAAGAAACGCGCGCTGTGGCTGCCGGCACTTCGGATGCGGCCATCGCAGGCGCCTTAACAGCTTCTGCCGCAGGTGCCTTGCTCTCGGAGTGGGTTATCGCGCTCTGCACGTCCTCCTTAAGAATCTGGCCGCGTTTACCGCTGCCGCTGACGTTCTGCGGGCTGATTTCGTTTTCAGCCATCATCTTGGCGGCAGCCGGCGCTGCGGGCATGGTCGTGGGCGCCGGTGTCGTCGAGGC